>NZ_CAXBPD010000006.1:0-325599 GCF_963977555.1 uncultured Cyclobacterium sp. | reverse complement strand
TCACGTACGGTTCTGTGAGAGGGGAAGGGTGAAACTCCCTTTTCCTACTCGACACAAACACGTTACCTGCAAGCAGAAAAAAATGAAAGTACAACATCTCATAAGTCTTCTAATTATTCCAATCTTCCTTTCAAGTTGCGGAATGAACTCGATAGAAGGAATGAAAAATAATATTGATGAAAAATCAAATGAAATAGCTGACTTAAAAAACTACTTCAGTGAGATAGTGCCAGAAAATTTTACTGTAAGGATTCAGTATAATTCCTCTGATAATATTGACTTATTTATTTATGAACCAATTGGGGATTCACCTAAAAGAGAACAACTATTCGGACAATGGGATGTCGACATAGATAATTATATAGAAACGCCACAAACCAAATATGAAAAGAAATATCGTGGTAAGACAAAGTCATTAGAATTAGTTAAAAATATGCTGAATTGGAATCGAGAAACATTTAGTAATCTATATGATAAATTAGAGAAAGCTAATTGCATCGGAATTAGAAGTAGAAATCCAGTCGAAATTGAATACGGATTTAGCGGTATGGCACTATTGAGTTTTTCAGTATTTGATGAGAATTTAACTGCTGAACAACAAGAAGAATACTCAGATGACTGTATGAGTATGTTTTATAAAGAAAATATAGTTTTAAATTATGCAAGTGGAGCAACAGGGAGTTTATGTACACCTGAATTTTAAAGGAAAAAATAAAGCCAGCAGGTAACAGCACCTACCCAAAAGTGGCGGTTCAGTGGTTAAATCAAGCTTTGTGCTTCTATCAAAATTTCTGTCTGGTTGACAGTGAAGTGCTCCGAAATCGCCACCTTCGGGTAGCCGCAAACCGTTAGCGGCTATTATTTGGCGACAGTGCAAACCTTAAACAGACGGCAAAAAACAAACAGAAAATAACGACATGGAATTTCAACACGACCAATCTTGGGACAGCTTGACAACAATTTTTGCTTCCAAACTGACTGCCAAAGAAGCTTGGAATAAGTTTATCGACTTTCACGAAAAGGCAACTCCTAAACCTTACTGGACTGCTTTGCGACAGTTAGACATTGACAAAGAACAAGCCGATATTGTTGAGTGGCTTCAACATCTTGTAACTACCTCTCCACTTCCTGACAGCGTTGTTGCACTTTGGGTTGGGATTTTAAAGTTCGCTGACAATGACAAAGAAATTCCTGCAATTTATTTATCTGGTGCAGACAATTATGACATAGACGATATTGATTGGGCTTGCGACCCAATTTACTTCCCAGAGAATAGATATGCTCAACCACCATTACTACAACAAATTGACGACATAGCAAAAACTGACGAGGACAATTATGAGTTCCTTGACTGGATTTTGCCACTTGCCTATTGTGCATTGACACTTGACGAAATTATCAGAACAAAACTCAACAAGAAACTCTTTTTGACAAGCAAGAACAAATTATTTGTAGCCACAGGGCACGATAGCGGAGATTATTTAGACATATCAAGCATTGAATAAACTATGTGCGGAGAAACAACAACACAACTTCGGACAGAAAGTATAACAGCCGCTAACAGGCGTTTGGCAAAAAAGCGGGTTCAGTGCTTAAATGGAGTTTTGTGCTTCGTATCAAGTTTAGTGCTGGCAGACAGTTTAGTGCTTCGAAGTCCGCTTCTTCGCCAAGCGCCAAACCGTTAGCTGCAATATTAAGGAGTCATCGTTCACAAATAAGGATTGAAAAAAAATAATAGAAATTCTGATGCAATTAGCAATTAAGTTCAAATTCGTATTAACAACATTTTTAATTTTTTATGTATTTAATTCGTTTGGGCAATATCATGCAGGACACATTATTAATAACAATGGAGAAACTTTAAAATGTGAAATTTTCCTGCCTAATTATTTAAATGGACAATTGAACTATTCAGCTTTGACAAAAAATATTACGACTAAGACTGAAACAGGTATAATTAGATATAAACCAACCGATATAAAAATTGCAGAAATACAATTGGAAAATAATGACAAAGTTAGATTTATGTCGATTCCAGAAGACAAAAAACAATTTTTGCAAGAAAATGAAATAGGAAAATTGTCATACTTCACTTTGCATATAAGTAATTCGGGATTTGCTGCCCCAATTTTGAGAAAAGATGGTAAATTAACTTATTTGAATGTAGTAAATAAAAAGAAAAGAGTTGAAAATATGATTGCTGATTTCCCGAAACTACGTGAAGATTGGAATAATAATAAATACGATTTTACTGAGCTACAAAATGTTGTTAAATTGTACAATCAACATTTTAAAGAAATGAAATAAAGCAGCTAACATCACCTTGGATCCAACGGGCGGTACCGAGTAACTATAAAAATCATTATCTTTAAGAAGTTAGGAGTAGGCTGGAAGAGAACGTTTTCAAATGCCCGCCGTCTCCAAGCCGCAAACCGTGTGTGACTTGAATCAGCCCCTTGGGGCTGAATGCTTTGAAATGGATGGAGGACTATTGGGCAACCAATAGATAGGCCCTCCGATGGCGGCTTGCCGGAGCAGCCATCAAACTGCCTTACGCTGCATCTGGCGGAAACTCCGGTGTGGTGAACGGTTAAGGAAAAAACGGGAACATAGATTCCTGTAGGTGAGTATTGTGGAGCGGAACGAGAGTGAACCAACGATGAAGCCTCGAGAAAGCAAATTACGATGCGAAAAACAGGTAGTTACGTTTGTACCTGTGACAAGTGTGGCGGGCGTCCGGAAGATACCGGCCACACCGCATCCGGGGTTAAGCTGGCAGTGCCTGTCCCGCTGGCGGGAAACGCAGTACAGGCCATTTCAATGCCTGCCCCGATTTTTTCTCGGGGGAACGAGTGAACTCTTTGCCTTCAGGCCAAATCGAGAGAGGAAACCTGCACCCGTGGTTGGGTGAGGCAAGGGGGGCAGGTCCAGCCGTAGTAGCGTTGAAGCTCCTGTAATGGGAGTGGAGCAAAGGGCTGGACATGTTTGGTTTCAAACCAGTTTACAACCAATCAATTTGGGATGACAGACTACTATGAAACAAAATCGCAACCAATTACCAAGTTGATGGTATGGCAGGCGTACAAGAAAGTAAAATCGAACAAGGGCAGTGCGGGCATAGACCGTATGGGCTGGGAGGAATTGGACAACGATTTAACCTCACATATGTATAAACTATGGAACCGACTGACCTCGGGGAGTTATTTTCCCGTACCTGTCAAGCGGGTGGAAATAAAGAAGAAAGACGGCGGTGTCCGCAAATTGGGGGTGCCGACCCTTCTTGACCGTATCGCCCAGCAGGTAGTCCGTCAACACTTGGAAAGACAACTTGAACCACTCTTCCATGAGAATTCCTTTGGCTATCGGCCTAATAGGAGCGCCCACCAAGCAGTAAAACAATCAGAGCGAAATTGTTTCGGTCATGACTTTGTGGTAGACCTGGATATCAAAGGGTTCTTCGACAACATCAACCATGACCTGATGATGAAAGCCCTGAGACATTACTGCAAGGACGAATGGGTAGCGATGTATGTGTCCAGATGGCTAAAGGCTGGTATTATGGCGGAAGGTGAGTTTGTAGGAACAAATGTTGGTACACCTCAAGGTGGGGTAGTGAGCCCACTATTGGCAAACCTATATCTTCATGTCACTTTTGATGAATGGATGAGGAGATTTCATCCAGAGAAGCCATTCGAGCGATATGCGGATGATGTAGTGGTACATTGCAAGACGGAGAAGCAAGCCCAATTTATGCTTAGGCAAATCAGCCAGCGTATGAAGAGTTGCTATCTGGAACTGCACCCCATAAAGACGAAGATTGTAAACCTGCGGGGTTGGTCTTCGACCAAATATCCTCGGAAGTATGATTTTCTAGGCTTAACTATCAAAGCATCGATGCAGACCATCAAAGGCAGGGGCATGTTGTTGCCGGGTACATTTGTCAGTATCAAGTCCAGAACGGCGATACTGGGAAAGTTTAGGGAACTGGCAATCCACAAGTGGCGCAAGCCTATTCAGGAGATTGCCCGTCGACTTAATCCAGTTGTCAGGGGACTGCTCAACTACTACCACAAGCTAAGGGGAGAATCCATGCGTGAGGTATGGAATCAACTTAACCACCGTCTGCTCAAATGGGTCAAATGGGAGAAGGGATTGTACAAAATGGCCGCAGTCAGATGGCTTAAGCGTCAGTACAAGACCTGCCCGGGACTGTTTGCGCATTGGAAATTGGTTCAACCTTAGGTATCTTAGTCGGACCGAGCGATTTATAAACATGAAGAGCCGTGTGAGGTGAGAGTCTCACGCACGGTTCCGTGGGAAGGTAGGGGTGCAATTCCCCCGCCTGACCCGATTGTGCATTATTTAAAAATGACCAAAATCAAACTATACATATTAATCTCTTTTAGCTTTGTGAATTGCAATACTCAACCTACAGGAGTAAATCTAGATTTAGCTGGCAATCGATACTATGAAAGAGAAGCACTTTTAAAGGATATTGCTGTTTTGGAAGAGGCACTAAAAGAAGCTCATCCTGGGCTATATTGGTATAATACAGAAAATACCATTGATAGTTTGTTTTATGAATTAAGAACCTCACTGAAAGAAAAAGAAACCGAAATAGATTTTTATCGAAAAACATTAAGGTTAATCGCTCAAATTAACTGTGGGCATACTTGGTTAAATGCATCTAAACCACTTTCTGATTCGTTATGGAGAAAAATTGACCAATTCCCTGTTGATTTAAGAATCATTCAAAGAAAACTGATTTACACTGGAACTAGTTACAATAACTCAATATAAAAAGGGAATGAAATTATAAGTATTAACCAAACTTTGTCCAGCGAAATTATTGAATCCATGATAAACTACACGATTAGTGACGGGTTTATCAAAACGGGAAGAACACAAATGGTAGAACGAAGATTTGGTTTTTATTATGCACTATTATATGGATTTCGAAATCAATATAAAATTGAGTACAAAGATTCAAATAACAATACTTCACAACATTTATTTACAATAGATTCGAACAAGGAAATGGGAGAAAAGCCCATGTTTAAGAATATCAAATTTAAGATATTTGAAAAACAACAAACAGCCTATTTAAAAGTAACGAGTTTTTCAGATTCCGAAGTTGATTTTCAAATTCAACTATCCGACATTTTCAACTCACTATCCAAATCAAAAAACAGAAACTTGATTCTTGATTTAAGAGATAATCGAGGTGGTAGTGATGCCCTTGGGTTAAAACTACTTTCCTACCTTTCTTCTGATTCCATTAAAGAATTTAAGCGGATGTATTTGAAAACTATAGATGCCAATGTTTTGAAGAAGCATAGCAATTTAGAGAAAGAAACCTACAGCGTTTTAAAGGAAAATACACATAGTATAAACGATACCATTTTAGAATTAAAAGATGAAATTGGTATTCAACCATTTATGCCCTCCAAACCTGTTTTTGAAGGAAAAATATATGTTCTAATCAATGGTAATACTTTTTCCACTGCTGCCGATGTATGTTCAATTTTGTATTCTAAAGGTTTAGCTACTTTTGTAGGCGAAGAAACTGGTGGTAGCTATTATGGAAATACTAGTGGTTTGTTTGCTCAAATAACATTTCCTAACACAAAATTCGCATTGAGTTTACCATTAGTCCGCTATGATACGAATGTAAAAGAACTCTTGCCAAAAGGTCGAGGCATAATACCAGAGTACCAATTTCCCCAAACAGTAAATAATGTTACTTCTGATACAGATGAAGCATTAGATTTTACGCTACAATTAATTCAAAAAAAATGAAATGAAAATCATCATACTCTATATTTCTATTTTAATAAGTTTTGGAACATGCACTTCAAGAAATGGTACTTCCAACAAACCAATTGATTCAATAAATAATTATGATGGTAAGCCCATTACTACCGAAGAATTGGAAACTTTTTTAAAAAAGAAGATTAAATCTATGGATATACCAGGTCTTTCCATTGCGATTATTAATGATTCTAAAGTGTTATATCATAACAGTTTTGGCTATGCAAACAAAGAACTAAATTTAAAAGTTACGGAAAGTACTATTTTTGAATTCGCATCACTATCTAAATCTATTTTCGCATTTTTTGTGATGACCTATGTAGAAGAAGGAAAATTAGACCTTGACAAACCGCTTTACCAATATTTGGAATATCCCGATATCGCAACTGATGAGAGGTATAAAAAAATTACAGCTCGAATGGTTTTATCGCATCAGTCAGGATTTCCAAATTGGCGAGAGGGTGAAGATAATCAGCAACTAAAAATAAAATTTGACCCAGGGACGGATTATCTTTATTCAGGTGAAGGTTATCAATACCTCGCCTTGGTTTTACGTGAAATTGAAAATACAGATTGGCAAGGATTAGAATCTGTTTTTCAGCAAAGAATAGCACAACCATTAAATATGGAACATTCAGTTTTTATACAAACCGAATATACGAGAAAAAATAAAGCTCAACCCTATGATGAAAATACAAACCCAATTGATTGGAAAAACAGTTATTGGTATTTAAAAGACAATGGAAAATTTATAGCTCCGGCCTCTTTGCATTCTGAACCTGTAGATTTTTCTAAATGGATGATTGCTGTAATGAATAAGCAATTACTGACCAAAGCAAGTTATGGCGAACTACTAAAAACTCATTCAACAGCTAAAGAAGGTCAGTACTATACTTTAGGATTTATGACTTTGGATATGCCTTACAACACAGTCTTTTTGCATGGTGCGGACAATGAGGGGTTTACCGGTGGTTATGTGATGGATATAGATAAAAAATGGGGATTTGTACTTTTGACAAATTCTGAAAAAGGACAAGAACTAACTAATGAATTGTTTGAATTTTTTATTGAAGAATGAAAAAACAATGCACAACAATAAATATACGTAATGCGGGGCGAACTAGTAAATTTGAACCTTAAAGCAATTTAACAAACGACGTATCGGTTTGATAGTGAAGTGCCCTGAAATCCCGCACTACGCATATTCGAGTCGTTATAGCGCATATTGAGAAGCCTTATTCACGAAAGAAATTTTTCGAATTTTAAAAATAGTAACTTTTAAGTTACATTTACGTCTATGGATAAAGTAAGGGAAGTCATAGCCTACCAAAACCATTTTGAGAACTTTCTGAGAAAACAGACCGAAAAAGTTCAAAACAAAATTTATTAAGTTATTGAGGCTATTGAGACCCTTGCAAGAGTTCCTGAAACTTACCTGAAGCCTATCAAAACAAAGAAGGGGTTGTTTGAAGCCCGTATCCAGTTGGGATCAAACATCTGGAGGGTGTTTTGTTTTTTTGACAAAGGCAAGCTAGTTATTTTATTAAATGGCTTTCAAAAGAAATCACAAAAGACACCACCCAAGGAAATAGAAAAGGCGAGTAAGTTGATGGACCAATACTTTGCCGAAAAAAACCCAGAAAAAAAGAAAAGAACGAAGAAATGAATACGAAAAGCTGGAAAGACATAAAAGATGATGTGTATGGAAGGAAAGGCACATCACGAAGAGACGAACTTGAAAGAGATTTTGAATCGTTCAAGATCGGTGTATTATTGAAGAAAGCCAGGGAGGACAAGAATTTGACACAAGAGCAATTGGCAGAATTAGTAGATAAGAAAAGAACCTACATTTCAAGGGTCGAAAATAACGGAAGCAATCTGACACTTAAAACGCTCTTCGACATAGTAGAAAAAGGATTGGGAGGAAAAGTCAAAATTTCCATTAAATTGTAAAAAGAATAAGCGCTATAACATCACCTTAGATCCAGCGGGCGGTACCGAGTAACTATGAAAATCAGTATTTTTGAGAAGCTAGGAGTAGGCTGGAAGGGAACGGCTCCGAATGCCCGCCGTCTTCGAGTTAAGTCACGTTAGCGGTCATTGTAGGACGAGATACTATACGGTACAAAAAAATAAAAATGGAATTAGCGAAAGGAATTATTATACCGATTGTTACTGATTTTGTTTTAAGTCCTGACGCTTTATAAAGTGCAGTAACTGCCGGTTTCCTGCCTCATCCAGATTCGTTCAACTTGGTTATAGTGCATACCCTGCGGGATGCTACGACACCATCCATGGAAGGTTAGTGGTAAAGCAAAAAAACTGCACATTGTATTGTGCAATTAGTGGTATATTTTGTTGAATACCTTGTGCATTCCTGTGTCTTTGTGGAAATAGTATTGAGAGATTATGAGAACATTATATCAGAAATTTGAAACGCTTTTACAAAGTACAACAACAGATTTTAAACGATATTTGCACGATAACCTCTCGTGGGAAAGCCGAATGATTGGGATCATCGGTGCTCGTGGAGTTGGAAAAACCACCATGATTCTTTAAAACATCAAATTAAAACTACCATAATGCTAGCCACTACTCGTCAAAAATTACAAACCGTTAGTACTGCCACACTCGCCACCGCCTTGTTTAAACGAGGGCTTAAAAATCAGTTTATTCAAGGGGTTAAGCCATTGGAAAAAGGAAAGCCTACCATGGTGGGGGAAGCCTTTACTTTACGGTATATTCCTGCAAGGGAAGACCTCAATCCCATTACTGTCTTTCAAGATCCTAAACATCCGCAAAGGGTGGCTGTAGAAACATGCCCCTGTGGAGCGGTACTGGTTATTGACAGCCGAAAAGACAGTAGGGCGGCTTCTGCCGGTTCTATTTTGGCTTCTCGCTTAATGGTCCGTGGTGCTGCCGGAATCGTTACGGATGGGGGATTTAGGGATTCTGCTGAAATTGCCAAGTTGGACATGCCCTCCTACCACCAAGCCCCTTCTGCACCGACGAATTTAACTTTACACCAAGCCATAGACATTAATGTGCCCATTGGTTGCGGAGACGTGGCTGTTTTTCCTGGTGATGTGTTAGTAGGTGATGATGATGGGGTAATCGTTATTCCTGCTCAATTGGCTGATGAAATAGCCGATGAAGCCATCAGCATGACCCTTTACGAAGATTTTGTAACCGAAAGGGTATTGGAAGGACATAGCATTGTAGGCTTATACCCCCTCACCTTAGAAGCGAATAAAAAAGAGTTTGAGCTGTGGAAGCAAAAAATGGAGGCTACAAAGGACTAAATGAAAAAGCCTGAATTGAACCGCAGCCTGAGCCTGTCGAAGGGTACGGTTCAATTTAGGAAACACTTCAATAAAGTAGTGAAAGGGTGCCGGGTATAATGGTTTTTATGGGGAATGGTTTTCTTTTTTTAAGTTTTTGGGCAGACCGTTTGAAAAAGTAGATATTTTTAAGTAATTCGTTGTTCTAATTTACCTTTTTAATGACAGGTACCTTTGATTTAGGCGTTTTTTGGATTCAGATCAAAACGATTTATTATTTTACCTCCAATTGAATGGGGACTGAAATTTTATTTGCTTAGTTACTTTTAGATCAATAAATAATTTTTGAGCCATCAGGTTCTATTTAATACTAGTTATACCAACAATGAAAAAACTTTTTATATTAATTATTTTCATTCAAATAACTTCATCTGTTTTTGCTCAAAAAGAAGCGAACAATTGGGCGCTTGCAAATTATCAGCTCGACTTTAATGCAGGAGTGCCTGAAGTGAATTTCGAATATGCTGAATACCTCAATTTGGGATTAGGACTAATAAGCGATAAAAATGGTGATTTGCTATTTTATTCAGATGGGTATTCTGTTTGGAATAAAAATCATCAGTTGATGCCTAATGGATCTGAAGTAATTCCCTCTCCAGAAGGTTTAACTTCCCGAGAGTCACTGATAATACCTCACCCTTCAGACAATCATTTGTACTATTTATTTACGGTAGATCCTTGGGAAGGTTTTGAGTCTTCGGGCCTCTATTACTCAGTCATTGATATGAGTCTTGAAAGTGGTTTAGGGGATGTAAAGAGCAAGGGGGAAAAAATATTAGCCAATACCAGCAAACGAATTACAGCCGCATTTCATGAAAATTTAGAAGATTATTGGGTGGTAGTACATGAATACAATACCAACAATTATTATTCCTTCTTGGTTAATTCGGAAGGTGTTTCAAATGTGCCTGTTGTCAGTTCAATAGGAGGAGCTTATGAGCTTTTTCAGGGGCAATTGAAGTTTTCTCCCGATGGGAGAAGAATAGCATCCAGCCGAGATTATGATAATATAAATAATACATCTTTAGATTTATTTGATTTTGACTCTGGCACAGGAAAGCTGACCAATAGAATTAATTTAGTCCTTCCAGCTAAGAGAACTAGTTATGGTGTAGCGTTCTCGTCAGATGCTAAAAAACTTTACGTAAGCCAAGAAGGTAGTTCAGGTGAAAGTGGACTGTATCAGTTTGACCTTGAATTTTCAGACAAAGCATCAATCCAAGATTCCCGAAAGCTTTTGCACAGGGAGGTATTTAATCAATTTCGCTTTTTACAATTGGCAACAAATGGAAAAATCTACATAACAAAAGGTGGAGGAGGAGGTGGAACTGAGTACTTGGGAGTGATATCAAATGTTAATGAAATCGCTGAAAATGTAGTAGTGGAGGAAAATGGATTTTTTACTGAAGGGGGCTATTCACTTGCCAACGCTACCCCAAACTTTATACAGAATTACTTCTTCAAAACAAGTTTTCTTCAAGAGGGGACCTGTCAATCCTCTCCCACTAATTTCAGAATTACCAATTCATATCTTTTAAAATCAGCGCATTGGGATTTTGGAGATGGGGCTACATCTGAAGAGACCAATCCTCAACATACTTATATTGAAGCAGGAACTTATGCAGTTACCCTCACAGCTAATTACGCTGATCATTCGGATGTAATTACCAGAGATATAACGATTGATCCATTTCCGGCCCTAGAACTTGGAGAGGCCTTGGAATTGTGTTCTGGCTCCAAATTAACTGTTGAAGATGTATATGCGTCTTATCGCTGGAGTACTGGGGATACGACGCATACAACCAGGGTTAGCCAGACTGGTTATTATCTTATTGAGGTTACGAATAAGTTTGGATGTGCTTCTAAAGATTCGGTATATGTTGATGTCGTGGAATTACCGGAGATCAATCTTCCTGATACAATTTCTCTTGGAATTGATTCAGTTGAAATTAATCCTGGACAATTCAATAGTTACGATTGGAGTACAGGCGAAATCACTCCCTCAATTTTTATTGCGCAGCCAGGTTGGTATTCAATACTTGTGTCAAATGAATTTGGATGTGAATCAGCTAAATCATTTTACGTAAATGATGATTCTGAAATACAGAAAAAGTCAGATAAATGGATTCGACTTAACCCGCATCCCTCATCTTTGACGGGAACTGATATTGTTTTTGTAGATGATTTTTCAGGATTTGTTGTTAACAGGGAGGAGTTGCTTATAACGAAAGACCAAGGGAGTACCTGGAAGAAATTAACGGATTTAGACAATGGTTTCAGGATCAGTTTCAAAGACGGATATGGGGTCATTATAGGTAGTAGAGGGTCAATTTACAAATCGACCTATAAAGGAGAAGGGTGGAATCTATTGGAAATAAACCTTAATGATAACCTTAACAGTATCAGTCAAATCAGCAAGGACACTCTTTTCATAACCAGTGATAGCACTTTATATAAAACCTTTGATGGGGGGATATCCTGGAGTGAATTGGAGATCCCAAGTGAATTGGAAATCCCAAATGTGGATGTTGAAGATGCTTACTTTGTCAATGAAAATATAGGCCATGCAGTTTGTAAGAATGGTGTTATCAAGAAAACAATCGATGGTGGAGAGACTTGGTATTTGACGGAAACTTCAAATACAGCTCCTTCTAATTTTTTCAGGGTCACTTTTGTCAATGAACATATTGGTTATGCAACCCAAGAACATAGTGAAGTATACAAAACTACAGATGGAGGAGAAACATGGCATGAAATAACATCACTTGATGGAGCTTACGCAATACAATTTATTGATAAGAATATTGGGTTTATTGCTGGTGAAGATGGCGTCATTCACAAAACTGAAGATGGTGGAGATACATGGGATTGGCTAGGGTTTGATGGTAGAGAATTCGGAAATAGCCTTTATGGTATTCATTTTATAAACACAAACCTAGGGTTTGCCACAGGGCTAGGTGGTAGAATTATCCGGACTTTTGATGGGGGAAAAACTTGGGAAAACTATAGCATCACTTACGGTAAAATCTCAAATGTAGAAGTTACATCGAATGAAACAGTGTACG
Source organism: uncultured Cyclobacterium sp. (assembly GCF_963977555.1). GTDB lineage: Bacteria > Bacteroidota > Bacteroidia > Cytophagales > Cyclobacteriaceae > Cyclobacterium. Next base: position 313,382 of record NZ_CAXBPD010000006.1, on the reverse strand, counting down.
CGCATGTCGGTAATGATATCATTAAATCGACAAATCAAGGGGAAGAGCTGATCAACTTGGGTAGTCCCTTTATAGATCAGAAAACACAAGAAATTGACTTTATAAGTAATGAAATTGGGTTTGCCTTAGTAGGTGGCACACCTGGTTCTTCAGGGAATAGTAAAAAGGTTCTAAAAACAGTTGACGGGGGGCTAACATGGTCCTTACAAAATAGGAATGATATTGAATATGGATCTAATGGCCTTATAGCTATGAATTTTATAGATGAAAATACAGGATTTATAAGCGGAAGTAGAGGACAGATATTTAAAACAGTGGACAGTGGCGTTTCTTGGACAGAAATTAATTCCCCGGGAGATAGAATTGGAGAATTTCAGTTTACTGATTCGGATATAGGATATGCATCTAACACCTACAGTTACTATAACCGGGTTTTTAAAACAATGGATAAAGGGGAAAATTGGGAGTTGATATATGAAAATTCTGGAGACCCAATTTATGCCATGCATTTTATTGATAATGAAGTTGGTTACCTTATTGGTGATCCGGAATTGGGCTTACATAAAACTAGTAATGGAGGAGATACATGGGAGGCGATTGATATTCCGAGTGGTTGGTTTAAAGATGTCTATTTCCATAATGAAAACTATGGATTTATTTGTAATGAAAATGGATATGTTTTTGAAACTTTGGATGGAGGCAAAAATTGGGAATCTACAAATGAGCTTTCAGGAATAATGTCTTTTTCAAGTCATCAAAAGGAACTCTATGCGTATGGGGTTAATGGTAATCTTCTTAGAACCAATATATTGTTGAGCGATCAGTTTAGATTGTCTTCACTAGAAGTTGTTGATTTTAGAGAAACGAAGACTACTCTTTTAAATACGGAATTGTTATCAAGCATTGATGAGTTGGCTGTTAGTCTTGAGCTTAGCTCAGAAGGATCCATCATTGGACTATTTGAATATGGAGTAGTAAATGCAGGGACTGAAAACCTGGAATGGGAATTGACCAACCTGGAAGACAATAGCACTTATTATTGTCGGATTAAAATTGAATTTGGAGACGAGGTGTTTTTCAGCGAGCAAATAATGTTTGACACCTTCCTTCTTGATCCAATTTTGGGTTTAGAAGAAGGTTTTGGAAAAGACATAGTAATTTATCCCAACCCTACTGAAAATTACTTAAAAATAGAGGGATTTGATAACTTGTTAGAAGCTGTACTACTCAATCTAAATGGTGTTGAAATCAAAAAAGAATTGGTTAACCCCTATACTATGGATCTATCCGACATAGCTCCCGGAATTTATATTCTTATCCTTAAAGGAAAAGCGCATCATGTGTTTAGACAGGTAATAGTTCGCTAACAAAAACCAGCAAGCGACCATGGACAGGCTTTAACGTAATTATCAAAGTGGATTGCTCTAAAGCCGGTGATTTATCGGTCAGAAACTTAGTGATTCAGGGTCAAAAATATTCATGAGGGCCTACTTTAAACTGCTAGTTTTCCCTATCTATTCACAAACAATGAAAATATGCTCTACTTAACACTTTAGGTTTTGACAAGAGGCTACTGATCCTTTGGTTTTTATTGTTACTTTTAATAGTAGTTTGATAGGGTAAAGAATCAACTCCTAGCCTAAATAAAAAATTAAAACCAAAACCATGAAATTAAAATTAATCCTACTTTTTGTATGCTGTAATGTATTTTTACTAAAAGCCTCTCAGGTAGATACGGTCTTTGTTGAAAGTGAATCCATGAGTAAGTCCATTGCAAATATTGTAATTCTACCAGACAGTTACGCTACTCAAAAGAAAAGTTTTCCTGTACTGTATTTGCTTCATGGAGCAGGTGGAGATCATACAAACTGGGTATCCAAAGTACCTGCCATAAAAGAATATGCGGACCAATTTAATTTGATCATTGTATGCCCTGACGGGAATGCCACCAGTTGGTATTTTGACAGTCCAGTGGACGAAAAGATGCGTTATGAAACCTATTTATCTAAAGAATTAACTGGAGCCATAGACAAAACCTACAATACCATTATGGAAAAATCCGGAAGAGCCATTACAGGCTTGAGCATGGGAGGGCATGGGGCCTTTTACCTGGCATTTAGGCACCAGGATATCTGGGGAGCTGCAGGAAGCATGAGTGGAGGAGTAGACATTCGCCCATTCCCAAAAAACTGGGATTTAAACAAACGCTTGGGAGATTATGCGGAACACAAAGAAAATTGGGAAAACAATACGGTTATTAACATGGTACATCTACTGAAAGGAGATGACCTAAAACTCCTATTCGATTGCGGTATTGACGATTTCTTTTACGATGCCAATAAGCGGTTACATGCCAAATTAGTGGAAAGAAACATACCCCACAATTACACAGAACGTCCGGGAGGCCACAGTTGGGATTATTGGGCAAACTCTATTAAGTACCATTTGCTGTTTTTTGCAGATTACTTTAACGAATAAAAACGGTCAAATAAAACCCAAAATTAACTTACGATGAAAGTATTCAATAAAATAATTGTCGGCTGGCTTTCGCCTGTTTTTATACTTTTGCTTTTAGGGTCTGGCTTAAATGCCCAGCATTTGCCTTCGAAACTGCAAAATCCTATTACTGCAAAATACCTTAAGAATAACCTGAGAAAAGGCTCACCTCGCCTTGTCCTGAACAAGGATATAGAGAGGAAGCTCAAGCAAAAACTGAAAACCGACCCCCTTGTGCAAAATGTCTATAAAGGCATAAAGCAGAATGCAGAAGCTGTTTTTGAGCAGTCGATTATCAACCTGGATATTCCGCTAGAAGAAAGGTCGCAGAACAACCAGCTGGATATATAAGTACCCAGGTACATCACTTTCGGTCCTTTCTGCAATGTTCCGAATGAGGTGACTATTGAACCAATCGAAATTTTTATGTATTTTGACTCTAATTATAAGGGGCTGTTTATGAAATGGGTCCACCGTTTAATTTCTAGCAATTGGGGCGGTGAAGCATTGCCAAACCGTAACGGACAATAAAAATAATTAGACATGAAAAATATTTTAGTTACGATCGATTTCGATAAAAGTGAAGCACTATTATTAGACAAAGCTGTTCAAATGGCAGAAGCATTTGGTTCTAAATTATGGCTAATGCACATCGCTGCTCCAGATCCCGATTTTGTAGGGTACGATGTAGGCCCCCAATACATAAGAGACAGTAGGGCAGAAGACCTTCGGCAAGAACACCGAAAACTGCAAGAGTACAGTACAGCCCTTAAAAAGAAAGGAGTGGTTTCGGAAGGGCTACTTGTGCAAGGTGCAACGATTGAAATGATAATAGAAGAATCTAAAAAATTGAATGTGGACCTGATAATGGCAGGACATCACCAGCATGGGTTCTTTTACAATGCATTTGTGGGTAGTGTGTCTGCAGAAATCATTAAAAAATCAAACATACCAGTACTTATCGTCCCCTTTGAATAAATTGGACCAAGGCCAAAACTTCTTTTTATAGATTGATTTGGCTCTTCTGAATACTATCACTTATCAATATTAATAAAAAAAGCCCTTTGACGTCAATCAAAGGGCTGGTGTAAGCGTGTTCGTGGTTTTTATATATGCAAGGCTCTATTGGCTGTTGCGGCCAAGCATGCCTCTTTAAATGCCTCCGTATAGGTAGGGTGGGCATGTGACATCCTGGCGATGTCTTCTGCAGACGCACGGTATTCCATGGCTACAACCGCCTCAGCAATCATATCAGCCGTACGAGGACCAATCATGTGTACTCCAAGAATCTCATCCGTTTCAGCATCTGCCAAAACTTTCACCAAACCATCTACATCTCCACTGGCACGTGCTCTGCCGGAAGCCATAAATGGAAATTTACCTGTCTTAAATTTCTTGCCTTTTTCTTTGAGTTGTTCTTCAGTATAACCAACACTAGCCACTTCTGGCCAAGTATAAACCACACCTGGAATCAGCAAGTAGTTGACATGTGGTTTCTGTCCTGCCAAGGTTTCAGCTACAAATACACCTTCTTCTTCAGCCTTATGGGCCAACATGGCGCCTTTTACTACATCACCGATTGCGTATATATTATCAGCAGAAGTTTTCAAATGTTCATCTACTTCCACCTGACCTTTTTCGTTGATTTTTACGCCGGCTGCAGCTGCATTCAATCCGTCAGTATAAGGTTTTCTGCCAATGGATACCAGGACATAATCCCCTTTGATTTTAACGGTTTCCTTTTTGCTGTTTTCTGCTGATACTGTAACTTCTTTACCTTTTCTTTCTACAGCAGTTACTTTATGCTTAAGGTAAACTTCGAAACCAAGTTTCTTGAGTGATTTCTGAAGCTCTTTGCCCATGGTTTTATCCATTGTTGGAATAAGTCCATCCATGTATTCAACTACGGATACTTTGGCTCCCAGTCTTGCATACACTGAACCTAGTTCCAAACCAATGACTCCTCCACCGATGATTACCAAGTGCTTTGGGATTTCTTTAAGCTCAAGGGCCTCAGTGGAAGTGATTATGCGCTCTTTGTCCAAAGTGATGAATGGAAGGCTTGAAGGTTTAGAACCTGTAGCAATGATTGTATTCTTTGCTTTTAATTCCTCCGTTTTGCCGTCATCCTTAGTGACGATTATCGTTGTTTTATCTTTGAATGAACCGATTCCCTGATGAACATCGATTTTATTTTTTTTCATCAGGTATTGGATACCTTCCACATTTTGATTGACTACTTCACGCTTTCTGGTAACCATCTGCTTGAAATTGACTTTCAATGCACTAAGGTCTATACCATGATTTTTAAAAGTATGGGCAGCATTGTGGTAATGTTCTGAAGAATCCAGAAGTGCTTTGGAAGGTATACATCCAACATTGAGGCAAGTACCTCCTAAGGTTGGGTATTTTTCTATTATAGCGGTTTTCATTCCCAGTTGAGCAGCTCTAATAGCAGCTACATAGCCTCCTGGTCCAGATCCGATTACGATTAGGTCATACATTATATATCATCTTTTAGAACCTCGCCTATTTATTTTTAGACAGGAAATATTTCAATTCAATTTTAAATACCTAGCATTAGTCTAGCTGGATCTTCAAGAAGCTCTTTCAAGCGAACAAGGAAGCTAACCGACTCTCTACCGTCAATGATTCTGTGGTCATAAGAAAGTGCTAAATACATCATTGGAAGAATCTTGACCTCTCCATTCACTGCCATTGGTCTTTCTACGATGTTGTGCATTCCCAGTATTGCTGCCTGAGGGGCATTGATAATAGGGGTAGACATCATGGATCCGAATATTCCACCGTTGGTCAATGTAAATGTTCCGCCAGTCATTTCGTCAATGGACAATTTGCCATCACGGGCTTTAACAGCGAGGCGAACAACTTCTTTCTCCACACCAGAGAAGGACAAGTTTTCTGCATTTCTGATTACAGGTACTACCAATCCTTTTGGAGAGGAAACAGCAATGGATATATCACAATAATCGTGATAAATGATTTCGTTTCCATCAATTTGTGCATTGACTGCCGGCCATTCTTCCAGTGCTATGCAAGCAGCTTTTGTAAAGAAAGACATAAAGCCAAGGTTAACTTCATACCGTTCTTTAAACTTGTCTTTGTATTGTTTTCTAATATCCATTATTGGCTTCATGTTGACCTCATTGAAAGTGGTCAGCATGGCTGTTTCATTCTTCACAGCCACCAATCTTCTGGAGATGGTCTTTCTTAGAGAGGTCATTTTCTCTCTTCGTTCCCCACGTTCTCCTTTTACGGCAGTGTCTTTATTATCTGTAGCGGCAGGTTTAGATGCATTTTTAGCTGTTGCTGGAGCTGCTGGTTTTGCTTTCTCTGCTTTTTCAGCATCTTCCTTGGTGATTCGTCCATCCTTCCCCGAACCTTTTACAGTTGCTGGGTCTACCCCTTTTTCTGACAATATTTTACTGGCTGCTGGAGAAGCATGGCCTGTGGCATAAGTCTCGTTGCCTGTAGGTTTTTTATCTTCAGAGGCATTTGCGCCCGCATTTCCAGAGGCCTCATTTGATGCCTCAGGGGCACCATCCCTTACTTCTATTTTACAAATTAATCCACCGATCTCCAATGTATCCCCTTCACCCGCTACATGCCTTAGGATTCCAGAAGCTTCGGCTGGCAATTCAAAAGTAGCTTTATCAGAATCTACTTCAGCAATTATTTCATCCAATTCCACATAATCGCCATCGGTTTTGATCCATGAGGCCAAAGTGACTTCAGTAATGGATTCACCTACTGCAGGAACGTGCATTTCTTTGACTTCACCACTGCTTTTAGAAGGTGCAGGGCTACTTGAATTACTCGTTTTTTCCTCCGAGGCAACCACTTCTGTGTCTTCAGTAGCTTCTTGCTCTTTTCCTTCAGTGTCAATTTCACAAATGACTGCTCCGATTTCGAGCGTGTCTCCCTCATCAGCTTTGGTATAAAGCACTCCTGAAGATTCGGCCGTAAGCTCGAAAGTAGCTTTATCGGATTCCAGTTCACAAATGACTTCATCCATTTCTACAAATTCACCATCTTTTTTAAACCATTGACCTATGGTTACTTCGGTGATGGATTCTCCTACTGCAGGGACTTTGGTTACTATACTCATCGGTTATTTGATTTTTTCCCGGGATTTAAAGTGTTTCCGGGCGAGAATTTCAAAATTTAATGTATAAATGATAAAAGAAATGGGAAATTAAGGATTTATTTTCAAAGCTTTTTCCAAAATTTGCTTTTGTTCTACCAGATGTACTTTATGGTACCCTGTTGCTGGCGAAGCACTTGGTTTTCTGGCAATGACATTCATGTTTAAATCCTTATACAGATTCCTTACTATAAATGCCCAGTAACCCATATTCTCTGGCTCTTCTTGAAGCCAAATCGTCTCGACATCTTTGTTATAAGCCTTAATTGCATTAAGAATTTGATTTTTAGGTAGCGGATGAAGTTGTTCCACACGAATGATGGCAACGTCTTCAACTTTCTCCTTTTCCCTCATTTCGATCAATTCATAATAGATTTTACCGGAGCAAAGCACCACCCTATTAACCTTTTTAGGGTTTGTAGTCTCATCTAACAGTACCTCTCTAAAATTACCACTTGTGAATTCACTTAGAGGCGACATCACTTTAGGGTGACGAAGCAATGATTTTGGGGACATTACGATGCAAGGCTTTCTGAAATTCCATGTCAACTGGCGTCGCAATAGGTGAAAGAAATTAGATGGTTCAGTGATATTGGCTACGATAATATTGTATTCAGCAGCTAACTGAAGAAATCTTTCTGGTCTTGCATTAGAGTGCTCTGGTCCCTGACCTTCGTAGCCATGTGGTAAAAGCATAACCAAACCATTCATCTTTTGCCATTTCGATTCACCAGAGGTAATGAATTGGTCGATCATGGTTTGTGCTCCATTTGCAAAGTCTCCAAATTGGGCCTCCCAAATATTTAGCGCATTAGGATTGGCCATAGAATAACCATATTCAAAGCCCAATACTGCATATTCCGATAAAAGGGAATTGTAGATATAGAATTTACCTTTACTGTCCTTTAATTCTCTTAAAGAGTCATAAGGCTTGTTAGTATTTGCATCGTGAACGACGGCATGACGATGAGAAAAGGTCCCACGCTCGCAATCCTGGCCAGTCATCCTTACCGTTTTACCATCCAGCAATAATGAACCATAAGCCAAAAGCTCTGCAGCAGCCCAGTTGAGTGATTTGCTTTGGAAGAACATATCCTTCCTCTGCTTGAGTTGCGCTTCTATTTGCTTGATAGGTTTAAATCCTTTTGGAAGTATGGTCAAAGCCTCTGCTACCTTTTCAATGGCTTCAGTACTTATTGCAGTTTCAGGGGATTTTTCAAAATCCTCAGGTTTGGAATAATCCAATGCTTTCCAAGCCATTTCAAATGGTGAAATGGTATAAGGAAGTGGCTTCACCTTAACCATTGCAAGCCTATCTTGTAGCAGTTGACGGAATTCTTTGTCCATCTGCTTGGCAAGCTTGGCATCTACCTGACCCCTATCAAGAAGCGTTTTATTGTAAATTTCTCGTGGGTTGGGATGTTTCGAGATGATATTGTACAGCTCTGGTTGCGTAAACTTAGGTTCATCGGACTCGTTGTGGCCATGCCTTCTGTAGCATACCATGTCAATGAATATGTCCTGATTGAATTTTTGACGGAACTCTACTGCGATTTTGGCAGCAAATACCACGGCTTCCGGATCATCTCCATTCACGTGTATAACAGGCGCATCGATTATCTTAGCTACATCAGTACAATAGATGGAGCTTCTGGCATCATCAAAATCTGTCGTAAATCCTACCTGATTATTGATTACAAAATGTATGGTTCCTCCAGTATTGTAGCCTTTCAAATTAGCCATCTGGGTGACTTCGTATACAATTCCCTGGCCGGCAACAGCAGCATCTCCATGGATAAGAACAGGAATTACCTTGTCCTCGTCTCCCTTATAGTGGTCATCTATTTTAGCTCTAACAAAACCTTCTACTACAGGGTTTACCGCCTCTAGGTGGGAAGGATTGGGAGCCAATTTTAAAATCATTAGTTTACCATTTCTCGTTGGAACTTCAGAAGAGAAGCCCATATGGTATTTTACATCTCCATCTCCCATGGTAAGGTCCGGTGTGGCGGTGCCTTCAAATTCAGAGAAAATCTGTTCGTAAGTCTTGCCCATAACATTGGCCAAAACATTCAACCGACCTCTGTGCGCCATACCGATCATCATCTCTTCTACCCCTAGGTCTGATGCTTTGTTTATCAGTGCATCTAAGAAAGGAATGGTGCTTTCTCCTCCTTCTAATGAAAACCTTTTTTGGCCGATGTATTTGGTATGCAAAAAGTTTTCAAAAACGACTGCTTCATTTAATTTAAATAGAATATTTTTTTTATCCTCTAATGGTGGGTTGAATTCAAGTGATTCTTTTTCAATCATGATTCTAAACCAATCCAACATTTCAGGATCTCTAATATACATGTACTCAAAGCCCATAGAGCCTTCGTAGATAATCTTAAGAGAGTCTATTATTTTGGATAATTTTGCCTCACCTACACCAATTTCATCTCCAGCTTGAAATACGGTATCCAGGTCTGTTTTCTCTAAGCCGAAATCTTTTAAGTCCAGTAAGGCATGGCGATCTCTTCTTTCCCTTACTGGGTTTGTCGTAGACCTTAGGTGACCTCTGGTTCTATAGGCATGGATCAATGCTCTTACCTTGATTTCCTTAGGCAGTTGTTCCATGTCCATAATGGTGCCCTTTGTGGCCAGGTTGCCATTCAAAGGTTGAGATGCGTTTGGGGCATCTCCTCTGCTTTCTTCCTCGCCAAATTTGTTTATGGCAAAATCGAATCCATCAAAAAAAGCTTTCCAACTGCCGTCTATCGCTTCGGGGTCTTTTTTATAGTCCTCATATAACTCATCAATGTAAGCTACATGGGCATTGGAAATATAAGAGTATTTATCCATGAGGTTATTTATATATTGCGAGGCAAAATTAGGTTAATAAGTTATTTAATAAAAACCGCTTATTCGGGTTAACGAATATAGCTGATTATCAATACTAATTAAATTTGGTCACCATATAATAGTACGTCATTTTTTCGATAAAAAAATTAAATTCGCAACCATAGGGTTTTTTAAAAGTTGCTTTGGAATTGCCAAGCCATATTTAAGACGAATTGAGAAATTTTTTTATTTTTTATAGGGGCAGCTTCCAGTATAAAATGATTTTGAGAAATTTGGGTATACAAAACTGCGTTTAGATTCAATGAGTTCAAGGTTTTACCTCAGAAGAATAGGTGAAACTGAGTGGGTTGTCATGAATAAATTGAAAATTGGTTTTACACCATTTTTCCGAGGAAATTTCTTTCCAGGCTTGTGCGCCTGCATTTGCGTAGGAAGCTGGTGGCGGAAAACCTAAATCAGTAGCATTTTTTTCAAAGACTTTCTTTTTGCAGGGGTGCTCAGGGGAGACAATATTATAGGTTTCATTCCATAAACTGTGTTCAACAAGCCATAAAATCGATTTTACTGCATCTTTTCGATGAATATAATTCACTGGAACGTCGCCAGAAACGTTCTCCTTACCTGAGAAATATTTCCCTGGAATTCTATCATCCCCTAACAAACCCCCAAAACGCACAATGGTTAAATCGTAGGTTTTGTCTTTCTGTAAAATTTGCTCCGCAATAAAGAGGGCCTGGTTACCAGTATTGTTTATATCTAGTGCATCTGATTCTTTAGCAACTTGATTATTTGTAGGATATACAGATGTGGCACTGATGTAAATAATTTTCTTAACGCCATGCGCTATAGCCAAAGCCTTTATGATTTCTATCTGCCTCGGATGATATCCTGAAGGCTTCGTTCGGGTAGAAGGAGGGAGGTTGATAAATAAAATATCGGTATCAAAAATATTCTTAGGTACTGGACCTGATAGTTCAGGCGTTAAATTGAGATTTTCACAAACAATGCCTAGTTGCTCCAATGATTGCTTTTTCTCAAGGCTAGTAGTCGTTCCCTTTACATTTACCCCTATTTGCTGAAAGGCCTCAGCAAGGGGCATACCCAACCATCCCAATCCTACAATACTAACAGTCATTTGATCCTTTTTCTATTTGAATAACAAAACCTATTAAGAACAATTACCAAAACTACAAATGGATAGAAATCATTTTAAATAGAAGAATTCTTTTTCAAGAATTTCAGGTACTATAGACCATAAAAGGACATCAATTGCGCATTACTCAACTTATGATACATTTGTTAGGACGATGAATCTAGTCAATTGGGTGGAGTATGAAAGGATTGAATCTTATAACCTTTTGTAGGTTTTAGAGATTGCCTTCTTTATTCAATCGGAATATTTCAATAAAATAATTCACTTGAAACGCTTATAAGCGACTACTTTGGTTTCCTACCCTAAGCAAAAACTTTAAAATTATAAATTATCACTATTTGAGCTTTGTCAAGGCAAATCGACCTGAATTAAATATTGACTCGTTATTTTTTGGGGAAAGTGCCAAATACATGGTCCCATAATGTAGTGCTGACCCCAAATGCTACATCCGGATCTTTATAGTGGTGAATCGCATGATTGACCCATAAGACTTTAAAAAAGTTTTTGGGTGGTTGGAAAGCATGAACGACGTAATGTACGCCGAGATAAGATGAATAGCCAACTAGGAATCCGGGAAGAAAATACCAAGACAGGTCTCCCATTAAAAAGTTGAACAAGAAATATAGAATTACTGCATAAAGCCCGGAAATAAACGGAGGCATAGCCAACCTATCTTTATCTCTAGGGTAATCATGGTGTACCCCATGCACATTGTATTGAAGTTTATCCTTGAATTTTGTATCTGGAATCATGTGATACAGGTACCTGTGAAGAAGGTATTCTACCAAGGTGAAAACGAAATATCCTCCCAGAAATAAAGATACTGCTTGCAAAAACGATATAGTGGTGGTTGAAATTCCAATATAAAACGAATACAGGCCTACGCCCAAAAATAAGGCAATTGGTATGCTAATATGCGTTCTGCTCATTTTTTCCAAAACTGGGTTGGTGAACAGTTGGGCTGATCCACTATTGTCGGGCCGATCCAATCTTCCAATTTTTTTCATTACAGGGTTGTGGTTTTATCCAACATCTTATTCAATTATAATGCCTAATTTAATAAAAAGTAAGGCAGAATTTAAGTGTTTGGTGATTTAACGTAACTTCTATGGTAACTAGTTTCATTTTATCCGTAAAATAAAAACTGTTTTCCGTCAATCTTTTAAGGTCGAGTAAACCTTTTCTATTGTTTTTTGATAAAAAGCTTCATAAAGAGGAAGTATGGCGGTAACATCAAATGATTTTGCACGGGCCAACGCGTTTTTCTTGAAATTTGCTAAGTTTTCATCTGCAAGTATATATTTAGCTTTTTCAGTCATGGTGGCGATGTCACCGATTTCACACAAAAAACCAGTTTCTCCTTCGATATTTAACTCAGGGATTCCACCTACATTACTTGTCAGCAGCGGTACTTCACAAGCCATGGCTTCAAGAGCTGCTAAACCAAAGCTCTCTTTCTCAGAAGGCATGAGGAATAAATCAGCGACAGACAATACCTCTTCTACCGCTTCAAGTTTTCCTAGAAAACGAACATCTTCACAGGTTCCTAATTCCCTGCAAAGTCGTTCCATTTTATCTCTTTCAGGACCGTCACCTACCAGCAGTAGTTTGGAAGGAATTGTTTTTCTTACTTCATAAAATACCCTAATGACATCTTGCACTCGCTTTACTTTCCTAAAGTTGGAGGTATGAACCATCAACTTTTCATCATTGGGGCAGATGGCTTTTTTGAAGTGATCTTTTTTCTGTCTTTTGAACCGATTAAGGTCTATGAAATTGGGGATTACTTCAATATGGTTGTCTACCTCAAAATGCATTAAGGTTGCTTTTTTTAGGTCTTCAGAAACAGCCGTTACGCCATCAGATTCATTGATACTAAATGTTACTACTGGTTCGTAGCTTGGATCTTTCCCTACTAGCGTAATGTCTGTGCCATGAAGGGTTGTTACAACTGGAATGATTATGCCTTGTTTTTTCAATATCTGTTTTGCCATATAGGCTGCAGAGGCATGAGGAATAGCGTAGTGGACATGCAAAAGGTCTAAGTCTTCATATTTGACTACATTTACCATTTTGCTAGCCAGGGCTAGTTCGTAAGGTGCGTGGTCAAAAAGAGGATAACTTTTAATGTCTACTTCGTGGTAAAATAAATTTTCACTAAAAAAATCCAACCTTGTGGGTTGGCTGTAAGTGATAAAATGAATTTGATGACCTTTAGCAGCAAGGGCTTTGCCCAATTCAGTGGCAACTACACCACTACCACCAAAGGTGGGGTAACACACTATCCCGATTTTCATTTTATAATAATTAGATGAGATTTTAATATCAGAAATTTAAACACCACTCAAGTAGCTTTTTGTTCATTTATCAGCTAAAAGAAATCTATTTTTTATTGCGCTATACATGATGTCTTGAATGTCAGAACGAACATTGTCCCTTAAAAGTTGGTTGTTTCCCGCATTCGGGTGTACCCGATTGGATAGAAAAATATAAATTAATTGATGTTCGGGGTCGGCCCAGGCTGCAGTTCCAGTAAACCCAGTGTGGCCAAATGTACTCGGAGAAGTAAGGTTTCCTGTAGGTCCTCTGTCTTTTTTAGGATCTGGTTTGTCCCATCCCAAGCCCCTTCTACTTTGAAAGGATTGCTTGCTGGTAAATTGCGCTATGGTGGCTTTGTCGATTAGCTCCTCTGTGCCATATTTTCCATTTTGGAGCATCATTTGCATTAATTTCGCTACATCATTGCTGTTGCCAAAAAGTCCTGCATGGCCAGCAACTCCACCATAAAGTGCGGCACCTGGATCATGAACATATCCCTGAACCAGGGTTTTTCTAAATATATGATCGTCTTCAGTGGGGGCAATTTGATCCGGACTGAATCTTTGTAAGGGAAGGTATCCAAACCGGTACATTCCCAATGGCGCATAAAACTGCTGCTCTAAAAACTCATTCATAGGTTGATTTACCAATGTTTCAACCAACCGATGCAATAAATACATCCCAACATCTGAATATTTGTAACTGTATTTACTGCTTTTCGTGCCACTGTATCTCAAGTTGGAAGCAACGGTCCATTTCCATACACTGTCTGGGAGTGCGCTATTTCCATAAATGCCATCGGCTATTTCTAGGGAATAGTTTTCATTTTTTTCGCGACTGTAATACTCAGGCTTCCAAGTGGTCCCTTCAAGGGTATTGTTAAAGTGGGGTATGTATGGGATCAGTCCTGCTTCGTGTGTCAGTATATTGCGAATGGTAATGTCCCCTTTGTTTGAGCCCGCCAATTCGGGTAGGTAACCCTTGAGTTGATCGTCTAGATCAATCATGCCCCTGCTATTTAAAAACATAATGGCTTGGGTGGTAGCCATGACTTTAGTAAGAGAGGCCAGGTCATATAAGGTTTTGTCGGTTACGGGCTGTTTATGTGTATAGTCGTAATGGCCATATGTTTTTTCAAAAATTACAGCACCATTTTTTGCGATAAGGATAGATCCCCCGGGAGTTGCTTTGTGTGCTATAGCCTTCTCCATAAGGCCATCAATTTTCATTAATTCCCTACTGTCCATTCCCTGAGCTTCCGGAGTGGAATAAGCCAACCTTTGTAAAGTTTCTGTCTCTATACCATGGCCTTCTGCCCAGGCATGTTGTAAGCTAATGGGTAACTTTCCAGTGCTTTCTCTTCCGCCAAAGATAACCTGTGGAGCAAGGCTTTCTGTAAAATCATTTTCCTCATAAGCGATAATCAGGTTCTCCTGATCCTTAAACTTGCTGGCGGAATAGGCATTTCCAAAGACAACAGTTATTACTTTGTGATTTTCTTGTAATCGTTTTATAAAAGCTATTTCATCATTTTTTAAACCAAAATTACGCCTGGAATTATTGGTCATTCCCATTACTCCCACAACGATTGTACTAAAGCCTTCCAGGTTTTTTTCCATGGCTTGAAAATTGTTCTGGTTGCTATTGGGTCTTAGGGTGAAATGTTCAAACTCTGCATATTTATCAAGAAAATCCTTAAAGGTTTCACCCTTTCTACCAAGTGTAAGGGAGGCCATTTTTTCCAATTCCAGGTGTTTTACAGGTATCAGTTGGTTCTCATTTGTTACCACTGTTAGGGAGGAGGCGTACATTTGTTCAATCAATGCTTTGGTGCCAAAATTGGAAAGGCGTTCAACAAGTTTGTGAGTGTCTACATGTTGATTTTGGTGCAATCCTGCCCAGTATTTTGCGTTCAGAATTTTTTTGACCCTTTGGTCTATTTCTTCTTGGCTGATCCTTCCTTCCTCCACCGCTTGCAAGATCAGTGTTTTGGATTTGGGTACATCTTCTGCGTACAACAACACATCATTGCCTGCAAGTAGAGCCATGAGCTCCACTTCTCCAGGTTTGTAAAGGCTGCTGACCCCTTTCATATTGAGAGCATCAGTGAAAATAAGCCCCTTAAATTGCATTTCTTCTTTTAGTAATTGGGTAACTACCTTGGGTGATAAGGTGGTGGGAAGGTTGGGCTCACTTCCTAAACTCGGAATGTGGAGGTGGGCAACCATGATGCTCATCAACCCTTCATTAATCAGTTCTCGGTAGGGGTACAAATCCACATCCACAATTCTCGCTTTGCTATTGTTAATGACAGGGGTGGTATAATGAGAATCTGAATTGGTATCTCCATGACCTGGGAAATGTTTGGCATTTGCCAGGATGCCATTGTCTTGCATTCCACGCATGTAAGAAAGGGATTTATTGCTTACCAATTGCTTTTTCTCTCCAAAAGAGCGGTAGCCTATGACAGGGTTCGATGGATTAGAGTTTACATCTACTACGGGAGCAAAATTGATATGCATCCCAATCTCTTTAAACTGTCGGGCAATTTCTTTCCCCATTTGGTAGACCAATGCATCATTTTTAGCGGCACCCAAGGTCATTTGTTTTGGGAAATTCAACACACTATCCAATCGCATGCCTATACCCCATTCTGCATCCATAGCTATGAAGAGAGGGGTTTTGGAGATGGATTGATAATGGTTGGTAAGGTGCGCTTGTCTTACAGGCCCACCCTGGAAAAATATGATTCCACCAAGGTTTTCATCTTCGACCAGCTGAGAAATGGCGTTAACATGTGCTTGCCCTTTATTTGAATACGCGGCCACCATAAAAAGCTGACCAAGACGTTCCTCAAAGCTAAGGCTATTAAAAACGCTGTCTACCCAATGCTGCTGTGCTGCTGAATTTTCACTAACCAATGGGTCTCTTGGTTCGGAGACGTCGTGACCTGATACCAATCCTATCAAAAGAAGACAACAGAAAAACATTGCGTAAACTTTTTGCCACATGGGGGTGTTAAAATTTTATTGGTAATAATTTAAGAATAACTTTGTGTTAATCACACAACGTTTGATTCAAACTTACGTAAATTCCCTACTTCTACCTACGTAAAAGTGATGAACAGAAGTAATTTTATATGAAACATTAGTTAGATAGTTAAGGTTTCAGTTGGTTTTGTTGTCTTTATGGAGTTATCGAAGAAAAACCAAAGGACCTGCTTGTTGAATTTGACAATGATATAGCAATTTAAAATCAGACAAAATGAATTTTCCATCCATATTTAGAATAAATCGGCCAAGTAGGTTCAATATCAACCCAAGACATTACGATCCGGTAAAGGAAGAGATAAAAGGCAGGACGGAAATGATCAAGCGGGATTTGGAGAGGAGTGGAGTGCTTAGCCCTGAAGAGGAAGCATTGCTGGAGAGAAGGGTTTCAGGAAACCATTCAAGTATCCGGGGCGCATTCACCAGTGGGAGCCCAATCAAAAAGCAACCTTCAAACATCATGGATAACACAGGGTTGATCCGTATGATAATAATCGTATTACTTGTTGGCGGCTTTGGATCATACATTTATCTTGGCCCTGTGGTTGTGTATTATTTCTTTTATTTGGCTGTTGCCGGAGGATTATTATTTGCCTTCTTAAGGTTAAAACCGCGAAAGAAAAATGAATGATTTAATTCAACTGTTGCCGGATGCCATCGCCAACCAAATAGCGGCTGGTGAAGTAGTGCAAAGACCGGCTTCAGCCTTGAAAGAGCTTTTGGAAAATGCCATTGATGCACATGCTGAATCCATACAGGTAGTAATTAAGGATGGTGGAAAATCACTTATTCAGGTAATAGATGATGGCTTGGGCATGTCGATTACAGATGCTAGAATGTGTTTTGAAAGACATGCAACCTCCAAAATCAGAAAGTCCGATGATCTTTTTAATATCAAGACTCACGGCTTTAGGGGAGAGGCAATGGCTTCTATCGCGGCGGTATCCCAGGTGGAGTTAAAGACTAAAAGGGACGAAGATGAATTGGGTACCTTAATTCAGATAGACAGTTCGACGGTTAGAAAACAAGAACCAATTGTATACCAGAGGGGAACCTCTGTTTCTGTTAAGAACTTGTTTTGCAACGTTCCTGCAAGGCGAAATTTTCTTAAATCAAATGCTGTAGAAACAAAACACCTGGTAGAAGAATTTCAGCGGGTAGCCTTGGCCTACCCGAAAGTCTCGTTTTCTTTTTACCAAAACGACATGGAGCTTTTTAAGTTAGCTGGTGGGAAATTAAGTAAAAGAATTGTAGGGATTTTCGGCAAGCAATACCGAGATAAGCTTATCATTTGTCAGGAAGAATCTCCACACATTAATATTCACGGATATATAGGTAAGCCTGAACAAGCGAGAAAATCACGAGGAGACCAATATTTCTTTGTGAATAACCGCTATATAAAGAGCAATTACTTGGGGCATGCGGTCAGTACGGCTTTTGAGTCTTTGATTGGACATGACCACCATCCATTTTATGTGCTTTTTCTGGAAATTGATCCCAAGCACATAGATATAAATGTCCATCCTACAAAAACGGAAATAAAATTTGACGATGAAAGAACCATATATGGCGTTGTAAGGGCTGCAGTAAAGCAAGCCTTGGGAGCACATCATGTGGTGCCCACCATAGACTTCAGCCTGGATGTAAATTTCACAGACAACTGGAGTCGTGATACCGAAAAGAGAAAAGAAGTAGGCTTGGAGAACAATTACAGGACCTATAGAGGACCAGGTCTGGCGAATAAGGACGTTAAGGGCTGGGAACAAATGTTTCAAAATGACCATGAAGATCGGGCTATTAATTTTGATCCCGAAAAAGAAAGTTCTGGTCAGCAAGAACTTAAGACATTTTCCAGTAAAGTTAATAGCAAAGAGGAGTTTACTACAAATGACATTAGTAAACCTTCCATTGGTGCGGGGAATACCTTTCAGGTGGATAATGCCTATATCATTACCCAAACCTCCTCAGGTCTCCTTATCTTTGACCAGCAAGCGACACACCAGCGAATCTTGTATGAGCGTTATGCCAATCAACTGGATCAGTCAAAAGGTGCCTCTCAGCAATGTCTCTTTCCGCAAAATATTAGGCTAAGTCCTGCGGATTTCTCTTTGGTTATGGACCTAAAAGAAGAACTAAATGACTTGGGTTTTCAATTGACTGAATTTGGGCAGCATGCGATTCTTATCAATGGTGTGCCAGCTGATATTCATATTACCAGTGAAAAAATATTGTTTGAAGAACTATTGGAGCAGTTCAAGCATTTTAAAAATGAACTTTCCCTGAATAGGAAAGAGAACCTTGCCAGGTCATTGGCTAAAAAGACCTCCATTAAAAGAGGTGACAAGCTCCAAAACCAGGAAATGGAAAATCTTGCAGGCCAATTGTTTGCCTGTCAAAATCCAAATTATAGTCCTGAGGGGAACAAAACCTTTATCAAATTGGATTTAAATAAAATCGATCGCTTTTTTTATTCCTGAACCAAAATAAGAACTTATGTTTAGAGCCCTTACTCCCATTGTGAAAAACCTATTGATGATCACGGTGGGCATGCACGTAATAGCTTCCTTTTTTCTTCCGCAATTAAAAGGGCTTTTTGCCTTATATTACATAGAAAGCAAGTTTTTTATGCCTTTTCAATTTGTCACCTACATGTTTATGCATGCAGATTTTTGGCATTTATTAAGCAATATGTTTGGCCTATTTGTTTTTGGCCCTTTGCTTGAGCAGTTTCTTGGCCCTAAAAAATTACTCATCTTATGGATGGTCTGCGGTGTTGGTTCCGGTGTGTTGTATTCTGGATACACGGCTTATAACATGGGTAAATTGAATGATAAAATTGAAGCTTTTACAGCAGATCCTGACCCTGAAGAGTTCAATCGCTTTGTTTCAAGCAATAGCCATCTTTTCAATACAGGCATTTATGACTTTATAGATGAATACAGTCGTGATGGAGACAATCCTGAATTGCAGGAGAGGGCAAAAAGGAATATGTTAGGCGTGAGAGATATACAGGCCAATATTCCAATGGTAGGAGCTTCAGGCGCTTTGTTCGGAATTTTGATTGCTTTTGGGATGCTGTTTCCCAATACCCAATTGTTTTTGCTCTTTCCTCCCATACCTATAAGAGCAAAATACCTTGTATTGTTCTATGGACTATACACAGTTTATAATATATTTGTATCCAATCCCACAGACAATGTCGCTCATTTTGCCCACCTATCTGGATTATTGATAGGGGCTGTCTTAGTGACTTATTGGAAAAAGGATAGACAAAATTTTTATTAGAGAAAATATGTACGGAGGGTTTTGGTACCATATCAGACATGCATTTGACCACAAAGACAATGGTCTCTACAAGATTATAGCAATTAATTTAATAGCTTTCTTGGTATTAATGGTGCTTAGGGTATTTTTGACCATAGGTGGGTCAGAAGCTACTTATAGCTCCATCATTTCCTTTTTCATGATGCCTGCTTCAGTTTCACAGTTTCTTATGCAGCCTTGGGCCATCATAAGTTACATGTTTTTGCACGAAGGCTTTTTTCATATAATATTTAATTTGTTGTTTCTTTATTGGTTCGGGCTCTTGGTTCAAGAATACCTTGGCAGTAGGAAATTGGTTAATTTGTATATTCTTGGCGGAATCGCTGGAGGATTACTATATGTAATAATTTATAATATTGCACCCTATTTCAGTGATAAAGTAGATGGTGCGCTAATGCTCGGGGCCAGTGCCGGTGTATATGCCATCGTGGTGGCAGCTGCTACTCTGCGTCCAGATACTCAATTTCAATTGCTTCTAATCGGTGCAGTTAAAATTAAATACATTGCCATTTTCTATGTTTTAGTAGCCTTTGCAAATTCCGCTGGGTCCAATGCTGGTGGTGAACTGGCGCATTTAGGAGGAGCTGCCATGGGTTTCATATACATTCTTCAGTTGAATAAAGGAGTAGATCTTGGTAAACCTGTTCAGGCTGTTGGGCAATTTTTTGAGAAATTATTTTCCCAAAAGCCTAATGTAAAGGTAACCTATCGACGAGATGGTGAGTCTTCCAGGAAAAAAACGACGAAAAGTGACGCAACTACAGCTTCAACAAGTAGAAGTACTCAGGAAGAAATTGATCGCATTCTGGATAAAATTGCAGACAAGGGCTATGATAACCTTTCAAAAGAAGAAAAACGAAAATTATTTGACTTTAGCAATAAGGACGCTTGATGGTCAAACCAATTTAAACTCCTTTTCGTAACCCAAATTATTTTTATATTCCGCCATTCCCTTTTCAGTCAAATAAGGTACAATCATCGAAGAAATAAGTTTGCTGTAAAAGCGTAAACGGATATCCTCAGGCCCAAATACAGACTGGTTGTGGCTTAGCCAATAATCGGCAAGCATGAATATTTGGGTGGAAAGATTTTCAAAATTCCCAGGAAACCTTTCTTTGACAAAAAAACCTTCGGTCGCCATTTGGGTGAAAAGGTGTATCAATTGGGATTTTCTTACAGCAATCATATCCAGGTATCGGTCTCGTATAGGTTCGTGGCGCTTAATTAATTCCAAGAGGTTTGTAATAAAAAAACGATACTTTAGATGTAAATTTAATAGCTCATCCATATTACTGAATAAGCTGTATAAGGGGGCTGTAGGTTTGCCCATTTCTTTGAATAACTCATCTGCTTCAGCACATAGTTGATAGAATGCTTTTATAGTAAAGTCATCTAGGTTGGAATAAACTGTGAAAAAATCTTTCTGAGAAATTTTTGAAGCATCAAGGATAGATGTCAAATCAAGCAAAGGGTAATCCTTCTCATTTAAGGTAGGGAGGATCTTGTCAATAATCACATTTGGCTTCATTACAATAAGTGGCTTAAATCATAAATAGGCAATAGACAATCTATTACGAGATGAAATCACTTTAAAATCGGAATTTCCTGCTTTTCATTTGATTACAAAATTCCCTGAAAAAATTAAGGAAAAACTTTCACAAACCCCATCTCCTATTCCGAGTTAAAACAATTGCGTTACGCGCCCAAACCAAAGCCTTTAAAAGTAATTTACAATTCGTTTTTATTGGCCAATTGACCGCAAGCGGCATCAATGTCCTGGCCACGAGATTTCCTCACATTGGCGACCACGCCAGCAGCCTCCAAAATACTAAGATAAAGTTCAACCTTATCAGGCGAGGCTTGCCTAAACTCTCCCTCATCGATAGGATTGTACTGAATTATATTGACTTTTGAGGGCACATGCTTGCAGAATTTAGCCAGCGCACGAGCATGTTTTTCATCATCATTGATCCCGTCCCAAATGACATATTCATAAGTGACCTTTCTTTTGGTTTTACTATACCAATATTTCAGTGCCAAGGCAAGGTCCTCAACGGTGTTGGCCTGATTAATAGGCATTAGCCTTGTTCGCGTTTCGTCGATTGCGGAGTGCAAAGAAAGGGCCAAATTGAATTTTACCTCATCATCAGCTAGTTTGCGTATCATCTTAGCTATACCAACTGTGGACAAAGTGATACGTTTTGGGGAAATGCCTAAGCCTTCTGGGGAACAAATCTTGTCAATGGCAGCAAGGACGTTTTGATAGTTGAGCAATGGTTCCCCCATTCCCATAAAGACTATATTGGTCAGTGGTCTATCGAAATACAAGCTGGCTTCTTCTTGAATAGCAACTACCTGATCATATATTTCATCTGGGTGTAGGTTCCGCATCCTTTTTAACCTGGCAGTAGCACAGAAGTTACAATCCAAACTGCAACCTACCTGAGAAGAGACACAAGCTGTGATTCGTTTTGAGGTAGGGATCAACACCGATTCAACAATATTGTTATCAAATAACTTGACGGCATTTTTTATGGTGCCATCACTACTCCTTTGAAATTGGTCTACAAGAATGTGGTTGATGGTGAAATTGGCTTTCAATATCTCTCTAGTGGATTTAGAGATATTGCTCATGTCGTCAAAGTTTTTTAAGGACTTGTTCCACAGCCATTCATAGACTTGCTTTGCCCGAAACTTTTTTTCACCTACAGAAAGAAAATAAGCCTCCAGTTCTTCGAGCGCTAGTTTTCTAATGTCTTGTTTTTTTTCTACCTGCATGATTTTGATTTGTTTCGAATCCGTCATTAACAGTAACTGACCTGCTAAAGGTTCAAAGTCTTAACGCTTATTTTCAAAGCTTAAATTTCCAATGTTACTTAGTAGTAGGGAATTTACCGCCCGTATTTTTTAATTCCATCATTAATTTACCGTGCAATGCCATTGTCTTATCCGGCATGCTATTGGCAAGATCCTTTTTTTCTCCAGGGTCATTTTCAAGGTTGAAAAGCTTGTTTTCGCCACTTTCATAATCATGAATTAACTTCCAATCCCCTTCTCTAATGGCAGATCCAGGCTTCCATGCACTTCCATGGTATTGTGGGTAATGCCAGAAGAGTACCTCTCTTTCAGGAGCATCTCCTCCCTCAAGGAAGGAAGAAAGGTCTTTTCCGTCAGTTTCCTCAAAATTGATTCCTGCCATACTAAGTAAAGTAGGAAAGAAATCCATGCTCACAACAGGTAAGTCGTAGACTTTGCCTGGCATTTTTATTCCTGGTCCTTTTATGATCAATGGGACTCTTATTCCACCTTCATAACACCAGCCTTTGCCTGCGCGTAGTGGACCATTGGCAGTAGGGGCTCCTTCTCCATACAAAGTAGATAAGCCACCATTGTCACTGGTCAGAATAACCCATGTATTGTCATCAAGACCTTTGTCTGTTAGTTCTTTAAGGATTTTCCCCACATTTTCATCCATAGCAGTCACCATGGATGCGTAGGCAGCATTGTCCTGAATCAGCTTGGTTTGGCCATCGCCTTCTTGCCTATAGGCTGCTTGCCCTTTGGATAATTTTATATTTTCTTTTTTATTGATAAAGTAATCATGGCGTTTTGGAGCAGCTTGAATAGGGGTATGCACGCTGTAAAATGAAAGATACAGTAAAAAAGGCTCCTCTGAATTTTCGCGAATCAATTGTAAACTTTCCTCGGTTAATCTATCCGTGAGGTATTCGCCTTCGGGGCCATCGGGCAATCTAGGATTGCCATAAGGAGAATAATAACCATTGCTTAACCCATCTTTTAGCTGTGGTGCACCCACACGCCAACCTCCAATGTTTTTGTCAAACCCCTGGTGCTGTGGCCAATATTTTTCCTCCTCACCTAAATGCCATTTACCAATAAAAAAGGTATTGTAACCATTTCCTTTAAGTTTCTCAGCAAGGGTGGTTTCTTCTAAAGCAAGTTCATCGCTAATAACAGGGGTGGAGATAGGGCGTTTTGCCTCAAACTTATCAAATCCTGGTATCCAATCTGTTATACCTAATCGATTTGGATGTTTGCCAGTCATTAAAGCCGCACGCGTGGGGCTGCATACTGGGTGGGCGGCATAGGCTTGGGTAAAACGCATTCCTTCAGCAGCCATTTGATCCAAGTAAGGGGTTTCATAAAAAGTTTCAGGATAATTGGCCTTTACATCCGCCCAACCTAAATCGTCTACAAGGATAAAAACAAAATTTGGTTTATTCTCTTCTTTCTCCTGACAGGAGCTTATAAAAAGACCAAAATATAAAAGAAGAAATAATTTTTTCATGGGCCGAATAGGTAACATGATGCAAAGGTAAATAATACAATGAATTTTTAAATAGTGATTTTAATGGGGAATATAATTTTCCTATTAATGTAGGATATACCTGTCAAAACGGCTGAAAATTAGCGGGTAGATGTTCAAAATCGGACATAATTGCAGGAAATTGAATCAGAATCCCTTTGGTTTCATTTTTGATTCATGTATTTAAAATAACAACGAATAAGTAATAAACCTGATCAACATGGATTTCAAGCAATTTACTATAAAATCACAAGAAGTGATTCAAAAGGCAGTGGAGCTTTGTACCGCTGAGCAGCAACAACTTATAGAACCGGCACATTTATTAAAGGGGATAATTCAAGAAGATGCAAATGTCACTGATTTTTTGTTCAAAAAATTAGGCGTTAATTCGGATGTGGTCCTTTTAAAGATAGATGAAATTATAAGTAAATATCCCAAAGTAAGTGGGCAGCAGCCTTATTTATCCAATGCTACAAACGCCGTTATAACGCAAGCAAAAAAATACCTTAAGCCATTTGGTGATGAATTTGTAGCGGTGGAACATCTGTTATTGGGTGTTTTAGCAGGTTCTGAAAAAGTAGCACAGCTATTAAAAGATCAAGGCTTGAATGAAAAGAGATTAATAGAAGTTATAAAAGAACTTAGAAACGGAAACAAAGTGACTGATCAAAATGCAGAATCTAAATACAGGTCTTTGGAGAAATATTCAAAAAACCTTAATGACTTGGCCAAGAAAGGGAAAATAGACCCTGTAATTGGTAGAGATGAAGAAATCAGAAGGGTCTTGCAGATTTTGGCAAGAAGGACAAAAAACAACCCGATTCTACTTGGCGAGCCTGGAGTTGGTAAAACTGCGATCGTGGAAGGATTGGCTCAACGAATAGTTAGTGGAGATGTGCCTGAAAACCTTAAAAGTAAAATCATAATATCTTTGGATATGGGGCTTTTGGTTGCGGGAGCGAAATATAAAGGGGAGTTTGAGGAGCGACTCAAATCCGTGATCAAAGAAGTCACTGATTCAGACGGAGAAATCATTCTCTTTATCGATGAAATTCATACCCTTATAGGTGCCGGAGGTGGTGGAGAAGGAGCCATGGATGCCGCCAACCTACTGAAACCAGCATTGGCGAGAGGTGAATTGCATGCAATAGGGGCAACCACATTAAAGGAATACCAAAAGTACATCGAAAAAGACAAAGCGCTTGAGCGTAGGTTTCAACAAGTAATAGTGGATGAGCCGGATGCTGCAGATGCCATTTCCATATTAAGAGGAATAAAGGATAAATACGAATTGCATCATGGTGTGAGAATCAAGGATGATGCAGTAATTGCTGCGGTGGAACTTTCTCAACGCTATATTTCAGATCGTTACCTTCCTGACAAAGCCATCGATTTGATGGATGAAGCAGGTGCTAAATTGAGAATGGAAATTGACTCTTTGCCCCAGGAGTTGGATGAATTGAACAGGCGCATCATGCAGTTAGAAATAGAGCGTGAGGCAATTCGTAGGGAGAAAAACAGAGACAAAGAAACTGTTCTTAGCAAAGAATTGGCTGACCTTTCAGAAAAAAGGCAAGCATTAAAAGCCAAATGGGAAAGTGAGAAAGGAGTTATTCAGGGTATTCAAAGAGAGAAGGAAAACATAGACAAGTTTAAAATAGAAGCAGAACAGGCTGAGAGAAGTGGAGACTTTGGTAAAGTAGCGGAGATTCGATACGGTAAGATTGTCGAGAGTGAGAAAAGACTTGATTCTTTTAAGCAACAATTGAGGGACATGCAAGAAGGTTCTCCCTTGCTAAAAGAGGAAGTGGATACAGAGGACATAGCTGCCGTAGTAAGTAAATGGACTGGAATTCCTTTGTCCAAAATGATTCAAAGTGAGCGAGAGAAATTGCTTCATTTAGAAGAACAACTTGGAAAACGTGTAGCTGGGCAAAAAGAAGCCATCACAGCTCTTTCAGATGCAGTGAGAAGAAGTAGGGCAGGCTTGCAGGACCCTAAACGACCAATAGGTTCTTTTATCTTCCTTGGTACCACTGGAGTAGGAAAAACAGAGTTGGCCAAAGCACTTGCCGAATATTTATTCAGTGATGAAAATGCAATGGTCAGAATTGATATGTCTGAATACCAGGAAAGACATGCTGTTAGTAGACTGGTAGGAGCGCCTCCAGGCTATGTGGGGTATGATGAAGGAGGGCAACTTACTGAAGCTGTCAGAAGGAGGCCATATTCAGTAGTATTATTGGATGAAATTGAAAAAGCGCACCCAGATGTGTTCAACATTCTCTTACAGGTTTTGGATGATGGTAGGCTTACTGACAATAAAGGAAGGGTGGCCAACTTCAAAAATACCATTATAATTATGACCACAAATATTGGTTCTCACTTGATCCAGGAGCGTTTTGAAACCATTACGAAAGAGAACAAAGAGCAAGTACTGGAAACCACGAAAGAGGAAGTTTTCAATATGTTGAAGAAATCAATGCGACCTGAGTTTTTGAACAGGATTGATGAAACCATCATGTTTGAACCTCTCAACAAAAGCATTCTTCGAAAAATTGTGGATATCCAATGGAGAGAGATTCAACAGCGTTTGGATGAATCCGGTATAGAAATTGATGCGACTCAGGAAGTATTGGATTATTTGGGAGAGGTAGGATATGATCCTCAATATGGTGCCAGGCCATTGAAAAGGACCATGCAAAAACTGATACTTAACGAATTGTCTAAACAAATCCTCGGTGGATTTGTTAAAAATGATAGCGCAGTCTTGGTGGACCTTGATGCGGTAAACCAGATCTACTTTAAAAATGTAGATAATGTAGACAGCGTTAAGATAAATTAAAGTTTGGTTAATTGGGTTTATTAGTTGGACAGCCAACCTGTTTTCAGGTTGGCTGTTTTTTTGTCCTTAATGAAGAATCGAAAACCGGCTTGCGTTGTTGTTAACGTTTTATGCTTTTGAAACTGGGTTAAATATGCATATATTAAGCATACAATATATTCCCATTCAAGTTTAGAACAATCCCAATTAGCCCATTCAATGCATAAGTTAATCTCTTTTCTACTGCTGTTTTTTATTTGTTTTTTTTCTGTCCTTCAGCCTGCAGAGTCCTCGGAATTAGCGCCTATGGCTACAACAAAAAAAATAGTATTGATAGCAGGTCCAAAAAGCCACGGTCCTAAAGCGCACGAATACATAAAATCTGTTAGGCTGATAAAAACCATGCTTGACAATTCCAATGTGGAAGAAATTGCCACTGAAATCCATTTTAATGGGTGGCCAGAGGATCCCTTAACTTTGGAAGATGCAGCCCTTATTTTGTTTATTTCGGATGGCCGTGATGGCCCTTTATATGATGAAGTGCCATTCATGACAATAGATCGGATGAAAGTAATGAAGCGGCAAATGGACAGGGGTTGCGGTCTCTCCTTGATTCATTTCTCAACTTTTGCTTCAGACGAAATGGGCAAAAAAGTTTTGGACTGGGGAGGCGGTTATTTTGATTGGCAGGATGATCAAGGAGAAAGAAATTGGTATTCTGCTATTAAAACCATGGAGACTGAGCTTGCATTTCCTGATACTGATCACACCATTTTATCCGGTGTTCAGCCATTCAGATTAAAGGATGAATATTATTATAATATTCGTTTCCAAGACCATGACAATCGCTTGAAACGAATAGCTGAAGTGCCAGCGTTGGGAGGACGAGAGGGAAATAGTAACACTGTGGCTTGGGCAGTGGATAGGCTGGATGGTGGTAGGGGCTTTAGCACTACCATGGGGCATTTCTTTTCCAACTGGGAAAATGCCAATTACAGAAAAATGGTCCTCAATGGAATCGTCTGGGCTGCGGGTGCAGATGTTCCAAAAGACGGAGTAGAAGCAAAGTATTATGAAGACGAAGAAGTAACCCAGCACCTTTACCAAAAGTCAGGGAAAGTATTGCTTTTAACGGGAAACCACCATCCTGCCCACCCATGGAAAGAAACTTCTCCGCTCATTAAATCCGCCATTGAAGGTAACAGTGATTTCTTTGTGGACATTTCCACAAATATTGAGGACTTATACCAATATGACCTTGATGATTATGACGCTTTAATTTTAAACTATGCGAATTGGGAAGACCCTAAGGGATTGTCAGACGCATCTAAAGATTCATTTGTAAACTACTTAAAACAAGGAGGAGGATTAATGGTGCTTCATTTTGCCAATGGTGCATTTCATTCCTCTCTTCCAAATGCAGGGAAATCGGATTGGCCCGAGTACAGGGAAATAGTGCGTAGGATTTGGGATCATGATGCCGATAGTGGACATGATAAATATGGGGAGTTTTCGATTCACATTTCAAATAGCAGACATCCAATTACTTCTGGAATAAAGGATTTCTCCACTTTTGATGAATTGTATTTTAATCAAAAAGGGGAACTACCCATTGCGCCTTTGTTTAGTGCTCGTTCTACTGTCACAGGAAAGGACGAACCGTTGGCTTGGGTGTACAACTATGGGGAAGGGCGGGTTTTCCAAACCCTATTAGGTCATGATGCCAAGTCTTTTAGCGCTCCTGAGTTTCAACAAATCCTAAGCAATGCGATCAAATGGGTCGCGAAAAAATAAATGGTGTTACTCTCATCTCAGTGACTATTGTTGTATGTCATTTCGGTCTGTTTCAAAGTGCTGGTAGTAAAATTTATAACAACTGTTTACGCTGTCTTCTTTAAGTAGGTATCCTAAATCGAATGAAATAAAATCCAAATCAAGGTGTTTACTTGGGATAATAAGTAGCTGATCTTTAGGTTTATTTTGATGAAAAAACCATTGATCCTTGTAGGAGATTAATACTTCTTGTATTAAGCTATCAGGATGTTCAATTATTTTAAATGGAAGAATTAGTGATCCATCACTTTTAAATATTGGTTTTCCATGAAACCCATATTGCATAGGGTTTTCGAAGCTTACGCATTTTAAATTTTCAATTTGATTTTGCTCATTTAGATTTATTGGAGCCGTTTTTCCTGAAATAACCTGCCTATCTTCACTATAAAATTTATCTACCCAATATTTTGATGTGTTGATAATTTTGAAACTGTTCAAATAGGAATTAGCAATTGATTTGTAGGTTGTTAATGTATTACTTTCAGGGAAAGTAGCACTTATCTTGTATATATAATCTTCATGATGTATCCATCGATAAAGTGTAGTTTCATTCAGTAGTGAATCATACCCCTCTACCCTAACTTCGTAATCGTAAAGGTCTTTAGAAACCTCATATTCAACTTGTTTTTGTGATTTTTCCTCGTAATAGCCTTTCAAATTTGCAACAAAATCATCAATTGGTAGATTGATATATTGGTGCGACACCATGGTAAAAATCATGTTGTATTTATCCAGTTGATACTCTCTATAGGCCAATTGATTTGCGCGAATTCCTTCGAAAAATTTGTGCTTTGATGGCATGCGAACTTTAGCCCCAGAGTAGAAATCAGTAACAAAACCAGATTCAGGATCGAAGAAGTTGAGCATTGAATCAATTTGAAATTCCCATTTTAGTTGCAAATTCCTTGATAGGCTGTGATTGGATTCAGTATCATAGACTTGTTGCATTTTTGATAGTTGTATCCTGGTTAAACTCAATTCATAAAGAACCTCTTCTTTAGTATTTAAAATATCTTTTTCAATTGTTTTATTAAGCTTTCGCGCAAAATATTCTGTAATATTAAAATGATATTGTTCGTGCTTGAGTAAATAGTCAGCCGCCCCGTTTTGTGACCAGTATTTTCTCCACGACAATCGGTTGTTCATTGCTGCATACGCTTGAAACTTGAGTGTTGTTGAGTCAAATTTTACATAAACATTACTATTAATTCCGGCATCCCATTTTGTAAATAGTTTGGCAGGACCTTGGAAATCATCCCATGTCAATTGCCTCCACTCAAGAAAATTAGCTGGAGTATTAAGATTATTCTTTAATAATTGGATCAAAATTAAAACACCAATTGAACCAATTATAACGATCAACTTGTATCTCAGAAAATTTGACACCTTATTTTTTTTAGTGAAAATTTGAGGAATGCCACGATTAATTCCAATGCAGTGAAAAGGAATACCAATCCAAATATTATAATAAAAAACATAAGACCATTTCCTTTGATACTTATTCTATAGCTACTATCTATTAAGAATGTAAAACCAATTTTAATAATTATTAGAAAGAATAAAAATATAAGATCAATGATCAATCGTCCTATGAAGTTGTTGGATCGGTTATGCTCAAGTCTGTAAACGATATGGTTCAATAAAAATATTGAAAGGAGTAGTACTATCTTCCAAGTATTGAGGGTGTTTTTAAAGATAAAGAGTGGATCATTGGAATAGATACCAATTACTTCTAGAAGGGAATGAAAAAGCAGGGATAATGCAATTATAGTAATAATTTCTCTGTAGCTAAAGGTTTTGAGAAAAGGTTTGGGATCTAAGCTTTGGGAAATCCCACTGCTATTTGACGGAATCTTTTTATTATGAATTTGCTCTAATTCAGAGAAATTTGGTTTATTTTTAATATCGCAATGGGCTTTTAATAGTTGTTCTGCAGCACAGACAGCATCTGCTTGATAATCGTCTTTGTTGGCTACGATTAATTCTAGTTCATGTATGCTTTTTTCTTTAAACTTTCTAGAGAAATAACTTTCCATTGCTAAGGATCGATAGGTAAAGGCAGATCATAACTGGAAGATGGAAATTAATCACCTTGAACTATATTTTTTGATGATAAAATATCTTCTTGTTTGAGAGGTATTTTATATTGGGTTAAATCCGTACGAAATATAATACCTAATGTTGTGTACAAACTTATCTGTTAGTGAATATAAAAAAAATATTTTACACAGTAATAAATCTGTAGTATAAATAGAATGACCACTTACAAATGTCATTTTTAAACCAATCCTCATCTTTGTTGAGGTTCCTCCTTTAATTTACTTTTTCCAAAGCTGACTTTCTTCAGTAACTTTCACATCCCATTCCTGAGCAGGATTTGGGTAATACTTGGGGTCGTGGTCCTTTTCAGGGAAAGTAGCGACTACTTCATATAGCTGGTTAAAGTTATTTTTTCTCTCCTCAGAATTAAGACTGTCCAACAGGTTATTGCTTTCCTCAGCATCCTTAAGTAAATCGAAGAATTTTTCAGGCTCCCTTTTGGAATCGATATATAGTTTGTATTTCTTGTTTCGCAGTACTCTATCTCTGAATAAGAATTGATTTTCTACCCCGTTTTGGGTGAGGGCGGCATTGTTTCCTCCGCCCATACCAAGGATCCAATTGCGGTTTGATTCTTCATTGTTTTTAAGTAAAACATCCTTAAAAGAATGACCATCTATCTTATGCGAATTGCCATCATCAATCACATTATTTTGAGGTGCTGCGCCTGCAAAGTCAAGAAATGTTGGGAAAAAATCAGTAAAGTCAATTAAGGCATTCGAAACCCTATTCGGTTTTATCGTTCCGGGCCAGCTGACAAAAAAAGGCGCACTGATACCTGGTTCAATTGTTTTTGCCTTTCCACCTTTTACATTTAAACCATTTCTTCTACCTGTGATCGCTCCAGTTGTCCCATTGTCTGTGGTCCAAAAGACAATGGTATTGTCTCTAATGCCTGCGTCTTCCAGTGCCTGAATTATCTCACCGGTTATTCGGTCAGTGTATTTCACCATTGCTTTATGTTTCCCCAAATTGTCTGCAGCAGTGTCGGTTGGTGTATTCACGAAAGGTGTATGGGTCAGGACCATAGGGAAATATACGAAAAATGGTTTCTTTTTATTTTGGTCTATGAAGTCTATGATGAAATCTTTAAATACATCTGGTCCAAATGCTCCTTCATAGGTTTTACTGCCTTCTTTTGTAAAGATATAAGGATTCTGATACCGGTTAGCACTTGCTTCTATTCCTGATTCGTAGCCAGTCCACATACAAAATGCATCGAAGCCATTTTTCGTCAATGCATCTGGCTCAACTCGAAAATCGTCTATTTGCCATTTACCTGCCACACATGTTGCATAGCCAGCTTTTTTCATTTCCTTACCAATGGAAGGATTCATTGTTTCATCGAAATGTGCCCCTCCTCCCCAGCGTGGTACATCCCAATGGTTTACCCAGCCATGCCTGAATGGGTATTGGCCAGTTAGTAAGGTAACCCTTGTGGGCGTGCATTGGGGCATTGAATACACATTGTTGAAAGAAACGCCGCTTGCTGCCAATGCATCAATGTTTGGCGTGGATATATCTTCTGCACCATATTGACTAATCCATTCTTTGCCCAGGTCATCCACCATTATTAGAATGATATTAGGGGAGGATGTCATTGCCTCAATTGACCTTTCTTGTTTGCAGCTAGAAAGCAGGGATAGGCAGAAGATAAAAACTACGTTTTTCATGAGGGATTTTTTTTATGGATCTGATGGGGCATTGCTTATTTTTTTTTCAGTTCGTAGACAAAACACGCAGTCTCATTAAACACTTGTTCTTGAACAAATTCAAAACCAATTCTTTCATAAAACCTATGGGCTTTTGTATTTGATTTTAAAGGGTCAATTAAAATGCCATCCACACCTGGTTGAAGGAAACATTTTTTGATGGCGAGTTTCATCATGGCTGTGCCATAGCCTTTATTCAGGTTTCTCTCTTCGCCAATCCAAATATCTATGGCTCTTTTGTTAGGTGCTATGTCCCCCCAGTAATGGGTTTCTTCCTTATAAGGATCAATTATCTGTACGAAGCCTATAGGGTCTCCATTCAATTCTGCAACCAATTGTTCCCGCCAAGGTGGGTTTCGATTCAATTCTTCTTTCCAATCCCAGTCCTCATCTGGATCACAATCAATTACATGTTGCTTCTTGTCCCAATATTTGAGCAATTCGAGGTCATCAATTGTTGCGGGTCTTAATTTTATCATTTTCACCTATTTTCAATCATTGACGAGAAGACCTTTTAGGTAATTAAGTTTATAGGATTTTCACTCGTCAATCAAATTTGCGCAGCAATGTATTTGTTCAATTTTTTATTCGTGGTATTTTGAATTTTACTTTTCATAAATGGTGTCCACCCAATTAAATAACCTACGATTCCCATAGCTTGTTTGGTCCATTTCCACAAATTAAAGGAATCAATGTGTTCAATGATTTTATCGTCTTTAAATTTAAATTCACCACTAACTTTATTGATTACTTTCCTCTTTTTGACGCCATAAGCGTATTCTGCCACCCAATTCACTTTTCCTCTTTCATCAGAAACCCGCCTGATGTCAAAGCTAATTTTCGTATCCGCCTTTTTATTGGAAAGTAACATTTCCCACATTTTGAAAGCGCGATCTCCCTTGAGTTTCCCAAAGACAGGGTCTTTAAATACAATGTCTTTGTGGTAACATTCCACCATTCCTTTGCTATCACCTTTAGAAAAGGAGGTGTAGAATTTCTTTAATAAATCGTTATTGTCCATTCTATTATAGTTGTCTGAAACGCTCGTTTTTTAGTTGAGAGGTTGTACTTTAAGTCCAATTTATTGATTAGTTTTTATATACTTTTAAATTAACGCAATTATCATTAGCATGTGGCCTTTACTTTTCGCTATTGATATGGACTATTATAGCGGCTTTTCTAACGATGCGTTTTTCTTTTATGCCTTTTTACCCATTTCTCGAATTCGACTGCCCAGAATACTATGCTAGAAAGACTTAAGCATATTGCCAACTCTGAAAAGGTTAGGGCTTGAGTTCTGAAAACACTTTGCAAAAATGGTAAGTAAATTACAGCTAACTGTAGGCCAATTGTTACCAGAATAGCAATACCCAATTGTTTGTTTTCAAAAATCCCTGAAGTGAAAATTGATTTATCATTACTTCTTATGGCCAAAGCATGTCCCAACTGTGAAATGCTAAGGATTGTAAAGACCATGGTTGCCCATTTAGGGTTTTCTACATGTATGGCCCAAGCTTGTGTCCCAAGGCACACAGTTCCCATAAGTAATCCCACCCAAAGTAGGTGTAAGCCAATACCTCCAGAAAATACGCTTTCATCGGGATTTCTGGGAAGGCGGTTTAGGATGTTTTCTTCTGCAGGTTCAGAAGCAAAAGCCAAGGCTGGTAATCCATCCGAGACTAAATTTACCCATAAGATCTGTATGGGAATAAGCGGAATGGGTAAGCCGAAAAGTGGGGCTAAAAAAATCGTCCAAATCTCACCGCTATTGCCAGTTAGGATGTATTTTATGAATTTCCGGATATTGTCAAATATTCTCCGTCCTTCACGGACAGCCTGAATTATGGTATCGAAATTATCATCCAACAAAATCATATCGGCGGCCTCTTTGGATACATCAGTCCCAGTAATACCCATGGCGATACCGATATCTGCCCGTTTTAATGCAGGTGCATCGTTTACTCCGTCTCCAGTGACAGCAACAAAATGGTTTTTAGCCTGAAGGGCTTTAACAATTTTCAGTTTTTGTTCGGGAGAAACACGTGCAAATACCTTTATGGATTCAAGGTTTTCTTGAAATTCTTGCTCGGAAAATTGAGTAAGTTCAGTGCCTGTAATGACCCTATCTGTAGATTGCTGTAAAATTCCAGTTTCGGTGGCAATGGCTTTTGCAGTTACCGGGTGATCTCCGGTTAACATGACCAATTTGATTCCCGCAGTATGGCAATCTGCAATGGCTTGAATGGCCTCAGATCGAGGAGGATCAATCATAGCTGCAAGGCCAATAAATTCCAATTCACTTTCAAAATTTTCTACAGTTAATGATTGAGGAAATTGATCGATTTTTTTGATCGCATATGCCAATACTCGTTTGCCTTGTTGGGCGTGTTTTTCTGTAACAGCATTTATTTCTTTCGCATTACCAGCATTGCATATCGTGAGAAGTTTTTCTACCGCCCCCTTTGTCACTACCAACCAACTTCCATTCATTGGATAAACCGTAGTCATTTTCTTTCTTTCAGAATCGAAAGGAAATTCATAAACACGTTTAAAATGGGTAAACCATTGTTTGTTATAATTCGTATTATTCCGTGCATAATCCACCAAAGCTGTTTCGGTTGGGTCACCCTTCAAATTATTGTTTTCATCCGTTGTTACATCATGATTGAGTGCCATTGCCAGGATTAGTAGCTCTTCTGATTGAAACCCAGTAACTGTCTTGACTTCTGGGGGTACCCAACAATCGACTACTGTCATTTTATTCTGGGTGATCGTCCCAGTTTTATCCGTGCATATATAACTGACAGCGCCTAAAGTTTCAGCAGCAGGTAATTTTCTGATGAGTGCATTTTTGCGTACCATGCGTTTTGCGCCAAGGGCCAAAGCAATGGTAATTACAGCTGGCAACGCTTCGGGAATAGCAGCTACGGCAACGGATATGGCTGTGAGTAACATTTGTATGGGCTCTTCACCGCGCATCCAACCGGTAAAAAAAAGCGCAATACAAATGCCTATAACCGTAAAAGACAAGGTCTTTGCAAATTTAGCTAATCGCTTTTGTAATGGTGTTTTTATTTTCTCCTCTTGCAGGAGCTGTGCAATACGCCCAATCTCGGTATTCATGCCGGTGGCGACAACCACCCCCTCGGCTCTTCCATTGGTGATTATGGTGCTTTTAAAGGCCATGTTTAAGCGGTCGCCAAGGGGGGAATCATCCGTGGTGATCGTTTCAGTGGATTTGGTAACGGCATGAGATTCTCCAGTGAGCGATGCTTCTTCAATTTTTAAGGTATGCGTCGATATCAAGCGTAGGTCGGCAGGCACAAGCATCCCTGCTTCAAGTATTACTAAATCCCCAGGGACAACTTCGACTGCAGGAATTTGCAAAATTTTTCCACCCCTGCGGACTGTCGCATGTAGGGCGGACATTTTATTTAAAGCTTCCATGGCTTTCTCGGCGCGATACTCTTGTACAAAACCGATTACCGCATTCAGCACTACGATGATTAAAATAACGATGGTATCAGAGCTGTCTCCAATCACAAATGAAATTACTGCCGCTACTAGCAGTATAAAAATCATCACATCCTTAAATTGATGAAGTAATAAGCTAAAAACTGAAATTTTCTTTTTTTTAACCAGTTCGTTTTTGCCGAATGTTTTTTGCCTGTTTTCAGTTTCAGAATTGTCCAATCCCTGATTACTTGTGCCAAGCTGCTTGTAGGTTTCTGAAATGGATTGATCGTGATAATTCATCTAAATAGCTTTATCTAAGGAATTATTTGGTAATACTATCCACGAATGGGTTTATGGGGCTAGCCTTATCGTTGATTGCTAATATTCCCTTGAAAACCTAAAACTATTTGAAATGGATATACCTCAGTACTTTAAAATTTGAGTTTACGATGGCCTCTTTTGTAGGAAATCTAAGCGCTACAGGTTCAATATAATTTAAAAAGTTGACCGTTGCAATGGATGAAAAGGTTAGAAAGGATTTCTTTCGAGGGCAAGCGTATCAATTTTTTATCAAAGATTTAATAAGGTGCTTTAAGGTGGGGGTACTCATTGCCTATGTAATGCTATTTCAAGACAGGATCTTAAGACTACCGGCTTATTTGGAAGCTTTCTTGAATTCAGCTTCTCCAAAGGCAGAGGGTATATGAAAATCTGGTGTTGGATTTTGGGGTTTAACCCAGGAATACCAGCTAACTTCTGTAGTCTGAGGCTTTTTAAAATCTGCCCGGAAAATCCCCAAATAAAAAGGGTTTAAAATTCCCAATTCTGTAAGTTCTTTCAATGAGATCCTACCTTCTAAAGTATAACCTGTTTCCGAGACCTTAGTGACCACCTTTGTACTTTTAAAATCCCATGCCTCATCAAAGTCGCGGTAAAATTCAGCTGAATAATCAAGCACATTGCCATTGGGATCCATCTCAACACAATAATAATTTGTCAAAGTTGTGTCACTGGCAAAAAAGAGTTCTACCCTGTCTCCACTGGCCACAGACAATTCTTTTTCAAAGGGGACGGTAGTCATGGTGAGGTCAGTAACCTGAAAGCTGAAATTGAAATAATCTGCAGAAACAAAAGCCTTGAACTCAGTTTGATCAGTGGAATCGTTTTCCCAAGGAGCAGTCAAATGTTCGAGGGAGGCAAACTTTTCCCATTCCCCTGTCTCAATTTCGCCATCTAGCGTTATTTCGTTCTCGGAATAAGGGATTAAAAACTTAGATTCCGTTGATTTAGCAAAAGAAACAAGAAGTAATAAAACTGAGAATGATACGTATTGAGACAACATTTTATTTAATGGGTTTGTCTGATAGCAATAGAAGCATAGGAAGTTTGAATATTGGCTAATACAAAAAGATAGGAGCATGATAAGTGGGTGGGTCAGTGCTCTAATATGCTTGAGGTATTTATGGGCCAACCATTTCTAGAGAATAATTAAGCTTGGAGGAAATGGTTTTTTCTTCTTGGTCCAGAAGAGTAAGTTTGCCAGTTTTGTCTTGTAAAAAGCTTTTGACCAGTGTGGAGGTGTCATCTAAAAGTCTAATGGCCATGGCTCCAGGCTGGTCTTCAAGGCCATAGATGACTTCATAAATCCCTGAAGTCACGTATTTGCGGTCTCCGTCTTTGGTTTCTAGATAAGTTTCTGTCAATTCGTAGGTACGTTCTAATTTCTCAGGGCTATTTTCAAGCTTTAATTCGGTTTTAATGCCTGAACAATCGGCACAGGGAAGTACTCCTGAATAGTACATCCAGGTAGTTCCAGTGTTTTCAAGAACGATTT
The DNA here is from genome assembly GCF_963977555.1 of uncultured Cyclobacterium sp. GTDB lineage: Bacteria > Bacteroidota > Bacteroidia > Cytophagales > Cyclobacteriaceae > Cyclobacterium. Next base: position 275,945 of record NZ_CAXBPD010000006.1, on the reverse strand, counting down.
CTTTTTCAGTGGAGGGCGCAACTTCTCCTTCGTATTTTTTCTCTTCTGTGGCGCTGTCACAAGCAAAAGTTAAAAGCAACAGCATAAATATAAATTGGTTTTTCATGAAGTTCAGATTTTATTTAGCCAATTTGGGAGGTTTATTATAATGTCTTTGGTCATTTGAGGCAAGTCGAATTTTGACTGCCAGTTCCAGTCTTTCCTGGCTTGAAGATCATTTATGCTTTGTGGCCAGTTTGCAGCAATTTCCTGTCGATAATCCGGGACGTAATTTATATTAAAATCAGGAAAATATTCTTTTAATTCCAGATAAATCTCCTCTGGAGTGAAGCTCATGGCCGCCAAATTGTAGCTGGATCTGACAGTGATGTGCTCCTTAGGTGCCTCCATTAAGTCCAAAGTGGCTTGAATAGCATCCGGCATGTACATCATCGGTAACCGAGTGTCTTTTTTTAGAAATGACTCAAAAGATTCGCCACTTAAAGCTTTGTGAAAGATATCTACGGCATAGTCGGTTGTGCCTCCTCCAGGTTTTGCTTTATAGCCAATAAGTCCTGGAAATCTAATACTTCGTACGTCAACTTGATGGTGTTGGTAGTAATAGTCACACCACTTTTCACCTGCCGATTTTGAAATCCCATAAACGGTGTTTGGTGTCTGTACGGCATTTTGCCCAGTATTTTCTTTTGGGCTTTCTTTCCCAAATACAGCAATTGATGAGGGCCAAAATATTTTGTCCAACTTTAGTTCTTTGGCCAGCTCCAGTAAAATCAACAAACTGTCCATGTTCAAATCCCAAGCCATGCGGGGTTTTTGTTCGGCGGAGGCTGACAATACCGCAGCAAGATGATAAACTTGCGTAACATTCTCAGAGAGAATTACTTTTTTCAGACTCACCTGATCCATAACATCCAGGGCAATAAACGAACAAAAAGGAAATTTTTTCGCAGCATTGTGATTGATATCTGAAGCAATGATTGCTTCAGATCCGTAGACTTCACAAAGTTTTTGTATAAGTTCAGTTCCCAACTGCCCTGCCGATCCAGTTACTAATATTTTATCCATTGGCTTTATTTCGATTCAGTGTGTCCCAAATGCCAATTTCAGAATTTTATTACAATTATGTGTCATTAATCTTTAAAAATCGTAAGTTTAGGCCTTATTGAAACCTAATGAACTGTTCCCATTAATTAACCGATTTCAGGCTTATGTTTGGTACATTAAAAGAAAAGATCCAGAATGAATTAGATAGCCTTAAGGCAGAAGGACTCTACAAAAGTGAAAGGATTATTGAATCCCCACAGGGAGCTAAAATTATGCTTGGTGGTAGTCGTGAAGTTTTAAACTTTTGTGCAAACAACTACCTGGGACTTTCTAGTCATCCTAAAGTTATTGAAGCAGCCAAAGCTGCCATTGATAGTCATGGCTATGGGATGTCGTCCGTAAGGTTTATTTGTGGTACACAAGACATTCATAAAACACTGGAAGATAAGATCACAGCGTTTCTAGGTACTGAAGACACAATTCTCTATGCTGCGGCTTTTGATGCCAATGGAGGTGTGTTCGAACCCATCCTCGGTGCTGAGGATGCGATCATCTCTGATGCATTGAACCACGCATCTATCATAGATGGGGTAAGGTTATGTAAAGCCATGCGCTTTAGGTACAAGCACAATGATATGCAGGATTTGGAGGAGCAGCTTAAAGACGCTGACGAAAAAGGGGCCAAGCAAAAGATGATTGTGACGGATGGTGCCTTCTCTATGGATGGTACTATTGCCCAACTTGATAAAATTGTAGCGCTAGCAGAAAAATACAATGCTTTGGTAATGACAGATGAATGTCACTCCACTGGATTTATAGGTAAATCTGGTAGGGGAGTCCATGAACTTAAAGGAGTGATGGGCAAAATTGATGTCATTACTGGTACTTTGGGCAAGGCATTGGGAGGTGCCTCAGGCGGATTTACCTCAGGAAGAAAAGAGATCATAGCAATGCTTCGCCAGAAATCGCGACCTTATTTGTTTTCTAATACACTTGCACCGGCTATAACTGGGGCGTCAATCGCTGTTTTTAATTTGCTGACCGAAACGACTTCGCTAAGGGATAAGCTGGAAGAAAATACTTTGTATTTTAGAGCTGGAATTCAGAAAGCTGGCTTTGCAATAAAAGAAGGGACTCATCCCATTGTGCCGATAATGCTATATGATGCGCCTTTGGCCCAAAAAATGGCAGAACAATTATTAGAAAAGGGCATTTATGTGATTGGATTTTATTACCCTGTAGTACCTAAGGGCCAAGCAAGAATTAGGGTTCAGCTTTCAGCTGCGCACGAAAAAGAAGACCTTGATAAAGCCATCAAAGCATTTCAGGAAGTAGGAAAATCTCTAGGAGTAATTAATTGCTAGAGTTCTGAAATTCGTTTCAATTCAGCCCTTCTTTCGGATTGATTGAGGGGCTCAAACTTATCATCAATTTCTTCACCGGTTAGGTAATTGTTTATCAATTCCCGTACTTCTTGGAAAGAAAGGTTGTGGAGTATTTTTCCATTTTTAGCCAATGAAACCTGGCCAGTTTCTTCTGAAACGATAAGAATTAATGAATCTGTAGCTTCGGACATTCCGATGGCCGCCCTATGGCGAAGGCCAAATTGTGCTGGTACTTCGCGTTCGGTGACAGGTAATATGCATCTCGCTGCTTTTACCCGTCCGTTAAATATAATAACACCGCCATCATGTAGGGGGCTGTATTTGTTGAAAATAGACACTAGAAGACGTTTTGATACCAAAGCATCTATCAAATCTCCACTCTCTGCATAGAATTTCAATTCAGAATTTCTTGACAATACAATCAATGCTCCGGTGCTACTGCCTGATAGGGTTTTAGAAGCCTCTATTAAGGGGGTTACATTGAAGGCTTGACTTTCTCTTTTTCTCCAAAACAATAACTCCTGCCACAAGTTTTCATTTGAAAATATGGAAGACTTACCCACAATGAGGAGAAACTTCCTGATTTCTTGTTGAAATAAAATTATAGCAGCCAATACACCTACCCCCATGAATTGACCCAAAATTATTGTGAGCAGTTCCATTTGAGCTGCACTTACAACCAAATAGATCAGATAAATGGAGAGAAATCCTAAAAATATCTTAATGGCCACACTACCTCGCATCAATTTGTAAACCTGATAAATGAGTACACTGACCAGTGTAATATCTATAAGGTTTACCAGAGAGATGTCCAGAAAGCCTATTTTAAAGAGTAAATTCAAGTGTAAATTTGTTTATATAATTTTATAGTTTCATTTGCTTCTTTAACATCATGTACCCTTAAAAGATTTGCGCCGTTAATGAGGGCAGCCATATGCAAGGCCGTGGTTCCATTTAAAGCTTCTTCAGGGCTATTTTCTAACAATTTATAAATCATTGATTTTCGTGAAACGCCTATCAGTACAGGTAATCTTAATGACTTAAAATAGGAAAAATTTTTAATCAATTCGTAATTCTGCTCCAAGGTTTTGGAAAACCCCAATCCAATATCAAGTATTACATCTTTTATGCCAGCTTTATGGCATTTTTTAACTTTTTCCGAAAAAAAATATTGAATTTCTTTTTCGATATCGATATAATTAGAAAAATGTTGCATTGTTTGGGGTGTTCCTATCATATGCATACATATATAGGGAACATCCAAATTACCAACCGTTTCAAACATTTCAGCATCCAGTCCCCCTCCTGAAATGTCATTGACTAGGTCAGCACCTGCTAATACAGCCTCCCTGGCGACATTGGACCTGAAAGTATCAATGGAAACCAAGTTGTCGGGAAAACTGTCTTTTATACTCTTAATAACGTGAATTACTCTTTTAAGTTCCTCTTTTTCTGATACTGGTGCAGCACCAGGTCTGGAACTATAACCTCCAATGTCCAAAATATGAGCTCCTTCTTCGATCATTTTGGATGCTTTTGCTAAAACTTCCTGTTCTTGACCAGTAGTTCTACTCTTATGGTAAAAGGAATCGGGGGTGCTATTTATTATCCCCATAATCCAAGGCTGGTCCAAAGCAAAAAGCTTTCCTTTAATTTGAAGTGTTATTTTTGGGGGAAATAAAGTATCTTCGAACTTGTAAACTGAATGAGAATTTTCTAACATAAAACATCGGTGCTTTGGAAACGCAAACCGCAAGCGAATATAATGAAGTTATTGGCCTTTGTAAAGAACTTTTTAAGAAGAAGACCCAAGACTATGGTACTGCATGGAGGATTCTAAGACTTCCCTCATTGACAGATCAGATTTTTATAAAAGCCCAACGAATTAGGTCCATACAGGAAAAGGGGACACAGAAGGTAGAGGATCCTATTAAAGATGAGTTTATTGGGATTATAAATTATTGCTTGATTGCATTGATACAGAATGATTTGGCGGCCGATTCAAGGATGGAATTAACTTTTGAAGAATTGGAGCCTGTTTATGAAAAATGGGTAGCAGCTACTAAAGATTTGCTGGCCAATAAAAACCATGATTATGGCGAAGCCTGGAGGGGAATGCGTATATCTTCAATTACAGATATTATTCTGATGAAGCTGTACCGGGTAAAACAGATTGAAGACAATCAGGGACAAACACTTGTTTCAGAAGGAATAGTCGCCAATTATCAGGACATGCTTAACTATGCGGTCTTTTGTATGATAAAATTAAATCAAAATGATCATTAAAACTTTAATTGCAATTTCTCGTGTTCTAGTTGGGGGACTTTTTATATTCTCTGGATTAATCAAGGTAAATGACCCTGTTGGTACCTCTATAAAAATGCAAGAATATTTCGATGTTTTTGCTACTGACATTACTCCCATATTTGAACCTTTGAAAGCGATATCCTTGCCCATAGCTGTGTTTCTGGTAGTCGTGGAGGTTGCTTTGGGAGTGATGCTTATAGTTGGTTGGCGGCTAAAGCGGGCCATCTTTCTTTTACTGGCAATGATCTTGTTTTTTACTTTTCTTACTTTTTATTCGGCATATTTTAATAAAGTAACAGACTGTGGCTGTTTTGGCGATGCTATAAAGCTAACCCCTTGGGAATCGTTTTATAAAGACCTTGTCCTATTGGGCTTAATTGTATTTATGTTGGTATTTAAAGAATACTTGCCGAGTAACTATTCAAGGTTGGGGAAATGGGTGACGATGGGCACTTTTATTATCTCTCTTACAATGGCAATTTACGCCATTAGAAACCTCCCTTTTATTGATTTTAGAGCCTTTAAAGAAGGTGTTAATATCCCTAATGCGATGCAGCCATCTGCCGAATTAAAATATTCTTATCTTATGGAAAAGGAGGGAGAAAAGATTTCATTTGATCAATACCCTTCCGATGAAAGTTATACCTTCTTGGAAATGACTTTGAAAAATCCTGAAGTGCTTCCTAAAATTTCAGATTTTGCTGTTTGGAGTGATGCTGGAGATCATACTGAAGAAATTCTTCAAGGTAAAAAACTATTGATCCTATCCAGTAACATAGATAAGATAGTTCTTTCAGTAAACGAACTGGATAGGATTAGTGCATTGATCAATTCATTCCAGGGGACTGGAGTGAAGGTGATTTTGGTAGCCGCTTCATCGGAAGAGGAAATGAAAAATTACCTTCAGGATAAAGGCTTAAATATTGGTTATTATATGGCTGATGCAACCGTCGTAAAGACCATCATTAGGTCCAATCCGGGTTTGGTGTTTTTGGAAGAAGGAACCATTCTTAAAAAGTTTCATTATCGAAATGCACCATCACCTGAAATAGCGAAAAATATTTTTTAAAAATAATGGATTCAAAAAAAATCATACTTGTTGGGATGCCTGGAAGTGGGAAATCCACGCTAGGCAAGTCACTTGCTTTAAAATTAAATTGGCCTTTTTATGATTTAGATGAGTTAATAGAGGCTGAAGCGGGAAAAGTTATTGCCGATATTTTCGCAACTAAAGGTGAGGGGTATTTCAGGAAGTTGGAGTCAACTGTTTTAGAAGACATTCTTAATAAAGAGGAGGCCTTCGTATTAGCCACTGGAGGTGGAGCTCCTTGCTACAATGATAATATGGAGCTTATTAATAAAAAAGGTGTTTCAGTTTACTTGGATGTACCTTTGAACAGTATACTTCAGCGGCTAACGCATACTGAAGTGTCTGTAAGGCCATTGTTCTCAAGTCTGGATACTCCTCAAATAATTTTAAAACTTAAAAACATGCACGCCCTGAGAAGTGCCTTTTATGAAATGGCAAAAATAAAACTCAGGGGAGAAGACAGTTCCCCTGAGTTGTTGATTTCTGAATGGCTGCCTTTGTTAAAAGCTAAACCCTAGGGTAAGCAGTCCAGTAGTTCTGGTATTGTCTGTGATGGCTAAATCAGCACCGGGGAATGAAGAATAATAACTGTTAAAATTGCTGTTTACAAGTCCCAGGTCTATACTAAAACTCGATAATTTTACACCTACTCCTCCAGAAATTTGAGAGGTACTTCTATCCAGGTTACCAGGTTCTTTAATTGGGTCGCCAAAATAAGCATAACCCGCTCTTACTCGGAACATTTTTATTCTAAGTTCACCACCAACACTGTAATTAATCGCTTGGCCATAAAGACTATTTATTTCGGTGTTGTCTTGATCTGTATTGAAAACATTTGACCTCAAGTTAGCCGAACTGTAATCTAAGAAATTAGCGTCAGCTGTAATAAATCCATTTTTACCGAAGAAATAGGTTAATCCAGTTCCAATACGCATTGGCGTTCTTAAACTATAGCTACTCATAAAAATATCAGTTTGGGCATCTGACTCAGAGACACTTCCGAATTCTGGATCTTGGAATGGGGGGAAGAAATTAGCAAATATATCTGCATCATATTCTTCGTTAAACTGCGTCCAGGTGGGAGATTTAAAATTTAACCCAACATTTAATTCGTCAATAGGTTTGTAGATGATTCCCAATCCAACATTGATACCTGAACCTGTGAGGTTTAGGTTTTCCTGCAATGAGCTAAAGAGAGCAGTTTGATTATTGTCATCTAAAAATACCTCATCGTAGGTCTTTGTAGACCTATAAGAGATGGAGTTGATCCCTATAGAAGCACCAATAAATATTTTGTTTTTATAATTACCCCCATAAGAAAATCCTATTTGAGACATGGTTCCTTCATTTTGAACCTTCTCTGTCTTTTCTAGTGCAAGAGTAGCATTTGGTGAATAATCATATCCTCCTCCACTTACAGGATTGATTAGGAAAGCATCAAAAAACAAACCATCAGTTCCTCCAGGAACGCCAAGATCATTATAAACATCAACGTAATAATCCAAAATGGATCCTTGATCAAGTTGGTTTGAAAAATAGCCAAAGTCGTTGTTATAACTAGCTTGCCTATTGATACTGATACCAAAGGAACCTCCTCGCCAATCGCCTACTTCTAGCGGACCTTTAGCTCTACTAATAACCACACCAAGGTTAGGTAACGAAAAATTTGTTGTATTAAAATTTTCTGATTGACCCAATAAAGTAGTGGATGCATTCCAGTCGCTATAGCCTGCTGTAAAGCTAAATTCTGAATTTTGATAAAAACCCAAACCAGCTGGGTTATTGTGAATATTACTTAAATCTCCCCCAAGTGAATTACCAGTACCTCCTAGTGAAGTGATTCTTGCGGTTCCGTTAGATCCATATTGGCTAAACCGTAGTGCGTCCTCGACGTAGCCACTTTGAGCTTTGGCATCACTTATATGAAATGCAGCCAAAGCAGATAAAGATAAAATCAATTTAAATCCTTTCATGTCAATTCTATTAAATCCTTTTTTTTGTTATAATCCCATTGGGAATTGAATTATGGGAATCTATTACCCTCAATCAATTCTTAGGTTTTGAAATAATGAAGCGATACTATCCGAAACGGATAATCTCGTGTTTAGGTTAAGGTAAAACGTTGCTTCAAGGGTAGGTATTTAAGTAATAAAGTCAATAAGGTAACTGCACTTACATCCAGGGTTTAGGATTAAGCGTAAAAAATCAATATTTGACAATGGGGAATTTTTTGAGGGATAGAAAAAAAAGAGGGAATTAATTCCCTCTTCTACTTCCGCTACTGCTACTTCCTGTACTTCTTGAAGACCCACCGCTGCTCCTAGGAGCACTGTAAGTAGATGAAGACCTGGAAGGAGCTGAATAGGTGCTACTTCTACTTGGTGTAGTAGAACGTTGTTGATAAGTTGGTGTAGTGGTTCTAGTGCTCCTACTTCTATTGTAAGAAGGGGAGGAACTTCTACTGTTTGAACGAGGAGCTGCGTATTGAGACCTGCTATTCGTTGAATTTATACTTCTAGACCTGCTGTTGCTTGAAGGCGCTGCGGATCTGTAAGTGCTGCTATTTCTCGTATTACCATAACTACTTCTGGTAGAAGTGTTCCCTGCCCTATTCATTGCAGGAGAATTAATATTCCTTCTTGCAGGGGTAGCAGAGGCTGAATTATAATAATCGTTTTGAGACCTGCTGAATGAATTGTTAGTTGCAGACGATCTGTTTCTAGATACCGCACTAGAATTGTTAGACAAAGCGTCTCTTCTGGCAGTAGCTCTTGATGAGGTTGGGCTTGCTATACTTCTGCTTCTACTAGAAGCATTTGAATTGGCTAAAGAAGAAGACCTGTAACCTCTGGCTCCTTGAACAACCTGACGTCTGTTTCCTTCAGATCCACCTGGCAATACAATTACCGGAGGATAATACCCACCTCCATATAAACCTCCAAAACCTGGTCTGTAACCGTATCCGTAGTTCATGAATGGGTCATACATTCCAAATCCACGACCGAAGTAAGGGTTACCAAATCCAAATCCCATTCCGAGAGAAAGATTGAAGCCTGGTCTGAAACCAAAACCTGAATTAAAACCAAAACCTGAGCTATAGAAGGGATCATAAAAACCCATTCTACCAAATCCTGAACCGAAGTAAGGATTGTACATGCCGCCCATCATCATAGAGGACATGCCATAACCCATCATTGGATTCATAAAGAAATTATTATTTGTTACTGATCCGCTTCCATTGGAACCTGTATAATTGTCATAGGCGTTAATGTTTGGATCACCAGTCGCTAAGTTTGTTCCGCTTTGAGAGTCATCAAAATAGACAGTTGACTCTTCTGCAGCGGGGGTCGCTGAACGTTGGTACTTAGCTATATATTCCGGATTTACATTTCTAGCAGAAAAATTTTCTACGTCTCCGTCAATATCACGGATTTGTTCAATTTCCTTAAAGTTTTCCGGATTGTTGTTTTTCACAGCAAATTCAGTCGCTATTCTTGAATCTGAAGCCATGAAGTACAAGTTGTCGACTTCACCACCCATATTGCTAGCTTGGTAGCCAGTGCTACAGGCAGCAAGGCCTAAAATCGCAAATGCGCTTATTGTCCGAATTGGATTGAAATTAATCATATAGATATTTAGTTTATTCCTCACCTACTATATACGATGATATAACAAGAAGGTTATCAATTTTTAATTTATATTTGTCACAAATCAAGAATCTAAGATAAAGAGTTTTTTTATTACAACAAAGAAATAATAATGAGTAAAGGATTACCCAAACGTAGTGAGGATTATTCCCTGTGGTACAATGAATTGGTTAAACGAGCTGACCTAGCTGAAAATAGTGCCGTCAGAGGTTGTATGGTAATAAAACCATACGGATTTAGCATTTGGGAAAAAATGCAGGCTGAGTTGGATCGGAAGTTTAAAAAAACGGGGCATAGCAACGCTTATTTTCCCTTGTTTATTCCAAAATCCTTTTTGTCTAAGGAAGCCAGTCACGTAGAAGGCTTTGCCAAGGAGTGTGCAGTTGTTACCCATTACCGACTTAAAACTGATCCTTCAGGCAAAGGGGTGATTGTAGATCCAGATGCAAAATTAGAAGAGGAGCTGATCGTTAGACCTACCTCAGAGACTGTTATTTGGAGTACCTATAAAAACTGGATTCAATCTTACCGCGATTTACCTTTACTTATCAACCAGTGGGCAAATGTGGTGAGATGGGAAATGCGGACAAGGCTTTTTCTTAGAACTGCAGAGTTTTTATGGCAAGAAGGACATACTGCACATGCTACCAAAAGAGAAGCAGAAGCAGAAACAGTACAAATGTTAAATGTCTATGCGGATTTTGCTGAGAAATTCATGGCAATGCCTGTTATTAAAGGTGTGAAAACCGAAAGTGAAAAATTTGCAGGAGCTGAGTCTACCTATTGTATAGAAGCAATGATGCAGGATGGAAAAGCTTTGCAAGCTGGTACTTCTCATTTCTTAGGGCAAAATTTTGCAAAAGCATTTGATGTCAAGTTTGCTACGAAAGAAGGCGGGTTGGACCATGTATGGGGAACAAGCTGGGGGGTGAGCACTCGATTAATGGGCGCTTTGATCATGGCTCATTCTGACGATAAAGGTTTAGTTTTGCCTCCAAAATTGGCTCCAATTCAAGTAGTGATCGTACCAATATTTAAAAGTGAAGAAGAACTTGAAGAAATTAGCGTTAAGGCGCAGGAAATAGTAGATCAACTGGATGACATAGGCATTTCTGTGAAATTTGATAACAGAGATACCTTTAAGCCAGGTTGGAAGTTTGCAGAATATGAATTGAAGGGAGTACCGTTAAGGCTTGGAATAGGGCCTAGGGATCTTAAAAATAAAACGGTAGAACTAGCCCGTAGAGATGATTTCTCCAAAACGGTTGTCAATTTTGAAACAGAAGATTTAATTTCTATAATTAAAGATACCCTTGACAATATTCAAGAAAGCATTTATCAAAAGGCTAAATCATTTACTGAAGAAAAAACAACTTCCGTTGATACCTGGGAGGAATTTGTAGCTGCCCTAGACAATAATGGTGGATTTGTTGCTGCCCATTGGGATGGCACTGCCGAAACTGAGGAAAAAATAAAAGAGAAAACTAAAGCGACTATTCGTTGTATTCCACTTGATCAGGTAGCTGAGGAAGGTCAATGTATTGTTACAGGGAAACCTTCCACAGGAAGGGTGTTATTTGCAAGAGCCTATTGATATTGTAAAGGGAAACAATTCAGCTTTTTCAAAATGAATAATGGAATAATAGACCTTAGACGTTTCTTTGTTCTATGGCATAACAAGATGTTCATTCTTTATTCAATTGATTTCGAGTTGCCTTTTGAAACTTGATGAGAAAATAGGGAGATTCAATTCAGCTACTTTACAGAAATAAGCATAAGAATTCCTTAGTTGAATCTTGCAAGTGCCTGTGAATGCATTTAAGTATTAAACAATAGAAAGCCAAATGATTCATTTCATTTGGCTTTCTATTGTTATGAATTCTCGTAATTTTACAGAAAGCTTGCCTATTAGAAAATAGGGGTGCCTAAATAAAAAGTATTTTATGGATTGGTTAATATTAATAAGTTTAATAGTTTTTGGTGCACTTTTAGTAATGTTGGAAGTTATTTTTGTCCCTGGGACCACTGTTGTAGGGATATTGGGGCTTATTTTTACAGCATTGGGCATTTATCATGCTTTTCAAAATTTCACACCTTTAGTGGCCTATGGTGTATTGGCCGCGGCGGCACTCATTAATTTCGGAATGATTGTTTATGGGTTTAAGGCTGGGGTTTGGGATCGTTTTGCACTCAAAGATACTTCACTCGGAACTGCACATGAAGATCGATTGCTAGGACTTGAAGTGGGACAAGTAGGGGAGACAATTTCTGATTTCAAGCCTTATGGCAAAATAATTATAGCAGATAAGATTTATGAGGCCAAGTCTCAAGGTGGCTTTATTCCCTCAAAAACAAGCGTTACCATTTCAAAAATTGAAAACAATAAAATCATCATAAAACCCTAAATTATGGATATTTCTAATTCGGTATTAGTACTGGTCGCTGCTTTTGGCGGTCTAATTTTATTATTTGTATTTCTATATTTCGTTCCGGTAAATCTTTGGATAACTGCCATTTTCTCAAATGTTAAAGTTGGACTATTGGAACTAGTGGGTATGCGTATTCGAAAAGTCCCACCAGGGATTATTGTCAATTCCTTGATCACTGCCACGAAAGCCGGACTTAACCTTACTACAAATGATCTCGAGACGCACTTTCTGGCAGGTGGGAATGTGCCCAATGTAATAAGGGCATTGATATCCGCAGACAAGGCCAATATATCCCTCTCCTTTAAACAGGCAACAGCCATAGACCTTGCGGGAAGAGATGTGTTTGAAGCGGTGCAGATTTCTGTAAATCCAAAAGTAATCAATACGCCCAATGTAGCTGCGGTAGCAGCCGATGGTATTCAGCTTATCGCTAAAGCCCGAGTGACTGTAAGGGCAAACATTGCCCAGTTGGTAGGTGGAGCCGGTGAAGAAACCATTCTCGCCAGGGTTGGTGAGGGTATAGTGACTTCTATAGGTTCTGCAAAAAACCATAAGAGTGTGCTTGAGAACCCAGATAAAATTTCAAAACTTGTTTTGGAAAGGGGACTTGATTCTGGTACTGCCTTTGAAATATTATCAATTGATATTGCGGACATTGATGTCGGATCCAATATTGGTGCAAAACTTCAAATAGATCAGGCTACTGCAGATTTGAAAGTAGCTGAAGCAAGGGCTGAAGAAAGAAGAGCCATGGCTGTAGCGCTTGAGCAAGAGATGAAAGCTAAAAATGTAGAGATGAAAGCGAAAGTAACTGAGGCTGAGTCTGAGGTTCCAAAAGCGATCGCAGAAGCCTTTAGATCTGGTAATCTTGGTATAATGGATTATTACAAAATGGAAAATGTAAAATCTGATACCAGCATGCGTGATTCAATAGCAAAATCTGATGAAAACAAATCCTCAGACAGGTCACGAGGAAACGACAAAAATAAATAACAAAACAAAAAAGGGGTATTAAGCCCCTTTTTTGTTTTTCAATCTTTTTTTCAATTCTTTTTTACTCAATACTTCAGGAACCGCTTCTGTTTCACTTTTCGCTAAAATCTTTTCGTTTTTATTGTCAAACAGAATGGCATTATAGAAAAGCGGCAATTCGAAATCCCCATTTTCTTTAATAACACCGAATTTGTCTCCTTTCCTTATTAATATCTTATCCTTTGCTTCTCTTCTGATCTCTTCATAAACAGGATTGCTTATAACAGTGCCATCAGGTTTTGCAAGGCCAAAGAGCCCCTTGTCTTCCAGCAAGTAATAACCATCCATCATTCTACTGACTCTTTTGTAAGGCGTCTCAAGCATTGACTCCCCATTTTTATTGATCAAATTATAGGCACCATCATTTTGAACAATAGCGATTCCTTGAAGAAAAGGACCTACAGTGTTATAAGTGTAGGGAATAACCAATTCCTGCTGCTGATTAATGTAGCCCCATTTGGTTCCTGTTTTTACACTTGCCATTCCTTCGGAGAATGTTTTTACCTGATCAAATTTGGGAGACACCAAAGTGTCTCCACTGGCATTGATAAAGCCAAAACCATCTCCTATTTTTGCCCCATAAGCACCTTCATTTCCAGGTAAAATCCCAGTAGCCGTTTTGGTTGGCTTTACTTCCCAGTCCCCGTCTCTGTTAAGTAGTCCTGTAGTGCCGTCTCTAAAGTGAACATTGAAATAATCCCCGGATTTTCGTACAGAATCCATTCCCACGATATCTAACAAGATGCCGTCATTTTTCATGATTCGCCGTAACTTACCATGAATGTATTCTACCATCACGTCGTTTTCTATGCTGATCCGGTGAAAGCTATTGTACCTGATGTCGGCTGTAGTGGATAGCGCATTGATCAAAAGGTATTCATTGCTGTTTTTGGCGTAAAAATAACTGTCCTCCAAATGGCTCAATTCGTCAATAACCGGTTTAAGAATGTAATTTCCCTCCATATTTATTAACCCAAGGCCTGTTGCTTCCCTGGCTACAATTACATCGTTTGTTGGATCGGTCAGTGACTCATACTTGTGATCAGGTGTTTCTGAAAGGGGTAGCGTGAAGCTCCCATCGCTATTTAGTGCAATTACCTGTCCATTTCTGGCAATTCTCGCAGAAGCAAAATGTCCAATGGAAAAAGTAGTTCTTTTGCCCCGATCATATACGAAATATTCTTCTCCTTTTCTGGCGAGTAATAGGGTATAATAAGAATCTATCTCATCGTAAATGGCCGGCAAAACCTGCTCACCATATTCATGAAGGGCCCCGAATTTGTCTTTGTTTTGGATGATAATCCAAGGCTCAAGAAATTGATATAAACTGGCGTCTTCTATAACGGTAAATGGCTCATATTTTGAATCCAAAAAGGACAGGTCATTGTTCCAGACATTGATTCTAAGGCTATTTCCAAGTAAAAAAATTTCACCCTTAGAAAGTTTTTTTTCCAAGTGAAAGTTATTGTCAAATACTTCCCAGGTTTGGGAAGCTCCTTCCCTTGCAAACATAACAAACGATAGCAAGGCTATAAAAAATTTAAACAGGTATATTTTGTGCATATTTGCGTGTTTTGGGTGAAAGTAAAAAAGAAATTACAGCTTTCCGAATAAAACAATGAGGCTATTTAAATTGCCACATAAAAAATCAAAAACTTTCGGGTGATAGAATTATACTAGTGATCTGTTTTTTTGACTTCTTCCTTTTCTAAATCGAAAAGGTCATTGATAATACCGATCATTTCTTCAGCTTGATCACGTTTGCAGGCAGCCCTTAATTGCACTACAGGCACTTTAAGGATCTTTTGCATCATGCTCTTAGTCAACTTGTCAATGATATCGAATTGCTGGCTATCAGCATTCTTTAGGTACCTTTCAAGTTCTTCCCTACGGATTTGTTCAAGGCTATTTTTAAGCTTATTAATGGTAGGGGAGACCATCATTTCTTTTTTCCAATCGTAAAACTCTTTAATGTTCTCTACAATAATATTTTCTACGTGAGGAATAGCTGCTTTCCTTTTACTCAAAGTTTCTGTAGCCTTGCTACGAATATTGTCCACGTTGTAAAGCAATACACCAGGGAGGTCTTCCACTGCGGTATCTATGCTTCTAGGAACAGAAAGATCTACCAGTAATTTATAACTCTTGATATTGAAACTGCTGATAAGCTGTTTGCTGATCAATGGCTCAGGCATCGTTACAGAGGATATGATTACATCTGCCTCTTTCATGGCTTCAAAACAATCCTCGAAAGGGATGGCTTCAAAATCATATTCAATGGCCAGTTCCAAAGCTTTAGAATGGGTCCTGTTGGCAATTTTAACTTTTGCATCTTTCAGGTAAACCAGGTTTTTGGCTACATCTTCTCCAATTTCCCCCAAACCTACTAATAGCACTCTTGGTTGATGGGTATTTGAGGTAAGTTCTTCAATCAACTCTACTGCTGCATAAGATACTGAGGCTGCACCATCCCTAAAGGCCGTTTCTTGCACCACCTTTTTATTGGTAAAGAAAATGGTATGCATAAGGCGATGAAGGAATGGACCTGCCATGTCCATGTCTACCGAAGTCTGATAGGCACGTTTCACCTGATTGGAAATTTGCATGTCACCGATCACCTGAGCCTCTAACCCCATAGCCACCCTGAAAAGGTGGGATATGGCAGATTTGTCATCATGAAAGATGTCAAAGTACTCCAGGTAGGAAATGGTGTCCATCAAACCCTTCTCTAGCCCAACAAGCTTGATGATTTCTGTGGAAAGATCCAGCTCATGGCTGTAATATATTTCTGTACGGTTACAGGTAGATAGAATCAGGGTATCGGTAAGGCTAAAAAATTCTCTCAATTTACCCAAAAGTGAGCGTACCGCACCATCATCCAAAGATACTAACTCCCGGATTGCTACAGGGGCATTCTTATATGATAGACTTAAAGCTTTAAACTTTGACTGCATGATAACCAACTTTCAGCTACAAATTTATTATAGAATTGGGACGAAATGAATTAATTCAGCAAAGGGAGTTTAATTTATAATGCTTCTAAATAAATTCGTCTCCTTTTTATTCCTTATACAATAAGGTAATTTTTTGGAATAACATTCCATTATTCTTAATTTAACTATGCAATAGGGGAAACTATGTGGAATAGATGGTTTTATGTGTTAAAATCTTATTTGGGATTTACCCGACGGGAAATGCGTGGTTTTGTCTTTGTGATCCCAGTTTTAACCCTGTTGTATGCCGCTCCTTATTTTATTGAGAGGCATAACCGTTCGGCTGCCCAAACTTCCTACCTCACTTATATTGCCGAGAATAAAGCTTTATTTTCTCAAGAGCCTTCTTCCCAGGAACGCAAGGCTACAGGAAATGAAAGGAGCAGTAATGCTACTTCTACACTTAAAAGACCTGCAAAACCCAGCTTGAATAAAATATCTTTTACTGAAACGACCGCTGTGGAGTTGCAGATGGTACAAGGTGTTGGCCCCGTTTTGTCTGCTCGAATAGCTGAATACAGAAGCAATTTAGGAGGCTTCAATGCTCCTGAACAATTATTGGAAGTATATGGCGTAAATGCTGAACTGGCAGAGAAAATTTACACGGTATTTACTTTTGAGCCCAAGATTAACCGAAAATTAAATGTAAATAATGCAGATTTTAAACAGTTAATTAAGCATCCCTACATAGATTATGGAGCTGCAAAAGTTATTTTAGCTTATAGAAATCAGCATGGGAATTACGATTCCGCGAAGGATTTATTAAATATTAAAATTTTCAACGAAGCATGGGTAAATAGAATTGCCCCTTATCTGGCCTTTTGATTTTTATTCTTTCGATTAGTTTTTGCCTTCTGATTTTTTGTTGGAAATTTGTCCGATGAAGGATTTGGTTCAACATTTGGCCGCCATTGAGCTAAATTTACCGGCTTATTCCATGGATATTGAAAAGGGAGAGCAAGGTAAATATTATGTTTTCGATTCAATAAGGAAAAAGAAGCTGCTTTTAACTCCTGAAGAATGGGTGAGACAACACATCATCCATTACCTTGTCAAGAATATGAATTATCCTGGAAGTTTGATCTCTTTAGAAAAAGGGTTGAAATACAATGCTTTGCAAAAGCGCTTTGATATATTGGTATTGGACAGATCTGGCGCGGCGTTTTTTTTGATCGAATGCAAAGCGCCGGATGTCAAATTAAATCAAAAGACTGTTGAGCAGGTCTGTCTATACAATAACAACTTCAAAGCACCCTTTATTTGTATAAGCAATGGGCGCATGCATTTTTGCCTAAAAAGAGAATCAAATACAGGGAAGTATTCTCAAATTAGTCATTTTCCAGTATTTGAATAACTCCCATTAAAGTAAGGTCCTGAATTTTATAAATAAAAGTGACCTTAGTCCTTTAATTTGTTAAATTTGTTTAGTCACTAATTAAATGGTGTTTCAATATGGTGAATAAAGTTAAAAGTACCCCTTGCGAAATGTGCTTGAGCAGGAAACTTTCCTTATTCTCAGGACTTGGAGATGAGCATTTATGCAATATTTCTGAAGGGAAAAATTTCATATCACACAAGAAAGGTCAGATCCTTTATTATGAAAACACCAAGCCCTTAGGTGTTTTCTGCGTTAATAGTGGTGTGGTTAAGATTTTTAAAACAGCATCCAATGGGAAGGATCAGATCATTCGACTTGCTCAAAAAGGCCACCTTGTGGGCTATTCATCCTTGATAGGGGAAGAATCCTATTCGACTACCGCTACCATTGTAGAAGATGCGGGGGTTTGCTTTGTACCTAAGGAAGTTTTTTTGAAGGTGATGTCAGAAGACAGTAAATTTCATCAGCGGCTTACTCAGGCACTTTGTCACGATATGGGACTCATGGAAAGTCAGTTGACAGATGCGACTCAGAAATCGATCAGAGAACGATTGGCTTTGACCTTACTCCAGTTGGGAGACAGTTATGGTGTTGACGGTGGAGATAGGCAGCGCCTAGATATAGCACTTACACGCGAAGAAATTGCCGGACTTGTAGGGACCGCTACTGAAACAGTGATCAGGTTATTGTCCGAATTTAAAAAGGACAAACTTATAGACCTGCAAGGAAAGAAAATAATTTTATTGAACCGAAAAGGGCTTGCCAGGCTTTCTGATTTTTACGGATAACTTATAAAGAAGCATAAAAGCCCATTTCTGGGCTTTTTTTTACTCTCTACTATTCCGAAAGTTCGGTTATCGGTTCGAGAATAAGTTTCCTGAATTCCACTTTTGCTCCTTCAGCTTGCACGGCAATTTGCCCCTTAGATACGGTACAATTGTATCCTTCATTTACGAAGTCACCATTTACCCACACCTTAACCCTGTCATTCAGGCATTCTATCACCATTCTATTCCATAATCCGGGAGTATTTTCCGAACCATCAGTAAGGTTGAGAATTCTTCTTTTTTTACCTTCAGTTACACCCCATTCTTCTTTTGGGCCTCTTCTTTCAACCATGTTGTCCACTTCGATGTTTTCTACGATACACCAAAAATCGCCTGCATTTTCGTGGTACATCTGGACTTCTATGGATTTGGGGAACATTTCATAAAGTGACCTCGGGGTAGAAGCATGCACCAAAATTCCGCAATTGCCTGTGGCTTCCGGGAAACGGTACTCGGTTGTTATTCTGTAATTTTCATATTCATCGTCAGTAATCAGGTGGCCTTGTGGATTCCCCATACTTATAAGCAATCCATCTTTGACAATAAAGGAAGGGCTTACATTTGGGTTATCGTCTTGCTCAGGAACATCTACATGCCATCCCGACAAGTCTTTCCCATTAAAAATAGGTGTCTGCTGTGCAATAGAAGGGCTAAATAGGCATACAAAGACCAATGAAATCAGAGAAAAAAGCTTTTTCATATTGTAGTGGTATTATTGGTTATTCTGAATTGAAAAACAAACAGGGGAACACCTTATGACGCTCCCCTGTTAATATTGATTGGTATTCGGACAAGTTTATCCGATCAAGTTGCCATTGTCATCCCACTGGGCAATGGTTCCTCTAGTAGTTACATCAAGATATACGTCTTTGTATTTTGGGTCGTTTTCTAAACCATGTTTGGCCAATACTTCTTCAGGTACACCATCCCACGCATTTGGTTTGTTACCTACATAACCCAGGTCTTTGAAGCCTTCTTCGCTAGTGAAAAAACCAGTCGCGGTAAGGTTTCTAAGGTTGTTGAAAAATTTCACACCGCTTAGATTTTCAGGTTTAGCAGTGTCAGGGTAAGCGATAAGATCTATTATTTGTATGCGTTGATCTTCAGATATTTCTAGGAATTTATTGCCAAACATTTCATCTGATTTGTGATCAAGCCACAGGAGGCCACCCCTTAATGGTGTTTGATAGCTAGGAATGTCTTTTACCATAAACTCAATAAAGTCAGGAACACCAGCGCCAGTTGCACTTCCTGAGGTGTCGTCGGCAGGTATGATCATGTCCACTAGAATATCTAGTTTCTTTCGCTCCTCTTCTGTGAAAAAAGTGGCGGATTTTAGATTTTCATTGTGAATGATTTCTTCAGGAGTACGGCCATAGCTCCCAAACTCTCCTATTTTAGGGTTGTGAGGGATTTCTACGGTTTCAGGAGTTTCTGGTCCACATCCTGTAAACAGTATACCTGAAGCCAGGGAACCTGTAAATAAAAGTTTTAAGTTTTCTCTTCTGTTCATCGCTTTAGATATTTTTCTTGTTCAGTTGATCAATAATATATTCGGAAGTTCTCCAAGAGTTGGCTAATATCGTCCAGGTAGGATTCTTATCCGCCTGTGAGACAAAGGCACCACCATCCACTACAAATAAATTTTTGCAATCATGTGCTTGAGAATATTTATTCAATACAGATGTTTTAGGATCATTGCCCATGCGGGTGGTTCCTACTTCATGAATAATCCTTCCAGGTTTGTGAAGTCCAAATTCTCTGTCAGCACCAGGTTTACTGCCCAGCAATACTGCTCCCATGCTGGTTAATATTTCTTCAAAAGTTTCATGCATGTGTTTGGCCTGGTTCAATTCCTGGTCACTCCATTTGTAATGAAATTTCAAAACAGGGATACCATATTTGTCTACCACCTGGTCATCAATTTCACAATAATTTTCGTATCGTGGAATGCTTTCTCCTCGGCCTGACATGCCTACCGTACTTCCGTAAAATCTTCGAATGTCTTTTTTAAGTCCTTCACCATAGCCTCCGTTTACGCTAGGATTTCCAAACTCGTCTTTTACATGTTGACGCATGGTGTCCATGCCGCCTCCAAAACCGTAAGAAGGCATACCCATTCCACCCCAATATTCAATATGATAGCCTCTGGCAAAATCCAGGTTTTTTTCATTCAGCCACCAAGGGGTATAGACGTGCATTCCACCTACTCCATCTTCATTGTACCTTTCCCTATCCATCATGTCAGGTAGGATCCCCATTCTGTCGGCACCAGTAGAGTCATGCAGATAATGGCCTACATGTCCAGAACTATTGCCCAATCCATCAGGATGGTTTTTTGATTTGGAATTTAACATTATCCGTGCGGATTCACACGCAGATGCACCCAATACTACCACCCTTGCAGATAGCTTGTATTCTTGCATGTCTAGTTTGCTAATATAGGTTACGCCGGTAGCTTCGCCCTGTTCATTGGTCATTACCGTTCTTACCATGGCCATGGTGAAAAGATCTACCTGACCTTTTTTCATAGCAGGTTTAACCAGGCAAGTACCTGCAGAGAAATCTGCATAGACTTGACATCCTCTGTTACATTGACTACAAAAGAAGCAAGTTCCCCGGTCATTGTTTACAGGTCGGGTGAGTATTGAAAGCCTTGATGGGATAACAGGTATATTGACTTTATCCGCACCTTTTTTTATGAATAATTCATGTAAACGTGGCTTTGGTGGCGGGAGAAAATTGCCATCAGGTTCATTATTTATCCCTTCCTTTGAGCCAAAAACACCTATTAATTTATCTACTTTATCGTAATAAGGAGCCATGTCCTCATAGCTGATAGGCCAGTTTTCACCGAGGCCATCAAAATCTTTACGCTTAAAATCCAAGGGCCCAAATCGCAAAGAGATTCTACCCCAGTGATTGGTTCTTCCACCGAGCATTCTCGATCTAAACCAGTCAAATTCACTGCCTTCAGCACGTGTATAGGGTTCTCCTTCTATGTCCCATCCGCCAATGGCTGCGTCAAAATCTCCAAATGGACGTACTGTGCCAGCACCTCTTCTTGGAGATTCCCAAGGTGGTCTCAATTGGGTTCTGTGATCTTCTAATGCGGGGTCAAAATCAGCGCCTGCTTCTACTACTGCTACCTTTAATCCAGCTTCTGCTAAAATTTTGGAAGCCATTCCACCACCTGCTCCAGATCCTACAATAATTACATCATAAACATCTCCAGCAGTCTGTATTTGAATACTCATCCTTTGTTTTTTATTAATTACTCGGAAAAATTAAGATAATTTTCTGATAATAAAAAGAAACATTTTTAAAGACCTATACCTCCAAAGCCAAAAAGAGGCTATTAATTATAGTAAGGGTCTTAAATGTTTCCAAACTGTTTGGGCGACAATTCGCTGCCCGTCACTTGTTGGATGGATGCCGTCTGGTAGGTTCAATTCCGGATTACCAGCTACTCCTTCCAATAGAAAAGGTATAATGGCTACACTTTGTTTTTCAGCTACCTCGGCATACATCCCTCTGAATTCTTCAGCGTATTCCAGCCCCATGTTCGGCGGAATCTGCATTCCTGCTAACAAAATCTTGGTGCTTGGGAATTTTTCGGAAACAGCAGAAATAATCGCATTGAGGTTCTTTTTGGTTTCTTCAAGCGGAATTCCTCTCAACCCATCGTTTCCGCCTAATTCAAGTACAAAGACTTCTGGCTGGTCTTCAAGAAACCAATCCAACCTACTGAGTCCACTTGCAGTGGTTTCACCACTTAAACCACCGTTAATCACTTGGTAGTTCAATTCAAGGCTGTCAATTTTATTCTGAATTAATGAAGGGAAAGAAGCCTCTTCGTCCAATCCATAGCCAGCAGTCAGGCTGTTGCCATAAAATAGAATGTACTTTTTTTCGCTCTTTTCTTCAGCTTTAGTCGTTTCTGGTGCAACCTTTTTCCCAGTTTCCTGTTTTTGATTACAGGAAACTGTTAAAGATGAAATTACTGCAGACAAGAGAATGGCAGTGAATGCTGTTTTTAATGATCTTAACATTTGAATTATTTTTACAGTCAATTATCAAAAATACTAAACTTAATCCACTATTGTTTTTGTTCAAAAGGGATAAGTTTTTTTCTTTGAAAGATATGAATATACTAAGCGTTGAAAATCTGACCAAAACCTACCGAAGCGGAAACAGGGAACTTACTGTTTTAGACCAGGTTAATTTTGAGGTCGAACAGGGTAAAACCCTATCTATTGTAGGTCCTTCTGGTAGTGGTAAAACCACTCTATTGGGACTTTGTGCCGGACTGGATGTTGCCAGTTCTGGAAGTGTATTAATAGATGGGAAGCCCCTTGAAAACATGACCGAAGACCAAAGAGCCGGTATAAGAAACCAGTTGGTAGGTTTTATTTTTCAAAATTTTCAACTTCTACAAACATTAACCGCTTTGGAAAATGTAATGGTTCCTTTGGAGCTAAAGAAGCGTAAAGATGCCAAAGAAAAGGCCACGGAGCTTTTAGAAAACGTGGGCTTAGGTGATCGACTCACGCATTATCCAAATCAGCTTTCTGGTGGAGAACAGCAGCGTGTATCCATTGCCAGGGCTTTTGCGAATGAGCCAAAAATTCTATTTGCAGATGAGCCAACAGGTAATTTGGATACGGAAACAGGTGAGTTGATAGAAAATTTGATTTTTAATCTCAATGAACAACATGGGACTACTTTGATCTTGGTTACGCATGACTTGGAATTGGCCGCCAGGACCCACCATTCCTTACATATTAAAGGCGGAAAAATACAGGAGGCTACCAATGGTTGATTTGGCCTGGTCATTTAAAATGGCGAAAAGAGAGTTTAGAAAAACAGGAGTAAAATTGATCTTGTTCGTTTCTGCTATTGTTACCGGTATTGCAGCCTTGGTTGCGGTCACTTCTTTTGGAGATAATTTAAGTAAGGACATTGACAACCAAGCAAAGGAATTGTTAGGAGCTGACCTGCTGCTAAAGAAAAACCAAAACATTGAGTTTCTTGAAATAGAAAAAGTCGCCAGCGCGCACTCCTTAGAAATCAACTTTGCTTCAATGGTGTATTTCCCGAAAGTAGGAGATAGCAGGTTGACTCAGGTAAGGGCTTTGGAAGGAGAATATCCCTATTACGGAACCCTGGAGACATTGCCCCAGGAAGGGGAAAGAGACTTTAGGTCAGGGGGAAAGAAAGCTTTGGTAGAAAAAACCTTAATGGCTCAGTTTGGTGCTGTCGTGGGTGACAGTATTAAGGTGGGGAATGTAACACTTGAGATTGTTGGGGCCTTGCAAAAAGTCCCAGGGCAAACAGGTATTACGGCCACTGTAGCGCCAGCTGTTTACATCCCTATGGACCAACTTGAAGCTTCCGGTCTGGTGCAATATGGGAGCCGAGTCAATTACAACCATTATTTTTTATTTCCCCAAGATTTTGAATTGCAAGCACTGATTGATGAAAATAAAGATATTTGGGATGAGGACAGGGTGAATTTTGATACGGTTCAATCTCAGAAGGAGTCAACCGGTAGGTCTTTTGAAAACCTCTCGAATTTCCTGACCCTTGTGGCTTTTATTGCTGTATTACTAGGCTGCGTAGGAGTGGGAAGTGCAGTGAATGTTTTTGTAAAAGAGAAGCTCCCCTCAGTTGCCGTTTTAAGGTGCTTGGGAGTGAAGGCCCTCGATATAATCGTGGTTTATCTGGTGCAAATTTTCTTCATGGGATTGGTAGGTTCCATCATAGGCGCAATGGCTGGCGCAGTGCTTCAGTTTTTACTGCCTTTGGTCTTTAGTGAATTTTTACCTGTTGAAGTGACGGTTCAGTTGGCTTGGGGGGCCATAGTAGTCGGTATTATTACTGGTGTGTTGATCTCCATTCTGTTTGCTTTGATTCCCCTATTGAAGATCCGAAAGGTTTCTCCAATGATGACTTTAAGACCAGATGATCAGTCTGGCGGTTTTGGCAATGACCCTGCTAGGTTATTTGTCCTATTCGCAATTATTGTTTTTATACTGCTCTTTAGCTATTTCCTGTTGGGTAAATGGGATCAAACGCTTTGGTTTACAGGCTTTGTGGTTGTGTCATTTGGGGCATTGTGGCTATTGGCAATGGGAGTGATGAAAACCATTCGAACTTTTCTTCCAATTTCCTTAAACTATCCTGTAAGGCAGGCCCTGTCCAATTTATACCGGCCCAATAACCAAACGGTTTCCCTTTTAGCGACAATAGGATTGGGGACAGCCATGATAGGTACTTTGTTTTTTATCCAAGACCAGCTTCTGGATGAGGTTCGCTTTGCAGACAAAGAAGACCAACCCAATATGCTGTTTTTTGACATTCAGACCAGTCAGGTAGATAGCATGATCACAGTGCTTCAATCCGAAGACCTTCCAATATTACAACATGTGCCAATCATTACCATGGGTGTATCTGAGGTCAACGGGCTTTCAAAATTGGATAATGAGGAGCTTGAGGACGAAGAGAGAAGATCAGGTTCTTTTTACAATAGGGAATTTAGAGTAACCTATAGGGATAGCCTAATCAATACAGAAGAGTTAGTGGATGGAGCACTTAAGTCCTATAACTCTACATCAGATAGCATTTTTGTTTCCATGGAGGAAGGTTATGCAGAAAGAAACCATGTGAAAATTGGTGATGAAATAGTGTTCAATGTTCAGGGTAGACCTTTGACAACCTATGTTGGAAGTATTAGAAAAGTAAACTTTAGAAGGGTATCTACTAATTTCCTTGTGGTTTTTCCTGACAAAGTTTTGGACAATGCACCGAAATTTCATGTGCTGATTACCAAGACAAAAGATGACATGGCCTCAGCAAATATACAAAATACAATCGTTCGACAGTTTCCAAATGTGTCCGTTGTGAACCTAAGTATGATTGTAGAAACCCTTGAAGACCTCTTGGGCAAAATCGGATTTGTTATTCAGTTTATGGCCTTCTTCAGTATTCTGACTGGAATATTGGTATTGATTAGCTCCTTGCTCATCAGTAAATTTCAGAGAGTTAGAGAAAATATCCTATTAAGGACAATAGGAGCTGAAAGAAAGGTACTAATAAAGATAAATATTTTGGAATACCTCTTCCTTGGAAGCCTTGCAGCTGGTGGAGGATTAATCTTGTCGGTTCTAGCCTCTTTCTTGCTTAGTTATTTTGTTTTTGAAATCGCATTCAGTTTGGCTTGGCAACCTTTATTTATCGTTTTTGGGCTAATCACTGGTCTTACGGTCTTTTTGGGATGGATCAATAGTTTGAATATTCTTAAAGCGAATACGATGGATATTCTGAGGTCTTAACAATACCTCGAATACGAATCAATAATGGGTAAATGAACCTTTTGGATATAATCTATGTATCTACATTAGATACAAGTAAATCAAATGAAAATTGAAGAGGAAATAAAACAAAATCCATTCAAAGACGGCTATACAAAGGCATTTGTAAATCTATTGTTTACTCAAAGTTATTTGGTTACCCGTCAGAGTAAGATTTTTAAGCCTCATGATTTATCGCCTGAGCAATACAATGTGCTCAGGATTTTGCGAGGACAATTCCCCAATCCCACTACGGTTTCATCCATCCAGGAAAGAATGCTTAATAAAATGAGCAATGCTTCCAGGTTGGTGGAGAAGCTAAAGCAAAAGGGAATGGTGAAACGCTCGGCTTGCCCAAAAGACAGGCGGCAGGTAGACATAGTGATTACCAAAAAAGGACTTGAACTTTTAGAATTGCTAGATGTGGAGGTTAAAAGCTTCAATGTTGAAACCATTCATCTCGACGAAAAAGAAGTAGACCAGCTCAATACCCTTTTGGATAAATTGAGAGGTTAAAATCTTGATTTTTTGCAGGGCGCTATTTGTGGGTCCATTCATTTTTCACGTACCTCCAAAACCTCAGTTTATTATTGAACCTATTTTTTTTTACTTTCAACCGATTATAAAAATGAGCTTGAGCAGTTGCTTTGAAATCTTACTGCATGATCTGGTTAAGACGCCAAAGATTAATGTTTGGCCTGTGATTTGTTAAAGGATTGTCTGAATTGATACGATTACATTATTATTAAAGAAGATAGGGGTATGAAAAAGTTGCTAGCAATAGTTTGTTTATTTATAGGGTTTCAGGTGATGTCTATGGCACAGGAAACCTCTAAAATTTCGGTTGATGGTAAAAGTGAAATTAAGGTTTCCCCTGATGAAGCATTGGTTCGGGTTTCGCTTACCACGAAAGCGATGAAAACTGCTGATGCCACTGAGGGGCTCAATAGAAAAGCTGCCGAGGTAACCAATGCCCTCAAGAAAAGTGGGGTAAAAAATTATGAATTAAAGGCGGACAACTATTTTGTCAATATAAACAGGGTGTATACCAAAGGCACTTCGAGGGACAGTGGTTATGTGGCCAGCCAAACCTTAAGGGTCTTGGTGAAAGATACTGGAGAAGACTTGGTGAAAGTCATAGAGGCTTTACATAGTAATGTCGACATGGGCTTCCAATTGGAGCTTCAATTGTCTGAAAATAAAAAGAAAGAATACGAAACGGAACTGTTGCAGTTGGCGATAAAGGATGCTAAAAATAAAGCCGAATTAATAGCCAATTCACTTGATTTGGAAAAAATAACTGTTCATCAGGTATTTTATGGGGAGGCTCCTGGCACCTATCAACCAAAGATGTACAGGTCAGAGGCGATGATGATAAATGCAGACAACCAGCGAACGGCTCCTACCATTCAACCAGATGAGCAAACTTTAAGTGATCAGGTAAAAGTGATTTTTACTTTCGATAAATAATTTGATCTAGGCCTGTGGATTGGGGAAATTGTCTTTTTCATTTTCCCCCGGCCTTTTATGAAGACATTGAAAATCTTTTTCAATTAAAACATAAAGGTTGGTACCTGCTTCTAAAGATATGGTCTCGGAAATCCCTACTTGATCAGTGTTGGCCCAGTTATTTATTTTCGATGCAGGAAGGTTAACGCTCAATTTTCCCTCCAAAAAGCTTACCGTAAGTTTATCCCCTATGTCTGCAATTTCCAGGGCATATACGAATGCTGAATAAGGAGCAGGAAACGGCAATTCTTCTCGTATTGCCATTCCTTTTGCAAGCTGATTGACTTCAGTTTGAGAAAGTCTTAACCGGATAGCGTCATTAAGGATGCGTATTTTCATAGATTTTAGATAAGCAATTGACCCGAAAAAGCCTGTTTAAGTATAGTTGTAAAGTTAAATGAATTTAACCTAAATTATGCAATTTTGAGCATAAATGGATAGGAAAGGCCTTGTCCTTTCCTGATTAATAGTTTCTGGTAGCCATGCTTTCCTCCTTTTTAAATCGGATTTTGAAAGTATATTTGACAATGAAATAAGAGGTTATTTGCAGTCGTCTTCACTAGGAAATAATTAAAGTGTAATCGGCAGATAGACCTATAAAATTTTTGATTTCGCCGAAAGTATACCCAATTTACCAAAAGGAAATCTTCCTTCAATTTAGCGCTTACTCACATGCCAAATAAAGACCTATTAACCTTTCTTACTGAACTGTCTATCAATAATTCTAAAGAATGGATGGATGAAAACCGTAGCTGGTATGAGCAAGAGAAAGCCTCATTTCTTGAAAGTGTTGCTGAGATTTTGGCCCAATTAAGTAAATGGCAACCTGGATTTTCAGAATTACGCCCGAAAGATTGTGTCTTTAGACAAAATAGGGATATCCGATTTAGTGCCAATAAAGCACCTTATAAAAGTAATATGGCTGCTTATTTTTCAGTAGGAGGCAAGAAATCAGAAGGGCCTGGATATTATGTGCATGTGCAGCCTGGAGGATCCTTTGTTGGTGGAGGAATATGGATGCCGCCAGCGCCTATTTTAAAGAAAATCAGACAGGAAATAGATTATTCTGGTGAGGAATTGCAAAACTTATTACTGTCCCCTGAAATCAAGGAAAATTTCGGCGAAATGCAAGGGGCAAAACTCAAAACCTCTCCTAAAGGATTTGGGAATGACCATCAATACATTGAATATTTAAGATATAAAAGTTTTATTCTTTCTCATCCTTTATCGGATGAGGACATCCGATCTGGGGCATATGTTGCCATCTCATTAGAAGCTTTTTCTAAAATGATGCCCTTTCATGCCTTCCTAAATAAAGCGATTTCCACTACTGATGAAGACGACATTTTGCTCTAAAGCAATAGTCTTTCAATCGTTTTAGCTACGCCGTCCTCGATGTTTGTAGCCGTGATTTCTTTTGCTACAGCCTTTACTTCCTCGCGAGCATTGGCTACGGCTACTCCATACCCCACTTCTTCTATTAGAGAGATGTCATTGTAGTTGTCTCCAAAAGCGAGCGCTTCACTCATTGGGATTCCATGCTCAGCTAAAACTTGTCTGAGGGCAGTGGCTTTTGATATTGACTTAGGAGCAATTTCAATATACGTGTCTTTCGATCTGTATAAATGCAAGGAAGAGCCATGATTATCGATTAGTTTCTCATAAAGCCATTGAATCTCGTCCGCATTTCCCATGCACATCACCTTGTGTGCTCCTTTTTTATTTTCTTCCCAATTTCCAATGACAGCATGATGGTGGTCTAAAGTTGCCTTAACTTTTGTGACCATTTCTTCTTTTATAGTCCATTTGTCCCTGGTAGGAGCATACCAATTGTCTCCTGAATACAGGCTCACATGTACCTTTGTTTGCTCGGTAAGCTGGAAAATTTCACGGCAGGTTTCTGTTGCTATATAGGTTGAATCAACTTGTTGGTAATCCTTTATTTTGGAACGGATCACAAAGCCACCATTGTAACAAATCAGCGGGTTGTCGATTCTTTTAAACTCCTCTAGCAAATGAGACATGGCACTGGGCATTCTTGAGGAAGCTAGTATGATGGGAAAATCTGAAGGCAAAGCTGCAAAAACATCCAGGGTTCTTGCTGATATTTGTCTTTTTTTATCTAAAAGGGTACCGTCGATATCGGTGCAAATGGCGCTAATTTTCATTTTTAAAAAGGTTTGCCCGAAGGTAATCAATCAAATGGCTTTACTAAAGACAGCACTAGAATTTTCTGAATTTTGAATGTATGGGTCAAAAGCCATGCAAATATTTCTGACGAAGGGTTTACCCTCTTCAGTAACGTTTATTACATTTTTTTCAAAGGAGATCAAACCTTCGTTCAAAAAGCCCATTATAGAATTCGGTATATTATTTCTCCCAATCCAGGAAGCTTTGTGGTTGCAGATCAGGTCCATAATGAAAGCTTTGGTACTCAAATCTGTTTCGCTTTGTACATGTCCTTTAATTATTGGGAATTCACCATTTTCTATTTTTTCCAAATAGGCCGAAATGTTTTTTTCATTTTGGCTATAAGCATAGAAAGCGTCACCAATGGCACTGCTTCCCAAACCCAGAAGTATTTTGGATGGCGATGTGGTGTATCCCATGAAGTTTCGGTGCAGGGTGCGATTTGATTTGGCTTTTAGCAATGGGTCTCCTGCTAAGGCAAAGTGGTCCATGCCAATTTCTTCGTAGCCCATTTCTTTAAGCCAGATTTTCCCTTGTTCATAGAGCATCCTTTTTTCATGTTCATTTGGAAGGTTCTTCTCAAAAGATTTTTGAGAAGGGAATACGGTAGGAAGGTGGGCATAACTATAAAACGCTATGCGATCGGGAAGTAATTCACAGGTTTTTTCAAGAGTGCGCTTTAAAGTTTCTAGTGTTTGGTGTGGAAGTCCATAAATTAGGTCAAAATTTATAGAGCTGTATCCCGCTTTTCTGCTCTCCTCGGTCACATACTTTACTCGCTCGAAAGGTTGAATTCGGTGGATGGCCATTTGAACTTTGCTGTCAAAGTCTTGAATGCCATAGCTGACCCTATCAAAACCAAATCCTGCTAGTATTCGGAGATGCTCGGTAGTTGTATTGTTCGGATGGCCTTCAAAACTGAATTCAAAGTCCTCCATTTTGGTAGCTGCCTGGGTAATATGGTTTATCAATGTATAGAGTGCAGAGGGAGAAAAAAAGGTTGGAGTTCCACCACCTAAATGTATCCCCGCTAATTTTGGTTTTTCTCCCAATAACTGAGTATACATGTCCCACTCTTTCATTAAGCCAGAAATATAGGGCAGTTCAACCTTGTGATTTTTAGTGATTCGTTTATTACATCCGCAATAGGTACACAGGCTTTCACAGTAGGGAAGGTGGATGTACAAACTTATACCTTCTTTAGCACCAAAATTTTGATAAGCGCTGGTAAAAGAATCCCCCCAGTTTATAGGGTTGACAATATTGTTCCAGTGGGGCACAGTTGGGTAAGAAGTGTACCTAGGAGCAGGTACATTGTATTTCTGAATCAGGGAAGGTTTTATCATGACCACAATAAATTGATTTGGGACACAAATTTCCCATTACTTAGCTCCCAAAAGCATGAGAATAATGAGAGATTTAACTGATATAGATCATGTTTTTCGCACCAAGAAACGAATTAAATGACTTGTGTTAATGGTGATTCAAATAGTAACTGACAGGCACATGGGGTAGTTTGAAAGTATCTGCCACGGCTTGGTACACGATATCTCCTTTGATAATGTTGTAGCCGAAACTTAGTTCAGGAAATTTGTCACAAGCATTTTTCCAACCTTTTTGCGCCAGTTCCAGGGCATAGGGAAGCGTTGCATTGGTAAGGGCTAGTGTGGCGGTATAAGGTACTGCCCCAGGCATATTGGCTACACAATAATGCAACACGCCATCGATGGTGTAGGTGGGGTCTTCGTGCGTTGTGGGCGTGCAGGTTTCAATACAGCCTCCTTGGTCCACTGCCACATCCACCAATACTGTCCCAGGGAGCATTTCTTTTAGCATGTCCCTGGTGATTAAGTGAGGGGCTTTAGCACCTGGAATCAACACTGCGCCAATGATAAGGTCTGCAGTTTGGATAAGGTTTCTTATGTTGAACTCATTCGACATCATGGTCTTAACGTTCTTAGGCATTACGGTAGATAGGTACCGCATTCTGGATAGCGATACGTCTAAAATAATTACATCAGCGCCAAGGCCTGCTGCCATCCACGCTGCCTGAGTACCGACTATGCCTCCTCCTAATATTATCACTTTGGCAGGAAGGGTTCCTGGTACACCTCCCAATAAAATACCTCTACCTCCTAGTGGTTTTTCCAGGTAGTTGGCACCTTTTTGTACAGACATTCTTCCTGCTACCTCTGACATAGGGATCAATAGAGGTAGGGTTTTATCTTCTTTTTCTACTGTCTCATAAGCCAGGCAGATCGCCTTACTATTGATCATCGCTTGGGTTAGGGGCTTGTTGGAAGCAAAGTGAAAATAGGTAAACAGCAAGTGGTTTTCCTGTATAAGTGGGTACTCTTCTTCGATAGGCTCTTTTACTTTCATAATCATGTCCCCTTTACTGTATGTTTCTTCTATGGAGGGCAAAATTATAGCACCCGCTTTTTGATAGGTCTCATCAGAAAACCCACTGCCTAGCCCTGCTGATTCTTGTACAAAAACCTGGTGACCATTTTTCGTGAATTCTTGGGCGCCTGCTGGAGTGAGGGCAACCCTGTTTTCATTGTTTTTAATTTCCTTTGGGACGGCAATGCGCATATTAGTGGCTTTAGGGTTAACGAATTAATCAAATATAACCAGTACATCCGCACAAGGAAAAGGATTTGGTGAAAAATAATTTTTATTATTATATACTTTTTTTATTATTACAAGTAGCGGTTAATTCACTTTAAATGAGGGGTATGCAATTAATATTTAGTTGCCATGCTGTTAATTGATAAAGTTTTCATTCTTAATTCGAAATAATATTTCATTGAGACCGTTTATTAATAGCGATTACAAAATAATATTGTTTTATATTCATTTTGGCTCCTGTTATAAATTGGGATAACTCCAAAAATTGTGTATTTTTGAAATCCTTGGATTTCAAATGGTGAAAAATGGCTTAATTAATGAATACTGAATATTTACCTACACTTACGAAAGAAAGCATAAACCCTTTTGGTGTACAAAATGTCTTGAATGACTATAGATTGGTCATGATAAGCAGGCATGCGTCATTGACCGTACGAAAAGAGGTATTTATGGGTAAAGCTAAATTTGGTATTTATGGGGATGGCAAGGAACTGGCACAGATAGCCATGGCTAGATTTTTTCAGTTGGGCGACTTCAGGTCTGGGTATTATAGGGATCAGACCTTGTTGTTTGCGATGGATGAGCTAAGCCTTCAGGAGTATTTTGCGCAACTGTATGCACATACTGATATAAAGGAGGAGCCGGCAACGGGTGGTCGTTTGATGAATGGACACTTTTCTACCAGGTCCCTAAATGAGGATGGAAGTTGGAAAAACCTCATGAAAATAAAAAATTCAACAGCTGATGTTTCTCCAACAGCAGCTCAAATGCCCAAGTTGCTAGGGATTGCTTATGCATCCAAGCTTTTTAAAGCAAACCCATCCCTACATCATATGACGGAATTTTCCAATAAGGGAAGAGAAGTTGCATGGGGTACAATAGGGAATGCCTCAACTGCAGAAGGAATGTTTTTTGAAACGTTTAATGCTGGAGGCGTTTTACAAGTACCTATGGTCATTTCAGTATGGGATGACGATTATGGCATTTCTGTCACCAATGATTTGCAAGTAACAAAAGCGAGTATTTCTGTAGCTTTAGAAGGTTTCAAAAGAGACAATGAGCAAAAGGGGTATGAGATTTTAGTTGTAAAAGGTTGGGATTACGAAGGTTTGGTCAATGCTTATAGTAGGGCCAATAAAGTAGCCAGGGAGCAGCATGTGCCTGTGTTGGTGCATGTAATTGAGATGACCCAACCACAAGGGCATTCTACATCTGGATCTCATGAAAGATATAAAAGCAAAGACAGACTTTCTTGGGAAGCTGAATACGATTGTGTAGTCAAGTTCAAAGAATATATTTTAGAGAATAAAATTGCCTCTGAGGAGGAATTGGATCGAATTGATGCCGAGGCGAAGCAGCTTGTCAAAGAAAGCAAGGACAAAGCATGGAGAGCATTTACAGCTTCGATCAAAAAGGAATTGGATGAAGCGGTAGGCTTATTGAGTGAACTGGCAAAAAATACGCAAGGAAATGAGGAGCTTCTTCGAATGGCACATGACCTTAAGCAGACCCTGAACCCTGTTCGTATGGATGTCATTAGTACCGTCCGGAAAGCCTTGTTATTGGTTAGAAATGAACCAGTTGAGATTAAAGCAAGACTTCAAAACTGGTACAAAGGTCAGTCGAAATTAAATGAAGAGAGGTACTCAAGTCATCAATACAGTGAATCGGAGTTTAGAGTTGGTGCGATTGCTCCTGTTGAAGTGAGCTACGCTGAGGAGCCAGCTTTACTGGATGGGCGTGAAATTCTGAAAGCTTGTTTCGATGCCATTCTCACAAGAGACCCCAGGGTGTTTGTGATTGGTGAAGATGTTGGTCTGATTGGAGATGTAAATCAAGCATTTGCTGGTTTGCAAGCCAAGCATGGTGATTTGCGCGTGACAGATACAGGTATACGCGAGGTAACCATCATTGGCCAGGGAATTGGTGCGGCACTGAGAGGCTTGAGGCCTATCACCGAGATTCAATACCTTGATTATTTGATTTATGCTTTAATGACATTATCGGATGATTTGGCTTGCCTGCATTATAGAACGAAAGGTGGTCAAAAAGCACCCTTGATAATCCGAACCAGGGGGCATAGACTTGAAGGGGTTTGGCATTCAGGTTCTCCTATTGGTATGATTTTAAGCAGTCTTAGGGGTATATTATTGTGTGTACCAAGAAACATGACCCAGGCAGCAGGTATGTACAATACCCTTTTAGAATCCGATCAGCCAGCGATCGTTATTGAAACACTGAATGGTTATAGGCTCAAAGAAAAAATGCCTTCCAATATTGGGGAGTTTAAAGTAGCTCTTGGAAAGGCTGAAATACTACAAGAAGGAAAAGATATCACAGTAGTGACCTACGGTTCCATGTGCAGGATTGTCATGGAAGCTGCAAAACGACTTTTTTCAATAGGTATTTACGTGGAGGTTATTGATGTGCAGACTTTGATGCCATTTGATCTTGAGCAGGTGATTTTAAATTCAATAAAGAAAACCAATAGGGTTATTTTTGCAGACGAAGATGTCCCTGGTGGAGCATCCGCCTTTATGATGCAGCAGGTGCTGGAAATGCAAAACGCTTATTATTATCTCGATTCTCAACCAATGACGCTTTCTGCTAAAGAGCATCGTCCCGCCTATTCATCTGACGGGGATTATTTTTCAAAACCAAGTGCAGATGATGTCGTTGAGAAAATATATGGAGTGATGCATGAAGCTGCTCCTGAAAAATACCCTTCAATTTACTAATTGCTATTTATTTCTCAATCAGCGTTCGATCTGTGATAAAGTGAAGTCAGGTGTGGTGACCACATTGCTTTCATTTAATGCCCTGTCCTTGACTTTTACCTCCAGTCTTAAGGTATCATTTCGGAATATACTATTCCAACCTAAAGATAACATGGAGTACCTGATTTTACCTTCGATTGCACGCAACTGTTCGTTTTCAAGCATTCGCGGAAAGCGACCATTAAATGTGGTGAAGTAAGGAGGGTCTGACCAATTGAACTCAGTGTAATTACCGCCTCTTTTAACAAAGAATTTAATCAATATATTGTAGTAGTCTTCATTCTCTGATACCCATAAAGTGTCTTTGATTTCCTGATTGTTGATCAATGGAAAAATAACCCAATCCCTATTGTTGAAGTCTGGAGCATTATCAGGACGTTCACTGTAGGTGATAAATTGTCCCGCCTCGTTGGTGAAATAGTTAAGCTCGTTAAAAGGAGGGAAAATATCTGTGGCATTTAGGCCTAAATCGCCTTCGGCATCACGAAATTCTAGCGTTACAATTAATGAATCTGACCCTGCCGTCTGCACAAATTCCAGGTCATTAAAATCAATTTGTGGTACCGTTGGAAAATTATCCGGTGGGGAAATGCATCCAACCCATACTGAAAGTAAGAGCAGGGTAATGATGGTGTGATTTTTTAACTTCATAGGTAATCCGTAATTTTACACTTCCGCCTCTGTGAATGTAAAAATGATCAAAATTTGGGTTTTACCATAAAATAACGATGAATTCTTTTAAAAGTTTTTCTGAAAAAATTAAATCTGGACAGATCAATGATTTTGATGCCATGGCAATGGATTTATTTAGCTATCAGTCTAGACACAATAAAATTTACCAGAGGTATCTTGAAGTAAGGGGGATACATCCAAAAAACATAACGGAAGTAAAGGATATACCTTTCTTGCCGGTATCGATGTTTAAAACTACTAAGGTTATCTCAGGACCTGAGAATGTTTTTGACTTCTGGTATTCCAGTAGTGGTACCACAGGCCAGGAAAATAGCAGGCATTATGTGTGGTCCAAAGCCCTTTACCTGGATCACTGTGTCAATAACTTTGAGTCGGTCTATGGTTCTTTAGAAGATTTTCATGTATTGGCTTTGTTGCCTTCTTATTTAGAAAGGGAAGGCAGCTCTCTTGTGGACATGGCCGCACACTTTATTGAGAAAAGTAAATCGGAACAATCTGGATTTTATTTATATGAACATGAGGCTTTACTGGAAAAAATGGAACGCCTTAAAAATGACCGAAAAAAAATATTGCTACTTGGCGTGACTTTTGCGTTGTTGGATATAGCAGAGATAAGCGCTAAACATACTGAGTATGGTGAGTTGATCGTTATGGAGACAGGAGGGATGAAAGGAAGAAGAAAGGAAATGATTAGAGCCGAAGTTCACAAGGTACTCAAGGCTGCTTTTAAGGTGCAATACATTCATTCAGAATATGGTATGACGGAACTTATGTCCCAGGCCTATTCACTAGGTGAGGGGAAATTTTGGTGCTCTTCTTTTATGAAAGTGCTGATAAGGGATGTATATGATCCCTTTGCTTATACCTCCGGCACCACAGGTGCAATAAATGTCATTGATTTGGCCAATTTTCACTCTTGTTCCTTTATAGAAACCGAAGATTTGGGCTTGCAAAACATGGATGGAAGCTTCACAGTGCTGGGAAGAATGGACAACAGCGAAACCAGGGGCTGTAATTTAATGATCAATTAATTTTGTATTTGTTTAGTATTTACACATATTTGGCTTAAATAATTTTATAATATGAAAACTTTAATGACAATTTTGGTGGCTTGTGCGATTTTGGTATTGTCCTCATGTGCTTCTAGCAAGCCCTGTCCAGCTTACGCAACAACAGGTGATGTAGAAGTAAATGGTTAAATACAGAGCAGCCATTTAATAATCGGCATACTTTTTAATGTCTTCGGTGGAAATACTTTTACCGCCAAGTATTACCAGTCTCTCGATCACATTTCGGAGTTCGCGAATATTTCCTGTCCAAGGAAATTCCTGTAATTTTTGAATGGCAGCTTTATCGATTTCTTTTTTTGCAGTCCCGTACTCTCCGGCAATATCTCCTAAGAATTTGTCTACTAGTAATGGTATGTCCTCACTTCTATCCTTTAGAGGTGGTACCTGAATAAGTATGACACTGATTCTATGGTAAAGATCTTCCCTGAAGTTTCCTTCGGCTATTTCATTTTTGAGGTTTTTATTGGTAGCTGCCAATACCCTGACATCGACTTTAATGTCTTTGTCTCCTCCTACTCGAGTGATTTTATGTTCTTGCAAAGCCCTTAATACTTTTGCTTGAGCTGATAGACTCATGTCTCCTATTTCGTCGAGAAAGAGTGTTCCACCATTTGCTTGCTCAAATTTCCCTTGTCTTTGTTTGACAGCTGAAGTAAATGACCCTTTTTCATGACCAAACAATTCACTCTCAATTAATTCAGCTGGTATGGCAGCGCAATTGACAGCAATGAATGGGGCTTTCTCCCGATTGCTTTTTTGATGAATCCAATGTGAAACCAATTCTTTCCCTGTTCCATTGGGGCCTGTTATAAGTACCCTGGCATCTGTAGGGGCTACTTTTTCTATGGTTTCTTTGACTATGGAAATGGCTTTGGATTCACCGACCATGTCCAGTTTTTTAGAAAGTTTTTTCTTAAGCACTTTCGTTTCCTGAACGAGATCCTTTTTGTCCAAGGCATTCCTTACGGTCAGTAAGAGGCGATTTAAATCAGGAGGTTTAGGTATAAAATCGAAAGCTCCTTTTTTGGTAGCTTCAACTGCCGTTTCTATGGAACCATGAGCCGAGATCATAATAAATTGAGGCTGCCTGCTTAGTTCACTTGAACTGGTAAGAACTTCCATTCCATCCATTTTTGGCATTTTGATATCACAAAGGACTAAGTCAAAATCCTCATTTTTTATCATTTCGAGACCTTTTTCACCATCCTCGGCTTCAAAGATTTCATACTTTTCATACTCAAGAATTTCTTTAAGCGTAGACCTGATGACTTTTTCATCATCTATAATCAAAATTTTCGGCATATTAAAAGCGATCCGTTAATTAGTAAAATTAAAAGTGCAGGCCTGTAAGCCGGGTTCTGTATCTTTTTTCAAAGTGCTTGTCATTTATCTAGCCTTTTCTTCACAAAAAAGGTCCAACGACCTACCCACTCCGGTTATCTTGTTAGATTTGAACGAGCAGCCCAGTGACCGGAGCCTATTTGGTCTTTCAACCCATAAGGTTTGCCTTGCAATATCGGTCACCCGATACCCGGTGGGCTCTTACCCCACCCTTTCACCCTTACCGCAATTGGAAAACCAGCTGCGGCGGTTTTCTTTCTGTTGTACTGTCTGTTATTCTGGTATTCCTACCAGAACACCTTCCCGTTAGGAAGTATGGCGCTCTATGTTGCCCGGACTTTCCTCTTTTCTTGGTGAAATCACCAAGAACAGCGACAAACCAGCCTGCACTCCACAAAAATAAATTAAATAAAGCCATTATTCACAATCCTATCGGTTTTTATTAATGGTTTCCCCTTTTGATATCAGCAAAATCTATTTTCCACTTCAAATTTATTGGTTATATTTCTAGAGAAAATATAACCAATAACTGACTGAATACTATGAAAGATTTATTTAAAGGATTAATCGCTGGATATGGTGCCTACAAATTAGGTGGAGGGTGTTTTAGTACCATCTTAGTTTTTATCTTGATTTGGTTTCTTTTGGGGCAATGCAGTTAAAGTGGTAATCCCAATCAAACAACCCACTTAATTAGGGCATAGGTTAGGTTTTATTTTTGACCTGTTCAAGAAAAGGATACCTTTGTAAAAAATGAGTATATGATATTAGTTGGGAATGCAGTAATCAGCGATGACATAAAGGAGCAATTTTTTGTTTGCGACTTAGGAAAATGCAAAGGAGCTTGCTGCGTAGAAGGTGATGCTGGAGCACCCCTTACAGATGATGAAATAGAAATTCTGGATAAAGATTATCCTTCCATAGCCCCTTTTCTTACAGATCAGGGCAGAGAAGCAATTGCCGAAAAAGGTACTTGGGTAATTGACCAGGAAAACGAGAAGGGCACAAGTACCATTGGAGAGAATGGTGCTTGTGCTTTTTCTATTAAGGATGAAAGAGGTATTCTTAAATGTGGGATAGAAGATGCTTATAATAATGGTAAAACAACCTTCAAAAAACCAGTAAGCTGCCACCTGTATCCCATCAGGATCACCAAATATGATGAGTATGAAGCGTTGAATTATGACAGATGGGAGATTTGTGATCCTGCCTGTTCATTAGGGAATTCCTTGGGAGTGCCCCTGTATCGATTCTTAAAAGATGCATTGGTGAGAAAATTTGGGGAAGAATGGTATGCAGAGCTACTAGAAGAAATAGGAGTGGAGGAGTAAAAACTTCGTTTCTTTTACACAATTAAGAGCCTTTTTACTAAAGGCTTTATTTTTTTAACAATCTTACCACTCTCCATCCATCAATTTCCACTAATTGTTGCCACCTTAAGTTCCCTTCGGTTTGTGGCAATTGCTTTCTACTTTTAACTATCCAAAGGGATCTATTTGGAGCCGATGAACTTATCCATTCAGGGTTTGCCTTCAAATCTATAAGTTGAGCTTTCCATAGTTGATCTTGTTGAAATTGGGTTTCTCTATTCAAACTTTCGTCTCCATCAAAAACAGAAATCACCTGAAGATTGGAATTGAAAAGTACTGATGGTAGTCGTTTATCATAAATGTATACACGGCGCTCGGCTTGTTCATGAGTCGAAATCCAATCCGTGACACGATGGGTGTCGTTAATAAGCCCTGGGTTTTGACTCAAGAAATAGGTGGACATACAGGTCAATCCTAAAGTGAAAATAAAAGCAGAAATTACCGTTCGATCTGATTTTCGGATGTTTACCTGCTGAATAGTAACCAAAAGAGAAGCGAGTATAAACCAGATGAAATAATATTTGTAATTAAGGGAAATTCTAGCGTCCATTAATGGCAAGCTTAGCAGGGTAATCATCAGTGCAATGTGGTAAACAGATTGAAACCTTTCCCATATTTTATGTTGGGCAGGTTTCAGTTTTTCCCAATAGTAAATTGCGCCAATTGCCAAACCGGGATAAATAGGTAAAATATACAAAATCAATTTTGATTGGCTCATAGAGAAAAACAACAAAGGCAGAAGTACCCACATAAGCAAAAGGGTGCCATTGTTTTGAAAATCTTTCCATCTTCTGGGAAATTGCTTGAACAATAGGATCACCCAAGGAAAAGCAGTTCCTAGTAAAACGGCGATGTAATACCAAAATGGCTGCCCCCTTTGGAAAGTATTTGTTGCAAATCTTTGGATAGTGTGTTTAAATAGAAAATAATTTAAAAATCGGGCATCCTCTAAAAACAAATACACAAACCAACTTAAACCTATTGCTAACATTAGTGTTAGGCCTATTACATGTGTCTTCCATGATCCAAGATTCTTTTTTTGCACCAACCCCTGAAACAAGCCTACCATAACCGGTACAATTAAAACAACAGGTCCTTTGGTCAAAAATCCAAAGCCTAGGAAAACATAAAATAAGACAAGAAGATTGGGGTTTTGTTTTTTCAAGTATGAAAACCAATAATACATAGCAGCCAGGACAAAGACTGTTAAATACATGTCTGTAGTTAAAGCCCTGCTCCCTATTATTAAAGTAGGGAATGAGGCATAGAGCATGGCGGCAAGGAATGCGTGATTGGTACTGTTAAAAAAGAGCAAAGCAATCTTATAAACTAGCCAGATCATTATCAAGGCGGCGAACTGTAGGAAAAGTCGGGAAGAAAAAGCAGCCGTTCCAAAGAGCTTAAAACTGAGGGCTGTCAGCCAGTACGTTACTGGAGGTTTATGGTAATGATAGATCCCCATCAATTGTGGATGTAATAGGTCACCACTCGTCAGCATTTCTTTGGAAATCTCTGCATACCTTGCTTCACTCGATTCTGTTACAGACCATGAACCAAGGTTAAAGAACAAGGCCAAACCTGTAAATAACATTAGAAGAAAGAGTCGGATTTTTTTTAACCTGTATAAGTAAGGTTGTCGACTGGAATTTACTTTTCCAGAATTAATCATAAGGTTACGCAAATAGACGATGATACCAAACGCTTGGCCGATAAACAAAACACTGTCTTTTCTATAGATGGCATAGAAAGCGATAAGTATTGCACCTACAAGACTAATGTACCAAAAAGTTACTGGAAACGCTGCCGTCCCTTTCTTTTCTGCATGGCGCCATTGTACTACAAAGCGTAAGGTAAAAATGGCCTGACCAAAGGTGCCCCAGGTTAATAAAACCCTACTAATCTTAGGATTATTTACCAATAGGGAAAAGTCATAATGTGCTACAAACAGCAGGTAGAGTAAAAAAAACAAGGGAAGTAGCAAGAAAAACCACCTCAATATAGCTGTAAAAGCTTTCCATGCGTGGAGAATTTGTAAATTACGGATGTATATGTAATAGCCTATCAACTGTCCCCCGACAATAACCATATCTTGGCGAAAGGTCCCATAAACAAGCAAAAGAAAGGAAGCCAATAAGCTCAATTGCCAAAAAATAACAGGAGACAATACTTTCCCAGCCTTTTCAGACTTGACTAGCTGAATAAGGAATCTGGCAGAGAAAAGACCTTGAGCAAGAAACCCAATTCCAAGTAGGGCCCAATTTTTCACATTATATCAATTTTATTTTTTCTGATGGAACTTTGCGAAATTATGAAGTGAGTTTTTCTCTGCATCATCCACCTTACCGCTAAAGAATCCTGCAATGGAGACAATAATCGATTCCCAAGGTTAAATTTTGACTTGCCAGTTAATCTTGGGTAATGCTTGATAGGAACTTCTACAATACTTTTTCCTTGAAGTAATGTTAAAGCAGGGAAAAAACGGTGATTCCCTTTAAAGAAAGGCATGTCTAAAGCCACTTTCCGTTTAATAATTTTTAGTGGACAGCCTGAGTCGCCAACACTATCATGTAGTAGGGCATTCCTAAACCAATTGGCTAATAATGAAGATATTATTTTTACTCTGTTATCTCTTCGTGCCTCTCGTTTTCCAGTTACCAAATCGTATTTAGGAATCAGGGCTTCTAGTTTTAAAAAGTCAGATGGATTGGTTTGCAAATCAGCATCTATATACCCTACCCAATGAGTGGTTGCAGTTTGAAATCCTGCTCGAATAGCAGCGCTAAGCCCTGCGTTTTTTTCAAACGATATATAATCCACAAAGTCATATAGGGAGCAAACCTTTTTAATCTGAAGCAAACTCTTGTCTGTTGAGCCATCATTTACGAATAGAATTCTGACAGCAAGCGTAGTGCGGTGAAGGTAATTTTCAAAAGAGGGTATAATCCTTTTAATACCAGCCTCTTCATTGAATACAGGGATAATTATTGTAATACTATTAAGGGATTCTTTCACAGTAAAATGGTTAAAAATGGTAACTATAGCCTGCCCTCAAAATTTGAGTTTCGTAATAGTCTGCACTGGTGTAGCTGAAGTTATTCCCATTAATTGTTTTATAGATAACCATAGTATTTAATAAATCTGTGGCATTTACAAACAACTCACCTTTTCCTTTTTGGATGGTCTTTTTTATCCCCATATCCAGTGAAAACCGATGCTTAATTTTTCCTTGTGGAATGATATCAGGAGCCAAATAAATAATGGTCAATTGAGCTGTTGTGGATTCTGAAAACTTAAACTTAGAATTCAGTTTAAAATTACCGGAGAAAATTTCTTGCTTAGCGTTGTCGAAGGTGTGTGGATAGGGATAGAGGTTTTCCACTGAAAAAGCTTCGATCTGGTTCTTGTATCCTAGTAGATTCAAATCAAAGGAATACCATTTATTTATGTCTTGGTCATAAATTAATTCCAATCCTGTATTATAACTTTTACCTGCATTCTGAAATATGGCATAAATTAAATTACTTGAACCGTAGGTGGTTGAAATTCTGGTGATTGTTCCATTCACGCTACGGTGATAACTTGCAAGATATAGTGAGCCTGAATTCCACACTGTCTTCCATCCAAGTTCAAATGAATTTGTAAATTGAGGTTTCAGGGCTGGGTTTCCTACTTTGATGATTTCAGCATCGTCGTATTTGGGAAATATTCTGATGTCTACTTCATTAGGTCTGTCTACTCTGCGATTATATGATCCTGTGATCCTATTATTACCGTCGATTTTATAGGAAATTCTTGAATTTGGGAAGGGTTGAAAATAACTATAACCGTCACTTGTGTAAGTAGGGTGTTCAGGGTTTACTTCATATTTTAAGTTGACGTATTCTATCCTAAGTCCTAATTCAGCATCTATTTTTTTTGTCTCGTAAGCATAATTACCATACACCGCAGGAATGGTTTCCTTGTAAGTAGCAGGCCCTCCAGCAAGGGAGTCTACAGGTGAATTCAAGCCTGGGAAAAATTGCATATTGGTTGGGATCCATCTTCTCCTAATTTTAAAACCTGCCTCATACCTGCCATTTCTCTGAGGCTTTACAAAATCAAAGGTAGCGTCCACTACATTTTCATCTGACAGTAATTTAAAAGCATCTTCACCAATTGAGGAGGGTAGCGTGTTTGTAAAAAAATATTGCTCGTCTTCTCTATGAAAGGTATAGTTGAGTGCTGCGGATAGTGTATGTCCGGGATCTGCATATTGATGGGCAAATGAGAGTGAACCCATCACTGTGGTCTTTATCTCATCTTCCAGGAATTGCCACAGCCGCAAACGTTCCGAATAATCTTTTGTGAAAAATGGCTGGTCCCCTCTATCTATTATTTTCTCACTTCCGAAAAGACCTGAAATTGTCAAAGTATTTTCGGGATCAATTTCCCAGTCCAACCCTAAGGTAGAGGTATAAAAATTAGTATTTCTGTTTCTTTTAAGTTGCTGATGTATGACTGAGCCATCGGCATATACCCTAGTGACAAATTCATTTTTATTTAGTGTCTGGGTGTAAAGGTTGTCTGCTGTCAGAAAAAAGTTTATGTTTTTATTCCGGTAATTTAAATTTACGGAAGGGTTGATTTTTGGGGTCTTTACATATTGTGATCTAATTCCAGGCAAATTTGCCTTCTTCTCCCAAAGAGCACCTTGTCCCAATGCCAACCCTACTTTTCCGTTGAAACCTTCCTTTTCTTCTTTTTTTAAAATAATATTGATGATTCCGCCATTCCCATTTGCATCAAACTTAGCAGAAGGATTATTTATAATTTCAATCCTTTCTACAGAGGAAGAAGGCAGATTATCCAAACCCGCTTGGTTACCAAATCCAGTTATAGCAGTCTGTTTTCCATCTATTAAAACAGCTACTCTGTCATTCCCTCTGATTTGAATTTTTCCATCCTGAATGCTGACCCCCGGTAAATTTTGCATTGCCTGAAGAATGGATCCCCCTGTTTGACTTATATTGGTGGCTAAATTATAAGTTTTCTTATCCATCTTTTGGTTAAGCCCTTCTTGAATTCCAATGACTTCAACTGCCTGAAGTTCTTGTAACATTTCATTCAATAGTACCTCTCCAATATTCAAGAAAGGAGAACTTGATCCTATAAATATGGATTTATTCTGAGTTTCATACCCGATTAAGCTGATCTCCAAATTATAATCCCCTGGAATTATTTCGGTCAAGGTAAATAGCCCATTCTCATCGCTTATAGTCCCAGTAATAAAGCGCTGGTCATTTTTTGTATTTAATATAACATTGGCAAAGGAAATGGGTTGTAAGGTGTTTTGATCCAATACTTTACCCGAAATTTTTATTTCCTGTTCCTGAGCAAAAACGCCCCGGCTTAGCTTCAGGGAAATGAACAATAAACAGAGAAATATCCTCATTTTATTTTTAGATTATGAACAATACATAGCACCTAATTC
Organism: uncultured Cyclobacterium sp.; assembly: GCF_963977555.1. Lineage (GTDB taxonomy): Bacteria > Bacteroidota > Bacteroidia > Cytophagales > Cyclobacteriaceae > Cyclobacterium. The sequence goes on along the minus strand of NZ_CAXBPD010000006.1, from coordinate 231,410 downwards.
TTTTGTAATCTTTGAAGTTTCAAATCGCTGTGGAAATAAGAGCAAGGGGTTTTCAGTTCTCGAAATGAATATTCAATACCTGACACATACCATTCGACCAGTTACTTTAATATTTTTTCTCTAAGGATTGAATTGAAATGTGAAAGAGTTAACCCTAGATTTCGAAAGAGAAATTTAATTGATCAAATGTGGGAATGAATTTGGAAGATATTTTGAATTTTAGAATTGGACCGAAAAAATATGTGTAGAATTTTCGAATTTGTAGTTTACAGTCCAACTATTTTGCTTACAAATTTCCTTAAGAATAGCGAGACCCAAGCCGCTATTTGTCGTAGCAGTGGTACTTATGGAAAATCTTTCGAAAAGTGTTTTTTCTTCTAATTTATCCTGACCGGAATTGGAAATAGTCAAGACCCGGTTGGATAATTTCACATTAATAAATGCATCAATTGGCGTATGCCTTATCGAATTAGAAAGCAAATTGTTAATTAAAGTTTCCGCTAAAAATTTACTACAGAAGACGGTTTCAAAAACTTCAATTTCTTTTTCCAACTTAATGTTTCTCTCCTCAATATAATCATGGAGTAAGTCCATGCTTTTATCAATAAGAATTTGGAAATCAACTTTTTCAAAATCATCAAATTGACTGTTTTCAATTTTTGCAAGTAACAAAAGGTTTTTATTTACCCGTGTCAATCTTGACAATGGGATTTGAATGCCTTGGATTAAATCAGCATGTTTCTGGGATAGGTTTTCCTGCTGGAGGAGAATATCGAGCTTTGATTTTAACAAAGCAATTGGTGTCTGCAGTTCATGAGAAGCATTGGCTACAAAGGATTTTTGCTGGTTATAAGCACTAATACTTTGATTGATAAGGGCACTTATGGTTTGGTTCAACTCATTGAATTCTTCAATCTCACTTTCCTCAAAAACTACTTTCTCTCCCTCATTAATATCAAAAGACCTCAACTTTGAGAGTGTGAGGTAAAAAGGTTTCCAAACTTTTATTGAAATGCTTTTATTTAATCTAATAAAGCCAAACACAAGGAGGCCATACATCAGCAAAGTAATTAAGCCTATAGCAAAAATGGTTTCATAAGACTCCTCAACATTGGTTTCGACGTTAAGTAAATAAAGCTTTTTATTAATTTCTATTACAGATTGCAATCCTCGAAAACGATCCCACTCCTTTTCATATTCATTGTATTTGGTGATTTCATAGATGCTATCCGGCTTCGCTTCTAAGTGACTTAAACTCCTAATGGATGAACTGGGTTGTAGAATATTCCAGGTGTTTAATATGGTTTCTAAATCCTTTTCAGATACATGCACCTGATCAAACCGGTTTTCGATCCGCTCCATAATTATCTCATGGTTGTCATCGATTTCAGTAACCCAAATCCAATCAACCACTAGAAAATAACTAGGGATACTAAGAATTAAAATAGCCAGAGAATAAAATGAAAATGCCTTAAAGGTATTGTCTAGAAGTTTATGGGGTTTCCCATTTGTATCCCGTTCCATATATGGTTTTAAGGTAGCCTCCATAATTTTGCTCATTTAGCTTTTTCTTAAGATTTTTTACATGTGCGTAAACAAAATCAAAGCTATCGAACATGTCCGCTACATCTCCTGACAAGTGTTCTGCTAATGCGCTTTTGGGTAAAACCCTGTTTTTGTTTCCTATAAAAAACAATAGCAATTGGTATTCCTTTCGGGTAAGTATTATGGGTGTTGAATTTATTGTTACCGCCTTAGAAAGCAGGTCAATTTTCAGCTCGTTAATTACTATTAAATTTGAGGAATCAAATTGCTTTCTACGTATTACTGAGTGTATTCTAGCCGCCAGTTCGGAATGGTGAAATGGTTTTGCCAAGTAATCGTCGGCACCAATATTTAAACCTTTAATTCTGTCTTCCAGTGCATTTTTGGCAGAAATAATGATTACTCCATCTTGCTTGTTTTGCTTGCGTAATTCCTTCAAAATTTGAAACCCATCTCCTCCTGGTAACATGAGGTCAAGCAATATACAATCGTACATGTACAAGCTTATTTTTTCTAATGCAGAATTAAAATCATAAGCCACTTCGCAAAGGTAATTTCCTGAAGTCAAGTAATTGACAATATCAGTAGCAAATTCTTTCTCATCTTCTATTACCAGGATTTTCATGGTTTTAAGATATACATTTATATTGAGGACATAAAGAATTTGCCAAAGAACAGAAAATAAAGCCACTGAATCCCTCTGAATTTATTTTTTCTTGAAAAAGCCAATAAATCAAATGCAATTCTAAATTATAAAGCGATAGTCATTTGAGATAAAAAAATCCGCAATAGTATGAATGATTATTGCGGATTTCATTTTCAAAGTAAAAAATGGGAGAGAAACTTTTATGCGATAGGTTTATCTCTTATTTATGAGTGTAATTTCAATGTTTTAATTAAACCTTACGATATCTGCTCCAAGGGCATTTAAGCGTTGGTCTATATATTGATAGCCTCTGTCTATTTGTTCTACATTGTCTATAATCGATACTCCTTCAGCAGACATGGCAGCAATCAGTAGTGATACTCCTGCTCTAATATCAGGGGAGGTCATCCGAATACCTTTAAGCGGGTATTTCCTGTCTAGCCCTATTACTGTGGCTCTGTGAGGGTCACAAAGGATGATTTGGGCCCCCATGTCGATCAATTTATCAACAAAAAACAACCTGCTTTCGAACATTTTCTGGTGAACCAAGACCGTTCCTTTGGCTTGAGTAGCCACCACCAATACAATACTTAGTAAATCTGGGGTGAACCCTGGCCAGATGGCATCTGAAACTGTTAATATAGATCCATCAATGTAGGTGTCAATTTCAAAATGTTTTTTAGCGGGTATGAAAATATCATCGCCTTTAATTTCAAGCTGTATGCCTAATCTTCTGAAGGTGTCAGGAATAAGCCCCAATTTGTCTACTTGGGCGTTTTTTATGGTAATTTCTGATTGGGTCATGGCCGCCAAGCCAATAAAGGAGCCAATTTCTATCATGTCGGGGAGAAGTCTGTGCGTAGTGCCTTTAAGACTTTTCACCCCTTCAATATCTAAAAGGTTCGAACCTATGCCTGTTATCTTGCCACCCATGCTATTGATCATTAGGCATAGCTGCTGTATATAGGGTTCGCAAGCCGCATTGTATATGGTTGTCTTTCCTTCGGCCATTACAGCAGCCATAAGGATGTTGGCAGTACCTGTTACAGAGGCTTCATCAAGTAACATGTAAGCGCCTTTTAACTTACTGCCATCGATTTTATACAATTCTTTTTTAGCGTCATAATGAAACTTGGCACCAAGGTTTTGGAATCCCGTAAAATGAGTGTCCATTCTTCTCCTACCAATTTTATCTCCTCCTGGTTTGGATATTCTCCCCTTTCCAAATCGGGAAAGCAGTGGTCCCAAAAGCATTACGGACCCTCTTAAGCCTGAGGCTTTTTCGAGGTACTCCTGTGTTTCCAAGTAAGATAGTTTGATATTTTTGGCCGTAAAGGAGTAGCTTTCCGGACCAAGTTTCTTAACGATCACTCCCATGTCAGAGAGCAACTCTATCAATTTATTAACATCCCTTATGTTGGGGAGATTGTTAATAATTACTTCCTCAGGTGTTAATAATACGGCACAGAGGATTTGTAAGGCTTCATTTTTTGCGCCTTGAGGAGTGATTTCGCCTTTCAGTTTTGTCCCTCCGTTTACCCGGAATGATGCCATTAATTTCTTCTTTTTTTGCTATTAGAATTGCTATTTCTTCTTTTCCCTCCAGTATAATTCCTTCTTCCACTGTTGGTATTATTACCTGCAGGGGTAGTTGGAACATTGCTTTTGAAATCCCTACGCATGCTGGTTTCGAAAAGACTATTTTCCCTTACTTTTTCAAGGTCGATGTGGAGTTTCCCTTTGGAGAGGGTCTTGATGTCATCTAAAATGATGGCATCGTCAAAGTTTTCCCTGTTCCAGGTAGAGTGAAAGCTTCTCATCAGCTGCCCTATATAGATCACGGCAATTTCTTGCTCTTCATCATCTTCAATCTCTATGGCTTTTTCAATGAGTTTCTCAATGTTTCTACCATAATGCTTGAATCGAACCTCTCCCTTTGGATAGCCTATTGGCAGAGGCTTTTTACCTAAAAGCTCCTTTTCAGGCATAGGGAAAGGGGCATCGACTTTTAAGGAGAAATCAGACATGATGTACATGTCATCCCAAAGCTTTTGATCACTTTCGGTTTTTAATAATGGATTGAGTTGTTTCATCAATTCCACTAGGGCATATGCATATTCTGTTCTTTTATCTTGCTCTGGAACAGTCTTTACATAATCCACTAATTTTTGGATGTTTTTTCCGTATTCTTTCAAAATAACTTTGTTTTTAGGCTTTTCATTATTTACCATGACACCTGCATTTAAGTTTCCTGAACTCTTCTTAATATACTAATGTCAATATACTAAAAAATATGCATTAGTAAGTTCTTGGCACTCCTGGTGTCTATGGATATTTTCTATTCCACTATGCGAAGCTTTGCAAAGCTAAGTAATAATGTTTTATCTCCAAAATGCTCGAAATGAATATGTGCTTTTCTGTTCGTCCCTTCAGTTTCAATGGCATGAACTTTACCAAAGCCAAACTTCGGATGTTCTATCTTCATGCCCTCTTGCAAAGCGTTGGTATTGGAAGGTTTAAAGTTTGGTCCCGGATCATGTAACTTTATAGTAGTGCTTCTCATGGCCGGCTTTTTCTTTAGCCCTACAAAGCCCTGTTTGCCTTCGCTCTCTCTAAATGAACTGGAGAGTTGTGTACTTATTTTTTTGTTAACCTTTATAAATGTTGGATCAATCTCTTCCAAAAACCTACTCGGCTCACAATTCAATAATCTACCATACCTGTATCGGGTGAGGGCATAGCTGAAGTACAACTTTTCCATGGCCCTGGTGGTGGCTACATAAAACAATCGCCTTTCTTCCTCCAGGTCTTCCCTGCTTTGCATCATCATCTGGGAAGGGAATAAGTCTTCTTCCATTCCTACTACAAATACATACTTGAACTCCAGTCCTTTAGAGGAGTGTATGGTCATCATGGTAACGGTGTCTTGGTTGTTTTTGTTCTGGTCCTCATCTGTTAGTAGGGCAATTTCCTGGAGAAATGCCCCCAATGATTTGTCTTCATTTTCTGAATTGTCTACGTATTCTTTAATAGCATTGAGCAATTCCTGAACGTTTTCGTACCTGTTGAGCCCCTCAATGGTTTTGTCTTCGTACAAATCTCGCAACAACCCAGATTGTTTGGCGATAGATGTAGCCGCTTCAAAAGCATCCTTTCTTTCTATCTCCATTTTAAAACTAGTGATCGTTGTACAAAAATCGGACACCGCATTGGCTCCTCTTCCAGACAAAAAACTCTTGCTGTTTGTGAGTACCTTCCAAAGCGAAATGTCATGCTCATAAGCACCCACCAGCAGTTTCTCTACACTTGTATTACCTATTCCTCTTTTTGGATAATTGATGATTCTCTTAAAAGCTTCCTCATCTTCCTGATTGACAGTGTACCTGAAATAAGCCATGAGATCCTTAATCTCCTTCCTTTGATAGAAAGACAGTCCTCCAATAATCCTGTAAGCGATCCCTGATTTTCTTAGGGCTTCCTCCATTGACCTGGATTGGGAGTTGGTCCGGTACAATATGGCAAAGTCACTGTTGCTTAACTGCTTGTTGTTCTTTTCTTCAAAAATTGTCGCCGCTACCATTCTGCCTTCTTCATTGTCAGAAGTCGCCTTCATCAATTCGATCAGGTCTCCAGAATCATTTTGCGTCCAGACATTTTTTTTAAGTTGTGATTTATTTTTGGCAATGATAGAATTGGCTGTTTCAACAATGTTTTTTGTGGAGCGGTAGTTTTGCTCCAGTTTTACCACAAAAAGATCAGGGTAGTCCTTCTCAAAATTAAGTATGTTTTGAATGTCTGCCCCTCTAAATGCATAAATACTCTGTGCATCGTCGCCTACTACGCAGATATTTTGGTGGACCGCCGCCAGTTTTTTTGTGATTAGGTACTGAGAAAGATTTGTATCCTGAAACTCATCCACCATCACGTATTTGAATCGTTGCTGGTATTTGTACAATACATCTGGGTGATCACGGAACAAAACATTGGTGTTAAAAAGTAAATCGTCAAAATCCATAGCAGATGACCTGAATAATCTGTTCTGATAGGTTTTGTAAATCTCTCCCATTTTTGGTTTCATGGCAGCTTCATCATCTGCTGCAATGTATTGGTCCTTCTGGTAGGCTTCCCACCCAATCAGCCTGTTTTTAGCGCCAGATATCCTTGAAAGTACCGTATTGGCCTTGTAGACTTTGTCGTCCAACTTCATTTCTCTTACGATGGATCGGATGAGCGATTTGCTGTCGTCACTGTCATAAATGGTGAAATTGCTGGGGTAACCTAATTTGGAAGATTCTACTCTCAAAATTTTAGCAAACACAGAGTGAAAAGTCCCCATCCAGGTATTTCTAGCCTCTAGCCCAATAAGTTTTTCGATTCGCTGCTTCATTTCACTGGCAGCTTTATTGGTGAAAGTTAGGGAGAGAATCTGAAATGCGTCAACCTTCTTTTCACGGATTAAATGGGCAATCCTAATGGTAAGTACTCTGGTCTTTCCGGACCCTGCTCCTGCAATAATCATAACTGGTCCTTCTGTTTTTTCAACAGCTTCCAATTGATTAGGGTTAAGGGTGGCTAAATAATCCATATAATATTCAATTTACTGTATTCAGGGAGGCAATTTTAGCAAGCTCAAAGTTATCAATTCTTTTCCAGCTTATCTGCTGATAAAACCTTTATGTCTTTATTTTTAAAAACCGTGAATATAAGTTAATAATTTTTAGGCTTTATCCCATGTTGCCTCTATCGATCAAGAATAGATTTTATTTAGGAAATATTTAAAACTTTCAAATCCTAACCTTGCAAAAATATTGCTAGAAATGCATTTGTTAAGAAATAAGGTTCTAGAAAAAGTGGTTCAATCAAGTAAGAAAAAAAGGTTGAATTTAGTTTTTAGGTTTTTTCTGCTTCCACCTATTGTGAGACCAAAGGTATAGAGAGGGGCAATCTCTAATGTTATTTTCCAAGAGCGCAATAAATTTATCGGTAATGGAATGCGCTAAATCATTTGCATATGGGGGGTGGGCGATTGTCTGGTATTCAAAGATATAATGCCCTCTCTTAGGTTTACTTGTATGCGCGTAAATAACTTTTGTGTTGAATTTTTTAGCTAATTTTTCTCCTCCTTCAAAAAAAGCGGTTTCCCTATTCATGAATGAGGCCCAATACCTGATATCCGCAAGATTTGGTCTCTGGTCTGCAGCTAAAACGATTAGTCGTGGTTGGTGTCGATTTCTCAAAAATGTTCGTTGAAAGGATTTCTTTTCCGTAAGTATGGCGCCAAACCTGCAGCGGATGGATTTCATTAATTTTTCAAAAAATGGTTGATTTAATTTTGTGTATATGGTTTCGCATTTTTCTGAAACTTGTGATGAAGCAGCCACCAAATGTCCTTCCCAGTTAAAAAAATGGCCACACATGCCTATTACTATTTCACCATTGGCCACATTGTCAAAAACCAAATTTGAATTTTTAGTAACGAACCTACGCAGGAGTTCCTTCTCACTCATCGTCAACAGCTTGAGGGTTTCAGCCATTGAATCAGTGAAGTTTCGGTAGAATTTTCGAGCAATGTCGCGAACCTCTTCATCACTTTTTTCAGGAAAAGCATGCTTAATATTACTAAGGACAATTTTTTTCCTATAGCCCAAGACATAGTAGGCCAAAAGGTAAAAAAAGTCCGAAAATACAAACAATACTTCCAGAGGTAGTTTGGAAAACAGCCGAATTAAGCGCATATTACTTTTATACGAGATTTAATAAGAATTTATCTTGGGTCAAAAGAATGAAATAATAGCGACTTTCTTGAGGAAAATTAGTTATAAATAAACCCAATTAGTAATTTTATGGTCTATGTCCGAAGTACAAAGAAAAAAATATTCTGATAAAGATAAAAATAACATTTTTGATCATGAATTCATGCCTCATATTGACTCTATGTACAATTTTGCGTACAGATTGACTTTTGATGAGGATGATGCCAAAGATTTGGTACAGGATACCTATCTTAAGGCGTACAGGTTTATTAATTCTTTTGAGAAAGGAACGAATGCCAAAGCCTGGTTATTCAGGATACTGAAAAATAGTTTTATCAATGAATATCGGAAGAAAAGTAAGCAACCCGCCAAGGTAGATTACCAGGAGGTGGAAACTTATTATAACTCTGATAATGTTGACTATAGTATGACCTCTGATTTGAGAGTGGATGCGGTCAAGGATATGTTGGGAGATGAGATCTCAAATGCTTTGAATAGTCTCGCTGTTGATTTTAGGACAGTGATTATTCTATGTGACCTTGAAGGGTTTACTTATGAAGAGATGGCCAAGATTTTGGACATCCCAATTGGCACTGTACGGTCCAGGCTTCATCGAGCAAGGAACCTTTTAAAGGATAAACTTCGTTCCTATGCTGAAAATATGGGTTATGATACTGAGGAAGAATAAAAATAGCATCGAAAACACTTAAAATGGACAAGAATCTAAACACATCCAGCGAAAGAAAACAAAACTGTAGCGATGAAAATAAATGCTTTGAATTGTTAGAAAGCATTTTGGATGGAGAGGGAACGGTTGATTCAAAGGAGATGCTGAACGAAAAGTTAGCAAAATGTCAACCATGTTTTGAGCATTACCACTTGGAAAAAGTGATCAAAGAGATTTTGCAAAATAAATGTACCAAGCACATGGTACCCTCTGAGTTAGCAGCCACTATCAGGCAAAAAATTCAGGAATTAAAATAAATTTTATGCCTCAAGGAAAAGTCATAATATTTTCAGCTCCATCCGGATCTGGTAAAACCACTATTGTCAAGCATCTTTTAAAACATGAACCACTGCTAGGTTTCTCCATCTCTGCCTGTACCAGAGACAAGAGAGGTAGAGAGGAGCAAAATGGTAAAGATTATTATTTTTTGTCACCTGAGGAATTTCGTGAAAAAATTAATCAGGATGCCTTTATAGAATGGGAAGAAGTATATGAAGGCAACTTTTATGGTACGTTAAAGGAAGAAATCGAAAGAATTTGGTCTGAGGGAAGACATGTGATTTTTGATGTAGATGTAAAAGGTGGGATCAATCTCAAAAATTATTTTGGAGACAAAGCACTTTCTGTATTTGTGAAGGTTCCATCCATGGAGGATTTGGCTCAAAGGTTGCGTGACAGAGGAACAGAATCTGAAGAAAGCCTTTCTAGGAGGATTTATAAAGCAAAATTCGAAATGGGGTTCGAAAAGAAGTTTGATGTAGTCCTTGTCAATGAAGACCTGGATCGTTCTTATAAAGAAGCTGAAAAATTGGTCAAAGGTTTTATTAACAGTTAATCATTTTGAAAATAGGACTTTTTTTTGGGTCGTTTAACCCTATTCACGTAGGTCATTTGATCATTGCTGATACCATGCAGGACCAAACCGATTTGGATGAGGTTTGGTTTATTGTGTCGCCTCAAAATCCGTTAAAATCAAGAAAATCTTTGTTACATGAGTTTGACAGGCTCAAAATGGTGGAGCTCGCCACAGCCGATCATTTTAAATTCAAAGTGAAGGATACGGAATTTCACATGCCAAGGCCCAGTTATACTATCGATACGCTCACCTATCTATCTGAGCAATATCCAGCACATGATTTCTCACTTATTTTAGGAGGAGACAATCTGAATCATTTACACAAGTGGAAAAACAGTGAGGAGTTATTGAATCAATACAAAATATACGTCTACCCCAGGCCAGGGAAAAGCAAAGACCTCAACCATAAAAACATCCATTATGTGGAGGCACCACTTCTTGATATCTCTGCAACCTTTATTCGTAAGACGATCAAGAAAGGGGGCTCGGTGAAATATTTGCTACACCCACATGTGTCGGATTATATTCGGGATAAAAAATTCTTTATTTAACATTAAATTTAAAGGTAAAAGTCCTTCCGTATAATTAGAAACAGAAGGACTTTTAATTGACTCAGCAATTTTTATTCTTTTCTCGTTTTTATTTTTTGATTGATCAACTGGGCAATTTCCTTTCCTTGCTCAACGCCGTTATCAATGGCTGGGAGATAATGGATCCCCCCAAAAAAGCGACTAATGGCAGCTTCTGTTGAAGCGATACGGAAGGAATCAAATTCCCTGACACCTAATCCAAAAGTAACCTCTGTAGAATCAATGAAATGAAAGGGCTCACCAAGTAGTTTCGTAAGTGCCTCTGCTGCAGCGGTAGATACTACACTGTGCCCACTTGTATATTCAGGGAATGGGGGTGTTTGTAGCAATGGCAACCAATTTTCATCCATATATATATTGATATAAGTTTCTGGCCTGATCAAGGCACTTCGGTATTTTTCATCCCAGCAGGAAATAAAACCGTCAAATAGATAAATAGAGGTAGTGGCTAAGGTTTCGGCAGTAGCTTTCCATTCCAGCCCCTTGCTTTTGGCTGCTATACCCGCAATGCCCATCCAGTGTCCTCCCGGGGTTATTTTCTTTTCTGCAAACATGACGTGGCCTTTTACATTCATTTTATAAGGATTGCAGTCCCAGAAGAAGGCTATTTCTTCTTGTTCTCCCTGCATATTATTTCCGGCATCCATTACCGCCTTTGCGTCTTGATAAAAAGTGCTTTCTGGTAGGGTGTCAAATGGAGGTGGAGCTGCAGGAGCAAACTGGCTGGCTGAATCCAAGAAAAAAGGCCTTATCTTGTTCCAGTGCGGCTCTATACTTTCTATATAAGCTGGGGGAGTCGGTTTCCAGCTGCCTAAGTCGTTCTTAACGGTGTATTTACCAAAAGATCTGCTTTGATGGTAATTGTCTTTAGAAGCATAAGCTAGTATTTCATCTGCCACTGCATCTCCCAAGGCCAAGGAAGCTTTGAATTCTTCTTCTGGCATCCCTGCATTTTTAATTTCCTCAAATAAGGCTTCTCTATCCTCTATCAAAAATTGTTCAGTAAATATAAACTGTAATGCTACTTTATAATAAGCAGCAAGGCTGGCCAATTGAAAATTGGCTTGCGGATGAGCTGCAGCATTTATAGATAGGGGACTGGATTCATTCAATTGACCCATAAGAGAATGAAATTCCTCCGGAGCGGCAAGCACGGCCACCTCATAAGCGGCTATGGAAGGGTAAGCATAAATTCTACTCGCAACAGGTGGAGAAAATATGTCGTGAACCATGGTTTCCGTTAATTTTTCGTTGGCTGCTACCAGGTAATGTTTTTCGGCCAAAAGCTTTTTATAGGTATCACTTTTACCACATGAGCCCAATAAAAAAAGTAGAATAAGCCCAAATAGATGAGATTTGAATTGAGATTGTGAATTTCTTAATGTCATAATTGTAAAGATATAAAAATAATATTTTAAGCGCTTCTTAATATTGATCTGAAAGGCTCAGGTGCTTTTTATAATTTTCAATAATCCAATTTGCAACTTTTTTGCCTTGGTCCTGGCCCCTAGTAATGGCATCCATATAATGTATGCCGCCATATAATCTAGAGATGCTTGCCTCTTCCGACGCATGCATAAAAGAGGTGTAACTTCTACTTCCTAAGCCATATTGTTCCTCTACAGTATCTGTATACCTGTAAGTTTCGCCAAAAAAGTAAGTGAGAATGACTGCTGAAGTAGTAGATATGGTCGAGTGTCCGCTAAGGTATTCAGGAAAAGGAGGCGTTTGAAGCATGGGTTGATAGTTTGGGTCTATGTACTTACGGATGGCTGTTTCAGGCCTTATTCTGTCGCTCCTGTATTTTTCATCCCAACAGCTTATAAAACCATCCATTAAACCGATGGCTACCAGGGAATTGATTTTTAATGTTTCATAAAAGTCAAGGTTCGATTGTTGGCAGGCAATGGCAGTAATGCCCATCCAATGGCCTCCAGGAGAAATCTGTTTGATTCCTACCATAAGGTGTCCTGTTTCCTGCAAAGCAAAAGGGTTGCAATCCCAAAAACCTGCGATTTCGCGTTGTTCTTTGTTCATCTCCAGCGTGTAGACTTCTTGCATCAATTTGTAAAATTCTGAATTTGGGTCTGTAGAGAAGGCAACTGGAGGAAGTGGTTTGAATTGGTCTGCGGCTTTTAAAGTAAAAGGCCTAACAGTATTAAAATATGGCTCTACTGGCGCAAAATAGCCAGGAGGTGTAGGGTACCAGTTTCCTTTTCCTTCAGTAGGTTGGTACCTGGGATAATTGCTTATGTCACGGTATTTGTCCTTCTGCGCATAATTTAATACCTGTTCACTAATTTTTGTAGCATATTGCTCTGCAGCAGAAATGTCTTCTTCTGAATAGCCCCATGTCTTAGCCGAATCAAATAAGGATTGATTCAATGAAAGGAGCTCCGGCCCCGAAGGTTGCATAGCGGCAGCAGTTTGAAGCATGGCAAATAGCGCACTAATTTCAATGGAAGGACTTTCTTTTTCAGGAATTGAAACCGGTGGGAATTCGTTTAAAAAACCAGTAAAGGATGGGTAGTCCTTACTCTGACTGGCAAGGGTTTCGTAGCCAGAAAGGCAAGCATATCCATAAAACCTGCCGGCTAAAGGTGGATTGGTGATGTCGTGCACCATTAATTCGGTCATTTTTTCCGTGACCCATCCTATGCTTTTGGCGGGGATTTTCTGCTTGGGTATTGGTGATTGGCAGGAGTTTATCAGCAAGCAAGTTATTAGGACAAAAGCAAAATAAATGGTCTCGGATGGCTTTTGAAGATATATCTTTAAAGTATTCATTTGCTGTTTATTTCGTCCGCTTGATAAGCTTTTATCATTTTTTGGTTAATGCCAAATAGGAGTAAATTGTCAATTGCTATGATACTCCGAACATCTCCTTTTAAATCTAATCCTGAAAAATGCTGAGGAAGGTATTCAAAACCACCTTTGCCATTACCTAAGAATACAAGTCCATGGTTTGCATCATATTTACCAAAGCGGAGTCTGGCATTGGAAATGTTACCTGCTAGTATTAAATCCATATGACCATCCTTGTTAATGTCCAGGCTTTCAATCGCAAATACTGGTGATATTTGAGCTTCCGAAGGTAGGGTGGTTTTTTGAAATCCTTCATTTTTGTTAAGAAAAAGACTTGTTTCCAATAAGGTAGCTTTAAAATACCCTGCATTTTTCAATTCTTCTTGACTGAAAATATTTTCTAATCCCGCTTCTGCATAAGTTTCATAATCTGTAAACCGCGTGCGCATCATGGAGATTTGATCAAGAAGCTCGTCTCTGGTGAGGAAAGGGTGAGATTTTCCTTGAATGTAAAAGCTCAAAATAGGGTCTACTGCTCCATTATTATCAAAATCTTTATAATGCATTTCCGCAGGTTCCTCGGGACTAACTTTCACCTGGCTATTCAAACCTTGGTTGCCGGCAATAATATCTGGCCTGCCGTCTGAATTTACATCAGAGAGGTGAAGACTGTTCCACCAGCCACTGTATTCCTTTTGGAAATAGCTTGAACTAGCGTTTTGGAGGTTTTGTCCTTCATTTTCAAATACAGTAATAGGCAACCATTCTCCAGTTATAACCAATTCTGCATTGCCATCTCCATTCAAGTCTGCCCATTCCGCATCTGTTATCAGGCCAAGCGTACTAAGCTCCTTACACCTTTGTTCTGTTTCATCCCGAAAAAGACCTTCACCGTTGTTTATAAGAAGGTAACTTTTCGGGATTTCAGGGTAGCGACCTGGAATCACCCTACTTCCAACAAATAAATCAGGAAACCCATCTTTGTTAACGTCATTAGCTGCGACTGCTCCGGTACTGGTAAGCATTTTTGGAAGGGAATTGTCATTTCGGCTTAAATTCCCCTTTCCGTCATTTAAATATAGCCTGTCCTGTAGTCGATCGTCTGTGGGAAGGAAATCTCCATACCCACCACTAGCTACATACAAATCAATGGCTCCATCTCCATTAAAATCAGCCCACACTGCATCGGTATCCTGGTGGTCCTTGTCAGTTTCAAAGGCTGGTGTCTTCTTTTCTTTGAATACACCTTGCTGTACTTGCATCCATAAAAGGCTTGATTCGCCAGCTTGCCCTCCGATAAAGATGTCCTCCAACCCATCCTTGTTAATATCGGCTTTAACCATCACCGGCCCCGAGAAAGATATCGGATTTACCATTAATGGCTGTCTTTTGAAATCATTTGTCGATTTCGATATGGGGTTATAATCAATTGGTGATGGGATCCCAGCTAACATAGTTAAGGTCTTTTGGGGAGCATAAAATTTGGCCTCCGCATCTTGCTGATTAAGGGTGAAGGTTTGGTTTGCCTTAAGGCTTTTCAAACGTTGCACCTTGCCACCTGGCCATAGGATTTCCAAAGAATCTATATGGCTAGCTTTCCCCAAACCAAAATGTAGGATTGGAGTTATAGAGGATTGGTAGCCTCTGACAGGCATTTGCTCCTGCTGTTGCAATTCCCCATTTGAATAAATACGTATTCTAGCACCTATACCAAAGCTGTTTTTATGATCCCCTCTCAAGTTTATCTTTAAGTAATTATTACTTGAGAGACTATCTGCATTGTTTCTATAAATAGAGGCGGGGTGATTGATGTTATTAGTTATCAGGTCCAGGTCTCCATCATTGTCCAAGTCCGCATAGGCTGCACCATTGGAATTTACTTTTTGATCTAAGCCCCATGATACCACTTTTTGGTCAAATTTATATCCGTTAAGGTTTTTATAGATGTAGTTATGGAGGTTTGAGGAGGGCATTTGATGAACCAAATCCAAGACATTCTCTCTTCTAAGTCCATTTTTATTGTTTTTCAAGTAATCTGCCATGTATTTCAGGAAATCCTGATTGGTGTAATCTCGGGCATAACCATTGGTAATGAACAAATCCTTTAATCCATCATTGTCAAAATCTGCAAACAATGCAGACCAGCTCCAGTCTGTATTTGAAATTCCTGCCATTTGGCCAATCTCACTAAAACTTCCATTGCTATTGTTAATATGCAGCATGTTGCGCATGTATTGGTGATGAAAACCCATTTTTAGACCGAACTCAAATTTTTCGTAGTTGTCTGGAGCCATTAAAAGCTTTTGTCTTTTATTGTCTTCAGGTAGCATGTCTAAAGTGAAAATGTCCGCTTGTCCATCGTTGTTAATATCAGCAATATCATTTCCCATTGAAAAATGAGAAATATGCCCCAAAGCGTCATCGATGGTATTGGTAAAGGTGCCATCACCATTGTTAAGGTATAAAAAGTCAGGAACGGTATAGTCGTTACTGATATATATGTCTTGCCATCCATCGCCGTTGGTATCTGCTATTCCTGCTCCCAGACCATAGGATAAAGCTACCTTTAAGATGCCCGCCTTTTCCGTGACTTCTGTAAAAGATTCACCATCATTCCTGAATAGTTGAGGTCCTGCTGGATCTGTTATTTTTAAAATTTCAGCGGTATTGGCTTCATCCAATACGGGTAGTGATTTGGGGTTGTGGTTAAGAAGAAAAAGATCTAAATCGCCATCATTGTCATAGTCAAAAAAACTGGCTTGTGTACTGGTGGCCTCGCTGTCTATCCCATATTGGGCAGCCATTTCTTTGAATTTAGGGATGTTATATTCTGTGTTTCCCAGATTGATAAAAAGTTGGTTTTTTCTTTTATCAGGAGGTAAATTTCCTGAATAGCAAACATAGATATCCAAAAGGCCATCTCCATTTACATCAACAATGGTTGTTCCTGTTTTCCAAGGGGCGGCTCTGGTGGCAACACCTGCTTGAGGGGTGATGTCCTCAAATTCCATGTTTCCTTTGTTGAGGTAAAGCCGGTTTTCTACCATATTGCCAGAAAAATACAGGTCTTCCAAACCATCACCATTAAGGTCCCCAACAGCTACTCCTCCGCCATTATAAAAATATTCATACATGAGTATGTTAGTGTTCAATCCCTCAGTAAGCGTATTCTCAAACAATACCCCGGATTCCTGAGGCGTCAAAAGCGTAAATTGCTTTAATTCATTTGTTTCAATTGATTCCTTTTGACAGCCAATCAATACCAATAGGGAGAGAAGAAACTGTATTTTATTGTGTAAAATATTGGACATAGAGATGATTCAATGGAGAGACAAATATAAAGAGTTTTGACTGCTTCTCCATGAAAAGAGAGCGCTTATCTGGCTGATAAAGATTTGATAATTGACGCTTAAATCTTTTTTATTGTGAATAGAGAGTTGTTTTAAGTCCCTATTAATCATGAAGATAATAATTTAATACTAGCATATTATGCCTTTGTTTCATTCTCAAATAGCAGGCAACTATTTCATTTAAGATCATAACCTTTTGTTTTCTATAAATCAAAAAAAGAGCGATCTATTGATCGCTCTTTTATATTGTCTATACGATTCAGATTAATCTTCGTAACCTGGGTTTTGAAGAAGTTCTCTGTTTCGCTGCATTTCATCAAAATTGATTGGCATAAAATACATTTTGTCAAGCCAAAGTCGATTTTCCTTACCCGGATCAATATTGATCACCTCATAAGAATAGTCGTAGTTTTCAGTATTGTAACTATAAATAGTCACGTCCTTACCTGCTTTTAGCGTACCCACGATATTAATTCCATTGGCTTGTCTTCCAAAAGTATCTGGAGCAATCATCCAACGTCTCGCATCATAGTACCGTTGCTCTTCATTGACCATCTCCTTGCGTTTTTCATTGATAAGGACGTCCATTAATTCCTCACCCGAGGCTGTCACGGCTGGAAGACCGGCTCTAAACCTTATTTTATTTAAATAGGTTCTGGCTTCTTCATCATTGCCTAAGCCAATATTCGCTTCTGCATAATTAAAAACAGCTTCAGTATATCGAATATTTGGCCAAGGAATTTCTTGCCATGTATTCTGGTCAACAAAATTCGGATCCGGCTCTACAAATTTTCGGATATAATAGCCAGTATAACTTCCATTCCAATCTTCTATTGGACTATTTCTGGTATCCAGGCCGAAATGAGTAACTTTTTGACCTTCACCATTTAGTACTTCATAAGTACCCGTTTGGATTTGACCCAGAGGATCCCTTGCTTGATTTGCTGAGGAACGTGGCTTCCATGGAGCGCCTTCATAAAGGAAAGTAGCATAGAATCTTGGTTCCCGATCTTCATAAGGTGCACTTGCATGTTCCTCATCGTCCCAATCAAAATCTGATCCATCCATCATTTGATAATCATCAATCAAAAGTTGCACAGGTGTATTTCCTGCCCAGTTATTGTAACCATTCGGTCCATTGTGAAGGCCATGACGTCCACCGGTTTCTGGCTTTTGAGCCAAGAAATACCTTCCGAATATCATTTCCTTTTCTCCACCATTTCTCGAAAGTGAGTTATTCATATAAGTTTGGATGGCTTCTTCACGAGATAAAGGTGCCGATAGATCCAGCATGTTACCACTCGCTTTATCAAGGACAGCCTTGGCTGCTGCTGCGGCTGCCTGGTATCTTTCTGTTTGGCTCCCACTGGTGAAACCAATGAGTTCCTTGTTTTGGTAGCCTGAAATTACGGAAGATTTTGAAGATGCAGTAGGCATATCATGCAAGTCGGAAGCGGCATAAATCAGCACCCTTGACTTTAAAGCAAGAGCAGCAATTTCATTGGCCCTACCTCTGGTGAGGTCTTTTCCTGCCAATAAAGTAGCAGCTTTGTCCAAATCAGCGATGATAAAGTCTACCACTTCCTCATAAGTGTTTCTCGGAAGTTCGTAGGTTTCCTCGTCCAAAGTAAAGGTTTTGTTGGCAATCGGGATGCCGCCAAAATTCCTTAGCAATTGATGGTGAAAGTAGGCCCTCATAAACGTAGCCTCGCCGAGCAAACGATCTGCTATTCCGCCATCATTGGAGAATAACGGCGTTGACAAGTTATCGATTGCTATATTGGTCGCTCTCAAATTACTGTACAAGTCAGGCCAGTTTCTGGTATAATCCATCCATCCTGGTTCTTGAGGATTTGATCTGGCTTCGGTAATTGTAGTGATATTTCTACCTGGGTGAGTAAAGATAGCTTCATCTGTCAATGAAGCCAAAGCCTGCTCACTAAAACCTCCCTGACCTAAACCTCTGTAAAGGTCCGTCACAAAAGCTTCTGCAAGTCCTGCATCTGTCCATACGGCAGATTCAGATACTTCTCCTTGGGGTGGTGCATTTAAAAACTCTTCATCGCAAGAAAAATTGAGAAAAGAGATTGTTAATGCCAACCCTAGATATTTTATATTTTTCATCATATTCAATTTTTTAGGATTTAGAATGTTACGGACAGACCAGCGTTGATTACCCTAGCTTGTGGGTAATATTGTCCTGTAGCGTTGTCAGATTCAGGATCATAGACTTTTAATTTATCCCAAGTGACAAGATTAAGTCCGTTGGCATAAAACCTTAAATTGCTGATGCCAAACCTTTCGCCAAATTGCTGGGGAACAGTATAGCCCACCTCAAAGTTTTTTAACCTTATATAGTCCGAACTCCTAAACCAAAAGTCATTTCCATTGGAATAATATTGATCACTTCTGTTGGCAATTCTAGGATATACTGAACTTTCATTGTCGACAGTCCACCTGTTTTCGTAAAATTCCAAAAGATAGTTTCCTATGTTTCCAGATTCTCCTAAACTTACCTGCGCAATGGCTCCGGCAGCTCCCTGAAACAATATCGCTAAGTCAAAGTTTCTATAGGAAGCATTAAGATTGACACCGCCTTGAAACCTTGGGATATTGTTTTTATCTAGTCTTACCCTGTCCAGCGGTGTGATAGCGCCATCACCATCATAATCTTTAAATTTCATGTCGCCAGGACGAAGGTTATTGGTAATGTCTGAATAATCCAGGTTTTCTGAATCAATCGCAGCCTGGTTAGGGAATACACCGTCATATAAGTATACTGGGGATGGAGTATTCATAGGCTTTCCCGTAGACAGTTGCCATTCAGGTGCTCCAGGCGGCTCATCCCAGAAAAGAATATTGTTCTTGGCATAGCCACCATTCGCACTGACGCTGTAGGAAATATCTCCTTTTTGCCCTCTGTAACCAATATTGATATCAAAACCTTTGTTTTCTACTTCTCCGATGTTCTCAGCAGGTAGCAAAGAGGCTAATCCACTTGATTGAGGAACGGATGCATTTTTTCTCCAAAGGATATTGGTACGCTTGTTATAGAAGTAATCAAATTCGAAGAAAACTTTACCTTGATACATTTGGCCTTCTATACCAATGTTAGAATTGTTTGCCACCTCCCAGGTAATTGCATTGTTCGGAACCCTTGTTTCATACAAGGTTTTGGCTTCTGTGTTTTCTAATATCTGACTTCTAAAACCATACGTGGCTAGGAATTGGTATTCCTGTAAAGATCCATCGTAATAAATCTGGTCATTTCCCATTTGTCCCCAGGACCCTCTGACTTTAAAGAAGTCCATGGCTGAAATATTGTTTTTCCAGAAGTCTTCTTCTGAAACCACCCAACCGGCCATTACTCCTGGGAAGAACCCAAACCTTGACGCTTCAGGGAAAATGTAAGAGCCATCAAACCTCCAAAGGAATTCGAAAAGGTACTTTTCCTGGTAATTATAGGCAACTCTACCAAAGTAATTGAGACGCCCTCTGGTAAAGGCACCACCACCGTTGTCTTTTTCAGAATCTCCTCCTGCAAACATTTGATCGATGGCCGGAGAGATAAAGTACCTTCTGTAGGCAAAGAAATCATCACCTTCTACCGTTTCCTTATTGACACCTGCCAAGGCATTAAAACCGTGATCTCCAACTTGCTTTTCATAGGTAAGTATACCACCTAACAATATGTTTAACTGATTGATGTTGGTTTGTCTTAATCTTGGTTCAGCAGGTCCTCTTTGGCTTGGAACGAGGATAGGTGTTACCCCATCTGCCTCAAAGCCATTGCCCTTTTGGTATAGGATCCATGGCGTCTCCCATCTTTTTTGGAACCTACTTAGGTTGTCAATTGCCGCTGTTCCTTGAAATTTCAATCCTTCAACGCCTGGTATTTTGATGTTCAACGCACCATTTGTTTGGAAGTAATTTCTAGTATCTCTGTCGTACCCTGTAGCATTCGTTGTGATCACCACAGGATTTTCTCCATTTTCAATATCTGGTCCAGGTCTGCCATCAGGCCAGTAAGCAGGCTCATGTGGCTTACCTCTCATCTGCATTCTGAAAATAGCACCTGCTCCTCTGGTAGGGAAAAAGCGGTATTCTTGTCTTGCCAATACGCCCAATTGAAGATCTATGTATTCATTGATCTTTGCATCCAGGTTTATTCGCATGTCATATTGCTTGAAACCAGTGGCTGAATTTTTGTAATAGGCATCCTGATTTTGGTAACCTAAAGATGCCATGTACCTTAAACTTTCTGATCCGCCATTCAACTGCAAATTATGCCTTGTCTGTGGAGACCAGGTTTTCAAGGTCTCACCATACCAATCCGTATTTGGGTAGTTCCATGGGTCAGTACCTGACCTGTGCAATGCCAATGCTTCAGGACTGAATGGTGCAGTTCTTTCCTGGCCTCCTTGTGTAAGGTAGGTACCAGTAGATCGATAAGCATCTGTAGCTGATCTCCATTCGCTAGAAGGTAGCTCATAAACATTCAGGTCGTTGAGCATTTCACCATACTGGGCTGCATCAGATAATTTTGGTATAGTAGTAGGTTGGGCAAAACCCTGGTTGAACTGATAGGTAAGTTCTGGCTTGCCTTCTTTACCTCTTTTGGTCGTTACCAAAATCACACCGTTGGCAGCCCTTGCGCCATAAATGGCAGCAGAAGCATCCTTTAAAACAGAGATGGTTTCAATGTCATTAGGGTTTAGTCGGTCAATTCCACCTGCTCTAGCGGGAATTCCATCAATTACAATTAAGGCATCATTGTTTCCTAGGGTATTGGATCCACGAATTCTTATGCCTGCACCGTCATAGCCTGGTTCACCGCTTCTATTCACAGCAATTACTCCAGACATTCTTCCTGCGATCGAGTTTGAAAGGTTCATGGCAGGGGATTTTACCAATTCAGCACCTTTAACTGTGGCTACAGAGCCAGTAATGGTTTCCTTTTTCTGTTCTCCATACCCAACCACAATCACCTCGCTTAGGGATTGCATGTCGGGGTTTAAGGTGATGTCTATGGTGCTTTGGTTGTTTACCGCTACCTCTTGACTTTCGAATCCCACAAAAGAATAGACAATTGTTTGATCAGATGGTTGTAATGTGATTTTATATTTTCCATCTATATCCGATACTGCACCTCTTACAGTGCCTTTTACCAATACCGATACACCTGGTAAGGGTAGGTCGTCCTCTCCGGAAATGACAGTTCCTGTCACTTCCCGGGACTGTGCGTGTAATGTTAGGCTACTTGCTAATAGCAAGGCTAGGCCTAGCAAAAACAATTTTATTTTGGGTAAATAGTTTTGCATTCTTTATCTAATTAGGTTAATAATAATTTAGGTTATGTCAAAATAACACTTTAAAGTTGATGGTTATTTTTTATATAAACAATAGCGCCATCTCAGGGTGTGATCCAAGGAGATTCTATAATGTTAATATTGTTTATCTATTCTAATAAAGTGTTAAAAAAACATGTGCTAAAATGTCGAATCGTAAATATTCTTTAAAAAAATATGCTAAAAATGAAAATGTAATTTCTGCGATAAAATGTAATAAAAGTAAGGCCTAGTTGTTGGCTAAGGTGGATATTGGTTTTAAAAGGTAAATAGGGTTTGTCAACAGGGTTTTTGTACGGGTATTTTCGCTCCTTGAATGAGAGGGGCTGCCGTCTGCCCACATTAACTCAAGGACGTGGTCAATATATTGAATAGGGTCAATTGCCTTGGAAATTTTATGCTAGATGCTGTTTGCAAAGTGATGCCTTTATTACTATCTCAATCAAAAATTTAAAGGGGTTAGTGGATACACTTATATATTCAATTGAAGGCTGCTTATTACCTCGGCAGGGCAGTTGGCTTTGTTTTTTATCTCCTGCTATTTGATTATATTTGTGTCTTAAGGTTTAAAACAGAAAAGAATGGTCAGCTTATGGCTGTCTGTTCTTTATTTTTTTACCCAACGATAAGTGCCATTTTTGGCCAATTGAATTTTTGCTATTGCACTAAAATACGCTATTGGTAGTATTTTTTCCAGGCGATCACTTACTTAACTACTCATTATAATGTCAAGCATTGGATAAAAAGGGTACTGGATGGTCAACCATTTAAAATCTTATTGGCCCTCCCCACTATTCGCTATTCACATGAGCGTATAGATAGGCCCATAGCCATTTTGAGAATCAATAATGTAAAAAAAAAGCCCTGACATTTTAAATGCAGGGCCTCGTTATATATTTGACTTTGAAAGCTTTAGACTTTCATAATCTCTACTTCTTTTTTACTGAAAAGTTCATCAATTTTTGTAGAGTGGTTGTCAGTCATTTTTTGAACGACGTCCTCTGCTCTTTTAACCTCATCTTCAGGAGCGCCCTCTTTGAGGAGTTTTTTTAAGCCATCATTGGTGTCTTTTCTTATGGTTCTTATGCTAATTTTGCCATTTTCGCATTCGTTTTTCACCTGCTTTACCAAGTTTTTCCTTCTTTCCTCTGTAAGAGGTGGGATGGTTAATAAAACCATTTCACCATTGTTTTGAGGGTTTAAGCCAAGATCTGAATTGATGATGGCTTTTTCTATTTCTGGGATTAATTTTGGCTCCCATGGTTTGATGGCCAGGGTTCTTGCATCAGGTGTTGTTACTGAAGCTACTTGCTGAAGGGGGGTAGGGTTTCCGTAATAAGAAACCATTATCCCATCAAGAAAATTAGGCATTGCTTTACCTGCCCTGATTTTTACCAATTCAGCTACTGTATGCTGAATTGATTTATCCATTAGCAATTTTGCTTCGTCTAAGTATAGCTGGATCTCTTCCATGAGTTAAGTTATTTAGATGTAATCAAAGTTCCGACTTCTTTGCCGTTGATCAGGTCCAATAGATTATCCGTTTTGTTCATATCAAAAACAATTATCGGTAGATTGTTTTCCTGACAAAGTGTAAATGCTGTCATGTCCATTACATTCAGGTTTTTTTCGTAAACCTCTTGGAAAGTAATGTTGGAATATCTAGTAGCAGTAGGGTCCTTTTCCGGATCTGCGGTATAAACACCGTCCACTCGGGTACCTTTTAATACTACCTCTGCTTCAATCTCAATTGCTCTAAGACTAGCTGTGGAATCGGTTGTGAAGTATGGATTACCAATTCCGGCACCAAAAATGACAACTCTACCCTTTTCTAAGTGGCGTATCGCCCTTCTTCTTATAAATGGCTCGCAGACACTTTCTACTTTAATACCGGACATTAAGCGCGTAAAAATGCCGTTTTGCTCTAGCGAACTCTGAAGGGCCATGGCATTGATAAGTGTTGCCAACATGCCCATATAGTCACCTTGTACCCTGTCTATGCCTACTTTTCCAGCCTGAACACCTCTAAATATATTTCCGCCACCGATTACAATGGCTATTTCAACGCCCATGTCGTGAACGTTTTTAATTTGAGAAGCATATTCCTGGAGTCTTTTGGAGTCAATGCCATAGCTATTGTCTCCCATCAGGGCTTCTCCGCTAAGCTTAAGGAGTATTCGTTTGTATTTCATCTTCCGAATTATTTTCAGTTTTACTAGTGAAAGGCCTTGATTAGGACTATTAAAAATTTTTTGATCTCAATAAGCCCGACAAATATAAATCCTTGTTTTTAGAATACTAAATCTTAAGGGTAAAAATGGTGCAATTCCTGTGATTTTTGTACTTTTCTCTAAAGTTTTGGCTTCTGAATAGCTTAGTTGTTAATAAGGCTAATTTTTTGAGAATGTGGATTAAAAGAATTTGTATCAACAATTGATTGCTGGTCTTGATAAGGAATGCAGCTTGAATTATACGCTGTTTAGAATAATTCCAAAAATCATATTCTTCCGATCTCGGCACAAATAAGTACTCAAAAATGCTGAAATCTTGAATATTTAAAGTGTCCTTTGATTTAAATTTAATATTGGCTCAGCCTTGAAGTTGGCAAATGATTTTCTGTTACGGCCTTATTTTTGACACCCTTAATTTCATATTTAATCCGCTCGTTGACATTGATTCTTGCGTTTTTAAAAATGAAAATCATTGTTTTGAATTCTCTTGCATAAGGATTTGTGATGGAATCTGATAATTCTCCGAATAAAAAATAAGGACCGGTTTCTTCCAGTTCGTCACCGTCTTCATCAAAAGTTGAAACCCTTATTTGGTGCTTATAGGGATGGTCAAACACAAACCTATTGATATAGTCGGCATGGAAAGAAACGACTTTTATGGATTTTTTGCTATAAAAATTTATGGCGCCTGCCTGCCCGTAGTTGCCACCTAGAACCAGTCCTAACAATACCCTTGGTTCTGTGCTATTTGAAGAGAGATGCATTTTATAATATTAACATAATATGGCTGCAAATATCAAAATGTAGCAATGGCTTTATTGGTATTGTTCTTGAGATACTTCTTTTAGAGTTTTAGCGTTAGCCAAAGGTATTAGTAGGAAGGAAAAGATTATAAAACGATTTGTTTGGTTTAGATTCAATCGTTTCTTTAAATTTGACAAGCTGCTAATAATTACTGGCCTATTTGTATATAGCTATAGTGTCGCAAGGAATTGGTAAATCCTTATTTATAACATCAAATAATAAATCATAAATGCCATACCTATTTAGAATCACAGGTTGTTTTCTTGCCCTATCGCTCTTCTTTATTTCATGCAAAACATCCACGCCTGGGAACGCATCCCTGGACATCTCTCAAGATACTTCAATTGATACTTCAAATACAACTGTCAATACAGCGCATAAAATGATTGTTGACGAGAAGGAGGCAAAGATTAGGGAATACCAGTCCAGCAAAGACAGGGATTGGGATTTGTTGCATACAGCACTTAAAGTTAATTTTGATTACGCTACTCAAACTGTAAATGGAAAAGCCATATTGACTTTAAAACCCTTAATTTATGCGCAACAAACATTGGTATTGGATGCCAAGGATTTTGATGTGCACAGTACCAGTATGCTCAAGGGGGGAGAAGATATTCACTTAACCTTTAATTATAACCGGGAAAAATTGACTTTGTTTTTGCCTGAAACGGTGGATAGGACAGATACCCTTCAAATCGCTATTGTCTATACCGCTTTTCCTGAGGAGGAAGGCAAGGAGGGTAGTGCGGCCATTACAGACACCAAAGGATTGTACTTCATTAATTCAGATGGAGCAATTAAAGACAAACCTGTGCAAATCTGGACGCAAGGAGAAACAACACATAGTTCAAAGTGGTTTCCTACTATAGACAGTCCTAATGAGCGGCAAACACATGATTTTTACCTGACCGTACCAGATCAATTCATGAGCCTTAGCAATGGAGAGATGGTCAATAGTCAGAAGAATGCTGATGGTACCAGAACCGACCATTGGCAAATGAATTTGCCGCATGCCCCTTATTTATCAGCAGTGGTCGTAGGTGAATTCGCTACAATTGAAGAAAACATTGGAGGTTTAGCATTGCGTTATTTTGTAGAACCAAAATACAAAGAGGGAGCGAAACTGGTGTTTGGAAATACGCCTGAAATGATACGCTTTTTCTCTTCCCTGCTTGAGATGCCATTTCCCTGGCAAAAATATGACCAGGTGGTTGTAAGGGATTTTGTTTCTGGGGCCATGGAAAACACCACTTTGTCCCTATTTATGGAAGCCCTGAATTTGAACGAAAGAGAAGCATTAGACAGTGAATGGGATTATATCATCGCTCATGAGTTGTTTCACCAGTGGTTTGGTAATTATGTCACAACGGAGTCTTGGGCTAATTTAACCATGAACGAGGGCTTTGCAGATTATGCTGAATACTTGTGGCTAGCGCATAAGGAAGGCAGGGATGAGGCAGACATGCACCATTTCAACGCCATAGAGCAATACATGGGGGAAGCGGAAGAAAAGCAGCTAAATTTAGTTCGTTTTTATCATGATGAAAGTGAAGACATGTTTGATAGTCATACCTACGCCAAAGGAGGTAGGGTGTTGCACATGCTAAGGAAGTACCTGGGGGATGATGTGTTTTTTGAAGGGCTTAGATTTTATTTAAAGCAAAATGCTTTTAACAGTGTAGAGGTGCACCAACTTAGGCTGGCCTTGGAAGAAGTGTCAGGAAAAGATTTGAACTGGTTTTTTAATCAATGGTTTCTTTCTGCAGGACATCCGGAATTGAAAATCACTTGGGATTATTCTCAACCTGAGAATATACTATTGACGCTTGAGCAACAACAAGATATTACCAAGTTTCCAATCTTTAAAATTCCATTTAAAGTAAGCCTTTACAAGGATGGAGCACGTATAGAGCAAACCTATACCATGGATCAGGCCCGCCAGCAATTTGCTTTAGAAAATGGCTCAGGTACGGAGTTGGCTCTTTTTGATGAGTACTATGAAATTTTGAGTGTAAGAGAGCAAACTAGAGGTGGTGAGTTTCTGGCCAAACAGTTTTTTCGATCCCAATCAGGACTGGCAAGAGTGGAAGCCCTTGATAGTCTAACGAGTAATTATATTGAGTTCTTGGATTTTTTACCGACAATGCGGGTTGCATTGGAGGATTCTTTTCATGTGGTAAGGGAATTGGCATTGCATCGTATGAATCGCTTAGAAGCAACCACAGGCGCCATTCATCAATTGGAGGAAAAAGTCCTTCAGATGGCCGAAGGAGATCCAAATAATGCAGTGAGAGCAGCAGCCATCGAGGCATTGGCAGGAATTGACAATGGAAAGTATGAGCAATTGTTTTACAGGTTAATCAATGCACCTTCCTACCAGGTTTCGGGAGCTGCCTTAACGGCGTATATGGATTTGGAGGGGAATGAAACGAGAAAGGAAGCGTTATTTAACCGCTTAAAGCAGGAAGGCAATATTCGGATCCTAGCCCCATTGGCAGATTACTTAACTGTTCAAAAAAACAAAGATCAAGCAGGATGGATGCAGGAGAAATTGGAACACTTGGAGGGGGAATCTCTGTATTATTTTTTAGGGTATTATGGAGATTTTTTCGCAAGTGTAGAAGGAGTACCTACGGAGGAGGCGATTTCCTCCCTAGCGGAGCTTGCCAGGGTCAATAAATTGAATTATGTAAGGCTGGCAGCATTTCAGTCTCTTTTTGGATTTATAGATGAGCCAGGTGTGTTGGAGCTTGTAAGGTCGATTCAAGGGGGAGAAAAGGATGAAATGATTCGGGAGTACCAAGAGTATTATCTTTCACCATATTTAAATGATAATTAAAATGCTGATGATTAGTGAGATACTTTTCTTTTTGAAAAAAACCTGACTTTTTTTTTTAGATTATTTTGAATGTTTGCCAAAAGGGTATAATTTTGCCATCCGTTACGACAACAAAGAAATCCAAAAGAGGTTTTCAGGAGTAACATTTTATCAAGTTTTTGGGGGAATACCAAAGCGGCCAACTGGGACGGACTGTAAATCCGTTGACTTATGTCTTCACAGGTTCGAATCCTGTTTCCCCCACCATTTTTTGTTATCTTTGGAAAATAGCAAGAGAAAGAATCGAAATATTCCAGCAACGAACAATTTTATGTTATAAAGCTGGAAATTTTTGGATTCTAAATATTAAATAAAGAATTTGTGAGCCAATTGAAAAATTGGAAAGCAATTTAATAAGCGGGAGTAGCTCAGTTGGTAGAGCGACAGCCTTCCAAGCTGTAGGTCGCGGGTTCGAGCCTCGTCTCCCGCTCTATGCTTTTTGAAAGCATAACTGGATGTAAAAAGCCGACGTAGCTCAGGGGTAGAGTGCTTCCTTGGTAAGGAAGAGGTCATGGGTTCAAATCCCATCGTTGGCTCTGAACATTTAACAATTTTAACGAAATTTAATCTTTAACTAAACAGAGGATTTTCACGCATGGCAAAAGCAACCTTTGACCGTTCCAAACCACACGTAAACATAGGTACGATTGGTCACGTCGATCATGGTAAGACTACTTTGACTGCTGCCATTACTACTGTGTTGGCCAGAAAGGGTCTTTCTGAATTAAGAGACTTTGCTTCCATCGATAACGCGCCGGAAGAAAAGGAAAGAGGTATCACAATTAATACCTCACACGTAGAATATCAAACGGAGGCTAGACATTATGCCCACGTTGATTGTCCAGGTCACGCTGACTACGTTAAAAACATGGTAACTGGTGCTGCTCAGATGGATGGTGCAATTCTTGTAGTTGCAGCCACTGATGGTCCAATGCCTCAAACTAGAGAGCACATTCTTCTTGCCCGTCAGGTAGGTGTACCATCTTTGGTAGTATTCATGAACAAAGTTGATTTGGTGGATGACCCCGAATTACTTGAATTAGTAGAGATGGAAGTTAGAGAACTTCTTTCATTCTATGATTTTGATGGAGACAATATCCCTGTAATTGCAGGTTCTGCTCTTGGAGCGCTTAACGGTGAAGCCAAATGGGAAGATACTGTAATGGAATTGATGAAAGCTGTGGATGATCACATTCCGCTTCCAGAAAGAGCTATTGACAAGGATTTCTTGATGCCAGTTGAAGATGTATTCTCTATCACAGGTAGAGGTACTGTAGCAACAGGTAGAATTGAAAGAGGAGTTGTCAATTCAGGTGAAGGTGTTGATATCATTGGTATGGGAGCTGAAGGACTTAAATCTACCGTTACTGGTGTAGAGATGTTCCGTAAGATTCTAGATAGAGGAGAAGCTGGTGACAACGTTGGTTTGTTACTTAGAGGAATTGAAAAGAGCCAGATCAAAAGAGGAATGATCATTTGTAAGCCTGGTTCTGTAAAACCTCACTCCTTGTTTAATGCAGAGGTTTATGTATTGTCCAAAGAAGAAGGTGGAAGACACACTCCTTTCTTTAACAGGTACAGACCTCAGTTTTATTTGAGAACTACTGATGTTACAGGCGAGATCACTCTTCCTGAAAACGTTGAAATGGTTATGCCAGGTGATAACATCACTATAAAAGTTGAATTGATCAACCCAGTTGCTTTGGAAAAAGGGCTAAGATTTGCTATCAGAGAAGGTGGTAGGACTGTAGGTGCTGGTCAGGTTACTGAAATTTTGGACTAATCGTTTATTAATAGACCATATTACAAATGCGATCTTGAATTTTTCGGGATCGCATTTGTTTCTTATGTATAGATTCACTACTTTTGCGTTCCTTAATAGGGGATCGTAAGACCTACGGGCGTAGTTCAATGGCAGAATAGCGGTCTCCAAAACCGTTGATGGGAGTTCGAATCTCTCCGCCCGTGCAATCTAAGGAAGATAAAACCATGAAGAGGTTAAGGCTTAATAGTTAATCCTTTACATGACATAATCAAGAGTTTGATTAATCTTTAAAGGGGTGAAAGGAGCTTTTGAAAAACAAATTTTACAAGGATGAATGTTAAAAATTTTGTAATTGAGTCCATTGATGAAATGAGGAACAAGGTCACATGGCCTAAATATTCTTCACTTCAAAACAGTGCTGTTTTGGTATTGGTGGCTTCATTAATTTTCGCTTTGGTCATCGGACTTATCGATTTGACTTTCGAAAATATCATGACATGGTTTTATGATTTATTCTAAAAATTTTAAATAACGGGATGGCAGATCACAATTGGTACGTGCTCAGGGTAGTGGCAGGTCAGGAAAAAAAAGCAAAGACTTATTTGGACAATGAAATTGCCCGACAAAAGCTTGAAGATTTTATTCCTGAGGTCTTAATACCGTCTGAGAAAGTATATGAAATGCGTAATGGCAAAAAGCGTGTAAGGGAAAGAAATTTTTTTCCCGGTTATGTTTTGGTCAATGCGGATCTCGGACATGGAGAAGCCAATCACGTAATTACAAGTATACCGGGAGTAATCGGTTTTTTAGGGTCAAACCAAGGGGGGGCTTCCAAAACCCCTGAGCCATTACGTCAATCAGAAATCAACAGGATCCTCGGACGTGTTGAAGAGATTGATGAGTTTGCAGAAAAACTGGATACACCATTTATAGTTGGAGAGACCGTTAAAGTAATGGACGGTCCCTTTAGTGGCTTCTCGGGTATGATTGAGGAAGTATTTGAAGATAAGAAAAAACTTAACGTTATGGTTAAGATTTTCGGACGAAATACTCCCGTAGAATTAAACTTTATTCAAGTAGAAAAACTAGATTAGGAAATGGCTAAAGAAATCTCTGGTTATCTGAAACTACAGGTAAAGGGTGGCCAGGCTAACCCATCTCCTCCAGTTGGTCCAGCCCTTGGTTCAAAAGGGTTGAACATAATGGAGTTCTGTAAGCAATTTAATGCTAGAACTCAGGAAAAAATGGGCCAAGTTCTT
Source organism: uncultured Cyclobacterium sp. (assembly GCF_963977555.1). Lineage (GTDB taxonomy): Bacteria > Bacteroidota > Bacteroidia > Cytophagales > Cyclobacteriaceae > Cyclobacterium. The sequence continues at coordinate 200,853 of NZ_CAXBPD010000006.1, read as the reverse complement.
CCGGTCCTTGTTACGATTTATTCGGACAAGTCTTTTGATTTTGTCGTTAAGACGCCTCCAGCAGCAGTGATGTTATTGGAAGCAGCAAAATTGAAAAGTGGTTCAGCAGAACCAAACAGGAAGAAAGTAGGCTCAGTATCTTGGGATCAGGTAAAAGAAATTGCAGAAGTGAAAATGCCCGATTTGAATGCTTTTGAAATACCTTCTGCTATGAGAATGGTAGCTGGTACAGCTAGAAGTATGGGGATCACTGTTTCAGGAAAAGCTCCTTGGGAGGAATAATACGTAAATATGGCTAAGTTAACAAAAAAGAAAAAAGAAGCTCTTTCTAAATACGACCCTAGCCAACAATATTCCTTGGCGGAGGCTTCTAGCATTGTTAAGGACATAACAACAACTAAATTTGACGCTTCTATAGACCTAGACATTCGTTTAGGTGTAGATCCACGAAAAGCTGACCAAATGGTTAGAGGTGTAGTGGCCTTGCCTCATGGCATAGGTAAAGAAGTGAAGGTTTTAGTACTTTGTAGTCCTGACAAGGAAGCAGAAGCCAAAGAAGCAGGAGCTGATTTTGTTGGATTGGATGAGTTCATTACAAAAATTGAGGGTGGTTGGACTGACATTGATGTCATCATCACTACGCCCAATGTAATGGCAAAAGTAGGTAGACTAGGTAGAGTATTAGGTCCTCGTGGACTAATGCCTAATCCTAAGTCTGGTACTGTAACCCTGGATGTAGGGAAAGCAGTTAATGAAGTAAAGGCTGGTAAAATTGATTTTAAAGTAGATAAGTTTGGTATTATCCATGCAAGTGTAGGCAAAGCCTCATTCTCTGCTGAAAAAATTCAGGAAAATGCGCAAGAATTAATTCTTACCATTTCCAAATTGAAGCCATCCGCTGCTAAGGGTACTTATTTTAAAAGTATTCATTTATCCAGCACTATGTCTTCGGGTATCGTTATTGATAAGAGTAGTATTCAAGGTTTATAAATTATGACTAGAGAAAACAAAAAAAGCATAATTGACGAACTTACCGAAAAGCTAAAATCTACTCCGCATTTCTATATCGCCGATGCATCAGGATTTAGTGTAGCTCAGGTAAATGGTTTCAGAAAAATGTGCTTCGACAAAGGCTTGGAATATAAAGTGTACAAAAATACACTTATCAAAAAAGCCTTGGAAAATCTCGAAACAGATTATTCTGAATTCGCAGAGAATGCCTTAAAAGGTTTTTCAGGTATTTTGTTCTCATCAGAAGTTGGAAATCTTCCTGCTAAAGTTATTTTAGATTATAGGAAGAAAGTTGCTACCAAAGATAAAAAGCCCTGGTTTAAAGGTGCTTCAATCGAAGGTGCACAGTTTCTAGGAGAAGAAAATCTCGAAACGCTTTCTAAATTGAAATCCAGAGAGGAATTGATAGGCGAGGTAATCTCCCTACTACAATCTCCTGCTACCAACGTGGTTTCAGCGCTTCAAAGCGGAAAAAATATTCTTGCAGGTCTGGTGAAAACACTGGCCGAAAAAGAAGAAGCATAATACAAACATTCAAATTAGTAAATAACAATCAATTTAAATATTTAATACAATGGCAGATCTTAAAGCATTCGCTGAGCAGTTAGTTAACTTAACTGTAAAAGAGGTAAATGAGTTAGCCGCAATTTTGAAGGATGATTATGGTATCGAACCTGCTGCTGCTGCTGCTACTGTGGTAGCTGCTGGTGGAGCCGGTGAGGGTGCTGCTGAAGAAGAGCAAACTTCTTTTGATGTTGTCTTGAAAGCTGCAGGTGGACAAAAATTAGCAGTCGTAAAACTTGTTAAAGAATTGACAGGTCTTGGACTTAAAGAAGCGAAAGAAGTAGTTGATAGCGCTCCTAAAGCTGTTAAAGAAGGTGTAAGCAAAGAAGAAGCTGAAGCCCTTAAAAAACAACTTGAAGAAGCTGGAGCTGAAGTTGAGCTTAAATAGAATTGAATAGCCAACTCCTCTTAGGATTGGTTAAGCAGCATTAGACCTGACTTTTTAGTCAGGTCTTTTCCTGTTTATGGACATTGAAACAATTGCATTTTTTTAAGTGCGTATTGTATTATAAATATAAAAATTTTCACTAAAACTATATACTGCCTTGGCTATCCAGAATCAAACCGGAAGGAAAAGTTTCTCATCCATTAAGGTAGTCAAAGACTATCCGGATTTCTTAGATATTCAACTGCAATCTTTTAAAGATTTCTTTCAGTTGGATACTCCTGCAGAGAAAAGAAGGCAGGATGGTCTTTTCAAGGTTTTCTCAGAAAATTTTCCCATCAGTGACTCTAGGGAAAATTTCACCCTTGAATTTATCGACTATACCGTAGATCCTCCTAAATACAATGTTTCACAAAGTATTGACCGTGGTCTTACTTATTCTGTCCCGCTTAAAGCAAAATTAAGATTGCTTTGCTCTGACGAGGACAACGAAGATTTTGAAACCATCGAACAGGAAGTTTTCCTAGGAAATCTACCTTACATGACGGAAAAAGGATCCTTCGTAATCAATGGTGCTGAAAGGGTTATTGTTTCTCAATTGCACCGTTCACCTGGCGTATTCTTTGCCCAAAGTAAACATACAAATGGTACCAAGCTTTATTCAGCCAGGATTATACCTTTCAAAGGTTCTTGGATTGAATTTGCTACGGATATCAATAATGTAATGTATGCTTATATTGATAGGAAAAAGAAATTTCCTGTAACTACCCTATTGAGGGCTATAGGTTATGGATCCGACAAACAAATTCTTGATCTTTTCGGCCTTTCAGAAGAAGTAGAATCCAATAAATCCAATCTTAAAAAAATCATTGGTAGAAAACTTGCTGCTAGGGTGCTCCGTACCTGGGTAGAAGATTTTGTTGATGAAGATACAGGAGAGGTAGTTTCTATTGATAGAAACGAAGTATTATTGGAAAGAGACAGCATCTTAACCGATGAGGACATTGAGTTAATTCAGGAGTCAGGTGCAAAAAGTGTCATCCTTCATAGAGAGGATGTCAACATTGCTGATTATTCCATTATTTATAATACGCTTCAAAAAGATAACTCAAACTCTGAAAAAGAAGCAGTTGAGGTAATTTACCGTCAGCTTAGAAATACTGAAGCTCCTGATGAAGCGACAGCTAGAGAAGTTATACACGGTCTATTCTTTTCAGACAAAAGATACGATCTAGGTGAAGTAGGTAGGTACAGGATCAATAAAAAATTAGGATTGGACATCGATTCTGAGAAAATTGTTCTTACTACTCAGGACATCATCTCTATCGTTAAATACCTTATTGGGTTGATCAACTCTAAAGCGGTGGTCGATGATATTGACCACTTGAGCAATAGAAGGGTAAGAACAGTTGGAGAACAACTTTATAGCCAATTTGGAGTTGGTCTGGCCAGAATGGCTAGAACCATCAGAGAAAGAATGAATGTTAGGGACAATGAGGATTTCAAACCTGTTGACCTTATCAATGCAAGAACGCTTTCTTCGGTTATCAACTCTTTCTTCGGAACGAATCAACTAAGTCAATTTATGGATCAAACCAACCCACTTGCGGAGTTGACCCATAAAAGAAGACTTTCTGCTCTTGGACCTGGTGGACTATCCAGAGAACGTGCAGGATTTGAAGTACGAGATGTTCACTACACGCATTATGGACGTCTTTGTACCATTGAAACTCCGGAAGGTCCTAATATTGGACTGATTTCCTCTCTTTGTGTTCATGCCAAAGTAAATGGTATGGGATTCCTTGAGACTCCTTACAGAAAAGTAAGCGAGGGTAAGGTGAGTATGAAATCTGAAGATGTTGTGTTCCTTACCGCAGAAGAAGAGGATGATAACAATATCGCCCAGGCAAATGCACCACTTGATGATAAAGGCGTCTTTATTAACGATAAAGTAAAAGCCAGATTTGAAGGTGATTTCCCTGTTCTTGAGCCTAAGGAGATTTCCTACATGGACGTGGCACCAAACCAAATTGTTTCTGTTGCGGCATCTCTAATTCCTTTCTTGGAACATGATGATGCAAACCGTGCCCTAATGGGTTCAAACATGCAACGTCAGGCTGTTCCTTTACTTAAAGCTGAAGCACCAATTGTTGGTACTGGCCTGGAAGGTAAAGCGGCCATAGATTCAAGGTCACTAATATTGGCTGAAGCCGATGGGGTTATTGACTATGTAGATGCTGAAAAAATTACCGTCAAATATGAATTATCAGATGATGAATTGCTGGTAAATTTCAGTGACGAGTACAAAAGTTATAAACTGATTAAATTCAGAAGAACAAACCAGGACACTACAATTAACCTAACTCCGATTGTTTTACAAGGACAAAAGGTAGTTAAAGGTCAGGTATTGGTAGAAGGTTATTCAACCAATAATGGTGAGTTGGCATTGGGTAAAAACCTTCTTGTGGCTTATATGCCATGGCAAGGGTATAACTTTGAAGATGCAATCGTGATTTCTGAGCGAGTAGTAAGGGAAGATGTATTTACTTCCATACACATCGAAGAATTCCAACTCGAAGTGAGAGATACCAAACGTGGAGAAGAAGAGCTTACCTCTGAAATTCCTAACGTGTCTGAAGATGCAGTTAAGAATCTTGATGAGAATGGTATCATTAGAGTAGGTTCTGAGTTAAAAGAAGGAGATATAATTATAGGTAAGATCACACCAAAGGGTGAGACTGATCCTACTCCGGAAGAGAAATTGCTTCGTGCGATATTTGGGGACAAAGCTGGTGATGTCAAAGATGCTTCATTGAAAGCTTCTCCATCTTTGAATGGTGTAGTTATCAACACTAAACTATTCTCCAGACCTAAAAAAGACAAAGATCTCCGCGCAAAAGCGAAAGCTGATGTAGAGAAACTTAAGCAACAATACAGCAAAGATTTACTTGGTGTAAGGTCTAGGATGATCCAAAAGCTTGTTACTGTTCTTGAGGAAAAAGTTTCAAAAGGTATTCGTCATAAATTCGGTGATGAGATAATTAGCAAAGGGGTTAAATTCAATTATCAGAACATTGAAAATAATCTCTTCCCTGCTAAGAACCCTTATAGAGACGAAAGCAACTACAATGTAGCTGAAGAGGTAAACCTTATATCAGACATCCTTTTGGATGATTGGACTGAGGACGAACACACCAATTCTTTGGTTCAGCAGTTGGTTAAAAATTATACCAATACCAGAAATGAAATTTCAGGTATCTTCAAAAGGAATAAATTCACTTTAGAAGTAGGGGATGAATTACCTGCTGGTATCGTTCAAATGGCCAAAGTATATGTTGCCAAGAAACGTAAGTTGAAGGTAGGAGATAAAATGGCAGGTAGACATGGTAACAAAGGTATTGTGGCTAGGATAGTAAGGGATGAAGACATGCCTTTCCTTGCTGACGGAAAGCCTATGGATATTGTCTTGAATCCTCTTGGTGTGCCTTCAAGGATGAACATTGGTCAGATTTACGAAACAGTTCTTGCCTGGGCAGGAAGAATCTTAGGCAAAACCTATGCGACTCCGATCTTTGACGGTGCTACTACTGAAGAAGTTGCGGAAGAACTCGGCAAAGCTGGTCTACCATCATTCGGGAGAACTTATCTATTTGATGGCCTTACGGGCAAGATGTTTGACCAACCTGTCACTGTTGGTATTTCTTACATGCTTAAGCTTGGTCACCTTGTAGATGATAAGATGCACGCAAGATCAATCGGGCCATACTCTCTAATTACACAACAACCATTGGGTGGTAAAGCCCAGTTTGGTGGACAGCGTTTTGGAGAAATGGAAGTTTGGGCACTTGAGGCATTTGGTGCTTCTCATGTACTAAGAGAAATCTTGACTGTGAAGTCTGATGATGTTATAGGCCGTGCAAAAGCTTATGAAGCCATCGTAAAAGGTGAGAATTTACCAAAAGCTAACATCCCTGAGTCTTTCAACGTACTTGTACATGAGCTCAGAGGACTTGCATTGGAAATTACGCTTGACTAACTTAGAAACCATTAGGCCTTTAAGGCCTTCAATTACACATAAAAACTATGGCGTTCAGAAAAAATAAAAAACTAAACAACGACTTTTCCAGAGTCACCATTAGTTTGGCTTCACCTGAGTCCATCTTGGACAGTTCGCATGGTGAGGTTACACAGCCTGAAACGATCAATTACAGAACGTACAAACCAGAAATGGGCGGATTGTTTTGTGAGAGGATCTTCGGGCCGGTAAAAGACTGGGAATGTCATTGTGGGAAATACAAGCGCATAAGGTATAAAGGTATCATCTGCGACCGTTGTGGTGTAGAAGTTACTGAGAAGAAGGTAAGGAGAGAGCGCATGGGCCATATAGAATTGGTTGTGCCCGTAGCGCATATATGGTACTTCAAATCTCTTCCCAACAAGATTGGTTACTTGTTAGGATTGCCTACAAAAAAGCTGGATCAAATCGTTTATTATGAAAGGTATGTAGTGATCAACGCTGGTATAAAAGCGGATGATGGATTGCAATACCTGGATTTCCTTACGGAGGATGAATATCTTGATATTATGGATAAGCTTCCTAAGGAAAACCATATGATGGATGATGATGATCCGAATAAGTTTATTGCCAAAATGGGTGCAGAAGCACTTGAAATGTTATTGGCTAGACTTGATTTGGATGACCTATCTTACAGCCTTAGACATCAAGCTGCTACTGATACTTCTCAGCAAAGAAAAGCTGAAGCATTAAAGCGACTTAAAGTGGTAGAAGCTTTCAGAGACGCCAGGACGCGAATTGAAAATAGACCTGAATGGATGATCGTACGTATGGTACCGGTTATTCCACCAGAGCTTCGTCCTTTGGTTCCTCTTGACGGGGGTAGATTTGCTACTTCAGATTTAAATGACCTATATAGAAGGGTTATTATCAGAAATAACCGTCTGAAAAGATTAATTGATATTAAAGCACCAGAAGTAATTCTTAGAAATGAGAAAAGAATGCTTCAGGAAGCTGTAGATTCCTTATTTGACAATTCTAGGAAAGTCAATGCAGTAAGATCTGATGGAAATAGGGCTTTAAAATCCTTGTCAGACATGCTGAAAGGAAAGCAAGGTAGATTCCGTCAAAACCTTTTGGGAAAAAGGGTTGATTATTCTGGACGTTCTGTGATTGTAGTTGGGCCTGAGCTAAAACTACATGAATGTGGATTGCCTAAGAATATGGCCGCTGAGCTTTTCAAACCTTTTATTATCAGGAAGCTGATAGAAAGAGGCATTGTGAAAACAGTGAAATCTGCTAAGAAGATAGTAGACAGAAAAGACCCAGTTGTTTGGGATATCTTAGAAAATGTGCTTAAAGGGCACCCTGTTATGCTAAACCGTGCTCCAACTTTGCACAGATTGGGTATTCAGGCATTCCAACCAAAGTTGATCGAAGGAAAAGCAATTCAACTTCATCCACTTGTGTGTACGGCCTTTAATGCGGATTTTGACGGTGACCAAATGGCGGTTCACGTTCCTTTGGGACATGAAGCAATATTGGAAGCCTCTACTTTGATGCTATCCTCTCACAACATTCTTAATCCAGCCAATGGTGCACCGATTACCGTGCCATCTCAGGATATGGTCTTGGGACTATACTATGTGACCAAAGGCATGAAATCTACCCCAGAGAAAAAAGTTGAGGGTGAAGGAATGACTTTTTATGGTCTTGAAGAAGTTTTGATTGCACTGAATGAAGGTGCCATATCTAAACATGCCCATATCAAGTGTAAGGTTAAGGTAAGAAAAGAGGATGGATCTCTGGCTGAAGAATTAATAGAAACTGTAGCCGGTCGATTAATATTCAATCAATTTGTGCCTGATGAAGTGGGCTTTGTAAACGAACTTTTGACCAAGAAAAAACTACAGCAAATTATCGCTGAAGTGGTTAAGATTTGTGGCATTGCACGTTCAGCACAATTCCTTGATGATATCAAGCACTTAGGATTCCAAACAGCCTTTCAAGGAGGCCTGTCTATGGGACTTGATGATGTAATTATTCCTGATGAAAAAGATCCGTTGATAGCGAAAGCTACTACTGATGTTGATCAGGTGTGGAACAACTACTTGATGGGATTGATCACTGATAATGAGAGATACAACCAAGTAATTGATATATGGACCCGAACCAACTCTAACCTGACGAATATCCTTATGCGTCAGATGGAGGAAGACAATCAGGGATTCAATGCCATCTACATGATGATGCACTCAGGAGCCCGTGGTTCCCGTGAGCAGATTAGACAATTGGGTGGAATGCGTGGTTTAATGGCCAAGCCTCAGAAAAATCTTCAAGGTTCTGTAGGGGAGATCATTGAAAATCCTATTTTATCCAACTTTAAAGAAGGATTGGATGTATTGGAGTACTTTATCTCTACTCACGGTGCAAGGAAAGGTCTAGCGGATACAGCACTTAAAACTGCAGATGCTGGATACTTGACAAGAAGACTTGTAGATGTAGCCCAGGACATGATCGTATCTGAAGAAGATTGCGGTACATTAAGAGGGCTAGTTGTACAAGCTTTGAAAGACAATGATGAAATCGTAGAACCATTGTCTGAGCGAATTGTAGGTAGAATTGCAGTTCACGATGTAATTGATCCTTTAACGGACGAATTGATTCTTGAATCTGGTGGAGAAATTTCTGATGAGATCGCTAAGATCATTGATGAATCTGCAGTAGATGAAGTTGAAATTAGGTCTGTATTGACTTGCGAAACCAGAAGAGGTGTTTGTTGTAAATGTTACGGTAGAAACCTTACCACTGGTAACATTGTTCAAGTTGGAGAATCAGTAGGGGTTATTGCTGCCCAGTCTATTGGAGAGCCAGGTACTCAGTTAACGTTGAGAACGTTCCACGTAGGTGGTACAGCTTCCAATATATCCGTTGAGGCAAATATTAACTCCAAGTTTGATGGGATTGTAGAATTTGAAGAAGAACTAAGGTGGATCAAAACCACTAATAAAGATGGCGATGACGTTTCTATCGTAATGGGTAGATCAGGTGAAATTAAAATTAATGACCTGAAATCTGGTAAAACTTTGGTTTCTAATCACGTGCCTTACGGTGCTATTCTTAACGTAGCTGATGGACAAAAGATCGCAAAAGGCGATTCTTTATGTACTTGGGATCCATACAATGCTGTTATTCTCTCTGAGTTTGATGGAAAAGTTGATTTCGAAGCGATCATTGAGGGAGTTACCTACAAAGAGGTAGCTGATGACCAAACTGGTTATAGAGAAAAAGTAATTATCGATACCAAAGATAAGACGAAGAACCCAGCCGTAGTTGTAGCGCATGGAGATGATTCCAAGTCATACAATATACCGGTAGGTGCTCACCTTTCAGTAGAGTTAGGAGAAGATGTTAAATCTGGTCAAATTCTCGTTAAAATTCCTCGTTCTGTAGGTAAAACAAGGGATATTACCGGTGGTCTTCCAAGAGTTACTGAGCTATTTGAAGCCAGAAACCCTTCCAACCCTGCTGTAGTATCTGAAATAGATGGTGTAGTGTTATATGGTGGTATTAAAAGAGGTAACCGTGAGATCTTCATTGAATCTAAAGATGGCGTAAGGAAAAGATACATGGTATCATTGTCCAAGCACATTTTGGTTCAAGAAAATGACTTTATTAGAGCTGGCGAGCCACTTTCTGATGGTGCCATTACTCCAAATGACATATTGGCTATAAAAGGTCCAACAGCTGTTCAGGAGTACTTGGTAAATGAAATCCAGGAAGTATACCGTTTACAAGGTGTAAAAATCAATGACAAGCACATCGAGGTTATTGTAAGCCAGATGATGCAAAAAGTTGAAATCCTAGATGCTGGGGATACAGGATTCCTTCAGAATCAAATTGTAGACAAATGGGCTTTCCGTCAGGAAAATGATATGATTCTTGACAAAAAAGTTGTGGTAGAACCAGGAGACTCCGTAGCCTTGAAGGCTGGAATGATAATCACTGCGCGGAAGCTAAGAGATGAGAATTCTAGCTTGAAGCGTAAGGACCTTAAGGTAGTACAGGTAAGAGATGCACAAACATCTGTTTCCAGACCTACATTGCAAGGTATTACGGCTTCATCTTTAGGTACAGAAAGCTTTATTTCTGCTGCTTCCTTCCAGGAGACTACTAAGGTGCTTAGTGAGGCTGCTATCAGAGGCAAGCGAGATGAGTTACTAGGTCTTAAAGAGAACGTAATTGTTGGACACCTTATTCCAGCGGGTACAGGACAACGAAAATTCAATAATTTGATCGTAGGGTCAAAAGAAGAATATGAGTTGTTGACGGCTGAGAAAGAGGCGGGCTACAAGAAAGTTCGTGAAGTAGTTAAATAAAAAATAATTCCTAGATACAAAAGGTCTGCTTTTTGGAGCAGACCTTTTTTTATCCTATTTGACATACGCTATGGAAGATGATAAAAAAATAGAGGAGCAGAAAAAGCAGCAGATAAACATAGAGCTGACAGATGAGATTGCTGAAGGAATATATTCCAATTTAGCCATGATAGCTCATTCGAATTCAGAATTTGTGGTAGATTTTATTCGGCTGATGCCTGGAATACCTAAGGCAAAGGTGAAATCACGAATAATAATGACGCCAGATCATGCTTTGCGGCTTTTACATGCTTTGAAAGATAACATCGAAAAGTACGAAAAAGCATTTGGGAAAATCCAAGGAGGAAAGGATGCCCCTCAATTCCCAATGAATTTTGGGGGAACATTAGGAGAAGCATAGGAGTAAGGATTAACAAAAAAATCCTATTTACCGTGAAGATAGTTTATTGGACCGTAACAAATTATAACTCCTTAATTTTGTTTGTTTTATTGATTTGTTTACCTTTGCAATCCGAATTTTATAAGTTTAAAGCAGATTAATTAATTTATCTATTAATGCCTACTATACAACAGTTAGTTAGAAAAGGTAGAACCACTCTTGAGAGCAAATCCAAGTCAAGGGCTTTGGATGCATGTCCTCAAAGGAGAGGTGTGTGTACTCGTGTGTACACAACTACGCCAAAGAAGCCTAATTCTGCCATGAGAAAAGTGGCCAGGGTTAGATTGACCAATGGTAAAGAAGTAAACGCTTACATTCCTGGAGAGGGTCACAACCTTCAAGAGCACTCAATTGTGTTGATCCGTGGTGGAAGGGTTAAAGATTTACCAGGAGTTAGATACCATATTATCCGTGGAGCATTGGATACTGCAGGTGTAAAAGACCGTAAGCAGGGCCGTTCTAAATATGGGGCTAAGCGACCTAAGGCCGCTAAAAAATAATATCATATTAATAACAGAATAAAATGAGAAAAGCAAAACCAAAAAAGAGGTATATTCTTCCTGACCCCAAATTCAATGACACTTTGGTTACCAGGTTTGTCAATTGTCTTATGGTAGACGGTAAGAAAAGTATTGCTTACAGAATATTTTACGATGCTATCAGCAAAGTAGAAGAAAAAGTAGGTGAGAATGGTCTTGAGGTTTGGAAAAAAGCGCTTAACACTATCACTCCTGCCGTAGAGGTAAAGAGTCGTAGAGTTGGGGGTGCAACTTTCCAGGTACCTTTGGAAGTTAGGCCTGACCGTAAAATTTCCCTAGGTATTAAATGGATGATTACTTTTGCTAGAAAAAGAGGTGAAAAAACCATGATGGATCGACTGGCTGGAGAAATTATCTCGGCTTCTAAAGGAGAAGGCGCAGCTGTGAAGAAGAAAGACGATACGCATAGGATGGCGGAAGCCAATAAAGCATTCTCGCATTTTAGATTTTAATAAGTAATGGCTAAGAAAGACTTACAATATTTAAGAAACATTGGTATAATGGCTCACATTGACGCCGGAAAAACAACAACTTCCGAGCGTATTTTGTATTACACAGGTTTGTCTCATAAAATCGGTGAAGTACATGATGGAGCAGCTACCATGGACTGGATGGAGCAAGAGCAGGAGAGAGGGATTACCATCACTTCAGCTGCTACCACAACCAAGTGGAAGTACCCAACAACACAGGGTCAACCTTTAGAAAACACAAAAGAGTATCACGTTAACTTGATCGATACACCAGGTCACGTGGATTTTACCGTAGAGGTAGAAAGATCTCTTCGTGTATTGGATGGTGCTGTTGCCTTGTTTTGTGCTGTATCAGGTGTAGAACCTCAGTCTGAAACAGTTTGGAGACAAGCTGATAAATACCACGTTCCAAGAATCTGCTTTGTAAACAAAATGGATCGTGCAGGTGCTGATTTCTTCAATGCGATTATTGAAATCAAAGAGAAATTAGGGGCCAACCCTGTTCCTCTTCAGATTCCAATTGGAGCAGAGGACACCTTTAAAGGAGTTGTTGACCTTATCACTAATCAGGCCATTGTATGGAATGAAGAAGATCAGGGAATGACTTATAAGGTCATTGATATTCCTGAAGATCTTAAGGAGACTGTCGCAGAATACAGACAAAGTCTTATTGAGCAAGTGGCTTCTTATGATGAGGATTTAATGATCAAATTCTTTGAGGATGAGAATTCCATCACCAAAGAAGAAATGATGACAGCTATCAGAAAGGCTGTTATTAACATGGACTTTTCTCCTGTTCTTTGTGGTTCTGCTTTCAAAAACAAAGGAGTTCAGGCGTTATTGGACGCTGTGATGGCCTACTTGCCTTCACCTCTTGATTTGCCTCCTGTAAAAGGAACAGATCCTGATACCGAAGAGGCAGTGTTAAGACATCCTGACAGTGACGAACCATTTGCAGCACTAGCATTTAAAATTGCTACCGATCCATTTGTTGGTCGACTGGCATTTATGCGTGTTTATTCCGGAAACTTGAATTCTGGCTCTTATGTGTTCAATACTAGAACAAATAAAAAAGAAAGAATATCGAGACTACTACAGATGCACTCCAACAAGCAAAACCCGATTGATAGGGTAGAAGCTGGAGACATATGCGCTGGTGTTGGTTTTAAAGATATCAAAACTGGGGATACACTTTGTGATGAAAAGCATAAAGTAATCCTAGAAGAAATGACCTTCCCTGAACCAGTTATTGGTTATGCGATTGAGCCTAAAACGCAAGCGGATGTCGATAAATTAGGTATGGCTATATCTAAGTTGGTAGAGGAAGATCCTACACTACACGTTAACACAGACCATGAAACTGGTCAGGTTATCTTGAGAGGTATGGGTGAACTTCACCTTGAAATTATTATTGACAGGCTTAAGCGTGAGTTTAAGGTGGAAATCACTCAAGGTGCACCTCAGGTAGCTTACAAGGAAGCTCTTTTTGCTGGCGTTGAACACAAAGAAGTGTACAAGAAGCAAACAGGTGGTAAAGGTAAATTTGCAGACATTGTGTTCGAAATTGGGCCGAAAGATCCAGATCCTGAAACCAATGAGATCAAAGCAGGATTGGATTTTGTGAATGGTATTGTAGGAGGTGTTATTCCAAGAGAATTTATTCCTTCAGTTCAGAAAGGCTTTGCGGAGTCTATGAAGAATGGTCCATTGGCAGGATATCCAATCGAATCTATGAAAGTGAGATTGTTCCATGGTTCTTTCCACGATGTGGATTCAGATGCATTGTCATTTGAAATGGCAGCGAGATTAGGATTTAGGGAAGCAGCTAAAAAATGTAAGCCTCAATTATTGGAGCCAATCATGGCTGTGGAAGTAGTTACACCTGAAGAATACACAGGACCTGTAACAGGTGACTTGAACCGTAGAAGAGGTTTGATGAAAGGGATGGATACAAAAGGTGTTGCTTCTGTCATCAAGTCCTCAGTACCATTGTCAGAATTGTTTGGCTATGTGACAGACTTGAGAACCATTTCATCAGGTAGGGCATCTGCCTCACTTACTTTCTCACACTATGACCCTGTTCCTAATAACATTGCCGAAGCTATTATAGCTAAAGTAAAAGGAGAGAAGGCTTAAAATAATCGAACATGAATCAAAAAATCAGAATAAAACTAAAGTCTTACGATCATAGCCTGGTGGACAAGTCATCAGAGAAAATCGTGAAAGCTGTAAAATCTACAGGTGCAGTAGTGGTAGGGCCAATTCCTCTTCCAACTAAAAAAGAGAAATTCACCGTATTGAAATCTCCCCACGTAAACAAAAAAGCCAGAGAGCAATTTCAGCTTTGTACGTACAAGAGACTGGTAGATATCTACTCTAATAGTTCAAAAACTGTAGATGCTTTGATGAAAATCGAACTTCCAAGTGGAGTTGATGTAGAAATTAAAGTTTGATCTTTACTTTTAAAATTTGACAAAAACCTACACCATTCCTGGTGTAGGTTTTTTTTTGAACAAATTTTTTGTATTGGTTTTAGGAGAAAGTAAAATATTACTCTGCTACAGGATGGTTTCTAAGCTAATTGTTTGAAAATATTCATGTTGCAGTTTGTTACCTGAATTTAAATTACTAACTTTGCAATCCTTTAAAGGGGACAGGTGTGTATACACTTGTGAATCATTGTATATCATATATCCAAAGATGTCTGGAATAATAGGTAAAAAAATCGGAATGACTAGTATTTTTAGTGCCGATGGACGAAATGTCGCATGCACGTTAGTAGAAGCTGGTCCTTGTGTAGTTACGCAAGTAAAAAATGTAGAATCAGACGGGTACAACGCTGTACAGTTGTCTTATGGGGAGCGTAAAGAAAAAAATACGCCTAAACCATTAATTGGCCATTTTAAAAAGGCTGGGACAACTCCAAAACAGAAAGTTGTTGAATTTAGGGATTTCAGAGTGGAATTCGAAGGTCAGGTAGACATGGGTAAAACTGTGGTTTCTGACAAGATCTTTGTTGAAGGCGATTTTATAGATGCCATAGGAACTTCCAAAGGGAAAGGTTTCCAAGGTGTTGTTAAGCGTCATGGGTTTGCAGGGGTTGGCGGTGCCACTCACGGCCAGCACAACAGGCTACGTCATCCAGGTTCTATCGGTGCTTGCTCTTGGCCCTCAAGGGTTTTTAAAGGCATGAGAATGGCTGGAAGAACCGGTGGTAACAGGGTCAAAGTACTAAATTTGAAAGTACTTAAAATATATCCTGAAAAGAACCTACTATTAGTTAGTGGTTCAATACCGGGAGCCAAAAATTCTTTTGTGATTCTAGAGAAGTAATAAGATGGAATTAGCGATATTAAAACAAACCGGTGAAGAAACCGGAAAGAAGATCACGCTCTCGGAAGATATATTTTCTATGGAGCCCAATGATCACGCGATTTATCTGGATGTAAAACAGTATTTGGCGAATAGAAGACAGGGTACGCATAAATCTAAAGAAAGAGCGGAAATTTCCGGTTCTACCAGAAAGATTAAAAAGCAAAAAGGTACCGGTAGTGCTCGTGCAGGGTCTATTAAATCTCCAATATTTAGAGGAGGAGGAAGAGTATTTGGGCCAAGGCCGAGAGACTATTCTTTCAAATTAAATAAAAAATTGAAGCAGGTTGCCAGAAAGTCTGCATTAAGTTACAAAGCCAAAGAAAGTGGCATTGTGATTTTAGAAGATTTGGTTTTTGATGCACCTAAAACCAAAGATTTCATCAATCTGTTGTCCAAGTTATCTTTATCAGATAAAAAGACGCTTCTAGTGATTGGTGATAACAATCCAAATGTTTATTTGTCATCCAGGAACGTACCAAAGACGAAAGTTAGAATTTTCAGTGAGTTAAATACTTATGAAATTCTTGATGCTGATAGTCTCGTTCTTTGTGAAGGTGCAGTAAGTAAGTTAGAAACCCTTTTATCGAAGTAAAATCATGGATATACTAAAAAGACCTTTAATTACAGAAAAGATCTCGGCCATGAACGAACGTGGGGTGTACGGTTTTGTAGTTGAAAAAACTGCTAAAAAGCCTCAAATCAAAGATGCCGTAGAAAAAATGTACGGTGTTAAAGTGGTTGAAGTACGCACCATGCGCTATGCTGCAAAGAAAAAGACGAGGTATACGAAAGCAAAGATTGTTTCTGGATATACCAACACTTTCAAAAAGGCAATGGTACAGGTAGCAGAAGGTGAAATCATTGATTTTTACGGAGAAATTTAATTGAATCAGAGCAATGGCAGTTAAAAAATTAAAACCTGTAACTCCCGGTACCCGTTTTAGGGTGGCACCTTCATTTGATGAAGTTACTACCTCTAAGCCGGAAAAGAGCCTCTTGGCTCCTTTGAAGAAAAGCGGTGGCAGGAATCATAGCGGTAAAATGACCACCAGATATCTAGGTGGCGGACATAAAAAGAGACTTAGGATTGTCGATTTCAAAAGAAATAAGGAAGGCATTCCAGCAGTTGTTAAGACCATAGAATACGATCCAAATAGAACAGCAAGGATAGCCTTGTTATATTATGTAGATGGTACTAAAGCTTACATGATTGCTCCTGAAGGACTTGAAGTAGGTCAAACGGTTGTTTCTGGTGAAGGAGCAAGCCCTGAAGTTGGCAATACTTTGTATTTGAGTAAAATTCCTTTGGGTACCATTATTCACAACATTGAATTGAAACCTGGTAAAGGTGGCGCAATGGCAAGAAGTGCAGGTGGATACGCTCAGCTTTTGGCTAGAGAAGGAAAATATGTAACACTCAAATTGCCTTCTGGCGAAATGAGAATTGTTTTGGGTACATGTAAGGCTACTATTGGAACGGTCTCTAATGGAGACCATATGAACGTAGTACTTGGAAAAGCTGGTCGTAAAAGATGGCTTGGAAGAAGACCTCGTACAAGAGGTGTTGCGATGAACCCTGTAGATCACCCAATGGGTGGTGGTGAAGGCCGTTCTTCAGGTGGTCATCCACGTTCGAGAACTGGCTTATTGGCCAAGGGTAAAAAGACTCGTTCGCCCAAAAAGTACTCCAATAAATTTATCATTAGCAGAAGAACTAAGTAAACATGGCACGTTCGTTAAAAAAAGGCCCATATATAGAGCACCACTTGTTAAAGAAAGTGGATGTTATGAACGAATCTGGGAAAAAATCTGTGATCAAAACTTGGTCCAGGAGATCAATGATTTCTCCAGATTTTGTTGGACTGACCTTTGCAGTGCATAATGGAAACAAATTTATTCCTGTTTTTGTGACCGACAATATGGTTGGCCATAAGTTAGGTGAATTTGCACCTACCAGGAATTTCCGTGGACACATTGCCAAAAAAGATAAAGGAAAGAGATAATCATGGAAGCTATAGCAAAATTAAATAATGTTCCTACCTCTCCCAGAAAGATGCGTCTGGTTGCGGATCTAGTAAGGGGAAAGAAAGTTGGTCAGGCATTAAGCATCTTGAAATTTACGCCTAACCATGGATCTATCAGACTTGAAAAATTGGTTTTATCCGCTATTGCCAACTGGCAGGCGAAAAATCCTGATGAAAAGCTTGAAGACGCTGAATTGTATATCAAGACCATCTCTGTAGATGGAGGTAGGATGTTGAAAAGGCTTCGACCTGCACCTCAGGGAAGAGCACATAGAATCCGTAAAAGATCAAATCATGTAACGCTAGTAGTAGACTCCGTTGCCGGAGAAGTTACCGCTGATATTGTTGAATCAAATGAAAAAGTAAACTAAAATATGGGACAAAAAGTTAACCCAATTGGTTTAAGGCTTGGTATCATTAAGGGGTGGGACTCTAACTGGTATGGAGGACGCGATTTCGCTGATAAGCTTTATGAAGACCAGAATATCAGAAAGTACGTCTTTGCCAGGATACCTAAAGGTGGTATTTCTAAAGTGATTATTGAAAGGACTCTTAAAAGGATAACCTTAACCATTCAAACTGCACGACCTGGTGTAGTGATTGGAAAAGGTGGTTCTGAGGTGGATAAGCTAAAAGAAGAACTTAAGAAAATTACAGATAAGGACATTCAAATTAACATATTTGAAATCAAACGTCCTGAATTGGATGCAAAGTTGGTTGGTGAATCTATTGCGCAGCAATTAGAGGCCAGGATTTCTTTTAGGAGAGCCATGAAACAATCCATTGCAGCTACTATGAGAGTAGGCGCTGAAGGGATTAAAGTAAAACTTTCCGGTAGATTAGGTGGTGCTGAAATGGCTAGATCTGAGATGTACAAAGAAGGTAGAATTCCATTGCACACTATTCGTGCAGATGTGGACTATGCGCTTTCTGAAGCACAAACAGTTTATGGTAAAATAGGTATCAAAGTTTGGATTTTCAAAGGTGAAGTTTACGGTAAAAGAGATCTTTCTCCTAACGCTGGGCTAAGCAATGATTCCAAAGGAAACGCGCCTGCTGGTAACAGAAGAAGAAGAGAAGGCGGACCTAAGAGAAGAAAAAGAAACAACTAAAAATCCTTAACTGAGCAATCATGTTACAGCCAAGAAGAACGAAATTTAGAAAAATGCATAAAGGGAGGATCAAAGGAATTGCCCAAAGAGGTCATACTTTGGCCTTTGGTAATTTTGGAATCAAATCCCTGGAGCCTGGATGGATCACTTCGAGACAAATAGAAGCTGCCCGTATTGCTATGACAAGAGCAATGAAAAGGGAAGGACAAGTTTGGATCCGAATATTTCCAGATAAACCTATCACTAAAAAACCTGCTGAGGTAAGGATGGGTAAAGGTAAAGGAGCTCCTGAATACTGGGTAGCAGTTATCAGACCAGGAACGATCCTTTTTGAAGCTACTGGTGTTTCTGAGGAAGTTGCGCAAGAAGCTCTTAGATTAGCACAACAAAAGCTTCCTGTTAGTACAAAATTTATCGTACGTAGAGATTACGTTGGATCATAAGCTGATGAAAAATTCTGAAATAATTGCTCTAACAGAGAGCGAAATACAATCCCGCGTAGAAGCGGAGAGGGAGAACTTGACAAAACTACGTTTTGCTCATGCGATATCCCCTATTGAGAATCCTAATAGAATAAGAGAATCAAGGCGTTTGGTTGCAAGGTTGAATACATTCTTACGAGCCAAACAACTAGCTAAATAATAAACAAAAATGGCTACTACAGATAGAAACCTTCGTAAAGAAAGAATAGGCAAGGTAGTTAGCAACAAAATGGATAAGTCCATAACCGTGGCAATAGAGCGTCGTGTTAAACACCCTATTTACGGTAAATTTGTTGGTAAAACGACCAGATTCATGGCTCATGACGAAAACAATGATTGTAAGCAAGGAGACTTGGTTAAAATCAGTGAAACGCGTCCGCTGAGTAAGAGCAAACGTTGGAGATTGGTGGAAATAATAGAAAGGGCATTATAAAACATGATACAACAAGAATCCAGATTAAGTGTAGCGGATAATTCAGGTGCGAAAGAAGTACTTGTAATCCGTGTTTTGGGAGGAACCAAAAGAAGGTATGCCTCTATTGGAGACAAGGTTGTGGTCACTGTTAAATCAGCCCTATCATCCAGTAATATGAAAAAAGGTACCGTGTCTAGAGCGGTAATAGTGAGGACTAAAAAAGAAGTCCGAAGAAAAGATGGTTCGTATATCCGATTTGAGGATAACGCAGCTGTACTTTTAAATAACAATGACGAACCGAGGGGAACCCGTATTTTTGGCCCAGTAGCCAGGGAACTTAGGGAAAAGCAGTTTATGAAAATTGTATCTTTAGCCCCTGAAGTATTGTAATCATGGAAAGAAAATTTAACAAGCAACCAAAATTGCATATCAAGACTGGAGATACCGTATTGGTAATTGCAGGTGATGATAAAAGCAAAAAAGGTAAGATCCTTTCTGTTGATCGTGCCAAAAGAAGGGCAATAGTCGAAGGTTTAAATATGGTAACCAAACATATTAAACCTACTACTAATTCTCCTCAAGGTGGTATTGAAAAGAAAGAGGCGCCCATTCATATTAGTAACCTTAAATTAGTAGACCCTAAGACAGGTGATGCTACTAGAATAGGTAGGAAAAAGAATGAGGACGGAAAATTAGTAAGATACTCTAAGATAACCGGGGAGGTGATCAATGGCTAAACCTAGATTAAAAGAAAAATTCGACAACGAAATCAAATCTGAATTGAAGGAAAAATTTCAATTCCAGAGTGTGATGCAAGTACCTACGTTGACCAAGATTGTTTTAAACAAAGGTATTGGTGCCGCTGTAGCTGATAAAAAATTAGTAGATCAGGGAGTTGAAGAACTTACCTTGATTACTGGTCAAAGAGCTGTAGCTACTAAAGCAAAGAATTCTATCTCTAACTTCAAATTAAGAGATGGAATGCCGATCGGCGCAAAAGTTACCCTTAGAGGATATAAAATGTTTGAATTCCTGGATCGTTTGGTAAGCATTGCTTTGCCAAGGGTAAGGGATTTCAAAGGTATCTCCGACAAAGGCTTTGATGGCCGAGGCAACTATACTTTAGGTGTAACAGAACAAATTATTTTTCCTGAAATTAGTCTCGAAAAGGTGAATAGAATTTCTGGTATGGACATCACTTTGGTGACTACCGCCAAAACAGACGAAGAAGCACTTGCTTTGTTGAAGTCACTTGGAATGCCTTTCGTAAATAATAATAAAGTAGAATAATTATGGCAAGAGAATCGATTAAAGCCCGCGAAAGAAAAAGAGAGCGTATGGTAGCTAAATATGCCCATAAACGCGCTGAACTTAAAGCAGCTGGTGATTACGAGGGATTGGATAAGCTTCCTAAAAATGCTTCTCCAGTAAGGCTTCATAACCGTTGCAAACTTACCGGCCGTCCGAAAGGATATATGAGAAAATTTGGCATCAATAGGGTGACTTTTAGAGAAATGGCTTCAGCAGGTAAAATACCGGGTGTAACCAAGTCTAGCTGGTAAAAATTATATAATAGTTTTTATTCTTAATTTCATTGTGTAACTTTGCAGGCCCATTAGGGTTTTGCAGTTAGACTAATACAAATATGACTGATCCAATAGCTGATTATCTAACCAGGTTGAGGAATGCCATTAAGGCAACTCACCGGATAGTAGAAATACCTGCTTCAAACATTAAAAAAGAACTTACCAAAGTTCTTCTTGATAAAGGGTACATTCAGAATTATAAATTTGTTGAGGAAGGACCTCAGGGCACTATTAAAATTGCCCTGAAGTACAATCCTCAAACGAAAGTTAATTCTATTGTAAACCTAACAAGAGTAAGTAAGCCAGGTTTAAGAAAATACGTAGACAAAAATTCTCTTCCTAGAGTCATTAATGGTTTAGGAATTGCGATTCTTTCTACGTCTAAAGGTGTAATGACTGACAAAGAAGCCCGCGTTGAAGGTGTGGGTGGCGAAGTACTTTGTTACGTTTACTAATAAATTGATATGTCTAGAATAGGTAAAAAACCGATAAATCTACCTGCGGGTGTGACTGTAGACGTTACTGAGCACAATCAGATAACTGTTAAAGGTCCCAAAGGTACACTGAATCAAGATGTTCATCCTGATTTTACAGTAGAAAATGAAGAAGGTAACCTTGTTATCACAAGGCCAACTGACTCGAAACGTCACAAATCATTACATGGGCTTTATCGTTCATTGTTGAATAACATGGTGATAGGCGTAACGGAAGGTTACAAAAAAGAATTAGAACTGGTAGGTGTGGGTTATAAAGCCACTAATCAAGGTCAAGTTCTTGAACTTTCTCTGGGATACTCTCACAATATCTTTTTGATGATCCCTCAGGAAGTTGCTGTCAAAACAGAAACTCCTAAAGGTAAAAACCCATTGGTTACTTTAGATAGTATCGACAAAGAATTAATAGGTCAGGTAGCTGCTAAAATAAGATCCCTACGTAAAGTTGAACCTTTCAAAGGCAAAGGTATTAAGTTTGTAGGAGAAGTTATTAGACGTAAAGCTGGTAAAACTGCCGCTAAAAAATAATTAGAAGATGGCTTTCAAGAAAAAAACTAGAAGACTGAGAATTAAAAGAGGTATCCGAAGGAAGATTTCAGGTACCGATGCCAGGCCAAGACTTTCTGTATTCAAAAGCAATACGGGAATATATGCTCAATTGATCGACGATTTAAAAGGTCGTACACTTGCAGCAGCCTCATCCAAGGAATTGGGTGCTATTAAGAATGTAAATGTATCTGTTTCTAAAGAAGTTGGTAAGAAATTGGCTGAAAAAGCGGTTTCCAACGGTTTGAATGATGTTGTTTTTGACAGAAGTGGATATCTTTATCATGGTAATGTAAAAGCTTTGGCAGAAGGTGCCAGAGAAGGAGGCCTTAAATTTTAATAACTATGTCCCAAGTAAGTAAAAGACCCGTCAGGGCTACAGATACAGAATTAACCGAAAAAGTTGTTGCCATTAATCGTGTAGCAAAGGTTGTAAAGGGTGGACGTAGATTCTCCTTTTCAGCAATTGTTGTTGTTGGTGACGGTAACGGAGTTGTAGGTTATGGCTTAGGTAAAGCCAATGAGGTAACAGATGCTATTACCAAAGGTATAGAAGACGCTAAAAAGAATTTGATCAAAGTTCCATTGTACAAAGGTACCATACCTCACGAGCAATTAGGAAAATATGGTGGTGGTTTGGTTTTAATTAAACCCGCAGCACCAGGTACTGGTGTTTTGGCTGGTGGTTCTATGCGTGCCGTATTAGAAAGTGCTGGATATACTGATATTCTTGCTAAATCTAAAGGTTCTTCTAACCCACACAATGTGGTAAAGGCGACTATTGAAGCGCTTTTGAAATTGAGAGATGCCATTGCTGTTTCTCAACAAAGAAGGATTAAAATTGCTAAAGTTTTTAACGGTTAAGAAATGGCAAAGATACAAATCACTCAGATAAGGAGTATAATTAATAGACCCAAATCTCAAAAAGCTACTATTTCAGCTTTGGGACTAGGTAAGATCAACAGGACAGTGGAGAAAGAAGATACTCCGCAGTTACAAGGTATGATCAGAAAAGTAGGCCATCTAGTTAAGGTACAGGAAGTTTAAAGTTGGATAACTTAAACGTTATTCAATATTTAAACCAATCGAAAATCTAAGTAAAATGAAATTACATACATTAAAACCTGCGGAAGGCTCCATAAAAACTAGAAAAAGGATCGGTAGAGGTCAAGGTTCTGGTAGAGGAGGTACATCCACTAAAGGACATAAAGGTGCTAAATCCAGATCTGGTTATAAAACCAAGCTAGGTTTTGAAGGTGGTCAAATGCCTCTTCAACGTAGGGTGCCTAAATTTGGATTTACAAATCACAATAGGGTAGCCTATCAGTCGGTAAATCTTGATATCATTCAGGAGTTGGCAAGCAAACTTAACACGGACAGTATAGATTTCGATGTTTTACATCAAAATGGATTAGTTTCCAAAAAAGATCTTGTAAAAGTCCTAGGAAGGGGCGAACTTACTTCAAAATTAAACGTAAGTGCCCACAGTTTCTCTGCTAGTGCCATAGCGGCGATTGAAAAAGTTGGAGGATCTGTAAATAAGATTTAATACATGAAAAAGTTTATTTCAACAGTAAAGAATATCTTTTCGATAGAGGATTTAAGAATCCGAATCCTGAATACCATAGGTTTACTTATCGTTTTCAGAATAGGGTCCTATGTCGTTTTGCCAGGTGTTGATCCAAGTCGACTTGGAGAAGCAGCTTCTGGTATTTTCGGATTGATAGATACCTTTTTAGGTGGTTCTTTCAGTAGGGCGTCCATTTTTGGCTTGGGTATTATGCCTTATATTTCTGCCTCAATTGTTCTTCAATTGTTGACTGTTGGTGTACCCTATTTTCAAAAATTACAAAAGGATGGAGAATCTGGTAGGAAGAGGATCAACCAAATCACCAGAGTTCTCACCATATTAATTACTTTGGCTCAAGGTATTGGCTATATTACAGCCACTATTCCCGATGAAGCGATAGTCATTGATAAGACACTCTTTATGACATCTGCCCTGATACTATTGACCTCCGGAACCATGTTCTGTATGTGGATAGGGGAGAAGATTACCGAAAAAGGCATTGGCAATGGTATTTCCATGTTAATTATGATCGGTATCATCTCAGCTTTGCCAGGTGCCATTATCTCTGAGAGTTTATCCAAAGGCGGAGGAGGTATATTATTATTACTTCTTGAAGCTGTAATTCTGTTCTTTGTAGTTGTTGGAGTGGTTGCTCTGACAGAAGCTGTAAGAAGAATACCTGTACAATACGCCAAACAAGTAGTAGGTGGTAAAGTATATGGTGGACAACGACAGTACATACCTATTAAGGTAAATGCTTCTGGAGTTATGCCTATTATCTTTGCACAATCGTTGATGTTCTTACCAGCATTGATTGCACAAATTTGGGCCGACAACAGTGACATAGCCTCTTATATTGGTACCACCTTTAGTGATTTCACCTCTTGGCAATACAATCTTGTTTTTGCCTTGATGATCATTCTATTTACCTTCTTCTATACTGCGATTACGGTTAATCCTGAGCAAATAGCAGAAGACATGAAAAGAAATGGTGGATTTGTCCCAGGTATCAAACCTGGAGGTCCTACTGGTGATTTCATAGACAATATTATCTCAAGAATAACTTTACCTGGATCTATCTTACTAGCTTTAGTAGCCATTATGCCCGCCTTTGCAATCATTGCAGGTGTAAGCAGTGAGTTTGCTCAGTTTTATGGAGGGACCTCACTATTGATTATGGTAGGGGTTATCTTAGATACTCTTCGTCAGATTGAAAGTTACCTATTAATGAGACACTACGAAGGCATGATGAAAAGTGGAAACATGAAAAATGACCCTTCAAGTTATGCAGTGGCTTAAGTATGATACAGTTTAAGTCTGCAGAAGAAATTGAAATAATAAAAGAAAGTGCGTTAATTTTAGGAAAGGCGCACGGTGAAGTAGCCAAACATGTGAAAGAAGGGGTAAAGACCTCTTTTTTAGATAAAATTGCTGAAGAATTTATCCGGGATAATAAAGCTGTTCCATCCTTTAAAGGGTATAATGGTTTCCCGGCATCTTTGTGTATCTCTGTGAACGAAGTTGTAGTTCACGGATTTCCAAGTCAATATCAATTGAAAGATGGCGATATAATCTCAATAGATTGTGGAGTCTTTCACCAAGGTTTTCATAGCGATTCCGCTTATACTTACCCTGTTGGTGAAGTTTCTCCCAAGACGATTGCACTTTTAAAAGCTACAAAGGAATCCCTTTATTTAGGGATAGAAAAAGCGGTTTGTGGAAACCGTGTTGGTGATATCGGTAATGCAATACAAAAATTTGTAGAAGCAAAAGGATACACTGTTGTTAGAGAATTAGTAGGCCATGGTGTTGGTAAACAACTTCATGAATCTCCGGAAGTTCCCAATTGGGGGAAAAGAGGGGGAGGAGCCAAACTAAAAGCAGGGATGGTAATAGCCATAGAACCAATGGTAAACCTAGGTACCCGCAATGTTGTTCAAGAACGTGATGGCTGGACGATTAGGACTGCTGATAGAAAGCCTTCAGCTCATTATGAACACACGGTTGCCATATTAGAGGATAAAACCGAAATCTTGACAACACATCGTTTTATAGAAGAGAATTTTAAATTTTAATTATGGCTAAACAAGCATCTATTGAGCAGGACGGTACCATCGTTGAAGCATTGTCCAACGCGATGTTTAAGGTGGAACTTGAGAATGGTCACCAATTGATTGCACATATTTCCGGTAAGATGCGAATGAATTACATTAAAATTTTACCAGGGGATAAGGTTAAGTTAGAAATGTCTCCTTATGATCTTACAAAAGGAAGAATCGTCTACCGTTACAAGTAAATTGTAGTAGTAAGTAAGCAGTATCAAATTAGGAAAATTAGTATTGATATGAAAGTTAAAGCATCTATTAAAAAAAGAAGTGTTGACTGTAAAGTGATCCGAAGGAAAGGAAAGCTTTATGTCATCAACAAAAAGAATCCGAAGTTTAAACAAAGACAAGGTTAAATACTATGGCTAGAATTTCAGGTGTCGATATACCGGACAATAAACGTGGTGAAATAGGCCTTACCTATATTTTTGGTATCGGCAGAAGTACGGCTAAAGCCATACTAATAAAAGCAGGTATTTCTTTAGACAAGAAAGCCGGGGAGTGGGATGATGATGAATCTACCGCCATCAGGAACATCATTGCTGAGGAATACAAGACGGAAGGTGTACTTAAATCTGAAGTACAGTTGAGTATCAAAAGGCTGATGGATATTGGTTGTTACAGAGGATTGAGACACAGAAAGGGACTTCCTGTTCGTGGTCAAAAAACCAAAAACAACGCCAGAACCAGAAAAGGTAAGAGAAAAACTGTTGCCAATAAGAAGAAAGCGACTAAATAAATCCTGACATAGATTATGGCTCAGAAAAGAAACGAAAAGACAAAAGCTAAAAAGCGGGT
Organism: uncultured Cyclobacterium sp.; assembly: GCF_963977555.1. Taxonomy (GTDB): domain Bacteria; phylum Bacteroidota; class Bacteroidia; order Cytophagales; family Cyclobacteriaceae; genus Cyclobacterium. The sequence goes on along the minus strand of NZ_CAXBPD010000006.1, from coordinate 174,544 downwards.
TGTTAAAGTTGAAGCTGTGGGACAGGCCCATATCAAGGCTTCATTTAACAACATCATTATATCCATTACCAATAATTCAGGTCAAGTGATTTCTTGGGCTTCTGCTGGTAAAATGGGATTCAGAGGTTCTAAAAAGAACACTCCTTATGCTGCTCAAATGGCTGCTCAAAACTGTGGGCAGGTTGCGTATGACCTTGGTCTTAGAAAGATCGAAGTATTTGTAAAAGGTCCTGGTGCTGGTAGAGAATCTGCCATCAGAACCTTACAAAATGTTGGGCTGGATGTGACTACCATTACTGATGTCACCCCATTACCACACAACGGTTGTCGTCCTCCAAAACGCAGAAGAGTTTAATTTAAAGAAAATATAGCATGGCTAGATATAGAGGTCCAAAAGCAAAAATTGCCAGGAAATTTGGCGAGCCCATTGAAGGGCAAAGCAAAGTGCTTCAGAAGAAAAATTATCCTCCAGGAATGCATGGCAGAGGAAGACGCAAAAAGCAGTCTGAATTTGCTGTTCAGTTGATGGAGAAACAAAAGGCTAAATACATCTACGGTGTATTGGAAAGACAATTTGCTAAAATGTTTGATCACGCCTCCAGGAAAAAAGGAGTTACGGGTGAAAACTTATTGCAATTGTTGGAAGGTCGTTTGGATAACTCAGTTTATAGACTGGGAATTGCACCAACCAGAAGAGGAGCACGTCAATTGGTTTCGCACAAACATATTCTTGTAAACGGAACTGTTGTAAATATTCCTTCATTTCAGTTGAAGCCTGGTGACGTTGTTGCCGTAAGAGAGAAATCAAAATCTCTTGAGGCCATTACAGAAAGTTTAAGAGGCAAAGGAACAACCAGATACAGTTGGTTGGAATGGGACAATGGTTCCCTGAGCGGTAAGTTTGTAAATGTTCCAATTAGAGAAGATATTCCTGAGAACATAAAAGAACAACTCATCGTAGAATTGTACTCTAAGTAATCATTTACATTCCTAAAAAAAGAATTAAAGATATGTCCATATTAGCATTTCAAATGCCAGAGAAAGTGGTAATGGAGAAAGCAGACGATTTCCACGGACTGTTTACCTTTAAGCCACTTGAAAAAGGGTACGGGGTTACCATCGGAAATGCCCTCAGAAGGATTCTTTTGTCTTCATTGGAAGGATATGCTATTACTGCCGTGAAATTACCGGGAGTAGTACATGAATTTTCAAGTATTGAGGGAGTGGTTGAAGACGTTACAGATATTATCCTTAACCTAAAACAGGTCAGGTTTAAAAAAATCCATGATGCCATTGATAATAAAATTACAGTGGAAGTAAAAAATCAGGATGTTTTTACCGCAGGAGATATTGCCAAATTTACTACCTCTTTTGAAGTGTTGAATCCTGATTTGGTTATATGTCATTTGGATAATTCAAAAAACCTTGAGATAGAACTTACGGTTGACAAAGGTAGAGGGTATCTTCCTGCAGAAGAGTCCAAACCTAAGGAACAGATTTATGGTACGATCTCAGTTGATGCTGTTTTTACGCCTATAAAAAATGTAAAATACAGGATTGAAAATACCCGAGTTGAGCAAAAGACTGATTATGAGCAATTGATCATGGAAGTCAGCACAGACGGGTCTATACATCCTGAAAAAGCCTTGCAAGAGTCTGCAAAGATCTTGATTCAACATTTCATGCTGTTTTCAGATCAGACTATGGTTATCGATGCTCCAGGAAGCGGTGCCATTGAGCCAATAGACGAAGAATACCTGCACATGAGGAAGTTGTTGAAAACCTCTTTAAGTGATTTGGATCTTTCTGTTAGGGCTTATAACTGTCTTAAAGCAGCCGATGTTAAGAGTCTTGGAGATCTTGCCAAACTTGAAATTTCTGATATGATGAAATTCAGGAACTTTGGTAAGAAGTCTTTGGCAGAATTGGAACAACTAATCCAGGAAAAAGGCCTGACCTTCGGTATGGATCTGTCTAAGTATAAACTTGATGAAGAATAATTTAAAATGAGACACGGTAAGAAATTTAACCATTTGGGTAGAACCGCCTCACATAGAAAGGCCATGCTTTCGAATATGGCCAAATCTCTTTTGGAACACAAGCGGATCAGCACCACCCTTGCCAAAGCCAAAGAGTTGAGGAAATATGTCGAACCTTTGATCACAAAGGCCAAAGATGATACTACCCACAATAGAAGGATAACATTTAGTTACCTTAGAAATAAAGAAGCCATCAAACTTCTTTTTGGAGAAGTAATAGAAAAAGTTGGTGGCCGACCTGGTGGATACACAAGGATTATTAAAACTGGTTTTAGATTAGGTGACAACGCAGAAATGTGTATCATCGAATTGGTTGATTTTAACGAATTGATGTTGAAAGAAGAAAAACCAGCTAAAAAATCTAGCAGAAGAAGCAGAAGAGGTTCTGGAAAAGCGAATAGCGAAGAAGGAGCATCTACTCAAGAAGTTGCTGGAGAAGCTAAAGAAAGTGCGAAAGCAGAAAAAGCGCCTGAAGAGGAAGCTTCTGCAGATGCTTCTGATACTGTTTCAGAAGATAAAGCCGAAAATAAGGATGAAGATAAAAAAGCAGAGTAATCTATCTATGCTATACCTTCTTTAATATTAATAGGGATTGGGCTTTTGTTCAGTCCCTTTTTTTATATCCTTTTCGCCGAAAGCTTTTTACAAATTAGAAAATTCTTAAATTTGCATAGCAAAATTTGATATGAAAAAGAAAAAAGCAATACTTCTTTTAGCTGATGGCACTGTATTCACTGGTAGCCTCGTTGGTAGCCATGGCACCAACGGAGGCGAAATCTGTTTCAATACAGGCATGACTGGCTATCAAGAAATTTACACCGACCCTTCTTATACGGGTCAAATTATTGTGAACACTACCCCACATATTGGTAATTATGGGGTGATTGATGAAGAACAAGAATCCGCTAAACCTCTTATCGCAGGGATAGTTGTGAATGATTTCTCTACAATCTACAGTAGGTTGGATGCTAAATCCTCACTTCAAGAGTTTTTAGAAAACCACAACATCACTGGGATTGCAGATATCGATACCCGAAAATTGGTACGCCATATTAGGTCTAGTGGGGCAATGAATGCTATTATTAGCTCTGAATTCGAAGATATCGAAAGCCTAAAAGCGGAGTTGGATAAAGTGCCTGATATGAATGGGCTTGAACTTTCCTCCACGGTTTCTACAAAGGAACCTTATTTTGTAGGTAATCCAGATGCTTCTATTAAAATTGCATGTGTGGATTATGGCATTAAACGAAACATTTTAAAATGCCTAAACGAAAGAGATGTTTATTGTCAGGTATTTCCTGCAAAAACCGGTTTGGCTGAAATGGAAAAATGGAACCCTGACGCCTATTTTCTTTCAAATGGACCTGGGGATCCTGCCGTAATGAGCTATGCTGTAGAAACTACCAAAGAAATTCTTGACTTGGGCAAGCCACTTTTTGGTATCTGCTTGGGACATCAAATCTTGGCAAGAGCATGTGGTGTAGGTACTTATAAAATGCATCATGGGCATAGAGGACTTAACCATCCTATTAAAAACCTTCTGACGGGTATAAGTGAAATCACCTCTCAAAATCATGGGTTTGTCGTTAATAAAGATGATATTGACAACAACAAAGAATTGGAAATTACTCACGTTCATTTAAATGATGGCACGGTAGCTGGTATTAAACTAACCAATAAACCTGCTTTCTCAGTTCAATATCACCCTGAGAGTTCTCCAGGGCCACAAGATTCCAGGTATTTATTTGACCAATTTATTTCACAAATTCAGAAATAATTCATTAACCTTAATATTGATATGACATTAATTCAATCGATTCACGCAAGACAAATATTAGATTCCCGTGGTAACCCTACGGTAGAAGTTGATGTTTTTACAGAAACAGGTGCCTTTGGTAGGGCTGCAGTTCCTAGTGGTGCCTCTACAGGTATACATGAAGCTGTAGAGCTAAGAGATGAGGACAAAAGTGTATACATGGGCAAAGGCGTATTAAAAGCGGTTTCCAATGTAAACGATGTTATAGCACCAGAGCTTATTGGTTTTGATATTTTTGAGCAAAATCAAATTGATGAGATCATGTGTAGCCTTGATGGTACCAAGAATAAATCTAAACTTGGCGCCAATGCTATATTAGGTGTTTCCTTAGCAGTAGCTAAAGCGGCAGCTATGGAATCTGGTCAGCCGCTATACAGATATATTGGTGGTGTAAATGCAAACACCCTACCTGTACCCATGATGAATATCTTGAATGGCGGTTCGCATGCTGATAATGCTATCGATTTTCAAGAGTTCATGGTTATGCCTGCCGGTGCTACTTCTTTCTCTGAATCATTGAGAATGGGTACTCAAATTTTCCATAACCTAAAGTCTGTTCTTAAAGCAAAAGGTTTAAGTACTAACGTAGGTGATGAAGGTGGATTTGCTCCAAATTTACGTTCTAACGTTGAAGCCGTTGAGATTGTATTGCAAGCAATCGAAAAAGCTGGTTTTAGACCAGGTGAAGATGTTTTCATAGCTATGGATGCCGCTTCTTCTGAGTTTTATGACGAAGAGAAAGGTCTGTATGTGTTTAAGAAATCCACAGGTGATGAATTGACTTCCTCCCAAATGGCTGATTACTGGAAAGACTGGGTAAGCAAATACCCAATCAAATCTATCGAAGATGGAATGCAAGAAGACGATTGGGATGGATGGAAATTGATGACTGAATATGTTGGAGATAAAATTCAGATAGTTGGGGATGATTTGTTTGTAACCAATGTTGATAGATTGCAAAAAGGGATTGACGAAAACATCGCCAATGCACTTCTTGTTAAAGTTAATCAAATCGGTTCCTTGACAGAAACAATCAATGCTGTTGACCTGTGTCATAGAAACAAATACAAGTCAGTAATGTCTCACCGTTCTGGTGAAACTGAAGATTCCACTATTGCTGATCTTGCAGTTGCTTTGAATACAGGACAAATCAAGACTGGTTCAGCTTCTAGGTCTGATAGAATGGCCAAGTACAACCAATTGTTAAGAATTGAGGAACAACTTGGAGACTCAGCCTATTTCCCAGGTCTTAAATTTTAATATAAGATTCAAAATTTGAATCAAATTGGTTCCTGTTTTTTAATGGGATCTATAATTAGCCTTTTCAGGATTATCCTGAAAAGGCTTTTGTTTTAAAAAAGTTTAATTATTATTTCAATCCAATAGCAAAAGAGGTCGATTTCAAATTGTGCATTTATAGGGCAATTAGCCTTAGTCTGCTTGACATGGATATATTCATGTTTTATTTGTGCATCAAAATTTCAATACCTATTGAATTATTCAAAGACAAGATTTAAACGCTATTGAAGGTTTCAACGTTATTTTAAAGGGACTGAAAGAAAGGATTGTTATTCTTTTAATATATTTGTAGAAACACTGAAGCAGATTATGGCTAAATATTTAAAGTACACCAAAAACTTCTACTTCGTTTTTACCGTTTTATTCGTTATGTGGATGGTATTCATTGATAGCAATGATATTGTCAGTCATTTCAAACTTCGTTCAAAATTAAATGAGCTTGAAAAGCAAAAGGAGTTTTATCAAGAACGAAAAGAGAAAATTAAAGTTGAGCGAGAGGAATTGCTTAGCAATTTTGAGCTGTTGGAAAAATTTGCTCGAGAACGGTATTTAATGAAAAGAAAAACGGAAGACCTTTATGTTATTATGGAAGAGTAAATCAGTAGGCATAACGTTGTTCGCTGTTGTTTTTATTTGTTTTTTTAATGGTGAGGTGAATGCTCAAAGGGTTATTTATGAAGAGGATAATCCTTCATTAACTGAACGTTTGTATTATGGGGGTAACTTTAGTCTCCAATTAGGTAATATTACCTATATTGATGCTTCACCATTGGTTGGTGCCATGATTACGGACAAATATTCAGCAGGCGTTGGTGCAACCTACCAATATTATAACAATAAATATTATGTTGATGGAGCTTCCCATGTCTATGGTGGCCGCATTTTTAACAGATACAATGTGTTCCGTCAAATTTTTGTTCATGCTGAATATGAAGCCTTGAATTTGGAGGTGCCATATACCTTGGCCAACAACGAGATTTCCTTTTCTAGGGAGTGGGTCCCAGGTTTATTTGCAGGAGCAGGCTACTTTGTTCCTTTCGGAGACAGGGGAGGAATGAACTTTATGGCTTTGTATAATTTCAGTTATGACAGTAAAAGGTCAAATTATAATGAACCATATGTTTTGCGAGTCGGTTTTGTATTCTAAAGTAATTAATTGCGTATGGATGGATTCTTAAACCGATTGCAAAAAGCCCACAACTTATGTCCAGGATGCCCTTCTCCGAAGGTGATCAATAGTTTTTTTGATGATATTTTGGGGATTTTGTTTCCAGAGCATTCGAGTAAGGCATTAAAGGATTTGGGAAGTTTGGAAATGAAATTTTCCGATCTAAGGTTACAATTACGTGAAATCCTTAAACTTAATGTGGCACTTCATCAAGCCAATGGAGAAGCTTTGGCGGATGCGTTTTTTGAGAAATTGGAAGATGAGGTTTATAATAAGCTTCATGAAGACATCGATGCCATGTACAAAGGCGATCCTGCAGCCAAGTCCAAAACTGAGATCATTCGTTGTTACCCTGGTTTTTATGCCATTTCTGCTTATCGTGTAGCTCATTTATTGCATCGATTAGGGATTTCTTTGATACCAAGGATGATTACTGAATATGCACACAGTAAAACTGGTGTTGATATGCATCCAGGAGCCGTTATCGGTAGGTTCTTTTGCATTGATCATGCTACAGGCATAGTCATTGGCGAAACCACAGTCGTTGGTGATAGGGTAAAGATTTATCAGGGGGTTACTCTTGGAGCTCTAAGTGTCAATAAAGAGGATGCTGACAAGAAAAGACACCCTACCATTGAAGATAATGTAGTGCTTTATGCAGGTGCTACTATTTTGGGTGGAGATACCGTTATAGGTAAAGGAAGCGTGGTAGGCGGAAATGTTTGGTTGACAAAAAGTATACCCGCAAAGAGTAAAATATATTACCAAACCAAAATGTTAGACGGTGCTTCCAACCTAACTGATTTTTATGTGCTCAAAAGCGAGGCCTGATAAATACAATTATGAAGTTATTTGAATTAATAGGAAATACCCCTTTAATTGAACTTGAAAATATTCCTGTAAATCCCAATGTTAAAATTTATTGTAAGCTGGAAGGGCAGAATCCCGGCGGGTCTGTTAAAGATCGCGCGGCTTACCATATGATTCAATCAGCATTAGACAGAGGAGATATTAAGAGAGGAGACAAGTTGGTCGAAGCAACTTCAGGAAATACTGGTATTGCACTTGCCATGGTTGCCAATCTTTTAGGCGTGGAAATGACATTGATAATGCCTGATAATGCTACGAGAGAGCGGGTTTTGTCTATGGAAGCTTATGGGGCAAAAGTCATCCTTACTCCAGCAGATAAATCGATAGAATACGCCAGAACTTTGGCTGAGGAGATGGCCAACAATCAAGGGTATTTTATGCTCAATCAATTTTCAAATCCCGACAATTATTTAGCCCATTATAAATCTACAGGACCAGAGATTTATGAAGCTACAGCAGGTAAAATAACTCATTTTGTATCCGCTATGGGTACCACTGGCACTATAATGGGAGTGTCACGATACCTAAAAGAACAAAACGAAAACATACAAATCGTAGGTACCCAGCCTACTGAAGGATCAAGTATTCCAGGCATTAGAAGATGGTCACCTGAATTTCTGCCTGTAATATTTGAGCCAGAAAGAGTGGATCAGGTCATAGATGTAAGCCAGGAAGACGCCACACTGATGACTAGAAGGATGGCGAAAGAAGAAGGCATACTTGGAGGTATGAGCAGTGGTGGAGCCTTGTACGCGGCCATTAAGCTTTCTGAAACATTAGAAAGCGGCGTAATTGTATGTATTACCTGTGACCGTGGAGACCGTTACCTAAGTTCTGATCTATTTGGGTAGTTGAAACCCTTTGAAATTCCAGAAGAATTAATCATTCGATTTATTTTTTCATGCTTTCGAAATAATTTTTTGAGCAAATCTGATAGGTAAATTAGTACCTTTTTTATAATCGTTTATTATCGAATTCATGACGCCATAGGTATTTAGTTGGATTTCGTGAAATGCCAGCCTGATTATAGAAATTCTTTCTTATTAGAATAAAATCATTTGATGAAAAGTTATTTTCGGCTTATCTTTTAGCCATGGAAGATTTTCTTAAGATAAAGAAGGCATGTGAGGAAAACACAGCCTTAAGTAAATCCATTTTGGACAGGTTTCTTTTATCCTATGCTACTGAAAAGGATAAATTAGGAAAGGAGGCCGATCAAAAGTTACATGTGTACAAGCACATTATAGAGAAATTTGGTCGCCACTGGTTTGATATGCTTAAATCTCAATACATTATCCACAGGTTAATGAAAGATGGAGGGCTTATCACCAAATATTTAAAACATGCTGCAATTAGCAACTTGGAAGAATCCAAGAGAAACTGGATGGCTTTTCAGTCCGAAAATCCATGGAGATTTACTTTTTCGGAAGTAAAGAGTCAACCAGAAAAAGATTTCTATCAAATGGAAGATGTTTTTTCAGGTGAAAATTATCTGCTGTATTCTCCATCTATAAAAGACATTGTAAGCAGGGATGGAGAAAAAGAACTTTGGTTTAACCTGATTGGCTATAACGGAGAATGTTGGCAAACTTATGGCCCCTTGTCAGGTTATGCTAGTTTTAGTCCCGATGATATTTTCTTTTTTGCAACTGAACTCAATCATTTGATTGAAGATGAAGTTGCACTGATCAAGGATGTCGATGACAATCCAACGCCATATATGATGTTATTTGCAGGGTCAACACAGCCTTCAGTGGTTCATGAAGGGGAACGTTTGGTAATGGTTATAACTGAAAGAAAAGCAACTGTTCCCAATGTTCAGGAAATGGAAGGAGATTTCAATGTGAGCTATACAGGTGGTGTTTACCGACTTGGACTCAAAGAATTGGAGCTGTCTCCCCATTTTGCAGTAGCCTATTACAATGAAAAGGATCAGACAATGCAGGCCACTGCGCTGACGGAGAAGGGTTACGAGTCATTGATAGATGCTCTGGCTAAATTTGGGGTAAAGCTGAATAAGAACGCAGATATTTATTTGGGACCTTCTATGCACCTTACTGCTCAAGAGATATTAAAGCGAGATATTGAGCTCATGCCTCTCGAGCTTATGTTTGAGCAAGAAAATGAGGAAGAAATGGATGAAGAACTAAGGAAACTTGACCAATTGGCAGGATTAGCAATAGCTGCATTAACGGCTGAAAAGGAACCTGATCTGGAAGCTTTGGCCGCAGAGGTCGGGATTAACTTAGAGAATAACAGGCAAGTAATTGAGAAAATAATTAATGATTTGAAAGATAAAGTAAGCAAATAAAGTATACTATTTTAGTATTTTGGTCAAAGAAGGGCTTGAAACAATAATTTTGTTTCAGGCCTTTTCCATTTTAATCCATGCACGGCTATATTCCTTTTATCAAAGGATTTGCCTTTCCCTGGCTATATATTAGGGACCTATGCAATAATTTAATATTGGGGAGATTAATGTAAATCAATTAAGTGTTTTTTGGAAAAGTGCGATAGGTTATCAGGTCTTTCTCAGGAAAATTTTTCTCACACAACTGAATTATTATCGGCTAGATTGGCTAAAATCAATTTTCCCTTCTCCCTATTTTAGGTCAATCTATTACCTGCCTAGTATTGATTCAATGAGAAACCCCACTAATTATTTGATAGAGATTAAGTGTTTTTGAGTTAAAAGAATAATATTTAGTCAGTCAATTCTTATATTACAGTTTAAACCTAAATTCCCGTCAAATGAAAAATAGAAGAGCATTTTTAATAAAGTCCGTTTTAGGAACTGCAGGCCTGGCGTTGGCTTCAACTTCGTTAATAAAAGGAGCCCCTGCTATAATCAAAAATTATAATAAGCCCAATTCGAAAATTAACGGCGTTCAAATAGGGTGTATTACCTATTCCTTCCGATCTATGGCAGATCAAAGCGCAGAGGCAACATTGAAATATGTTACCGACAGTGGGATTAGTGCCATAGAACTAATGGGTGGACCTGCCGAGTCTTTTGCAGGTATTCCCGAATCTACTATGGACAAGGGGAGGCTCAATCAGTTAGGGCGCAAAAAGCGTGATGGGGGACAACTCTCTGCTGATGAAGCCAAGGAATTCGCTGAACTGCAAAAAGAAGCAAATGCTTATTCCGATACAGTAGCGAATTGGCGTGCGAAAACAGATTTTAAAAAATTCGAGAAGTTTAGAAAGATGTACAAGGATGCTGGTGTGAGCATTTATGCTTTCAAGCCTAGTGCTTTTGGAAGAGACAATACCGATGCGGAAATTGCTTACGGCATGAAAGCAGCAAGAGCCTTGGGAGCTACGCATGTTACATTAGAACATCCTGGTGATGATGCACGTACCTTGAAATTGGGCAAGTTGGGTGAGGAAAATAAAATGTCTGTAGGATATCATGGACATACTCAGCAGACCCCTACATTCTGGGATACTGCCTTGGCACAAAGCCCCAGAAATGTTTTGAATTTAGATGCCGGGCATTATATCGCTGCTGGGTATACGGACATTATGGAGCTGCTTCAGAAGCATCATAAGCGTGTCTTCAGTATGCATACCAAAGACCGTCAAACGCTCGCAAATGGGCAAAATAATCTTCCTTGGGGTGAAGGGGATACTCCTATCGTTGAATTATTGAGCGAAATCCAAAGCAGAAAGTATAAATTCCCTGCTACTATTGAGCTTGAATACAAAGTGCCAGAAGGATCTGATGCTGTAAAAGAAGTTCAAAATTGTCTAGAATACTGTAGAAGATCTCTAGCTTAGCGTAATATGAGGTGGAGAATTAGTGTTTGTACATAGATTCTCCATCTTTTACATTGGTTGTTAAAGTTAAATCTCATCAATTATGAAATTAGGTGCATTCTCAGTCAGTCTTGCTGTAAAAAGCTTAAAAGAATCCAAAGAATTTTATGAAAAGTTAGGCTTTTCAAAATTTGGAGGGTCCGAGGAAAATCATTACATCATAATGAAAAATGGGGATACGTTAATTGGCCTTTTTGAAGGAATGTTTGAAGGGAATATTTTGACCTTTAATCCGGGATGGGATACTGATGCAAATGTGTTGGAGGATTATCAGGATGTTAGAGAAATTCAAGAAGAGCTTAAAGAACAAGGTCTAACTCTTGATAAGGAAGCTAAAGAAAACAGTAAGGGTCCTGAAAGCATTATGGTCAAAGATCCCGATGGAAATGTTATTCTGATCGATCAACACGCATCATAATACTAATGAGAGGAGGTTTATAGATCAATTAATTTTCTGTATTTAACCTCCTTCTTTTAGCTTTTTAATCATTGAAGTAAGCAAAACTTCTAACCTGTCAGAAAGTACCTTTGGTTGTATGACATTAATAATATCTGCCATTGAGATGATCCATCGAGCAAAATACTCTAAAGAGCCTACCATGAAAGTAAGTTGCACTTTCTGTCCTGCATCTTCCTGTAATACAAAGCCATGATTGTATTTATGGGTTTCAATGTACTTGACATAGGAAGGTTCCATTTGTATTACTATTTTCGTCAACTCATGTCCTTCTTCCATTTTTTTCAAATAGGCTTTTAATGTGGGATGATTGGTATTGAAAATAGCTTCCCCTTTTTCTAGATTTCTGATTCTATCTATCCTAAAAGTTCTATAATCTTCCCGGAGTTTGCAATAGGCGATTAAATACCAGTTTCCTTTTGAATAGTACATACCGATGGGTTCTACAGCCCTACTGGTATTTTCCTCTTTTAGAAAGCTGGTGTAGTTAAATTGTAAAACGCTGTTGTCAGCCAAGCCTGATAAAATTCCTTGAATCACCTGCTCATTTCTACCAGAGTCGTCCATGTCCTTGCTGTAAAAAGCAACCTGTTGATCCAGGTGATCTAATGCGGATTTTTGACGGTCTTTTAGTACGGATTTAATTTTGATCAGTGCCGATTTAAACCTTTCACTTATTTCTCTATCTGTAAATTGTTCAATTACCTTTTCTGCCAATAATAAAGAATAGGCTTCTTTTTCATCAAACATGACAGGCGGTAGTCTATATCCTTCTACCAAAGCATACCCTTTGCCCGTCTCACCAGTTAATGGGACGCCGGCTTCTTCCAATGCTCTGACATCTCTATAAACAGTCCTAAGGCTTATGTCAAATCTTTTAGCGATTTCTTCTGCTGTAATGTGCCTTTTGCTCTGCAATTGGGTGAGTATGGCGGTAAGTCGGTTTAATCTATTCATGGAGGATTCAGGTCAATTAAAACTAATGAAATTTTCACACTTAAAAAACATTTAACCATCTGCTGTTTTTTTTCAAACCTACTGACATAGGGCTGTCACTAGCGTTGACTAAGTTTGTCATATATAATCATTATTTACTTATAAAAACTTCTATCATGGAAACCAATGAACTTCAAATGATCATTTCACAAGAGCAACTATTAAAGCACTGGCAAGGACACCGAGGGCTTACGCGTCGAGTAATTGAGGCATTTCCTGAAGAGCAGCTTTTTCATTTTACTTTGGGCGAAATGCGTCCTTTTGGAGAGATGGCCCAGGAATTAATAGGGATAGCAGGCCCTGGAATCAAAGGCCTTGTAACTAGAGAATGGGAACCGCTGAATGAGGATCATGCTATAGAGGAAAGCAAAGAAAAGTTATTGGAATTATGGGATAAGGCTACAATTGAAATAGACCATTGGTTTCCACAACTTTCTACTGAAGATTTTCAGGATACCGTAAAAGCTTTTGGCCAGTATGAAAACAAAGTTTATTGTTCTTTGATGTACTTTATTGATAATGAAATACACCACAGAGGTCAAGGGTATGTATACCTGCGGGCATTAGGGATAGTTCCACCTAATTTTTGGGAACACTAGGAGGTTGGGACCTAACGAAGGGGTAGCGATCATTAAGTAATAGGACATAAAAAAAGCCCGAAGCGATTATTGCTTCGGGCTTTCCTTTTAACCATTTATCCAGTTAGCGACATCTTCCTTACTGGGGTTGGGTACTTCCAGCTTCAATTTTTTCTTTTTACCACAAACATCATTGAAAAGTTTATTAGGGTTCAGTCCTTTAAGTTGTTCAATGGTATGAATGTTAAGTTCCCTGATAGCTGGTACAAGCCCAGGATGAATACCTAATCCTATAAATTCCTCATCTGTAGCAACTTTTATTTTCTTCTCCGGCTTCATTTGCGGAAAGAATAAAACTTCTTGGATGGTGCTTTGATTGGTAAGCATCATGCTAAGCCTGTCTATACCTATGCCCAATCCAGAAGTAGGAGGCATACCATATTCGAGAGACCGAAGAAAATCTTCATCCATGGCCATGGCTTCGTCATCACCTCTTTGAGCTAGTTTGAGTTGGTCTTCAAATCGCTCTCTTTGGTCAATAGGGTCATTTAGCTCTGTATAGGCATTGGCGATTTCTTTACCATTGACAAACAATTCAAATCTTTCCACTAATCCAGGTTTGGATCGATGCTTCTTTGCAAGCGGGGTCATTTCTATCGGATAGTCTGTAATATAGGTTGGCTGGATCAAGTGTTCTTCTACCTTTTCTCCAAAGATCTCATCGACCAATTTACCCTTACCCATACTGTCGTCTACCTCTATCCCCAAGTCCTTGCAGACTTCTCTTAAGCCTTTTTCATCCATTTGGCTGACATCTATGCCTGTATACTCTTGGATGGATTCAAACATGGACAAACGCCGGTAGGGACCTTCAAATTCAATCACCTTATCGCCAACTTTTGCTTGAGTAGTTCCCAAGACTTTGGTTGCAATCTGTGAAATTAGTTTTTCAACCATTTCCATCATCCAGATATAATCCTTGTAGGCGACATAAATTTCCATAGAAGTGAACTCAGGATTATGTGTTCTGTCCATACCTTCGTTACGAAACATTTTACCTATTTCATAGACGCCCTCAAAACCTCCTACGATCAAACGCTTTAAATAAAGCTCATTGGCTATTCTTAAAAATAAAGGAGTGTCCAATGCATTGTGGTGTGTTTCAAATGGCTTCGCTGCCGCACCTCCATGCACCTGTTGTAATATAGGCGTCTCCACTTCCATCCAGCCATGGTCATCAAAATACCTTCTCATGGTGGAAATAATTTTAGACCGAGTGACAAAGGTTTCTTTTACCTCGGGATTTACGATAAGGTCAACATAACGTTGCCTGTATCTTAGCTCTGGATCTTTAAACCCATCAAAAACATTCCCTTCATCGTCTCTTTTGACTATAGGTAGTGGCTTTACTGATTTAGCCAATAAGATGAATTCCTGAACATGCAAAGAGATTTCACCAGTCTGGGTGGTGAAAATAAAACCTTTAAGTCCAATGAAATCTCCTATTCCCAGTAGCTTTTTAAATACTGTATTGTAAAGGGTTTTATCTTCATCAGGACAAAGTTCATCTCTTTTGACATAGATCTGAAGCCTGCCAGTACTGTCTTGTATTTCTGCAAAGCTGGCAGAACCCATGATCCTTCTGGTCATAAGTCTTCCTGCGATGGTTATTGCTTTATAATCGTTTTTACGATTCTCGTAATTTTGATGAATGTCTGCCGCTGTGGCATTTATTGGGTAAGAAAGGGCTGGGTATGGATCAATTCCTAAATTAATTAATGCCTCCCGGTCTTTTCTTCTTTCTATCTCCTGTTCGTTCAGTAATTGCATGTATAATGTCAGTTATGCTATTTTTAGATTTTTTCTTCTGAAGATCTCCTTTTTGACCAGAATTTGTTCCCTACTGATCTGTCCAGAAATCCCTGAATTTTCTTTAATCCTTCTCCCAAGGTAAGGAAGCACCTCTCTTACTGGGCCATAGGGAAGGTACTTGGCTACATTAAAGCCTGCCTTGGCCAAGTTGAAACTTATGTGGTCACCCATCCCATATAGCTGGGAGAAGTAAAATCTCACGTCTGATCTTTCAAAGCCATGCAAGTCAATTAATTCGGCAAGTTTTTTGTTGCTTAATTCATTGTGAGAGCCACTGACTAGAGAAATCTGCTGAATATTTTTGACACAAAAGTTCAGGGCATTATTGTAGGCATTGTCTGTAGCTTCTTTTGTTGAGTGGATGGGGTCTGTATAACCCATTCTTCTGGCATTTTTTCTTTCTTTTTCCATATAAGCACCCCTGACCAACTTAGCCCCTAAGTAAAAGCCACCTGTTACTGCTTTTTTGTGGGCATCTTTTAACCTTTCTTCCATGTTCGTCCGGTACATCTGGAAGGTGTTATATAATATAGCTTCTTTCTTGTTATATAATTTCATGGCTTCAAGCATCCAGCTATCTGTTATGTCCTGAAACCAGCTTTCCTCACCATCCACCATGAGCTTTACACCTGAATTTGCTGCGGCCTTACATAATAAAAAGAACCTTGCTCTGGCGGCGTCAAATTGCTTCTCTTCTTCTGGAAAGAGGATGCCATTAGTTTGAACCTTGGCCATTATTGAAGTAGAAGCAATTCCTGATACCTTAAAGACTGCAAAGGGCAAAAGAGGGTTTTTACCAGTTTTTTGGATTGTATTTAGGATTTCCATCATCGTAGCCTCAAAGATGTTTTCCTCCTCTTTTCCTTCTACTGAATAATCTAAAATCGAACTAACCCCATAGCTACCAAGTTTATTAATGGTTTTTTGACATGTTTCAAAACTTTCGCCACCGCAGAATTGCTTAAAAACAGTTCGTTTTAAAGGTTCTTTGACAGATAACCCGAATTGAAAAAAGGTTTTAGTTAAGAAAACCCCAGTCATTACTAAAAAAGGGTAATTCATTAATCTATAAAGCTTTTGCATTCTTTTCAGATCAGTAATCTTAAGATGGGCAAAGGCTATTTTTAGATTGTCAAAGGAAAATTCAGGTTTTATTCTCATTTTCAGTGGACAAAGATATCAAAAAAACAACTAATGACAGGGCTAAAGGTTTGATTTTATCACCAAAATAGAGATTTCACCTGTTTGATTTCATTTAAGAATGCCTAATTTTAAAAATATTAATAGTAACCCCAAATATACGAGGTATGCTGCCTATTTTGAAAATTAAGCCTAAGAAAAAAAGCATTGTTTATTTAAAGTTTGTTTTTAAATACAATAATGTTTTGAAAAACATTCCGATTAAAAGATTAATCAGTAGTTTATTTTTGCTTTCCATTTTGCTCTATGTTCAAGATTCCATAGCCCAGGCTGAAAAAATCATTCTTGACACTGATATGGGGTCCGATTGTGATGATGTAGGAGCCATGGCAGTTTTGCACCATTTTGCAGACCAAGGAAAAGTGGAGATTCTTGGAGTGATTTATAGTTCTGGAAAAGTCCCTTATGGAGTGGGTATAATTGATGCCATAAACGTTTACTATGGTAGACCAGAAATACTGATAGGAGCCAGTCATGACCTGAGTTTTGGAGACCCAAAAGATAAAATGCATTCAGAGAAGCTCGCCAAAGACACCATTGCTTATAAAAACAGATTGATTCATAATCTTGACGCCATGGAGCAAACGGCTCTAAATCGACAACTCCTGATACAGGCTCCTGACAATTCAATTACCTATATTACTATAGGTCATACCAAAGGTTTGTATGAGTTAATTAAGTCGTCCCCAGGTAGTGATTCCCCATTGACTGGTTTGGAATTAGTAAGTCGAAAAGTAAAAAGATGGGTGGCCCTTGGTGCATTAGGGGCATCCAATGAGGAAGGTTTAGGGGTGAAAGATTGGAATTTTTTCAGAAACAACACGGCTACCTATACCCATTACCTAATAGATCATTTCCCAAAACCTGCTTATTTTGTGGATGCAGGAGCAAATGTTTTTACTGGAGAATCTCTCGAGGCTTTAAATCCTGGAAACATTCTTAGGACAGCATATAGGGACTGGCTTTGGAACGTGGAACATAAGAAAATTAGGGATCAAAGGCCAAGTTGGGATCTGGCTACTGTATATTTTTCAGTGATGGGTACAGGTGATTTTTTGCAAGAGTTAGGGCCGGGTGCTTTAATCTTTGATCCGGAAGAGGGGAGTCGGTGGGTTTCTAATAGGGTCAATCCTTTGCACCACTTTATATTACAGCGAAAGGATGTTGACAAAGCATTTGCTGTCAAGTTAAATGCCGCAATTAGTGCTAAACCTGAAAATTCCATTGTGAAATGAATAGGCCAAGTAGTTTAATTTTGGGATGTTTGATGTTATTTTCTCCCTTTTTGCTAAAAGGTCAAACACATGATAAAACCGAAGTATTATCGAAAGATCAATTTGAGTTTCTTGAAGGTTTAACAGAAGCGGTACTTGAAGCTTCCAGGATCTATCCAAAACAATTTGTCTCAGATGAATTCGGGGCAAATAATACAGGCGGATTGCTCATAAGGCCAGGAGGAAGAAATGCTTATCCCTCGTTTTGGATTAGGGATTATGCGATGGCCTTGGAAACGGGACTGGTTTCGCTGGAAGAACAAAAGCATATGTTATTACTCACAGCTCATACCCAAGCCAATCAAACCTGGATTACTTCAGGTGGAAGTATGGTACCTGTGGGCGCCATTGCCGACCATATCCGAATAGACGATGGCCTTCCCATTTATTTCCCAGGAACTTATAGTTTTACTGCTCAGGGTACAGATAAATGGGGTAGTCTTCCTCCCTATGGGGATCAGTTTATGTTTGTCCACATGGCGTACATGTATGTGCAAGCGAATGGAGGAATGTCAATTCTGTCGGAAGAAATAAATGGTTTGAATTTAATAGAGAGACTGGCATTGGCTTTTCACGTTCCTCCTTCTGGATTAGAAAATCAGTTGGTAGTTGCCTCTGAAGAATTTAGAGGTGTAGATTTTGGGTTTAGGGATGCAATTGAACTCACTGGTGAGTTACTGTATCCATCACTGCTTAAGTACAAGGCTGCCCTGGAATTATCAGCGCTCTTCTCAATTATGAATAGGCCAGTGCTAACCGATAAATACCAGCGAATAGCAAAGACGATAAAGAAAAACATACCCCTTTTTTTCAGGGATGATAGCGGGTATCTGAAGGCATCAACAGGTTTGAGTGCACAACCAGACGTGTGGGGAACCTCCTTAGCGGTTTACTTGGGCGTTTTAGAGGGTGAAGGACTTGCTGCTGCTAGTAAGGTTTTAACGGAAGCTTATAAAAAGGGCACCATTAGCTACCGTGGAAACATCAGACATGTGCCTACAGATCATGATTTTGATAAAAACAAAGTCTGGGAAAAGTCTTTGGTAGCGAAAAATACTTATCAAAATGGTGCTTATTGGGGTACTCCTACCGGTTGGGTGGCCTATGCTATTCATCAAAGCAGTCCTGAGCTTGCAAAACAATTGGCAACCGAATACATAGATGAGTTAAAAGAAAATGATTTTAGAAAGGGAGCAGCTTTTGGTGCGCCTTATGAATGCTTTGGTAAGGAGGGAGAAACGCAAAATCCCGTTTACCTTACATCAGTAGCGTGCCCCCTTGCCGTTTTTAGGAAAATATTGGGTAAAGAGAGATAAGTGGATGATTCATATAAGGTATGATATAAATGGAGATATTGCGACATTATTCCTATTAGTAGCACTTAAGATTTAGAAAGAGACTGCGCTAAATGCCTCATAATTTGCTATCGATGAGCCGGGCCTCCTGAATAATTAGATTATTCCTACTTAAGATTGATAAGGCAAAGGCCAGCTGTAAGTTGCTGATTTTCTATTTATTGGGTTATTTGATAATCAGTCGTTCGGAATCTGTTGGTTCAATCCATTATAAATTCAAGACTTAATGCGAAATAAAACAATAACTATTTGATTTTTAAAGGGGGATAGGTTACATTTGACGCATGAAAAATTTCGCAGCTACCTACTTTAGCTTCTTTTACTTTTACTTTCGTCCCCAAAGTCGAATCGGAGCTGCGTATTGTCTTGACAAAAAATAAAAAAAGATAAAAAACATAGAAGCCCGATTCGAAAGAGTCGGGCTTTTTTATTTTAATATTTAACCGAGAATACAGAAATGGAAAATCACTTACAAACAAAAGACTGGGGTTTAGGTCTTAACAACGAGCACCTGATTATAGCAGGACCTTGTAGTGCAGAAACTCCTGAGCAAATCGAAAAGGTTTGCGCAGACATGATCACCGCCAATGTTGTCCCTGACGTTTTCAGAGCAGGAATTTGGAAGCCAAGAACAAGACCAGGAAGTTTTGAGGGTATCGGTGAAGAAGGATTGGGTTGGTTGGAAATCGTTAGAGAGAAACTTAATGTTCCAATTACGATAGAAGTAGGGAATGCCTCTCACGTAGAATCAGCGTTAAAACATGGCGTGGATATTCTTTGGATTGGTGCCAGAACAACGGTGAATCCATTTGCTGTTCAGGAAATTGCTGATGCGCTTAAAGGTGTTGATATTCCTGTAATGGTGAAAAACCCAATGAATCCTGATTTGGAACTGTGGAGAGGAGCTTTAGAAAGACTTCAGGTAGTTGGAGTGAATAAACTTGCCGCCATACATAGGGGATTCAGTGATGCTTATGATACTAAGTTCCGTAATAAGCCTAACTGGTCTATGCCTATCCATTTAAAAAGATTATGGAAAGGGATGCAAGTCATCAATGACCCTAGCCATATTGTAGGTAATAGAAAAGGTATATACGAAACATCTCAGCGTGCGATTAATTTCGGACTTGACGGACTGATGATAGAAACACATCATGATCCTGACAATGCATGGAGTGATGCGAAGCAACAAGTAACGCCTCAGCAGCTTAGAGAGATTTTGGATAGAATTGATTTCAAACATCCGGTTCAAAATGAGAATCCTTCAGAAAAATTGCAGGATCTCAGAAACGCTGTTGATCATTTAGACGATCAATTGATGGACCTTCTTGCAGAAAGATTTTCTATAATAGACCAAATTGGCGAGCATAAAAGAGACAATAACCTTATTGTTTTTCAGGCAGATCGCTGGAAGCAAGTAATGGAGACTAGAACTGCTAAAGGTATGGAGAAAAATCTTAGCGAAAAGTTCATGAAGGAGTTACTTTATTGTATCCATGAGGAGTCTGTTAAACGTCAAGAGAAAAAATTGAGAGGAGACGTTTCCGCAAAAAAATCAGTTTGATGTTAAGCCCGTTTTTATTCTTAAATAAGTGCTGAGTATTGTCCCTAAATTTATTTCATAACTGTTTTTAGTATAGGCGTGAAGTGAATTTTGCTTGAAATAGGATTTAATTGTCTACTTATAAGTTCAAAGGATTGGTATTCAGAGATTGGAATTAGTTTGTTAAATAACCTTTTTCCAATTCATTATTTACGGGATAAAAACGGGTTTAATTTTTACCTTTACAAAAAAACAGCTTTTGGAAACAATTATATTTTCTTCCCGAATAGCAGAGGATTTGGTTCGGTTTCTCGATTCAAAAAAGTACTCCAAACTAGGAGTCATTATGGATAGTCATACCATCAAACATTGTTACCCTCTGATCTCAAGTCATCTTCCTGAGCACAGTAGTTTTGCTTTTGAAGCAGGCGAAGTGCATAAAACCTTAGACACTTGCGTCGCTATTTGGGAATGGATGACAGAGAATAGTTTCGACCGAAAGACACTCATCCTGAATATTGGTGGTGGCGTCACAGGTGATATGGGAGGCTTTTGTGCCAGTACCTATAAACGTGGCATACGGTTTATTAATTTACCCACGACTTTGCTTTCTCAGGTTGATGCCAGTGTTGGGGGTAAGCTAGGGATTGACTTTAAGGGTTTCAAAAACCATATAGGTGTATTCAATCAGCCTGAAGGGGTATTGATCAGTGAAGCGTTCTTAGGAACATTACCTGAACCTGAACTGCGTTCCGGATATGCAGAGGTAATAAAGCATGGGTTAATAAGGAATGAAAATTATTTTAACAGTCTTAAGACTGAAAATTGGCAGAATCAATCTTGGAAAGACATTATCTCTGTTTCGGTAGGAATCAAAAGAGAGGTAGTTGAAAAGGATCCAAAGGAAGAGGGCCTCAGAAAAATCCTGAACTTTGGACATACCATAGGACATGCCGTAGAGTCACATTATCTGGATACCCCTTTACATCTTCTCCACGGTGAAGCCATTGCCATAGGAATGGTGACTGAAGGATATCTTTCGCATAAATTTTTACGATTGCCAAAAGAGCAACTTGAGATTATCCAACAAAAACTCTTGACAGTATATGGAAAGGTTCATATCGATGAAAAAGATTTTGAGTCAATAATTGACTTGTGTTTTCAGGACAAGAAGAATGAAGGGAATGTACTTAATTTTTCCTTGTTAAAAAGAATTGGAGAATGCGATTTTAATATTGTGGTAGGAAAAGAAGCCATTATAGAGGCTTTGAAATATTACAATCAATTGGAAAATTGAAAGCTGAACATTGCACCTCAGCCTTATTAAACCTGTAAATTTTAAGCTTTAAATATTTCATGAATACTATTTTACTACCAAAAAAACGGGTGTTTGGTCAAATTCAAATTCCGCTGCCTTCATCCAAAAGTGAAAGCAATAGGGTTTTAATCATCAATGCGCTTACTGAAGGAGGGAATACCCTTTCTAACTTGGCTGAGGCAAGAGATACGCAGACCATGATCCGACTACTTGAAGAGGATCCGGACACTTATGACGTATTGGATGCGGGAACTACTATGCGGTTTCTGACCGCTTATGCTGCGCTAAACAATAGACAAAAAACCATGACGGGAACTCCCCGAATGTGTGAAAGGCCTATAGGTATTTTGGTAGATGCTTTAAAGGAAATAGGAGCTAGTATAAATTACCTGAAGAAAGAAGGGTATCCCCCCTTGACTATAGAGGGGTTTTCTGGTCAAAAAACCAAAGAAATACAAATAAGAGGAGATGTCAGCAGTCAGTACATCTCAGCCTTATTGATGAACGCCCCTTTACTTCCTGAAGGATTAGTACTTAACCTGACCGGTAAAATTGGTTCAAGGACTTACATCACCATGACACTGGAATTAATGAAGGCCTTCGGTGTTGATTATATTTTTGAAGGCAGCCAGATCAGAGTTAAGCCTGGAAAATACCAGCCCACTACTTTTTCAGTAGAGAGCGACTGGTCAGGAGCCAGTTATTGGTTTAGTTTATTGGCATGTGCTGATTCAGGGGAATTGTTCCTTAAAGGTCTTAAAGCAGAAAGCCTACAAGGTGACGCAAAGATCGTTGCTATAATGGACAAGTTGGGAGTGGAGAGCGAATTTACTAGTGATGGAATAATTCTTACGAAAAAAGCGATTAGCGGTTTGGCTTCATTTGACTTTAGCCATTGCCCCGATTTGGCGCAAACAGTTGCCGTCACTTGCGCACTTACCGGACAAACTTCTGATTTCACGGGCTTGGAAAGCTTGCGAATTAAAGAAACAGACCGTATAGATGCATTACAAAAGGAATTGGCGAAAATTGGCGCTTTACTTGAAGAACGCAAAGAAGGTGTTTTTACCCTTGTTCCTGCAACCAATATTCCTGACAGGGTGAGTATTGCCACATATGACGATCACCGAATGGCTATGGCCTTCATGCCATTGATAACCAGAACTAAGCTGGAAATAGAAGATCCTGAGGTAGTGGATAAGTCGTATCCGAGTTTTTGGAAGCATTGTTCCTTATTGGATATTCAGCCAGAATTTATCAATGAATAATCCTTCACAATGTTTTTCCCTCGCTAGCTTGGAGCATTTATGGGTGGGGAAGTTAAGCGTATAAGCTGAATTTAATGTGTAATCCACATAATAGATAGATTTTGGAAAAGAAAATTAAAATAGCAATACAGGGCGTTCTGGGTTCTTTTCATCACCAGGTTGCCCAACAATATTTTGGAGAGAACATTGAAGTGTTTGGTTACAATACTTTTGAAGAAGTTGCCAAAAGTGTAGGGAATGAGGTCGTAGATGTGGCTGTTATGGCCATAGAAAATTCTATTGCAGGTGCTATTTTGCCAAATTATGACATTATCGATCGGTACGAACTTTATATTACCGACGAATACTATTTGCCTATTTCCCACAATTTAATGGCATTGCCAGGTCAACAGTTATCTGATATTACAGAGGCCAGATCTCACCCTATGGCACTGTTGCAATGCAAGGATTTTTTTGCCAGTCACCCGGCTATAAATCCAATAGATGATGTTGATACCGCATATGTTGCTAAGATTATCTCAGAACAAAAAATCAAGGGCCTAGGGGCTGTGGCGAGCATTAAAGCTGCTGAATTCTATGGGTTAGCGTTATTGGCCGAAGACATTCAAACAGTGAAAAACAATTTTACTCGATTTATCATTCTTCAAAAAGGGAAACCTATAAGCTTGCCTTCTCCCACAAAAGCTAGCTTAAAAATTACCATCAAAAATCAAAAAGGAGGTTTGGCCAAATTGCTCACCGTTTTAAGTGACAATGACCTTGATTTAACTAAGATCCAGTCTATTCCAGTAATGAGCAAACCCTGGGAATATTCCTTTTTTATTGATACCCTTATTTCTGATGTTGAGCAATTTAATCAAGCGATGGACTTAATCGCTTCGGATTTTGGGTCCGTTAAGATTTTTGGAACTTATCAAAGTAGAAAATAATGAAAGGTTATTCCGACAGGTTGGGAGAAGTTAAAGAATACTATTTCTCCAAAAAACTCAAAGAGGTACAGAAACTTAGAGAGAGTGGGAAGCCGATAATCAACATGGGAATTGGTAGCCCGGATTTGCCTCCTGACCACAGCGTGATAGAGGCGTTAAAACGCATAGCCGACTCCGATTCAGGACACGGGTACCAATCCTATCAGGGTACTCCTGCATTGAGAAATGCCATTGCAGCATTTTATGATAAGCACTACGGTGTTTCTCTGGATCCTGCTTCAGAAGTATTGCCTTTAATGGGGTCTAAAGAAGGAATCATGCACATTTCCATGGCCTTTCTGAATGAAGAAGATGAGGTTTTGGTTCCCAATCCAGGATATCCTACTTACACCTCGGTGACCAAACTGCTTAATGCCATTCCTGTATATTATTCACTCAATGAGAACGATAGTTGGGAACCGGACTGGAAAGCATTGGCACAAATGGACCTTTCAAAGGTAAAGTTGATGTGGGTCAATTACCCTCACATGCCTACCGGTGCAAAGGGAAGTGAATCATTATTTGCAAGACTAGTGGATTTTGCGAAAACGCATAATATTCTCTTGGTTCATGACAATCCTTATAGCTTTATTTTAAACGATGAGCCAAAAAGCTTGTTGGAAATACCAGGTGCTAAAGACCATGTCCTGGAGTTAAATTCTTTAAGCAAAACTTTTAATATTCCGGGTTGGAGAGTGGGGATGTTGGCTGGAAGAGGTGAATATATTGATGCTGTATTGAGAGTAAAAAGCAATATGGATTCTGGAATGTTTTTGGGGATACAAGAGGGTGCCGTAGCTGCATTAAAACTAGATAGTACCTGGATAAGCTCCATGAATAAAATTTATGCAAGGAGAAAATCGCTTGTATTAAAAATGGCCAAATTATTGCAGCTTGATGTCCTGGAGGATGCAGTAGGTTTATTTGTTTGGGGGAAGGTTCCAGACGGTAAGACAGCCACAGAAATTGTGGATCAATTGCTTTATGAATACGATATTTTCATTACTCCAGGATTAATATTTGGTAGCAAAGGGGCTTCATATGTTCGCTTTTCATTGTGTATAAGTGAAGATAAAATTAATGAAGCCATTAAAAGGTTGGAAAATTACTATACGCCATGAAAAAAATACATATCATAGGGTTAGGTTTGCTGGGTGGTTCTTTCGCCCTTGCCGTGAAGAAAACATATCCTGATTTAGAAATCACTGGATTTGATTCAGACAGTGAAAACATGGAACTTGCTCTGGGCATGCAACTTGTATCCAAAAGTCTAATTGAACCGGACAAGGATACTGATATTGTGATTCTGGCAACACCTGTTGATACATTATTTTCACTCTTAGAAAAGACACTCGATCAGGTCGGTGAGCAAACTTTAGTAATGGACTTTGGCTCAACCAAAGAACAACTTTGTCGCCAAATGAGTCAGCATCCTAAAAGGCAACAGTTTTTAGCAGTCCACCCCATAGCAGGAACTGAAAATTCAGGCCCTAGAGCTGCGCAAGCAGATCTTTTTGATGGGAATGTAATGATCATCTGTGAAATGGAGAAGACAGACGTCCATCTCAAAGGGATGGCCTACGAAATTTTTGATGCCCTAAATCTTAGGTTGCGTTTCATGGATTCAAAAGACCATGATCTTCACTTGGCTTTTGTATCACATCTTTCTCATGCTACTTCCTTTGTTTTGGGGAAGACTGTAATTGATAAAACAGCAGATGAGAGAAATATACTAGACATGGCTGGGAGCGGATTTACATCCACCGTAAGACTTGCGAAAAGCTCTCCAGAAATGTGGGGCCCAATATTTTTAGAAAATAAAAGCAATGTATTGGAAGCTTTTGACAGTTACATTGAACATTTGACTGCCTTCAGAAAAAGAATTGCGGAAGATGATATTGAAGGTTTGAAAGCAGATATGAGAGAAGCCAATAGAATCAGAGATATTCTAGATTTTAAAGAATAATTCGAAAGAATGGTATTAATAGTCCATTAATTGTGGTTTTGTTGTAAATTGGTGAATATGCATTTGACCATCAACTCTGAATTCGCAACATTAAAGGAAGTATTAGTTCACCGTCCTGGGCGTGAGATAGATAGATTGACACCCTACAACAAGCACTTGCTGCTATTTGAGGATGTCCCTTATCTAGAAGAAATGCAGCGGGAGCATGATGTCTTCACTAAACTTATTAGTGAAAAATGTGGTGCTAAAGTTTATTTTTTCGACAAATTATTAGGCGATATTCTTGAAGACAATTCCTTGAGAATTGACTTGATCAGAGAAGCACTTGCTGTCTCAAGATTGGAGCATTTGACAGAAGAATTACTTGGTGTACTCAGCCAGGACCAATGTGTGCAGGCCTTGATAGCAGGCATAAAGGTGCATGAGGTCAGGGGCAGAGTCAGTGCCGCAGCATTGGCAGATCTATTGGACCTTGCATTTTTGATTCCCCCTTGTCCCAATTTGTATTTTCAGCGAGATACAGCTGCCATTTTGCCAGGAGGTATGGTTTTTTCCAGTATGCGCTTGGATCAGCGCCAAAGGGAAGCCAATATGGTGAGGAAAATATTTGAAAATCACTCCCTATTCAAAGATAAAATCCAACAAGTATATCCCATGATTACTCACAATCATACGCCATCCATAGAGGGTGGAGATGTGATAATTCTTTCGGATAATGCTGTGGCGATTGGCTGCTCTGAAAGAACCGATGAAAAAGCTGTGTACCATGTAGCCAAAAACCTTATCGCCGAAGGGAGAATTGACCGTGTTTATGAAATTCATTTGCCCAAAAAAAGAAACTTTATGCACTTGGATACGGTATTTACTATTTTGGATAAAAATAGGGTATTGACTTATCCAGATGCGCTCCAGGCTGTTAAGCATATTTCGGTATATACTAGAAAAGAGGAAGACAGTGAGCAGGTCAATATCAAAAGAACTGTTTTAAAGAAGCCGTTAAGAGAGATACTCAGAATGGAAATCCCGGATTTGGAAATAATTGGTACAGATAAAGTGAACCAAGAATATGCCCTGAGAGAACAATGGTTTGATGGAGCCAACGTGTTCACCATAGCTCCTGGGCAGGTCATCTCCTATAATAGAAACAAACACACCAATCAAGCATTGCGAGAATACGGTATAGAAGTCTTGGAAATGCCTTCTTCAGAACTTTCCAGAGGCTTGGGTGGGCCAAGGTGCATGAGTTTGCCGATTGCCAGGGAAATAATTTCATAAGTAATTCCCAAGCGTTTTTAGTATCTCAGTACCCTTTTAAGGGTTAAAAGCTATCGAAGAAGGACCGTCTTCTGGAAACTTTAAGGTCTCGAAGTATATTTGATTTTACCCGAATATCTATGCTGTAAGAAGTGAATCTGCCGAAAGGCACCCAATTCGCGTTCAACTGCCAGCAGTGTAGGTCCCTTGCAATTCCTACCATGGTTTGGGTGATCGCAGCAGTAGAAAGATCGTAACCACTGGTAAAGTTGATTTTCCACTTGTCCGACAGGCTTAGGTCTCCCGAGATATTGATTGCTTGCGTGACATTTTTGGTTCCCGTGGCAGCTTTGCTGTAACTCAGGTTATAGCTATAAGTCATGTTCCAAGGAATTGACCAGTCAATGTATTGGCTTGGGTCATTGGCTATTCTATTGATTTCATTTTCTACAAAATCATTCATTTGACCACCCTGATTTAGAAAATCATTGGTAAGTTCGTCACGCACTTCACCGGGGGATTGTTCCGTCTTACTTGGATTTATACTTCCATTGATGTTTAGAGAGGCTCTTCTTATGATACCTATTCCTTGTCCTTTTTTCCAAGCAAACTCGTTTACTCTTCGTGTGGTCACCTCTTCACCGTTGGTAAATGTACCTGTAGCATAAGGGTCTAATGTAGTGTTCAGATTGACCGAAAGCTTTTTATCGAATAAGGAGGTCCTGGTACTGAAATTGAATGGTGCAAGGTTAAATGAATCTACTGCAAAATTGTAGTTAGTAGATACATTTAGTGATTGCAGGATCGGTATTTTCTTGGTAGTGGCCTCTGCAGTATCACTTTCTGTTTTAAGTTTGGCTTCCAAGGTATTCCTTATATTAATGCTCAGTGATTTTGACTCTCCTAAAGGTGCACCACCATAAATAAAGCCTTGAAACCTAGATAGACGCCTAAGGGTCCCGCTGGCATCAGTTTGTACCTCTTGGTAATACCCGTATTTCGGGTCAGAAAAATCTGGAGTACTGGTGAAACCAAAAGTAGGCTGCATGTGATGCCTGATTGCTTCTATTTTAGAGCCTTTCTTAAAGGTGTAAAACCCATAAACATTGGTTGAGAGGTTAAAAGAGCTGTTATAATAATTTACTCTACTAAAGCCACTTTCCAGAATTTGATCCAACCGCTCTTCCTGAGGATTATAATAATAATTGATTTTATCCAAGTACCATAATTCGGTGAAATTCATTGAGGCTGTTCCTGTAAAAAATCGGAAAAGGCTAAAGTTTGAAGATATTGGAACAGAATTTTTGAAACCGTTATCAGCATCCCTGAGTAATTGTGGGATATTGGCAATATTAAAAGGGATAACGTTAGGAGTGGAGGTTACTCCTAACTCCTCTAGTTCTTGCTGAAGCCCTGGGTCCACACCCAATTCAGTGGTGATGCGGTTATTGATAGAGTTCTGTGCGTTAAAATTCCACGAAACATTTAAGGTTTTGAGTGGTTCAAAATTCACATTTCTAAACGGATTTTGCCTGTTCATATTGATGGCTACATCCGGCAAGAGCAAATTCACTTCGTCCGTAACCTGGTTCTGAGAATGCCTCAAGTTAGCAGACATGCTAAAAGGAGTACCCGTAAATGTCTTGCTATATGAAATATTAGAAGAGAAATCGGATTGCTGATTTTGCTGGAAATTTCCCTGATTAAGGATATTGTCGTTGTAGGACTTGGTTCCGAAATTAGCGGCAGCAGAAAACCTTGAATTGCCTCGTGACTCGGGTGTGTGGTTCCATCGAAACCAGAAAGCGTTGTATTCCAGAGGAGTCTCAGCTGTTTCTGGACTTTGGAATTTCTGGTAATCAATATTCAATCCTCCTTTGTACCGGTACCTTTTGTTGTAAACTGATGCTGTCTTCATTCCATAGCCCCCTTTGGAATATACTTCACCAGTAACACGGGTGTGCACATAATCGTTGAAGGCAAAATAATAGCCAAAATCCCTTAGGAAGAAGCCTCGGAGTTGTTCTTCTCCATAGGAAGGGAAAATGATTCCGGAAGTTTTTTCCTCAGGAGTATCTGGTATTATACCAAAAGGAAGCCCCAAGGGGGTAGGAATATTATTGAAATACAAATTAAACGGTCCGGAGATGATGTGTTTTCCACGGACAGATTTTATTTTGGAAGAGGAAATGTGCCAGTGTGGTTCTACCAAATCACAGGTGGTATAAAAACCTTTACTCAGGTAAACAGATCCATCATTGTCTTTTTTTACAACGGCTCCTCGGAGTAGGCCTTCATCCTGTTGGGTTACTACATCCGAAATAATGGCCTTTTGACTTTTGAAGTTATAGCGCATCTCCTTGCGGATTTCATAAACACTATTGCCTTCCTTAAACATCGGCGTTCCCTGTGCCACACCAAGACTGTCCTTCAATCCTGAGGCATAGAGTTCATTTTTTTTCCAATCAATTGCGATATAATCTGCATCCAGACGTATATTTCCGTATTCAAACCATGCACCTTTATATAGAAATACTTTATTTTGTGCAAAGTCAGTAATGATACTGTCTTCGGCGTAATAATTGATTGTGGTTTGAATATCACCGTTTGGCTGACTCAGGGTAGAATCCAAATCAGTAGCAGTAATAGTAAGAATGCTATCTGGAAGTACAGGCATTAAAGTATCTAGCCTGACTTCGGGGTTACCCAAGGTATCAGGAGCTGTGAGTTCTAGTTCGGAAGTTCTTTCAGTGCCGGATTCCTGGGCCAGAACAGTATGCCCAAAGAAGCTGAACATACAGATGAAAAGAAATACGGTCTTTATTATCTGCACTAATAATTTATGTTTGCTATAAAAATCATTTAATTTTCAGTAAAGTTAAGGTTATTAACGTTTATGGAACGAACCAAATTGAAAAATATTCTTATAATTTCATTGCTCTTCATCACAACCGTTTTAGTGGGATTTATTCCCCCTGAAGAAAAAAAGGCAGAGTTCAAATTAAGAAGGATAGTAATAGATGCCGGCCATGGCGGTAAGGATCCTGGAACTATAGGTAGGGTATCGAGAGAAAAGGATGTTGCGCTGGCGATTGCGCTCAAGGTAGGTGGGTATATTTCGGAATTGCTTCCTGATGTGGAAGTAATTTATACCCGGAAAACAGATGTTTTTATTGAATTAAAGGAGCGGGCAAATATCGCTAACAGGAACAGAGCGGATTTATTTGTTTCTATACATTGCAATGCCATAGGCTCTACGAGGGCTTACGGTACTGAAACTTACGTAATGGGAAATAAAAACTTCAATGGCAATTTCGAGATAGTAAAACGAGAGAATGCAGTAATCCTGCTAGAGGACGATTATCAGCAAAACTATGAGGGCTTTGACCCCAAGTCACCTGAGTCTTACATGATGTTTAACTTAATGCAAAAAGCCTACTTTGCCAATAGTCTTTCTTTAGCCGGGAAAATTGAGAATGATTTGTCAACGAGAGTAAATAGGCATTCCAGGGGCGTAAAACAAGCCCCTTTCTATGTTTTATGGACAACGAGTATGCCGAGTGTATTAATAGAAACAGGCTTTTTGTCAAATCCGGCAGAAGAAAAATACCTCAATAGTAAAAGTGGACAAACTTATGTTGCTTCTGGGATATTCAGGGCGATCAAGGCCTATAAAGAGGAATTAGAGGCTATATGATGGTTTACTAGTCCTTAAATTTAATGAACGTCTCACTTAAAAATAAAATGACAGTTAATTTATCCCTAAAAATTGGTAAATTTGGTTAGTTGAAACTTTGAGGGTAAGTTGAGATGAATATGCAAATGACAGATAAAGAATTAAATGCTCTTGTGTCTTTGTTGGATGATGGGGATCAGGAAGTAAAGGAGCATGTGAGGGATAAAATTCTCTCCTTAGGTAATAAAATTATCCCCTTTCTGGAAAACAAGTGGGAGGGATCGTTCAATCCTGAATTGCAAAAGGAAATCGAAGAGATCGTCCATGACATGCAGTTTAATTTGCTCCTAGAAAGGCTTACAGATTGGACAAATTCTGAGGAGAAAGAATTACTTGAGGGCTTATGGATTATCAATACCTACCTCTATCCTGAACTTGAATTCGAACAGCTTAATGCCCTGATGCAACAAATTTATTTTGATGTATGGACGAATTTCAAGAACGAATTGTCGGTTTATGACAAAATAAAATTGATCAATAATGTGATGTTTAATGATTTGAAATTCTCTGCCAACACGAAGAATTTCCATAGTCCTTCAAACAGTATGATCAAAACGGTCCTAGAAACTAAGAAAGGAAATCCAATAAGCCTTTGTTCAGTTTATCTATTGGTGGCAAAAAAATTAGGTTTGCCAGTTTACGGGGTTAATCTACCCAATCTGTTCGTATTGACATACAAGTCAGGTAAATTCAAATTTTATATCAATGCCTTCAACAAAGGTCTTATTTTTACCAAACAGGATATAAACAATTACCTTGATCATTTGAAATTGGACCCTAAGCCGGAATATTACGAGCCATGCGAAAACATTGAAATCATCAGAAGAGTAATTCGAAACCTTATTTACTCCTTCGAAAAAATAGGGGATTTAGACAAGTCCAAAGAAGTTAATCAATTATTAAAAATAGTGGATTTACCTTCCTAAGGGGTAAACCTAATATTACAACCCACAGCTCTGGTTACGGTAGGACTTGGCCGGTCTCTTTTAGTGATGTCTTCTAAAGCTGTATCAAGATAATGGACTGTTGCACTTTCCATTGCTTGGGCATTATTGTCTATAGCTCCTCGGTAAGCAACACTGTAGCCCGTAGGACCAGCTGTAATAATTACCACCTCCGGTATTTTTTTCACCCCTGTCATTTTTGTGAAAACTTGATTTTCATCTAATAGGAATGGAATTTGATTGTTTTTAGCAAACGCCAATGACGCAAGCTTTTCAATGGTTTCATCCTCTTGATCAGCATGAGGATTTACCAGCGCGAAAGTAATCTTTGATGAGCTGTATTTTTCCTTCAGTGCCCTAATCCTTGAATTGTATAGTTTTGGATAGGGGCATTTAAGTGTGTAAAAAATAAAAACCTGTGCGATGGATGCCTTGTTTTTGTCTAGCGAATAGGGTTGATTGGTAATGGCATCTACCATTTCCATGTTGGAAATCTTTTGTCCGTAAATGGCCGAAGTCCATAGGATACAAATTACAAAACATGTAAAAAGTTTCTTCATATCTAGTTTTGTTGATTACAATTATAAATATAAGAAGAATCACCAAATAGTATAGGTAAGTACCATATCGTTTTCTGAATGGACCATTACCTTGTAAAAATGATCTGAAAAATCGGAGCCATACACTTTGCCTTTTATGATTTTATCTTTAGCAGTAAATGGTTCCAGAATAATATTCTGCCTTAGGCTAATGCCCCTTTTTCCTTGACATTTGTAGATGCTTTCTTTTACTGACCAGGCTAAAGTGTACAGGTAACTGTCTTTCCCTAAAAAAGCCAATTCAGAAGGGTCTAGGTATTTCGGACCAAGTGGTACCGTTTTTTCTCTAACCCTTTCCAAGTCCACCCCTACTGGCATGTCTTTGTGGAATATCGCTGCGGCATAATCACCATGGTGAGTGAGGGATACATGTCCTGAACCATCCATAGAATGTGATTTACCGTGGCTATCTTTATAAAAGCCAGGGTAGGGTAAATCCAGACTGTCCAAGGTGTTTTTTATTGCGAGACGTGCGCCTTTCCATTCTTTTCTTTTTTGTGCATGACCGATATTGGCCAGTGATAGTTTTTCTCTAAAACTCAAAAAGTCCATGGATGCGTTTTCAGACGTTTTAATATTGTTGATGGCAAAAGCAGATAAAGGGCTAATTTTTTCTATTTTTGTTAACATAGTAGCTTTAAGGCAACTGAGTGGTAATTAGGTTTTGCAATATATGTCAAATATTCAAGTTAGTAAACTTAACACATTAAGAGGTCATAATCATTCCGTTTTTGCACTTGCTAGTGGTTGCGTACCTCACCTTATTTACACTGGCTCCGGAGATGGAATGGTAGTAGAATGGGATCTTTCTACTCCTGGAGATGGACTTTTGCTGGCCAAACTTTCAAATTCTGTTTATGCCCTTGAAGTAGATGAAGAAAGAAATCTTTTATTCATAGGCCATAATAATGAAGGGGTTCATGTTATTGATCTAAAGACTAAAAAAGAAATTTGGTCCTTAAAAATCACTTCTCATTCAATTTTTGATCTGAAAGTAGTTGGCGATCTATTATTGGTGGCTACCGGAGATGGAGTGCTTGTGGTTTTGGATATTGAGGAAAGATCCCCAGTTCGCCATGTAAAAATCAGTGAGCAGTCCCTACGGGTTATGGCAGTGTCTCCTGACAAACGTCAACTCAGCGTGGGAGCCAGCGACAATTTGGTTAAGGTTTTTGATTTGGAAAATTGGAAGCCATTGGCGAGAATGGGTGGGCACAACAAATCAGTATTTGCTTTGGCATACAGTCCAGATGGTAAGAAAATTATTAGTGGAGGAAGGGATGCTCAGCTTAAGTTCTGGGATACTGAGAAATTTGAGGAACAAAAAAACATAGCAGCGCACATGTATGCGATCAACTTTCTATCTTTTCGAGAAGATGGTAAGTATTTTGTGACATGTAGCATGGACAAGTCAATGAAAATTTGGGATTACGAAGCTTTTAGGCTATTGAAAGTTATAGATAAAGCCAGATTTGTAGGTCATGGAACATCCATTAATAAAGTTTTGTGGACGAAACACAATAATCAAGTAGTAGCCATCAGTGATGATCATACTGTTTCTGTTTGGGAAATAAATATTGGTCAATAACTTCCGGTCTAAGATCGGCTAAAGGACGAAAAAATGAAAATTACACCATTAGATATCCGTCAAAAGACCTTCGAAAAGAATTTCAGAGGCTATGATAAAGACGAAGTTTCGACTTTTTTGAGTTATCTGTCTCAAGAATGGGAAAAGCTCGTCGAAGAGAAAAATGCCCTTAAGATAAAATATGAGCATGCTGAAAAAGAAGCTTCCAAACTTAGGGAAGTGGAGCAGTCGCTTTTTAAAACTTTGAAAACGGCAGAGGATACCGGCGCGAGTATAATCGAACAAGCGAATAAAACGGCGGAATTAATTCTTAAGGAAGCACAAATGAATGCTGATGCGCTACATGCCGAATCAAAAGGCAAGGCCAGAAGCATGATAGATCAGGCAGAATCCCAATCCAAAAACATCATAGAGGACCTTAAGGAAGATGTTAATGTCTTGGTGGAAAATTACGAAAAACTACTTGACCAAAGGGATTACTTGCTGAAGAACTTGAAACGTACAGCCACAGAAACGCTAGAGAATGTAAATGCTGCTAGGGAAGGGTTTAACGAAATTGATGCTGGCATTCATACTCGTTTGGTCAAAGAACTGCAAAGGAAAGAAAAGAATTTCAATTCTACAGAAAAGGAGGAGCCAAAGTCAAATCCATCCGGCAATACATATACATGGGAGCAGCCTGAAAGCAAGGAAGAGGTCGAAAACGAGTCTGAACTTGATGAAGATGAAAAAGTAGTTGCTGCTGAATTTGATCCAATTCAAGTAGTTGAAGAGGTTGATGAACAAGAAAAGCAGAAAGAGGAAGAGGAAAAAGTCTCAGCTGCCAAGAATACCAATAAAGGTGAATCGGGTTCATTTTTTGATCAATTTGAATAATGGGAAAAGTATCGCTTGAGGGAATTGAGTTTCATGCCTTCCATGGGGTGTTCTCAGAAGAAAAAAAATTAGGCAACCGATTTACTGTCGATTTGCATGTGTATACAGATTTTGAAAAGGCAATGCGTACGGATGACCTCAAGTATACGGTCGATTATTTTAAGCTTTATCAAATAGCTAAAGCACACATGCAGGTTCCCGTGAAATTGTTGGAACACTTGGGACACTTAATGATTGGGGATATTCTAAAAGCCTATCCTGAAAGTACACAGATTGAAGTGGTGATTAAAAAACACAATCCGGCCCTTGGAGGGGTGGTGAATTTTTCTGTGGTAGAAGTAGCTTACCCTAGGGATTACCAATAAACTGGATAATGAATGTACACCAAAAATGAGCTTAGCAAAACCAGGCAAGAGTTTTGGACCACGTTTGGACAGTATATGAAGCCTGTACCTAATGCTGATGGAACAAAAATCAATTGGAAAAATTATAAAACAGGTGTAAAGCACATGTATTTTAGAATGAAAGCAGAGCGAGATTTTGCTTCCATTTCGATAGAAGTGCAGCACCCAGATAAGGAGATAAGGAGTTTGCTTTATGATCAGCTAGTGACTTTTAAGGGGATTTTTCAGCAAGAAGTAGAAGAAGAATGGAGCTGGGTACCCGACTCAGAAAATGAGTGGGGGGAGTTTTCCAGTAAAGTGGAAAAAACACTACCAGGGGTGAGCGTAATGAATAGAGACGATTGGCCAGAAATCATTTCTTTCTTGAAACCAAGAATAATTGCAATAGACGCATTTTGGTCAAATATGAAATATGGTTTTGAAGGCTTGACTTGATAAATCGGTAGCACTCTTTTTTAGCGAGGACAACTATTGGTTGTCGTGCCTTTTAGGTAAGTCAGGGTTGGTAAATACAAATCCTTTGGCCTCATTGCTTTCGTGAAAGTCTACCTGCATGCCCATCAAAAACATCACATGTCTTTTTTCAATCAGCACTGCCAGCTCTTCGATTTCATAGCTTTGGTCCCCCTCTTTTGCCAGATCAAAACCTAAAGCATATGAAACACCACCACATCCACCACCTTTCACACCTATTCTCAGGGAGTACTCCACAGGAATATTTTTGGTAGCCATAATGTTTTTAATTTCTTCGAGTGCTTTGGCAGTTATTTTTATTGGAGTCAACATGTGAAATTAAGGATGAAGTAGGATTAATGGTTCCAAAATTAAAACAGAAAAACAATTGGTGCATAGTAAAACATGACATTATTTCAGATATTGCCAATTAAAACCTTTGTATATGGATTACCTCTTTGAGCTATTAAAAATAATTATTCCTGCAGGCCTGGTCATTTATGGGATGTTTATTATTACGGTATCATTTTTGAAGAAGGAAAGGGAGATGAAATGGTTGGATATTAAATCCAAAAATTCAGAACAGGTGATTCCTTTACGTATTCAAGCTGGCGAACGCCTTTGCTTGCTTTTAGAGAGAATCTCCCCAAATAATCTAATTAGAAGGATTAATGGGCCTGAAATGCTTTCCGGAGAATTGCATGGCCTTTTGATTCAGGAGATCAGGAGTGAGTTCAACCATAATTTGTCTCAACAAATATATTTTACAGATGATTCTTGGGAGACCTTAAGGTCTGCTGTAGAGCAAACCATTTCACTCATTAACAATGCTTATCAGCAGGTTGGTGGAGAAGAAAGGAGCCTTGAGTTATCGAAAAAAATTTTCCAACTCGCAATGGAGTTGGAACAGGACAGTATAGCGATTGCGTTAAGAAAGATCAAAGATGAAATACGCATATACTACTGAGCCATCACTATAAAGCAATAAACATTTATGGACAGTTATTCTTCAGGCCAAAGCCTTTTTGAAAAGGTCAAAGCCATTTATCTAAACAGGGCTGAGCACATTGCTGGTACTGAAAAAAAACTCGGCAGTCTACTTGAGAAAGTAAACCAGAAATGGCAAGAACTTTCCAACAACCCTACATTTGCAGAGGTCAAATTTCAAGTCGAGATATTTATTAGAATGGTCAGAGCACATTTAAGTAAAAAATATGCAGGACTATCCAACAGGTCTTTGGGCTTGTTAGTCTTGGGTTTGTTTTATTTTGCACTTCCCACAGACCTGGTTCCTGATTTTATTCCTTTTGTAGGTTATGTAGATGATGTTACCGTTTTACTCTTCATATTTAAAAGTCTTCAATCTGATATTGAGAAGTTTTTAGACTGGGAAAAAAACCAAAACTTATGAGTCATATCGCTTTTGTTTCAGGAGCCTCCGGCTTGGTAGGTGTACAACTTCTTCATCAACTTTTTAAAAATGAATCCGTCGATTGGGTGGTTTCTTTCGGCAGAAGAGAATTGGCTTTTAAGCATCAAAAGCTCGTTCAGTTGAAGGTTGACTTTGAGCAGCTAGATAAGTTGAATCTGGAAGATGAAATTAGAAAGCAAAATATGGGCGGAGACAAGCAGCCTTTATTAAAAGCACTGAGTGAAGCCTCTACATCAATAATGGCTTTCTCTGCCTTAGGAACTACGATTAAAAAGGCGGGCTCTAAAGAAAACTTTTACCGAATAGACCACGATTATGTACTTGACTTTGCAAGGATGACCATCCGGCTGGGAGCCAAGAGATTCTTATACGTAAGTGCCATAGGAGCGGATGCCCAATCTAATATACATTACAACAGTGTGAAAGGAAAGGTTGAAGATGGACTTAAAAGAATGGATTTTAATTATGTGGGGCTCTTTCAGCCTTCTATATTATTAGGCGAAAGAAATGAAAACCGACCAGGGGAAGAAATAGGCAAAGCTGTTATGAAATTCGTTACCTTTTTTGGGCTTTTTAGTAAGTATAAACCCATATATGATCATCAGGTAGCTAAAGCAATGGTACAAAAAGCCCTCAATTTGAAAATGACAGGAAATGAGACTATTTCCTCCTCAGAGATGCATAAGATGACGAAATGATTGTAGTTTTACAAAGAGTAAAAAGGGCATCAGTACAAATTGAGACAATCGAGAAAGCAGCTATTGAGGCAGGTTTACTTGTTCTTCTAGGTATCGAATCAGCAGACACGCTTGATGATATAACCTGGATTTGTAGAAAGATCGCGAATATGAGAATTTTTGCCGACCAAGAAGGGGTGATGAATAAATCTATTCTGGAGACAAATGGAGATGTTTTAATTGTTAGTCAGTTCACCCTCCATGCGAGTACAAAAAAAGGCAACAGACCTTCCTATATTAAGGCGGCCAGGCCAGAAGTTGCCATCCCACTTTATGAGCAATTCATAAATGAAATGAGCAAATTACTTGGGAAACCTGTGCCAACCGGTGAATTTGGAGCTGATATGCAAGTCTCCTTGATAAATGATGGGCCTGTGACCATTGTACTGGATTCAAAAAACAAGGTTTAAAATATTCTTTCTAAAGGCCTCTTATTTATACGCTCGCCCTCAGATTTAGCGAAGCCCATCCAGACTAAAATTAATGAAATGAAGAAAAAGAGTGTCTTTTTAGAAATAGAAAATGCTACGGTTCAGTCGTTTGGGAAAACAGTATTTAGAGATCTTAACTTTACCGTTGAAAATGGTGAGTCTTGGGCTATTTTAGGTGATTCAGGAAAAGAACGCACTTTATTTCTAGAAACTATTTTGGGTAGGACCGCCATAGTGGACGGAAACATTAAATGGCCATTTGCAGCTGACTATCAGCAGAAACAACGAGATCTTGGATTGATCAATAGCTTTAGGGATCTGATAGCGTTGGTCTCACAAAAATATACTTTCCGCAATAAATCCAGTCAACAAAATTTTTATTACCAGCAGCGATTCAATAGTGCTGAATCTGAGGATACAGCCACTGTAGGTGCCTTCTTGAGCGAGGTGGAAATTAAGGAAGAAGGAGCTTGGAACCTGTTAAACGTAATTGAGCTCTTTCGGCTAGAAGGTTTAAAAAGTAAATCTTTAATTAAGCTTTCCAATGGTGAAACAAGAAGGCTGGCGATGGCAGAGGCTCTATTAAAGAACCCGAAATTATTATTGATAGACATGCCGTTAGTTGGCCTTGATGTACAAACCAGAGCTGATTTTGAAGGGATACTTAAAACCATTCAGCGTTCAGGAATTCAAGTCATCATGACCTCTACAGCCAAAGAAGTCCCAGAGGCAGTAGATCGAATAGGTTGGATAAGTGGTGGGAAATTAATGGTAGTAGAGGATAGGAACAGCTTGATTCCTCTGGAAAATGAGGCTTTCTCAACGTTCAACTTTTCTTCCATGTCTTTTGACGGATTACTAAACACAGGGACTTTGCCATTTTCGGATCAGGAGATCATTAAAATGAATAATGTTACGATCAGCTATGGTGAAAAGAAACTGCTCGACAATGTTTCTTGGCAGGTATTGCCAGGGGAAAAATGGTTGATAAAAGGACATAATGGCGCGGGAAAATCCACCCTCATTAGTTTAATACTTGGCGAAAACCCGCAGGCCTACGCCAATGACATTTCACTATTTGGCAGGAAGAGAGGGACAGGTGAAAGTATTTGGGACATAAAACGCCCTATTGGTTTTGTATCTGTTGAATTGGCCAGGTATTTCCCCATCAATCAAACCTGCAGAAAGGTAGTGGCATCTGGGCTATTTGACACCATGGGATTATTTAAAAAACTAACTGAGACACAGGAGGACTTGGTGGATAGATGGCTAAAGGTATTTCAGTTGTCCCATTTAAGTGAGCTTAGATTGCAACAAGTGAGTTTGGAGGAGCAAAGATTCTGTATTTTAGCGCGAGCGATGATTAAATCCCCTACCTTACTCGTCTTGGACGAGGCCTCTCAAGGCATGGATGAAGAACAACGAAGTAGGTTTAAATCCACCATTGAGTTTTTTTGTAAGGAGACAGGATTAACATTGCTTTTCGTAAGTCATTATGATGTGGATATTCCTGATTGTATAGAACATACACTTGAACTCGAATTAGGTAAAGTAATTAACAAATAGAAAGAATGACCATAGAAGAAGCACAAAAGCAAGTTGACGAATGGATAAATACCACAGGGGTTCGGTATTTTAGTGAATTGACAAACATGGCCATTTTGACTGAAGAGGTGGGCGAAGTAGCTCGGATTATGTCACGAAAGTATGGAGAGCAATCCTTCAAAGAAAGTGACAAGGAGGTAGATTTGGGTGATGAAATGGCAGATGTCTTATGGGTGTTGCTTTGTTTAGCCAACCAGACAGGAATAGATCTGACGAAAGCTTTTGAAAGAAATTTTGAGAAAAAGAATAAAAGAGACATTAACAGGCATAAAAACAATGAGAAATTAAAATAAGCAACTGCTTTTCTCAAATACCCTCTTTCGGCTAGTTGGAGTCACAGGTCATACTTAAACGAGCTTTATAATATTACCTACGGCAATGCTTCCCTTGTCTAATGCAATAAGATTCTGGCCAAATAATACTTTCCCATCCACTTTTCTGTATTGAGAAAGGGTGGTTAGGGGTTCTTTGCCTTTCGTTCCTGTTTTCTGATCTATAGTGATCATCATACATCTTGCACAGGGTTTAGTGACTTTAAACCTTAATTGACCTATTTGGATATTGTCCCAATCATCCTCGGCAAAAGGGAGTGCGCCGGTAAACACTAAATTTGGCCTAAACCTTTCCATGGCAATTGGTTCTTTCAGTTTGCTGTTTAGATCGTCCAGCGAGGATTGGCCAATAATGAGGAATGGCATACTGTCTGCAAAGCTAACGTGTTCATTGTTAACTTTATATTTACCTTCTATATACCTTTTATTCTCCAAATCCATTTTCACCAATTGACAATTTGTCTTTAGTTGGGCGGAAAACCATTTGTCAATCTTAGCAGAGACATGGAGTGTTTTTACTGAGTCATCCCAAACAGTACCTTCTATTTTTTTGCCAGTATTTTCATGAAATGGGATTTCAATCCTATCATCAGGATTTAATTGATGATACACAAGCAATCCATTTTCCTGCAATTCTACCTGAAGTAAAGCCATTTCTGGAAAAGAACGTTGGGTCAGAAATTTCCCATTTTGGTCTACCAGCATCCAATTCCTGTCATACCGAAAACCGGAAACTTCTGCGTTGGCTTCCATTAAATTGATTCCGCCAAGAGATTTTATAGGGTAAATATTGATTTGAGAGACTTTCATTTTGATTTTACATGTTGACTTAGCAGGTAAATATCGGTTACTTTTGTTGCAATACTATGGGAAATATTGACATTTTTAAAGATAAGCTGTCATAAATTGTGACAATGTGGCATTAATTTTTCCAATAATTCACTTGGCACATTGGTTGTTATAGTAGTTTTGTGTTTAAAACGAAAACGACAAAATTTATATAATCATGGGAAAAATTATCGGTATTGATTTGGGTACAACCAATTCATGCGTCGCTGTAATGGAAGGGAATGAACCTGTTGTCATTCAAAACAGTGAAGGAAGAAGAACTACACCCTCTATAGTAGCATTTTTGGATAATGGTAATGGAGAAAGAAAAGTGGGAGATCCTGCCAAACGTCAGGCGATTACCAACCCCGCAAATACCATTTCTTCTGTAAAGAGGTTTATGGGTAAAAAGTTTTCTGAGATTTCAGATGACAAAAAGAACGTTTCTTATAAAGTAGAAAAAGGAACAAATGACACAGTTGCTATAAAAATTGGCGATAGGTCATATACTGCACAGGAACTTTCTGCAATGATTTTGCAAAAAATGAAATCCACTGCAGAAGATTTCTTAGGTCAAGAAGTTACTGAAGCTGTAATTACAGTTCCAGCTTATTTCAATGATTCAGAAAGACAAGCAACCAAAGAAGCGGGTCAGATCGCTGGTCTTGATGTTAAGAGAATCATCAATGAGCCTACTGCAGCAGCATTGGCTTATGGACTGGATAAGAAAAATGCAGACATGAAAATTGCTGTATTTGACCTTGGTGGAGGTACTTTTGATATTTCTGTTTTGGAATTAGGAGACGGTGTATTTGAAGTAAAATCTACCAATGGGGATGTGCATTTGGGTGGTGATGACTTTGACCAAGTGATCATCAATTGGTTAGCAGATGAATTTAAATCTGAAGAAGACATTGATCTTAAAAACGATCCAATGGCGCTTCAAAGGTTAAAAGAAGCTGCTGAGAAAGCCAAAATAGAGCTTTCCAGCTCTTCTGTAACGGAGATTAACCTCCCTTATATTACAGCTACTCAATCTGGACCTAAACATTTGGTAAGGAGTCTTTCAAGGTCAAAATTTGAGCAATTGTCAGACAGCCTTGTGAAAAGGTCTATGGAGCCTGTTCGAAAAGCAATGGCCGATGCTTCTTTGTCTCCTTCTGACATTGATGAAGTTATACTTGTTGGTGGTTCTACAAGGATCCCTAAGATCCAAGAGGAAGTTGAGAAATTCTTTGGTAAAAAACCTTCAAAAGGTGTAAATCCAGATGAAGTTGTTGCCATCGGTGCAGCCATTCAGGGTGGTGTACTTACGGGAGAAGTGAAAGACGTTCTATTGTTAGATGTTACGCCACTTTCTTTGGGTATCGAAACAATGGGAGGCGTATTTACCAAGCTAATTGAGTCTAACTCTACCATACCTACTAAAAAATCTGAAGTCTTCTCAACTGCTGCTGACAATCAGCCTGCTGTTGACATTCACGTCCTTCAAGGAGAGAGGTCCATGGCAAAAGACAACAGAACTATCGGAAGGTTCCAACTTTCAGATATCCCGCCATCACAAAGAGGTGTTCCTCAAATAGAGGTGACCTTTGACATTGATGCCAACGGTATTCTAAACGTTTCTGCTAAAGATAAAGGTACGGGTAAAGAGCAAAAAATTAAGATTGAAGCCTCTTCTGGTTTATCTGATGAAGAAATCGATAGAATGAAGAAAGAAGCCGAAGCAAATGCTGCTACGGACAAAGAAGAGAAAGATAAGGTTGATAAAATCAATCAAGCTGATAGTTTGATTTTCCAGACGGAGAAACAATTAAAAGAGTTTGGCGACAAATTGTCTGATGGAAACAAAACAGCAGTTAATAGTGCATTAGAACAGCTTAAAGCTGCACACCAAAGTCAGGATTTAGCTGGAATCGAGACAGGAATGGAAGCCTTGAATGCTGCTTGGGCAGCCGCTTCTCAGGAGATGTACAGCGAAACTCAGGGAGCTGAGGGTGCTGCAGGTCAGCCTGGTCCTGACGACGCTTCAGCTGACGGCTCTGGAGACGGTGTTTCAGATGTTGATTATGAAGAAGTAAATGAAGAGGAAAAGAAGTAAACAACCTTCATTTCTTGATTATAAATTGATAAATAATGGTGTCTCCGGTTTTCCGGAGATGCCATTACTTTTTAGTGTACCTTTCGTTCTTTCTACAATTGGCAAAATGGAGCGTTAATTATAATGGGTATCAGTTCTTCGTAAACTAATTTGGCTCACTACGTGAAAGTAGGGGCTCGGCAAAATTGATTCTTTTAAATTTGAAGCTTCCTTGAAATCCCATAGTACGGAAGGGTTTAATTCCCATTCTATTCGCCATAAACTAATAGCGGCATGCAATTAACATCTGATAATAAACTTAAGAACTTGATTATTGTTGGTGATCGGCTCCTCATCAAATTGAAGAAGCCAAATCAAAAAACGTCCAGTGGTTTGTATTTGCCACCGGGGGTTCAAGAAAAAGAAAAAGCGCAACAGGGTTATATCATAAAAGCTGGGCCGGGATACCCAATTCCACTTCCGGTACAGGACGATGAACCGTGGAAAGATCAAAATGAAAATGTGAAATATATCCCTTTGCAAGCAAAAGAAGGAGATCTAGCAGTCTTTCTTGTTAATGGCAGCTTTGAAGTGATGTATGAAGGTGAGAAATATTTCATCGTGCCTCAAAGCGCTATTTTGATGCTTGAAAGAGAAGAAGAGTTATAAAAGGTTTTCAAATATTCTTAATAGAGGAAGGCAATAGATTTATAATCACTTCAG
Source organism: uncultured Cyclobacterium sp. (assembly GCF_963977555.1). Classification (GTDB taxonomy): domain Bacteria; phylum Bacteroidota; class Bacteroidia; order Cytophagales; family Cyclobacteriaceae; genus Cyclobacterium. The sequence continues at coordinate 130,713 of NZ_CAXBPD010000006.1, read as the reverse complement.
AGGAAGTGTCCTTCCCTATCACAATAGGCTATTATTTAGAAATTTTAATAAAGTGAGCGCTTCCCTATATCAGGGCTGTCTCACTTTTTCTGTTATTACATTAGGGTTTAATAAAGTGCTTTTTTACCCAATCGATTTTAGATGGAGTTATTATTACAATGAATTATTTAAAGGCCGATTTAAGGGTTTTTCCAATCCGTTAATTTTTGCATTTTACATTTCTTTTTTTGCTTTCTGCATCATTAGCTAACTTTAATGTGTATTAAAACAGATTAATTTGTAGCTTGATGGGTGTTTTGCCTCTATAATCAACATTTAGTAAACTGTTTATTTCTTTTTCACCTAGGAATATTTTAGAGCAACTCCAGATTTTCCTAATTCAATAATGAATCAAAAAGTCGCATAATCTTTTTGATTCAAATTTACGTGCCTTAAAACCCTTTAATATTAGCAAATGATAACTTCATCAATTTTTGAAAACACGACAAAGAGGGATTTATTTAATTTTTTAAAATCCCATTACAATGAAGGAATGGTTGTAATTAAAAGAGATGGGGAATGGACGGCTGAATGCAATGATGATCTTATTGGGACACTAGGCTTTTCAGGTGATACAATACAATTTCCAGGTTTTTTTAATTTGATGTCCAGCCCTGTTAAAGATAAATTGATAGCGTGTTTAGAAAACGATCTTCAGGAAGAAAAAGGCGCATTAAAGCATATTATTAAACTTCAATCAGAAAGCGGGAAGTTGCTTACCTTAAGGCTAAATGGGTATTTGATAGCTGATTTGGAGGGAGCACCAACCAATGAATTTGTATTTTTTATTGAGAATCTTACAGATATTTTAGAGAAAGATAAATTTCGTCATCAATGTAATCTCATTTCTAAAATCGGATATTGGAGTATTAATCTTGAAAAAGGGTTACCAGAATGGAGTCAGGTAACCCGGCTTATCCATGAAGTGCCTGACGATTTCGAACCCACCATGGAGGGGGCCATTGACTTTTATAAAGAAGGGAAAAGTAGAGAGGCTATTAAGAAAGCATTTGATAATACCTTAAAGACAGGAGAATCTTATGAGCTCGATTTAATATTAATTACTTATACTAAAAAAGAAAAATGGGTAAGGGCGATTGGTCAAGCAGAATTAATTGATGGAAAACCCGTAAGGGTCTTTGGTACTTTTCAAGATATACATAGTAAGAAAATTGCCCAGTTAAATTGGACTGCTGAACAAGAAAAGTTTAAATATGCTGTTCAGGGTACAAATTTGGGTATTTGGGAGTGGGACATTCAAACTGGTGAGACCATATTTAATGATAGATGGGCTGAAATCCTCGGGTATAAAGTAAGTGAATTAGAGCCTCTTAATTTTCAGACTTGGGTGGACTTAATGGATCCTGAGGACTTGAAAGTTGCCGAAACCAATTTGCAAGCCTGTTTTGAGGGGAAAACCGATTATTATGAATGTGAGTTCAAAATGAGGCATAAGGATGGGTCTAGGAGGTGGATTCACGCAAGGGGGAAAGTGATATCCTACACAGATGATGGCCAACCAAAAATAATGTTTGGTACGCACCAGGATATTAATTTCTCTAAAATTAAAGTTCAAAAGCAAGCTATTTTTATTTCTCAGGCACCCATTGCCATCGCTATGTTTGACAAAGAAATCAAATACCTGGCCGTTTCTTCCAAATGGATGTCAGATAATAATTTAGGCACTAAATCGGTGATAGGTAAGTCTCATTATGAGGTTTTTCCTCAAATAGATGAAAATTGGAAAAAAATACATCAAGAGTGTCTGGCAGGAGCAACTAAAAGTAATAGGGAAGACAAGTTTGTAAGAGAAGATGGTATTGTACAATGGCTTTCCTGGGAAGTGAAACCCTGGTTTGATGAAGGGAATGTCATAGGTGGTATAATTATGTATACCGAAGATATAACAGCACACAAACTTGTTAGTGAGAAATTAGACATTTCGTTAAAAGCCTTTCAGCAGAATTTTGAAAATGCAGGCATTGGTATGGCCATTGTTTCATTAGAAGGGAAGTGGCTTAATGTAAATGATAAAATATGTTCAATATTGGGTTATAGTAAGTCAGAATTTAATGATTTAACCTTTCAAGACCTTACACATCCTGAAGATCTGGCATCTGACTTAAACTTTCTACAAGATGTTATAGATGGGAAAAGACAAACCTATCAAGTCCAAAAAAGGTATATTCATAAATTAGGGCATGAGGTTTCTGCTATTTTGGCAGTATCCGTAGTGCGAGATTCAAAAGACAATATTTTATATTTTATTTCTCAACTTATTGATATTACAGCCCTGCGAAGTGCGCAAAATCAAATATCCGCACTTCTGCAAACTACTCAAGACCAAAATGAGCGGCTAAAAAACTTTGCCCATATTGTGTCGCATAACTTAAGATCTCATTCATCGGGAATGAACATGTTGCTTGAATTATTAGAGTTTGAACATCCTAATTTGTTTGAAATGGAGATTCTTAGTTTACTCAAAAAAGGTGGCATTAATCTCTCCGAGACCATTCAGCACTTGACTGAAATAGTAAATATAAATTTACATGAAACGGCAGAAAACGAGAGAGTCGAATTGTACAAAATCTTAAATAAAACCATAGAGAGTGTTTACCCTATGGCCAAACAGGAAGGAGTGGAACTCATTAATGAAGTTACTGATGAACTTTATGTTGCTGGCATTCCTGCGTACATAGAAAGCATTGTTTTAAATTTTGTCACAAACGGCATAAAATACAAGTCGCCAGATAGAGAAAGTTACCTAAAAGTGGGGGTGAAGGAGCATAAGAAAACTTTTGAAATTAGGTTTGAAGACAATGGTTTAGGAATAGACCTTGAAAAAAATGGGGATTTGTTGTTTGGGATGTATAAAACCTTTCATAAGCATCAAGACGCTAGAGGTATAGGCTTATTTATCACTAAAAACCAGATAGAAAGTATCGGCGGGAGTGTAAGTGTGGAGAGCAAGGAAGGCGTAGGAACTACATTTAGTGTGTTTCTACTGAAGGATCAGAAGCATTGAAGCAGTACAATATTTTAAATTAGAATACCATTGTTAGCTGTAAAATGAAGAGGCATAAAAAAACGCCATGGTTGAAATATTTCACCATGGCGTAATTGTCTCCTTCTAATTCTTTTTCTCTAGAAAGAGAATACTCCTGCTACCAAGAAAGAAGCTAAATTTTTAGTGCTTTGAAAATCGTTATTGATGAAGAAATTGCTAGACATCATGTCTGCTCTAACTTCAGGAATAATAGTAAAGTTATCCGTGATTTTGATATTTCCAGACAAGGTGCCTGCCAACACTCTGCCATCACCGTCTGAATCTACGCCTACAACATCTTCCAAACCATCATTGAAAACTTTGAAATATTCTCCTCTTGCTCCGAGGGAAAATTTGTCAGAAGTAGCAATTTGTAAGTAACCTGCTACGCCATAAAAGCCATAACCATCACCAGTCGCATCTTGTATGGCTGAACCATTGTACATTTGACCTGCTGCAGTAGTGTTGTAAGTGGTATTCAGACCAAGAAATAAAGATTCTGTAACATCATAACCCGTAGTTAAGTCGATCTGAAATGTGTTTCCCATCGAATTTGGACCAAATGATGATAAAGTGTTCATTTCTAATTTTCCGTCTTGGTCTCCATAAAGCAAGTTTAGGTAAGTTCCACCAGCGTCAGTAGTATAGGCCAGTTGACCACCCAAGGTGTAAGAACCGTAGAAATTTAACTCAGTCATATCTGTCGGGTTCATAACGGAAGCCATTAGTGACCAGTTGTCTGAAAGCTGAAAGTCTGCCTTCAGTCCTGTATGAGAGAATGGACCATAAGAAAACATATAAGAAGTAGAGTAATTGAAATTTCCAGTTGGGGAAATAACCTCATAACCCAAATAGGTGTTGAAATTACCCAGGGTAAACGTTACAGCATCACTTACATTGTAATACATATAAAGTTGGTTTATGATTTGAGAACTACCTGCCATTCCGCCAGCGTATAGAGGAGAGCCAAAAACAGCATCTTCTCCTCTTGGACCAAATACCAGGTCGGCAACAAATCCTACTTTTTCACCTTCATAGGTCGCGATAATATTTGCCATTCCTAAAGAGAAACCTGGGAGGTTACCAAACGATGTGGCCGGCGACTGAGCCGCATCACCTTTGTTAGGTGCATTTAGATTACTTCTGAAGTAAGCATCAACTGACCCTGATAGAGAAAATTCTGATTGGGCTTCTTGTTCTTCCTGAGCCAGAAGAAATGTTACTGGCAATAAAAATAGGATTGTTAAAATTGAATAAAATTTTTTCATTTTGGATATTGATTAAATTTTAGAATTTGTTTAGAATCAATGGATCCTGCTTTTCTAACCCTTTTATTAAAAAAGCAGGATCCTGTTTTTAAGTTTATAGAGATTATTTATTCATCATAAATGATAGTGTAACCTCTGATTCCGTGCTCATGGCTGTCAAGTCCTGATATTTCGTGTTCTTTAGATACCCTTATTCCAATTGTTTTCTTCATTACAAAGAATATTGCTAGAGCAGAAAAGAATGCTGCAGCACCGCAGATTGCTACGCCCGCTAGTTGCGTTAAAAAGTTGTGATCTGGATTGTTAGAGAAAATACCTACGGCTAAAGTACCCCAGATACCACACGTAAGGTGAACTGAAACGGCACCCACTACATCATCAAGTTTTAACCTGTCTAATAAAAGAGCAGACATCACGACTAATATCCCAGCTATAAAGCCAATTAGTAGTGCGTATATAGGGTTAATTACATCGGCTCCTGCGGTGATCCCAACCAATCCAGCTAAGATTCCATTCAACACCATTCCAAGGTCCAATCTTTTGAAAGCAAAATACGCTGCGAAAAAACCACCTAAACCACCTGCACAAGCAGAAAGAGAAGTTGTAACGAGTACAAAAGATACCAGTCCTGGATCAGCAGAAAGGACAGAGCCTCCGTTGAAACCAAACCATCCTAACCAAAGTAGGAATACACCAATTACTGCCAAAGGAACACTCGATCCTGGCTTGTCCATTGTTTTGCCATTCACATATTTCCCTATCCTTGGGCCTACTAATAGAACACCTGCTAATGCTCCCCAGCCACCTACAGAGTGAACCAACGTAGAACCAGCGAAGTCATAGAAGCCCATGGCGTCTAAAGCGCCTCCGCCCCATTTCCAGCTTCCAATTATAGGGTATACAATACCTACAAAAATTACAGTAAAGATTAGATAAGCCCAAAGTTTTACTCTCTCTGCTATCGCACCTGATACAATAGTGGCCGCAGTGGCAGCAAACATGGCTTGAAAAAGAAAATCTGTCCAATAAGTATAGCCAGCATCTGCGTATTCAGTACTTACATCAGCATTTCCTGGGCTAAACCAGAACATGCTCCAACCTGCACCATCAAATCCGAACCAACCTGGAACGTCAAATCCTGGATACATAAGGAAGAAACCTACTAAGCCATAAGTCAAAATACCTATTATAGGAGTAACGGTATTTTTAAAAAGTATATTCACAGTATTTTTTGCCTGGCCAAAGCCAGCTTCTACACCTGCAAAACCAAGGTGCATAATGAATACAAGAGCCGTAGCCAACATCATCCAAACATTATTTGTTGTAAGGAGGTTTTGAGCGATTGCATCGGCGTAGTCAATTCCACTAGAACTAACTTGTAATAAAGGAGGTAAAATGTTTTTCATAAAGAACCTAGAGTTAAAGAGTTACAGGTTGAATTTTTACTTTCATTTTCATTTACAACAAATTTAGGCAATTAATAGTCAAAAAAACAACTAGTAAATTTAAAATAAGTGTAAAAATTACAAAGAGTAGGGTAAAAAATATCTGAAAAATAGATTTATTGTGTTTTTAAATATATTAAAGGGTAGTATTAACACCTTAATAAATAAAATAGATAAAGTCTGCTTTTCTGGTGATCTTTGGTCTTTTCTATGGTATAATTAATTTGTTTGTCCTTTATAAATTGATATTAACAAAAAAAGCCATCACTTATTTTAAATAAGTGATGGCTTGATAGAATTTGGGTCAATAGGGAATTTTGGTATTATTCCAATATTAAATTTATTTTCATTTATTTTTAAAAAAAGCTGAAATAATTGCTTAATATTTATTGAATTCGAGTTGTTGTGAGTCTTTTTGTAATAAAAACACCGAGTTGTTGATGATTTTTAAACAAAAGTTACTGATTTAGAAGTGCGAATTCTTTAGCGAAGTAGGTCAATATGATTTTTGCACCCGCTCTTTTAATGCTAAGAAGGGACTCTGTCATTGCTCTTTCGCCATCCAGCCACCCGTTTGCAGCGGATGCTTTGATCATGGCATATTCCCCACTTACATTATAAGCAGCAATAGGAAGGGGGAATTTGTCATGCAGTAATTTAATAATGTCCAGATAGGCCAATGCTGGCTTTACCATTAAAAAATCTGCTCCCTCATCAAAGTCCAGTTGCCCTTCGATCAATGCCTCTTGGCTGTTTGAGGGATCCATTTGGTAGGATTTCTTGTCTCCAGCTTTAGGAGCGGAATCCAGTGCATCACGGAAGGGATTGTAAAATGCACTCGCATATTTTGCTGTATAGGACATGATGGAGACCTCTTGAAAACCATTTTGGTCAAGTATTTTTCTCAAATACCCCACGCGACCATCCATCATATCTGATGGACCGATAATGTCCGCTCCAGCCCTGGCCTGAGCAAGTGTCATTTTGCCTAAAATTTCGAGGGTTTCGTCATTAAGAATTTTACCGTTCTCAACGAGTCCGTCATGCCCATCTATACTATAGGGGTCCATGGCTACATCGGTCATGATGCATGCTTCAGGGAAAGTTTGCTTAATAGTAAAGAGTGCTTTTAAGTAAAACGTATCCTCCCGATGGCTTTCTGTTGCCCATCGGTCTTTTTTGTCTTCCGTATATGCTGGGAAAATATCAAAGGTAGTGATGCCTAATTTAAGGCAACTTTCTATTTCAATTAACATTTGGTCCAAGGAATACCGAAATATTCCAGGCATAGAATTTACGGGTACTTTCTGGTTGATACCATCTATTAGAAATAATGGAAGAATAAAATCTTTGACAGATAATCTGGTTTCCTCAACCAATGCACGAATGGCTGGAGATTTTCTGTTTCTTCTGGGCCTTCTCAACATGGCTTTTGTTTTAAGGTTTAGTATTATAGTATTGGTGTAAATAATCGCTTTCCTATATAATAGGTAAAATAGGACGTTTTACTTATTGTAAAAGTTTCTCTACAGTTTGAATATCAATCTCTGAATAGTCGTTAATATACAATTGACAAGGAGGGAGGTCTTCTTTTGTATGTGAGGAGAGTACACCTACTACCTGCATGCCGGCGTTGATGGCAGCCGAGACCCCTGAATAGGAATCCTCGAATACAAGGCAATTTGCCGGATTTACATCCAGCAACTTAGCAGAGGTGAGATAAACTTCCGGGTCAGGTTTGTGGTTTTTAACATTCTCACTGGCTAAAATGGATTCCATTTTAGGTGCGAATTTCAATGCTCCCATAATTAAGTCAAGATTGGCTCTTGGTGCAGAAGTGGCTACGCCGGTTCTGAAACCAACATTTTTTAACTCGTTTAAAAAAGGAAGGAATGCAGGAAGCGTTACGATTTGATCGGCATAAATTTCTCTAAAAAGCCCCTCTTTTTCATTTTCCAGGTTATTGAACTCGGTTCCAGAGATTTCCCTTCCCAGGAAATGGTTGAAAATATACTTATTGCTTTTGCCGTACATGTGTTTTTCAAATTCTTCTTCAGTGGGGTCAAGCCCCCTCTTACCGAAAAATACCCTGAAGGCTTTAGAATGGAACGGGTTGGTATGACAGATTACACCATCCATGTCGAAGATTACTGCTTGGTTTTTCATTTTTGACTTGCAGGGTTTTCAAAATTTAAAATAGTTCTTTCAATGATGTCACAACAGTCATGCAACTCCGCTTCAGTCATAACTAAGGGAGGAGCGAAGCGAATAATGTTTCCATGGGTAGGTTTGGCGAGAAGCCCATTTTCTTTCAGCCCCACACAAATATCCCAAGCGGTACTACTATCAGGAGTGTCATTGATTACGATTGCATTTAAAAGGCCTCGGCCTCTCACTAGTTTGACCAAATTGGTTTTTTCGATCAGTTGTTCCATGCGTTCCCTGAATAGTTTTCCCAATTTTCTGGCATTCTGTGCCAATTTTTCGTCTTTCACCACTTCTAAAGCCGCAATGGCTACTTTTGCACCCAAGGGGTTGCCTCCGAAGGTGGAACCATGTTGTCCAGGGTGTATCACTTCCATTATCGCATCATTGGCAAGAACGGCGGAGACAGGGAAAAAACCTCCAGAAAGTGCTTTCCCCAAAATCAAGATGTCAGGTTCTGCGTAAGTCTCTTGTTTTTCACAATGACTTTCGCAGCTGCAGTTACCGCAAACAGCCAATAAAGAACCAGTTCTTGCAATGCCAGTTTGAATCTCATCTGCCATTAACAATACATTGTGTTCCTGGCAAAGTTTTTTCGCCTCCTTTATATAGTGTTCATCAGGAGTGATTACACCTGCTTCTCCTTGAATGGGTTCTACTAAAAAACCAACGCAATCAGGGTTGTTTGTCAACACCGCTTTTAGCGCAGTTATATCGTTGTAGGGTATTTGAATAAAGCCGGGTGTGTAAGGGCCAAAATTGTTTCGCGCGTCCTCATCTGTAGAAAAAGACACTATGGTTGTTGTTCTTCCGTGAAAATTTTCTTTGGCTACAATTATTTTTGCTTGATGAGGTTGAACCTCTTTTTTATCGTAGCCCCATTTTCTGGCGATCTTAATGGCGGTCTCTACGGCCTCAGCGCCAGTGTTCATTGGAAGTACCTTATCAAATCCAAAATAGGTAGTGATGTATTTTTCGTAAGGCCCTAGAATATCATTGAAAAAAGCCCTTGATGTCAAGGTCAGCGTTCCAGCCTGTTCGATAAGGGCTTCTTTTATTTTAGGATGGCAATGCCCTTGATTAACAGCGGAATAGGCCGATAGAAAATCGTAGTATCTTTTGCCTTCTACATCCCATAGGTACACCCCCTCACCTTTTTTTAGGACCACCGGTAATGGGTGATAATTGTGTGCACCGTATTTATTTTCTAGCTGTATGGCTTCTTGACTTGAGCTGATCTCCTTCATTCTGGATCTCTTTTTTGGTTCATTAAAAATATATATTTGCAGCGCATTGGCCCTGTTTGGCAAATATAATAAAAGGGTTTTGGAATCAGGAATCAAAACCAAAAACTTGGAGTGCAGGGATTTATTAAATAATTATGGGGTACACTTTTGTTATTTAATGAAATCTTCCGATATTTGCAAACCCAATTGAAAAAAGTCAATCATTACTGGATACATATATATCATGGCAAAAATTTGTGACATTACTGGAAAAAGGCCTCAGGTAGGAAATAACGTATCACACGCCAATAATAAAACTAAGCGTAGATTTTACCCTAACCTGCATAAGAAGAGCTTTTATATCCCTGAAGAAGACGCATGGATCACTTTGAAAGTGTCGTCCTCAGCATTGAGAACGATTAATAAAAAAGGAATCAGCGCGGTATTAAAAGAAGCGCAGAAAAAAGGGGAGATTATTATTAAATAAGACTTGCCCCATACCAATATTAAAATAAAAGGAAATGGCTAAGAAAGGTAATAGAGTTCAGGTGATATTAGAGTGCACTGAACATAAAACAAGCGGTATGCCTGGGACTTCCCGGTACATTACCACTAAGAATAGAAAAAACACTACAGAAAGGTTGGAACTTAAAAAATTCAATCCTATTTTGAAGAAGGTGACTGTTCACAAGGAAATCAAGTAATCACACAACCCAAGGGTAAAACGATAATATTATGGCTAAGAAAGTAGTAGCAACACTGAAAAAAGAAGGTGGCGTGACTTATGCCAAGGTAATTAAGGCAGTTAGATCTGAAAAAACTGGAGCTTATACCTTTAAAGAAGAAATGGTGCCAAGCCAAATGGTTCAGGAAGTCCTGAAGAAATAAGGTTACAAGGCAAACAAAAATTTTTACTATCCCTTTCGGTTCCTATCGAAAGGGATTTTTGCGTATATTCGACTCAGAATTAAAAAAATTATGGGAATATTTGATTTTTTTTCTAAAGAGAAAAAAGAAAGTTTAGATAAGGGACTGGAAAAATCCAGTGAAAACCTGTTTTCGAAGCTAGGGAAAGCCATTGTAGGTAAATCAAAAGTTGACGATGAAATATTAGATGAATTAGAAGAAATTCTCATTACATCCGATGTTGGCGTAGATACTACGATAAAAATTATTCAAAGAATTGAAGAACGGGTTGCCAGAGATAAATATGTCAGCACCGGAGAACTTGATCTTTTACTTAGAGAAGAAATCGCAGGCCTTTTAGAAGAAAACAATACCCAGGATCTTGGTGGTTTCGATCTACCAACAGATAAAAAGCCTTATGTAATTATGGTAGTTGGTGTGAATGGCGTGGGTAAAACTACCACCATCGGTAAATTGGCCCACCAATTCAAGGAAGCAGGTAAGTCAGTTGTGCTTGGTGCCGCAGATACTTTTAGGGCTGCTGCCGTAGATCAATTGATTCTGTGGGGCGAGCGGGTAAATGTGCCCGTAATTTCTCATGGCATGAATACCGATCCCGCTTCAGTAGCATTTGATACTGTGAAAAAGGCAGTGGAAATGAAAGCAGATGTGGTAATTGTAGATACCGCGGGACGATTGCACACAAAGGTCAATCTCATGAACGAGCTCACTAAAATCAAAAGGGTGATGCAAAAATTCATCCCAGAAGCGCCACATGAAATTTTATTGGTGCTAGATGGTTCTACAGGCCAAAATGCATTCATTCAAGCCAAAGAGTTTACCAGAGCAACAGAAATTAATGCGCTTGCGATCACCAAATTAGATGGAACAGCAAAGGGTGGTGTAGTAATTGGTATTTCGGACCAATTTAAAATACCGGTTAAATACATAGGGGTGGGGGAAAAAATGACCGACCTGCAAGTTTTTAACAGCAAAGAATTCGTGGATTCTTTATTCAAAAAAAAATAGGATACTTTTTAAATACAAGGTCTTTCCCTAAAAAAAATCTTAGTTAGTTTAATTAAGGTTACTACCTGCGCCTTGGGATAGATAATTTGTAATGGGGCACTTAATACTTCAATAGATCCCTATGTTGGTTTAAAACTATTGAAGTAAATTTTAGTCAATTACCTAGTGGATGGTTCTTACACAAATTTATCCCCTTGCAGGTAAGTACAGTATGGCTATTCAATCGAAAACTATTACATTTATCACTCATTAATTTAAATCCCATGTACCCTTTTACTACTAGATTTGTGCTACTCTTGCTAGCCATCAATGTTTTTAATTCTTTCCTAAGTAAAGCTCAAAAGGAACGTCCCAACATTATATTTATCCTCACGGATGATCAAAGGTGGGATGCTTTAGGTTACGCAGGCAACGACCTCATTCATACACCTGAAATGGATAAATTGGCTGAGGAAGGTAGCTACTTCCAAAATGCCTTGGTGACTACTCCTATCTGCGCAGCCAGCCGGGCAACTATTTTTACAGGTTTATATGAGCGAAGTCACGCATATACTTTCCAAACCGGCCCTATTAAACCCGAGTATATGGAAACTGCCTACCCCAAATTGCTTAAGGAAGCTGGTTACAATGTGGGGTTTTTTGGCAAGTTTGGGGTTAACCACAAAGATCTGGATGGACTGTTTGATTCCTTTGAATCTTACGATAGGAATGGGAAGTTTGCAGACCGCCGTGGCTATTACTACAAAACCATAGGTGCGGATACTGTACACTTAACACGTTATACAGGGCAGCAAGCGCTAGACTTCATTGAGGAGGCAAATGCTGATCAACCTTTCTGCCTTTCTCTTTCTTTTAGCGCTCCTCATGCGCATGACTCAGCCGAAAAACAATATTTCTGGCAGGATGAGACCGCACCATTATTGGATGGAATCACTATTCCCAAAGCAAAAATCTCAGAGGATCAGTATTTTGATGCCCAACCGGAGATGGTTAAAAGTGGCTTCAATAGATTGCGATGGACCTGGAGATATGACACTCCGGAAAAATATCAGCATAGCGTAAAGGGGTATTACCGTATGATTTCAGGGATAGACCTAGAAATCGCCAAAATCAGGAAGCAGTTAAAGGATAAAGGGATGGACAAGAATACAGTCATTATCCTGATGGGTGACAATGGTTATTTTTTAGGAGAGCGGCAACTGGCGGGGAAATGGTTACTTTATGACAATTCAGTCAGGGTGCCTTTAATTGTAATGGACCCAAGGTTAAAGAAACAGTCTGATTCTAAAGAAATGGCTGCCAATGTGGATGTCCCATCCACTATATTGGATTTGGCAGGGGTTGATATTCCTGCAGGCTATCAAGGTAAAAGCCTAGTTCCAGTGATCAAAGGAGAAAAATTAGATAGAGATACGGTTTTAATTGAACACCTATGGGATTTTGAAAATATACCACCTAGCGAAGGACTCAGGACTGCAGACTGGAAATATTTCCGTTATATCAATGACCAGTCCATAGCAGAAATGTATAACCTGGCAGAAGATCCGATGGAAATAAATAACCTGGCCAAGGATCCTCGATATGCTAGTAAAGTAGCGCAATTTGACAAAACATTGGATGCCATGACTTCCAAGTTTTCAGACAATAGTACAGCTGCACCAGTGAATATGCACATAGAAATGGTAAGGCGTCCCTCAGGGCAACAAATAATTGATAAAAACCCTGAATTTGGATGGCAGGTACCTGAAGGTTTGGACTTCCAATCTGCTTACCAGGTTTTGGTCAGCAGTTCAGCTGATAATAGCAAAAGAAATATTGGTGATGTTTGGAACAGTGGAAAAGTGCTTGACAGTAAAGTTTCGGATATAGGTTATATGGGGCAGGACCTCTCTGAAGGTAAAACCTATTTCTGGAAAGTGAGGATTTGGGATGAAGACAACCGAACAGGTAGGTATTCAGCCAGTCAAAGTTTTCAAGTAGGTGGAACAGATAACTACATTACTACGGGCAATATTTTTGAGTTGGAAGAGGTTTCTCCGAAATCAGTAGAGCAAGTAGCGACCAATACATGGTTGGTTGATTTTGGCAAAGCTGCTTTTGCAAACATGTCGTTTAATTACCCAAATACAAAGAAGGAGACAATCACAGTAAGAATAGGTGAACAACTTAAAGATGGCAGGATCAATTCAGACCCTCAGGGTAATATTAGGTTTGAAGAAGTGGAAGTTTCCGTGAGTCCTGATCAAACGGAATATTTCTTGGATTTGCCGAAAGACAAACGAAATACTGGTCCCGCAGCCGTTTCCCTTCCTGATAGTTTTCCGGTATTGCTTCCATTTCGATATGCAGAGATAGTTGCCAATAAAAAGCCGCAAATGCCTACACAGCAGGCTTATTTTAGTTTCTTCGATGACAGCCAAAGTAGTTTCAGCAGTTCAGATACGATTTTGAATCAGGTATGGGACCTTTGTAAATACTCCATGAAGGCTACTTCTTTCGCAGGCATTTATGTAGATGGTGACCGAGAAAGGATTCCCTATGAAGCGGATGCCTATATCAATCAGCTTAGTCACTATGCGGTGGACTGGGAGTACCCAATTGCTAGAAGGACAATCGAATACTTCATGGAAAACCCTACCTGGCCAACGGAGTGGCAATTGCACGTGGCTTTAATGTTTTATGAGGATTATAGGTATACAGGTAATACAGAACTTATAGAAAAGTATTATGATGAGTTAAAGCATAAAACACTGATGGAATTGGCAAGAGAAGATGGGTTAGTAAGCTCAGCTAATGCTACTCCAGCATTCATGAAAAAACTTGGGTTTAAGGATCCTGAAGTCAAATTGAAAGATATTGTTGATTGGCCACCTGCCCAAAAAGATACGGGTTGGAAGTTGGCAACGGCAGAAGGTGAGCGGGATGGTTTTGTATTCACGCCGATAAATACAGTGATCAATGCTTTATACTTCCGAAATTTGGAAATTATGGGTGAATTTGCTCGCCTTCTCAATAGGAATGATGAAGCCAGAGAATATGAATTAATGGCCATCAAAGTGAAAAAGGCGGTCAATGAAAAATTGATGAATCCCGATACTGGAGTTTATCTTGATGGTGAAGGGGCAGGGCATTCCTCTCTTCATGCGAATATGATGCCTTTGGCTTTTAACATGGTGCCGGAAGAAAATGTTGGTTCAGTCGTCGACTTTATTAAATCAAGAGGCATGGCTTGTAGTGTTTACGGTTCTCAATACCTAATGGATGGTTTGTACAATGCAGGAGAAGCGGATTATGCGCTTGAGCTGATGAGAGCTACTCATGATCGTAGTTGGTGGAACATGATTGCCATCGGGTCTACGGTTACTTTAGAGGCATGGGACATGAAGTACAAGCCTAACTCAGATTGGAACCATGCATGGGGCGCCGTACCAGGAAATATAGTTGCACGTAAAATGTGGGGTATTGAGCCCAAATCACCGGGGGCAGCCTTATTGCAAATCAAACCCCAATTGGGAAGTTTGACGGCGACAGAAATAACTGTCCCATTCATTACGGGAAAAGTTAAAGCTTCCTATAATAAGGTCAATAACCGGTTGCAACGTTATGTTTTTGAATTGCCTGCCAATGTTTCTGCCGAGTTAATTCTTAAATACAATGCCAATGATGCGATCTCTCTAAATGGCGAAAAGGTCAATACGCGTTTTGGATCTATACGGCTTTCACCCGGGAAAAATGAAATTGAATTGCAGGTGAATTCATTTTAAGAAAGATTTACAACACTTCCTGGCTTCTATCAGGAAGTGTTGTAATTACAACTAAGCAATTTTTTTGGTTACTTCAGAAAGAAATCGACCTATAGCGTCTATGGTTTAATTGCGAATAGGCGGATGTAACTTTTGGACTTATTTGTGGAATGCTTGAGTCAATACTGTGTAGAGCAATCTAAAATCACCTTACCCTAATTTAATTTTCAACTTATTTGGAGTAAATTGAGCTCAATCTCGGATCTTTTTTTGTTTGATATAGACTAATCATGGCAGCTCATCATCACCACCATCAATCAGGAAAAAACCTTAAAATAGCCTTTTTTCTAAATTTAGGTTTTACCATATTAGAATTTTTTGGAGGCCTTTACGTGAACAGTATCGCAATTATTTCTGATGCGGTCCATGACTTGGGAGATAGTCTTGCACTTGGATCTGCATGGTATTTGGATAAAAAATCAAAGCAGGAATCAGATAAAAAATTCTCTTTTGGTTACTCTAGGTTTTCACTTTTAGGAGCCCTCATTAACAGCATTGTATTGATTGGAGGGTCGATATATGTAATTAGTGAAGCTTTTGCCCGTTTGTTGAATCCTGAGCAAACCGATGCCAAAGGTATGTTTTATTTTGCAGTTATTGGCATTCTTGTAAATGGTTATGCCGCCTGGAAAATGAGCGGTGGAATATCGCTGAATGAGAAAGTGGTTTCCTGGCACCTACTTGAAGATGTTTTAGGTTGGGTTGCAGTAATGATTGTAGCCATTGTATTAAATTTTAAGGGTATTCCTTATCTGGATCCAGCCCTTTCATTGCTCCTTACAGCCTATATTCTTTGGGGCGTGGTTAGGAGGTTAAAGGAAACTTTGTATCTGTTTTTGCAAGGGGTACCAAAGGAAATCGATTTAGTGAAAATCGAAAAAGAATTGCTTGCCATAGACCACGTCCAGTCGTTACATCATACTCATATTTGGTCCTTGGAAGGGGAGCACCATGTTTTTTCTACTCATTTGAAACTTGAACGTATTACTTCTTTTGGAAATATCTTGGATGTGAAAAATGAGGCGAAAGCCCTTTTGAAAAAATACCATTTCAAACATTTCACTATAGAGACCGAATTGAATACTGAAAATTGTGACTTAGATTCAGACTAAAACGCATCTTGTCTTTATCGCTGCTGTAGTGCCATTTTTAAGCTGTTTGTCCACTTTCTATTTTTATTATTAAGTTTAGCTTTATTCTGACCTGCATCGGTAATCGTAACTTATAATTTAGTGAAATGTTAAAGCGTTATAGGGCAGGTGAAAAGAAATAATTATCTGTAATATTTGCTATATTGAATCTTATTGCTTAAAAAAAGTTAATAGATGCTTGACAAACTGTCAAATTTGAACCCTAATATTTTATAGTAAGTGACGTCACTGCTATTGTCCAGCCTAAAAATTATACCAATGGATGATTAAGCATTTATCAATGGACAACCTCAATCCACCTTTCGCTATTAAATGATAACCTAAAGAAATAAAGCCATGAAATCCCTAAAAAAAGAAGACCTTGACCAAGAAGTTTTTGACCTATATGATGACTATGCACACAGTAGGATAGAACGAAGAGAATTTGTTAATCGACTTTCCAAATTTGCAGTTGGAGGACTAACCGTTGCTGCAATAATGGGGTTCTTAATGCCGAATTATGCTAAAACAAGCCGATTTTCTGAGGCCGATCCTCGTCTAGTCGAAGAGACGATCACTTATAATTCACCAAATGGGGCAGGCACAATGAAAGGCTTGCTTGTTCGACCCAAAGAGGCGTCCGGAAAATTACCAGGAATAGTGGTGGTTCACGAAAACAGGGGGCTAAATCCATATATTGAAGACACCGCACGGCAGGCTGCTTTGGATGGTTTTATAGCTTTAGCACCTGATGCTTTGTCGCCAATGGGTGGCTACCCTGGTACAGATGATGAGG
Organism: uncultured Cyclobacterium sp.; assembly: GCF_963977555.1. Lineage (GTDB taxonomy): Bacteria > Bacteroidota > Bacteroidia > Cytophagales > Cyclobacteriaceae > Cyclobacterium. Next base: position 113,820 of record NZ_CAXBPD010000006.1, on the reverse strand, counting down.
GTAGAACGATGCAGGGCAAAAGAGATAGAGAAGAAATGCTGCAGGATTTTATCGCTGGATTTGAGACACTGAAAGCCCACGAGGAATGCACAGGAAAAGTAGGGGTAGTTGGGTTTTGCTTTGGGGGATGGGTCTCTAATATGATGGCAGTGAGGGTTCCGGATCTTTCTGCTGCTGTTCCTTTTTATGGCGGTCAACCAACAGCAGAAGAAACTGCAAAAATAAATGCTCCTTTGCAATTGCATTTCGCAGGGCTTGATACCAGAGTGAATGCCGGTTGGCCTGATTATGAGCAAGCATTAAAGGCGAATGACAAAACCTATACAGCTTATATGTATCCTGAAGTAAATCATGGTTTCCACAATCATTCTACACCACGCTATGACGAAGCGGCAGCAAAATTAGCATGGGGTAGGACCATTGAATTTTTCAAAGAGCATTTGACCTGAGTTACGTACTATTGTGCTCCAAAAACTGTTTTATTTCCTTTTTATAAAAGGTTTAAAGTTATAGTTATTTGAATCCTGTAACCAAGTATAGGGTAGGCTTTTATTATTTAAAAATAAATACTTCAATTCAATGAGAATTAAATATTTCGTATTATTTTTTATCTGGTCATCTACATGTTTTTCTCAGATAACTACCATCCAACGGAATCCAGAGGTTCTTAGCATGGCCAATCAGGTTTCACAAGATAGTCTGAAGGAATACCTGCAAGGACTGGTGGCATTTGGTACCCGACATTCACTAAGCCAGGATTCGCAGGGGAGAGGAATAGAAGCAGCTAGGCAATATGTATTGACAAAATTTCGCTCATTTGAACCGCTAGCAGGTGGTAGACTTTCTTCAAAAATAGATTATTTCACCGTTGCCCCTGATGGTAAAAGAATAACACAGGAAACTAGGATGGGTAATGTAATGGCAACACTCAAAGGGACTGACCCAAAAGATGATAGGGTTTTTGTGGTGAGTGGGCACATTGATAGCAGGGTTTCTGACATTATGAACTCCGAAAGCGATGCCCCAGGAGCCAATGATGATGGTTCAGGGGTTGTTGCCTTGATAGAGATGGTTAGAATCATGTCAAGCCGTCCTTTTCCAGCCACCATCGTTTTTGTTGCTGTATCTGGGGAGGAGCAAGGGTTAATTGGTGCTACTCACTTGGCCAAGAAAGCAAAAGCCGAAAACTGGAACCTTGTCGCCATGATAAACAATGACATGATAGGAAACAGCAGGTCTAGTGGCACGGAGTTACGGGACAATACCAAACTTAGGGTGTTTAGTGAAGGCGTTCCACTATTTGAAACTGATGAGATGGCCACCTTAAGAAGGCAAACAAGCGCTGAAAATGATAGCAAGTCAAGGCAACTAGCCAGGTACATTAAAGAGGTGGGTGAACGTTATGTGGATCACCTTGAAATAAAACTGCTGTATCGGAACGATCGCTTTTTGCGGGGTGGAGATCATACGCCTTTTTCCAGAAAAGGTTTTGCAGCGGTACGCCTCTGCGAGATGAATGAAAATTATATCCAACAGCATCAGGATATTAGAGTAGAAAAGGGGATAGCCTATGGAGATAAGGTCGAACACATTGATTTCGAATACCTGAGAAAAAATACGGCAGCAAATCTAGTGGTCTTGGCTAGCTTAGCTAGGGCCCCATCTGTTCCCAGAGAGGTGGGGATTTTGATTAGTGAACTCACTAATAATTCCCAATTAACCTGGGTGGCCCCAGCATTTGGTGAAGCAGAAGGCTACTACGTGCTAATGAGGGAAACCAGTTCATCCATGTGGGAAAAGAAGATTTACACTAAGGACACTACTATTGAAATACCTTATTCAAAGGACAATTACTTTTTTGCTGTTCAGGCAGTAAGTAATGAGGGCGAAGAAAGTATGCCAGTATTTCCTATCCCTATCCGTTAGAAGAGAAGGGGCAATAATGTTAGTAAATACATTTTAATTTAAAATAAGCGTTCCTCATTAAAAAGCAGGTTTTCAATAAGCAAAATTCACCAAATGTGCTGCTGAGAAGGTTTTAAACATCTTGTTGAAATAGTCACAGTATTCTGCGAAAATTCCAGGGTTATTGCAGTCTATACCAGTGGAAATAGCTAGTGCTACCATTTCTACCGGTACGGGGATGGTAGCGATTGCCATAAAAGTTTTTTCTTCAGTCATCAGAATAGTCATGTATACATAGAGCCCGTATTGCAAACCGTCCTGCCCCATGAGGTATTCATTTCCCAGGGACAATATCCATGCAACTTTTCGACCAGCCTGGTATTCGTTCCATACAGAATAATCAGTATCGATGGTGAATCCGCTAACGCCATACCGCATAGCAAAATTTTGATTTATGATTTCACCTACTGAAACCAAAAGGTCTTCAAAATTTGTCTGAGAAAAATCATTCTGTACTCCATAAAAATACAGCTGCATGTCATTATTGTCAGGATTAATAACTTGAAAGGCTTCTTCCGCAGGATTGTAACTAAGCACCATTTCCTCTGGAACAGCTACTACCACCCCATTACTAATGTCTTCGTAGATATCAAAGCGCATTGCATCATAGTCCAGTTGTATGTTCATGTCCAGCTCAAATTCGTCAGAAAGCTTCAATAAATTTTCTGGATCGTCGGAAGTTTCGATCATATCAGTCAAGGACCTGTTTTTTGTAGGGTAAAACTCAAAACCAATGGCTTTAACGGGAGCAGCGCTTGATGATTTGAGACCAGATTCAGACAAAATTAATTTTTCGGATTCCAAAGAGGCTGGGCCAGTTCCGGGAGATTCAATTACCGCAGCAGCAGAGAAAAGTTGGGTAAGATTCTCAAAGCCATTTGGTAGCGATGTGTCATTTGACTGCTCCAATTCTAATAAATAGCTCGCCGGTATAATCCAACTTACATTACTGGCTCCTTTCTCGAGTCCCCCATCTCCTATTCCGATAAGTTTGCTTTGTGGGTCAAATACCGGAGCACCTGAAAACCCAGGCAACAAGCTTCCTTCGAGGTAGAGGATATTAAGATCTAGGGCGGGAAAACCAATTTTTGCCAGAGCGTCTTTGTCTTTTTTGGGAATTAAATGGCTCAACTTTTCAGGGTCTACATAACCCTTTTTCATTTGCCTTGAGGAACTCCCAGTGGCACCTCCGTTATAACCCAGGGCAAAGACATCTGTTCCAAATTTTATCTTTGAAGGATTAAATTGGTTAATAGGTGTAACAGTTGTAGGTGGAGCAGATTCCCCGTCTAACAATTCCAAAAGTACAAGATCTGCTTTCTGTAGCACTTTTTTTATTTTGGCTTTTCTCCATGCTTGTCCTTGGTACAAAATGCGTATATCACCTGTTCTGCTCATCCCGTGAAGCGAGGTGACAACCTGATTTGGTGTTTTCCAAACAAAACCTGTTAATGCATTTGAGGCATTATTGTTTGTAGAAACTACAACTTTAACCAATGAATTTTTCACATTGTCAGGATTAAATTGCCTGGCAGCTGCTTTATAGAAAAGCATGAAGGATAGGATGATGCACCAATACAATTTATTCATGGTTGAAAATTTTAATCAGCGAATGCATTACCATTTCCCTTTGATCAGGGTTAAATTGGGTTTTTATTTTTTTTAGTATTTCTGGCCAGGGAGCATTGGTGTTTTCAAAGGCAATTGTCATTTCTTCCAAACTGCTCTGTTGATTAAGTTGGGCGATTTCTCCCTCAGCCGTGATGATTACTCCGCCCTTTTCGTTATTTCCGCAAAAACCATCTCTAAGGATTAAAAGTGCTTCAGCTCCAATATTATCTGAGAGGTCTTTTTCGAAAAAAGAAGAAAGTTGGGCCCATATTCCTCCAGCTGTGTTGAAGGTATTATAGATTTCTGAGGCTGGCGTTTCCGGTGTTGCATATTCCAGAAAATCACAAGCTTTAACTTCAAACTCCGCACTGTATAGTACATTTGCCTGCCTTTTAGAAATCGTGGAGTCGGCTTGGATAAACCCAGTTACAAAGCGTCTGGCTTCTATTTCAGAATACCCAATATCTGTATAAATTTTCATCTTATCAGACAGGCTGGGCGCAAATGGATCATTGGCGCGGATATATAGGCCTATTAAAATACCAACTACAGAGAACAAGCCAAAGGAACCTATTCGTAGACTTTTAATCGGATTCAGGAATTTCTCATTTAATCCTACTAAAATGGCTAACAAGGAGGTAATGGTTCCAATCACCCCGCTTACTACAGGAGATACAGATAAGCCTAGAAGTAATCCCAAAAACAGGCCAATGCCCAAACCATTGAAAATTGCGGCATATCCTTGAAATCGGCTCGGATTTTGATTGGTTTTCCCATCTGGTATCAAATCCTTTAAATGGCTTTTTGAAGAATTGGTTGTGGATGAATCTTTCTCTTCCATTCCTTAAACATTTTATTTGAGGTTGGATTTGGTAGAAAATGTGGTTTAAGCTATTACAATTTAATGAAAAATATAGGATTGAAGTTATTTTGAGCTTTTATTTTGTTATTTCTAGGTTTTAGTATTTGATTTTCAGGTAGAGATGAATCTATCTCGTTGTGGTTTTCCTTTTAGTTTGACAGAAAAAGAAAATAACGAAAAAAGGTTGTGGCTTGGTTATACTCATAATTTTGATCTTAAATAATATCGAGGTGTATGGTATAAACTATAATAAGTTGATAGGAAGTTTAGGTTTTGCCGGTAGTAATGTATGGTGTTTTAACAAAAAAATGAGCAAATGCAATTATTAACTTTATTAATGACCGAAACTATATTAACGCTATTCAGTAAATTAAACACAAACCGATATATGTTTATTTTTTATAAGTAATTTATCATAAATAGTAAAACAATAAGGCTATGAAATATTATATGTTAACTTATTTATTGACTCATGATTACATGGATAGACGAGGCGACTATAGGGAAGAACACCTGTTACTTGCGGATGATTATTATAAAAAAGGCCTTTTATTGATGGGAGGGGCACTTTCAAGACCTGCAGACAAAGCAGTTTTAATTTTCAGATCTGAAATGGTGAATGATGTTGAAGCATTTGTTAAAGAAGATCCTTATGTGAAAAATGGCCTTGTAGAAAGTTGGGAGATCAGGGACTGGAGCGTAGTGGTAGGCGTGGTGTAATCCAGTTTATATTATTAACTTGATTGTATTAAAGGAGTTCATCTTTTAGGTAAATCATCTAAATAGACAATAAGTCTTTGAATTTTTTAAATAATTTTATATATTCATCTGCTATTGATTTTTTTTGACCGGATTTTCTAGTGTTGATGGTCGTGCTATTTTAACTGTTTTTTTTATGTTAAATATTTTGTAATGATCTAATTTAATTTTAGGATGAGGTATTCTTTAGTTTTTGCATTGGTACTGATTAGTGGGTATGGAATTTGTCAATCCACGAATAAAATTGGGGCAAGTGGGAATATAGGAATTGGGACCTTGAAGCCAGCAGTGGAATTAGATGTTGAGGGAGAAACTATATTGAGAGGAATATTAAATATAAGGGGAGATGAGTTTGCCCAATTTATTCAAGGTAGTAATGCTGATTCAAGAGGTGTTGCATTAGGTCCAAATGATTTCGGGTTAAAAACCAGGTACAGGAAATGGGGAGGAGGTTCAAGGGCTTTTAACCAGGTATGGTACGATCAAGGTGGAAGCAGTTTTTATTATGGAGGTTCTACGACCCCAATCTTTTCTATTTCGCCAAAAGGAGCTGGTGTAGGCACGGAGGACATTAGTCATAAACTGACAGTAGCAGGGTCTGGGAAATTTATTGGCACCCAATTTGACTATACAGAAATCAATTCAAATAAGAATGGGCAATACATTCGTCAATTTGGAAATGACGGTTCCAAAATCAGCTGGGTTATTAGAGGTTATTCTAATAATAATTTACAGGCTGAATTTAATAGTGGAGGGATTTTAGTGAATGGGAAGGTTCAAGCAAAGGAAGTAAACATTACCATGGATGGATGGGCTGATTATGTTTTCGATGCTGATTATCCACTAATGGACCTCAATGAGTTAGCGTTATTTATTAAGGAAAATGGGCATTTACCAGGTATTCCTGATGAGGAGGAAGTGAAAAAGGAAGGCCTTAATTTAGGTGAGATAAACACCAAGTTGCTAGAGAAAATCGAGGAGCTTACGCGCTATATTTTACTTCAAGAGGAGAAAATACAGGAGTTAATGATATTGAAAAAAGAGGTGAGTGAACTTAAAGAGGGGATTACCATAAAATAGCCTAAACACTTGAATTTAAGAATTGAGCTAATTTTACAAACGGAAAAAAAGTGAACTGTTTCATCGGATTTTTAAAAAGAGATACTTTTGTTTTTAAATAGGTGATTTAAAATAAAACCCCGTAGTCGTATTTTTTTACTATTTACTAAAAGTGAATTGCAATATCATTCTTGTATTTCAGCCTCCTTTTTGTCGAAGTGACTGTTATTTATTAAAAATTTTTTAGATTAGTAAATTGGATTCCTTAGCATGTCCTTGGAAAGTCCTGATCCTATTGGGAAGTTTGACAATAGACCATAAAATGGAAAGGTGAAATGATATATTAAGGCCTGATTTGATAAAAGCCTGTACCTAATGGGCCATTGAAAGACCAATGTAAACATTGATTCATTCCGACTTTAGGGGTCGGTATTATAACCTAAACAATCATATTATAGTTATGTTCTTGAAAACTTTATTTTTAATGGTATTGACCATCCTGACTCAATACACCCATTCAACCCCTGAAAAAGATAAAATCAAAGTCCTTATAATAGATGGTCAAAATAATCATACTGATTGGCCTAAAACAAGCTTAATGATGAAAAGTCAGCTGGAAGAAACAGGTCTTTTTCAAGTGACGATTGAGCGAACAAAATACACTTGGAATGGAGCTGAAAACAAAGCCTTCTTAAGCATGGCTGGTGCAGGGCAAACGGAAGATTTAAAAGAGCCGAAATCTGATCCGGATTTTAGCCCAAATTTCAAAGCTTATGACGTTATCGTTTCTAATTTTGGGTGGAAAGCTGCTCCATGGCCTGAGAAAACTATGGAAAAGTTCGAGAAGTTTATTCGTTCAGGTGGTGGATTTGTAAGTGTTCATGCCGCAGACAATTCTTTTCCTGAATGGTTGGCTTATAACGAAATGATTGGAATTGGAGGCTGGGGAGGTCGAAATGAAAAAGACGGTCCTTATGTTTATTACGATGCCCAAGGAAAATTGGTCAGGGATAATAGCCCTGGAGCTGCAGGTGCTCATGGGGCAAGAAACAGCTTTACAATCAATATCCGAAATGAAAATCATCCAATCACCGCGGGAATGCCTGATACTTGGCTGTCTGCCAGGGACGAGTGTTATGCACGCTTAAGAGGACCAGCCAAAAACATGACCATTCTCGCTACCGGCGAAGATTTGACCTATAAAAACAGGGATGGTAGGCATGAACCAGTTTTTATGGTAATAGATTATGGCAAAGGAAAAGTTTTTCATACTACCTTAGGTCATGATCAGGAGTCGCTTGAAGGAGTTGGCTTTATAAGTTCCTTTACCAGAGGTGTGGAATGGGCAGCAACGGGGGAGGTGACTTTGCCTATTCCTCGTGATTTTCCTACAAAAGACAAATCCATATCCAGGCCATTTACCTTCTGAAAATTATATTGGAAGAAATAATTCCCCATCACTTCTTGGGCTAGGGTTTAATTTATTGCAATTTTCCGGAGGTGAATTTAGCTGTTACAGGAATCTATTGAAAAAATAAAATTTTTTTCGTTTAACTTCATTTATCGATGATTCTTCACATTTATGAAACCCAATTAACTATGAGAATAACCAAAGCCTTTCTGTTCTTACTAAGCTTATGCCTGTTCAGTTGTGCGCCGGATAAAAAGCAACAAGAAGCGGTGGTTCAAAAGCCTAATATTTTATTCGTATTTGCAGATGACATGGCATTTACTCTCCTTGATGAGCTAGAGCAGAATGAAATCTTCACTCCAAATCTGGATAAATTAATGGCAGAAGGCACATCTTTTACCAAAGCCTATAATATGGGTAGTTGGTCGGGTGCAGTTTGTACGGCGTCCAGGAGCATGATGATTTCTGGCAGAAGTGTTTGGAATGCATTTGATCTCAAAGAGGAGTGGAGAAAGGGCGATAAAACCGATTTGACCTTGCCTAAATTACTTGAAGAATCAGGCTACGAAACCTATATGTCCGGGAAATGGCACGTAGATATACCCCCTCCTGAGATCTTTAACCATACCATTCATATTCGAGCAGGAATGCCAAAAGATACTTGGTCAAAAAACAATACAGGAGCGAAATTTGATTCCATAAATAAGATTGGTGCAGATCCAGCTTCTATTATGCCGTTAGGGTACAATAGACCACTTATTGATCAACAGGATGACTGGTCGCCATCTGACCGCTCTCTTGGAGGGTTTTGGGAAGGAGGAACCCATTGGAGTGAAGTGTTGAGAGAAGATGCCAAATCCTTTTTGGATAGTGCGTCCAAATCAAGCAATCCATTTTTTATGTATTTGGCCTTCAATGCGGTACATGATCCCAGGCAGTCTCCGGGTAGTTTTTTGGATTTGTATGTCGCTGAAGACCTGAAAATCCCTGAAAGTTTTATGCCTTTATACCCATATAAGGATGAAATTGGGAATGGACCTGGCTTAAGGGATGAAGCATTGGCTCCTTTTCCACGTACTCCATTTGCCATCAAAAAGCATTTGCAAGAGTATTATGCCATTGTTTCTCATATGGATTATCAAATCGGTAAGATTTTTGAAGAATTAGAAAGGAAAGGTCTTCGAGAAAACACCTATATCATCTTCACAGCGGATCATGGACTTGCCATGGGGAATCATGGTTTAATGGGTAAACAAACAATGTTTGACCATAGTATGGGAGCCCCTTTCATAGTTTCAGGACCCAATATACCGAAAGGGAAAAGGCTAGATCATGACATCTACATACAAGATGCAATGGCCACTATTCTGGAAATAGCAGGGGTAGATAAACCTGACTACGTTGAATTTGAAAGTTTACTGGACCTAATAAATGGTGACCAAGAATTGATTCGTGAAGAAGTTTATGGTGCTTATTTGAATAACCAGCGGATGATAAAGAAAGATGGTTTCAAGCTTATTGTATATCCAAATGCGAAGAAGCTGCTTTTATTCGATATGGAAAAGGATCCTTTAGAAATAAAGGATTTATCGGACCAGCCTCAATACAAGGAATTGAAGAGAAGTTTATTTACAGCGCTTCAACAACTACAAGGACGATTAAATGATAAACTGGAATTAAATAAGCTGGATTATGCCTTTTAAAAATTTATTTATGTGTTTTCGCCTTTCTCCATATATTCACCTAAGCAAATCCTTATGGGTTTTGATCCTCTTGTTTTCTTGCAATAGGGGAGCCAATGAAGACTTAGAAGAGACGAGAAAGCCTAATATAATTTATATAATGGCTGATGATCACACCAGTCAGGCATTTGGTGTTTATGGAAGTAGATTGGCAAGCCTCAATCCAACGCCTACTTTGGATAGCTTGGCCAAGTCAGGTATGCTCTTTGAAAATTGTTTTGTAAACAATTCTATTTGTGTGCCAAGCCGTGCAGCAGTTTTGACAGGTCAACGAGCCCAAACCAATGGAGTCATAGATTTAGAAGGTAGCCTTCCGCCTGAGAAACAATTTTTGCCACTGGAATTAAAAAAATTAGGCTATCAAACAGCGATTATAGGCAAATGGCACCTGAAGGAGGAGCCTGCTTCCTTTGATTACTATAAAGTGCTTAACCAACAAGGAACTTATTTTGATCCGGTTTTCAGGGTTCAGGGAAATGATGCCTGGCCTTCAAACGAAATTCAATACGAGGGGCATTCTTCTGATGTCATCACAGATCAGGTAATCAACTGGTTTGAAAACGAAAAAGAAGATGGGAAACCCTTTTTTCTAATGTACCATTTTAAAGCGCCACATGATGACTTTGAAAATGCACCCAGATATGAGGATTATTTGGAGGATGTATTTATTCCAGAGCCGGCAAGCCTATATGACAATGGCAACAATGGATCAGAAGCTACACGAGGTAAAAATGATAGTTTAACAAGATATATAGGGTCTTCTGTCTCGCACAGAAACCTGATAAGAAATCAAGCCATGAATATCTGGCAGGGACCAACTTATAAAAATTATCGTGATGCTGAAAATATTTTACCCAATGAATTGGTCAAATGGGAAATGGACGAGGAAGAGAAGAAATATACTTCAGAAGTCTACCAAAGCTACCTAAAAAAATACCTACGTTGTGTCAAGGGAATTGATGACAATATGAAGAGATTCTTAGTTTATCTAAAAGCCAATGGGCTGCTTGAAAACACAATTATCGTATACACCAGTGACCAAGGTTTTATGCTAGGGGAGCATGATTTTATTGACAAACGATGGATGTATGAGGAGTCTTTGAGGATGCCTTTTTTTATAAGATTTCCAGAAAAGGTCAAAGCCAACACCCGAACTGATGCTATAATAAACAATACTGATTTTGCACCAACCTTAATAGAGCTTGCTGGTGGGGTGAAGCCAGAATACATGCAAGGTAAAAGTTTTAAACCAATACTAGAAACAAATCAAGAACCTGAAGATTGGCAAAAGTCTACCTATTATAGATACTGGATGCACTTGGCCCATAGACATGGAAATCCTGCCCATTTTGGTGTAAGAACCAAGGAGTATAAATTGATTTTTTACTATGGAAAATATTGGGTGGATACTGATAATCCAAATGGAGATTGGAACAAGAGTAGCTGGGGAAATGACTTTACCACGCATACCCCTGTGGCGTGGGAATTTTATGATTTAAAAAAGGATCCTAAAGAAATGAATAATTTGTATGGGGATCCCGATTATAAAGATACCATTGCTCAATTAAAAGAGGAATTGAAAAGACTAAGGGTAGAGCTAAACGAAACAGATGAACAATACCCGCATATTCAAAAAGTAATTGACGAACATTGGAATGACTAATTCTTTGTGAATTATAACAGATGAGCTTCCAAAATGCTTGTTTGTATTTTGTATTTATAAAAAATAAAAAAATGAAGGCCATAGGATTTAGAAAATCACTTCCCATATCTGACAAGGATAGCTTTATTATGTTCGAAGCCGACCAGCCAAGTCCATCGGGCTACGATTTATTGGTGAAAGTGGCCGCCGTATCTGTAAACCCTGTAGATTTTAAAGTAAGGCAAAGTGCAGCGAAAGAGAATACCTTGGAAGACCCCAAGATAATTGGCTATGATGCCGTAGGTGAAGTAGTAGCAGTAGGTGACAAGGTAAGCCTTTTTAAGGAAGGAGATGAAGTTTACTATGCAGGAGACCTTACCAGAAGTGGCAGCAATGCAGCTTATCAATTGATAGATGAGCGAATTGTAGGAGCCAAGCCTAAATCATTAAGCATTCCCGAAGCAGCAGCACTTCCATTGACCGGATTGACTGCATGGGAGTCTATTTTTGACCGAATGAAAGTTGATCCTAATACAGCTGAGGGAAAGTCAATTCTAGTCCTGGCAGGTGCTGGTGGGGTAGGCTCCATTGCCATACAGATAGCAAAACAAATCGCTGGGCTAACGGTGATTGCTACAGCTTCGCGGGAAGAAACTGAAAATTGGTGCAAATCTATGGGGGCAGACTTTGTAGTGAACCACCATGAACTCAAATCAGGACTAGAAAAAATTGGGCACAAGGAAGTAGATTATATTCTGGATTGTGTGGATATAAATGGATATTGGGAAACCGTTATTGATATCATTAAACCTCAGGGTCATATAGTGACCATTTCAGGGAGCAGTGAGGCTTTAAATTTAATGTTGCTTAAAAATAAAAGTGTGTCTTTTTCATGGGAATTCATGTTTACACGCTCTATGTATACTACGGATGATATTATTAGGCAACATGAAATCCTTAATGAGATAGCTGATTTAGTGGATAAAGGTGTTTTAAAGTCAACCCTGAAAACTGAGCTAAAAGGATTCTCTGTGGAGAATTTTAAAAAAGCACATGAGATGCAGGAGTCTGGAAAATCAATAGGCAAAACGGTCATAACGTTTTAGTTAAAATTACTCCAGAGTTGGTACTGGACTCTTTTTTCCATTATTTGAAAATATGGCTTCAATTAAAACAAAACTGGCGAGGGCTGGGATCAATACCTTTTTCTTTTTGTTGCTTTTCACTATCCTATTGGCCTACTTATTTCCGGAATGGGGTGCGTCTAATCGAGGTATTACCATAGATGAGGTGACCTATTATGGGGTTTCTTTGATTTTTCTTTTCTATGGAATCAAAATTAGTCCTACTACCCTGAGAATAGGCTTGTCCAATTGGAAACTCCACCTATTAATACAAGGCACTACTTTTGTTATTTTTCCCTTGCTGATATTAATATTTTACTGGTTTTTTGGAGACCAAAATAATTTGTTTTGGTTAGGTACTTTTTACCTGGCAGCGCTTCCTTCTACCGTTTCCTCCTCTGTAGTGATGGTGTCGATAGCTGGAGGTAACTTGCCCGCTGCTATATTTAATGCCAGTATTTCAAGTATTATAGGGATTTTAATTACCCCTCTATGGATGGGGCTTTTCCTCAGCGCCGAAAATGCTAATTTCGAGCTTTTAAATACGGTTTGGGCACTCGTGCAACAAATTCTTATTCCGGTAATCATAGGTGTATTTCTGCACAAGTGGTTATTTAAATGGGTTCAGAAGTACAATAAAATGCTTAAAAACTTTGACCAATTGGTGATTCTGTTGATTGTTTTTTCGGCATTCTCACATTCTTTTGGAGGGAATATGTTCGAAGGTCAGAACCTACTGGCCTTGGGTTTTTGGATGTTGCTTTTATTTTGTCTTATGGCGGGTGGGATGTATTTATTGGGCCGGTGGCTTTCCTTTGAAAGAGGGGATCGGATAACGGTGTTGTTTTGTGGATCCAAAAAATCCTTGGTCCAAGGTGCTGTAATGGGCAAAATTCTATTTCCAGATCCGGTCGTTTTTGGGGTGGTTTTGCTACCCTTAATGGTTTACCATACTTTGCAACTTATACTTGGCAGTGCGCTGGCAGAAAGAATGGCCCTTTCTGAGGGAGATAAGGTTAAATGAAATTTCGTGTTTAATTGAAAGATTGATCCCCGGATGCTTCAGCAGTTAGCCTAGCTGCCATCGATTTACCCAGATAGCGATCAATTAGTCCATGTCCTGCATAAAGAAGGGGGGTGAGGGCTATGGCTACTAAGAATTTGTAGATGTAGTTGATTATGCCGACGGCAATGATTTGTTCTATAGACCAGTTGCCAAATACATAAAAGGCAATTCCTAGCACCACAAAAGAATCGATGAATTGAGAGACCAAAGTAGAGCCCGTTGCCCTAAGCCAAATCATTTTCGAACCTGTAATGCTTCTTAATTTCTGGAAAATATAAACATCAAGCAGTTGACCGATTAGGAAAGCGATAAGAGAACCGATAATAATTCCTAGTCCTTGTCTAAAGATGGTGTTAAAGGCATAATCAATATTGAAAGGATTGCCGTTATTGTCCACTTCATTTACATCAAGCCAGAAAGATGCTGGAGGGAGTTTGGTGACAAGTGAGATTACGATAAAGACATAGGCAATCAATCCTGCTGTAATAAAGCTAATTTTACGCACACCTTTTTTGCCGAAATATTCATTGATAATATCAGTTGTGATAAAAACCACCGGCCAAATAACAGCCCCTGCAGTCAGATTGAAATCCAAGGTGTAAGTACCAAAAAATGTCCAGTTTGCAGGGGACAAGCCCAATGTTTCCTCGCCAGAAAAAATTTTCACACCAATGATTTCCGCCAAAATTGCATTGGTAAGAAAGATACCAGCTAGAATTATAAATAAATTAGTTTTCTTGGATTGGTATTCCTTTTCGCTAATCTCCATATTTATTTGATAGTGTAGGTAACTCCTTCTTCACTCAATAAACTGGGACCAAAAGTTGCTCGGGCCTCATTCAATAGTAAATCCAATTTAGCGTACCTACTTGAATAATGACCCAGCAAAAGTTTTTTAACATTTGCAGCTTTTGCTATTAGGGCCGCTTCCTTTGATGTGCTGTGCTTGGTGATTTTTGCGCGTTTTTTTTCTGCCTCCATAAAGGTCGATTCGTGATAGAGCAAATCTGAGCCTATTATATGGGGGACTAAATTGAGGTCAAAGGCGGTGTCTGAACAATAGCTATATTTCCGAGGAGGTGTTTTTTCACAAAATTCTGAAGCCTTAAGAAGCACATTTCCATCGTTGTCTTCTACATCTTGTCCTTTTTGAAGGAGGTGAATGTCGGCTACTGCTGGCTGGTGTTTGGCAATCATCTCTTTATTAAGATGTATTCTTGCATGTTTTTCCTCGAAACTAAAACCTGTGCAAGGAATCCTATGTTGCAATGGGAAAGAATAAATTGCCAGCTCTCGGATTTCCGCTAATTGTATTTTTCCTTGTGGAATGGTAAGGTGAAATAGTAGCGGGAAGTTCAGGATTGAGCCTGAGTACTTCAATTGAATGGTGATAATGTCGTCTAGGCCTTTTGGGCCATAGATGTGTAAAGGTAATTTCCTTTTATTTAGGTTGTAGGTATTAATTAGTCCCATCAATCCCAAATAATGGTCTCCATGAAGATGGGAAATAAAGATATGGTTAATCTTGGAGTATTTTATTTTGAATTTTCTCAGTTGTTGTTGGGTCGATTCGCCACAATCAATCAAAAAAGATTCACCATCCCAGGAAATCAATTGAGATGTTTGGTTACGGCCATGTGCTGGAATGGCTGAATTGGAACCTAGAATGGTGATTTTAAAATCCAAATGCTTTTATCGATTATTCTTCTTCATCTTTTTCAGCGCCACTCTCTATTTCATGGATAAAAATAGCTTCAGCTGCTGCTTCGTTATCATCCACTACTTTAAATACTTTATCAAGCATCGATATTTTCAATAACTTCACAACGTGCTCCTGTAGTGATGACAAAACAAACACACCTCCGATTTCATTGAAAGCTCTGTTTCCAACCAATAAAGCACTTAATCCGCTTGAATCAGCGTATTTTACGCTTCCCATGTCCAAAATCAGGTTTTTATAGCCTTCAGCATGTACTGTAAGCAGTTCTGATTTTAATTGTGGTGAAAGTGTGCTATCCAGCTTTTCTTCCATTATTGTAAAAACGACAAATTGTTCTTTTTTATCTACAGCGTATTTCATTATTTTTTATGTATTTACCAATCTTGAACATATGTAAGGAGGTTTTGTTCCATTTGTTCAAAGTTGGTGGTTGTTTTAAATACCGATTTAAAATTAGCTTAAAAATTGATGAGGCCAAAATGTTCGGTTCAATTATATATTAGCCAGTATAACCTCTTTGATCCTTTCGGATGCATCCTGACTTTTTGCTGGCTGAAAATCATGCCCTGTGATATGTTCATACAGCTCAATATATCTTTTTGAGATTGAGTCAATTATTTCTGGTGTCATTTCTGGAATGTTCTGACCTTCCTTGCCTTGAAAACCATTTTCAATCAACCATTGTCGGACAAATTCTTTTGAAAGCTGTTTTTGAACCGCGCCTTCCTGCTGACGTTTCTCATAGCCTTCCAAATAGAAATACCTGGAAGAATCTGGGGTGTGTATTTCGTCTATAAGAAGGATTTGATCTCCAAACTTACCGAATTCATATTTTGTATCCACTAATATTAAACCTTTGCTGCGGGCCATTTCACTGCCTGACTTAAATAGAGCTCTGGTATATTGTTCTAGTAGCAGGTAATCTTTTTCGCTGACAATGCCTTGGCTTAGAATCTCTTCTCTGGAAATGTCTTCGTCATGCCCTTGGTCAGCCTTGGTCGTAGGAGTAATAATAGGCGTTGGAAGTGCATCGTTTTCTTTCAAACCATCAGGAAGAGAGACTCCACAAATACTTCTTTTCCCATCTCTATATTCTCTCCATGCATGTCCTGCCAGGTATCCACGAATCACCATTTCAACCTTGAAAGGGATGCATTTTTTTCCAATTGTTACATTGGGATCAGGTGTTGAAGTTACCCAGTTTGGAACTATTTCAGCTGTTGAGGCTAGGAAATAGGAGGCAATTTGATTCAGTACCTGCCCTTTAAAAGGAATGGGTTTCGGCAATACTACGTCAAAGGCTGATATGCGATCAGTTGCAACAACAGCAATCATTTTGTCAAATATATAGACATCTCTTACCTTCCCTTTGTAAAAGTCTACCTGCCCGGGGAATTCGAATTGTGTGCTTTTTATACCTTGGTTCATTGTACCTTAGATTTTAAACACAAAAATAGAAAATAATCTGATGCATGTTCTAATTTTTCAATGTTACTGAAAATCTATCGCTGAAATTGTCCCCTTAACGAAATAGCACTTCATTTTAATGCTTTAGATATTGATGGACTCAGAATATTTTTTGACCTGTCTTATAGGTAGACTCTTCTATAATGGCTCCTGATTTGTCTCTAGAAGTAAAAACCCCGTCTTTTAAACCACGATTATACCTTCCCTCAAGTGCCACAACTCCATTTTCGTGGTAATCTATGTATTCACCATTCCTTATTCCATTTTTGTAGTTGATTTCACTGGCCTTATTGCCATCAGGAAAAAAGGTGATATAAAGCCCCTGGAGGCTTCCTTTGCTAAATCTCTTTTCTTCAACCTTATTCCCGGTCTCGGAAAATTCTTCTTGTAACCCATTTAAAACACCATCCTTAAAGGATTGTTTTTCATGTATTTGACCGTTTTCGTAAAAACTTGTGTGGGCCCCATCTGGTTTTCCTTTTGCAAATTCTGTTATGCTTTTTAGTTTTCCAGAAGGAAAGAAACTTTCCAATTGCCCTTCAATAGCTCCATTTTTAAAGGTGGCAACCTGGGAGAGTTCGCCATTGGGGTAAAAAGACCTTACTTCTCCATGAGCAAGATTATTCAAAAAGGGTGTTATTTTGACGGTATCCTGAGTGATTGGGTGAATGTCTATGAAATTTGCCTCTTTCCTACCATTTTCATACTCACCAAATTGAATGAGCTTTCCAAACTGGTCATAAAGCTGGTAGGCACCATGCGCCATGCCCTCTTTTGTTTCAAATTTTTCCCTAATCATCGTTTCTCCAGAATCGTAATAGGTAGTGTGAACTTGAGCAAGTCCTGGGGAGGCAAAGCAGGTCAATAGAAAAAGAATATTGAAAGAAGCGAATTTCATATGTCGTCGTTTTCCTATATAAGACTGATATGAGTAACGGATAGTTACATTTTTTCTATGACAATAGCAGAGGCACCACCGCCACCATTGCAAATTGCAGCAACTCCCAGTTTTCCATTTTCCTGATGAAGTATGGAAAGCAAAGTGGTTATGATCCTGCTTCCTGAACATCCCAGTGGATGGCCCAATGCGACTGCTCCTCCATAAACATTTAATTTCGAATCTGGAATCTGAAGCAATTGTTGATTGGCTAGGGCAACAGCAGCAAAAGCTTCATTTATCTCAAAAAAATCTATGGCATCTATATTTATACCAGCATTTTTTAATGCTTTTGGTATGGCTATGGAAGGCGCAGTGGTAAACCACAATGGGTTAGTAGCTGCATCTGAGAAGCCCAAAATTCTCCCAATGATTGGCAAATTCAAGGATAAGGCTGTTTCTTTGTTCGCTAAAATTATAGCGGATGCACCGTCGCTAATGCTTGAAGCATTGGCAGCTGTAACGGTCCCACCCGGTGAAAAAACAGGCCTTAATTGCGGTATTTTTTCGAAGTTGACCTTTTTGAAATCTTCATCTTCTGAGACCACACTTGTATCATTCCCTCTTCCTTTAATTCTGATTGGGCTTATTTCACTGTTAAATGAACCTTTTCCCCATGCAGCTGCTGCGAGTTGATAACTTTTTATCGCATATTTATCCTGAGCCTCACGACTTATACTCATTTCTTTGGCTGTATTTTCAGCACAATTTCCCATCGGAAAGTTATTATAAACCTCTTGGAGTCCATCTTTTTGGAGTCCATCAACCATTTCCCCGTCGCCAAATTTGTAACCGAAACGAGCATTGGGTAAGTAATAGGGGACATTACTCATGCTTTCCATGCCACCAGCTACCACTATTTCAGCTTGCCCACACATGATAGACTGTGCGCCTAGCATCACAGCCTTCATCCCTGAAGCACAAACTTTATTAATCGTGGTGCATGGGGTCGAATTGGGTAATCCTGCTTTTAAGGCGGCTTGTCTGGCAGGAGCCTGCCCTATATTAGCCGAGAGAACATTTCCCATGAACACTTCACTTACTCGTTCAGTGTCCTGTAAACCACACTTCCCTAAAGCAGATTTAATTACAAAACCACCTAATTCAGAGGCGGAGAGTGAAGACAATTGTCCTCCAAAGCCACCAATTGGTGTTCTTGCGGTGGCTATAATATAAACTTCTCTCATCTTGGTCAAATTGAATTAATAATCAGGAAGGCCTCGTTTGGGTTGTTGGCTTGGTTTCTTTTTGTTTTGCTGAATATACCTAAGCTCATTGCTATTCATGGCATCGAGAATTTGAGCAGCTTGTTCTGGAGTAATGTTCATCTGTTCCAACCGTTGCTTAAGTTCCTCCATCGCTTTTTCTCTCTCGCTTAGGTCACTTTCCATGCTGTTTTTCTCATCGGAATCTTCATTCTCCTCTGTTTTCTCACCACGTTTTTCCTCCATTTCGTCAGACTTGTCAGCACCATCTTCATCGGTTTGCTCTTCTCCTTCTCCGCTCTCTTGGTCTTCGCTATCTTGCTTTTCCTGCTCCTGCTGGTCTTGTTCCTGATTTTGTTCTTGTTGTTCCTCGTTTTCCTGATCCTGGTTTTCTTGGTCTTTTTTCTCTTGGTCTTCTTGGTCTTTCTTTAATTTTTCCCAGAGTGCATTTAGCTTGGCATCTTGTGGGTATTTCTCGAGTCCTTCTGCCAATAGTTGACTGGTGCCTTGCATGTCCTCATTTACATATTGTTTTGCGGCCTTGTTAAAGTAATCTGCCTGAGATTGAGATTTCCCGGTTATTGGAAACAATATTATAAGAAGGACTATTAGGCAAAGGTTATTTATTGATTTCATCGATATCCTTTAAATGGTCTATAAATTGCTGGTAGGAGGCTACTGTTTCGTCGATTTCCAAGGCTCGATTCATGGTGTTAAGTGCCTCCTCAAATTGGAACCTATCGACCAAGTCATCCGCTTGTGCTTTCATCCTTTTAGCATAATTTGAAGGCTCTGGTTTGTCTTCCTGATCTTGGTTTTCCTCGTTTTCTTGATTTTCTTCATTGCCCTCTAACCATCGACTTAGTAGCTCATAGTTATAACGTGCTTTCTCATTGTCAGGAGCATTCAACAAGGCCGTTTTAAAATAGGCAAGGGCTTCCTTGTATTTTTTTTCATTGCCCAACATCACTCCTTGTTGGTTAGAGGCAAATGATGATATCTCACCAAACGTGTTATTTGCTAACGCTTCATAGGTTTTTTTAGCATCTTCTTCTTGCCCATTGTTTTGATAACTTAAGGCAAGATTGAACTTAATTTCAGGCTGGTTAAGGCCATGTTCATCAATTAACGCAAGGTGATTTCTTACGGAATTTTCATAATCCGCTTCCTTAAATGAACGTGAGGCAATGTCAATAGCTTCATTTGTAATCGCTATATTTTTCCAGTCACTTGGTAACATTAATAAAACCCATAGAATATATCTGGAAACCATTGTGTTGATTTTTTTTCAGTTGAATTAAAATGATAAGGTTTTTACGGGTAATATCGCATCGATTACCGCCAGTAGGAGGGCAGCCAAAAGGAAATAGAAGTACTTATTGGAGGAGGCTTCTACAGTTCTGCTCGCCATTACAGTGCCTTCTAATTTTGAGATCGTATCAATTAAATGAGGGATGTCATTTTGATCACTACTTAATTCAAAATAATCCCCACCTGAATCGTTGGCTATTTTTTTGAGGTTGTCTGAGGTAAGTCTTGAAATGGCGGGTCTGTTCGTTGTTTGGTCGATTACAACCCCGCTTCCTCTAGGGATCGTACTACCGTTAGCTGTGCCAACTCCCATACTAAAGACCTTAATTCCTTTTGAATTCAACTCATTTAAAGTTTCTTCCAAACCATCACCAAAATCCTCTCCATCGCTTATTAAAATAATGGCTTTCGATTTGGGTTCTTGACTTTCATCGCTTTGGAACTTGCTAAATGCCAGTTTTAACGGTGCTGCGATGTCTGTTCCAGAATTAGGTACAAGACCGCTGTTTAGCCCATCTAAATGTAACTGAATCACATTTTGGTCAAAAGTTAAAGGACATTGGATAAAAGCCTCCGATGAAAAAATAATTATACCCAAACGATCAGAACTGAAATTCTTAACCAAATTTTTCAACTCAAACTTGACCCGCTGTAGTCTGCTAGGGTTAATGTCCTCAGCATTCATCGACCTGGAAAGGTCAATGGCTAAAAAGATGTCTTTTCCCTCCTGCTTTATTTCTTTCATAGCATTGCCTATAGATGGGCCTGCCAATGCGATGAGAAACAGCGCGAAATACAAACTTCTTAGGACCATCTTCCATATCAGTCGCCGTTTTTTAACAGTGATTTTCTGGTTGATTTTCCAAAATCGATACAAATATAATCCATAGAGCAAAATAAATATTATTGCCAGGATTACCATTAAACTATTGTCAGGATATGCCCAAATCATAAGTTGAAATTAATCATTATAACTTAAAACGAAATGGTTGAAGAATAATTATTGTTTTTTTCAAACCTTTAAGTCAATTGATGTTAAATTTTCATTGCAAACTTAACTATTTTGTTGTGATACCGTTAGCTTCGTAGATCCTTTATTAAAGTTTTTGGGATATTTTACCAATAATCTTACGATTTAAATAATGCTCGGTTCAATTTCTGTTTCTTTCAGGTATGTATGTTTTTTATTCGTTTTTGTGTTTTTTTCAAGTTCATTCGAGACCATTGCTCAGGAACTTAACCAAGTAAGTGGGCAGGTGTTTGATGGTGAATCTGGAGAACCATTGCCTGGTGCAGCTATTTATTGGGAAAACGAGCCCTCAAAAGGTACCGTTACGGATCAAAATGGTTTTTTTTGGTTGCCAGTGGGATCCCTTCCAAATAATTTAAATATCAGCTTTTTGGGATATAAACTTGCCGCAAGGACTTTTAAGGACAAGAATGAATTGGTCGATTTAAAGTTTTTTTTAAGCCCTGAAGAAGTGAATCTCTCTGAAGTGGTGGTTTCCGAACGTAGGCAAGACTATAATGTAAAGAGCACGGCAATTGGTAAAAATGAAATTTCAGGCGATGAATTAAGGCGAATACCAGCCTTGTTTGGAGAAGTAGATCTCCTTAGAAGTATTCAGCTTCTCCCAGGCGTGAATACAGCAGGGGAAGGCACCACAGGCTTGTTTGTGAGAGGTGGGTCCTCAGATCAAAATCTAATTCAAATAGATGGAGCACCAATTTACAACCCTTCTCACTTTTTTGGATTTTTCTCTGTTTTCAACCCTGATGCAGTAAGTGATGTGGCCCTTTATAAGGGGAACATACCGGCCAACTTTGGTGGGAGAGCATCCTCCCTGGTGGATATTTCCTTAAAGGAAGGCAATACGCAGAAATTAAAAGGGAGTGGCGGAATAGGAAGCATAAGTTCTCGGTTGACGGTGGATGGGCCCTTGTTTTCAGAAGATGCCTCTTTCTTAATATCCGCCAGACGAACTTATGCAGATATCTTTTTAGGACTTTCATCAGACGAATCCCTCAAAGACAACCAATTGTATTTTTATGACCTTAGTGGTAAGCTGATGTGGCGGAATGGGGAAAAAAATAAATTCACCTTTTCCACCTATTATGGAAGTGACTACCTGGGCCTTGCCGAACAATTTGGCCTTGGCTGGAACAACTGGATCAACTCCTTTGAATGGGACAGGCAAATCAACGATAATTTGTTTTTGGATGTAACTGCTTATTATAGTTTTTACAAATACAGAATTACAGTTACGGATGAAGACAATGGTTTTGATTGGTCTAATTATTTTTCTGAATCTGGAGGCAAAGTTGCACTAACATACATTCCCAAAGAAAACACAGAGCTTAAATTCGGAGTGCATAGTCAACTGTATTACTTTGCTCCCGTAGACTTACAATTTAGTGATTCAGCTAACATTCAGCCCTTTGAGTCTACCACAAGAATAGGCTTTCAAAATAGTTTTTTCATCGCTGGTAATGCGGAACTCAGTGAAAAACTAAGTGTTGAAGCGGGTCTTCGCTGGAGTGCCTATCAGCAAATTGGCGATGGCGTGAATTACATTTATGAAAATGGAGACCCAACCATTGATGGAGTGGTTTCCGATACATTAAATTACAATTTTGGAGAGCGGATGCAGTTTTTTGATGGGCTTGAACCAAGGGTAGCGATGAGGTACCTTCTCACGGATGGGTTGGCTTTGAAGGGAAGTTATAACCGCAATTTTCAATACATTCAAGTGGCTTCTAATTCATCCGCTGGTCTACCTATAGACAGGTGGATACCCGCAGGCAAATACATTGAACCGATCCGTAGTGATCAGGTCTCAGTTGGGGTATTTAAAAATTTAAATAACAACAAGTGGGAGTTGTCTTTGGAAGGCTATTATCGAGATTTTAGAAATATTATTGACCTTAAGCAAAATGCAGATGTATTGTTTAAAGACAATGTGGAAACTGAAATCCTTACAGGAGATGGTTGGGCTTACGGTTTAGAATTTTTATTAAGAAAAAATGTTGGCAAAACTACAGGCTGGTTGAGCTATACCTGGTCAAGGACTTACAGAAAAATTGAAGGGATCAACAAAGGTTTACCCTATAATCCGAGGTTTGACAGACCCCACGATTTGAGCCTGGTACTTAATCATCAAATCAATGAGCGACTGTCATTGTCAGGTACATTTGTCTATACCACTGGTGTGGCTGTTACCTTTCCTGTGGGCTCATATGTGCTGGATAACCAACGTCTTCCAATTTATGACGATTACCGAAACCAAAGTCGTTTTCCCGATTATCACAGGATGGATTTGTCTTTAACCCTTAAAAATAAAGACAAAGGTCGATGGTGCAAAGGGAGTTGGAACTTTAGTGTTTACAACGCTTATGGTAGAAAAAATCCATTCTCTTATGAATTTACAGACATCAAGAATAACGACATAAAATATGATGCTAGTGATGGATTGGAAGTGTTCTCACAAAGACCGGGAGTGGTTAAAACTTATTTATTCGGAATTCTTCCTTCAGTAACCTACAATTTTACTTTTTAAGCAAAATGAAAAAAATAGGAATAATTATAAGCCTTGTTTCTCTTTTGTCCTGTCAGGAAGAAGTGCAACTTGATTTCGGAAATACGACAAAAAAGCCTGTAATTGAAGCGATTTGGACTGATGATGCATCTGAGAACCATATTAAAATATCCTATACCAGGGATTATTATGACACTTTGGACAATGAGATTGCCAAGAATGCTTCGGTGAGTATTCAGGACAATGTATCAGGAGAAACAGTTGACTTCACGTTTGTGGAGGAATTGGGGTATTATTTACCATCAGATAATCAAAAAGCGGTCATTGGCAACCAGTACAGCTTGCGGGTGCTATTAGACGGAAACGAATATACAAGTGATGGGATAACGCAAGAGCCACCCATTCTAGACAGCATCACCTATATGTTTGAAGAAGAAAGGTTTTTTGCCGATGAAGGTTACTACTTAACATTGTATGGAAAAATCCCTTTTGACGATGGTAACTTTTACCGCTTATTAATCACAAAAAATGACACACTTTTAAACAGTTCCAGTGATTATTTTCTCTTTGATGATACTTTTGGAACCGATATATTAAACAATGGATTTGAGTTGAATGGGTTCGCTTTTCAGGAAAAGGACAAGATAAAGTTACAATTGATTAGGTTAAATGAAAATGCATATGATTACCTGAATCAGTTCGTATCGTTGCTTTTTAATGATGGGGGACTTTTTAGTCCTCCCCCTGAAAATCCAAAATCAAATATTGTTGCCTCTAATGGTGATGGACAGGTATTGGGGTATTTTATGACAGGCTCCCTAATTTCCAAAACTATAACCATTGAAGTGGAGGAATAAAATTAAGTATATGAAAAATCAATTGCCCCTTACTATTACCTAGTGAGGGGCACTTTTTTTAAGTTTTCTATTCAGAATTAAAGGCTTAATTAGGAGATTTTTCTGAAAGGAATGGCTGAATTTCGGCAATGCTGTACTCCCAAAGTAGGTCTCTTAACGGCTTCGAAGAAGCGGTAGTGTTTGTTTTTGTAGCTTTTGAATGCTTAAAATAATCCCCATTATTACTTGGGGCTTGCTCTGTGGTGGCCAGGTAAATGCCCGTTGCTGCACCCTTTTTGGGGCTAATCATGAATGGTTTGGCAAGCAAAAGAAGGAATTTGAAAATACCATTGCTCTGTTGGCCAAAATTTGTATTAACTACGCCAGGATGTAAAGCATAGGCTGAAATGTTTTCATTGTTGTATTTCTCAGCCAAGGATTTTGTGAAGAGGATATTAAATAATTTCACATTGGCATAGGCTTTAAAAGAACCGAAGTTGTCTTTTAGTTCAAGGTCTTTTTTATTGACATTTGCCCCTTTGTAGGCTTCTGAACTAACATTTATGATTTTCCCACCTTTTCCATTTTTCAGTATTGATAGTGAAAGGTAAGTCAGTAGAAAATGGCCGAGATGATTTATAGAAAAAGTCAGTTCATGTCCATCATTTGTAACTGTTTTTTCTGGAAATATGCCACCTGCATTATTTATGAGTACATCCAGGTCCTGTGTTTTTTGGGTTAGTGTACTTGCCGCCTGGGCTACGGATTTTAAGTCGGAAAGATCGCAATAAATTACTGTGCATTTATTGGCGAGAGAGGGCATTGATTGGATAAGTTCCTTTGCTTTTTCCTCATTTCTGACCAGTAGGAAAAGCTGTTCACATAATGGCGCCAATGCCTTTACTTTTTCCACGCCAATCCCTGAGGTGGCTCCTGTTATTGCTATTTTCATGTAGGTATCTTTAAATGTTGTTCAATCTCCTAAAAATGAGAAAGGATGATGTTGGTATTAAATATACAAAAACTACAATTAAATGCTCGAAGATGGAAAAATCATTGGGGTGAATCGTGAATGAATTGAAACTGACAAATTAATTTCTGTATTTTTGTTTTTGATTTCAATCAGGAAATTTACTGGTTGCTATCTGAAAATTATTAATATTGAGTTCATTGGGCTGTGTTTCAGGTGAATGCCTTTTTATCGCAATTACGCAATTCCATAAATTAACCAGATTTTACGTGACAAAGAAAAAATTCGTTGAGATAGAGAAAGTAATTGGCAAAAAAAATCCTGCTTTATTGAAGTGGATTCCCGGTTTTTTACTCTCTTATATCAAGAGAATTGCCCATGAAACTGAGGTCAATGAGATTATGGCTCGGAATGACCATTTGAAAGAGTTAGCATTTGTTAATGCCTTGATCAAGGAGTTCGGGATGGAAATAGAGGTGAGAAACGAAGAGAATATCCCATTAGATGGGAATGTTATTTTCGCGTCTAATCACCCTTTAGGAGGCTTGGATGGCATCGTATTGATGCATGTTTTAGGAGCATACAGAGAAGATTTGAGGTTTTTGGTCAATGACGTATTGATGAATATACCCAACTTCGGAAAATTATTTGTACCCATTAATAAACATGGTGGACATGGGAAAAGGGGTGTTGAGCTTATAGAAGCTACCTATGCTTCAGGTAATGGGGTTATTATCTTTCCAGCAGGCTTGGTTTCACGAAAGCAAGAGAATGGAATTGAAGATTTGGAATGGAAAAAAAGCTTCATTAACAAAGCAAAGAAATATAAAAAAGATGTTGTTCCTATTTATATAGAAGGGAAAAACTCATCTTTTTTTTATAATTTGGCCAACCTTAGGAAAAAGTTGGGAGTAAAGGCTAATATTGAAATGTTTTATTTGGCGGACGAAATGTTTGCCCAAAAAAACAAAAAAGTCATTGTCCATATAGGAAAACCGATTTCTTACAAGTATTTTGATGCTTCTAAAACGGATAAATATTGGGCGGAAGAGGTAAAAAAAGTAGTTTACAATATAATCCAAGACAAGTAGGATTTATGCAAGACATTATCAACCCAATCGAAAGGGATGCTATTAAAAACGAATTGATATCCGATCGATTTTTAAGATATGTAAACAATGGGGAAAATGAAATCTATTTGGTCAATCAGCACAATGCACCAAATGTGTTGAAAGAAATCGGTAGGTTACGTGAGATTTCCTTTCGTGCAGCGGGCGGAGGGACAGGATTGTCTTTAGATTTAGATGAGAATGATACTTGCGAGAAATGCTACGATCAGTTGATCGCCTGGAATCCTGAAGATGAGGAAATCATTGCGGGATATAGATTGATCAAATGCTCCGATGCTGGTTTTACAGAAAACGGTTCAGTGAATCTTTCCACAGCCCACCTTTTCAATTTCTCAAATGCCTTTATTGAGGACTACCTCCCTTTTACTATAGAGTTGGGAAGATCTTTTGTGCAGCCCAATTACCAACCAAGCATAGACAATAGAAAAGGGATATTTTCTCTTGATAATTTGTGGGATGGTTTGGGTGCAGTGGTAATGATCAACCCAGATATCAAGTACCTCTTTGGTAAAGTAACCATGTATCCACATTATAATGAAGATGCAAGGGATTTATTGATCTATTTTATGCACCATTATTTTCCAGACAGAGATCAATTAATATTACCCATAACTTCATTGGGTTATAAAACGGACGTAAATAATTTCAAAGGGATTTTTGATGGGGTAGCTTATAAGGAAGGTTACAAAATACTTAATTCAAAGGTGAGGTCTTTAGGCGAAAATATCCCCCCTTTGATTAACACCTATATGAACTTGTCTTCTACCATGAAGATTTTTGGTACGGCAATGAATTATGAATTTGGAGCTGTAGAAGAAACAGGAATATTGATCACCATCGCGGATATTTACGAATCCAAAAAACATCGCCACCTCGAAACCTATACTAGAGACATGCACTTTGGTGTTAAACAAAATTAAGCTTTTGATGCGCATTGAACCTATTGACAAATGAAAACAAGGCCATTTGGAAAAACAGGCTTATATTTTCCATCTATTATCTTTGGGAGCAGTGCGCTTGGAAACCTCTTTCAGGCTTATTCTAAAGCAGAGAAAAAAGCCATTCTAAAGGAAGCTTTTAGTAAAACCAGCCCCTATACGGTTTTCGATACTGCAGGTAAATATGGAGCAGGATTGGCGCTTGAAGTATTGGGTGAGTTTCTAGAAGAAGAAGGCATTCCTCAGGAAAAAGTAATTATCACCAATAAATTAGGTTGGACAAGAATCCCCCTCACTACACCAGAACCCCTCTTTGAGCCCAATATATGGAAAGGGATAAAACATGATGCCGTTCAGAAGATAAGTTATAACGGTGTTTTGGAATGCTTCGAAAAAGACAATTTACTGCTAAAAGGCCATGTGCCTCAGTTGATCTCCCTTCACGACCCAGATGAATTTTTAGACAAAGCGAAGACTGAGGAAGAGAGAGAGGGGTTGTGGGAAGAGCTCTTAGGAGCCATTTCCGCCATGAGTGAATTGAAGGAGTCGGGTATGGTGAAAGGCATAGGCGTGGGGGCCAAGGATTGGAAAATAATCAAAGAAATATATAATCAGGTACCCTTGGATTATGTAATGGTCGCCAATAGCCATTCACTCATTCATCATCCACCGGAATTAATGGATTTTTTGGAGCTGTTAAGAAAGGATAACGTTGGGGTTATCATAGCAGCCGTTTTTCAATCTGGTTTCTTGACTGGTGAAGACTTTTTTGATTATAAAAAACTTGATATAGCAGATCCTAAAGACCAAAAAAAAATTCAATGGAGAAGCTTGTTCTTCGAAGTTTGTAAGCGACATGATGTTGCTCCCTTTCATGCATGTATACAATTCTCGTTAGCAGTACCTGGAGTCACTAGCATTGCACTAAGTGTCAATAAACCAGAATTAGTAGAAAAAAATATCTTGGCTTCAGAAACATCTTTACCTCAAGAATTTTGGCAGGAATTAAAAGATAAATCCTTAATTTCGGGTTTACCTTATTTATAAGCAACCAAATAATCAAAATCACCAATGAGTCAAACAATAAACCCAGTAAAGGCAGAATTAATTTCTAAAAAGAATTTCTGGCCATTTTTATTACTTACCTGCTTGTTTATGCTATGGGGGGTTGCTCATAACATGACAGATACCCTTCTGGCAGCTTTTAAAAGAATCATGAGCATGACTGACTTCCAAACTTCATGGATTCAGTTGGCTTTTTACGGTTCCTATTTTTGCCTTGCCTTACCTGCAGCAATTTTCATTAGAAAGTACTCTTATAAATCAGGAATCCTTTTGGGATTAGGACTATTTGCATTGGGTTCTTTACTCTTTTATCCTGCGGGAATGATGATGTCCTATGGGTTCTTTTTGCTTGCACTGTATGTGCTCGCAGGAGGGCTATCTATTTTGGAAACAGCTGCCAACCCTTACATTTTGGTTATAGGTCCACCAGAAACAGCGACACAAAGACTTAACCTGGCACAATCATTTAATCCTATTGGGTCAGTTATTGGTGTTTTTCTAAGTAAAATATTTATCCTTTCTAAACTCAATACTGCCGAGGCAACAGATAGAACCAACATGACACCAGAAGCGCTAGAAGCAATTCAGGCCGATGAATTGGCTGGTGTGGTAAGTACTTATGTAGGCGTCGCTTTGTTTCTGATTGTAGTATGGTTTATCATTCGTGCCGTTAAGATGCCTGTAGCCTCTGAGGAAACGGAGAAAGATGGTGTGATCAGTGGCTTCAAAAGACTGTTTAAGAATAAAAATTATGTGAGAGGTGTAATGGCGCAGTTCTTTTATGTTGGGGCACAGATCGGGGTTTGGTCATATACAATTAGGTATGTAATGACTGAGCTTGATGTCATGGAAAGCGGTGCCTCAGATTACTATTTGATTTCCTTAGTGCTTTTTGCCGGAAGCCGTTTTCTGTTCACAATATTGATGAAATACTTTAAACCTTCTATTCTATTGGCCTTTTCTTCACTCTTAGCCATTCTACTTAGTTTTGTAGTGATATATGCCAGCGGAATGACTGCTGTGATAGCACTTGTGTTGATATCGGTGTGTATGTCGCTTATGTTTCCTACTATCTATGGCTTGGCAGCAGAGGGACTCGGGAATGATACCAAATTGGGGGGGTCAGGCTTGATTATGGCCATACTTGGGGGAGCACTTATCACTGCCATTCAAGGGCAAGTTTCTGATATAAGTGGAAGTATTCGCCTTTCTTATTACGTGCCGATGTTATGTTTTGTAGTTGTAATGTATTTCGGACTTTCTCATTATTTCCAAAAGCCTGATAAAAAACAAGAGAAAATTGTGTGATTAAGGTTTTAGTCTTGATTTAAATAAAAAAGCTCCATGCAAAATCAATTGCATGGAGCTTTTTTATAGGGCTATTACATTTTCAATTAGATAACAGACTTGTATATAGGTTAGGCTTTAAGAACTGCTATCTCATCCAGTAAAGCTTAGTAAAAACCAAAATAATTTCTAGCATTTCTGTAGCAAATGTCTTCCACCATTTGACCCAACCATTCTTCATCAGCAGGGAGTTCGCCATTGGCTACATCCTGACCGATAAGGTTACATAAGATCCTTCTGAAGTACTCGTGGCGTGGAAAAGATAAGAAGCTCCTGCTGTCTGTTAACATCCCCACAAAGCAGCTTAAGATACCCATATTGGAAAGCGTGTTGATTTGTTTTTCCATCCCGTCTTTCTGATCAAGATACCACCAGCCAGATCCAAATTGAACTTTTCCTTTTATAGATCCATCATTAAAATTTCCAACCATTGTAGCCATTACTTCATTGTCTGATGGGTTCAGGTTATATAGAATGGTTTTGGACAATTGATCGGTACTGTCAAGATTGTTAAGGTACTTGGCAAGGGCAACACTTTGAGAAAAGTCTCCAATGGAATCAAATCCCGTATCGGGTCCTAATACGCTTAGCATTCTTTCATTGGTGTTCCTTAGTGCGCCAAGGTGGTACTGCTGCGTCCATCCTTTAGCATGATACATTTTACTTAAAGCAGTAAGGGTTTTAAATTTGAAAAACCGCACCTCGTCAGGTTGGATCTTGTCTCCCTTTTTGATGGTCGCAAATAAGGCGTCTATGGAGTAGTTGTCGTTGTCGAAAAAGTACAGTTGCTCAAGTCCATGGTCAGAAAGTCTTCCTCCATTTTCATGAAAATAGGCTATGCGATTTTCTAATGAGGCCAGTAAGTCCTCAAAGGTATTAATAGATATCCCGCTTACTGCTGTAAGCTGCTCCAGGTATTTCAGGTAGTCGCCAGGATTTTCTACTGCATAAGCTTTGTCTGGACGAAAAGCAGGGAGCAGTTTGATCGCAAGTTTGTCCGCCTTGGCTTTTTGGTGGTACGCTAAGCTATCAATAGGGTCATCTGTGGTGCAAACTACCTCTACATTCATTTTTGAAAGCAGCCCTCGAGTACTGTATTCCTTTTGTTGAAGGAGATTGGTGGTGTGCGCATAGATGTCAGATGCGGTATTTTCATTCAGCAATTGATCCACACCAAAGTAACCCTTCAACTCTAAATGAGTCCAGTGAAACAAAGGGTTTCTCATGGTTTGAGGGACAATTTTTGCCCAACTCTCAAATTTTTCCTGATCAGTTGATTCACCTGTGATGTATTTTTCATTGACCCCTAGTGTTCTCATGGCACGCCATTTATAATGGTCACCATGCAGCCAGATTGAGGTCATGTTGTCAAACTGACGGTCCTCGGCGATGTCTTTAGGCGAAAGGTGACAGTGGTAATCAATAATCGGCATTTTCTTTGCGTGATCATGATAAAGCCCTTTGGCAAAATCATTTTTCAGGAGAAAATCCTCAGTTAAGAAGGTGTTATTTGAAGGTTTTGCTGTGTTTTGCATTGTCTATTCTTTTTAATCTAATAGTAATATTAAAAATTAATTTTTGCTTATTCCATATTTTTCGTGATTTAGACAACCGATTGCATAAATTAAAATTGCTCTAATTTTCATGAGATTCCTATTTTGTTGTTTATATTAGTGTGAAAACGACATATTTTTTTAATTACGCCTAGTTTGGCGCTAATAATATTCGCTTGGAACAAATTTCTCTTTATAAATTGTCATTTACATAAACACCATGAACCATAAGCCAAGAAGAGGTTTTTTAAAAAAAGGAATGGGATTGGCAGCGCTTCCACTTTTGGGTTTTGCACCTATTTCTACGCCTCCACCAAGAAATGAGAAAAACCTTAAGCTAAGTTTGAATGCGTTTTCTTTTAATGCTTCATTGCGGGACAAGACGCTTTCATTAGAAGGGTTGTTTAAGTTTTGTGCTGAAAATGGGATTCCAGCGATTGACCTGACAGCCTATTATATCGATTCTTATCCAGAAGTTCCAGAAGACAAGGTGCTTTACGGTATCAAGAAGCAAGCACATCATTGGGGCTTGGATATTAGTGGCACAGGGGTGAGGAATGATTTCACTCTTCAGAATGAAGAACAGCGGAAGAAAGAGATAGTACTAGTAAAAAAATGGGTAATAGCGGCATCCAAAATGGGCGCACCAGTGTTGCGTGTTTTTGCTGGGAAGGCAAATGTGGAGGGGGCTGTATGGAAGGAAGTTGCTGACGGGGTTATCGCTGCGATGCAAGAGTGCGCGGCTTTCGGTGCCGAACATGGTGTAATAGTAGCCATGCAAAATCACAATGATTTTATAAAGTCTGCAGACCAGGTAAATTATATAATGGAAAATGTTAACCAAGAATGGTTTGGATTGGTATTGGATGTAGGTAGTTACTCTTTAAAAGACCCTTATGAAGAAATCAGCAAAAACATTCACCATGCAGTTAACTGGCAAATCAAAGAAAACGTAAACTATTTAGGTGCTCCAAAACCCGTAGATTTGAAAACCTTGATGAAAATCATAAAGAACAGTGATTATAACGGCTATTTGCCAATAGAAACATTGGGGCCTGGAGATCCATTTGAAAAAATTAAGACTTTCCTTAAAACAGTAAGAAAAGCTTTGGGTTAAGAACAGCCATTTTGTTGTTTTTTAAACTTTTAACCGGATTATGCCATAGGATTTCTCATCCCTAATAATAGTGAAGAGATAGCCTGTTCCGTGTTTAGGGAAAAAGGTTTCAATAAGCAATTGATGGTCTATTGTCTATTTCGGGTCTGAAATAGATTTCCGTAAAACAAAAAAAGGTAAGCTGTTAAGCTTACCTTTTTTTGTTTATACTGTTTTTATTTTAATTCTTTTAATTTGATGTTTTTGTAATGAACCTCATCACCATGGTCTTGAAGGAGAATATGGCCTTGCTCAGCTTCTCCGAAATTTTCCCATTTCGCATATTTGCTATCAGCCACCAATGCCCTGAACTCGTCAGATCCTCTCGTGTATTCCACCACTTTAAGACCGTTAATGTAATGTTCTACTCTATTGTCTGGATAAACGATTAAACGTCCTTTGTTCCATTCTCCCACAGGTTGAACAAATCGATCTTGTTTGTCAGCTTTAATCAGGTCATACAGTGAAGATAGCGTTCTATTCCCATCCTTTCCCATTTTTGCATCAGGATGTCTTTCGTCATCAAGGATTTGGTATTCCAAACCTATCGCGGAGCCAGAATTGTTTTCATTAAGGGTGACAAAGTATTTAACTCCACTGTTAGCACCTTCAGTAATTTTGAAATCAAACGCAAGGTCAAAAGCGCTGTATTGTTCTGTGGTTACAATATCACCAGCATTGGCTGACTCTCTGCCATCTTTTCCCTCGATTGTCAATACACCTTCATTGATAGTCCATCCACCTTCAGGGAAATTTTCCGCTTTAGCACTTTTCCATCCCTCACTTGTTTTGCCATCAAATAGCAATTTCCATCCTTTATCTTCTTCGTAAGAAGTCAATTCATTATCAATGGTACTTACCACAAATATGTCTTTTTCAAAAGGGGTAGGGGTAAGGTTCTCTGTCTGAATTCTAATGTTTCTGAAATAGGTCTTTTTGCCTGCATTTTCTGGGTTTTTGCCTATTCCGTGAACTTGAAGGGCAATAAAACCAGTAGCGTCCATATCATCTACAAGGTAAGCTACTTCTTGGCCATTTACCCAAGTTTTAAGATTATTTCCAATAAATTCAATTCTATAAGTGTTGAATTCACCTAGTTTAAAGGCACTTCTTGCATCAGGATTATAGCTTAATGGATAAAGCCATCCTCTTCTGGCTTCATCATATACACCACCAGACCAAGCTCTTTCTTTTGGGTCACATTCTATTTGGTAGCCAAAAACTCTTCCAGCACCATCGTTTCTTTCAGGGTCATGCTGGCCCCTGGCCATTACTCCTGAATTGCTTGATTCGTCATCTACTCTGATATCCAGCTCAAGGATGAAGTCTCCGTAGGTTTTTTCTGTAGCCAGAAAGGTGTTGGGTGTATTAGGAACGGAGGTGCCGACGATAACACCGTCTACTACTTCAAATTCTGCTGCTCCATCCAGCTGACGCCAGCCTTCTAAAGTTTCTCCGTCAAATAAGTTAGTCCATCCGTCTTCAGTTTCTGCCGCTGGCTTTGCACAAGATGCCAGGAAGAAAATAGACAAAGCAAAAAGACTTAAAATTTGTTTGTTCATGGTATGGGTTTTTTTTGTATAATGTTTTAATTTGATTCTATAGTCGTAAACTATTATAAGACCATAAAGATAAGCAATATCTCATAAAAATATAATAATTAGGCAATCGATTGCAAAGGTGTAAAAAACGGGTAAAAGACTTATAACCAAATAGTAATTTGGTTATAAGTGGTGGATAGGTAGAGGCAGGTAAATGCTCTTTATTCAATCTTAACGCTTAAAATTGGGATAGCTGTTTTGTAGAGAAGCGTGTCTGTGACGCCTATTTGATACGCTGTATTGGATTTTCTAAGGTTGGAAGCTATGGCAATAATTCCAGCTTTTTCCTTTTCGGCAAAAGCAATGATGCCTTTTTCTACTTCTTCATGATTGTAAATATGATGATGAATCAATAGTTCTTCTTGTCCATAAGCATATTCGGACATTCGGGCTTCTGCTTTTCCTGTATCGATAAATTTGGCGGGTGTGTTGACGAATAGAAAATGCACTACAGTCCGAAGATTTTTTATAAAAGGCTTCAACCGAACAAATGCGGGTTTGCTGGCCTCACTGAAAAGAGAGGCAAAAACCAGTTTTTTCATGGTCCTGCCATCTACTATGTTTTTAACTGCTAAAACAGGGCATGGCGCATTTCTAAAAATCTTTTGAGTAGTGGAGCCAATAAATTTCCCAGGTTCACGATTCTTGCCATAAGCCCCAATTACGATTAGATCTGCTTTTTGCTTATGAGCCAGGTCTACAAGAACCTGGGAGGGAACACCAATTTCAACAACTGCCTCTACAGGTGTGTTTTTAATTTTGTGTGTTGCCACAAAGGTTTTCAATTTATCCTTTGACTCCGCTTCCAGGTCTAAAATTTCCTGGTTTTTTAATTTTTCAGATGTGGGTAAATTTTCCCAATCTAAGTCAGATTGGATCACGTTGATGCAGGTAATGGTTGCATCACCTTTGCTTGCAACCTTGGCTGCACTGTAGAATGCATTCTCTGAATAAAGTGAAAAATCAATGGGGACAATGATTCGTTTCATGGCCTGTTTATTTTTGATATGTATTACCTTGATTTATCTGCCAAACCATTGAAATAGACTTCTTAATTTGGCATTGACTCAAAATAAACAAATTCTGAAGCAACAATACATGATAACAATCACCTTACCCTATGATGTTTTCCCCAATACAATTCAAAGGTTTTAAATTTTCCCGACTTTTATGTTTTTAAAGTCAATACTCATTTCATTACTTGGATGTAATTGTAGTCCAATTGGGCCTTTTTCAGGCATGTTCTCTGACTGATATGTCACTACTTCTTGGCCGTTTAGCCATACCGTGTATGTTTGACCAACCACTTTAACTTTCATAGTGTTCCAATCATTTAATTTCAATAGCTCTTTAACGCCACTTGCTTCCTTAGGATAAGATTTTCCAGGAATATAAGGAGAGCCTGTCATGTCTCTTTTCAATGATCCGGAGATACCAATTTGTATTTGGTCTTTGTCACTCCTTAAGAAAATGCCAGAATCCACGGTGCCTTTTCCCATTAGGAAGTCCATTTCAACTATGAAATCACCGTATTCTTTATTTGTCCAGAGGGTAGAGCCAGTTTTAGTTGGGTCATTTTCAGTATGGATATTTCCGTCTTTTACTTCCCACCAAATATTGTCTTCAGGGGTTACCGTCCAGCCTTTTAATGATTTTCCATTAAAGATTGATTTCATTTTCACTTTTTGGGCAAACCCTTGATTAACTAGTAAAGCCACTATTAAAAGGCTGGGGAGTAAGAATTTCATTTTCATTGCGGTTTTATTTTGGTTTTAATTGATTGTACCTTGACTTCCTCCTCCCTGTACTTTTTATGGGGGAGGTTTAAATTCATGTAAACAATAATAATAAAAATTATTTAGAATTATTGCCCATTTAAATAAGAGGGGGGAATAACTGTTTTTGAAGAATCAATTTTAACTCACCTTAAATTACTTTATTAAACACCATAGACCGATCGAGAAAATATTTAGAGGGAGTCTTTGCTGTTAGGACAGGAGAAGAATGGCTAAATTCAATTGGGGAATCTTAAGGGACTTCGAAAAATTTAATTTCTCAGGGGAAGTTGTGACAATTAAGCCTGGACTGTTCATTGGTATAGGCGAAGCCTTTTCCGTATTAACGAGAAGGGTCGAAAATGCAAGAAAATCAAGCTGTAGGTCCGGTGCGACGGATCAGTAGGTAATAGAAAGTTTGTAACCTATTTCGGTTTAAAGAAATAACCATAAAGATTATTTCTAATTTATAGAAAATTGCAGCCTAAGTAGAGGATATAAAATGTTCCGCTAGAGTGAGTATGCGAAGACCTAAAACAGCTATTGATACCCAATGAATTAACCTTTAATCGCTTTTCTATTGCCTAGAATGAAATTTGGCTTTAAAAAACAATACTAACTCTTTTCTTTAAGATAGGCCGCTACTGCTGCTCCTATTATTCCAGCTTCATTTTTATTTTCGGCAGCGATTACAGGAACATCTATGGTTATCTGGTCTTCAAATTTGTCCATTTTTTTGCTTGCTCCTCCACCCAGGATAAATAGATCAGGTGAAATTATTCTTACCGTATGTTTAAGGAATTTGTTGAATCGTTTTCCCCATTCAATATAGGTAAGGTTCTCTTTTTGTCTGGCCGAATCAGCAGCGAAATATTCAATGATTTCTCCGTTTTTGTAATAGGTTCTTCCCAATTCAAAATTGGGAATGAGAATGCCATTATAAAATACGCCAGTGCCAAGGCCTGTACCTATCGTCACGGTTACCACCAGGCCTTTTTTATTTTTACCAGCTCCAAAAGTCATTTCGGCTAAACCAGCCGCATCAGCATCATTGATAACGGTGACAGGAAGGCCCGTTTTATCTGAAAAAAGTTGGTCGATCTGCACGCCAACCCAGCTTTTATGAATATTGCTTTTGGTCATGCATTTCCCATTGTTTACCACTGTAGGAAAGCCACAGCCTATCGGGCCTGTCCATTTAAAATGATCTACAATTTCCTGTACAGTATTGGCGACACTTTCGGGTTTCGTAGGTGTTGGTGTTGGTATCCTGAATCTCTCAGCAGTCAATTGACCAGTTTCTATATTTACCGGAGCACCTTTAATGCCAGAGCCCCCAATATCCAATCCTAAAATTTCCATTAAAACAACTTTTATCGCTTTATAATATGATGCTATCTGTATTAACTATTAAAGTTAGCTATAATTATATTGATAACATTCTTTTAAAGATCGAAAAATTCAAAAGTTACAATGACTCAAATTCGTTTCCACCATTTACTTCTATTTGGGGAATCTCAGATAATGGAAGAAAAATATTATTATTTAATAAAAATTAAATAAAGAGAAGTGTTAGTAAGGCGAAAAAGCTATTTTTATTTGGCAACAAAAAAAACGGGTAGTGTGATGGACTACCCGTTGTTAATTATTTGTTTTCGATCTTACCATCAGCATGAATGGCAAATCTTCCTTTGGATTTGTCATGTACATGCTCATAACTATCCCAAGGCCACCCACCAAATTGAGTTCTTTGAAACTCCCCGACAGCCGCTTGGATTTCCTGATTGCTATTCATTACAAAAGGCCCATGCTGCACCACTTTTTCATTAATTGGCCTGCCTTGCAAAAACAAAAAATGAGCATTTTTATTGCCATTTTCTATTGTATAGGATTTTTGATCTCCTAATTCTATTGCTTGTCCTTTTGCTAGACTTTCTCCATCAAGCTGTATATCATCGCCTTCATAGAAATATAAGGTTCTATTTATACCGGAAGTTACCTTTGGTAACGAAAATGAAGCATTAGCATCCGCTTTGATAAGCCAGATGGCCACTTCATTTATAGGGTCGGCAGCATATGAATCAGGAGCAGGAGCCAAGGATTCCGTATTAGCATATTTACCAGCAATTAGTTTGAAGGATGTTTGAAGGCTTTTTTCATCTTTAATATTGACAATAGGAATTTGCTCCTGCCACATCATCTTAAAGTGTGCAGGCACATTCTTTTTTGCTTTAGGTAAGTTAAGCCAAATCTGAAATAAAAGCACTTCGTTTTTAGCATCCTCATTTAAGAGTGGAAACATTTCAGAATGCATAACTCCTCCTCCTGCAGTCATCCACTGTGCGTCCCCATTTCCAAATCTTCCAGCGGCTCCAAGTGAGTCTGAATGATCTACCAATCCTCTTTCTGCAATGGACACTGTCTCAAATCCTTTGTGGGGATGTGCAGGAAAACCTGGAACTTTACTTCCGTGGTACATATTCCAGCCATCTTTACCGGAGAAATCCTGCCCTATATTTCTTCCTGATAGAGGCGTATTTGGGCCCATTTCAGGATTGCCTTCAGGGAAGATATCATGATGATAGGCGCAGAATAAAAATGGGTCCTGAGTGGGCCATTGAGCACCTAAAGGTCGAATTGATTTTATAGACGATGTCATAATATATCTAAATTATGTGTATATACATGTAATAATGTATTTCGATATAAATAAGTTCATTTAAAATTACTTTATTAGGGTTTAATTTAGTCTAAAATTTAAGATTGGCCTACCAAGAGTTAGGTAAATGGAGGCAGAAATAGGGTTTTGAAAATTTTTTGAACCAGATAATAAAGGGGTCATATCGCTGAAGAAAATCGCTGAAAATACGCTTTTGGTGTTCTTGAAAAAAAACTAAAAGTTTGTATTACCCATAGCCATGCCTATTTCTTTTAACTGCGGAGAGGTTAAAAATTGAATGGGTTAATGTGGGAAAAAATGAGCGTAGATTTAATCGATTGACTTAATTGGATTAAGGTATCTTCTTATTACGATTTGTCCAATTAGGGGATGATCATTAAGTCTGTTATAACCTTCATTTCCATCGAGTTTATCGGAAAAAGTAAACATCAATGTACCTTCAAAAGCGATGTCTGTGTAGATATCAAGACGGTAGCTCAATCCTCCTTTAAAAGGAATATAGCTAGTGAGTTGCGTATCTTTATGATTACTAGTACCATCAAAATTAAATTTTGTGGTCTGATTAGCATTCATGAGTAAACCTATTCCTGCGCCACCATAAACGTTTATTTTACTTCGTCGGGTATGGTTTTCAGAACCGAAAAGGTAAAAACTTGGAATTACATCGAGAAATAATAGGTTGTTTTTACTTGTGACCGCCTGGTCTCTTGCGATCCAAGTCTGAACAATGGTTGGACCAAAATAACTAGGGTCCTGACTTCGGTACCGTTGATATCCGATATTGGCCCTTACGTCCCAGTGTTTATGTATTCTTCTACCATAAGTAAATGACAAACCAGGTCTTAAAAAGAACGTTAGGTTCCTAAA
Organism: uncultured Cyclobacterium sp.; assembly: GCF_963977555.1. Taxonomy (GTDB): domain Bacteria; phylum Bacteroidota; class Bacteroidia; order Cytophagales; family Cyclobacteriaceae; genus Cyclobacterium. The sequence goes on along the minus strand of NZ_CAXBPD010000006.1, from coordinate 74,485 downwards.
ACCTCCTGCATTGTCGGCATAAATAGTTCCAAGTCCAATTCCTGCTTGCAAGAAGTTGTTTCTAGGAATTTTTTCTTTATAAAAGTTCTGCCCTTGGGCTGTGTTGATATATAATCCTGTTATCAATAAGACAACGAAATAGGAGGTAACAAAGGAATTCTTCATACTATAATTTAAAAATTGGTTAACGAGCATGTTAATCAATCAAATCTTTAAACGCACAAAAGTACCAATTCTTGCATAGAATTAGTCAAATAGATAGGAATAAATTATAATCTTGCAGTAAAACTGGTTATTATTGAGTAACTTGGTAAGTTTAAAAATAGTGATTATATAGTTTGAAAATAGTTTTTATGTGTTTTTTTTAGTGAATTAGCACCAAAACCTTTTTTTTATTTTGTGTGTAATTTTGATGATAATAGCGGTAAACAACAGTATTTATGAAAGGAATTATTTTAGCTGGTGGATCAGGCACACGTCTCTATCCATTAACCATTGCAGTGAGTAAGCAATTGATGCCGGTTTATGACAAGCCGATGATTTATTATCCATTATCAGTGCTGATGATGGCAGGCATTAATGAAATTTTGATTATTACCACACCTGAGGACAATGATGCATTTAAAAAGCTGCTAGGTGATGGTAGTCAGATTGGTTGTAAATTTACTTTTGCCATTCAGCCAAGTCCAGATGGTCTCGCGCAAGCTTTTATCATAGGCGAATCGTTTATAGGTAAAGATAAAGTTGCCCTTATCCTTGGAGATAATATTTTTTATGGAACGGGTCTTCACAAAACACTAAAGGAACATACTGATCCTGATGGTGGTGTAGTTTTCGCTTACCATGTCAATGATCCTCAGCGATACGGTGTTGTTCAATTTGATGATGACAACAATGTTTTGAGCATAGAAGAGAAGCCCACAACCCCAAAATCTAACTTTGCAGTACCAGGGCTCTATTTTTACGACAATGAGGTTGTAGAAATCGCTAAAAATATTAAACCAAGCAGCAGGGGAGAGTTAGAAATAACAGATATTAACGTGGCCTATTTGAAAAAACAAAAGCTGAAAGTAGGCATATTGAACAGAGGGACTGCCTGGCTGGATACTGGAACACACCAATCCTTGCTTCAGGCGGCACAATTTGTCGAAGTAATAGAAGAGAGACAAGGCTTAAAAATCGGATGTGTAGAGGAGATCGCCTACAGAAATGGTTTTATTGATGCGGAAGAGCTTTTAAAAGCGGCGGAAAAATTGGGAAAAAGTGGATATGGGGTCTATTTGAGGGGGTTGCTCAATAAATAATATGCCATTTTCTAGTCAGCTATAAGTGTTTAAATGCAAAAAACAGTATTTGAATTACAAAATAAATGATAAAAAAATCACCTCTATCTTTGGAGGTGATTTTTTTTTGATTACTTTTACACTATGTAAAATGAGTTTTAGTATAGTATAAATGTATTTTGATGTTGGATATTGTAATAATAGATGATGATAGGGTAAGTACTTTTGTAACGGAACAGTATATTAAAAAAAGTTTAACCGTCCCATATAAGATACATACGTTTTCATCAGCCGTAGGTGTTTCAGATCAGGTTGCCCATATTAATCCTGAATTTTTGTTTTTGGATTTAGTTATGCCACAAATGACCGGGTGGGACTTTTTAGAAGAAATAAAAGGGGCTGGTATCACTTCGCAAGTATATATATTAAGTGGGTCTTTGGAATGGTCTGATGTCGAAAAGGCCAATAATAATTCACTAGTTAAGAAATTTCTTCCTAAGCTTTCAGTTAAGGAATGTATTCCTGAAATTTTCAGGAATTAAGGTTTTTTGTAGGGTTTAAGATTAATTATAATCGCAAGCGCATAGGCTCTGAACTTTGTTTGGAGCCTATGTTATTTAGCCTTGATATTACTTTGAAGCGCATAAGGCCCCAACCTCTGGAGGCTTTTTGCATCAATATTTTTTTCGTAAAAATTAATCGCAGTATGGGTGTCAAGAAAAACATGGTTTTCCCCTATCGATTCAATCAGGCGCCATTTTACTAAAACATCTCTGACTGGGCCTTTGGCACCTATAATATACAGGTCAATGTCATTGTTCCTCCACTCCTTAACCCAGGATTGTATTGTCAATACGCCTGTGCTGTCCAAGCTTGTCACACTTTCCATGTTTAGAAAGATCATTTGTACGGGAGTAGTCCTCTCTTTTCGCCATTGGTTGATTTTATCATTGATATAATCCACATTGGCAAAATAAATGGGTCCATCTATTCTTACAATTAGTAGGTCGTTATTTATTTCAAGATTATTAAAGCGTTGGATATTTCTGAAGTTGTTGGTTCCCGGAACCCTGCCTAACTGTGCCATGTGAGGCCTTGAGGCCCTATAAATAACCAGCATTAAAGAGAGGATCATGCCTGTAAGGATTCCTAGTACAATGCCCATGGTAAGCGTTCCCAAAAAAGTAACCATATACATATAGAAATCTTTTCTGTCTTTGGTCCATAACTCTATAGGCCCTTTGAAATCTACGATGCTTGAAACCGCCACAATGATCACTGCAGCTAGAATAGCATAGGGCAGATAATAAAAATAGGAAGTGAAAAACACCAAAGTAAGTACAATTAATCCAGCACTGATAATGGAAGATAGGGGTGTTTTGGCTCCAGACTGATCATTTACTGCGGACCTTGAAAGCCCACCAGTGACGGGGAAGCCCCTGACAAAAGATGCGCTAATATTGGCCATTCCCAATGCGATAAGTTCTTTGTTTGCATTGATGTGATAATCTTTATGTTTGGCCTGTAAGGTTTTACCAATTGAAAAGCTCTCTGCAAAGCCAACCAAAGAAATGGTGATGGCAATAGGAAATAAACTCAGCCAGGTGTCCATTTCAAAAGTAGGAAGGGAAAAACCCGGCAATCCACTGGGTACCTCTCCCAAAACTAATACACCGCTATCGGAAAGCCCCATGAATTTGACCAGAAGAATACTAAGGACAACGGCAATCAATGACCCGGGTATGGCTGGATGAATATGCTTTGCATATTTAATGATAACTATCCCTACCAGGCCTATGCCCATCGTCAACCAATGGGTCTGTTCAATTGTGGAATAGATGCCTATAAAGATGTCTTGGATATGGTTGCTGTTGGGGAAGTTAAGTTTCAATAAGTGTTTGACTTGCCCAAAACCTATTATAAAGGCAGCGGCGGAAGTAAACCCTTTGATGACTGGTTGAGAAAGGAAATTCACTACAAAACCTAGCTTAAATATCCCCATAGAAAACTGAGTCAAACCAACCAGTAAGGCCAGGGTGATAGCATAATAAAAATAGGACAGGTAGCTGTCAGGGGACAAACTACTAATACCAGCCCCTACTAGTAAAGAAACCATAGCACCTGGTCCTACCGCCAACTGCCTGGAACTTCCCAAGACCGCATACACAAGCAATGGTAGGGTAACGGCATACAATCCATGTATAGGATTCAATCCGGCAAGCATTGCATAAGCCATTCCTTGAGGGACAAGTAATACGCTTACTATTATTCCGGCTGATACATCTCCAATTAGGTTTGTCCGTTTATAATTGGGCAGCCATTGCAATATTGTAAGGTTTTTCTTAATGTCCATGCCCATCTATAATTATCTATCCGCAATATAAATTAAACGCTGCCGAGATTTCTGTAATTAAAGCAATGCTTGATACCCCCCCCGAAGTCATCCTACGATTTAGTTAATCCGATATTTTTTTTAGCCAAAAGGTAAGCGTTTAAATTAATTAAAAATAATGCGAACTGGCTAAAGGGAATCCTATTTCAAAATCCTATTATTTTATTCAGTAAGTTGAACCTACAATGTCAAGCTTGGCTTTTCAACAGCGTTAAACAGCTGCTTACAAATTAAGTATCGATTTAATGGTTAAAAGGTGACCATAGTCACTTGGAGGTTTGTATTTACCCAACCATTAATACGATTTCCTTTTTTAAATACTTAGACAAGGTGTCTGCATAGCGCTGGGCTTCCCAGATTTCAAGATCCATATTTTCTTCACCAAAGACCTTTACTTCCAATTGTTCTGCCTTGTCCAGACAATAAACATTTTGCACCCATTGGTTTTTTGTTTTGTCCAGGCCTATTGCAATCCTAAGGATTCCTGCCAATAGTTTAAGCGTTTTCTTCTGGTGTTTTTCTAGTTTTCGGTATTTCTTATGGCTTTTTCCGGGCCCTTTCTTTCTGTGGTACCTAGCCAGGTGACCCAAAAGAAGAACTTCATCGTTCGTAAATCCCCTTAATTGACTGTTTTTGATTAGGTACCTGGAATGTTTGTGGTAATCCTGAAAGGCCACGAATAAGCCAATATCATAAATAAGTGCCGCATGGGAGACCAAGTCTCTTTCGTAATTATCCGCTCCATGAAGGTGCTTGAGCTGATCAAACAATTGAAGGGCAATTCTCACAACATGCTTTTTCTCCATCAGGTCTGTGTCGTATTTTATCGCCAAACGGATACAACTTTTCTCTTTGAGGCTTTTTCCCTGACTGACTTCCTCGATTTGTATACCATGCTTCTCCAGATGGTTAATAATCATTCCATCTCTCAAAGAAGCATCTGAGATGGTTAGGACGGAAGCATTGATTTGGGTTAAAATCTCGACAAGTAGGAGGGCTCCAAGGTGGATAGCATCTGCCCTGTTGCTGTTAATCCCAGGTATTTCGCTGCGTTCTTCGGGACTGGCATCCAGCAATCGGTCTCTAAGTTTGATCAGGTCTTTCAGTTGAACTGTCTCCGCATTGACGATATCCGGGGCAGGATTGTCTGCTTTTATCAGGCAAGCTTCAGCCAAGGCACGTATGGTTCCGGAGGTTCCGATTACCCTATCAAATCCGATTTGATTGATTTTTTCTATCACAGTGCCAGCCGCTTGTTTGATATGTGCCTTTAGCTCCTTTTGGGTTTTGTCTTTTACCTTGGTTTGGTTTCCAATAAGATCCCATAAGCGTAATACGCCAAGTTTCATGGAATTGCCATATAATATTTGATTTTGATCACCAATGACGGCCTCGGTACTTCCTCCACCAATGTCGAGGACCAAAAATTTTTCATTTTTAATAGCGATCGCTTCTCTTACAGCAAGAAAAATTAATTTGGCTTCCTCCTTTCCAGAAATCAATTGCGGTGAAACACCTGCCTCATGAATTAATCTATCCAAAAATTCCCGTCCATTTTTTGCTTCTCGGGTGGCGCTTGTTGCAGATACTATAATGTCATCTACTCCATATTGATCTGCCAGCTGAACGTATCTCTGGACGGTGGACACCCCCATGTCCATGGCTTCCTTGCTGAGCTCTTTATTGGCAAAAACCCCCACGCCAAGCTTTACCATGCTTTTTTCTTGTATGAGTATGTCAAAATGGGTTCTGGATTGAACCTTGACTATTACCATGTGGATACTATTTGTGCCAATATCGATTGCAGCAATATTCATAGAGGAGTGGGTTATTTGAGGAAAGACTTGTTCATAAAGGCGATGTGACTAATGGAAATACCTTGAGGGCATTCGACCTCACAAGCACCCGTATTGGAGCAGGCACCAAAACCCAGTTCATCCATTTTATTTACCATGTCATTTGTTCTTTTTTTGTGTTCTATTTTGCCTTGTGGCAATTGGGCCAAGTGACTGATTTTAGCAGCAGTGAAAAGGGAGGCACTCCCGTTTTTGCAGGAGGCGACACATGCCCCACAACCTATACATGCGGCCGCATCAAATGCTGCTTCCACCGTGTCGCTACTGATTAATGTTTGGTTGGCTTCAGGCGATTGGCCAGTATTTACGCTTATATATCCTCCCGATGCAATGATTTCATCCAAGGCACTTCTATCCACTTTTAAATCTTTTTTTACAGGGAAAGGACCAGCTCTGAACGGTTCAATATAAATGGTTTCCCCATCTTGAAAAGAACGCATGTGAAGCTGACAAGTGCTGGTATGTCCTCTCGGACCATGTGCCCTTCCATTGATAAACAAACCACATTGACCGCAAATTCCCTCGCGACAATCGGAATCGAATGATATGGGATTTTGTCCACTAAGGATTAGGTTTTCATTGAGCTGATCTAACATTTCCAAAAAGGACATGTCTGGTGAAATGTCACCCACGGTATAAGCCATCATTTTACCATGGACTGCTGCCTGTTCTTGTCTCCAGATTTTTAGTTTGAAATCCATTATTTATAGCTCCTTTCTGTAGGTTTAGTAAATTCAAAATTCAGCACCTCTTTTACCAGAATATGGGCTTTGTCTGATTTCTGCCAGCAAGAGATAAAGTTAAACTTCTCGTCGTTCCGAATAGCTTCTCCATCATTGGTTTGATGTTCTGCCCTGAAATGGGCGCCGCAAGACTCTTCTCTGCTCAGTGCATCAATGCACATAAGCTCTCCTATTTCAAGGTAATCGGCTACCCGGCCTGCTTTTTCTAGCTCTTCATTGATGCCATCGGTTTTCATAGGGATTTTTAGGTCCTTATAGAAGGACGCCCTTAAATTCTTAATCGCCTCAATCGCCATCGTTAGGCCTTTCTCTGTGCGTGTTAGCCCACATTTATCATAAAGAATCTTGCCCAACTCTCTATGGAAATAATCCACTGTCTTATGTCCATTTATTTTGCCAAAAGCCTCAATTTGCTGATTAACTTGAAGCTCACTTTCAAGAAAAGCTGGATCGTCTCTATTGATGGCTTCGGGCTTTCCTGATTGGGCAAGGTAGTGGGGGAGGGTTTGGGGCAGAATATAGTAACCATCAACACAAGCTTGCAATAGCGAATTGGCCCCCAATCGATTGGCACCATGGTCTGAGAAATTGGCTTCTCCAATACTGAAAAGCCCTGGTATATTGGTGCTTAGTTCGTAATCTACCCAAAGGCCTCCCATGGAAAAATGAGCGGCAGGAGAAATTTTCATGGGTTCTTTATAGGCATTGATACCAGTGATCTTTTCATACATATCGAACAAATTCCCATACTTCTTGGCAATGCTCGCTTTTCCTTGCTTGGCCAGGGCATCTTTAAAATCCAAGTAAACGGCATTTTTTAAGGAGCCTACGCCATGTCCAGCATCGATTCTTTCTTTGGCCGCCCTCGAAGCAATGTCTCTGGGAGCGAGGTTACCAAATGAAGGATACCTGCGCTCCAAGTAATAATCCCTTTCCTCTTCAGGAATATCAACAGCCTTCCTATCCTCATTTTTAGCCATAGGAACCCATATTCTACCATCATTCCGTAGGGATTCTGACATCAATGTGAGCTTAGATTGATAGGAACCTGATTGAGGCAGGCAGGTAGGGTGAATTTGAGTCCAGCTAGGGCAAGCGGCCCATGCGCCCTTTTTATGGGCCCTCCATATGGCCGAGCCATTACAGCCCATTGCCAAGGTGGACAAATAATAGATCTTTCCAAAACCACCTGAAGCGAGTACCACTGCGTTCGCAGTATGTCGGGTGATTTCTCCCGTGTCCAGGTTTCTGGCGATAATGCCTTTGGCTACTCCATTGATTAAAACGAGGTCCAGCATTTCATGTCTGGTATAGCTGGTGACCTTCTTGGCTTTTACCTGCCGCATCATGGCTTGATAAGCGCCTAGTAGCAATTGTTGCCCGGTTTGGCCTCTGGCGTAAAAAGTACGGCTTACCTGTACTCCGCCAAAAGAGCGATTGCTCAGGTAACCGCTGTACTCCCTGGCAAAGGGAACTCCTTGCGCTACTGCCTGATCGATTAAACTGGCAGAACATTCCGCCAATCGGTAGACATTAGCTTCCCGGGCTCTAAAATCACCTCCTTTGAGCGTGTCATAAAACATCCTATGTACACTGTCTCCATCGTTTTTGTAATTTTTCATGGCATTCACCCCTCCTTGGGCTGCCACTGAATGTGCCCTTCTGGGAGAATCCTGAAAACAAAATACAGAAACATTGTAGCCTAATTCAGCAAGGGATGCTGCGGCGGAAGCTCCAGATAGTCCTGTGCCCACAATGATGACGTGATATTTGTTCCGATTATTGGGACTGATAAGCTTTGCCTGGTCTTTGAAATTTGACCATTTGTCTTTCAAATCACCCTGAGGTACTTTGGTCTTTGGAATTTGCTTGCTGTCCGTACTAAAATACATGCCTGAATAATTAGTGTCCGTTTCTACTAGTTAATAATAGCAATTTTATACTTCGTATTTATGGGTTTTCTGCTTTAATAATAAGAAAATAAGGAATGTGTAACCATTGTCACCTTCTTAAAGCAATTAAAAAGATATTTTTGACAGTATAAATGCGCATATAGGTTTAGTTTATACCTGCGTAAACCAAAATAAAAATAATAGGGTTATTATCCTGCTAGTCATCGAAGATATGCTGGCTTTTGACCTAAACCAGTTTTAGGTAAAAGCTTTGATTAATAAAGTTGTTGCGAAAACTTTCAAATTAAGGAAATGGAAAAATACATTAAAATAATAGGGGATGCCTATTACGGGTATTTTAATTACCTGGTCAATGAGGTCATGTATCCTTCCTGGGGCAATTATTTCTGGTGGTTGGTAGGGCTATCCTTGTTTGTGTGGCTATTGGAATTGGTGGTCCCCTGGCGAAAAGAACAAGCCGTGTTCCGAAAGGATTTCTGGTTGGATGGATTTTACATGTTTTTTAATTTCTTCCTTTTTTCCTTGATAGCCTTTAATGCCATCTCCAATGTTGCGGTGGAGGCATTCAATGATTTTCTGGCACTTTTCGGGATTGAAAATGTGGTCGCCATAGAAATTAGTTCCTGGCCTGTTTGGGCGCAATTTTTAACATTATTCATTGTAGCCGATTTTATTCAGTGGAATGTACATCGGCTTTTGCATAGGGTGCCGGCATTCTGGGAATTTCATAAGGTGCACCATTCGGTGGAGCAAATGGGTTTTGCTGCGCATCTGAGGTTCCATTGGATGGAAACCATCTTGTATAAAACTGCGCAATACCTGCCTTTGGCCATGATAGGCTTTGGCTTGACGGATTTTTTTCTTGTTCATATTTTTGCCACAGCCATTGGGCATTTAAATCATGCCAACCTTAAAATAAGCTATGGCCCATTCAAATATTTGTTCAATAATCCTATCATGCACATCTGGCATCATGCCAAGGTATTACCCAAAGGTCGCTATGGGGTTAATTATGGCCTTACACTAAGTATTTGGGATTACCTATTTGGGACAGCTTATATACCTCATGAAGGCAGGGATATTCCCCTTGGCTTTGATGGGGTAGAAAAATTCCCCAAAACTTTCTGGCAACAAATAGGCTATCCATTTACAAAGAATAAGTAAAGAAATAGAGGGTTATGATTCTAGCACTTTCAAGGTAGAAACCTGAGGTTAGAATAGCAGGGATTTCACAAGATCAAGCTTTAACCCACCTCCCGCTACTGCTGCCTATGTTTCACAGACAACTCACCTTTCTTTGCTGATTGATTTTGAAATAGCCGATAATTTATCAACGGATTAGCAATACTAAATAATCTTTCTTTCAATACTTTGGCATTGAACACCACCATTGTCATATTCCAACCTGCGGTATAATTCAGAACAGTTACTTTTCATAACTTACCCTAATGAGAAATACCATCTCGCTTTGTGATTTGGATTAATCTCCCTCTAGATAAGTTATAATTTGGGTATATGGAAGCATGGCCTTTATTTTTTCTTCCTCGCTGGGTGGGTAATTATTTCCATTGATTTCGAGGTGCTTGAGTGTGTCGGCAAGCTTATTAAGGGTGTTTGGGAATTTGGTGATTCTGTTTCTTCCTAAGGCTAGCATGGTTAGACTAGACAGGTCTCCTATGGAAGCTGGGATTTCAGTCAAGTGATTATAAACCAATCGGATGCTCTTAAGCTTTCTCAGTTGTCCAATACTTTCAGGAAGTTTTTTTATTTTACAATCATTAGCACGGAATGCTTCCAAATTTCTAAGCCCTCCAAAGCTTTGGGGTAAGTAATCTATTTCACCGGATAATGTGAGGGACTTCAAGCTACTAAGATTTCCTAAGCTTTCTGGAAGTGTGGTGAGTTTTAGTGTCAAACTGAGTCTTTCTAGCTGTCTAAGGTCCCCGAAATTTTGAGGAATCTCTCTTAACCCAGAAGTATTATTCACAGTAAAATCCTTTAGATTAATAAGGTTTGAAAAGCTCTTTGGGAGTCTCTGATAGTCTCCAGTAAGCCAAAGGGTATGAAGTCGGGTGAGTTTCCCGAAATCTTCTGGTAAAATTGCATTTGGACCATTAACCCTAAAGTAGCAAAATTCCAAAGCTGACAATTCGGAAAAAGAATTGGGGATACTTTTGGACAAGTATGGTCCTCTGAAGGTTCTGAGATTCTTAAGGTTTCCAATGTTTTCAGGGAGTTTTTCAATAGTGTTAAGGTCTAAGTCAACATAATCCAAACTGCTCAATTCACCAAAACTTTCTGGTAAATGTGTTACACCTGAATTGACTAAATCCAAAAATTTCAATTTTTTAAGATTTCCAAAGCTCTCAGGTATTCTTCCCAAATCGGGAACAGTACTGATAATGAGGGTGTCCAATTCTTGGAGATTTCCGATGTCCTCAGGCAGGTTTTGAATTCTATTATGAGAAAGGAGAAGGTAGGTGAGTTGTTGATAGCTTTTTGTAATCACTTCAGGGAATTTATAGATTGGGTTTCCAGGAAGGATGAGCCTTTTCAGATGCTTTAATGCCTGCAATTCAGGAAACAGCTCCAAATTCCCAAACTTCGAAGCCCTTCTATCACCCAACATGGTTATTTCAATAACGTCTCCATTTCCATTTTCATTTTCCTTGTAGTAGTAGTGATTGTTCAAAATACCAAGTTCCTGCAAAGCCTCTTTTTGGTGATATTCTCCCGGAATGAAATCCAAAGTATCTGAAGCCGACACACTGCCATACCAAGTGGTCCAAACGATTTGAATAGGTGTCTTTTCTAATGCGTATACCCTAATATCCGGATATTCATCTTCTGGCTTATATGTTCCAGAGCTAAAGCCTTGAATGTGATGATAATCTCCAATAATAGACCACTTCCCTCGATCGTATTCTACTCCTGATACTTCTATCCTTGTTTGATAAAAATCAGCTCTTGACTCGGTAATTTGGGTTTTAAGCGGGACAAAAGAAACGTTTACTGTATCTTCTGTTTTCTTATTGTCTTTCAATAATTCCCACAAGAGGTGGTATTCCTCTCCGGGCAAGCCATTGAAAATAGCTTTTGGATCGGATTGATTAGAAAAGTAAACCTTATCATCTACTAATCCACTCAGAATGCTCCATTTTCCCTGCTCTTTGGGTTGCAATGAATCAGCATTCAGCTTAACCCAAAAATTGGACGAATTCAGGATATCCTCACCTCCCTGAGTAGGTGGAAAAGTAAGGTCGGGACGCGGAGTTTCTTCGACTTCCTGACAGGACCAAAGAGCCACTGCCAAAAGGATAAGCAAACCAATAGATTTCATTCTCATAAAGCTTAAAAGGTATATTTTAAGAAATGATTTATTCGTTTAGGCTAGGATGTTCAAAGTATCCCCATGGATCAGCTTTTATAAAAAGCAACTTTTGATCACAATCAAAGGCATTCATATTTTCCCTACTGGCTGCAATTCTAAATCCAAAGTCACCATCAACCAAGATGTCTTTAGCTGAGACATTTGTCATAGATTCTCCATAGGATTTCCTCCATGCAACTGTCCGATTATTGCCAAATTTGACCAGCCCCATTTTTCTTTGATAAGAATAGGCATCTTCCATTCCTATTGCTATTAATCCATTCTCGGGAGTCTCTTTGACAGAATAGAAATAATGGTAAGGATCTATATGGTCCCAAATTTTTTCACCATTCGAACGAATTTCAAAAATTCGAGCACTGTAAGATTGAGAATTACCGATACTGATTCCTCCAAAAACAATATTTCCGTTTTTAAGCTCGATAAGTGTTTGCGGCATGTCTAAATTGGAATCACTATAGGTGTTTTCCCATTCGATCTCTCCTGACATGGAAAGTCTTAAAATCCAAAAATCAATTTGTTCACAATAGCCAGAATTAGATTCCTGCTTAGTACATCCATTCGTTTCTTTTGCTCCAAGAATCACTAAATTATTTTCCTGAGAGATCACTATTCTCTTAAAAGAACTTCGTAGTGATGTTTCAAAGAATTTTTCCCATACAATTTCTCCATCAGGACTTAGTTTCATCAATACTCCCTGCTTAATCACGTCAACCTTCTCCGAATTAAGATCACCAATAAGGAATATTTCTTCATTCGTTCCTTGTAAAATATCTTGAATTTCGACTCCACCTATACCTCGATTAAACAGTTCAATGGCGTTTACCCAAATCTCATTTCCATTTTCGTCTAGTTTGATGACATGATGATTGCTCATGATCAAGAGACCTGTTTTAGTTAAGAATGCTTGGATTTCCCAATAATCTCCATTTTCATAAGGATACGACTTCATCCAAATCGGATTCCCAAATGGATCAATTTTGGCAACAAAGTTGAAAAAATTAGAGCCGTTTTCAGATGACTTTCCTGTGGCAAGGTAATTCCCATCCGGTGCCTTAAAAAGGTTTTGGATAAAGCCAGAAACACACTCTTGATCCATACTGAAATTCAGGTATTTTAAGAAGGTTTGATAATCTCTTTTCGTGATAAACTTAAAGTTCACTGAGTAGGTATTCTCCTGAGGATCTTTAGCTAATACTTTACCTTCGTAATTTGTCAATCCATTGAGTCTTTCAATGACAAGGCCTGTATTCACTTGGTTTTCTGATAGTATGCTATCCCCAAAAAAGATTGTATAATAATTTCTAAAGCCCTCAGGATCTTTGGATTCTTCCCAACTCAAAAATGCTTTGTCGTAGGTTACACTATCAACAAAAACAGTGAATTTCTCTGGAGGAAGATTTATGTCACTTTTTTCATCTGGTGAAATTGGAATTTGATCATCTTCGGAAATTCCTTCACAGGAACAAAAAATTGCCAATAGCGCCAGTACTAAAAAATTATTATTCATGAGCAAAAATCTGATTTCAAATCAAAAAATGAATTCTTAGTTCAATGATAAATTATAAGTTGGTTGTTTTCAAGGATTTTTTTTCAAAGTATTGATAACCAGTGGAATTATTTTCTTTGGGGAAATTATTTATTTAATAGCATTCAGCTCGGTCGGGACCGATTCTTGCTCATTTTAGATTAAAGGCAGTGTTAGGCTAGGTGATTGATTTGACATCGTGCAAGCCATTCAAAAAGCTAAATACTAGTTTCAATCATCCTACGCAGAAGCTTTGAAGTATGGCCAATAGCCAAGAAAATTTAAAATCCTTGTTTAGAGGCTAACTTAAAATTAAGCAAAAATCAGAAGCATTAACCCAATAGCCAAGTTTCAGTCTATCAGAAAAAAGTTAAGAACTAATCGATCAGCTTCAGCAAAAACCTATGATAGTCTTTCTACGAGAGCTAATTGTTCTGTAGTCTTTTCCAAATTACTGTGATTCTTTGAACAGTGGGATTTACTATCCATTACCAAAGAAGAGATTGAAGGTTTGTCTAGGATCAAATCTGTAAGAACAAAATCTCTGAATCTGGCCAAAATGAACTGATAGATGCAGTCTAAGCCTTTTTTGAACAAGTTTTGGGGAAACCCTAAAAAAATTATGAGATCTAGCGCCCCATGAGTGCCCCCTTATTGCCAAAGGTACTTAGCAAAGGAGAAATAGTGGGAATCTTTCAGGCGGGTGTTAATCTGATAAATCGCTTGACTCTGCTAACCATCTATAGTGCCGGACTTCGGATTAGCGAGGCCATCAACTTGCGAGTGAGACGCTGATAGTTTGCTTCTTATTATTATCTTTATAGGTACTAATAAAATAGCCCTAAAAGACGCTACTCTACGCAACAAGCTGAAAAAAACCGAATGGACAAAGAAAAACCCAGACTTGCACGATTGACAGCAATCCTAACCCAATTACAATCGAAACGGATTGTAACCGCAACAGATATTGCCGAAAAACATAAGGTAAGCGTTAGAACGGTTTATCGGGACATCCGGACTCTTGAGAAATCGGGAATTCCAATCTTGACAGAAGAAGGAAAAGGCTATTCCGTTGTAGAAGGTTACAAACTTCCACCAGTAATGTTTACCCAAGAAGAAGCCAACGCCTTAATAACAGCGGAAAGACTAATTAGAAAAAATAAAGACCAATCCTTAACTGAACAATACGAGAGTGCAATTACAAAAATCAAATCGGTTCTAAAGTACGACCAAAAGGAAAAAGCCGAATTGCTAACAAGCAGAATACAGGTACGCAATAACCGTGAAAACGAAAAAACAAGCAATTTTCTGATTCAACTTCAATCTACGATATCAAATTATCAAACGATAAGAATTGATTACCTGTCATTGGAAAACAAGCAAAGTCAAAGAGAAATCGAACCATTTGCACTTTACACTACACAAGACAATTGGGTACTTATCGCCTTTTGCAAATTAAGAAATGACTTTAGAGCGTTCCGTCTTGATTTCATCCAAAAAATGGAAATTTTAGGCAATCATTTTGAACCTCACAAAATGACTTTGCAACAATATCTCGAAAAATGCAGTGAAAAACATAAAAATACCCCTGACATACCTTTGGCACAAGGCCAATCTACTTTTGCATTGAATCATAAAACTTAATAAAATGCAAACAGTAAAAATTGAACCTTTTAAAATTATTGGAATCTCAATAAGAACAACAAACGAGAACGGACAGGCAATTAAAGAAATTGCAGAACTTTGGGGCAAGTTTTTCTCCGAGAGCATTTTGGCAAAAATCCCTAACAAAGTTGATAGTGAAATTTATTCACTTTATACGGACTATGAAGGGGACCATACAAAACCTTATACGGCAATACTCGGTTGCAAAGTTGAAAATTTGGACAACATTCCCTATGGAATGGTCGGTAAATCATATAATGGTGGAACTTACATTAAGACAACTACAAAAGGAGACTTGATGCAAGGTTTGGTGGTTAACCAATGGTCTAAAATCTTTGAGATGAAATTAGACAGAACCTATGATGCCGATTTTGAGATTTTCGGTGAAAAAGCACAAAATCCATCAGATGCCGAAGTAGAATTTTACGTAGGAATTAAACAAGAAGCGAATGGGTAAACTAACCTTAAAAACAGACCCAAGAGTAAATGCAGTTTTTGCGAGTTATCCCGACAATGTTCGGGATAAATTGCAACATCTAAGGGAATTGGTAATAGCAACAGCAGAAGAAACCGCAGGTGTAACTGTATTGGAAGAAACTTTAAAATGGGGAGAACCCAGTTTTGTCACCAAAAACGGCAGTACTTTGCGAATGGATTGGAAAGAAAAAACTCCTGACCAATATGCAATGTATTTCCAATGCACGAGTAGGTTGGTCGATACTTTCAGGTTAGTCTTTGACCACAAATTTCAATACGAAGGAAAAAGAGCAATTGTCTTTCAATTAAACCAAAAAATCCCTGAATTGGAATTAAAAGAATGTATAAAAGCCTCTTTGATATATCACAATGTAAAAGAACAGATAACATTGGGAATATGAAAATTAATAAAGAAAGCCAGAGGCTAATAACCAGGCATTCTGAATGGAATGTGTGCCCTGTGAAAGTTTCAGTGTAAACTTCAATGATCCTTCGACCCTTCGACAAGCTCAGGGACCAGTTCACGGTGTTGGGAACTTGGTATACTATGGGGAAAGATTTTCTCCATTTGCTTTCTGATTAGGGAGCCTGTTTTTTAACCACTTCTATTACCACTTTACCCATTTGACCGTCGATATTGATTTTTTGCGTGGCCTTAAAAGCACTGGTCAGGATGCCGGATGTGGTTTGGTGAAGGGGATGTTGATAGTTTGTTTCTTATTTTTATCTTTATAGGTCTTAAAAAAGTAGGCTATCAGGCGCTATATTACTGGGCAAAGAAAACAGTACTGATATTATGCAAAGTATATAATTTAAATAATTAAGAATATGAAAAGCAAATTTATACTGTCTAGTATTATGTTGATAATCTCTTTACAATGCTTTGCTCAGTGGGAATTGAAAGACACCACTGAATTTTCAGCAAGACATGGTCTGCCTAATTTCTTTGATAAGATAAATACAAAACAAGACGTTAAAATTGGATTTATAGGAGGGAGTATCACTGCGGCAAATGGTTGGCGACCTAAAATAGTATCTTGGATAGAAGAGCAATACTCCATAAAAGACTTATATAGTTACAGTGCTGCCATTGGAGGAACTGACTCTAAATATGGAGTGTTTAGAATTGATGAACATTTACTGAGTAAGTCCGATTTTGACTTGATTTTCATCGAATTTGCAGTTAATGATGGCGGTGCAAGTTCCTCTGATGTAGAAAAAAGTATGGAAGGAATGGTGCGTAAAATATGGTCAAAAAATCCATATACAGATATTTGCTTCGTTTATACAGTTAATGTAGCTTCATTATCTGACTGTGAAAACGGTAAAATGAATATGTCTGCGACTAAACACGATTCAATCGCGTCCTATTATGACATACCGTCAGTTTCATGGACTTCTCAAACTTTTAATATGATTGAATCAGATGCTGTTGTTTGGTATGACAGCGATTATGACAAAACTACTTTATTAAACAGTTCTGGACAGTATGTTTTTACAGCAGACAAAGTTCATCCAACAGATTTCGGACACGAAGTTTATAAGGATATTTTAGCAAAATGTTTATTGAAGATAGATACGTTGAGAGGTGTAAAAAAACATATAATAAAGCCTGTATTGATTACTGACAATTATGAAAACACAACGATGATTAAAGGTGTAGTAATACAATCAAAAAATTACGATTATGTTGATTCAATTGGACAGTTAAGCTATCTCGACAAATTTAAACCATTAGAAAATCCCTATTTTGTTTCTCAAGACACAAACGCTACTTACCAATTTTCCTTTATAGGGAATGAAATGGGTTTAGATATAATAGTTGGTCCAACAGGAGGAAGGTATATTATTGAGGTCGATGGAGTAAAAAACGAGTTTGCTAATTGGGATGGTTATTGTTCTTATTACAGAAAGCAGTCAAGATTTGTGAAATTGAGTGAAACGAAGAAGCATATTGTGAAAATTTATCCATCCATCCAGCCTTTAACTTTAGAGGAAAAAAGAAATTCATTGAATAATGATAGTAGGAAAGCAGACTTTGATGCTAATCCTGAGAAGTATGATAAAAACGAATTGATTTTTTCACATATTTTTCTAAATGGAACATTGTCTGATTATTCAACTGATAATAGGTCAAGGAGACACGATTGATTGGATGGGGGATATTATGAAGACGGCATTTTTCACGATGTATTTCCAGTTATGGCATTGACAGTATCGCACTATTATAATTAAATGTTAACCCTTCATATCTGATTCAGCACTATGACACTATAAACCAGAATTCAATAATCGACTGGTATAGCGATACTTTGACAGAGTCAGGTAATTATCAGAAAATTCTCACATCAATAACTGGTTGCGACAGCATTCATTCTCTTCAGTTATATGTTTCACCAATCACTAGTATTGAATACAATGTATCAATGTTATGGGCAATTAGATCAATAAGGATAAAGACAAACTGATTAATTACCTAAAAATGGTAGTGAAATTGCAGGTGGTGCAGTATAGTTATCGAACTGACTGGGAATATGAAACAGGTTCAGAAGAAGTATCGTTGGATTTAGAATTGCTCCTACAGGACTTTATGGACCTATCTAACCTCGGGTTAATTGAAAGAAATGACAGTACAGCGATGATTGATATAGCTGATGTTAATCCAAACAATAGGCAACTAAGCAGCATTGGAGAAAAATATGATGAATTAACGGGTTTAAAAGAGTTAGAATCCGATGACCTGTTCGAAATAATAGAAGGATTGAAAAAAAGCCCATAACATCACCTTGGATGAAGCGGGCAGTACCGAGTAAAGTAGAAAATCATTATCTTTAAGAAGTTAGTAGTAGGCTTGAGGAGATCGGCTCCAAGTGCCCCACGTTTCTTAGTTTAATCAAGTTAGCTAACATCTAAGCCCATTATGAAAATAAAAAGAATAGCAGGCAGTATTGGGATTTCTTTCGGAGTATTGGCAATTGGACTAATTGTATTTTTTTTCTATAAGACTTCTATAAATAGACCGCAGGAACCATCGAAGCCATATCCATACTACACAGAAGAAGTTACCTTTGAAAATATCCAAGCCCAAGTCACCTTAGCTGGAACACTTACATTACCCTCGGAAGTAGGAAAATATCCAGCCGTCATTTTGATTTCCGGAAGCGGTGCCCAAAACAGAGATGAACAAATATCTGGACATAAACCTTTCCTGATCATTGCAGACCATTTGACAAAACATGGAATAGTGGTTTTGAGGTATGACGACAGGGGTGTTGCGAAATCCACGGGTAACTTTAAAGCAGCAACAACTGCCGATTTTGCATCGGACGTTGCCAGCGCTGTAGCATTTCTAAAAACAAGGGTTGAGATAGATAAAGATAAAATTGGGCTGATAGGACATAGTGAAGGAGGTTTGATTGCGCCTATGGTCGCATCTAATTCTAAAGATGTAAGTTTCATTGTTCTGCTTGCTGGTCCTGGAATTGAAATAATGAAAGTTCTTCTAATGCAGCAAGAATTAATTGCGAAGGCAGATGGTGTGTCCGAATCGGATATAGAAAAATACATAATGCCATTACACAAAAAAGCGTATGATATGATATCACTATCCATTGATGTAGATTCTTTGAAGGTCGGCTTAGCTAAATTTATTGAGCAATCCTATGATGATTCTCCTAGTGAGTTAATGCCGTCAAATATAACCAAGGAGAAGGTTGTATCGACTCAATTAGATAAGTGGTCATCGGAATGGTTTAGAAATTTCCTGGTGTACGATCCTGCATCAATATTAGAAGCCGTCACTTGTCCCATTCTAGCCTTAAATGGAGAAAAGGATTTAGTGGTGACGCCTAAAGAAAATTTATCAGGAATTAGTAACGCACTAAAGAAGGGGGGGAATACTAACTGGACTGTTAAGGAGTTGCCAAATCTTAATCATCTTTTCCAGAACTGTGAAACGGGATCCCCTGCTGAGTATGCAAAGATTGAGGAAACATTTTCGCCCCTAGCGTTAAAGGAAATGGCAGATTGGATTTTAAAACAAGTAGAATAATACGTTGGATAACATATTATTAAACTGTTCAAGGAGAAATCAAAAATTACCCAGCACTTGTTCAAACCGAATTTTAGCATTCAGACTAAGGCACAATTTGGGCAGGGTTCGATTCAAGCATCAACTGAAAATGATTCAATTCATTTAAACTATGGATTGGGTTGGGGCTTGTTGCAAACACGGTTTGGGTTTGGCGCATTTAAAGAAGGTCATGACAGCCGTTTTCAACATTATACGATTGTATTTCCTGAAACAGGAACAGGTGTTATCATGATCTCAAACAGTGACAATGCAGAAATCATATTCAAAAAACTCTTGGAAATAACGATTGGCGACACTTACACACCATGGAAATGGCAGAATTATATTCCCTACAAAAAGAATAGAAATAGCATTCAATAACTAAGCATTTTGAAAACTGAAGCAGCCTAGTGCCCTTGGCCACCATTAGTCACTCTTCGACATACTCAATGGCCGAGTTCAGGGCTCAGGGAGGAGGAGTGAATTAAGTGGGCTCATACTTACCAGAAATGGTTATTGATAGACCTAGTCTACTGAGCTGTAAATCCAATGCGGTAAGGTTTTACAATTCTTTCAATGAAAGATTCCTTTTTTAGCTTAAATGTTTAATATTTATGATTAGTTAAGTGAAGCGAGAAGCCGCAAATCTTACTTACTGTCAGTCGGGTTTGATAAAACATAAATTTGTATTAAGTAGGATAGTTAATTATTTATGCTTGGCACTACCTATACAATTGAAGGACGAACTATTATAGTGCTTAAAAATAATGGTTGGGAATTTAATTAATTACTAAGGACTTAATATTTGCTAATATACGGTGATTAATCAAGTCACCTGATTCAGGCTCCATTTAGATATCAGAGAAATTTTAAAATTCAAATAACCATTTAGTATGGAAAAAAATTACGTGGCCTATTCAAGTATTTTGATACAATTTATCCAACCTCTTCTCAACGGTTCTGAAACAGAGAATGAATACTTGACCAAAGCAAAGATGGGCATAATTGCGTGGAATTATCATGTCTCTGACCAAAACAAATTGCCTTACAATAAAGAGATGAAATCAATTTTGAAACAAATGACTAAAGCCAATTACGAAGGAAGAAAAATGCTGAACTTACTTGTTTCGAGAAAAGAGGCTAAGTTTAATAATTATAAGCAACTGTTGACGAATGTGGAGATAAGAAGAAAGCCCGATAACTCAGCGACGCTTTATGTGGAATCCTATCCTGCCGATAAAATTTGAAATAGCACTTCAGCCAGTTCAGGGCTATGTTTTGCTTCCTTGTTTTGAAAAATCAGTTATTTGTGGTCCCATTAGGTTGAAACATGCCACTACCTTGAATAAGAATTTTCTGAAAACATTATCCTATCACAATTCCTGTAATAAGTTCTAGGGTTTATTGCAAATTATGGGGTAAACAAATTTCCGCATAAATTACTATCTTAGATGGGCAACCTAAGAAACTATCAAAAGCACTTAGCAGCAGTTAGCAACAATTAACTCTTAAATAAGGCTACTCTAAAGGGCTTGAGAAGCCATGCGATACCTTTACGTTAAACCTCAATACCATGCAGGACTCTACCACCATACAGGACGTCATTAAGGAGCTTGATGTGATTATTGATGAAAGTATCATTACCAATAGCAGACTGGGTTTGTTCGCATATATCTACAGGCGTACTACTTTTGAGATCGCTTCCGAGATTGCCCTAGGTCATTTTGAGGACAACGCGCGCTTAGAAACCTTGGATGTGGCATTTGCCAAATTGTATCTTGATGCCTACAGTGCCTATAAAAAGGGCCAAACCCTTAGTGCTTCATGGGCCTATGCTTTTGATCAAGGAGAGGATTCATTGACAATCGTGCAACATATAATGTTAGGGATGAACGCTCATATCAACCTGGACCTAGCTGTGGCCACAGCAGCAACAATGTCGGGAGGGAAAATCCGTGATATTGAAAATGATTTCAATAAAGTGAACGACATCCTTTTTCAAATTACCAATGAGTTGCAAGAACGTCTCAGTCGGGTATCACCCTTAATGTTTATTTTAGACCTAATTGGGAAAAATAATGATGAAAAGTTAATTAATTTCAGCATGCGTAAAGCACGTAAACAATCCTGGAATTCGGCCAAACTTCTATGGGCATTAAAAGAAAAGCATGGTGAAAATACCAGAAATAAGATTGACTATTTTGTCCTTAAACTAAGCGAACACATAAAATCCCCGAAGTCAATAGCCATTCGCTTATTGCTCAAAATTATTCAAAAGTTTGAAACAAAAGAAGTGGGCGCCGTCATTTCTGAATTAAAAGCAGATTAGAAAACCCTTGATTCAAAGGGTAAAATTTAAAAGGAAATCTGGCAAAATGTGGTGGCTACTTTCAACTATGTTTAACCAAAATTATTCTTTTTAATTTGTAATTTTCCATTCAAATTGATATTACTAAAATAGCAGTGAATTAATTATCTGTAATTTTTTTCTCTTAGATAAACCTTAGGCTTTCTTTTTGTAGCTAGTACCTAAGCTGGACAGCTACACTGAGCGCTAGCAAACATAAAAGTGAGTTCAATCAAATTTCAGACTATTATCGTCATCCTTAGGTTTATGGGATTAAATCAGAGATGGTTATTGAGTTTCTATTAGAAAGCTTAATAAGTTCTCTCTGCCTTCAAAAACCTCAAAAAAGGATCTTATTGATAATTTGGTCTGTTTTAAAACACCTTATCTCGAACTCAGTTTATAAAATTTTAATTAAAATACAATGAGTAGAGGATTTGTAAAAGAAGACGATCAGGAAGAAATACCAATGGTTCCACCTAGGGCTGACTTACCGGAGGGGGCAACGAATTATGTAACCCGCAATGGTATGGATGAACTCTTGGTAGAAAAAGAGACCTTAATAAATGAAAGAGAACAATTGGGACACCATGATGAGAAAGAACGGAGAATTGCGTTTAATCATATCAATGCAAAATTGCAGTTGCTAAATAACCGAATCAATTCGGCCAAGATAGTGGACGCTGCTAATCAGCCTCCAGATGAGGTACGGTTTGGTGCAATTGTAAGCTTTAGAATTGGGGATGAGACTAAGCTCAATCAATATCAAATTGTAGGTGTGGACGAAGCCGATGTTGCCAAGGGGAAGATCTCATTTATTTCGCCAATTGCAAGATTATTAATAGACAAGAAGGTTGGAGACAAAGCAATTTTGAAGCTCGCAAAAGCAGATAGGGTTTTTGAAATCATGGAGATTAACTATTGAATTTTTTTATAATTAAATATCATTTTATAGCTTTTTTAATTCTACCTTCGGGAAAAAATAATGTCGATAGCGCGAAAAGTGGAATTGGTGGAAAGACTTTTTTACCAATTGGAGCAAGAAAGCGCTCAGTTTGAAAAAACATCAGGATTGGGCTGTGTTTCTGGTTGTGGGAAATGTTGTTCCTACCCTGATATTGAGGCTTCTCCTTTAGAATTTTTGCCATGGGCTTTTCATTTGTTTTTAAATGGGGAGGCAGAAAGCACCCTTAATATGCTAGAGGAAGCGCATAATACTGCTTGCTTTATTTATAAACCACTAACCATTAATGGCCAAGGTCGGTGTAGTGATTACAAGTACCGGGGTTTAATTTGTCGCCTTTTCGGTTTTGCAGCCAATAAGGATAAATATGGCAATTTGAGATTGGCTACTTGTAAAATTATAAAAGAAGGTCAAACGAATCAATACAATGCTACTGTAGAGGCCATTTCTAAAGGTTTGGAGGTGCCGATTTTTACGGACTATTATATGCAACTGAATCAAATAGACTTTCAGATGGGTAATAAAATCTTACCCGTTAATAAAGCCCTGAAAATGGCATTGGAGGAAGTTTTACAGTATTATGCCTACAGGCCTTGTCCTGAAATCAAGAAAAAAGCTGTGTAGTTTAAGCAGTGTTAATACCTTAATATTCCTTAGCTAGCGAGCGTCTGGATTTTGTCAGCATTGTTGCTAAAAACGGGCAACAATACCGCCAAAATCCGATAGTATTTATGTTTTCGATCCACGGGTTTTACCCGTGGTTATTATTGTTGAAGCCTTTCAGGCTTCTTTTAATTCGTATAAATTCAGTTATTTATCTATCTACATTTGTTTTGGCTAAAAACGGGCAAATGTGCCGTCAAGATCAGATGGTATTTATGTTTTCGTTCCACGGGTTTCGCCCATGGTTATTATTGTTGAAGCCTTTCAGGCTTTTTTTAATTCGTATAAATTCAGTTATTCGTCAATTTACTTTTCTTATAATCTAGCAAAAGCTCTTCTGATTATTTGTCCATAGGGTTATGTTATTATTCTTCGCTTGTGCTTGCTTATTCCGCACTGTGAGCAATGTTATTGCCTAAATGGTCTTCCAAATAATGGCTTTGCAAAAGATCACCTCCGAAGTCATTTTGAAGGTCCCGTACCACTGCATGCACATGGTTGGCATTGTTTTGAACATTATCATACTCGATCAGTAGTCCAGCACCCTGAATGCTATAATAGTGAGGATGGCCAACGCTATTTGTTTCTGCCCCTGCCCAAGCAAATGACATATTCTCCCAACCATGATTTTCAATTCTTTTCAATAAGGCAGCATGGTATTCAGCCGTGTATCTGGAAAGATAAACTTCGACAAGCTCTTTAAGTAGGGCCAGCTGATTTGGTTGAAGGTTACTTCCTTTTATCCCAGACTGATCCAGAATTTTCGCTTTCCTGTCATTAGAGGTGATTATATCTGCTGGGGCCTTGTTGGCAAAAACGGCTTGCTTCTTTTGGGGCTCATTCAACGAATGCAATAACTGAAATCCTACGTTGGTTTCATCCCCAAGAACCTGCCTGTTCCTATGTGGTCCCTCTAATACAATACCAGGGTTGGACCCCATAAAAGATGGGGTGGAGGAGGTGATTGTGCCTTTAGCAGAGGAAAAATTCAGCGATAAATGATGCCCCTCAAGTCTCCAGCCCCAAGCTTTGTCAGCAGATGGTTGGCCAAAAACACTGAAGTGATAATTTAATGGATCCCGATAAGTGTCATTTTCAGGTCTATTTTCAACGGCTCTCAAGACGTTCTCAAGTTCGATAATAGCAGCAGCTTTTTCTTGACCTGAAGTACCTAGGGAAGCTCTCATCAAATTCAAGGCATTTGTTGTCTGAGTTTGGTTAAAGTCGTGAAAAGTAGGGCCATTTCTTTCCCGAGGCACAAAATGCCAATTGAATCGTTCGGAGTGATCAAAAGGAAAACTTGCTTGCTTTTTAAGTTCCGGGCTTAAACTTTCAATAAATTTGTTGGCCAGAGGTGAAAGATCCTGCGCAGAGCTAAATAGTACGATTCCCACTGAAAGTAGGAGTGTCGCTGAGATGCTTTTTAGGGATTGATACATGAAAGTAAGGTTTAGCTTGGGTTTGATTTTATTGGAATTTTTGGGTCAATAACTTTTGTTCCAATATATTTTTAAATTCTTTGTCGCTCTTCCTGAAGCTATAATTTCTGGTTTGCCATCACCGTCAAGGTCGGCTACTTTCAGGTCCTCACATGCCATGTCATTTTTGTCCAGCCAGTGTTTTGCCCAGGAACCATCCTCTTGTGGCACAAACATTTTTATGCCGAGGTCACCATCGTCATTGGCTTCTCTCCAGCCGACAACTACCTGATCTTGACCCATATTGAGCAAGTCTGCTGCAGCAAGCCCATGGCCCTGCATCATGGCTGAGGTCAGGAGAGTCTTGCTTAAGTTTTCAATGGTAAAAGGCTGCTTGTCGACAGTATAGACGGATAAAGTCGGGCCGTGAAAAGGTTCTACTCCTGCGAGGAACGCGTTTCCTGCTGCATCTTTACCAACACGAATTTCTCCAAACCCATATTCATTTATCAACCAGCCTTCCTTGTGCTTTGATATCCAACTACCATCCTGAAAAGAAAAGGCCTTGACGCCTTCTTTACCACCGATATACAATGTTTCACCTGTCTCACCGGGGACCGATTCCATATTATGGGTTACGTGCATGCTTTGGTCCAAAACCCAATGTCTCCAATCTCTACCTTCATTGTCCACTTGTTCATACGCGATTACTTTTACGCCGTCACCTGCCCCCCCTTTGTTGCCTCTTCCGTGGAGGGGGAGCATGACCAGGTGAAATAAGTTATCATCCGCTTTCACCCATCGCATCCGATGAACCGTAGGCTCATGGTGTAGCTTTACAGGCTCCCAGGCTTGAGTAGGATCATTTGGTCTGATTAGGTAATGTACCGAGCCGGATTGTTGTTCATCTGAGGTCTCTCCAGGGTTCCATTGAGCACCTACCGCTACCTCTACCATGCCGTCACCATCAATGTCTCTTGCGGCAATGCACACATTGTCATATTCGGTAAGATCTTTGACCATAACAAACCGCTTCCAATCACCATTTCTATACCAGACAAATTCATCCTTGTCAGCCAATAAAATGTCTGGTTTCCCATCACCGTCTACATCTCCAATGGCAAGTCCATAGCCGATTTGAATATTGCTGTCCAGTGTCTGGGCTTGAAATTGTGGTTCGGGTGAGTTGTTTATTAAAACAGTGGTGAACAAATAAGAGAGCCAGTGTATCATAGTTTAGGTTATTGGGTTACTGTTCCAATAAATTTAACTAAAAAAATGATAAATGGCTAAAAACTGTCAAATAAGGAATATTATGTCACTGCTTGACCTGTTTTAAGGAATAAACGTACAGCGTCTTCAATGTCTACCTTTCCACTTAGGATTTCAAAAACTTGTTTCCCATCTATTCCATGATCGAGCATGTGTATTAAAACAGCAGCCACGTCAGCTCTCGAAATATCCCCTTTTTCATTGAAAATGTCAGCTATTTTTATATTTCCAGTAAAAGGGCCATCTGTTAAGCTGCCAGGTCTAACGATGGCATAAGGAAGATTGGTCGACTTCAAGTGTTCATCAGCAGCTTTTTTGGCGAGAAGGTAATGTTGCATAGACTCATCTGCCTTTTCCGCATTTTCAGCACCCCTAGAACTCAACATAACAAATTTTCTAACGCCGTATTTAATCGAAAAATCCACACTTTTAATGGCGCCATTTTTGTCAACCATTTCGGTTTTGTCTTTTCCAGTCTTGGCCCCTGAACCAGCGGAGAAGATAACTTTATCAATTCCCTGAAGGGCATGGCCAAAATCTTGTTCTAAATCACCAATGACAGTGGCTATTCCCTTATTTTTGAAATGTTCTACCTGATCTTCTTTCCTAACCATGGCTATGGGGGTGTAATCAGGATGGTCTGATAGCTTCTCTGAAAGGATACGCCCTATACTTCCATTTGCTCCAATTATTAATACCTTTTCCATAATTCTTTTTTATTGGAAGGTGTTCAATAATTGTTCCAATAGTGATTTTATGGAGCCAACCTTCAAGTTGTATACCTGCAATCACCTGCAATTTGCAGAATGGAGTGATTTAGTAAGGTTTTTGTTGGCGGTTTTGATGGAGGTTAAATTCTCCTTAATAATTCCAGGATAATTTTTCGCATAGCAGGCTCGGCCTTTGCAGCTGCTTTAATGATGTCAGGAAGACTAACTTTTTTTAGGTTTCCAGGAGTGCATAAGTCGGTGATAGCCGACAAAGCAAAAACGCTCATTTCAGATTGAACAGCCACAATTACTTCTGGAATTGTACTCATCCCTACAGCATCTGCCCCAATTGTTCTCAAGTACTTGTACTCCGCTGGTGTTTCCAGGTTTGGTCCTTGAACTCCAGCATAAACTCCTTTTCTTAAGTTTATCTTGGTTTGGTTAGCAATATCCAGCGCCCATTCGATCAATTGCAGGTTGTAAGCAGTACTCATATCCGGAAAACGGTCTCCAAATTCTGCTACATGTAGGCCTCTGAGAGGGTTCTCAGGGAATAGATCTATATGGTCCTCGATGATCATAACGTCACCGATTTTAAAATCTGGGTTAAGTCCTCCGGAAGCGTTGGAAACAATCAACGTTTTAACGCCTAACATTTTCATTACCCGAATAGGAAAGGTGACTTCCTTCATAGAATAACCTTCATAATAATGAAAACGCCCTTTCATTGCCAGAATAAGTTTGCCTTCAGCCTTCCCTAGTATTAATTTATTTTGGTGTGAAACTACTGTTGCTATAGGGAAATGTGGGATATCTTGATAGGGGATTTCGATGATTGTTTCAATATCATTGAGTAAACTGCCCATTCCGGTACCTGGAATTATTCCAATTTCAGGTTTACTGTTAATTATACCTTTTAGGTGAGCTACTGCCTGGTGAATTTTGTCCAGGTAGGTGATTTCTAGTTTTTTATACATTACATTGCCGGTTCAGGAAGCGCGTATTAGCTGTGTTTATACTAAAATAGGTAATTCTTTGAATTACTTGTGAACTTGTCACCCAATCAAGGTGAATAACCTCTTTGGCCTTGGCTGAGCACGCTATGGTAGAAATTTTGACCTACTATAACTTTGCCGCCGATGCAGCATTTTTCGGCAAAATTCAAGTCCTATTCTGTGAATAGGGAGGTGGATAGGCATTAAGACTTCTTGTAAATTATTAGCCTGCCACAATGTTATTTCAAAGGAAGAGAAATCAATAAATACCCATTGATAATTTACAAATTCCAGTATAAATCCGTTAACAAGAAACTTTATAGGGCCTTTGGTTGTAATAATATAATCAAAAATAAGCCTTTATGATTAAAATAGTAGTTTGTACCAATCGTAAAAATGCAGTTTCTAAGAAAATAGCTGTCATTTATCAAGAGATTTTGGAACAACATGGTGCCAAGGCTGATATCATTAACCTCACGGAATTGCCCGATGATTTTGTTTTTACAGCCTTGTATGAGCACAATGGTAAAAACAAAGCCTACAATACCATACATGATAAAATTAAAAGTGGGAGCAAGTTTGTATTCATAGTACCTGAGTACAACGGATCATTTCCTGGAATATTAAAGTCTTTTATAGACGGGATGACCTATCCAAATAGCTTTAGTTCTAAGAAGTGCGCCCTAGTTGGTATTTCTTCAGGTATCGGCGGGGGTGGCATTGCACTTAGCCACCTTACCGACATCTTCAATTACCTGGGGATGCATGTTTTGGCCAATAAGATTAAACTGGCAAAAATAGAGGAAAATATGTCAAACGACCATGTTTCCAACAGGCTGTATTTGGCCTTGTTAAATGAACAAGCAAAATTGTTGATTGACTTTTAAAGGTCAATCAACATTGTCATGCAAGAACCTGTTATTGCTGATGATTTCGTTGTCATCATTCAGGTTAAATTTAGATATGCTTCTTTCAGAACTGTGTTGAACTTCTTGAAGTTTGATCTTTTTCCTCAAATAAGCGGGTACTTCAATTTTTTCTTTGAATTCCTCCGGAGACTGATCCACAGATCTCATTTGTCTTAGTTTTTCAAACCTGTCATGCGCTCTTTTGAGCGCTTTCACTTTGATTTGCTCAAAATAATCTACCTGGTTAACAGAAGGTGCTTCTGTTTCCTTTTCTTCTTGTTGATATTGATTTTGACTAGGCTTGTCAAATAAAGACAGTACTTTTTTAGGCTCAGCTTTAGGTTCTGGAGTCACATATTCAAAATCGTCGTCTTCAGAATCAGTTGCTTTAGTTTGCTGAGGATTTACCTTTGGGGCAGTATTTTCAGTAACCTGCTCTTGTTGTTTTGTTGGTTCCTGAACAGGAATAGGGGCTTGCTGTACAGTGAAAGGTATGGATTGGCTTGATACTGCCGTTTCTTCCTCTTTGGAGAATTTTCCTGATTCAAGATCAATGACCTTCTTTGTAGGCTCTTCTTCATTCCCCTTATTGGTTTTTGGGGCTAAAGCCTTCGTTTCAAAACCAGTGGCAATAACAGTTACTCGGATAGCTTTTTTAAGGTCTGCATCTATGCCCTGCCCAAAGATCACATCTGCCATGTCCCCAGCTCTTTCCTGGATGTATTCTGTGATTTCCACGAGTTCGTCCATAGACAACTCCTCTTCTTCTCCAGACATGATAGACAAGAGGATTTTCTCTGCACCTTTTATGTCCACATTGTTCAACAATGGTGAAGAGATCGCTTTTTCGGCGGCCTTGATAGCTCTTCCTTCGCCTTCTTCCATTGCAGAGCCCATTACTGCAGCTCCTGCATCTTTCATAACGGTTTTTACATCTTCAAAATCTACGTTAACATCCTGTGTTTCTGTGATGATTTCTGCGATGGATTTTGCCGCTGTACTTAAGATATTGTCCGCCTTACCGAAAGCCTGGCGAATAGGTAAATTACCATAGATATCCCTAAGCTTATCATTAAGTATAACAAGTACGGTGTCACAACTCTCTTTGAGTGCTTCAATGCCAGCCTGCGCCGAGAACGTTTTTTTCCTTCCTTCAAATATAAATGGCGCAGTGACGATGCCTACTGTCAGGATGTCCATGTCCTTTGCTATTTTAGCTATGACCGGAGCTGCTCCTGTACCAGTGCCACCCCCCATGCCGGCGGTAATAAATACCATTTTGGTATTGTCTTCAAGGAGTTTTCTAATTTCGTCCTTGCTTTCCAATGCCGCATTTTTACCTCTTTCTGGGTTTGCTCCAGCGCCCAATCCTTCAGTAAGGTGAACTCCAATTTGAAGTTTTAGCGGAACAGGACTGCTTTTTAAAGCTTGAGAATCTGTGTTGACTACCACAAATTCCACGTCTTTTATTCCTTGATTAAACATGTGATTCACGGCGTTGGAACCACCTCCACCTACACCAATGACCTTGATGATCGATCGATGGTTTTTTTGAATATCAAATTTATAGTCTTTCATGATGCTTGACATTTTTCCTCTTTTGAATACTGATTTCTTTCCTTACCTCTGATATTAATATTGTCCGGAGTCATCTCCTATATCATCAGTAATGAATCTTTTTAGCTTTTTAGTGATGGACCCGAAAATATCACTACTTATCTGGTCTGTCCTTAATCCTCTTTTGCTTTCCGGGATTTTCAAGCTCTCTTTCTGTCGATAAGTATCTTCCCTATCATCCAGTCCTCTAAATCCAGCCAATACTAATCCTACAGTAGTGGCGTACATTGGGCTTTTAACATCATCCACCTTGGATTTGCCTAAATGTTCATTTGGATAGCCTATCCTAGTGTCTAGTCCTGTGATGTATTCAAAAAGCGGGCCGACTCCATGAAGTAATGAACCACCCCCGGTCAATACTATGCCACCAGCGAGTTTCTTGTAAACACCACTGGTTGCGATTTCTGACTGTACCATTTCTATTATTTCCTCCATTCTTGCCTGGATTATTGAAGCAAGATTTTTAACGGAAATTTCTTTCGGTGGACGGTTTCTCAATCCAGGTATAGATACGATTTCATTTGGGTTGGCTTCTTCTGCTATGGCCTTTCCAAATTTTGTTTTCAACAATTCAGCTTGATGTTGCATGACCATACAGCCTTCTTTTATATCGGCTGTGATGATATTTCCTCCAAAAGGAATTACTGCTGTATGTCTGATAATATTGTCGTAAAATATGGCTACATCGGTAGTCCCACCACCAATGTCTACCAAGCAAACGCCAGCTTCTTTGTCCATGTCACTTAAGACAGATAAAGAACTTGCCAAAGGCTCAAGGATCAACGCTTTGGATTGTAAGTTCGCTCGCTTTACACAACGATCAATATTATTTATAGCGGCCGATTGAGCAGTGATGATATGGAAATCTGCTTCCATTCGTGCGCCTGACATACCTACAGGATCACGAATTCCTTCTTCATAATCTACCGTATAGTCTTGTGGCATTACATGAATAATGCTATTGCCCGGAGGAACGACGATGTTTTCCATGTCATTGGATAACCTGCGGACGTCCTCCACCGTGATTTCTTCGTCTTTTGGGTTTCTGATAATCACACCATGGTGGATAGAGCTACGGATATGTTGGCCTGCTATACCTACAATTACCTCACCTATGTCCACATTGGACATTTCGGATGCTTCATTGACTGCCTTAGTAATTGCATTTACCGTTTTGTCAATATTGGTAACGATGCCTCTGATTACGCCATCAGAAACTGCTTTACCCATACCCAACACCTCTAGCTTTCCATATTCGTTCTTCCTGCCAATAATGGCACATATTTTTGTGGTGCCGATATCCAGTCCTACAATGAGTTTTTCGTTTTCCATAGCGCTAACAATTATTCACAAATAATTTGATCCTTATATTTTACATTGACCCGATCATAAGTATTCCATCCTTTTTCTGGTAGGATTTTTTTATAATAGGTTTTTATTTTTCTAAACTTTATTTCGATATCTTCCGGCTTCCCGAATTCTATCACCTGTTTCCCTACTTGCTGGTACATGTTGATGTCTCCATTTGCAAGCAGCTCCAAAGCACTGATTTGAGCCAACCAAAAAGGTTCTGAATTAATAAACCTTATTAACTCCATCAATGGAGCATTTTCAATTGACAGGTCATTTTTCTTTAACAATGCCTCAGCTTTACTACCTGTCAGAATCAAAACCCTGGTGGTGTAATTGGATGAGGTTGGAAGAATTTTGCCAGAGGAGCTGATATACCCATCAGCAGCCATTGGGCGAACAATTCTTGCTATGGGCACATGTTGGCTCACTTTTACCATTAAAGTGCCCTTTAAATCTTCAAAAACCTCCGCCTTTTTCACAAAAGGATGTGCCTCAACCTTTTTCTCCACTGCATGGATAGAGACCTTTTCTTTAGCCGTATTGCTAAGTAAACTTGGAAATGCATTGGTCAACAATTCAGTTACTTCCTTTTCATCTATGAAGTAAACATCACTTACACCCTCTACATAAACTTCTAGCTCAGAAAGCGCACGACTTTCTGTCTTATGCTCTGTAAAAGCTATAAAGCCAACCAAAGTCACTCCCAATACCATCATTAGGAAGGACTTTTTAAGTTTCCATCCCTTATTCTTTATCATCTCTTATCCATTTTTCAATTGGTTTTACCAAACGGTCAATGTCTCCAGCGCCAATAGTAACAAGAACTTCTGGAACATTTTGATGCAAATGGTTCAATAAATTCTCTTTTGAAACCACCCCTTTATTAAGGCTTGTGATTTCTGGAAGTAACATTTCCGAAGTAATCCCCGCTATAGGTTGCTCTCTTGCCGGGTATATATCTAGTAAAATGACTTCATCTGCCAAGGACAAACTTTCAGAAAAACCACTGGCAAAATCTCTTGTACGTGTAAATAAATGCGGCTGAAATACAGCGGTGATTTTCTTCTCTGGATACATGGCCCTTACGGACTGCAAAAAGGCTTTAATCTCCTCAGGGTGATGCGCATAATCATCGATATAAGTAATGCGGTCACTATTGTAAATTTTTTCAAACCTTCTTTTCACACCTTTATAAGTAGCTATTCCTGCTCTAATAGCCTCCTTTGAAAGCCCATAGTGAATGGCCACGGCCACTGCGGCCAGGGCGTTTTCAATATTGTGGAAACCTGGGACTTCCAATACCAGGCTGTCTATTCGCTGATCCTCTGCTACATAATCAAAGGTAAAAGAGGTGGTGCCTACCTTAATATTGTCTGCATGGATGTTTCCTGAATGCAGCCCGTACTGGTATATAGGGGTTGTTCCGATTTCTTTTTGCTTGATTTTTTCGTAAGCATTCTGATGAATGATCAATTTTCCATCTGGATGGGTAAGCCGGATAAAGGCAGCAAATCCTTCCATCAATTGTTCGGTATCACCATAAATGTCCAGGTGGTCTGGATCGATACTGGTAACTATACTCAGGTCAGGGTGGAGGTGTAAAAAGGAACGATCAAATTCATCGGCTTCCACCACCACTACTGGTGATTCTGTACTCCCTTCATCATGAAGGATAAGGTTGTTTTTATAATTTTGTGTAAGCCCTCCTAAAAATGCAGCTGTATTGTGTCCTGCATGTTTTAGCAAATGCGCGACCATAGAGGAAGTAGTTGTCTTTCCATGCGTTCCTGCGATCGCGACAGACTCCATGTTTCTTGTAATCAGCCCCAAAACGGCAGCTCTTTTCTTGATGTCAAAATTATTTGCTTCGAAGTACTTGTATAGTTCGCTGCTTTGCGGAACGGCAGGAGTCCAGACAATTAATTTGTCAGCACCCGAAGATTTAAAGGGTTCAGCAATATTATTGCTATCATCCGCGTAACTGATTTGCATTCCCTCTGCCTCTAGCGCTTCTGTAAGTGGGGATGGCGTTTTGTCATAACCATACACTGGCACTCCAATATGATTGAACCACCTGGCAATGGCACTCATACCTATTCCTCCAATACCTAGAAAAAAGACGCTATGTAAGTTTTTTAAATTCATTTTATCAGTGCTTCCATTACTTTGACAATATCCTTGGCTGCCTCAGGCTTTGCCAGTTTTTTAATTGCTTGAGACATTTCGTCTCGTTTTTTAGGGTCATTAAGCAATGAATGTACCATTGGAGCTAATTGCTCAATGGCTTCATCATCCCTAAGTATTAATGCCGCGTTTTCCGAAACATAGGCCATGGCATTTTTGGTCTGATGGTCCTCCGCAACATTCGGAGAGGGGATAAAGATCACTGGTTTTCCCACTAAGCTTAATTCGGAAACCGATAAAGCACCTGACCGGGATATCACCAGGTCTGCAGCAGCATAGGCGAGGTCCATGTCCTTAATAAACGCCATAGGAAAAATTCCTTTGACGCCAGAGGCTTTTACTTGGCCTAAGGTTTTTTCATAATAAAACTTCCCTGTTTGCCATAAAACCTGGTAGCCTTTGGATTCAAAATCTACCATTGAATGAAGCAGGGCCTGATTAAGTGTTCTCGCTCCAAGACTTCCTCCAATGGAGAGGATGACAGGTAAATCAGGATTAAGTCCAAAATGGGCCAGTGCTTTTGCCTTTTTATCTTTAATCGAAAGGATGTCCTTTCTTACAGGGTTTCCGGTATAAGTGATTTTAGCTTTAGGAAAATATCGCCCCATATCTGGGTAGGCCACACAAATGGCGCTTGCATTTTTTGCCAATAGTTTATTGGTCAAACCTGCATAGCTATTTTGCTCCTGTATAAGGGTCGGAAGTCCCTTTCGCTGAGCAGCAAAAAGTACGGGGCCACTGGCATATCCTCCAACTCCTACCACCAGGTGTGGATCAAAATTCCGTATTAACTTTTTCGCTTTTTGGAGGCTACTCAAAACTTTAAAGGGAAAGCTTAAATTTTCTAATGTAAGTCTTCTTTGCAATCCTGCAATCTTCAACCCCTCTATTTTATAGCCTGCTTCTGGTACTTTCTGCATTTCCATTTTGCCTTCTGCACCGACAAATAAAACTTCACTTTCTGGATATTTTTCGTTCCAAGCCTTAGCAATGGCAATGGCCGGGTAGATATGTCCACCAGTGCCCCCACCACTAATAATGATTCGATATGTTTCTCCAGTGTTATTCAATTTTTTATGCTACTTTAACTTTTCTATTGATCGATTTTTGTTCATTTACAAAGGCATCTTCATGATCACCTCTGCTAATACTTAAAATTATCCCTAAAGATATTCCAGTGAATATCAAGGAAGTTCCTCCCATGCTCACCATGGGCAAGGGCAACCCTGTAATAGGTACCAACCCTACAGTTACCCCCATATTGATCATGGCCTGTATCACCAGAGAAAAACTCAATCCTGCCGATAACAAACCGCCAAATGGCCGGGTAGATATGGCAACGACCCGCATTCCTCTATAGAGTAATGACAAGTAAAGAAAAAGCACAAAGCCTCCTCCGATCATGCCATATTCTTCAATAATGATGGCATAAATAAAATCCGAATAAGGATGTGGAAGAATATTACGCTGTTCACTATTTCCCGGGCCTTTGCCCGAAATGCCACCCGTAGCAATGGCTATATAGGAGTGCTTTGCCTGAAATGGGACTCCAGCAGGATCATCGTCCATGAATTTTTCTATCCTCGAGAAGAAAACGCCCCCCCTTTGCCCCATTAATATGGCAGTGGAAAGAACCAAGGCACCTACCATGCCTACTACCAAAAGGTATTTTAAAGGAACTCGCCCGATAAACATCAGCAACAAGCAGGTGGCAAGTAGCATGACAGCCGTGGACATATTGGCCATGGCTATAAGCAGACAAATGATGCCAATCCAAATGATGATTGGGATAAATGTTCCTTTGATATCAGTAATTTTCCTTTGTCGCTTTGCTAACATTCCTGCTACCGCTGAAATAAGGGCTAATTTGGCCAAATCAGAAGGTTGGAAGGCCTGGTTAATTATGGGCACAGTAAGCCATCTGTTGGCCTCATTAATAGTGGACCCAAAGAAATAAGTGATCATAAGCAATGGCACACTTACCCAAAGGGCAAACAGGCTCAACTTAGAGAAGTATTTGTAGGGAATGTTATGAACCGCCCACATGACTACTATACTGGCAAGGATTAACGCACTGTGCTTAAACAGATAGATTTCCGTGTTTCCCCCCATTCTTCTATAAGCAAGGGAACCTGTAGCTGAGTAAACAGCCAAAATACTGATTAAAGACAATAGCAGGACGATTCCCCAAATAATTAGGTCGCCTTTTAAATTGTCTTCCAGCCAGATTTTTACTTTTGTCATTAATTTTTATCCTTTAATCTTATTACCGCTTCTTTAAATTGATTTCCTCTGTCCTCGTAATTGTTGAATAAATCAAAACTTGCGCATGCAGGAGATAAAAGGGCTACATCCCCTAATGTACCATGATCAGCAGCCCATTGTACCGCTTCACTTATGTCCTCTGTGCTTAGAATGACAGGTATTTTGCCTGAAAAGGCTATTTTTAACTTTTCATTTTCTTTACCTAAGCAAATTAGCACTTTGACGTGATCGATTACTTTATCATCTAATAAGCTGTAATCGTTTCCTTTGTCCACTCCCCCTGCTATCCAGATCAATGGCTCCTGAAAAGCACTTAGCGCAAAGGCAGTAGCATCTACATTGGTACCCTTACTGTCATTGATAAACTTTATGCCTTTGACTTCCGCTACTTCTTCCATTCGATGGGAAGCATTCACGAAGCTTTTAAGCGCAGGGCCTATTTTTTCTATAGCTGTACCTGCCAATATCACTGCAGTTGTTGCCGCGAGGGTGTTAATTAAATTATGTTCACCATGAAGAACCATTTCACTTGTAGGCCAGGACCATTCTGTACCCTCAATTCCAAGGTGTAATTCATTGTTCAGAATATATCCCTTGGTTAACGTTTGTTTCTCCAAGGCAATAGGAATTAAGTTAGGTCGCCCCAACTTGCTCTTCATGGCAGTCAGTATATTTTGATCGGTCTCATGAAAGATCAAATGATCTCCTTCAACCATCTTGTCTGTTAGTTTTACTTTTGCGGCAGCATATTTTTCTAGCTTATATTGGTACCTGTCCAGGTGATCAGGTGTGATGTTCAATAGGATAGCGATTGTAGGTTTTAAATTAACAAAGCCCTCTATCTGAAAACTACTTACTTCTAAAACCCACCAGCTATAATCCTTTTCAACCAATTGCATTGCCCAGCTTTGACCAACATTTCCAGCCAGACCTACCTCCATACCTGCGCTTTTCATCAAGTGATAGATGAGCAGGGTAGTGGTTGTTTTTCCATTGGTCCCTGTGATGGCTATCACCTTGCCTTTAGAAAATCTTTGCGCAAATTCTAGCTCATCTATTACAGGTATACCTGCTGCTAACAATTGAATAACGATCGGGGCTTCAAAGGGAATTCCTGGTGATTTGATTACTGTTTGTGCATCCAGGAGGATGTTCAAACTGTGTTGCCCTTCTTCAAAAGCAATGTTTTTTTCTAGAAATACGTTTTTTTTCTCCGCTTTAATTTTTCCCGCATCAGACACAAAAACCCTGTGCCCATGCTTATGGGCCAATAAAGCGGCTCCAAAACCACTTTCTCCAGATCCTAAAATTACTGTCTTCTGCATTTACCTTAATTTTAATGTTGCCAATGCCATGATGGCAAACAAGATTCCCAAAATCCAAAACCGAACAGTTATTTTGGCTTCAGGTATATTTTTTTTCTGATAATGGTGGTGTAAAGGAGACATCAAAAAGATTCTTCTTCCCTCACCATATTTTTTTCTAGAGTATTTATAATAGCCTACTTGAATAATGACAGAAAGGATTTCTATAAGAAATATTCCGCACAATACAGGGAGAAGTAATTCCTTTCTTAATGTCAGAGATAGTACTGCGATTACACCACCTATCATTAAGCTTCCCGTATCTCCCATAAAGACTTGCGCAGGGTAGGAGTTGTACCATAAGAACCCAACGCATGCCCCTACAAATGCCGAGCAGAAAATCACCAACTCACCAGAATAGGGGATAAACATTACATTTAGGTATTGAGAAAAGGTAACATTACCACTGATGTAGGCATAAATCGCAATGGTTAAGCCAATGATTGCCGAAGTCCCAGCTGCTAAACCGTCAATCCCATCCGTTATATTGGCTCCATTTGAAACGGCTGTAACCACAAATATTACCAATAGGATATAGAGGAATGGGGTTAAGTTTTCTCCCAGAAAACCAAAAACAACGTCATAGTTTAGTTCGTTGTTTTTGAGAAAAGGAATCGTTGTTTTCATGGACTTAACATCCTCAAACGATGGCGTAGCAACTGTTCCTTCTTCTATGGATACGCTATCGTGGAATTCTCTCACCACCACATCCTCATGGAAATAGAGGGTGGTGCCTACAATTATACCAATTCCGACTTGACCAACGATTTTAAACCTCCCCGCCAGGCCTTCTTTATTCTTTCTAAATACTTTGATGTAATCATCCAGGAAACCAATGGCTCCCAACCACAGTGTCGTAACCAGCAATAGAATGATGTAAATATTATAGATATTGGCGAAAAGAAGGGTAGGGATTACGATGGCAGCCATGATCATGACTCCTCCCATTGTAGGGGTGCCCTTTTTTTCCAGTTGTCCTTGAAGGCCCAATTCTCTTACGGTTTCTCCAATGGATTTTTTTCTGATCCAGTCGATTATGGTTTTACCCAAAGTAATGGTGATCAACAAGGAAAACAATGTCGCCATGCCAGCCCTGAAGGAAATATACTTAAAGACTCCAGCTCCAGGGAAATCATAAGTTTTGTCGATATAGTCAAAAAGGTGGTACAGCATCTTAATCCTTGAATAAAAGCTTTAAAAGTTCACTAACTATTTTTTTGTCGTCAAAAGGATGTCTCACTCCTTTTATTTCCTGATAGGTTTCATGACCTTTTCCTGCGATCAATACGATGTCGCCAGGTTGTAATAAGTGGCAAGCTGTTTTAATTGCTGATTTTCTATCTTCAATTGAAAGCACCTTTCTTTGGTCAATGGGGCTTAGCCCGGCCTCCATTTCATTGATAATTGCCATAGGATCCTCATCTCTTGGATTGTCAGAGGTAAGGACGACCTTATTGCTGAATTTGCAGGCAATTTTAGCCATTATAGGTCTTTTCGTTACATCCCTATTGCCACCGCAACCAACCACGGTAACCAGGGTCTCAGTGCCGGTTCGGAGTTTTTGGATCGTTTTTAGGACGTTTTCAAGTGCATCAGGTGTATGCGCATAATCTACAATCGCCGTGATGCCATTTTGAACCAGAAGATCAAATCTTCCAACAGCCCCTTTTAACATTGAAAGCTGACGCAATACCTCTTCCTCATTTTCTCCAAGAAGTTGGGCAATAGCCAATACGCCCAATAGGTTGTAAGCATTGAATTCGCCTGTAAGCCTAAACCATACGGATTTTCCGTCAAGGTCCATTTCAAGACCCTGAATAGAATTGTCTATAATACGGGCTTTAAAATCTGCTGGATATTTCAAAGCAAAGGTATAAGGCCTTGCTTTGGAATTCTGAAGCATTACCAATCCTCTTTTGTCATCCGCATTCACCAAAGCAAAAGCTTCCTTTGGCAATTCGTCAAAGAGTTTTTTCTTCGCTTTGATATAATGGTCAAAGTCCCCATGGTAATCCAGGTGGTCATGGGATAGGTTAGTGAACAATGCTCCTGCAAATTTTAATCCTGCCGTTCTTTCCTGTACGATGGCATGAGAACTTGCTTCCATAAAGCAATGGGTACAACCCTCCTCAAGCATTTTGACCAGCAATTTATTAATTGAAATAGTGTCAGGCGTAGTATGGCTTGCAGGGATTATTGCCTCTTTAATTTTATTCTCAACAGTAGAAATTAAACCGGCAGAATAGCCGAGTTCTGTATACAGTTGGTGCAGTAAGGTCACTGTGGTGGTTTTACCATTGGTACCTGTCACTGCTACTATTTTTAATTTATCCGAAGGATGGTTGTAAAAGTTGGCAGCCATTAAACCCATCGATCTTGAAGCGTTTACAACTTGCACATAAGTGATCGCTTCCTTCAGGTTTTCTGGAAGGTGTTCACAAACAATAGCTTTGGCTCCATTAATTATGGCTTTTTCAATGTAGGCATGACCGTCCACTTGGGTTCCCTCGATAGCGATGAAAACGGCTCCTTCAATGACGTTTCTACTGTCAAATGTCAGTTGCGTAATATCCACTTCCATATTCCCCTTGGTAGAAACCAGTGAAACTTTGTACAATATGTCCTTTAATTGTTGGCTCAACTCAATGATAATTTTATGATTTGGTCGCTCTTGTAGGCAGTTCCTTTGCTTAGGGATTGGGTGCTTACCCTTCCTGTGCCCGAGAACTGTACTCTAAGCCCTTTATTTTCTAAGATATAAATGGCATCTTTCAATGTCATGCCGATAACAT
The DNA here is from genome assembly GCF_963977555.1 of uncultured Cyclobacterium sp. GTDB lineage: Bacteria > Bacteroidota > Bacteroidia > Cytophagales > Cyclobacteriaceae > Cyclobacterium. The sequence goes on along the minus strand of NZ_CAXBPD010000006.1, from coordinate 34,316 downwards.
CCGGTACTACAGGCTTTTCAACTGCATTGCTTACCCATTGAATGGACTTGTTAGAAATGCTTGATTGAACCCAGGTATTGTTTCCCGCATAATGATTGGAGATGCCCATGCTATTACAAATCATTTGCAACTCCTCAGCTTTCCCAGCTCTTATATAAGGGAATTCATCGTTGTTTACACGTTGGAATTCATTATTATCCATCTCCTTTTGCTGAATATTCATGTCTTGGGCATAAATTTTATCAGCGATTTCTTTAAAAACCGGTGCAGAGATATCGCCCCCATAGGCATTGTATCCTTTAGGACTGTCAATGACGACGATGGCACTGTATTTAGGTTGATCCGCAGGAAAAAAACCAGCAAACGAAGTATAATACTTTTGGGTGTATCTCCCATTTATTAGTTTTTGGGCAGTGCCAGTTTTGCCTGCTATGGAATAAGTGTCCGTAGCAATATTTCTAGCAGTTCCATTGTCGACAACGCCTTGAAGCAATTCCTGCAGGAGTTTTATGGTCTTTTTAGAAGCAATATTTCGTGAAAGTGTTTCTGTTTTAAATTGCTTTTCAATGGTGTTGCCTCGGGAAATTTGCTTCACAATCATGGGCCTAACCATGTCTCCACCGTTTGCAATGGCATTATAAAAGGCCAAGGTTTGCAAAGGGGTGATTTTTAATTCATACCCAATAGACATCCAGGGAAGAGTAGTTCCGTACCAATTCTTGTCATTAGGGTGCTTGAAATATGGGATACCTTCTCCTTTCAATTGAAAACCAAGTGGCTTGTCCAAATTGGCTTTTTCAATGTAATCGATGAAACGCTGGGGTTGGTGCCCAAAATGCTCTTCCACCATTTTAGAGATGCCTACGTTGGAGGATTTCTCAAATACATCACGAATTGTGAGCATGCCATATCCACCATGTTTTGCATCTCTCATGTACCGGTCGTAGAATTTATAACTACCGTTGCCAGTATCAATACTGTCGTTCAAATTAATCTTTCCTTCTTCCAATAAAGCCATCATTGAAAGCAACTTAAAAGTAGAGCCAGGCTCTGTCAAACCTTGTTCGCCTACTGCATAATTATAGTACTCACCATAACCGTAAGATTGTTTGTTTTTTTCCAGGTTCGCAATGGCTTTGATATGGCCTGTCGCTACTTCCATTACAATCACGGAACCAAAAGCAGCATCTTTGCTGATCAATTGCCTTAATAGAACTGATTCTGCTACATCTTGAATATTTACATCCAGTGTGGTGACGATATCAAATCCATCGGTGGGTTTAATGTCATCAGCATCGTGCAATGGCTTCCAGCTTCCGCCTACAATTTTCTGGAACAGTGCTTCTCCATTTCTTCCTTGCAAGTATTCATTAAAGCTGTATTCCAGACCTACGCCATATTGATCTTCATTCAAAAAGCCGATTGTTCTTCCGGCTAAATTTTTAAAAGGGCGATATCGTTTGTCAATTTTCTCGAAAATCACACCACCCCCCATTCTGCCTTTATTAAAGACAGGCCAATTGGACATGGCAATTTTTTCCTGATAATTAATTTGATGCCTATTTAAAATCAGGTACTTTTTCCCATCGTTCCTGGCATCTAGAATCATTCTTTTATAGGCATTCGCTGATCGATCTTTATAGAAAGCAGACAAATTCCGAGCAAGGGAATCAAAACTAGCTTTCCAGTCAGTGCTCTTGTCAATTGATGGATCGATGGCTACCCTATAAAAAGGTAGGCTGGTAGCCAGTAAACTTCCTTCAGTACCATAGATATTGCCTCTAGTGGCTTTTACAGGTCTGTATTTTAAATTGATGTCTTCTGATAGTTGACGCCATTGGTCACCCTCGACCATCTGAATATGACCTATTCTATAAAAAATAGCACAGGCAATAAGCGTCACAGCCAAAAAGGATAGCCTTACTCGGAGCAATATGGATTTTTTGATATTCACTTCTCCAATACTATTTTCTGTGGTGGCTCTTCGATTTCAACGATGCCCAAGGGCTGAATTTTTTTTGCAACTTCAGATTGTTTACTTGCATACATGTACTCTGCTTCCAGCGTAGTTACATCGGCTCGCAGGTCTTCCACCTCTTGCTGAATTCGGTCTATCTTTCTAATGGTGTTCTCCGCCTTATAATTGCTCCAGATATATACCATTGCCAAAAAGGAAGCATACAAAAGAGGAAGCACAAATTTCACCGGTACATTCTCACCAATGAGCGCGCTGATGTCTAGCTTTTGCTCAATAAAGGCAAAAGGATTGAACCTGGATTTTTTCTGATCCTTTGATGATTTGATCGGACTTTTAAAGGTGTTTCTTCCCATGATCAAAGTTTTTTTGCTATTCTCAATTTGGCACTTCTTGCTCTTTTATTGGTTTCGATCTCTATCTGATCTGCTACTATAGGTTTTTTACTTACTGGTTCAAGGGGTCTGCTGGGGTTGCCATAAAAATCCTTTTCAAGATCTCCATGAAGTTTGCCCTTGGTCATGATATTTTTGACCATGCGGTCTTCCAGGGAATGGTAACTCATGATTACGAGTCTGCCTTCACTTTTCAAAAGCTTGGTACTTTGTTCTAACATTTCTTCTAGAGCTACCATCTCTTGGTTTACTTCGATGCGAAGTGCCTGAAATACCTGAGCGGAATATTTAGCATATTTGCCACGTGGAGCATATTTGTCCAAAAGATTTTTAAACTCCTGGATAGACTCAAAGGGAACATTGGCTCTAGTAGAAACGATGGCTCTTGCTAGCGTTTTGGCATTCCTTATTTCTCCATATATACCAAAAATTTTATGAAGGGCTTCCTCTTCATAAGTGTTCAATATTGTGGCGGCAGATAGGTCTCCTGATTGGCTCATTCGCATGTCCAACTTGCCTTCAAACCTTGTCGAAAATCCCCTTGTAGGTTCGTCTATCTGGTGAGAGGAAACCCCTAAATCAGCCAAAATACCATCTACTTTGTCTACACCATAAATTTTAAGGTACCTGCGCAAGTCACGAAAATTAGCCATGACAAATGTGAAATTTTCGTCATCTGGTGCATTCTTTTCAGCATCTGGATCCTGATCAAAACCATACAAGTGTCCCTTGTCGAGTTTTTTCAGAATTTCACGTGAATGCCCCCCTCCTCCAAAAGTCAAATCTATATAAGTACCATTGGGGTCAATGTTTAACCCTGACAGGCATTCTTCAAGCATTACGGGAATATGGTAGGCTGTATTATGCACTTTTACCTAAGAATTTTTTGTTTAAATCACTGAACCTTTTCTCTTCTTTACACATGAATGCTTCATAGCATTCTGGGTTCCAAATCTCAATTTTTGTACCGATACCAATTACGATGGCTTCTCTTTCCAATTCGGCGTGACGCAGCATGGTTTTGCTAATCACGAACCTGCCAGTAGCGTCTAAATCTACCGTAGACTCCCTCCTGAAAAAGGACCTTTTGAAAAACCTTACATCATCATCTGTGTCATCCAGGCTGGCGAGTTTATTATGGTCTTTTTTAACTTCGACCATTGGTATCAATTCGAGACATGGTTCCAAACCTTTGCGCAGCATCATTTCCTGACCCAAGGACTCAGGGATCAAAGCCTTCATTTTTGAAGGCAATACCAACCTGCCCTTGGCATCCAATTTACACTCAAATTCACCGGTGAATGATGCCATATCTGTTCTGCCTGATTACTGAATACAAAAGTAGTAAATAGCTAAACACTTTTTACCACTTTGTCCCACTTTTTACCACATTGCTATAAAAGTATCTAATACTAACTAGAAACACAATTAATTTTAAAAAAATAAACGACAGGGCCGTCCGGATTCAATTGGCTATGAATCAGCAGGTAATCTGTGGTAAATCGCAGGTAATATACCTTTAAAGCTAGATTTTGATGGCATTTCGGCCAACAAAAAAAGTAAATTTATTTGATTGCTTTTTAAGTGGGATGAATTCCCGTAAAATCCCAGTGTTTTCCGGGATAAGCCGAATTACGGCCTATTTTTTTCTTTCGATGGTATAGGTTACCAGGGTAGTCAAAGAATTTTTGAATGGGGACTCAGGAAAATTTTCTAATAAGGTTAGCGCTTCTTGGTAATAATTGTTCATTATTTTTTGAGCATATTCCAGTCCGCCTGAATTTTTAACAAATGCTATGATTTCATTAATGGTAGCCTTGTGCTCACTTTTATTCCTGATTTTATAGATGATTTTTTTCTTGTCGATCCAGCTGGCATTTTGGAGTGCATATATGAGTGGCAGCGTCATTTTCTTCTCCTTGATATCAATACCCACAGGTTTTCCTACAACATCTTCGCCATAATCAAATAGATCATCTTTGATCTGAAATGCCATTCCGACTTTTTCACCAAAAAGCCTCATCTTTTCAATGTTTTCTTCAGAGGATCCAGAAGTAGCTGCACCTACAGCACAACAAGAGGCTATAAGGCTTGCTGTTTTTTGACGAATAATGGTATAATAAACGTCCTCAGTAATGTCGAGTTTACGTGCTTTGGATATTTGTAAAAGTTCACCCTCACTCATCTCTTGCACCGCATTGGAAACGATTTTAAGTAACTCGAAATCACCATTGTCCACGCTTAATAGGAGACCTCGGGAGAGCAAATAGTCTCCAACCAAGACAGCGATTTTATTTTTCCACAAGGCATTGATTGAGAAAAAACCTCTTCTATAGTTGGCATCATCCACCACATCATCATGTACGAGAGTGGCTGTATGCAATAATTCTATTAAAGCCGCACCTCTATAGGTTGATTCTGAAATATTGCCGCTTACTCCTGCAGTCAAGAAAACAAACATCGGTCGCATTTGCTTTCCTTTTCTTCGGACAATATATTGGGTAATATGATCCAATAATTTCACCTTACTTTGCATGAAAGAGCGAAATTTCTTTTCAAAATCAGCCATCTCGGTGGCTATTGGGGCTTGTATCTGCTTTAAATCCTGATTCATTTGACCTTTAGATGATGCAATAATACAATCTATTCCACCATTGACAAAACCGCTCAATTGATAATTCTGTTTAATGAATTTTATTTTTGGTTATCTTTGAACAACTAAACGACATAAACTTGACCGACGACTATATTAAACACCAGTATGAGCCGATCCTCCCCAAGAAGGATGAATGGCCTGTGGTAAAACTAAGTAAAAGCCGTAAAGAATTTATTCAGCAGGTGGTGGAGTCGAGTGTTGGGAATATTAAAGGGCTTACTGGCAATCAGTTACAGGCACTTAAAGAGGGGTTGGAAATTACGCTCTTTAAAGAAAGGATGCGTATTAAACAAAACTCATGGGCGGTTGACCCTGATGATGAGATGGAGTTTTGGGCGGAAGTTAAAGCCGCTCTTCTGGCACTAGATTCCGACCAACAAATCGAGGATGAAAAAAAGAAGCAGCAGTACTTTGAAGTGCTTACTAGAATTACCAAAAGATATGCTGAGGAGATAGCGAGTAATTTTAAACACAGTCATTATAAATTGACCAAGAGATTTGTGTCTTTCGGTTTTTCGAGATTGCTAAACACTTCTAGGGCCAAAGGGTTCAAATCGATTTTCAGCAACCGGTACAGGCTTCAGGATAAAATTCAAATTATAGGAGAAACAGATCAAATCAGAGAACTTGCCTCTAAGGGTACCATAGTGATGGTTCCCACCCATTTCAGTAACCTGGACAGTATATTAATAGGTTGGACCATAAGTACTTTGGGTTTGCCTCCATTCATCTATGGAGCGGGGCTAAATTTATTTAATATCCAGATATTCGCTTATTTTATGAATGCCCTGGGTGCCTATAAGGTAGATAGACGGAAAAAAAATCAGGTTTACCTGGAAACCTTGAAAACCTATTCCAGAGAGGCCATTCAATTTGGCTGTCACAGCTTGTTTTTCCCAGGAGGAACACGTTCCAGAAGTGGAAATATTGAATCGAAAGTTAAACTTGGCCTATTAAGTACAGCAATAGAAGCCCAAAGAGCCAATTATCAAAAAGGGGAGACTGAATCTGGTAAGGTATTCATCGTTCCAGTAGCAATCAATTATCATTTTGTACTTGAAGCGCCTAGCCTGATAAAAGAACACCTCAACTCTACCGGACAAGAAAGATATTACAGTGAGTCCGATGAGTTTTCTACTTCTTATAAAATCTCTAAATTTTTAGTGAAATTCTTTACTAAAGGTTCAGATATATCCGTGTCCATTGGCAAAGCCATGGATATATTAGGTAACTACGTAGACGCGGAAGGAAACAGTAGGGATGCCCATGGTCGAAGCATTGATTGCAAGGACTATTTTATGGTGGATGAAAAGGTAAATGTAGACTTGCAACGAGAAGAGGAGTACAGCAAAAAATTAGGCAAAAGAATAGTGGAGGAATTCCACAAAATAAACAGGGTTTTTAGTAGCCACCTGGTAGCATTTACGGCATTTAGGCTACTTAAAAGAGAGAACAACAAATTGGATCTTTTTAGCTTGCTTCGGCTTCCTGAAGAGGATCTTTTCTTGCCTTATGACACCTTCAAAGAGGCTTGTGGTTTGGTTTTAGCGAGAATACAGCAACTTAGGGAAGAAGGGGCCGTCCATATGGCGCCTCATATGAATGCTGGGCTAGAGGAGATTATTCAGCATGGCTTACAAAATGTAGGGATGTATCATGCCAAAAGACCGCTCAAAAAAAATGAAGTGGGAAATATCGTAACTGAGGATATAAGTTTATTGTATTATTATCATAACAGACTTGATGGATATGAATTGGAAAAAATCATCTGAAAATAAACCGATAGGGGTGATAGGGATCGGTAGTTTCGGAACTGCAATTTCCAATTTGCTGGCAGAGAAAAACAATGTCTTGGTATACGCCAGAGATGAGGCAGTGGTGGAAGCCATTAACAAGACGCATATGGTCAAGAATCGGAAATTGGCAAGTAGCATACGTGCCACAACTGATCCTGAATTGATTTGTGATTCGTGCAATGTAATGTTCCCAATGATTCCTTCTTCTGCATTTCGAGAAGTGATGAAAAGGTTTGCCCCGTATCTTCATCCCTACCATTTTTTAATTCATGGTACAAAGGGCCTTTCTCTTAACCTTCCAGAAGGTAAAGACCTGGGGAATATTAAAAAAATACAGCGGAAGAATATCTGTACCATGAGTGAAGTGATCATGGATGAGACGGTTGTGGAAAGGATCGGATGTCTGGCAGGACCCAATTTGGCCAAGGAGCTTTTAGAAAATCAACCTGGAGCCACGGTGATTGCGAGTCGCTACAATGAGGTAATCAGAGAAGGGCAGCAACTTTTGCGATCCGACAATTTTCAGGTGTATGGCAACTCGGATATTATAGGTGTGGAGCTTTCTGGTGTCCTGAAAAACATCATAGCCATAGCCTCTGGTGCATTGTCAGGTCTTGGACTTGGTGACAATGCCAAAGGACTTTTGATTTCCAGAGGGATGGTAGAATTGGTTTATCTGGGCAAAGCCATGGGAGGAAGCACCAAGTCATTCTTAGGATTGGCGGGAGTTGGTGACCTGGTGACTACTTGTAATTCCACGCTTTCTAGAAATTATACCCTAGGCTTTAGGCTAGCCAAAGGGGAAAAGCTTACCGATATAGTGGCTGATATGGAAGAAGTGGCTGAGGGGGTTAATACCGTAAAGTTGATAAAGTTGTTTTTGGAGTCTACAGATTTACGAGCCCCCATCACAGAAAACCTTTACAAAGTTTTGTTTGAAGACCTAAAGGTGGAGGCAGCTCTTCAATACCTGATGAAATTCCCTATTTATACTGACATTGATTTCTTTGATTAAAAATTTGCAGAAACGCCAGAAAATTCTTTTGATTATATTTGTTTACGGAGCGAAGTTATTATGCTACGCCGCTAATTCTATAAAATTAAACCGGATGATTTTGCGTTTGAATACCCTGATTATTGTTGTGCTACTCGCCTTTTGTTTCTCTTGTGCTGAAAAAGAGCAGCAGCCATTTAGTTTTGTGCAGTTGTGTGACACCCAGTTGGGGATGGGAGGTTATGCGCATGACATAATGACATTCAAACAGGCTGTTGTACAAATTAATGAACTCAATCCTGACTTTGCCGTGATATGTGGTGATCTGGTTCACAATGCCAGTGACAGTTCTTATTCAGACTTTCTGGAAATTCTGGAAACACTAAATGTGCCCTGCCATTTGGCACCCGGAAATCATGATGTTGGAAACATACCAAATGATACAACTCTTAATTATTACAGAGAGACAATAGGGAAAGATTATTTTGATTTTCAAAACAAAGGATATTCGTTTATTGTGACCAATACCCAGTTATGGAAAGTTGATATTGGGAGTGAATCTGCTAAGCATGACAAATGGTTTGAAGAGACCCTTAAAAATCAGGAAGCTAAAAAACTTCCCATATTTGTAATTGGGCACTATCCTATATTCCTGGAAGATCCAGAGGAAGAAGAAAAATATTACAATATACCACCAATAAAACGCAAATGGATCTTGGATTTGTTTAAAAGTAACAATGTTTTGGCGTATTTGTCAGGACATACACATAAATTGTTGGTTAACAATTATGAAAACATTCAGTTTGTCAGTGGTGAAACTACCAGTAAGAATTTCGACGAGAGACCTTATGGTTTTAGACTTTGGGATGTTTCATCCGATACCATTCAGCATCAATTCATTTCTTTAGAGCTCTCAAAAGTGGAGAAAGAATAACGTTTAAGGATAGTAAAATTAAGAAATCAGATAGGAGGCCATAGAGTAGTGGGCATTAGCTCACTATTGGTTTTTAAGGATTTATCGGTCCATTATTTAATTAGCAAAGTCAGCATGAGCACCACCCAATACCAGCTTGTTTTTAAAATAGATATAAGTCATTCTTATTTTAATGGAGACAAAAAAGCTCCTTTTACCCTTATTCCCTCCCTATCTTCCAGACAATCCATGTCACGGTTAAATTTCTTAGTGAATAAAAGGGAGGGTGGCATGGATTTATTTGCAGCAAGCCCATCTCCACTGTCTGATTATTTAAAGGCTATAATTCTTGAAACTGGGATTGAGTACTTTGATTTTGATATAATTAGCGAAGATACCTATTTCACTTTCTATACTGACTTTCCTGTAGACAGATTAGGTTTTTTCCAATATTCAAGTGACGATGAATTGAACCAAACCGAAAATGAAATAACGCTTCTTCATCCTGTTTTTAAGGAGGGGCAAATTGATTCTGCTGTAGGGAGTTTACGTATCGGTTTAAATGCCTTAATACCAGCTTTAGAAGCTGGGGGAAATGTTCATTTTAACATCAACTTTAAAACCCAGTCAATCCAATACCAATATAATATTTTAAACAATAGTGGCCCCTTAACGGAGATGTCTATTGCTAGTGATTCAGGCATTCAATTTAGCGGGCCAACCAAAGTAGTTCTTCATAATGGTCAAAGTGCAATGCGATATGATAGTAAGGTATTGATTCCTTTAAGACAAAAACCTGAACATTCATTTGATTTGGTGCAAGACGGAAAAATTATTTTTAAGGGGCTTCCACATCCAGACCCTGCTGGACTTTATAAAAATGAAACCGACACAAGGCTATTGAGTGCTCCGATGTTCGTTTATTTATAATTGCTCCCATCTCGTGTGCAAAATTAAAGAAATCTAATCTGACCTATTGGCCTTTGATTTTTGGCATTACCTGTTTTTAGGTTAAAAAATCCCCCCTACTCAGAATAACACACGCTCAAATGACTTATAAAACTTCCTTTAGCCCTAATAAGTAAGCGGCTTCGGTTGAAATCCTTTCAAGCGTACCTTTCCTTATAAATTGGCGCTGATTGGTTTGCTGGACTTGATCTCTTTTACAGAAATAACTGTGGATTGCCCTTCTTGGTTGGGCGGTGTGGTTGGTCGTTCCTCCGTGCCAGGTGTGGGAATTGAATATGACAACAGACCCTGCTTCCGCCACTATTATTTTCTCATCGGGATGTGAATCCATAGGGTCATCCATGGCTTCAGCGGGCAATGCAGATTGTAAATGAGTACCTGGAACTACCCTGGTAGCACCATTTTCCTTAAAAAAGTCATCCAATAACCAGATCGAATTGCATACCATAAAATCCGTATTCTGAATGGATTCTGGCCAATCCACATGAAGTTTTTGCAAGCCTGCTCCCGGTAGTGCAGCTCGGTAATTAAGTGATGAAAGCTTGAATTGCTCTCCAAGTACCATACTGATCGCAGCCAATACTTTAGGGTGCGTATAGAAGATGTCAAATGCAGCTCCCTTGTTTACCAAGTCACCTATTCTGGTAGCTCCGGATTCCTTAGGGTGTCGAATACTTGGGGATTGCATCAGTTCTGCCCCTGCATTTTCGCCCTCCTCCTCAAGAATTTCATCCACCCGCTGTCTTATCTCTATTAGGCTATCATCGGAAAGTAACTTTCCCAGGTTGAGGTAGCCATTGATCCTTAATAATTGCTGCTCCTCTTTGGTCAATAAATCGGAGGAAACATCCATTCTTTGGAGAAACTCATTCATTTTGTTATGGGTTTATTGAATCAATAAATTGTAAACAAATCAGTTGTTATTCAAGTGCCGCTAACCGTTGCATTAGTGGGGGATGGGAATAATTGATAAATACGTAGAGTGGGTGAGGGTTGATGTCTGAGAGCGTTTTTACGGAAAGTGTTTTCAATGCCTTAGCAAGAGGAGGGCCACTGAATGTAGTTTTAGCAAATCCATCTGCTTCGAATTCATTCTTTCTGCTCAAATAATTCATACCCATACCTAAAATCATTGATATTGGGGTGAATAACATGGTGAACCCAATGATGTTGAGATGTACAGCCATTTGATTTCCTCCAAGTGCCAAACTCAAAGGTTCGCTGAAAATGAATAAGGAGAGAATATAAAGAATTAGCCCTGTTTGAAGAATTCCAGCTAACATTCCTGTTTTGATATGTCCTTTTTGATAATGGCCTATTTCGTGGGCCAATACCGCTACAAGTTCTTCTTGGGTATGTTGTTTGATCAAGGTGTCAAAAAGCACCACTTTCTTTCGTTTACCAAAGCCAGAAAAGAAGGCATTTGCTTTTGAGGAGCGTTTGCTACCGTCCATTACGAAAACATTTTTTAAAGAAAAATCGACTGAATTGGCATAAGAGGTAATCGCATCTTTTAATTCTCCATCTTCTAGTGGGGTTAGCTTATTAAACAATGGAAGAATCAATCCAGCATAGAATAAATTGGCTAATAGCATAAAAAGGGAAGCTACGATCCAGAAAACCCACCAGAAGTCATGACTTAACTCAAGAATAAGCCATAATAAAGTGGCAAGCAACGCACCTCCAATAATGATTGAAAGGAGATAACCCTTTACTTTGTCTAGAAGGAATGTTTTGAGGGTGCTGTTGTTGAATCCAAAGTCATTTTCAATTTTAAATGTTTGGTAATAATCAAAGGGTATAGAAAGGATGTCGGAGCCTATAAAGACAATTGAAAAATAAGCCAGTGTGAGTAACATTGGATTTTGGATAAAAGCTCGGAGCCATTCATCCAGCAATCCAAACAAGCCAAAGCCTATCAATAATAAGGTAAGCACAAAAGTAAAAGTGCCTGTTATCAAGCCAAATTGATACCCAGCGCGCTGATAAGCTTTGCTTTCTTTTAGTTTATCAACGTTTAAAAAAGCTTGAAGGGTAGTGGGAATGTTTCCTGTTTTCCTATTTACATTAAGGTAGTTAAGGGTTTTTTCAAAAATAAAATTGAAACTAACTACGAAAAGTAATAGGTACTTAATTGTCTCTTGATCCATGATACAAAATTATTAAAATTTAGGACATGGAAGAATTGTGTCCCTTTTTCTTGGAGCACCAGGATTTTTAGGTGGAAAGATGTAAGAAAGGCTGATTTCATGAGCACCACCCGATTGTATGCCTAGTTTAGAGACGGTGTAGTCAAAGCTGTACCCAATATTTAAACCAGAGGGTAAATTGAACCCTACCATTAAAACTACTGCATCTCTGTTGCTTTGCTTTTCAACTGGCTTGTATGGGAGTCCCCTATACCATACCCCTAATACTATTGGTTCTAAATAGAGGTAACCGCCCAAGTCAAGTTGCTCAAATGGCCCTTGCCTTTTATAATTAATAGTAGGAGTGAAGTAGCGTTCTTTATAAGTATGAGTAAAATCATTTCTAGGAGAGCCTCTTCCTAATGAAATCCTATAACCTGTATGTATAGAGTATTTGACGGGTAAGCGACTGATACCTTCATCCAAAAAACTTTGATTGGGGCGATTGATATGGTGGGTGGAAAGGCCGAACCAAAAATTATCTGTAAATACCAACCCACCAAAAGAAAGCGACAACATATTTACCGGATCTCCTAAGCCTGTAATGTCATTTCCTGGAAGGATTGGGCCAAAAGGATCGGATGGATTTATTTGATTGGCAAACACCAGGTTTTCATAAAAACCAATATCCCTACGCATATAGCTTGCCTGAAAACCAGGCTTGAAATACAAATTGTCTGCCAGTTTAAGTTCATAAGACAAGATTCCAGATACATGAGTGGATTGTAATCCCGATACTCCTTCTGTGTCATTCGTTACCAAAAAACCCACCCCCACATTGTATTCTTCTACATAGGTATCTGCATAGGCAGAAAAAGTAGAAAAATTTGCTTCCAATCCGGGCCATTGATTCCGATAATTAACGCCTACTCTTGTAGCGAGTTCGGCGCCAGCAAAAGCAGGATTTAGGTATAGTGGCGCTGCATAGTATTGGCTGTATTGTGGGTCTTGCCCAAATGCATTAATTCCTGTTGCCAGAAAGACCAAGGTCAAAAAAACTGTATTAATTTGTGCCTGAAACAAAGATTTATTCGTTTATTGAATACCAAACAGTTTATTAACGTATAGCAAATATAAACTGTATGCAAAGCTGCGCCTAATTTATGAAATCTAACTATTTTAAAAACATATTTGAAATTATTATTAAAGTAATATTTTTATTTTGGTGTTTAAGCATTCCTTTGACCAGTTACACTCAAGGGTTCAATAACAATGAATGGATTTTTGGATATTGCGAAGGGGGAGAGAATAATTATGTTTCATTTGGCAAAGATGGAAAGGCCAAAGTTGAAAGCCTATCTGGGAACATTACGCTAGGCAAAGCCAATACGGCCATGGCGATTGACCCCATTACTGGAGAAATATTGTTTTACACAGATGGAGCATTGGTTTACAACTACCTGAATGACGCCATGCAAGGAGTTGTAGGTGAGTTGGGCGGAGTAGAAACTGCCCGCCAGTCTGTGGCAATATCCGCATTAGACTATGACCTGGAGGAAGGTGGTTCAAGAGATTTTTACATCTTCTATACCGCTTCGGATGGTCAGCTTCAATACAGTTTAGTAGACATGAATGATCAGGGTGGAGCACCATCCGATCAGCCTCCAGCAGGTGCCGTCACACAAGGAGGGACAATTGGGAATGCACAAGGGGCAATTTTAGCGGTCAAATCAGGGAGCTCTCCTGACTATATTGTCAGCTATGACAATGGTAGCTTGACAGCCAAAAGACTGGAAGAGCAGGAGGGACTGTTTACAGATTCAGACATTTTATCATTGGCATTTGCACCTCAGACGATGCTATTTGATGAGGGGGCTGGGGTGCTGTACATCGTTTCCGAAAGTCCCGATGAGGATATTTTGGTTGTTCCCTTTGATGCAGATACGGGTTTGTTTGGAGAGCCTACAACTATTCCTGATACCGGCGGGACTGAATTAATAACGGGCTTGGCCGTTTCCCCAGAGGGAGATTTTCTTTATTATTCTCAGGGAGATGAATTGTATAGGGTTTTTATAAGTGAGGAAGAGATAGCTCCTGAAATTCCTGCTAGTCAAATCCCAAGTGCCACAGCTGTTAATCTGCCGCTTACTTCCGAAATTTATAAAGTATATGATGTTAAAGTAGGGCCGGATGACCAGCTTTACTATATCTATGAAGAAGTAGAAGGCGGCCCTCAGTTTGTTGGTAGGGTGACCATGCCAGATGAGTGGAGCATGGGAGGGCTGGCTATAGAAGAGCTACCATTTGACGGCAGTGATTTTTGTGGTACTGTTTTTCCTCAATTCTCTCCGAATATAGATTTAGGGCCTACTGTAGATTTTACCTGGGATCCTGAGATGCCGTGTATGAATACTTCTATTCAGTTGACCAGTGAAGTGACGCCACAAAATTACCGTCCCGTGAGTTTTGAATGGGAGATCTTGCCACCACTTGTCGATGAGGAAGGCGAAGAGATAGAAATGGACCTTTCAGTCGAACACCTACTTTTACCTAAAGAAGCTACTGCTGAAGAACAAGTAACAGTAAGTCTTACAGTTACTTATGCAAATGGTGAGACAGGAAATGTTACCAAAAGCATTTCCTTGACAGAAAATAATTTGACTGCTCAGTTCAGTCCCTCAGATACGACACTTTGTGAGCCTGCCTGTATCGATTTGATGCCTTTGTTGCAGGCCCAGAGTGAAGGTGAAGATGGAGGAGGTCAAGGAGGACAACAGGGTGGAGGAAATATCGGAGGTGGTACGGGAGGCCAAGGACAGGGAGAAACGAATTATGAATATTTTTGGTCCAATAAAAGAGATGAGGGTTGGCAAACAGAATCTCCTAACGAGGTTTGCGAGCCAGGATATTACTGGGTTTTGGTGAGGGAACAAGGATCTACCTGTTATGCTTATGCAGGAATAAGGATTAAGATTTGGGATATAGAAGACCAAAGCAATAATATCTGGTATTTTGGGGATGGAGCAGGATTGGATTTCAATAGAGATCCTGAGGACCCAGAGGCACCTACTCCACGACCAATTGAAACCGCTCATCCGCAAGATATTCCTGCAGGTGTGACTACCGTTTCAGACCAAACTGGTCAAGTTTTGTTTTATACAGACGGACAGACTGTTTGGGACCTTAATGGTGATGCCATGCAAAATGGCGAAGACATTGGGGGAGACAATCTTTCCAGTAGCAGTGTTATGGCCGTTCCCATAGCAACTGATGAAACCCTTTACTATTTATTTACCACCCAATTAGGAGCTGGAGGTCAGAATGAAGTAAGGTATTCTCTAGTTGATATTAAGGGAGATAACCCCGATGGGATAGGAAATGTAGTCACGAAGGACAATCTTCTGTTTAGTCCCAGTACCCAGCATTCTGCGGCTTTTAATTCTGGTGATACCATCTGGGTAGCTTTCCATGAAAAAGGGAACAATACTTACCGCTTATATCCTGTGAATGATAACGGTATAGGCCAGCCAGTTTTTAATTCTGTTGGTAGCAACTTTGATTTTGGTGATGGATCAGGCACCATGAAGTTTTCTTCCGATGGGGATAAGGTGGCCGTTACCTTTAAAGAAGGCGGATCCAATAAGCTGGAAATATTTGATTTCGATCAAGAAACTGGCGAAATGGAACCCTATGCCTTGCTTGATTTGGGCACTGAAGGTGACATTTATGGGCTGGAGTTTTCGGACGACTCCAATAGGGTGTTTGTTTCCTACACCAATGGAGGTCCGGGAATTGAAGAATATTTTATACAAGGTTTCGAGGAAACAGACGACAGTGATCCGGAAAACCCCGTAACCACTGTATGCCCGGAATGTTTTGAGGATGCTAAATTTCAAGCCCAAATAGAAAGCTGCATTTTATCAAGTAAAGCGGTGATTTCGGGTACTGAAAGTTTGCTCTTGGGCGCCTTACAGATTGGTCCGGATGGGCAAATCTACTCAGCAGTGGTAGGGTCGAACCAAATAGGTCAAGTTCAGGTTGGAGGAGATTGTAACCCCTCTACTTTTACCCAACAGGGGGTGGCCCCTATGCCAGGAACAACTAATTTAGGGTTGCCCTCATTTGTTCAAAATTCAGGAAGTTCCATTCCCGACCCAAGTCTCGATGGACCGGATAGACTTTGCCTGGGCAATGACATTGGCGCCAGAGGAGAGTTTGAAGGGGGGGGTGAACCAGATATTGACATTTATAATTGGACAATATTCGATTCGGAGGGTGAGGTCGTTGATGAGTTTTTGAATGGAGGGGAAGAATTGCAGGAGCTGGAATATTTCTTTCAGGAAGTAGGCATTTATACGGTACAGTTGCAGGTAGACAGGTGTGGGTCACCTTGGGAAGAAGTATTTAGGCATGAGGTGGAGGTTGTGCCCACGCCAGTAATCATGCTGCCAGACGAAATCTCTCTTTGTGGAGAGGATATAACTCTGGTAGCAGTAGATCCTGAGGACCCAAGACTTGGTGAATATTATTTCCGTTGGGTAAATGCGGCGGGAGTAGTGGTAGGGAATAGCAATGAATTGACGGTCACTGAAGAGAGTATTTATACAGTACTTGTAGGCTATATGGTTCCGGATGATTATGAGGAGGAGGATGAGGATTATGAATACCAGACCTGCCCGGTTAGTCAGTCGGTTTTTGTAGGCCCACCCTTTGATTTTACAATCGAACAATCAGCCGCAGCTGTCTGCTTTGGTGATTCTGTTAGTTTCTCCCCTGACACGCCTGTTTCAGGTACCTGGTCTATTCGAAATGACTCAGATGGAGGGTATACTTTATTAGGAGAAAGTCAAGCACTAGAATTGAATACGGGGGACCTTGATGGACCAGGAACCTATGAATTATTATTTCAAGCAGCTGACCCATTAAATAGTAATTGTTTGGTCGAAAGAATGGCAACATTGGAGGTAAATGGCTTGCCAGAATTTTCGGTGACGGATGTCATTCCCTCCCAAAGCTGTACCCTGTCTAATGGGAGTATAGTAGTGGAGGTTATTACCCAATTGGATAGATTGGTTTTGGAGGGGACAGATGAAGAGTTTGTTGATATTCAGGAAAACTCCCAGATCACCATTGATAACCTGGCCCCAGGGACCTATACATTTACTGGGTACATTGGATCTTGCGAGACGACTCTTTCTGCGGTTGTAGAAAATAGTACGCCTCCTGATGATGTTTCCTTTGCTGTTTCAACGCTTCCTGAATCCTGCAGTGATGCTGGATCGCAAGAGGGTGCCATCGTAATTGTTTTCGATGGAGATCCAGCCTCAGGGGAATATACCATAACCAATGTAGCTACAGGAGAAAAAGCAAACGCTACATTTAATGATAGGACCAGCATCAATATAGCACTACCTGAAGGTACCTATGTGGTTGAAGTCGCCAATGAATTGGGCTGTGCTGTTCCAGCGCCAGGCACTTATGAGATTCTTTCAGGAGACCAAGAGATCGTTTTAACCAGCCCAGGTTTTTGTGGAGGTGTAGTAACGACCGAAATTATAGCAGAAGCCGATTTATCATTGGTAGACCGAATCGAGTGGTACTATGTTGTAGGTGCTTCCAAAAACTTAATTGTTGGTGAAGAGATGGTTAATTTGACAATTAACAGTGCCGGAACCTATGAAATCCAATTGTTCAATGCCGTTGGTTGCCTTCTTGGAGCTGAGAAAATAACGATTAACCAAATAGACTCCCTTCCACCTGTATTGTCTCCAAATTATGACATTTGCTTGGCATCAAATGATTTGGTAACCCTTGAAGTAGGAGATTGGGACAGTTATGAATGGTCTTTAGGAGGTGTTTTGGTAAGTACTGATCCCACTTTTACCCCTGTAGATGAAGGAAACTATACCTTAATGGTGATCGACGTAGAAGGATGTGATTATACCCTTAATTTCACGGTTACGGAGGTATGCGAAGTAAATGTGATTTACCCGAACGCGATTAGACCTGGTGATCCAGACAGAGGATTCTTGGTTTACACTACAGGGGAAATTGATGCGCTTTCAGTTTTGATATACAATCGCTGGGGAGAATTGATTTATTTCTGTGAACAGGAAAATATTTCAGAGAACATTTCTGTATGTGGATGGGATGGCATGGTTAATGGAAGAAAAGTGCCTTCGGGAACATATCCCATCGTTGTGAAGTTTACCAATGAGGAACAAAATATAAACAAAATAAAAAGAGACGCCATTGTCGTCATAGAATAGTGTATGATAGTATTGATTTCCCCAGCGAAAACACTGGACTACAGCCCCACAAATTTAAGTACTGAAACGCAACCTGAATTTAAAAAGGAGATTGGTGAACTGGTAACAATAATGAAAAAGAAATCCAGCAAAGCAATTCAGGAATTAATGGGGGTAAGTGAAAACCTGGCTGAATTAAATGTTGAACGATACCAACAATATTCTGAGGTATTTAACAGGGAGAACTCCAAGCAGGCACTTTTGGCCTTTAAAGGGGATGTGTACACACATATTGATGTGAATGCCTTCTCTGCGAAAGATTTTTCTTTCGCCCAGGATCATTTGAGAATTTTATCTGGATTATATGGCCTTTTGCGTCCTATGGACATGATACAGCCTTACAGGCTTGAGATGGGAATAAAACTAAAAAATAAAAAAGCCAAAGATCTTTATGGCTTTTGGGGCTCAAAAATCACCAAGGCCATAAATGAATTGGCAGAAGGCCAACCCATAATCAATTTGGCCTCCAACGAATACTTTAAAGTTGTCAAAAAGAAAGATTTAAAAGCTCGACTTATAAGTCCAGTATTCAAGGAGTATAAAAATGGCACCTATAAAAATATTGGTATTTTCTCCAAACAAGCGAGGGGATTGATGACGGATTTCATTATTAAGAACAAAGTCGAAAATCCAGAAAACCTTAAAACCTTCAACGAAGGGAAGTACGAGTATTCGGAAAGTAAAAGTAGTACGGATGAATGGGTTTTCATCCGGTAAGGGAACAGTTGACGCTATACTTAATTGAAGCTTACAGCAAACTTATAAAGGAATCCAAATTTAATAGGATTAGATTCTGATCAATAGGGTGCAAAAAACATAAGAATGAATTTTAAAACATCCAATATTTTGCCTTATTTGGTGTTTTTTAAAATTTATCGAAATATTTAGGGGGTGTTTCCCTCTTTTTTTCAGATTTATTTGGTAAACTTGGTAAAATTAATTTTTGAAATATGATAAGCGTAGACTTGATTGCAGGGGCTCGCCCTAATTTTATGAAAATTTCTCCGATAATTGATGCGATCAAAGCAGCATCAGGAGAAGGAAAGGCAATAACTTTTAGACTGATACACACCGGTCAACATTACGACAAAAACATGTCTGGAAGCTTTTTTGAGCAGCTGGGTATTCCAGAGCCAGATGTCAACCTGGGAGCAGGTGGTGGTAGCCAGGCCGAACAAACGGCAGCTATTATGATAGGTTATGAAAAATTGCTAATGGAAGGCGACAAACCCGACATTTGTCTGGTTGTTGGCGATGTAACTTCCACTATGGCCTGTGCCATCACAGCGCAAAAACTACATGTAAAAGTAGCGCATGTGGAAGCTGGGATTAGGTCCGGAGACTGGTCCATGCCAGAAGAAATTAACCGAATGGTTACCGATAGCATTACCAATTACTTTTTCACTACCTCGGAGGTAGCCAATGAAAGCCTAAGAAAAGCAGGAGTTGGAAACGAAAGAATTTTCTATGTAGGCAACACCATGATCGATACTTTGGTGAAGCATCGACCAAGATTTCAGCAGCCAGAAGTTTGGAATGAAATCGGCTTGGAAAAAGGCAAGTATATCGTGATGACTTTACATAGACCTGCTAATGTGGATCAAGAGGAAAAGTTGAAAGAACTTATACAAGAAATCATAGACCATTCTGGTGGTCTTCCATTAGTATTCCCTGTTCATCCAAGGACAAAGAAGATGTTGCAAAACCTGGGTATTTCTCATGATAGATTGCACATGATCGACCCATTAGGATATCTTGAGTTCAACTACCTTGTAGAAAGCGCGAAAGCGGTTGTCACTGACTCGGGAGGGATCACTGAAGAAACTACTGTAATGGGAGTTCCTTGCATGACCTTAAGAGACAATACAGAGCGTCCAGAAACCATCACGGAGGGTACCAATGAATTGCTTGGAACAGATCCAAAAGCCATAAAGCCTGCCATGGAAAAATTATTTTCAGGCAATTGGAAGAAAGGGCAAATCCCACACTTATGGGATGGGAAAACGGCAAAAAGGATTGTTGAAATTCTTTTAGATAAGTTAGGTTAAGTCCTGCTCTAACTCAAAGTATATATTAATGCCCTTTCTGACAATAAAAGATGATTTCTTTTTCAGGAAGGGCATGTTTTTTTATCAGCTCTTTTGGAAGATTCTGAACAAAATTGTTTTCCAAAACCCTTAAACCTGATTGGCCAAGTCTTTTGGCATAATCTTTCCCATATTTCCTTACGTGGTCACTTTGTCCAAATACCTTTTCTCTTTCCTTAGGATCTGTAATAGAATTGTCTTCGATGGTACTTTCCAGTTCATACACGGGAGATTGTAGGATTCCCCAGCCATTGGGTTTTAACACCCTGTTGATTTCAGCACAGGCTTTCAAATCATCTGCCACGTGTTCGAGCACGTGGTTGCAAAATACAACGTCAAAGGAATTGTCAGGGAAGGGAATTTGGTGAATATCCATTTTTACATCTGCCAAAGGAGATTCAATGTCACCGGTGATGTATTCCAGGTTTTTTAATTTTTTGAAACGTCCTAAAAAGCACAATTCAGGTGCTACATGGAGGACTTTTTGTGGCGCTTCAAAGAAGTCCGTTTCTTTTTGTAAAAAAAGCCACATAAGGCGGTGTCTTTCTAAGCCCAGACAATTAGGACATAGCGCATTTTCTCGGGCAATTCTGCCATAAGGCAAAAATTTTCGAAAGCCCTTTAGGCATATGTTGCACCTTACGTTTGAACCCGTATAAAATATTGCGGCTACTTTTAAGAAAAAATGGCTAAAAAGTTGCAAGTATTTTCTAGGAATATGGCGGATTGTCCAACTAATCATTGATTTCATAGTGCAAATATATAAGGTACCATTGAAATGGCACTTTGTTTACGAAAAATCATTCAATCGAGATGTCGAAGGCTATAGTTTGAGTTTAATTGTCATGAAGACACTTTAGTTATTATTCTAATGGCTATATAAAATGCTATGTGGGGAAAACATAGGTTTCAAAATGATTAAATTTGAATGTAATTAAATAAAATGAAATGAAAAGGAATCTAATATACGTCGCCATTGGGAGCATATTGGTTATAGGAGGCTTGTATTTTTTCTTTGCATCAGGGAGCACTGGTGTGGAGAACAATATACTGGCAACTGTTGAGCAAGGAGAATTTCGTATAGAAATTACTACTTCTGGTGAATTAGAAGCCCTACGTTCCGTTCAGGTTTTTGGTCCCGCTGAGGCCCGAAGATTTCGAATTGGTAGCTTTACCATTGATAAAATGGTAGATGAAGGAACAGTGGTTCAAAAAGGTGATTTTATTTGCTCAATTGATAAAACGGAACTGTTTGGACGTCTTGAAGATAGGAAATTGGACTTAGAGCAGACCAGGGCGCAATATGAACAAATCCAATTGGACACTTCTTTAAACCTTCGTGTAGAAAGAGACAATATCCTCAATCAAAAATACATTGTTCAGGAGCAGGAGTTGATCTTGGAACAATCCCAATTTGAGCCACCAGCTATCATAAAACAGAATGAATACAATGTTGAGAAAGCAATAAGAGAGTTGGATCAGGCCCAGGAAAGGTATAGAATAAAAACCCTTCAGGAAAAAGCCAGAATGATGGAGATAGCTGCCAAACTAAGGGAGGATGAGTTGGAAGTAAGTCAAATGGTGGAGGTCTTGGATAAATTCGTTGTCACAGCTCCGCAGGATGGAATGGTTATCTATGTGGATTATAGGGGGTCAAAAGTAAAAGAAGGCTCTCAAATCAACTCATGGAACCCAGTAGTGGCCACTTTACCTGACCTAACTACCATGCAAAGCATTACCTATATAAATGAGGTGGACATTAGAAGGGTAAAGAGCAGTCAACAAGTAGAATTGGGTATGGATGCCTTTCCAGATAAAAAATATACAGGAGAGGTCAAGAAAGTGGCCAATGTAGGACAACAAAGACCTAATTCAGATGCAAAGGTATTTGAGGTGATTATTGAGGTCAATGAGAGTGATCCCTTATTGCGCCCTTCCATGACTTCAAGCAACACCATCATTGCGGATAAATTAGACGATGTTTTGTTTGTCCCTTTGGAGGCTGTAAATGTAGCCAATGACAGTATAAACTATGTTTACCTTAGAAATGGCACAAAACAGGAAGTTTTATTGGGAATGACTAATGCCAATGATGTAGTGATAGAAAAAGGCCTAACACAGGGTCAATATGTCTACTTGAATACAC
The DNA here is from genome assembly GCF_963977555.1 of uncultured Cyclobacterium sp. GTDB lineage: Bacteria > Bacteroidota > Bacteroidia > Cytophagales > Cyclobacteriaceae > Cyclobacterium. The sequence continues at coordinate 11,948 of NZ_CAXBPD010000006.1, read as the reverse complement.
CTGATTGGGGAGAAAACATAGCCATCAATTTACTTGAGGAATTAAATGGCAAGAGAAACCTAGACCAAGCGAAAGAAGAGGAAGAGCCATTGGCTTCAGTGTCTAAATAATAGCAAAGTCACCTTGTTTATTGACAAAATGTAATTTAATCCCCTGACAAACCAATCCAAAATTTATGTTCAATGAAAGGCTATTAGCCAATTTCTACATCGCTTTCGAAGCCGTTTTGGCCAATAAGGTTCGCTCATTATTAACAGCATTAGGAATTATTTTTGGAGTAGCTGCGGTGATTGCCATGCTGGCCATTGGCACTGGTGCCCAGCAGGAAATCATGGAGCAAATCAAGCTTGTTGGCGTCAATAATATCGTGATAGAACCAATCGTCGAACAGATAGAGGAGCAGGTGGATGAAAATAGCGGAATGGAAAGAGAGAAAAGCAAATTTTCACCGGGGCTGAAACTCGAGGATGTTATGGCCATTCAAAATATCATTCCAGGGATCAACAGAATTAGTCCTGAAATCGTAATGGACACTTACATCGTAAAAAGTGGCATTCGAAGATCAGCAAAATTGGTGGGAGTAGATGTTGCTTATTTTGATGTACTTGATTTTCAACTGAGAGAAGGGCGGATGTTCAGTGAGAAAAACCTGATTGAAGGAAATCCGGTATGTATCATAGGCAGAAATGTGGCAGCGAGATTTTTCCCCAATGAAAACCCAATCGGTAAAAGGATTAAAAGTGGGAGCCAATGGCTTGAGGTCATAGGGATTCTTGAAGAAAGAATTGTTTCCGAATCAAGTATTTCCAAGTTGGGCATTAGAGATTTCAACATGGATGTATACATCCCTATTCAGACCATGTTGATACGCTATCGTAATAGAGACCTGGTTACAGAGTCAAGGTTGAATGATTCTGAATCGAACAGTTCCGGAAATTACCATCAGATTGATAAGCTGGTAATTCAGGTCTCAGAAAGTGAACTGCTCAATCCAACGGCTGAGGTTTTAGCCAAAATGCTTCAAAGAAGGCATTTTAATGTGGTTGACTTTGAAATCACTATCCCCGAACTTTTACTAAAGCAACAACAACGTACCCAAAATATCTTTAATATTGTCCTTGGGGCTATAGCAGGAATCTCACTATTAGTGGGGGGGATAGGGATTATGAACATCATGCTGGCCTCCGTGATGGAAAGAATAAAAGAAATTGGCCTAAGACTTTCGTTAGGGGCAAAAAAAGCCGATATTGTTAATCAGTTTTTATTTGAATCTATTATGATAAGTGTTAGTGGTGGCCTAATAGGCGTGATTCTGGGAATTATTTTGGCACATTTGGTGTCTACCTTTGCAGATTTCCCTACGGTCATCACCCTAAGTTCTATCGTTCTTTCTTTTGGCGTTGCCGCCACTGTAGGATTGGTTTTTGGGATCACTCCTGCAAAGCGTGCTGCTAGTCAAGACCCTATAACCTCTTTACGTTATGAATAAAAAATATTTAATTGTTACGGTCACCCTTCTTTTTCTAACCATTTTTTCTGTTCGTTCACAGCAAGTCGTCAGTTATACACTTCAAGACATTATTGAAAGAGCTAAGAACCAATCTCCTGCGGCATTAAATGCTGATACCAGGAGGGAAAATAGGTATTGGAACTATAAATTGTACCAGTCAGACTATAATCCTCAATTGAACCTGGAAGGCACACTACCAAGATACTCACAGGCCTTTAATAGTGTCGAACAACCAGATGGAACCATTGAATTTCGTGAGGTCCGACAAAATTACGCAGATCTTGAGTTGGGATTGAGACAAGTTATAGGTCCCACAGGCGGAACCTTATCGGTAAACAGTTCTTCCAGTAGGTTTGACAATTTCCTTGCTACTGGTAATGAAAACCAGACAAGGTGGAATGGAGTACCTATTAATGTCCGTTTGAATCAACCGATTTTTGCCTTTAATCGTTATAAATGGGATAGGAAAATAGAACCTAAACTCTACGAAGAAAGTAAAAGGGCCTATGTTGAAGAAATGGAACAAATTAGTGGGAGAGTTACCCAAATGTTTTTCAGTTTTTTGGTGGCTCAAGTAAACTTAGACATCGCAACAAAAAACCTTCAAAATTCTGAAGCAATATTAAAAATTGAACAAGGGAGGTACAATATAGGCACTACCTATGAAGATAAATTGCTTCAGGTGGAACTTCAGGTACTGGAAGCGAGGCAAGATCTAGCTAAGGCACGTTTAGATATGGAGTCCTCTTCGTTACAGCTAAAATCTTATATAGGCTTAAATGAAGCTACAGCACTTAACTTATTGTTACCTTCAGAGATTCCTGATTTTGAGGTGAGGGTAGAGGATGCCATAGAATATGCTTTCCAAAACCGATCAGATGCAATAAAATTCGATAGAGAAAGGCTACAAGCCCAAGCAGGGGTTGCTCAAGCCAGAGGGCAAAGGTTCCAAATGAATTTGAATGCGAGCTATGGTTACAATAAAGCGGACCTGATGTGGTCAGACATTTATTCAAATCCCAACACCCAAGCTTTGGTCAATTTGACTATAAATGTTCCAATACTTGATTGGGGAAGGAACAAAGCACGAATGAGTATGGCCAAGGCGGATCAAAAATTGACTGAATTCCAAATAGACCAGGAAATCATCACTTTCGAGCAGACAATTTTCACCAAAGTCAGGAACTTCATCATGCTTAAAGACCAATTGGAAATCAGCAAGACTTCTGATTTGGTAGCAGACAAGCGGTATGAGATTTCCTTCAGAAGATATCAAAGCGGTAATGTAACGATCACAGATCTTGGTATAGCCCAACAAGATAAAGATCAAAACAGAAGAAGTTATGTAGAGTCTTTAAGAGATTTCTGGACGGCGTATTATGAACTGAGAGAGCTTACTTTGTATGATTTTGAAGCCAAAGAATTGTTGTATACTCCTGACATAGGCTTTTCCGAAGATTGATATTTCCTTTGGCAGTCCCCTCCGGAGCTTCATAGAACATAACTAAGCCCAAGGTCTTTTCGAAAGCAATCGAACAGGTCTTGGGCTTAATTTATATATAGTGAAGGGGTTTATCTCGTGGAAAAAAAAGAAAATCCCAATAAGATTTAAATTTTTCTAGCCAGGGCTGTGAGTCAATGATAAAAATCATACTGACAAAATCTTGACTAAAGTTAAGTAAATAACCTCACTGTTTAATAATGTCGTTGAATCCGAGTTAAAGCTTTCATGATGGCTGGTATGTAACCAACGAAGAATTCGTTTTTGACATTCGACTCTGCCCATATAAATATGGGAGTGCCAACTATGCAGGCTAGCCTTTGCCTTAAAATGACTGCAATTTAATGAGGCCAGGGCTTGGTGATTCGTTCTTTAATATAGGCTTTGTAGGAATTTCCTAAGCAATAGACCCCAGCACCAAATAAGAGTGCGATGTGGAAAAGGCCATTGTTATAGACACCGATAATGGCGCCAAAGGCATCCATAAATGAATTCGTTTGGAGTATATGGTCCCTGACCCAACCAATAGAAAAAATCAAACGGATGAAAATAGACAATAAAGCCAAAGCCCCTGCTGCTATTCCCAATACAGGTTTTTTATAATGAATAATTAAACCAAAAGCGGCAAAAGTCTCAATGGCAGCAAGTAGAATCGACCAAAAGAGATTGTATTCCAGCGCTCCAATAAGCTTTAACTTCGTAAATCCCCCAAATAAAAGCAGACAGGCAAGGGATATTCTGATAATATGGCCTCCTATGGCCTCAGTTTTCAGGTACTTTAAGAATGTTTCCAAGTATTCAATATAAGAATTAAACCCAAATATGTCATAACGGATGCATTTTTAATTCTCTTATCAAATGAAGATGGCTTAATTTAGAGGAATAATAACCTGAGTTCGACCCATTCTCATAAAAAAATCGTCATTCCCAGAATTAACGTTTTAAAAACGCAGAATTCCAGATTACAGTATCCATTGCAGTACCCCTGATGGGGTGCAATCTTAGAAGCCCTGGGTAAGTTAACGCAAGAGGAGGTGCAACCCCGGGAGTAAATCAGTTGGGCTTTTAGCCCATTAGTCTACAGTATGCTCAATACGATTTTAAATCGAACTCAGGTTAATAGTTATAGCCTCTTAAATCAGGCCATCCAATCAATCATTTAACCTGGATCAAGACCAAACTTCCAGTCTCAACAGGTGGTGTTAGGGATATTAAATCTCCCCCTTCCAAATCACTGCTTGATCCCCAATTGGCATCTTCCAGGCTTATCCAGGACAATTGGTATTGGTCAGAATATTGCCTTAGGTCCAACTTAACCTCTCCACCTTCGGGGAAATAAATTAGGTACGTTTCTCCAACCTTTCCTGCCAAAAAAGCTTCGTCGGCTTCTCGATCCAACAAGTTTTCTATCATGGGTTTCAAATCCCACAATTTTATTTTTTCTTCAATTTCCCTTATTGTTTTAATGCTTTGGATCGACCAATTACTCAGGCCTAGTCCATGTGGGGGCCTATGAAACCTGCTGGCAGCAAAACCTCCAAGAATATTTCTAAAAAAGGTATTGACAGCATGTTTGGTCGTAATACCTCGGGCAAGCCAAGGGCCGTGTCCATCGCTTCCATAAATTTTCACTGAATTCACCGGTCGTACTTCGTCTTTGATATATTCAAAAACATATTGGGCATTCTTCCAGTTTTCTTCCCCAGTTTTGTGGCTGTTTTGAGAGATATCAATAAAATCATACCGCTCGGGATGATCTAAAGTTCTTTTATGTTCCGCTGAGGTAAGGTCCCAATGATCCCACATTTCAGTCATATAAATAGGCGTTTCACCAGATTTATCCCTTAAGAATGCCGCCCAGAAGGTTGCCCATTCTTCCATTCCACTTGTTTCATTGTCTAAGCAATAAAGTACGTTGTTGTAATTTAGAGAAATGGACAGCAACTTTTCCACAAATGCTTCCTGATAGGATAAAAGCAATTCATTATCCTGGAGAGTTGGTGGGGTAAAAAAGAACGGTTGTTTGTTTTGTCCTGGATGATCGGGGTAAAGGCTATCCAAATGGGCCTCTTTGTAAGTGTAATTTACATTGTTTTTGGGGTTGAAGGGATCTGTTTCCCATTGCTCTCTGGCATGGTCAAAACGGTCCCAAATTTCTATTTGGACGATTATATTTCTTTCCTGAGTTAATTTCAAAAGGTTTTCAAACTTTGACCAGTAGCTTGGATTCCATTGCTTAAGATCATATTTACCCTCCTCATTTTTATGAAAAGCTTTTAAGTCGGATTCGTCTCTATCACTCATGGTATTTCTGACATAGTTTCCTCCTATTTCGGACAAGCTATCCAAATGTGATGAAAGGTTTGGCGTTTGAAAGAGGTTATCATTGTCTGTCGCTCCCAATAGCAGAACAGGTTCTCCCTTGTATTCCCAATAGCTTGTATTTTCTGCCCAGGGCTGAATACCGGTTAGCTGAATTTGTTCTTCTTGCTGACTTTCATTCTGGCTGTTACAGCTTGCTAAAATGAGGAAAATGACAGGAAAGTTACACCATAAGAATAAGAGGCGACATTTCGCCCAGTTTTCTTTCCTAATAAATTGCTGGAATGAGGTTGAAGTAATATTGTTAACAGCAACGATATGGCCTCCTTTGTCTAGAATATTGTACCCTTTAAATGAGCTTTTCATATTGATTTAATCTGATTGTTATGTTTTATGCCAACCTTTGAACTGATTGATGTTTACAAATTAGGTGAAACCTTTAAGTAATCATAAGAAGTTTTAAAAAGATATTGGCCACTATAGTCCTAAAAATCAATGGTAAACCTATGCTAGTAATAGGTTAGAACTTAGAGTAATTACCCTAAAATAGACTATTTGAATGTTGTTTCGAGTAAATCAAGAAGAATGTACCGACCAATTGGGGTGAGATGGGTTAAACCTCTAAAACATCCCAACCATTAGACCAAAGCAGAAAGGTTGGGATGTCAATAGTTTTTAATCTTTGGGTATGTACCCAAGGAGCATTAAATCAATATTAAAATTCAGCATTTCCAGGTGTTCTTGGAAAAGGTATTACATCTCTAATATTACTCATGCCTGTAACAAACAGTACCAAGCGCTCGAAGCCTAAACCAAAACCTGCATGTGGGGTTGTGCCAAATTTACGTGTATCCAAATACCACCACATTTCTTCCTTGCTAATCTCCAGTTCGTCCATTCGTTGGCTAAGTTTTTCAAGATTCTCTTCACGTTGAGATCCGCCAACTATTTCACCAATTCCCGGAAAGAGTATGTCCATGGCTGCCACGGTTTTGCCATCTTCATTCTGTTTCATGTAAAAGGATTTGATCTCTTTCGGGTAATCTGTAATTATAACAGGTTTTTTGAAATGCTTTTCTACTAGAAATCTTTCATGTTCGGATTGCAAATCAGTGCCCCATTCCTCAATGAGGTAAGCGAATTTTTTCTTTTTATTCGGTTTAGAGGCCTTTAGTATTTCAAATGCTTCCGTGTAGGTGATTCGTACAAATTCGTTCTGAGTAACAAAAGAAAGTCTTTCCAATAACCCCATGTCGCTTCTTTGGTCCGCTTTTTTCACGCTGTCTTCTTCAGCAGCACGTTTGTCTAAAAACTCCAAATCTTCTTTACAGTGCTTTAATGCAAAACCAATGATGAATTGAAGGAAATCCTCAGCTAGGTTTTGGTTGTCTTCTGCGTCAAAAAAGGCCATTTCCGGCTCTACCATCCAAAATTCGGCAAGGTGTCGGGTCGTATTGGAGTTCTCGGCTCTGAAAGTAGGACCGAAGGTGTAAACTTCGGACAATGCCATTGCTGCAAGTTCACCTTCTAATTGTCCTGAAACGGTTAGGTTGGTAGCTCTTCCAAAGAAATCTTCCTGGAAATCAATTCCACCGGCTTCATTTTTTGGTGGATTATTAAGGTCGAGCGTGGTTACTTGGAAGGTTTCGCCTGCTCCTTCCGCATCCGAGGCAGTGACGATGGGAGAATGAATATAGACAAAACCCTTTTTATGAAAATATTGATGAATTGCAAAAGATAACTGGTGGCGGACACGAAAGATTGCCCCAAAGGTATTGGTCCTCATCCTTAGGTGAGCATTTTCACGCAAGAATTCCAAGGAGTGCTTTTTAGGCTGGATTGGAAATTTATCTGGATCAGCTTCTCCTAATACAACAATAGCTGTTGCTTGAATTTCAGTAGACTGTCCTGCACCTTGAGAAGCAACAATGGTTCCTGTAATTTTAAGACAGGCCCCTGTGTTGGCTTTGCGAAGCACATCATCAGGGATTAACTCAGGATCGGCCACACACTGATAATTTTGGATACAAGACCCATCATTAATGGCAATGAAAGTCACGTGCTTATTGCTCCTTTTGGTTCTTACCCAACCCATTACGGTTGCATTTTCTTCTGGAGTAGGGTTCTCCAGTAAATGTTTTATTTTAATTCTCTTGTTAAATGACATGACGATTCCTTGTTATAAAATAAAAAACCCAAAAGGGTGCACATTTAAATTGAGTACAAAAAAACGATATAATACGCTTTTTATCAAAATTTTGATCTTATTTCCTAAATTTGAAATTCCAATCGAGGTTTTTAAGACATTAGATGGAAATAACTCAACCCAATAATAGGTTTTAATATATGCAGAAACTGAATTTAAACCAGATATTATCTCAGAAATTATCCCCTCAACAGATTCAATTCATCAAATTGCTGCAGGTTCCTACTGCAGAACTTGATTCGAGAATTGAGGAGGAGCTGGAGATTAACCCTGCCTTGGAGGAGGGGAAAGATGGGGACGCTGAAAACCAACAGGATGAGTTTCCCGACAATACTGATGTGGCTGACTCAAAAGATGACAAGGATGTCAACATAGATGATTATCTTAATGAAGAGTACGGTGGATATAAAATGCAAGGGGATGGGAATTATTCTTCGGATGAAGAAGAAAGAGATATGCCGATTGGTAGCCATAGCTCCCTTCATGAGCAGTTGCTTTCCCAATTGAATTTCTTAAAATTAAATGATGTACAACGTTTAATTGGTACACAGTTAATAGGAAGCATTGAGAATGATGGTTATATTAGGAGAGACCTTGAAGCCATTATCAATGATTTGGCATTTAGCCAAAATGTAGAGACGGACCTGGATGAGGTGGAGGAGATTCTTTTTAAGATTCAAACCTTCGACCCTCCAGGTATTGCCGCTAGGAATTTACAAGAATGCCTGGTTATTCAGTTGGAGCGTAGAAATGCCACTGAAGAGCCATTGGTACGTAGAGCGATTTTTATTGTTCAGGAGTGTTTTGAGGAATTTACCAAAAAGCATTACGATAAAATTTTAAAGAAAGCAGGGATTGAAGAAGAAGAGCTTAAGGAGGTCATCCATTTGATCACAAGGTTGAACCCAAAGCCAGGAGGGATATCTGATAGTTTGTCTCGAAACCATTACGTGATTCCAGATTTTATTCTTAATAACGCAAATGGCAAATTTGAGATCGTCTTAAATTCCAAAAATGCACCTGAATTAAAAGTGAGCAGGTCTTATTCCGACATGTTTAATGCCTATGACAAAAGCGATAAAAAAGACAAAAAACTCAAGGAGACTGTTTCTTTTGTAAAGCAAAAATTAGATTCAGCCAAATGGTTTATAGATGCGATCAAGCAGCGGCAGCAAACTTTAATGCGCACCATGCAATGTATTCTGGACTATCAGCATGATTTCTTTCTCGACGGAGATGAGACTAAGTTGCGCCCCATGATATTAAAGGACATTGCTGAAAGAATAGACATGGACATTTCGACTGTTTCTAGGGTGGCCAACAGCAAAGCCATACAAACAGAATTTGGCGTTTTTCCTTTAAAATATTTCTTCTCGGAAGGGATTGCTACAGATGGTGGGGAAGATGTGAGTAACCGCGAAGTGAAAAGTGTTCTTAATAAGTTGGTTGAAGAGGAAGACAAGAAAAAACCACTGTCCGATGATAAATTAGTGAAATTATTAAACCAGAAGGGATATAATATCGCTCGAAGAACAGTAGCTAAATACAGGGAACAGTTACAGATTCCAGTGGCAAGGTTAAGAAAAGAGTTATAGTGTATAGAAAATTAGCATTAGTTTTATCGGTAATTTTTCAACCCTTGGTGATTCCTACCTTCATGGTGGTCACCTTGTTTTATATTGTTCCAGAAGCTACGATTGTTCCTAAAGCTGCCAAATGGGCTGTTTTGTTGTTGATTAGTTTTACGACGCTGCTTGTGCCCTTATTGGGGCTGATGGGGTTGCGGTTTTCAGCAGTCATCAATAGCCTACAGTTACCGGATAGAAAAGAACGAATTTATCCCTTTGCACTAGTATCTGTCTTTTATATGATGACGGTTGCTTTCTTTTACTGGAAGCTCAATATTGATCAATTACTGATTGTTACTCTATTCTTGATAACAGTATCCTTGATATTGATGACCTTGGTAACGCTATTTTGGAAAATTAGTGCGCATCAGACAGCCATGGGAGGCTGGGTAGCAATCGTTTTAGTATTGTCAATAAAGTTTACCTCGGGCCCTCTATTCTATTATTTTATATTGGTCATATTGCTAAGCGGATTGATAGGTACCGCAAGGTTGTACCTTAATGCTCACCGGCCATCGGAGGTTTATGCAGGTTTTTTGTTGGGTTTTGGTATATGCTATCCAGTCTTTTATCATTTTGTAATTAATTGACATAAAAAAAAGGAGCGGATATTCTAATCCGCTCCTTTTATAAAATCCAGTTGCTTTCTCAACTAAAACAATGCCACTGAAAGGCCAAAGTTGAACTGTGTGGATTCTGTACCGTAAGGTCCTTTGTTCCCTTCAAATACACCATTAAGGCCATAATAACCCCAAATATTAAACCCAGGGAATCCCAAGCGGGTATATACACCGTACCGAATTGGATTCAATCCATAATTCTGGGTGTTTTTGATTTTTTGTTCCAAGCCATCTCCATTGGTATAAGCTATTTTGGAATGAGCATTGTATAACAAGCCGATTTTTCCACCAACTGCTACACGTATACCACTATTATAGTCGTCATGATTGACATGGTACCTAAATTCAAGTGGTATATCAAAATAGTTTAATGCCATAGTATTGGTAGAAATGCTAGTAGCATCTTGTCCATATACATCTGTAATGGGAACAAGCATACTAGAATTGACGGCTTTATCAGGGTCAGAAGTAAGGGTCATTTCATCTTTGAAAGCGAGCTTTTCAAGGCCAAGACCGATACCTGGATTGAACGTGAAGCCAGTTTTTTCACCAATATTAATTTGCGTTTGGTAATAAACATTGAATACACGTGATGCGATAAAACGCGTATCTAAATCATCAGGCCTGTTATTTAACATATTGAATCCGAAATCCAGAAACAAGTCCCCTGTGATATTTGGTCTTCCACCTATTATAGATGTACGTTCCTTTTCTTGGGCCTGTAGCTGAAAAGTGATCAATAAAATAAAGGATATTATAGAAAGTCTTTTCATGAAAACAGATATTTTTAACTTATCGAACGGCTAAATTAGGAAATTATGATTGATTTGATGGCGTGTTGATCTTAATTATTCTTAAAATATAATTATTAAGTAAGAACAAACATTTTATTTTTCCATCAATTCATCCTTTGTAATATTGAGGATATTCTTTACCTTTGCATTCCGTTAAAGAGAAATGGCTTCGTAGCTCAACTGAATAGAGTACTTGATTACGGCTCAAGAGGTTCCAGGTTTGAATCCTGGCGAGGTCACTAAAAGCTGTCATACTAGCGGTAAAGCCATGTAGTTTTTCAAAACTGCATGGCTTTTTTTTTAAGGAGTTTTTTTAATTCTAGGAATAAGGTATTTGCAAGCAAATGTCTTTGTCTTGTTTTTTTACCTAAAGAAGAGAGATGCTAAAATATAATATGGGCGTTTGGTCAGCTATAACCCAATGAAGCCAAAAAGCTAAGAGAACTGGAGGGTATTTATGTCTCTTTGCAGGCCCTGCTTTAATCTACCGTTTTGTGCTGTAGAATTAAAAGGTTAATCTTAAGCAATGGAAGTGTTGGTCAAGTTGTGTAATAGCACCAAGACAGCTTCTTTTCTGAGGGGGCGTAGTTTATAAATTAAAACCCGCTTCAGTAATTATAGTGTCGCTTTTTTTGTTTATTATGAGAGTTCAATTTTTGGTATTGAAATACGTAGGTTATAGGTAATGAATTATTAAATATCGAAACCATGAATTTCGCAATTAAACTAAGCGCCTTACGCTTTGTTAGTACTATCGTCATTTTCTTTCAAGAGGTAAGGATTTCAAAGCGATTAGCACATTTCAATTTAGACGCAAAGGATTTAGCTATTGATGGCTACGATCCTGTCGCCTACTTTACAAACGGAGTAGCGGTAGAAGTGGATAAAAAGTACAGTCTAAGCGCTATTATTGCGTATGGTATAGCTGCCGGTTGACTGTTAAATATTACTTCCTATTTATAATGTAGGAGAAGTATAAGGAATACCTCATTAAAGGTAGGTAGATGATAAGGCTTCAAATGTATTTTACGAACAAAAGGTTAAACCAAGTTTGGAGCTGGAGGATTTGTGTCCCAGCAGCCGGAAGTTGTGAAATAGGGGATAGCCCAAGAAGGAGTATAGGTAATTTTACCTTTTACTAAAGGTAGTAAAACCTGGAAGGGAGATTCTTCCTTATTATAGTATAAGGTAGGGTTATTGATTTGGGTACTGATAGCGTTAATTTTTAAGGTTGAAAAGAAGTTTTATCTGTAAAGGTTTGTGAATGAATAGGGTTATAAGTTTTTTAAAAAATAAGCTATGGAAAGCATGGATAAAGTAAAAAAAATATTGCACCTTTGTCATCCCAAAAGCGGGTAACGAGAACA
>NZ_CAXBPD010000005.1:0-351370 GCF_963977555.1 uncultured Cyclobacterium sp. | reverse complement strand
TTAAACTAATGATTTTCTGAAACTTATGCTATTCCTCTTGCAAACATATGGCCTCTGGGGTTTTTGGGATTCGTTAAGTTTTACCGTCAATATTACCATAGCGAGTAATTTCAAGTGAAAATGAATTCTAGGGTAGGTTAAATAGCTAGACTATATAGCTTTAGCAGCCTAAGCTTGTTCAATTCTATTTATTTTTTTCGGCCTTATGGAAATTAGTAAAATGGATTGCTCAATGGCGTTAAAAACAAAAAACTGTTTGAGGCCTTTTCGGCCGAGTTTTTTTTGTTTAGCCAGGGAGTGATTCATTTTGCGTTAAGATTTACATACAGCCTTGATTTTTTTGGTTCGTTTTTGGATCAAGCCAAAAATGAACAGGAAAAGAAAAGGGTAACCATTGGAAAAAGTCCATAAATCACATAAAAAGGTTAAATTTTGCTACCATTAAATAATGTTGATTACATTCTATGATCCTGTAAAAAGGGATTTTGTCAGCATTGTTGCAGAAAAATAGCAACAATACCGCCAAAATCGGGTTTTATTAATCGTTTTGACCAAGGCTTGACAGCCTTGGCTACAAAAATGGCACCCCTCTGGGGTTGTTGGGATTCGTTAAGTTTTGCCGTCAATATTACCATAGGGAGTAATGTCAAGTGAAAATGAATTCTAGGGTAGGTTAAATAGCTAGACTATATAGCTTTACCTATATAAGCTTGTTCAATTCTATTTATTTTTTTCGGCCTTATGGAAATTAGTAAAATGGATTGCTCAATGGCGTTAAAAACAAAAAACTGTTTGAGGCCTTTTCGGCCGAGTTTTTTTTGTTTAGCCAGGGAGTGATTCATTTTGCGTTAAGATTTACATACAGCCTTGATTTTTTTGGTTCGTTTTTGGATCAAGCCAAAAATGAACAGGAAAAGAAAAGGGTAACCATTAGAAAAAGTCAATAAACCATCTCAAAAGGTTAATTTCCCCTATGAATAATATTTTATGATTCTGATAAAAGAGATTTTGTCAGCATTGTTGCAGAAAAAAAAAGCAACAATACCGCTAAAATCGGGTTTTGAGTATCGTTTTTACCAAGGCTTTACATCCTTGGCTACAAAAATGCCACACATACGGTGTTTTTGAGGTTCGTTCATAACCTATGTGAAACAGTGTAATTTAACCCCAAATATCCCGCCATCTAAGGTGGCTTGTACTGATTAGCATACCATTTATTTATTTTCACCCGGGTCTCTTTGCTTTCTAGGTCGGTTCAATAAGAAAAGCCACCGAAACTAAGTTTCGGTGGCTTTTCTAGCGTATGGCAAATTGACTGAATTAATTCGGAATCATCCCATGAGGATCAATTACGAATTTCTTGGCGGCACCTCCGTCAAAGTCTTTATAGCCCTGAACAGACTCCTGTAAAGATATTATTTGAACATTGACTGCCTTTGCGATTTGAATTTTATCGTATAAGATGGCATTCATCAATGAGCGATGGTATTTCATAACAGGACATTGGCCGGTATGAAAGCTACAGGATTTGGCCCAGCCCAACCCTAATCTGATGCTAAGGCTGCCTTCTTTTGCTGCTTCCGTTGAAGCGCCAGGGTCACCTGTCACGTACAAACCGGGGATACCGATATTTCCTCCTGCTCTGGTGATGTCCATGGCTGCATTCAATACCGTAGCAGGCATTTCTTTGTCAGCATCTCCACCATGCCCTCTGGCTTCAAAGCCCACACAGTCTACCGCACAATCCACTTCCGGTTCACCTGTTATTTCTGCGATGGCATCTGCAAGTGGCGTTTTGTTTCTAAGATCGACCGTTTCGCAACCAAAGCTCCTGGCTTGTTCAAGCCGCTCAGGAATCATGTCTCCCACAATCACTACTGCCGCCCCTAATAGGTGACAAGATGCTGCACAAGCTAAGCCAACAGGCCCTGCTCCGGCTACATAGACGATGGATCCTGGGCCAACGCCTGCTGTGACGGCTCCATGATATCCTGTAGGAAAGATATCTGAAAGTAGGGTAAGGTCTCTGATTTTGTCCATGGCCTGGTCCTTGTCTGGAAATTTCAATAAATTGAAGTCTGCATAGGGCACCATTACATATTCGGATTGACCACCAACCCAGCCTCCCATGTCCACATAGCCATAAGCGGCACCAGGACGGGCAGGGTTTACATTAAGACAAATGCCTGTTTTTTGTTCTTTACAGTTCCTACACCTTCCACATGCAATATTAAATGGTACGGATACGAGATCTCCTTCTTTGATGAACTCGACATCTCTGCCTGCTTCAATGACTATTCCGGTGATTTCATGACCTAGGATCAGTCCTTTTGGAGCGGTGGTACGGCCCCTTACCATGTGCTGGTCACTGCCACAAATATTGGTTGATACAATTTTTAAAATGACACCATGTTCACATTTTCTGTTGCCTATGGCCAATTTAGGGTAATCGATTTCCTGAACCTCTACCTTACCGGGTTCTAAATAGGCTACGCCGTGATTTTTACACATATTATTTTGGGTTAAGATGATAATTGTTTTAATCGATACTATTTCGGTTTAGAAATTAGTTAAAAAATCCTATAAAGTATATTAATTTGACTGTTTTTTGAAAAAAGCACACTCAAGAGCAGGGAATTAATGACAGTTTTTATAATTCTCGGGCTAGGGGTCACTTGCATTAGCGAAAAGGTGATTTCACTGTTGACCTTATTGCAGGCTAATTCCCTACAAATATCAATTGCTTTAATCCCCGGGTTGCACCTCCTTCGTCGGCTTACCCATGGCTACCAATACAGCACCCCGGGTTGCTGCATCGGAGGCAGTCATCTGGATTTCTGCGTTTTAAAAATGTTAATTATTGGATGACGACTGCTTTAGGATAATAATAGGCTCATTAAAAATCAAAAAGGCCCTGATGTAATTCAGGGCCTTTTGAATAATAAGGAAAAGTCGTTCACAATTTACCAGATCCTAACCCTCTCACTCGGGGCTACATACATTTTATCCCCTTCTTTTACATTGAAAGCCTCATAAAAGGCATCCACATTGACTAAAGGTCCATTGGCGCGGTATTGGGCTGGGGAATGCGGGTCGTTTTGAATTTGAGTTCTAAGTGCTTCTTCCCGGCTTTTGGTGCGCCATACGGTAGCCCAAGAAAGGAAAAACCTTTGAGAAGGAGTAAATCCATCTATTTCTCCCGGATTTCCATTCTCCTCCAGGTGCATTTGAAGGCCGTCATAGGCCACCAATACACCTCCCAGGTCCCCTATGTTTTCCCCCAGCGTAAGTTGACCTTTTACATTTAGTCCTTCCAATGGTTCATAGTTGTCATATTGGGCGACCAGCTGTCCGGTTCTTTCTTGGAAGTTTTCTAGGTCCTCTTCCTTCCACCAATTCTCCAGGTTTCCCTCAGGGCTGTAACGGCTACCCTGGTCATCGAAACCATGCGAAATTTCATGCCCTATGACAGCGCCTATCCCACCATAATTTACCGCGGCATCTGCTTTGTAATTGTAGAATGGCGGTTGAAGTATAGCCGCTGGAAATACAATCTCATTGTAGGTAGGATTGTAATAGGCATTTACCGTTTGAGGTGTCATGAACCATTCAGACCGGTCCACTTCCTTGCCCAGTTTGTCCATGTTTTTTTTGAATTGGAATTTATTGGCTGCGATTACATTGCCCAGGTACGAGGCGGTTTCTTCGTTGTCATCCACTTCCAGCGCAGCATAACTTTCCCAAGTATCAGGGTAGCCGATTTTTACCGTGAAAGTTGCCAGCTTGTCCATGGCTTTAGCTTTGGTTTCTTCGCTCATCCAGTCCAGTTGTTGGATTCTATTTCCCATGGCTTCTAAGATATTGCTGACCATTTCATTGGCTTTTTCTTTGGCCTCCTCTGGGAAAAATTCTTCTGTATACAATTTACCAATGGCTTCGCCTGCCGCGCCTTCCGCACTGGTCAATACCCTTTTCCAGCGGGCTCTCATTTGCTCGGTGCCCTGCAGTTCTTTGCCATAAAAATCAAAATTTGCCTGTACCAGTGCATGATTCATATAGGGGGAAGCCACACGTACCAAGTGCCATTTCAAATAGTTTTGCCACATTTTTGAATTGGAATCGCTAAATACTTCTTCCAGGGCAAGCATAAAATCAGGGGTGCTTATAATGACCTCATCGGTATTGGCTCCAAGTGCTTTGGTTAGATTGGACCAATCCAATGAAGGAGTGGCTTGCTGGAGTTCTTCCAGGGAGTATTTATTGTACCGGCCTTCAGAATCACGCATTTCAATCCTGGTCTTGCTGGCTGCTGCAAGTTTTGTTTCAAGCATTAGCACATCTGATGCTAGGTTTTTGGCCTCTTCTTCCGAATTGCCGAGCATTTGAAAGACCTTGGAAATATGGGCCTCATATTTGGCTTTGATTTCTTTGAATTTTTCGTTGCCCTCATCTACATAATAATCCCTGTCAGGCAATCCCAATCCACCTTGACTTATGTAGAGGGCATTTTGGTCTGAGTCTTTAGCGTCTGTACTGACATAAATATTAAAGAATGGATCTACTCCAGCAGGATAGATTTTTTCCAAAAAGGATTGTAAGTCTTCCTTGGATTTTATCTGATCGATTTGATCAAACCAAGGGAGCAATGCCTCATGTCCTCTTTTTTCTGCCAAAACAGAATCCATTCCTATGGTATAGAAGGCAATGGCTTTGTATTGGTCAGATCCTTCAGGGTATTCGCTTATATTGGCCTTGGCAGCTTCCATTACCTGCTTTACGCCGGAAATACTTAGCTCTCTCAACTCCAAAAAACTGCCCCACCTACCTTGGTCGGCCGGTATTTCAGTTGTGGCCAGCCAGCTTCCGTTGACATACTGGAAAAAGTCATCCTGAGGGCGGATGGTAGTGTCCATGTAGCTGGTGTTAATGGTCTCAATTGTTTCGGTCGTATTCTCTTGTTTAGGTGAACAGGCCATTGTTGTGCAAAAGGCCAATAGCGCCACCGCTGTTATATGGCTAAGGTTTTTCATGTTTCCAATTGTTTTATAGCAATTATATTTATTTTCTAAGAACAAAGATACACGATTTATCTGTCAAAAAAGTTGGGCAATGCATTGTAAAAGTAGCATAGCAATGGTTGAAAAATTATTGCTATTGACTAGCTATTATAAAGCAGTTATTCCTGAGTTAGCAGATTCAACTCTTACTTGACCAGGTTTTTATTAGATAGAAAATCAGTTTATGAATTAGTCCCTGCTTTTCCTATATTTAGTGCTCATTCCAACCATTAAATTTGAAGATATGCGTTATTTATCATTGATGTGCTTATTTTTCATAGGGTTTCTGTTAAGCTCCTGTGGACAGGAACCAATGATTGCAGGTAATAATCAAGCTTACCAGAAAATGACCTTTTCTTGGGAGGGCCCTGAGCTTAAAGAGGCGGAAACAACATTTCTGAATTATCGAATGGAAATGTATTTTACTGACCCCGATGGTGGTCGCATTGTTGTTCCTGGCTATTTTGCAGCAGATGGAGATGCAGGAGAAACGGGTGCTGAAAGTGGAAATACCTGGAGGGCACATTTGTTGCCTCTGAAAGAGGGGGAATGGAAGTATGAAGTTAGTTTTTTAGAGGGGGATAAAATTGCGCTTGCTTCTGAAAACACCGAAGGGTCAAGCTTGGCCTTTGATGGGGAAAAAGGGAGTTTCACAGTAACGGCAGCAGATGAATCCCAAACTGGGTTTCTGGGCAAGGGGAAGTTACAATATATAGGGGAGCATTTCCTACAATTTACCAATGGCGATTACTTTTTTAAAATGGGAGCGAATGCCCCTGAGGTGCTGCTTCAATACAAGGATTTTGATGGGACAGCTGCTGATAGGGCTTATAAGGACCATATAGCCGATTGGAAAGAAGGCGATCTTCTATGGCAAGGAGAGAAAGGCAAAGGTATAGTTGGGGTCATCAATTACCTGAAAGGTCAAGGCATTAACACCCATTATTTTTTATTGATGAATGCTTATGGGGATGGGAAAACAGCTTTTCCATGGAAAGGCAAGGATAATTATTACGAATACGATGTTTCGAAACTTGACCAATGGCAATATCTTTTTGACTACATGATGCAAGAAGGGATAATGACTCAATTCGTGTTATCAGAGCAAGAAAATCAATCCTATTTTGAGCACAAAGAAGGGGGCGATTTTGCAGACAGCAGAAAGCTTTTTTACCGGGAATTGGCAGCTAGGTTTGGTTACCTAAACGCGGTAACTTGGAATATAGGAGAGGAAAATGGTTGGGAAAAAGACCCTACTTATGGTAAATCTATTACCACAGACCAGAGAAAACAATTTGCAGCTTATCTAAGTGATTTATTGCCTTACGATGAATTAATCGTCGTCCATAATGGGCCATCAAATACAGATGCTATTTTTGAAGATTTGCTGGGAGATCCTTCCTATTCAGGCATTAGCTTTCAAGGGAATTATCAAGATGTAAACCATGGGTATGGACGTATTTTGCATTGGAGAAATGAATCTGCTGCAGCAGGTCACCCATGGGTGGTCACCTATGACGAGCCCTATACCAGTCCTGAGTATCCTGACTTGGATGTATGGCGAAAGCACTCTCTTTGGGCCTCCCTTATGGCAGGAGCAGCTGGGATGGAAGTATATATTGGCAAAGGAGAAGATCTAGTGATCCAAGATTACCGAAAATACCAGCCCTATTATGAAATAATGAATCATGCCAAAAACTTTTTCACCGAGAGTGGCATCCCCTATCAGCAGCTAAACCCCATGCCTACTGAGGATAACAATTCCTGGGTACTTTCAGTTGACGAGGAAGTATTTGTGGTTTATCTTCGAGAGGGTGGTGAAGGGGAACTCAATTTACCTTCTGAGATGTTTGAAATCCATTGGTTTAATCCCAGATCAGGAGAATGGTCCCAGAATGAAGCTTTAAAGAACGTTTCAGGGGAAGAAAAGACAGCTTTGGGGAAAGCGCCAAGCCAACCTGATTTAGACTGGGTGGTCTTGTTGAAAAAGAAGAAAGAATAATTTAAACTTTCAATCCAAAATCACCTTCCATTTTACATAAACCCGAGTTTTGAAATAGGATTCGCAATAAGTGGTGTTGTTTTTATTTTGAAATTTATGCCACAAATCGACAATCCTTGGTGAAGGTAAAGTTGTTGTTTTGATTGCCTGATAAAGGCCTAACTGATTTGAAAGAAATTGCATCAGTAGCGGTGGTTTGGAATGAAAATGAAAAACTCCACTTGAAATCCGTTATTTAAAAAGTAGATTATTCTTATGAACATCAGAAATTTAAATAAAAGCAGTTCCACCAAGCTTGGAACTTTTGGAGGTGTTTTTACCCCTTCCTTGCTAACGATCTTGGGTGTGATCATGTACCTGAGATTTGGCTGGGTGGTAGGGAATGTAGGTTTGATTGGGACCTTATTGATAGTCACCCTCTCTACAGCCATTACATTCCTGACATCATTGTCTATTTCTGCTATCGCTACAAATGCGCCAGTGAAAGGTGGAGGGGCGTATTACTTGATCAGTCGGTCCTTGGGAGCGGAAATTGGTGGAGCAGTAGGAATACCTTTGTACCTGGCGCAGGCATTTTCGGTTTCTTTGTACGTAATAGGATTTTCAGAATCTATTGTCGCTATATTTCCTGCTTTAGACATAAAATGGGTGGGCATTATTACGACTTTGTTTTTGGGAGCCCTGGCTTTATTCTCTACCACAGCTACCATTAAGTCTCAATTCTTTATCATGGGATTGATCGCTATTTCCTTGTTGTCATTGGCACTAGGAAGCCCCTTGGAGGATTCTCAGATTGAGCTTTGGGGAGTTCCGGCCGCCCAGTCTGTTGATTTCTGGCAGGTATTTGCCATATTCTTTCCAGCGGTGACAGGTATAATGGCAGGTGTGAATATGTCGGGGGACTTAAAAGATCCCGCCAAATCCATACCCAAAGGTACTTTTATGGCCATAGGTGTGGGCTATGTGATCTACATGATTTTGCCTATTATTTTGGCCAGCAGGGCAGATGCTTCTACGCTGATCGAAAATCCATTGATCATGCAGCAGATTGCTATATGGGGAGGGGCTATTGTTCTTGGGATTTGGGGAGCTACTTTGTCAAGTGCCACTGGGAGTTTGTTGGGCGCGCCCAGGGTATTGCAGGCTTTGGCTAATGATAAAATATTACCAAAATGGGCAAGCATTTTCAGCCGGGTAGATGGCAAAGAGAAAATACCTCGAGCAGCTACATTATTTACCATTGTCTTGACACTGGTAACGGTATATTTTGGGAACCTAAACCTTATTGCTCCGGTGCTTACCATGTTCTTTTTAACCACCTATGCTGTCTTAAATATCACAGCGGCCACCGAGCGGCTTTTAGGTAGTGCCTCTTTTAGACCTAAATTCAAAGTACATTGGATCTTTTCACTGTTGGGGGCAATTGGCTGTGCCGGCGTGATGTTATTGATCAATGCCTTGGCTACATTCATGGCTTTCTTGGTGATAGCGATCATTTTTGTATGGCTAAAAAGAAGGAAAATTGAGGCCACCTGGGGTGGTTTGGGGAGAGGAGTGTTCTCTTCCATTATCAGGTATGCCTTGTTCAAGTTAGAAAAAGAAAGCAATGCCAAAAGCTGGCGTCCGAATATCCTTGTTTTGTCAGGTTCTCTAGGTAAAAGATGGCGTTTGATCGAACTTGCAGATGACATTACAAATGGAAACGCCCTGTTTACAGTGACCACGATTGTGTCTGAAAATAATGTACCTCAAGAAAAGGTCAAAGATTTTGAGAATAGAATTTCGGACTATTTGGGTAATAAGAATGTGCAGGCATTGGTGAAAGTAGTAAGGGCTTCAGATCCTTTTACTGGTGCCACTCACATGGTCAATTCCTATGGTTTAGGGCAGTTGGTTCCCAATACCATATTGTTGGGGGATACGCGAGAAAACAGGAATTTACTTCCCTATTCAGAAATGATACGGCACTTTTTTAAATCCCGAAAAAATTTAATCATTGTTCAGGATGAAGGTAATGTAGGCTTTAAGAAAAAGGAGGTAATAGATATCTGGTGGGGTGGATTAAAGAAAAATGGTAGTCTGATGATTATCTTGGCCTATCTATTAAAAAACAGCAGAGAATGGCAACAGGCTTCTGTGAATGTGAAAATGGTCGTACCCAATAAGGAGGCTTATAGTGGTGCGAAGGACAACTTAGATAGAATTTTTGAAAGCATGCGAACTGGTTTCGATTACCAAATTCTGGTTGCTGACGGCAGGGTGTTTTGGGATATTATGGCTGAAGAATCCAAAAACAGTGACCTGATCATGATGGGATTGGCCGTGCCGGAGGAGGAAGGCGCTTTTGAAGATTATTATGTGACGTTAAAAGAACGTACCAAATCCTTACCAACGAAGGTTTTTGTACTGGCTGGACAGGAAGTGGAGTTTGATAAAGTATTGATTTAGTTTTTTTAGATAGATTACGTAGAAATCCCCCCTTTGAAGAAAAGGGGGGGGGTGTGCTTTCAGGCATGGTGGTTTCATTACTGATTTGGCATTTTATCAGTCCATTACAATGATACAAAATCACTTTAATATTCCCATTTCCGTAATTCCCCCTTAATTAATGGCGCGGAGCCTTTTCCAGCCAATGTCGGGAGGGGTTTATACGGGATTGTAAACCTATACCAGTATTTAAACAAAAAGCTTTAAATTTTTTTTAGGACGAGTCAGGAATATCGAGCCATTTCATATTAATGCCAAGAATATTAGCAGGGCTATTTAAACCAATTGAAATAAATAAGCACAAAAGAAAAGAGGAACAGAAAGCCTATTCCAGCAATAGAAAGCCAGCGCATGGCTTCCCCTGGTTGTTGCTTTTTTGTAAGGTGCTGGCTGAAAATCAGCTTGTAATTAAGGATGGCGATTATTGGTGCAATAAGGAAAGAAATAGTAGTGGCTAGACCTATTAGTTGATTGAATGAGGCCATAAAAAATGTAATGACGAGCATTCCCCCAAAGGTAATTAATACCAACCACAGCAAATAATCTGATTTTTTTTCTTCCTGATTGCGCATTACAGCAATTACCCTGGCCGTGGATCGGGCATAGCCATCCATTGCCCCTATGCAGGTACCGAGCATAATGGAAAAACCCGCAGCAGCGATGATCAAAAATGTCCAGGAACCCAATTGGGTAGCATATAAATTTACAACGCCAGTGGCAAAAGCGACATTGTTATCTGGCAGGGTGTTTCCAGTATTGAAAAGCAGGAAAGCACCAAGCACTACAAAGCATATGGACAAGATGGCGGAAATCCAATAACCAATATTGAATTCAAAAACAGATTCCTTAACGGTGGGTTTGTATCCGCTTTGCTTGATCCGTGCAATGGTCCACAGGCTATTCCAAGTGGATGCGTCAATGGCTGTTGGCATCCAGCCCATTAAAGCGATTACGAAAGGCAGGGAATGAGGTGTGAGTTGAGCGAAAATGGAAAAGTTTTGTGTCGGTGCCTTAGGGCCATTGGCAAGGGCAATAAAGAAAGCCAAAAGCGTAGTTACAACCATAAAACTTCCAATGATTTTGATGCCTGAATCGAGCAGAGAATACCTACCTAAGGCAAGGAATAGAAAGGAGGTAAGTAGCAATAGGATAGAGGGGACAAAGAAATAGGCAGGGGCCATTTCAATGTTAAATAAATTTTGTAAAAAACCTGCTGCCACCAAGCTTACCGCAGCATTCACGAAAAACATAGAAACAAGATTTATGCCCAGGAACAAGCGGGAAAACCATGGGCTTATTTTCTGGTATCCATCTATCAGGGACTCCCCTGTAGCAGACGCATACCTAGAGCCAAATTCAAAAAATGGCCACTTAAAAAGATTGGCGGCTATAATGAAGCCTACCAAACCAAAGCCATATTCGGCTCCTGCCCTAGTGCTTTGCACCAAATGGGAAACACCAATGGCTGTGCTTGCAAAGAGAATTCCTGGTCCTAATGTCTGTAAGAAATGTTTTATTTTCAATGATATCGGTGGATTATTCCCAGTCAACGCCCAATTTATCACCCAAGTCACGTAAATCATCTACAACTGCTGTTAGCAATGGAATACCATTTGCTCTTCTTTCCGCTTCCAATTCACGTTCTGGGTCTCCCGGGATCAATACTTTCTCATGCCCATCTATTGGTGTAGCTTCTCTAAATCGGCCGATCCAATTGTCCATATGGTCTTTAAATTCATCTGCAGGTCTGAAAGCATCCACACGCATCGCGCCAAAGAAATGTCCCAAACCTTCTCCTACAGGATTAGGGTGTGGTTCCAAAAATGCGACGAAAGGAGGAACCCAAGGGCCATAATTGGCTCCGGATAGCACAGCTGAAAATATATCTACCACAGCCCCCAAGCCATAGCCTTTCTGAGAGCCATGCTCTCTGTCACCACCTAGGGGCAAAAGCGCACCTCCATCTTTGACGCCTAGTGGATCTGTTGTCGATTGGCCATCCTTGTCTTGAATCCAACCGCTAGGGGCTTGTTCTTTTTTCCTTTGTAAAATTTCTAATTTGCCATTGGCAGCAGTGGTGGTCGCCATGTCCAGCACAAAAGGTGGCTGGTTTTTCGCAGGAATGGCCACTGATATCGGGTTGGTGCCCAGAAGGCGTTCTTTTGAAAAAGTAGGGCTAACCAAGGGGCTTGCATTGGTTAGCGAAATGCCAATCATGTCATGTTGCAGCGCTTGCATGGCATGAACACCCGCAATGCCATAATGGTTGGAATTTTTGACCGACACCCAACCGGTGCCTGCTATTTTGGCTTTCTCGATGGCTACTTTCATGGCAAATGGAGCGACTACTAAACCTAAGCCCGCATCTCCTTCTACCACAGCGGTACTTGGGGTTTCATGCACTACCCTAACATTGGGCGTCGGATTTATCCTTCCGGCTTCCCATAGCCTTACGTAGCCAGATAATCGGGCGACACCATGTGAATCTACGCCTCGAAGGTCAGCAGAAAGAAGCACTGTAGCGGCTGTTTTCGCATCTGCTGCAGGGCATCCTATTTTTTGTAAAACAGCTATGGTAAACTTTTCTAATTGATGGTGGGTAAAATTCATTTTTGAACAAGCTATTGGGTGATCACTGCCACAAAAATGCAAAAAGTATAGGCGTATTGGAAGAACTTCCTTAATTTATTGCGAGGTAGCGAGGCTAGTATTTTTTTTCTCCGTCACTTTTACCATGGCTTCCGAAACGGCCCCTTCTTTTAAGGAATAAGTAGAACAAATCAGTTGGTCTGTTTGAACTAGTTGGGTAATAAAGCGAATCAGGCAGGAAGCCACGACGATCATGTCCACTCTCATTGGGATCATTCCTGGGATTTTAAGTCGTTTTGCTTTGTCTAGCAGCAAGAGGTCTGTTGCCATTGCTTTAAAAGCTGTTACTGGTAAAATGTGCTTGATGATTTTCCTGTCTTTTTTCTTTCCTTCTGCGGCCAAGTACATGTCTGTCAAAGTATCAAAGGTCCCTGAAGCACCAATCAGTTGTTCTGGAGCATGTTCATTTATGGCATTGGTAAGTGGTAGCAGCTTTTTGGATAGATAAGTAGAAAGTTTTTCCACTTCTTCAGGTAATATAGGGTCATGATAATGAAACAAGTCCAATAGTCTTTGCCCGCCTATTTCAAAACTACCTTTCCAGAGAATTTCTTCCTCATTGCCGATAATAAATTCTACTGAACCTCCTCCGATGTCCATCATCAAGGCATTTTCTACATTTAGGCAACCACTTAGGCGAATGCCCTTGTAAATCAACTCTGCCTCTCTTTCGCCATCTATAATTTGAGCTTCAATGCCGATTTGTTGTTTTATCTTTTTGATAAAGTCAAGCCCATTGTCAGCATTTCTGACAGCACTTGTAGCAAAGGTAAAAATTCGGGAGATGTCTTCTCCCTTTATGAGGTTTTGAAAATGCTGAAGGGTATGTAGGCCTCGTTTTTCTGCTTCCGGAAGGATAATGTTTTGATTGATGCCTCCCTGCCCGATTTTTACAGGAACTTTTTCCTGGTAAATAACCTCAAAACCACTGCTATCAAATGCTATCATTAGCAAATGAAAGGTATTGGTACCCATGTCTATAACTGCCGCCTTTTTCTTCATAAAACCTGGCTTTCAAAAGTTTGTGCGAATATATAAAGTTTCTCTAAAAATGTTGATAGCAAGTGGTTTTATATTCAAAAAAATGATGTTAAAAGCAACTCCAATAAACTTCAAACATTGAAAAATCATAAATATCAATAATTTAAACCTGTTTTAGAACAGTATTATTGGTTGTTGTGGGTCAAAATATTTGGACGTGTAAAAGGGTAGTATTTATGCTCAGTATATGAACAGGCACGACAATTGCACTTGTGATCAGCATAAAACTCCTGCCAATTAATTGAAAATGTATGAAGGTTAACGCATTGATGTATCCAATATTAACTGGTTTTGTTGTGATGGGACTTTTTTCTTGTGCGACCATACCGAAAGGTGCAGAAGCAGTAAAACCTTTCGATAAAGACAGATACCTAGGTAAGTGGTACGAAATTGCCAGAATGGATTTTAAGTTTGAAAAAAATTTGAACAACACCACGGCTGAGTACTCATTGAATGACAATGGGACCATTAAGGTTGACAATCAAGGGTACAATACCAAAAAAGAAAAATGGACGCAGGCATTAGGAAAAGCAAAATTTGTAGGTGATGAAAATATCGCAAAGCTTAAAGTTTCTTTCTTTGGCCCATTTTATTCTGGATACAATGTGATCGCCATTGACGACGATTATAAGTATGCTTTGATCGCAGGGGAAAGCCTGAAATATTTGTGGATACTTTCTCGTGAGAAAATGATCCCTGAAGAGGTAACGAAGGAATACTTAATGATTGCCGAGAAGATTGGCTACAATACTTCCGAGCTGATTTGGATAGAACACAACAAGGTAAATGAAGCGTTAACATTTCAAAAGTGGGAAGAGTTATAGCCTCAATGAATTTAAAACATTATTTTGCAATAGCAGTTAAAAATACGGGAATCCCAATTTAACCTTCTGAAAATTCGGGAAAGTTAAAGGAGGATATATTTATTTGATAGTTTAATAAAGTAAAACCATGGAGATTGATAATTACTATGATATTGTTGTTGAAAAATTAATTGGCTGGTCGGAGTTGCTGGTTAAAATGCTGCCCAACCTGGTGTTGGCAATAGTGGTGCTAATAGCATTTGTTTTTGCCGGTAAATTAATTAGGAACCTTAGTGAAAAATTACTCAATAGGGCTATTAATAATCAATCTCTGACTTCAATAATTTCAAAGGTCATTTATGTAATGGTTGTGACAATAGGTGCTTTTGCGGCATTGACTTTATTAGACCTTGATAAAACAGTATCTTCTTTACTTGCTGGTGCAGGGATCATTGGTTTGGCATTGGGTTTTGCCTTTCAAGACATTGCCACCAATTTTATTGCTGGATTTTTTATGGCCATCAAGCGTCCCTTTAAAATTGGGCAAGTCATTCATTGTGAAGGACACAGCGGTATCATAAAACATATTGGAATACGCACGACAGAAATCACCTCGTTTCAGGGTCAGGAAGTGATTATTCCCAATAAAATGCTTTTTCAAAACCCTTTGGTAAATGATTCAGAAAATACCTATAAAAGAATAGACCTAAATGTAGGGGTATCTTATGGTGAAGATTTGGAGCGTGTAAGGGACATAGCCATTGAATCTGTGAGAAACACGCCTAATATTAACAAAAACAAGGACATTGACCTTGTTTATTTGGCTTTTGGGAGCAGCTCTATAGATTTTAGAATTATGATTTGGGTGGAATTTAAAAGTCAACTCGAATTCTTGAAAAGTCAAAGTGAAGCGATTATAGCCATCAAAAAAGCTTTTGATAAAGAGGATATAATGATTCCGTTCCCAATCAGAACATTGGATTTTGGAATCAAGGGTGGAGAAAAATTGAATGAGGTGTTTCCACAAGAAACGATGCAAGTGAATTCTGGAAAAGAAGCCAACCAATAGCCTCAAGAAAGGCAAATGCGGAAATAGTGTTTGAATTTACCTACATCGTGACAATTTCTTTAAAGCTATTCATTATAAAAATAAACTACTAAATTAGGAGATGAATTGTAGCGAGGTATTCTTGCGGCAAGTGTAATGAAAGCTTGGTTACCAATTGGTGTTGGACACAATGAGTCGGTATTTCTCAAATAACAAAAAAACAAAGCACTCGAACAGAAGTTTAAATTTGATCGGGACCTTTACACTTGTGGCAATATTTTCTGGGATTTTACTCTTCCTTACCAGCCAAAAACAATATCAACAGGTACTCAAGTCTTATTGTGGAGATTTTGGGTTTTATGGCAAGTCTTTAGTCCTTATGAAGGACAGCACATTTAGATTTAGTTATCATGGTTGTAGTCAGGACAATGGTTATGTAAGCGGGACATGGGAGGATAACGGAGAAACCTTAACATTCACACCCAATCAAATAGATGAAAATTTAGATTTCCAATACCAACCTAGCAACTACGAACTTGTGCCATTGAATAAATCTGTAGATGAAAAAATTACGTTATGTGAAAATTACATGGCGGATTGGGACTGTCGAATTTCGAGCATAGGGAAAAATTTAGAGAGTTTGCACGTTGAAAGGCTATGAAATAAAACCCCATTTTTTGGACATATCAAAAGAAATCCGACTCAAGGTAAAGAAACGAAATACCCTGAAAGGAGTAACTTTTGAATTTGAGGTAGGCAAAGAGAATTTCTACTTTATGGAAAGTTGGTTTGAAAAACCTGACGGCCAGGAGATGGCTGATGGTATTGTTAATACAGAATAAAAATAAGCTTTTAGTAAACGAAAACACTTCAGGCTGCTCAAACCCAGACTTTTAAGCCTGAGGATATGGGTAAAATCAGCCTGATTTATTGTGGTTTCGATGAAAGTTTTGCGGCTTATTATGGTGCATAAGTACATACAATAGATGTTTTTTAACCTTGCTTTGAATAAAAAAGGAATTCCCCACCTAATTTCAACACCAGCATTATTTATTTAGTAATTGATTTTAGGAAACCAATCCACCAGTTAGATTTTTTCCCTTAAAATAATATTAACATTCAATTTGTTGCATATGCAACTATCGTTGTTATATTTGCATCAAATTCTAATAAAATGAATAAAGAATGTAATGGAGACAATACAGAGTATGGTATTTTACCATGGCTCGGTAAAACTGTAAAACACATTGATATTTTTATCAATAACAACCTGAAGCAGGCAGGTATTGATTTGACAAAAAAGCAAATGCTCGTGCTTAAAGCATTGTCCATGAAAGGGCCTTTGCCACAGAATGATTTGGCCTTTATAACGGAAAGAGACAAGGCTTCTTTGGTGAGGTTTATCAATACCTTAGAAAAGAAAAATCTTGTTGCGAGAATACCATCCCCTACTGATAAAAGGATCAATATGGTTCACCTTACAAAGCATGGTGAAAAAGTGTTTCAGGATACGGTTCCTGTCTTTAGAAAGTTAGTATTACAAATTCAAGAAAACATACCGGAAGAGGAGCTGGAGCAGACAGCAAGGACCCTGGATAAAATGAAAGAAAATATTGAGAATTTAAATAGTGGTTGCAATAGCAACTAATATGTATGAAAAGAAAAATTATAATAATTGGCGTAAGTGTTTTAATCTTGGCTGTTGGCTTTTTTGTTTCTAATCTTCTGAAAGAAAGTAAAAAAATACCTGTAAAGAACAAAGGTATTTATACGGCTACAGTGTTTACAGAAACCATTAAAAATTCGACATTGCCTTTAGAATTGACAGCCACCGGAAGTTTGGAAGCCAAGAATAGGGTGGAGCTTTATGCTGAAGTGCAGGGTATTATGACTTCGCCTGTAGGCAGTTTTAAAGAAGGGGCTACATATAAAAAAGGTAGCGCTTTGGTTGCAGTTGAGTCTGATGTTTATCGGGCTGGATTGATGTCACAAAAAAGTAGCCTGCAAAATTTGGTGACTGCTGCCTTGGCGGATCTTCGTCTGGACTATCCTTCCTCATTTTCAAAGTGGAACGACTTTCTAATGCAAATTGAGGTAAATAGTCCCCTTCCTTCTTTGCCAGAACCAGCAACGGATAAAGAAAAAATGTTTATCACTGGACGAAATATTTATTCCACCTATTATAGTGTGCGAAACATGGAATTGACGCTGGGTAAATACAATATTACAGCTCCCTTTGATGGTGTGCTAGTGGAGGCTTTGGTAACGCCAGGTTCGCTGATCAGACCTGGACAAAAATTGGGTGTTTTTATCCAGCCATCGATTTTTGAAATTGAAGCACCCGTTAATGCCAGCATGATTGGCCTTCTTAAAATTGGCCAAAAGGTAGACGTAAGCTCAACCAATAATGGATCTCAAAAGTGGATAGGGGAGATTACAAGAATTAACAGATTGGTGAATAGTGAAACGCAAACTACCAACGTGTACATTCAACTTCGTGGTGACGGATTAGAAGAAGGAATGTTTGTGAAGACCAATATTATGGCAACAGAAATAGAAAATGCTTACGAGTTGAGCAGAAGTGTGATTTTTGATAAAAATCAGGTTTTTGTAGTTGAAGATTCTTTGCTTGTTCAAAAAACAATAGAGCCTGTTTATTACAACGAAAAATCAGTAGTGATAAGAGGGCTAGCCGATGGCGAGAAAACATTGTCCAAATTGCCTACAGGTGCTTATCCGGGAATGAAAGTTTCCATTTACAACGAGCAATAACGGTGGTTTCTGTTTTGCATTATTGGTACAATTTTTCATTAATCCTGAGTTAAGCAATGAAATCAATAATAACACATTTTATTAAATTCCCAGTTGCCGTAAATGTCATTATTCTAGCAGTAGTGGTATTGGGCGCCTTCGGGATGTTATCGCTCAAATCTAGTTTCTTCCCTTTACAAGATTCTAAATTTATTGACATCACCATTAGCTACCCAGGTGCTTCTCCAGAAGAAATGGAAGAAGGCGTGGTTTTAAAAATTGAAGACAATTTAAGAGGTATTGTAGGTATTGACCGCTTTACTTCTGCCTCCTCAGAAAATACTGCAAGCATTAATGTGGAGGCCATAAAAGGTTACGACATTGATATTTTATTGGCTGACGTAAAAAATGCGGTCGACAAAGTACCTTCGTTTCCAGCAGAAATGGAGCCGCCAGTTGTGGCCAAAAACGAAAATTTAAATGTGGCCATTGAACTGGAATTGAGTGGAAAAGACATCCCCTTGAAAACACTAAAAACAATTGGCAGAGAAATTGAAAATGACCTGCGTGGTATAGATGGTATTTCTCAGATAGTCATTACAGGCTTTCCTGATGAAGAAATCACAGTTTCAGTCAACGAAGAGGTTTTGCGTTCCTATAATTTAACCTTCAGCGATGTGGCCAGTGCGGTGGCCAATAACAATATTCTGGTGACTGGTGGCGCCATTAAAACCGAAGCGGAAGATTATCTTATACGGGTAAACAATCGTTCATACTACGGGAAGGAGCTTAATAATATTATTTTAAAAACAGAAGAGAATGGTGCCATTGTGACTTTGGAAGATGTGGCTATTACGGAAGATGCATGGTCCGAAACGCCCGATCGAAGTTACTTCAACAATCAATCCTCTATTTCTTTTCAAATAAGCACTACCAACAATGAAGATTTAATTGAAGCGGCTGAAAATGCCACCATTTATGCGGGAGAATTTAACGAAACCCATAACAATATTCAGTTGAATGTAACCAATGATAGGTCTCAAATAATTGTGGAACGTACCAAACTTTTATTGGTCAATGGTGCACAGGGAATTGCTTTGGTATTGTTTTTTCTTTCCTTGTTTTTACGGCCTAGACTGGCAGCGTGGGTGGCTTTTGGCATTCCCATCTCCTTTATGGGAATGTTTATGGTAGCCTCTTATTTTGACATTACGATAAATGTACTTTCCCTATTTGGGATGATTATCGTAATTGGGATTCTGGTGGATGACGGTATTGTAATCGCTGAAAATATTTTTCATCATTATGAAAAAGGGAAGACCCGTGTTCAAGCGGCCATAGATGGAACCATGGAAGTTTTGCCGGCCATTACCTCAGCGATCATTACCACATTGGTGGCCTTCTCGACTTTCTTTTATCTAGACGGAAGGCTGGGAGAGTTTTTTGGCGAGGTATCTATAGTGGTAATTCTTACCTTGGCATTTTCACTTTTTGAAGCACTCGTGATTCTTCCGGCACACATTGCCCACTCCAAAGCGCTTTCTAAGGATCAAAAAATATATTGGTTCAATGAAAGGGCCACTACATTCTTAGATTATTTACGTGACAAACTCTATAGCCCCGTACTGCATTTCTTTATGGAATTTAAAATTTTAGGATTTTCAATTCTTATTGCTTTGTTCGTAATTACCACGGGAGCAATGGAAGGCGGAATTATCAGGACTACCTTCTTTCCGATAATTGCTTCAGATCAGGTGAATGTTACCCTAAAAATGCCCCAGGGAATTAACCCTATGGTGACAGACTCCATTATTTCTGAAATAGAACAAGTGGCCATTGAGGTGAACAAAGAGTACACAGCCCAGCAGACAGGTGGCAAAGATGTTTTTCAAAGCATTATTAAAAGAATTGGTCCTGGAACGGCTAATGCCTCGCTAAAAATAAACCTGCTACCAGGAGAGGAACGTGACTTTACAGCTTCTGAAATTGCTGGTTCTATTGCACAAGCAGCAGGGGAATATCCTTCTGCTGAGAGCCTAACCTTTGATGCGGGAGCAAGCTTTGGTGGTAAACCTGTTTCTGTTTCTTTATTGGGCTACAATATTGAGGAACTTAAAGCTGCCAAATTAGAGCTTAAAGAAAAATTGAAAGAAAACACCCTGTTGCGTGATATCAGCGACAATGACCCTGCTGGGATTAACGAAATTAATGTTGAATTGAAGGATAAAGCTTATTTATTGGGCTTTACCCTTAGCGATGTGATTGGCCAGGTACGTGCGGGCTTTAATGGGTTGCAAGTGCAAAGGTTCCAAAGAGGGCAAGACGAAATAATTGTTTGGGTGCGATATGAAAGAGAAGGTCGTTCGTCAATTTTGAATCTCGACAATATGCACATCGTAAGTGCATCTGGAAATCGTGTTCCACTTAGCGAAATTGCAACCTATTATATTGAACGGGGAGAAATTACTATCAATCACTTGGATGGAAAGCGTGAAATCAAAGTTGAGGCAGACTTGAAAGATCCAAAAGAGAGTTCATCGGATATCATTACAGATGTGAGAGAAAATATCATGCCTGAAATCATATCAAAATACCCAACGGTATCTGCCTTGTATGAAGGCCAAAACCGCGAAGCAGGAAAAATCAGTGCCTCTGCCAGCAAGGTTTTTCCTATTATCATCTTCTTAATTTTAATCATAATCGGGTTTACTTTCCGCTCATACTTGCAGCCGGTTTTATTAATGGTGATGATTCCATTTAGTTTGATCGGCGTCGCTTGGGGCCACTGGCTGCATGACTTTCCTATCAATATGCTTTCCCTACTTGGTATCATAGCACTTATAGGTATTGTGGTGAATGATGGATTGGTGCTTATAAGTAAATTCAACAACTATTTGCAGGAAGGTTTCAGTTTTGATGATGCGCTTATCCAAGCGGGAAAATCTAGGTTTCGCGCCATCTTTTTAACATCGCTTACAACCATAGCTGGATTATCCCCTCTTATTTTAGAAAAAAGTAGACAAGCCCAATTTTTAATCCCTATGGCCATTGCCATTGCTTACGGGATAGCCATTGCCACCATACTTACCTTGATCATGTTGCCAATGCTTCTATCTGTTGGCAATGGATTAAAAGTATACACAATTTGGCTTTGGGAAGGGAAGAAGCCTTCAAAAGAATCTGTAGAGCCTGCAATTGAGGAACTAGAAGAGCTACACGAAAACGATGAATCAACTCATAATGCATAAAATAATGAGCATACAAAGAGACAATAGCACAATTGTGCAGCCCAAGCTGCTACTGTTTACCCTTATTGCCTATCTGGTATTTACTTCTTCCAGCACAGTAGTAAAAGGTCAAGAAATGCTTTCGAGGGAAGAAGCTATGGGTTTAACACTCGATCATAATTACGATATTAAAGTAGCCGAAAAATCTTTAGAAGTAGCTGATAACAATCAGAGTATTTATAACACGGGTTTTTTACCTACCCTATTTGCCAATGGAAATGCAGGTATTTCTGGTTACCAAGGTCAAAACCAAACGGTCAATGGGGATATAAATTACAACCCAACCGATGCCTATAATTACAGTGCTTCAGTAGGTGTAGATTATGTGTTGTTTAACGGCTATGGAAGAATGTACAACTACAAGCAACTTAAGGAATTGTACAATATTTCTGAATTGCAAGCCAGACAAATTATTGAGAATACGATTTTAGAATTGTCCAATTCCTACTTCTTAACGGCGCAATTAACCGAAAGTGTTAGCATTTTAGAAAATGCACTAAGCATTTCAACCACAAGAATGCTACGTGCCCAATATAGTTTTGAGTATGGGCAAACCACTCAGATAGATGTGTTGAATGCGCAAGTGGATGTAAACAATGACAGTATCAATTTACTCAATACCATTCAGGAGTTAGAAAATTCGAGGCGTAATTTAAACCTAATTATGGGTAGAGAAATTGAAACAGATTTTGCAGTAGATACTACGGTTAATTTTGCCATGCCGGGAACAAAAGAAGATTTGATAGACCAGGCTTATAACCGAAATGTATCCATACAGCAAACCAACAGTCAATTGCGCAATAGCGAGTTTGCCTTGAAAGCGAGTCAATCTGGTTGGTTTCCTGCTTTGTCTTTGAATGCGGGATACAATTATTCAGGAAATCAAAATCCGGCAGGGGCTTTTGTTACGGGTAGTTACAATTTAGGTCCTCAGGCGGGACTTTCTTTGGCATGGAATGTTTTCGATGGGGGAAGCACACGTGTAAGGAGTCAAAATGCTCGTGTAGAAATAAAAAGGCAACAAATATTAAAAGAGGAGACCGAGTTCTCAGTGAAGCGAGATGTGCTCAATGCTTATGGTTCGTATCAGAACTCTTTGTTTGTTTACTATGCCGAAAAGGCAAACCTGCAAACAGCCACCAAAAACTTTGAGCGCAGCGATGATTTGTACAAACAAGGACAAATCAATTCCATAGAATTTAGACAAGCGCAGTTAAACTTGTTAAATGCACAAAACAACCAAAGCATTGCCAAATACAACGCTAAGTATGAAGAATTGAAGCTCAAACAGCTTGCTGGTATTCTGTTAGAAGATTAAACGCAGGTATTCTTGGGGGAGGGAGATCTAAGCGCTATGGTGAGCCGAAGAAAAACTTATAGGGCTATTTCAATTCAATGTTTACAAAAAGATTAGCGTTTAATTCAAAATTCAATTGGATGAACCTTTTTTACCACGGGCTCTTGCCCGTGGTTTTTGCATTTTTAGCCTTTGCTGTATAGAAAATAATTACACTTTATATTTATCCAGAAAATCCAGGGGATACTCAATAATCGTAAGGTTTGAAATATTGCTTCCAGCTTGTAAATCATAGCTACTATCGAACCTGCCCTGAAGTTTCTCAATCAGGGCCTGCCCTAAATTAAAGGTTACAGCCTATTTATTGCACTAACAGATGGAGGGCAAATTACTACGCCGCTTCATAATTCATTTTGGGGAGACTACTTTGGGATGTTGAAAGACAAATTTGGCATTGCTTGGATGAGGCGCTTTACCGACCAGCAAATGGAAAATACAACTAGTAATTGATCATTATTTTGCCCTTTTTTTACAGAAAAAAATGATTCTGATTTTCCATTAATTGGATTCTCTATTAGCATTAGAAATATTTCTTCTTCGTTTTTGTCCATATAGTAGATGCCCATTGCTCTGTAGTGAAGGTTTTTTTGTAATGAACCTAGCCTAACAACCAATTGCCTGGCCAATTCGGGGTATGCTTATATGGCTTGTTTTTTAATCGGGAATTGAGAACGATTAATTGTCCTTTTTGAAGGTTTATGATTAACATTTTGTATGTCAATAAACTTAATAGGTCTATTTTTTTTCAGGCATGTTGCTTCATTGTCAGTATAGTACGATCTAAAAATAAATTTTAAATAATTAGTTATAAGTTTGTGATTTTACAAAAGTAATTCTACATTTGTAGAATTATGTATTAAGATATAGAGCTATGCAATTACCGAAAAAAGAAGCGCAATTGATGGAGTTAATTTGGAAGCAGGAAAAAGTCTTCATGAAAGACCTTATTCAATCTTACCCTGATCCAAAACCTGCCACTACAACGATTGCTACTTTGTTAAAAAGGTTGCAAGACAAAGGTTTTGTTGCCTATAAGGTGTTTGGAAATTCTCGGGAGTATTATCCTTTGGTAAAGAAGGTGGATTACTTTTCTAAGCATGTGAAGGGAATGATAAAAAATTTCTTTGACAATTCACCGCTGCAGTTTGCCTCATTTTTTACCACAGCTACAATCCTTACCATAGCTGAATTAGAAGACCTTAAAAAAATTGTAGATCAGGAAATTAAAGGAAAGGAAAAATGACAGTTTACCTTATCAAAATAATTGTATGTTCTGCATTGTTTGCGGTTTTCTACAAAGTGATTTTAGAGAAAGAAAGAATGCACCGATTCAATAGGTTTTACCTACTTGGCAGTTTGATATTCTCCTTCTTTGTCCCCTTCATTACTTTTACCCAGGAGCTGCAAGCGTTACCAATAGTCGAAAAAGTAATCACTGAATCGGTGTTTTTTTCAGGGGCTGAGAATGCGCAACAAATAGTGGCTTCTAATGAGACCCATTACCTATTTCTTATTTCATTGACCATCTACGTGACCATTACAACCATTATGTTTTTCAGGTTTTCAATAAACCTGAAAGCGATATTAAACAAAGCATGGACAAATGCTATCATACCATTTAGAAACTGCAAGCTCATTCTTTTAGACCAAAGTGTAAGGCCACATAGTTTTTTAGACTATATATTCCTCAATGCGGATGATTACAGGAGTGGGAATATCGAACAAGAAATTATCTTTCATGAACTGGTACATGTAAAACAAAAGCATTCATGGGATATCTTGATCATAGAAATCGTCCAAATTCTATTTTGGTTTAACCCCTTTATATTTCTTTACCGGAAGGCCATAATGCTGAACCATGAATTTTTAGCAGACGAGGCAGTTATTAAGGAATATACAGATGTTAAAGCCTATAAGATTTTGCTGCTTGAAAAAATAAGTGAGCAAGCAGGATCATTTATTACAAGTTCATTTAACCATTCTATAACCAAAAAACGATTACTTATGATGACAAAAACCAAATCATTTCGAAACAGTTTGTGCAGGCAATTAGCCATTGTCCCTCTTTTGGGTATTGCAGTGTTTTTTTTCAGCACAATAACCATTGCACAAGAGGAAACCGAGGCTGTCCAGCCAAAACAAATTGTCGTTCCATCTACGACGGACGGGGCTACCCCTGCCCAACTTGCTGAGTACAATGAAATGGTGGACAAAGCAAAAAATGACAAAGGACGTCCTGTGGAATACAAAATTTCTAAGGATGACGAGGAAAGATTACAAACCTTGTTTTTATTAATGAATAAGGAGCAACAGGCACACCAAATCATAGTGTTTAGGCCCTTACCTCCACCTATGAAAAAATCAATTCCCACAGAGCAACAAATTGAGGACTGGAAGGATCCTAAAATGTTTGGCGTTTGGATAGACGGGAAACGAATCAATAATGAAGAGTTGAATGGTTACACCAATACTGATTTTGGGCAACTATTTGTTAGCAAACTTGAAAAGAATGCTACAAATTATGGTAAACATTTTTATCAAGTAGATCTAATGACGAATGCTCATTATTCCTCCTATTATAAAAGGGTGGTAGTAGGCCAAAATAAATATTATATGAACTTTCGAGTAAGTCAATAACTGGGTGTTATAAAAATAATTGTATTGTCAATCTAAAAATAAAAGCACAATGAAAAGTCCTAGAATTTTATAGCCGACAATTATATCGGTTGTTAGCAGAAGTGAACTTGTATAATCATTGAAAATGCAAAAAGGGGTTAATCATCCTCTTTTTGCATTTTTCGTTTATGTTATGCCCAGGTTTCAAAGATTAGAGAAAAGACGATTATTATTTCCGCCTCATGCCTATACTTTTCACTGAAGTAAAAGCCCCAGCGCAAATCTTAAGAGAGAAGGCTTGTGCTTTAATTTCATGTCTGTGCGCTTGTAGTATGCTTTTTATTGCTAATTTTAGTGGTGTTAAATACTATAACCTTGGCGAAGTAGGGCTTCATTTTCAGATTTGAAATAGCTTTAATATTTGGCGATGGGGTATTGGGATCATTTTAAGCTTTTTAACTGGAACTATGGCAAGGAATAATTTGCCAAGGGGAAATGCGATATTATGGTCAGCTATCAAAACCTCACTTCTGCGTTCAAGAGAAAGTTTTATTTTGTAAATCTTTAAGGATTAAATGGATACTGAAACGGAAGACAATATTTTTTTGAGAGGAGGCGGAGAAATGGGTAAGCTCATCAGGGCTAGAGATTGGGGCAACACACCACTTGGTGATCCAAGTACATGGCCGCAACCTTTAAAAACCATGGTAAGCGTCATGTTAGACAATCCTTTTGGTATGTACATCGCATGGGGAAAAGAATATACGCAAATCTACAATGATGGCTATCGTCCTATATTAGGTGCTACCAAACATCCTCAAGCATTAGGTATAAGCACTAGGGAAACATTTTCCGAAATTTGGCATATCATTGGGTCTATGTTCGACGGGGTAATGGAAGGTGAAGCTGTAGGGTTTCCGGATCTAATGCTGCCATTAGACAGAAATGGATACATTGAAAATTGTTATTTCGATTTTGCTTATAGTCCTATTAGATTAGCGTCTGGGGAAGTGGGAGGAGTCTTGGTAACAGTAATTGAAACAACATCAAAAAAAATAATTGAAAGCGACCTTATAGATAATAAAAATGACTTAGAATTTGTTATTGAGGCTGCTCAGTTAGGTACATACGATTACAACCCATTGACCAATACGCTCTCAGGCAATGACAGATTGAAGGCTTGGTTTGGTTTTCCTCCCAATGAACAGATCGAATTTGAACAGTCCATTGCTGCTATTGCAGAGACAGATAGAGAGCGAGTATCACAAGCCATTAGTGAAGTTTTGAAATACTCCTCTGGAGGTATTTACGATATCGAATATACAATTGTAAATGCGGTAACTAAAAAAGAAACCATCGTCCATGCAAAAGGAAAAACCATATTTAATAAAGATAAAATTGCTTACCGGTTAAATGGAACTTTACAAGACGTGACTAATCGGGTATTGGCAAGAAAAAAAATAGAAGAAAGTGAAAGAAGCCTCAGGCTTATGATCCTGCAGGCACCCGTAGCCATATCAATATTCAGGGGATCCAATTACATTGTAGAGATTGCCAATAAATATGCGTTGGAACTATGGGGTAGAAGGGAAGAGGAAATGCTCAATATGCCGCTACTAGAAGCAATGCCAGAAATCTCCTCCCAGGGAATTAAAGATTTACTGGACGATGTCTTCCGCACAGGGAAACGTTTTGCCACGCCCGAAAGGCCGGTTCAACTTTTAAGAAATGGTGTTTTGGAAACAGTTTATATCCATTTTTCCTATGAGGCCTTGTATGATACGGACGGGAAAATCAATGGCATCATGGCCATAGGTTATGACGTTACACCCCAGGTAGCAGCAAGAAAAACAGTAGAAGCGAGTGAAAAACGTTATCATAATCTCATCCACTCTTCCCCATCCTCAATTGCTATTTTATCCGGAAAGGATTTAGTGATAACGATTGCCAATGATATCATTTTAAAATATTGGGGCAAAGGAGAAGACGTTTTAGGGAAACCTTATTTTGAGCTTTTACCAGAATTGGCCGAACAAGGGTATGCTAAGGTGTATGATAAAGTATATAAAACAGGAATTCCTTTTACGGCCCTTGAGACGCCTGTTCAAATCTTGCAACATGGTAAGATGACCATGAATTATTTCAATTTCACTGTATATCCCCAGCGTGATATGGATGGGAACATTGATGGCCTTGGCATAATTGCCTCAGAGGTCACTTCCCAAGCCATATTGAATAATAAAATTAAAGAAAGCGAACAAAGCATTCGGTCTTTAGTGGAGAGTGCGCCATTTCCTATAGGGGTTTTTGTAGGTGAAGAAATGCGGATCTCTCTTGCCAACCAATCCATTATGGACGCATGGGGAAAAGGGAATGATGTTGTTGGTAAATTATATTCCGATATCCTTCCTGAGTTTGAGAACCAACAAATATTTGATCAGATTCGTCAGGTATTGCGCACAGGGATGCCTTTTAAGGCTAAAAATCAAAAAGTGGACATTGTAATAAATGGAGAATTAAAATCTTATTATTATAACTATAATTTTACGCCAATTCTGGATGCTTCTGGTCGTGTCTATGCCGTAATGAATACAGCAGCGGAGGTGACCGAAATACATGAGGCCAAGCAAAAGGTAGAAGAAGCACTTTCAGAAATTAAACTTTTTAAGTTTATGGCTGATACAGCTGCCGATCCCTTTATCCTGATGGAGGCAGACGGGAGTTTTACCTATCTTAATAATTCTGCTCTAGAGAAATGGGGCTATACTGAGCAAGAAATGTCCTTGTTGAAAGTGCCTGATGTAGACACTATTTTTAATGATGAAAAATACAGAGAGGCCTTTAGGCGTGCACAAAGGGAAATAATTCCTCCTTTTGAAACCATGCATAAAAACAAACAAGGCCATGTATATCCAGTAGAAATTAACATGGGAGGTGTTCAGGTAGACAAGAAAACGATGCTGTTTGCCATTGCACGTGATATTACGGAACGAAAAAAAGCCGAACAGGATGTCTATGATGCATTTCAAAAAGTAGAGGAAAGTGATAAAAGATTCCGGAATTCAGTAAAGCAAGCCCCACTCGGTATTGTGATTTTTCGGGGACCTGAAAATGTGATTGATATAGCAAATGAAAATTATTTACAAATAGTAGACAAGTCGGAAGAGCAATTTGTGGGCAAACCACTATTTGAATCATTGCCAGAAGTGGAGAAAACCATAGCGCCTATTATAGCCGATATTTATAAAACGGGTAATGCTTTTTATGGATATGAATTCCCTGTAAATATAAATCGTCATGGCAAAGCAGCAATAGGCTATTACAATTTTGTTTACCATCCATTAAAAGAAAAAAATACGATTACAGGAATTATGGTGGTAGCCACTGAGGTAACAGCCACTGTAAAGGCAAAGCGTCTTATTGAGGAGAATGAGGACAAACTCAAACTTATCATTGAAGCCAGCGAACTGGGTATTTGGGATCTTAATATTAAGACTCAAGTCATGACTGGCTCTGACCGTTGCTTTGATATTTTAGGCTTTTCGAATACTAAGAATTTAACTCAGGAAGAGCTTATTACCCATGTGCATCCTGATGATGTCAAGCTTAGAGCCGAGGCATTTGAAAAAGCTTATGAAGTTGGGGTTTTACATTATCAAATTAGAATTGTATGGGCAGACCAATCGCTTCATTGGAAAGACGTAAAAGGCAAGGTTTATTATGATGAGAATAACAAACCTGAAAGAATGCTTGGGACCGTGCGGGACATTACGGAAGAAAGAACTTTTCATCAACGGTTATTATTGAGGGAGGAGAAATTTCGCTTGTTGGCCGATTCCATGCCACAGTTCATCTGGACAGCAGAACCAAATGGAAATATTAATTATTTTAATCAATCCGTATTTGATTATTCAGGATTAACCCCAGAACAATTGTACAACGATCAATGGATACAGATTGTGCACCCTGATGAAAAGGAGGAAAATATCAAACAATGGATCAATGCGGTACATTCTGGAAAAGACTTTCTGTTTGAACATCGTTTTCGCAAGTACGATGGTGAGTATCGCTGGCAGTTAAGCAGAGCAATTCCGCAAAAGGATGCAGATGGAACCATAAAAATGTGGGTGGGCACAAGTACGGATATTCAAGAGCAAAAAATGTTTACAAATGAACTGGAGAAGATGGTTCAATTGCGTACAAATGAGTTGCAACATAAAAATGTGGACCTTGAAAAAATGAATAAGGAGTTGCAGTCATTTGTGTATATCTCTAGTCATGATTTGCAGGAACCATTACGTAAAATCCAGATATTTGCATCTCGGATTCTAGAATCGGAATATGCGGCATTGTCAGAAAACGCCCAGAAATATTTTACGAAAATGCATAAATCCGCATTTCGTATGCAAAATTTAATTCAAGATCTCATTGCCTATTCCAGGACCAATGACCAAGAATTAAATTATGAAGTTGTCGATCTAATAGAAATTATTGAAGACACGAAAGAGGTTTTAAGTGAAGAATTGGAGCAAAACAATGTGACATTTGAGCTCGAAAACCTAAGCAAAGTCAAAGTTGTACTTGTCCAATTCAGGCAGGTAATTGTTAATTTGGTAAGTAACGCTATTAAGTTCACCAAGGAGGATCATGCTTCCATTATAAAAATTAATTGTGAAACTATAGAAGGAAAGAAAACTGGAATCGAATCATTAAATAATCACCAACGCTACTGCCATATAAGATTTGCCGATAATGGAATTGGTTTTGATCAGAAGTATCATGGGAAAATCTTTGAAGTATTTCAACGCTTGCATAGTAAAGACGCCTATTCAGGAACAGGTATAGGGTTGGCTATTGTAAAAAGAATAATTGAAAATCATGAAGGTGTTATTTTGGCAACGGGTGAAATAAATAAAGGAGCTATTTTCGATATTTATATTCCTGAAAAGTAATTTATATTAATAGGGTCCCAACAGCTTGCTTTAAACCAGTTTTAGATAGGTATCGAATTACCTGTGCTGATCTCTTATCAGAGGAAAGTTGTGATTTTAATAAAATTAGGCTGTTTGGAGACTTTACCATAGCGAGGCTATGGTGAGAGGGGTAGGGTGAATAAGTATTTGATTATAAATTAATTACAACGGATGACAAAAGACCTGTAGCATGCTTTGGGTTAAAATGTCGTAAGAATGCCGTAAGCTAACCGCTATCAAAATATATTTTCTTAAATAACTTTGAAGGAAATTATAAAAAAAATATGGGTGTGATTGGTAAAATAATTTGTGAATCAAGAAAAGCTAAAGGGTTAACTCAAGAGGAATTAGCAGAAATGTCTAAAGTGAATTTGAGAACAATTCAGCGGATTGAAAACAAAGAAAGTGACCCTCGTGGTAAAACTTTAAGTTTAATTTGTGAAGCCCTTGAGTTAAACATAGAAGAGGTGCTGAATAGTGATAAACAGCACAATGAAAATAGGGTAAAATCAGATTTGGTTCACGGATACAAATTAGCTCCTAAAGGAATCAGATTTTTAGCCAATCTGACAGAGTTTATCATCTTTTACGTAATTTTTATAGGGCCGATTGTGCTATTTAAAATCTTTACCAAAGATTTACACGCTATTACTGGGGCATTTGTAAAAGTTGAGCATTATGCTCTTTTTTCACTTTTTATTGGAGGTGTATTGTATCCGGTTTTTTCAGGGAATTTAGGTCACAAGATTTACAATTTAAAAGTCATCAGCGCTGAATCTGGAGCTGATTATAAGAAAGCCTTTGAAGGGGCTATTCGTGAGTTTTTAAAATTCGGTTCAAGCATCCTTTTAATTCCGATGATATGGTTGCTTTGGGACAATAAAAACCAAAACCTTTATGATAAGTTGACCAAAACTTTTGTTGTTGAAAGAGATTGAAATAGTAATTTGAAAATCCACATTCATCTTTTCTGCTAAAACATAGGTTGATGTTTCATCTGGCCAAGTATACTTTTCATATAAATTATAAATATTTAAATGGCTTATTATTAGTGATATAGCCCATTTATGAATGGGTTTTTAAAAAATTAAATGCTGCAAAAATTATTTTTTTCATCTTGCCCGATCCAATCGCCCTACTTGTTTCGTTACTCCATAAAAATATAACCTAAACAAATATTTTTATGAAAAAATACATGTGTAATTCCTTGTTTATAGCATTATTCTATGCTTTTACATCAGTTTTTTTGATGTCTTGTGATGAGATTTTTGACAAAAATCCAGTCAAAAATCCCTCTACAATGGCTCCTGATGTATCGTTTACAGCTTTGACAGATGACAATAAAATCGCTTGGTTCAATGCCCAAAGTCTTAAAAACCCCAGTAAAACCCTATCTATTTCTGGTTTGCCTTCCGGTGAACAAGTAATTAGTATAGATTACCGACCTGCTACTGGCCAGCTTTATGGACTAGGTATGTCCAGCAGGTTATACATTATCAACGAACAATCAGGTGTAGCGACTTCATTAGGAGAAAATTCCTTCTCTCTTGGAATAATGGGGGACAATGCTTCCATCGATTTCAACCCAATAGTGGATAGGGTTAGGTTGGTCACGCAAAGTGGTCAGAACCTCAGGCTGCATCCTGAACTTGGAACAGTAGTAGCTGAAGACGGTTCTATCAATGGAGGTAATCAGCCGCTAATAGGAGCAGTGGCATATACCAACTCAATGGCAGGAGCTACCAG
Source organism: uncultured Cyclobacterium sp. (assembly GCF_963977555.1). Taxonomy (GTDB): domain Bacteria; phylum Bacteroidota; class Bacteroidia; order Cytophagales; family Cyclobacteriaceae; genus Cyclobacterium. The sequence continues at coordinate 319,553 of NZ_CAXBPD010000005.1, read as the reverse complement.
TACTAAACTCTATGACATAGATTTTTCTTCCAATAAACTTTACTTACAGATTCCTCCTAATGATGGCGGCTTAGAAGAAGTTGGAGACCTGGGAGAAGATTTTATGGGTATGGGAAATTTGGACATAAGTCCGGATAATAAAAATGCCTTTGCGGTCACTTTAAATGAAGGTATATCCAAATTGTACACAATAAATTTGAATAATGGAAATGCAGATTGGTTGGGTGATTTTTCCATTCCAGTTTTGGGTATTGCTTTTAAGACGGATCCAGTGGCTTATGCGACCTCTATAGATGATTACTTGTTTAGGTTTAATCCTATGAATCCTGGAGATGATAAAGTGGCCCTTACTGGATTAATGGATGGCGAGCACATCATAGGCTTGGATTTTCGTGCAATGAATGGTTCTCTTTTTGGAATTAGTAATCAAAGCAGGTTATATACAGTTAACACTTCCAATGGGGCATTGACCCAAGTAGGTTCTCAGTTAGATCCAATGTTCCATTCCGCCCAAAGTGTAGGGTTTGATTTTAATCCTACCGTAGATAGAATCAGGTTGGTGACCAGTTCAGGAGAGAATTTCAGACTCCATCCCGATTTAGGAACTGTTGTGGCTATAGATGGAGACCTGAAGCCAGGAGATCCTATGGTAAATGGAGCTGCTTATACCAATAATATTCCTAATGCATCTACCACTGAATTATTTGTGCTTGACAGTAAGGTCAACAAATTGTTCAAACAAGATCCACCAAATGATGGTGTATTGGTAGAAATAGGCGATTTAGGAACCAGTATTTTTGAAGGGAATGGATTTGATATTGGTGGCGATTCAGGAATTGCTTATGCGCTAATTAAAGCGGATGGTGCTTACGGTATATATACGATCAACCTGAATACGGCAAAAATAACCAAAACTGCTGATTTCAATTTTGATGTGGTTTCCATGTCTGTCGGCTTAGGCTTTTAAAAATTCTTTTTTAATTCTCAGGTTTTAATTTTTTCGGAAGGTTTATATTCTTGGTTTAAGAGAATTAAATTTTAGATGAAACGATTAAATCCGTTACCTTTTAACATAGAGAGGCTACCCAATATGTGGGTAGCCTCTCTTTTAAATCTGAACCTATTTAGCAAAAGAATCTGGCCAGGTACAGGGATAAACCTTTTTTCCGTTTACTTCACGGATCCAGGAATCGAATTTTCTTTCTCCCTCTGTCAAAACAATGATTCTAGCTCCTTCCACAGGGGCTTTTCTATATGTTTTCGTTTTGGTAACCCTTCCATAGGCCAAGGCCACATCGTGATGAACACCGATATAATCGTTGTTATGGTCATGTCCGACAAAGGTACCCATGATGTCTTTAGACTCCAGCATGGCTGCAAACATGCCAGTGTTGATTTCTGGTCCACATTCATCTTCTTTTCTTTGACCGATGGCTTTGACTTCTTTATTGCTCCATGCTTGGTAATATTCAGGCAAAGGAATATGGAAAAATGCAATTGCTGGTAAAGGTTCATTATTGTTTGCCTTGGTGTATTGCTGGCTCTTTTCTTTGTACCAATTGACTTGGGATTGATCAAACCAGCCCCATCCGTCCACCTGAGGTTTTAACGTACTGTAGGCATTTGAATCCATTATATAAACAAGGGCTTCGGATGTATTCTCCTGACTTTTAACGGGAAAAATGAAATTGGAATTTCCATAGGTTTCGCCCCTATCATTATTCAAGCAATAGTCTAAACTTTGAAGTAACTCTGCCACTTCTTTTCTGGAGAGATCGGCTTGAGAATCGTGGTTTCCAAGGGTTACTATCCAAGGCATTTTTGCCTCCTTAAATACTTTTTCAAATGCTTGATAGGTCTTTTTGGGGTTTCCGTCAGTGGCAATATCTCCTGTCAAAACCACCAGGTCTGGTTTTTCAATTTCAAGTATTATTTTTATGGTGGTAAATACTTCAAGATTTTTACTTGCCTCTACGTTTACATGGGTGTCCGTAAATTGGACGACTTTAAATTTATTGTTTTTGTTAAACTTCAGGTTAGCGAGTTGTTGTGATTGAGCCGTAGTAGTAAATATGAGAAGGGCAAAAAAGGTTAAAAGCGATTTCATAAATGATAACGATGAGAATTTTACTAACAAAAATTAAGAAAACCAGTATTGTTTAAGATTGGCTTTAATTGGCAACTGACAATGGTTCATCCATTGAATTACCATAATTATTACCCTACAAACCAGTCGATGGTCTATCATGCTATGTTTTTTTTTCTGAAAATGAGGAAAAATTCTTTAGAGGTACTTATTGTTGGCGTAGTAGGATGTCTTACTCATTTCAACATGCCTTGCAGATCAGTTTTAAAATCAGAGGGGCTTGTTTTGTGTACTTGAATTTCGGAACAGTTGTTAAACTGGGTGAAGCCTTTAAGTTCATTACATAAAGCAATGGCAAAGGCAGCCCGATCTTTTACTCCTTCTTCCAATGCCAAATGATTGATATGCAAAATGGATGTTTTTCTGTCTGCTTTACAATCCATTCGAGCCATTAACTTGCCGTTCCACAATATCGGCAAGGAGAAATAACCATATTTGCGTTTCTTTTCGGGTATATAACATTCAATTTGATAGTCATAATCAAACAGAATTTGCATGCGCTTGCGTTGAATAAGTAAATTATCAAAAGGGGAAAGAATTTTCAATTTTGCTTTGTTCAGTGGCTTGTTTAACAATGTTAGGGATTGAGGAAAAGTATAATAGCCGGAGCCATTTACTGTAACCAGCAACAATTCACCACTCGAATGCATTTCATTCAATGCCTTGGTAATAAATGGTTTTGTGTTTTTAAGCAAATAAGAAATCTCAGCGGCCTGCCCTATGCCATTTGCACGGAGGTAACTTTTAATCAAATATCGCAGATATTCCTGCTGTGTGGGAACACTGCGATCGATACCTTCTGGTAAGACACGTTCGGTTAAGTCATATACTTTATGAAAGTTTTTGCGGTAGGAGATCATCAATTCTCCCTGCATGTACAAATTCTCCAGTGCTTGTTTGGCAGGTTTACTTCCCCATTCTCTTACTTTTTCCTTGTGAACAAAGTCTTTTGCCATTAATGGCCCCTCCTTATCTATTCTATTCATTACCGATTTCATCAGCTCAATGTCTTTCTTAAACCAATGCTTTTGTGCACCAGTCAAAAGGGCGTTTTTTCGGGGTAGGCTGTATTTATAGTCTTTCATCGGCAAGTAAGCTGCTGCATGCGACCAATACTCAAATACTTTTTTCTTTGCTACCAGTTCCTCAAGGTGCGAGTTTTGATACTTTGGATTTCTGCTCCATAAGGTGTGATGGTGTGCACGTTGCACAGTAGAAATCGTGTCAATCTGAATATAACCAAGATTTTCTATGCTTGATAAGGTGTGTTCTATCGCTTTTCCTTTTTGTTGAGAAGGAGGTAAATTGTGGGACAGCAATACCAGTTTTTGGGCTTCTTGGATGGAAAGGGTTTCACTCATTAAGTCTTTGGGCCTTACTTGAATTAATAAATATAGTAATTAGCCTTAAAAAAAGAATCGGATGAAATTTTGAGTTAAAAGGTTTTTTAATTTTTACGGATTGTACCATTTTCTCCACTTATGTTTGAGCTCTGGATCAAAATTAGGAATAGTCACATCGTGTGGAATCGAGGTATTAAATAAGTGTGATAAGATGCCTTAATCGGGAGTTTGTTATTCGCTATTATTAAGCCAAAGCGTACTTGCTATTTAGGGTATTTGATCTACACAGAAAGAAAAAATACAGTAAGCCCATTAAAAACAATAAACAACCAATGAAGGTAAATTTTATTCAACTGCCAAAGCGGAGCACACCAGTACTTTTTGTAATACTGTTTCTGCTGTATTTTCAAACTGTAAATGCCCAAATAGAAAGTATAAATTCAAAAACTTATCAGCAGGTTCAAAATGCGGAACATGTTGTGGTTTACCAAGAAGAGGGTAAATTTCTCGGTTGGCCAGCAAATAATGGCGCCTGGTCTGCGGATGGTGTGAACATGCTAGTTGGTTTTACCCGTGGAGATTATGAACTTATCAAAGACAACCACAACATAGGAGGAAATCAGGAAAGTTGGCTGGCTCGGAGTACTGATATGGGAAAGACCTGGGAAGGTTATGATCCAAAAAATTATGTGGGTGACTTTGGCAAAGAACCGGAACTTCTAACCTTGGATAATCCGATAAATTTTTCTCATCCTCAGTTTGCCATGCGTATGGTGGGAACCTCTTACCACGGAGCTGATGATCAGAGAGGACACTTCTTTTACTCCTATAATGCTGGTAAGTCATGGAGTGGCCCCTATCGACTTGGTGTTGATAATATTCGGGACTGGCCTGAATTGAAGAACACTACGCTTCCTGCTCAGACAGAGTTAACGCCAAGAACAGATTATGTGGTAAAAGGAAAGGATGAATGCCTTGTATTCATGTCTGTGCGTGAAAAAGACCAATTCGGAACGGACAGACTTTTTAGTATGCGCACAATTGATGGTGGAAAAACCTTTTCGTTCGTAAGCTGGGTGGTGCCCCCCTTTGACGAAGAGAAAGCAGATCTTTCAATAAAAGTGAACTTAGAAGAAGATGAAGCCTTAAATCCGCATCCAGACCAATGCCGTGCAGTAATGTCTCAGACGGTTATATTAGCAAGCGGGAAGTTGATAAGTGCTATGCGCAGGAGATATGAAGGGCATAATTGGGTTGATGCCTATGTTTCTGAAGATGATGGAAATTCATGGACTTTTCTATCCGAAGTAGGAGATGCTGGGGCTGGAAATGGTAATCCTCCCACACTTAATATAACTGATGAGGGAAGACTTGTGGCAATATTTGGGAACAGAAAAGAGCCAGGGACCATGATGGTGGTGTACAGTGACAATGAAGGTGTCTCCTGGAGCAATCCGAAAATATTGAGAGATGGGTATGGTTCTGAGGATATGGAGACCATTGATCTTGGTTATCCATTATTACTAAAGCGTGAGGATGGTAAAATGGTTGCCCTTTATTATTGGTCTACCAAAGAGGACCTTCACCATATTGCTGCCACCATTTGGGATGCAGACTTATAAGAAGAAAATTTCATTTTTTGATCCAACGGAAAGATTTGTCAATTCTTTATGGGAACCACCTTACTATGATTTACAATCTGAATGGTCAACCCTATAAAAATTTGGGCCAAGATATTTTGTAACTTTTTACACCATTTGGTTTGATGATTCTAATAAGGAATACCCAAGTCGTTGGTTCGGACTTCAATTAGTTTATCTTTCAACAGGCTTTGCATTTCTGATACAACATTGGTGTATTTGGGGTACAAAGCCAGGTTGTTATATTGCCCCTTATCATAATTCATGTCATACAATTCCATGCCGCCTTCAGCTTGCTCTCCATATTGAATATAGGCCCAGTCGGACGAGCGAATTAAGTACCCCATACTACCATTTCGCTGAGAAACGGAAAACGCAAAATCTCTGACTTTTAACGTAGGATTATCAATCAGCGGGGCCAAACTTTTTCCTTGTATAGTACTTGGAGCTTGTAACCCTGCTAATTCTGAAATGGTTGGATAAAGGTCAATTAATTCAGCAAAAGAATGGCACACTGCAGGGGCTTGTCCAGGCATTTTGATGATCAATGGAACCCTGGCAGATTCCTCCATCAGTCCGACTTTCATCCAGAATCGGTGTTCTCCTAAAAAGTAGCCGTGGTCAGAGGTAAAGATAACTATAGTGTTTTCATCGAGTCCTTCTTCTTTTAATGTTTGCAAAACCTTGCCGACCTGGTCATCCAAAAAGGAGGTGGAGGCATAGTAAGCAGCAACTGCTTTTTTCTCTTGTTCGACTGTCATTTCTCCATTTACGCTGTTCACATAATTTATCCCTTGTTCAGGAATGTCATCCCAGTCGTTATCAACCTTTGGAGGCATTACAATTTGCTCATGTGGATAGTTGGCAAATGATGATTTGGGTGCCACAAATGGTACATGGGGGCGGAAAAAGCCTGCTGCGATAAAAAATGGCTCGTTTTTATGCTGGCGAAGGAGCTCCGAAACTTTATTGGCTGTTTCTGCATCTGTCTGAATCTCATTTTCCTCCGTCTTGACAATATGGAGCTGGTTGCCTCCATTCCAATTGGTGTCCTTAGATAAAGTAAGTAAACCAAAAGGATTGTTTTGAACCAATTCGTGCTCTCCCTTTGCATGAACTTCTGGGGCCGGACTGTTAAATCGTTCGGTCCAAGAGTCCGGATCATCCTTGCCATCTCTGCCTTTCAAGACATCAACCGATCCCATATGGAATATTTTCCCTACCCTGGCCGTATAGTAGCCATTGTTTTTGAAAAGCTGAGCCCATGACAGGCGGTCCGGGCCCACTTTTTCACGACCACTTACATAGCCATAGGTCTTAGTTGCATTTGGGTAGTAGCCAAACATTAGGGAAGCTCTGGATGGACCACAGACTGGGTATTGACAGTAGGCTTTTGTGAAACGCGTCCCTTCCGATGCCAAATTGTCTATGTTTGGGGTATGGCTAGCCCCATTTTCATAACTCGACAATGCTGTAGCTGTAAGGTCGTCAGAGATCATAAACAGAACATTCATTCCTTTGTTGTCTTGCGCTTGAACCTGCAAAGATAGCAATGAGAAAAGGGTTAGAAAGAATGATGTTTTAAACCTGCTCTTGCAGAAACCTATGTCTAGAAGGTAACCTTTGCATGTGAAACTTCGGCTGTGTGTTAACATTTATTTGGAGGATTAAACCTGGATTTTTTTTTCATTGGTATTAATTTAAGTCACATTCTCTATCTTTAAAGCAATAGCCTATAATCAGTTGCTAAAATTTTTCATCTCTATTATGGCCCAAAAGCCAATAAAACACCTTTTTTTCAAAAATATTTCATTATAGTGTAATAATATTTAATTCTCGCCACTAACTAAGAAAAAACAGTGAGCAGCGACTTCTACAAATCTTCAATATTACCCTATTCAGCAATAGTCATTAAGATATGCCGGGCATATACCAATACCCAAGAGGATTTTGAAGATTATTACCAAGAGGTCTGTTTACAAATTTGGAAAAGCAGAGACAACTTTCGCCAACAGTCCGAGTGGTCCACCTGGGTTTACAGGTTGTCATTGAACGTATGTCTGACCATGCTGAAGAAAAAGAAAAACAGCTCCCAGTATTTTGCTTCAGATGCCTTGCCTGAAGAGGTCATTGAAGATAGCCAGGCATTTTCAGATGAGGCTCTAAATCATTTGTACGATGCCATTAGGCAATTGTCTGAGATTGACAGAGCGGTTATATTACTTTATCTGGAAGAAAAGTCGTACTTGGAAATAGCAGACATTATTGGGACTAGTCCCAATAACATAGGTGTGCGCATTAAAAGAATTAAAGGACGGTTAAAAAAACGATTAAATGGAAAAGTCAATTGAAACAATTTGGAAAGAAGGTTTTTTGAAAAATGAGGCATTCGTTGGTCCAAAGGTTACTAACCTCTACAACAAAAAATCTATTCATATCATCGACAAGTATAAAAGGATGTTTAAAATTAATTTGACCGCTATTGTGATTGGTTCCATTGTGGTATTAGGAGCATCTTTCTTTGTAGGAATCCCCATCATGGGCATTGGTTTATTCTTGGTTTCAAGTGGGGTATTTATAGTAAATAAAAGGCTGGCGAAAGGCTTGGATGGTATTGATGAAAATGTCAACAGCTATCAATACCTTTTATCTTTCAGGGGCTGGTTGGAGGATCAAGTATCTGTAAATATAAAAATGGCGAGGGTTTATTATCCCCTAATTATCCTTTCTGTCATAATGGGGTTTTGGTTCTCGACCAGTAATGGGGAGCAAGTAAGCGAAACGATAATGAACAAACTTGTTTTGAAATATCCTGACCTGTATGTGGTTTTTGGAATGCCACTAATAGGTTTATTTGCTTTGGTGTTAATTCTTGTCATTATAGCCTTATTTGGAGGGAAGATTTACAAATGGGATTTGAATATGGTCTATGGAAGGGTAATAAAAAAACTTGACGAATTGATTTTAGACATGGAAGACTTAAGGGCCGAATGAAATAAAAGATTTCAACCGAGCAGATTAGCTACAAACAATAAACATTTAAAACCATGAGCATTACAGAGGCAATTGAAGTTTTTAATAAATTATTAAAAACAACTAACAGTAAGCGGGAGACAAAAATTTATAGGAGCTTTATCCGAATCTTGGAAAATTTGGAAAGCAAAGATTTGTCTGAAAGGCAGTCCCCATTGATACAAGAAGAACTTGCCTCCTTGCAATTAGAGGCATCGACAAGCAATGCAAAGAAGTATTATAAACAAAAGCTGTCTGAATTTAAAGCCTTTCTAAAAGAGGAGTTTTATTTCACTACCGAAAAGCATTTTACTGAAATAGGAATGGTATATGGTCTTTTGATCGGTACAGCCATAGGGATTATGTATGAAACGGCTATTGACTCCCAATTAGGATCAAGTATGGGTTTGTCGATGGGGACAAGTTTGGGAATGCTCTTCGGGATCCTTTATGGCGCAAGAAAAGATGCAGATGCTAAAAGGCTGGGAAGGGTTGTTTGATGCTAAACCCTTTTACAAGAATTGAGGCAAACACTAGCGTCTATTATTGGCAGTGGCCTAAACAGAAAAGGCGCCTAAATTTTTAGGAGGATAATTAACCTAATGACGCTTTCTCACCAGCCATGGCATCCCAATCTCCCAGTATTTCAAGGTTTTTTCGTTCGAGTTCACGGTAGCAATCGGGTAGGTCAAAATGATTCAACACACCCATAGGAAAGGCTGAAACAGGCCAGTTGTAGAAAGTGGATTCGGCAACGTCGCTGTAACTGCTCAAAGCATTTTTTAAGATAACTTTTTTGACCTTCTCATTTAAAACAGAAGCAAAAGTGGCGGGCTGGCAACCCCAGCCATTGCCCAGAATAGTGATATCGGTATGACCTGTAGTCTCCAGCCAATTTAAAATGCATAATAAATCATAGGTTCTTTTTCCAATCAATGGTTCATCCATCATATTTGAAAGCATGCCATAAAAATACTCCCTATTGTGAGGAATAGAATAACTAACATGTGTGTTTGGCTGAGTTTGGCCGATTCCTCTCAAATCACAGGCGTAAATTGCATGATCAGAATGATCAGATAGAATTTCTCTTATCTTTTCATCATTGATTAACTCATCATCCATTTCTAGATGGGACACATAAAGGATAACTTTTTCCGGACTGCCATGTGGTCTGGAGTAGATGTTTTCCTCTGTGAGACGATAGACAGCATTGTGAATACCAGGTTCCGTTTCTACAAACATATCCGTTACAAAATTTCGAGGGAACAATGTTTCTTTTCTTCCTCTGTAAATCCGGTAGTCCGAGACTTCAAATTTATTGGGCAAGCTTAAAACCTCAGTCAAAGCCTTCTTTAAATTGTTTGATGAAACTTCTCCTCTTTTCTTCCTCAACTCTTGGGATTGCTTCTTAAGGATCTCAGGGATTGTCTTAGACGCATCCTTAGACAATTGTCCTGCAGGAGTACACCACAGGTCTTCGTCTTTTTCCAATTCGAATTCAGGTTCTTTGCTATCATTATTGACTTTGGTCACTTGATTAAAGAATCCATACATGGCCTCTCTTGCAGGCTGATGATAGCCATGGTAGTCCTCACCTCTAAACAACTGAATATTTCCTTCCGCACCCAATAACTTGTAAAAATGTTGTAGCATTTCAAAGGTCTCTTGCGTTCCCCGAGTGTCAAAGAAGTCCTTTTCTTGGGTAATAAGCATTACCGGTTTTGGCGCCATAGCAGCAATGAAATCAAAATGATCCAAGCCCTTGGCCAAGCCTTTTGGTGCATACTGCTCTGCGTCCTGAACTTCCTGATTCTCCAGATTTCTGCGTATTGTGGTGACAAAACAACTAGGAGCAGCCATCGTCAATCGTGGTTCAACGCCACAAAGCCAGGTGGTTTGGGTGCCTCCACCGGAATTCCCGGTAACCCCAATGTGTTGGTGATCAACTTCAGGACGGGTAAACAAATAATCAATCCCACGAATGGCATCCCAGACAAACCAACCAGCCATTGAATCCCCAACCAAAGTCAGTGGATTGCCGGCATAAATGTGTTCCGTTACCCCCCACTTAGTGGCACTTTCACGACCTGGAGTAGGGTATTGCAAGCGTTCACCTTGACCGATACAATCTATAATCAAAACAACATATCCCTTTCTGGCCAGACTTTGCGCAAAATACTGGTAGGCGCTTGATTTGGCTTCTCTAGTATGGCCGCAAGTTCCGAGTACCGCTGGCATGGGCTGGCCGTTGTTTTTGGGAATGTAAAGATTGGCTGTAACCTTGAAGCCAGGTCTACTTTCGTAAATAATTTTCTCCACAGTGAAGCCATCCCTATCCAATTTGCCAGTTACGATTGGATTCAATGGGTTTTTTTCCGGAAAAGGACCAAGGCAGTCCTTGATTTTATTTTTGATCTCAGCCTGGTATTCCAGTGCTTCATTTTTTGTCTTTAACCCATAAATTCGGTCACTGTGGTTTTTCGATACCTTCCGCACTTTATCGATGTAGTAATTCTGAATCATGGTGGGTAGACGATGGGGAGGTTTATTGGCATCCTTTTCTTCTATCAAACGAGTGGGGCGTTTTTGAGCCTCCGCTTTTAAAATTAATGAAGGTGCCAAGCCTATTCCAAATCCAGATAACCCAGACCATTTGATAAAATTTCTTCGATTGTTTTTCATTACATAAAAGTTTTGCGAAAGATTTTTTTAAGTAAAAGGAGTGTTTTATACAGTCTGTTGCCTATCTAATGGCTTTATTTTATCCAGCCCAGGCTGATTTTTCAAAGCAATTTCCTGGATAATATGAAGCGATTTAGTCTTCGTGGGGTTATTTAATTTTGGGTAGAATGTTAATTATTATTCGCTGGTACCTTGTTATGGCAGGAGTTCCATTGTCCGTCACAGCAAGGATTAAATGAGTAGTTTGGGCTTTGGTAAGTTCAATCCGTTCACCTATTTCTAATGTAACTTTAGCACTATTTGGATTTGAGATGGTGAGTGGTTTGTACCAGTTAAAAGCCCAAAAAGTACCTGCCTCTTTGTAATTAAACCATTGATAAGACAAAGAATCACCATCTGGATCTGTACTTCCACTGGCATCAAACTGAATTTCTTCTCCAGGGTAAATGGTAATGTTTGTCGTTTTATCCACCTTGACCAATGGAGGGTGATTTGCCTCCTCATAGGACTTTATGCACCAGTCCATTCTGGCGGCAAAATCATTTTGAAAGGCTTCTCTCCAACGCCAGATTGTCGCTTGATTGTTAATGTAAATTCGGTCATCTTTACCCATTACTTCATCTATGGCATTTGTCCATATGGCTCTTTGCTCCGGTTCTTGGTGGTCAAAATTTCTGTAGGGTTGAAAGTGAGGTTTGTAAAGTTCATACCTGCCACCCCAGCCTCCATAGTCTGGTCGCTCAGCGACATTCAATCCATTGTCTATCAAACCCAAAAAGCTGGGTGTGTCTCCTTCCATGATGTATTCTACTTCTGGATATTGAGCCCCTAGAGGACCATGATTTTGCATGATGTTTTTTCGGAGCCAAGGGTTTTCTGCCAAGGAGGCATCTGCTCCAGAAGCATATTTCCGATAGGATTCTCCTCCTATTCCATTCCAGGTAGAATGAATATAATCCTCACCTGGACTTACAATATAAAAGAGATCAGGGAATTCATTGCGAATCCATACGCCAGAATCATCCTGATCGGAAATGGCATAAACCCTAAGTTTGGAAACAAATTTATCAAGTTCTTCTTTCGTTCTCGTTTGCCTAATTTTCCAAAGGGCTTGCCCCAAAACGTTGGCACCACCCCAGACAGGAACCCAAACTGCCCTTTCATCTTCCTTGTCCACCACTTTGATCAACCATTCACTTCCTTCAGAGTCATTTCCCTTACCTACGGCAGTCATTCCATATTTAGGAAGTCCTGATTTAATACGTGATAAAAGATAGTCCGCTGTCGGAAACCCTACTTCATGTTTCATTAAATTTGCCTGTACTTTTCCATACGCTTCTACAATCTCTTTTAATCTCCAGGCTGCTGTTTTATCCCGCTGATGGGTAGACGTAGTGGCGATCAATCCCTCAACATCAAATTGATTGCTATACAATAGAAAGCGGACAAGAGATTGGGCATCATCAGGCTCATTCTCTATGTCTGTCAATACAAACACTCTTGGTTTTACAGTAGCTCTTGCATAGAAGGAAGTACAAATTAAAAATAAAAAGACAATGTAAGTGAGTATTTTGTAAGGGACGTTTTTCATATTTAAAATATAATGAATTAATATTACGGTTCAGTATTATTGTGCATATTTTGATCAAGGCGAAAGAATATTTGAAAAGGTTTCGTTTAGTGAGACGTCATTTAAAATGGGTATAGGTCCTACTTTAATCGGTTCTCATATGTTGCTTTCAGTGGTACGATCGTCAAAAAGATAAATTTCATGGTTTGGGTTTATAATTGTTGCCTCAGTTTAACAGGGTTTAAATCACTATGAACCGGAAGGGCTTTTTTTTGGCCGCTGAAATTCAATTTTCAACCAGTTTACTAGGGGGCCACCACATTTGCATGGGGTCAGGCCCTAAACCTGTTTCTATTATCTTTACAACCTCCAGTCTGTGAAGGTCTACTACATGCCCACCGTCTGACTTGGCTTTAAATCCTTCAAGAGTTTCTTCACCATCTTTGCCAATGCTTGTTTTTCCAGCATCTTCACAGCCTACAAAAGCATATTTACCATCGGGGGAGATTTCAACTCCTATAGCAAAGTTGCCAACGGGAATCCTTTTTATTTCTTTTTTGGAAGCTACATCAATAACCGTCAAAGTTCCATTCTTTTCCCAGCCTGCTACGTAAGCCCTGCTACCATCCTTAGAGAATTTGATACGAACAGGCATCCCCGGGCATTCAAATTCGGCTACAACCGTTCTGGAAAACCAATCTATCACTGTTATACTGCCTCCTGTTTGGTTCAATGCCCATAAAAATTTTCCGTCTGGGGTAAAAGCCATTCCTTCCACTCCCCTCCCGGCCGGAATTAATGTTTCCAATACGCCGGATTCCCTGTTGATAACCGAAATATTTTCAGAAGAAATATTGGCAGTCAAAAGATACTTCCCATCAGGTGCGAGGTATACCATGTGTGAAATTTCACCCCCGGTAGGAATGGTACGTGAAACCGTATTAGTACCAGTTTCCACTTCGACCACATATCCAGTTTGGCCGGCTGTAAAATAAGCATGTGTTCCTTCGGGTGAAAAAGCAGCTCCATGTATTCGAACATACGCTCCAGTATGGACCGTATCAACCTGCTGCCTTTTCATCAAATCAACTACAAAAATCTTATCTCCAGGTGCCTCATAACTACTTAGGTAAGCAAATCGTTGATCCGGTGATATCGTAATTTCATGAGGGTTGTTTCCTATGTTAATGGTTTCCAAAACTTCCATTTTAACTGGATCCAGGTAAGATAAAGTATTGGAATGTTTATTGGCAACAATCAATACCGGGTCCGTTTTACGGGTAGCATATAAGTCTCTTTTAGACATACGTCTGATGCGAAGGTCATAGCCTGGTTTGTCGTCATGCTTGACATAGTAACTGAAGAGCATATGATCACCTACTTCATGAATCGCAGTATAGGCGTAAGAGGCATGTATACTCTCTTCAAGATTTTGAATATTTTCCCAGGATTGACCTTCATCCCGGGAAACAGCCACCGTGAGCGGGGTCCTTTTCGATTTGAAATATCCTGGTCCTGATTTGCCGTTGTTATTCCAGGCCAAAATTAGGTCCCCAGTTCCGTTCAATCTAGCCAGTGAAGCGGGAGCAATTGGAGATGGTATAATGGTTTTTTTCGCGAGGCTCCAGGTGATGCCTTCATCAAGTGAAATTGAACTGTATTGTGTGCCTTGATTTGTCCGAATATTCATTATGATCCTCCCGTCTTTCATCTCCACTACGCCGGGCTCCTGAGTGATCACATTAACGGGTGCCGGCAGTACTTGTCCCCTTTTCCAGGTATCGCCCATATCATCCGAATAAAAACATCTGAGTTCACCTCTGTGGCGCCAATCAGAATTTGGTGTTTTGTGTAGAGATACGGGTGCCAAAATCCTACCACTTTTCAACTGAATAACACGGTCATTATTTAATACAAAATAACCTGTTTGGTCAGTGATTACCGGCTTAGGTTCACTCCAGGTCTGTGCTTCATCACTTGATATGCGCACCATAGGTATACAGTCTTCTAATGAATTTTTCCTGGCATAAAATAAAGCTATGTTTCCATTCTGTAATCTTAAAAATGAGACGGACATCACATTCTGATCACCTTCCTTTTCAACGATTAGTTGGTCTTTTTCGGACCAGGTCTTGCCAGCATCTTCACTAAACCTGCCCATAATCTGAGCAGGTGCATGATCACTGGTAGAATTCATAAAGCGGGTGTAAGCAAATAAGATGTTTCCATCTTTAAGCGTGATAAAATCACCTTCACTGTTACGGGGATTGTCAGATGAAGAGCGTATATCAGTATAGGTGCCAGGTACGTTTTGGCCTTGTGCAATTAATAAGCTTGAAAGGTTAATAAACAGTATTGTCAGACCAATTAGAAGCAAATGCCCTGTCATTCCTAATGGTGGTATTTGATTTGTGGTTTTACTCATTATTTAAGTACTAAATTTGAAGCAGTGTTTGTTCCAGAATATTTAATTTAATAAGGATGTATTTTCCGAACCGTTAAAGATTAAATACAATTGTTTTTATTCGATGACTACTTTTGGAAGTATTCAATTTAAAACGGTACAGTTTGAGGGAGCCATATGACTTCCTCAAAGTCAATACAAGATAAGAAATATAAGTCCCAAATCGACTGATTTGGGATGGGTGGTCCAGGGGTTCTGCTTGGCTGGGAGTTTTTCATAGTTTTAAGAAAACCATTACGCATTATTAGACATTTTTTGTGTCAAATTTTTATTTATGTAGGTAATTTAAGAACAGCCTTATGAGTAGTCGGTTTAATTGCTACTGCTCAATTGTCTTATGTTTATGCGAGGATTGATGGATTTTACTTTACTTACAGTATAAACATGATCATTTTTTCAGCACAGAAGTCAGGAGGTTAAGGAAAATTCGAATGGATTCTATTTATTTGGTCACATTACTTTGGAAAAGTCTTATTTCGTGTTTCGTTTATTTATTTGAACCAGTTTTTATTTGTATTTTTATTGCTTTTAATGAAATAAAATTTTAATGAAAATTCTTTCAGGGCAAGATTTAGTATGATTCATTGCTACTGAGGTTAGTGAAGTGGAGGGTTCATAAACTGAGAATTAAAAATTATCCTATAAAAGCACCAAATGAAGAATACACTGAAAATACCAATACTATTCCTATGCCTTGGCCTAAGCGCCCTGACTATGAAAGAGGTAATACCCTCGTCTACCAGAAGCATTGAAGAAGTAGCTAACCTGCTTTTAAATCCATCTTTTGAGTTCCATTCGTTCATGAGTCACCGAACAGGGAAAGCTTCAGATTTTCAGTCACACAATGTAGCTTTCTGGAACACTGAGGCATGGGGTGATATTGAAGTAATGCGTGAATCTCATGTTTCCATACCCATAAGACCTGATTTTTCAGCCCATAATTTGGTAGCAATAAGTCCTGGTAAAAAGATATGGCAATTTTTCACCCTTCCCGAGGCAGGTCTGGCTTATGGGGACGAATTGAGTTTATCCGTATATGGCTACCAAAAAAAGGCAAATCAGATTAAATCTGCCATCAAAGTGATAAAAACTGATAGTGAAGATGGTGAGTGGAGTCCTAAGGACTTTGGAATGAAAGACAGTCGTAGTTTTCCCAAGCACTCGAGAGGTGAGCTGGTTGTAGCTAAAGAATATAGCGCATCAATGGAAAAACCTGGGACCATTAACATTCTGGTAGAAAATGCTACGATTATTGGAAAAGCAAGTGTTGGAAATAAGTCAGGTTCAAAAGACATAAATACGGTTGGGATTCAAGTTGAGTTCGAGAATTTAAGTTTATCCGATACCGTCTGGGTTTACGCTCCAAAGCTAAGCGTAAAAAACTCGAATGATAACATTACGCACCCTTCTAGGGAGATGGTTGCCAGCTACAGGTACCTTCCAAGAACAATTCAAAAATTATGGAAGGGAGAAGCAATTCACATTGTCGTAATGGGATCAAGCATTGACCGGGGTAGTGCCAATCCTCCAATGTATCTATATGATGAAAATCCGGAATCTGAGACCTATAAGCAACCTCTTTCAGAGGATATTTTTGATGCCGGTAAAGCGGGGCGACCGGATCTTGATGGCTATATTGGACAGTGGAGGCATTATTACAGTTACGCGGGAAGGCTAAAGCTTGAGCTTATGAGAAAATTCAACGTAACCGCGGACAAAATATGTCTTAATTTCATGGCAGCTGATGGTTCAAGTATTGGTGAATCACATTCAGGATTACAAGAGTATTTTTCATTATCAATACCACCCGATCCTGGATTGAATGGTCATAAGAAGGGGGAAAGCTGGGAAAGTTTATATCCAGATCTTTTTAATCGCAATGAAGGAGCGAGACCCGACCTCGTAATTTTTGGGAGTGGCGCCAATGAGAAAACGGATACGCCAGATGAGGTTGCTGTTTTTGAGGGAGCTATACGATGGATTCAGCAAAATTATCCCAATACGGAATTCTTGTTTAGCCCTTATCAGAATCAGGGTAGATATACGCCAAATACAGTGGACCTTCAGGCGCTATCTTTAAGGTACCAGATCCCATATATGGATTATCCAAAAATTGCTGATGACCTTACAAGGTGGGCAAATAAGTATTCTCTTACTCCCTTAGATGGTCATCCGCAAGCAGCAAGCCATTATTTATGGTTTAAACAACTGGAGAAAGCATTTGAGTGCTGGAATCCGATCGCCCCTGGTCAAGCTCAGCTCCAATTGCCTGAAAGGCTTCATCCGAATACCTACGGTTGGGAAGGGGACATGCTGACTTTTGATTCTACCAGTTCAAGAATAAATACCAATAGATTCATATTTGAAGACAATGCGATTAATAGTTGGGGAAAAACTGACAGTGAACCTCCTGTTCCCTATGTTGATGGGGTAAAGTTTGAATCGAGAAAATCAAGTCCATCCTACAACCTTCGCAATTCAATGTTTCGGTATGGGCGAACCAGTTTGGGAGACAGGCATATTCTAGAAATAGCAGGAGAGAATGCCAAATTAACCTATGTGGATTCCAAAATAAATCCAAACAGACGCTTTTTTTCCGTTTCAAATCCAAATTGGAACTTAATGGGACATGTAATAGTGCCCTTCCATTCGGAATGGGGAGCTCCATATGGTGCAGAGAAAGTTAGGCTTAAACCCGAAGAATACATTGAAATAGAAGTGGTTGGTACGGACATTTCAGTGGCTTGGGTAGATAATCCGGATGCCGGTTCACTAGCTGTTTTTGTTGATGATAAACTAGTCATGTCCCAATCTTGTAATACAGGCTTCATCGATACTGATGAAAAAGTGAATTACTTGGAAAATCGCAAAGGGATATTGAATTTAGGTTTTGGCCTACATAAGGTTCGTATTCAAGCAAAAGATGCCGCTGTAGAAGTGTTAAGTCTTTTTACCTATGATTCCCGGTCAAATATCAGCTTAGAGCGAAGGTTGACAGGATTGGCCTTTGGGGGAGAAACGCTGGAATTTACGCAACCTTTTAAAACCAGACCATTGGTAATATGTACAGGAGATTTATCTGTGGACACGGAAGATATTTCAAATACTGAAGTCAAGTTTTCAGGTGCATCTGGAAGTTATATTATAATTGGTGAATAAGAAATATAGCTTCATCATTTTTATCTGATTGAGGTGAAGATGGGAAAATGCAATAGACTATCTATTGCATTTTCCCATCTTACTCCTGCAATTAAAGGTTTAAAAGTTAAACTACTGAGAATAGGTTGATTCGGAGCCGTCTCTGAAAGGTGCTGAAGCAAAGGTTTCAGCATTTGATCCTTTATTGTTGGGGTCTTTTTAATTACATGCTTCAAATTTAACCAACGCTAATCTATTTCTCCCAAGCAGGCCAACCTTCATCATGGGCCAAATAAGCGCGTCTACCAAATTCCAGTGGGGTGTTTCCTACCTCAAAAGCTCCCACATCTGGAGCATTCCCTTCGAAATCAGCATTAAATCCCGGGATTTCGATACCGCCATCAATCAATGGGTTGCTGATTTGTACCACCGGATCCGTAATGGCTCTTTTGACCTCACCGAATTGATAGGGCTTTCTTCCCCAGACGATAGAGTTGATCCGAGATCGCGGATAATATTCCAAGGAATATGAAGTCCGATAGAGCCTGGTTGCAGAAGGTGTGGTACTGAATTTTATGCCATTTTGTTCTTTGGCTACTCCCATTGATAGGCCTGAAAAATAATCGTAGTCGTAATCGCTATCGTCAACTGTCTCGCGGTCAGCTGCCAGTCTTCCTGACACATCAAAGATATTGTTCCTAGTGATTGTGTTGGAAATGCCATGGCCGGAGAAAGCATGGGACACACCCTTAGGTTGAACAATCGTATTGTGTAAAACATACCTTCTACCTCCGGCATAAGGCTCACGCTCTCCAGTTTTGATAAAAGACCCTCCAATAGGGTTACGATGTCCTACTCTGCTTTCTCCTACCACATTTCTATAAATATATATCGGGCCTTTGGTGGTAGAAGCCGTGGCGATACCATTGAAAAATTTATGGGCATAATTGCCAAATACTCTTACGTTCATATTGGCTCCCTCGACTTCGATGGCGTCATCCCATACACTACGGATTAGATTGCCATATATATCCGAGTCCCGGTTCATGTTGCCTACATTGGAATAATTTGAACCACCTCCGATGGCATCATTAAATCCATGATCTTCGGTGGATAGAATGTCGTTATAACGAATCACATTTCCTCCCAAGCTTTGGCTAATGGTAATGCCTTGAGGTCCTGCAGGATGACCTGTTTCCCAATCATTTGATGCCCCTCTGGGGTCTTCAATTAGGTTTCTTTGGATGGTTAAATTCCAAGTGCCATTTTCTGCATTGATACCGCTATCGGTGCTTCCTTCTAGGTTTCCATAAGTGATGGGGCCGCCTATCCTCCCCCAGAAAGTGATATAACATTGTTCAATGACAATATCGTGCCTGTCTTTCTTTATGCGAATACCGTCTACCTTTGCATTGCGAATTTCTACACCACGGACGATCACATAATCGGCATCAATTTGTATGCCCTCATTGCTTACATTGCCCATATTGAGTACGGAACTGGTGTTTTCAGGTACTGTTACCAAGTGGTAGCCTTCAGGAGTTCCGGATTCGGTAATAATGACGGGATCAGTAGATTCACCTTCTGGTAGGTAGGTTGTTTTTCCAATTGGAAACTGATCATTTCGTGTAGTGAAATTCATGGCTGTTTTAGCTTGATCACTCGATAGTTCTACTTGGAACTCCGTATTAGGATCAAGTCCTACAATGCTCCCTCGGTATTGGCCATCTCTGTCATCGTACACCAGATCTAATCCTTTTGTCCAATCTGAATCTGATGATTTTTTATATTTTACAGTGCAATTTCCTGATTCAGGTGTTGTCCAATACAAGCCGGCACATTCATAGGTTGAGACAGTATATGGATTGGGGGTATTTTCGCCCGGTGATTGGCAATACCCATCATGCAAAAACAATAAGGCAGCCAATAAAAAGATCAAGTTGAAAGGTTTCATGATAGAGTTTAAGATAATGATAATTAAGGTAGGTATAAATTTAAATCTATTTTTTCCTGAATTAGCAATATAGGTAATGCAAAGTGTAAAAATTTAGTATTGTTCATAAACCCCAAGATCCGGAGCCGTTCCATTGAATGGAAATCCAACATCAAACCCAATATTCAATAAGCCTGACTTGGCATTTAATTTCAGAAAACCTACCGAGTTCGGATCCAAACTTATAAAATCGGTTTCAGAGACTGTATAGTCGGACAAATTCCAACTGTTGTGGTGATGATTTCCGCTTCTGTAGCTCGGAGCCATATTGCCAAATTCAATATTGTTAACGGTGGTGGTGGTTTTTCCTAAGGTATAGCCCATATGGTTGTTATAGGATACATTATTATAAAACAACACATCTATACCACTATTGAAGTCAATTCCTGTCGCCCTATTGTTAAACGAAATATTGTGATGCACATAAGTATTGAAGCTTTGGTTAACTCCGCCGGCCTTTATGCCATTTCCGTTACCATTGGCGATTCCATTGGAGTGGATGATATTGTATGCAAATTCAGTATTTGTGGATCTCCATGAATCCACACCATCGTCTGAGTTGTGGTAGATAAGGTTATTAATAGCCCTATTTCCATCTCCTGAAGAAATGCTAATACCATCGGCGTCGCCACCATTATTGCCCCAATTGTCATCCGCATAGGTTAAACCTGCATCCGAGTTGTCATGAACAAGTGAATTCTTAACAGTGTTGAAGGACCCTTCAGCACCGTAAGGGTAGGCCTTGTAATCACTGAAAATGTGAATTCCTGTCCCTGAGTTGTGATGTGAATGAATTCCATCCATCAAATTGTGATTGCCAGTTATGCGAAGACCAGTTTGTGGCATATTTCTTACTTCTACTCGGCGCAACGCTACCCAACTTCCGGATAGGCTAATGCGAACCTTTGCTGCTTTTGCATGATCGGCCCCATCAAAAATAGCAAGCTCACCCGGATAGCTTTCGTAAATTATCGGGTTGCCCTGCTTGCCCGATTTATTGAATTGGATATTCTCCAATGGTAAGTCGTATTGCCCGCCTCTTAGGAATACAACATCTCCAGCTTGTGATTTGCTTATTCCTATTTTTAGGTTACAAGGGCTTTCCTGCGAACAATCTGATCCACTTCCTGTAGGGGATACGAAAAGGTTCCGTTGTCCGGATCCGAGTGCTGTTTGACTAATTTCCTGAGGGCCAAGGTTTATAGGGGTTGATGAAGTTCCTGCTGCGTACAGACGAAGCAAGTCCAAAGTTGATGCATCGCTTCCAAGGTTCACCCCACCCTCACCAACTCCAATTGCAGGACTGTCTGGAGAAAGATGAAGGAAATTGTGGTTGTTACGGATTGTGCTTTTAAATTGAGGTTCAATGATGTTTAGGTTCCAACTGTTATTTTCCTGGGTTGAATTAGGGCTGATGTCCAGGGTATTCCCGGTACCGGGTATGGTAAGGTTGTTCTTGAAAATGTTGCCAGAAGGTTGGGTAGCTTGGAAACTTGCTCCATACTTGGCTGTCCCTGTGTTGTCTCCTTTGTTATTGTTATATGCGGTATTGTTTATAAAGAAAACATTAGTTGCATTGTTATCAGTGAACCCTCTCTTTTTATTGTGAAAGGCAACGTTGTTTGTGAAGACATTATTTCCTCCGCTTGGTCCACCGCCTTTGAATCCGTTACCATTACCCTCCGGTCCATAGCCGTTATCATAAGCCATGTTGTGTTCAACCAGAGAATTTTCACCTTCCCATACATCAATTCCATCATCTGAATTATTGTAAACCAAATTCCATCTAATGATATTTCCTTTACCGGTTGTTATGCCGATTCCATCAGCATTATTACCTGCCTTGGTTGGATCCCCTGACATTGGAACTGTGTCGTAATTGTCGTAAGCAACGCACCACTCAAATACATTATTATTACCGTTGTAGTTTTGGATTCCGGTGAAGTTGTGCCCATGGGATACCAGACCAGTTATCAGGTTGTTTGATCCGAAAACGATGAGGCCACGATGGGGGCCATTGCTAATTGTGAAATTAGCAAATACATTATGGTTGGCTTTCACGGTTAGGAAATGCTTACTTTGAGGTGCCTTGGGCAATTCAGAGCCGTCAAAAATAGCCCACTCTCCCGGGTAGGAAGCCCAAACAATTTTTTGAGAAGAAGTTCCTGAAATATGGAAAGTTGCTTTTATAGGAAAAACGCCTCCTCGCAAATAAATCACATCTCCGGGTTGTACAGTCGCTGCTGCCTTGGTGATGGTTTTGAACGGAGTATCGACACTTCGGCCATCATTATTATCACTACCACTGGGGGAGACATACATGGTAGCAGGAGGTAAGATGTAAGGGCTTCGAAGTCTTGGTATGGGGTTCTGATTTAAGCCAAAAACCTCAAGGCTCATCTTTTTATTGGTGTAAAAGTCTCTACCAATCAAGCTATCTAGTACCGAATTAGTTCTAAATGCTTCTTTCGAATGTCCGTCAATATTATTAAAAAAGGCAATATAGAAGGCCAATTCAATTGCAAATAAAATCTTTTTCATAGTATATATTTGTCTTTATATTTACAATTCGCTATCGCAGGAAACAATAGTGAAAATGTAATAGGAGTACGGGCTAGGTAGCAATGTTCCTTATCAAGCAGAACCTAGCCTGCTTACCCAAATAATCGCCTTAAAAGTTCATCTGAAAGAGCGATAAAATCATATTATAATGCTTATGAATTTGGATTGTCATGACCTTCGTCAACCATCTATTCTTGTTCTTGATACCAATACTGTTCAAAGAACACTTCAGGATTGTCTGTAATTATCACCTGATTGAGGTTTATGTTTCCGTCGATAGCCTTCATCGATACCTGATGTTTTCCGGCTTGTAATTCAACGCCAATCTCTTGCAAAAACATGACTCTAAAGTCATTTTCATCTACGGAACCCCAGCGATAACCTGGTTGATATTGAAAAGTTTCTTCATGATTGTTATCCAAGGTTAACTGGAATTTACGAGACCTTCGATTTTCCTTTATAGCCATTCTCATCAGTAAAAAATATTTTCCGGGCTTTTTAATAATAAACTCCGCTTCCATCGATATTTCTTTTGAATCCTCATTTAGCTCAATGTATTTGCCCTTAGAAACTGAGGAATTATCAGCTGTTTTGGTGAATGCTGCCATGCCCGGTAGATTTGCAGTTTCAATGTAAACCGTATTGGGAGCAGCTGAAGGTTTTAGGTTTTCCTTAAATTTACCCTTTGCATATAGTGAGATCGGACGTGAGAGTCCATCCGGCGTTCTGACAATAAATGCCCCTCTGAATAATGGTCGGCCATACAGTTTGTTTTTATCTAGTTTGATCCTGAGTTTGATAGATTCTCCGGGATTCAATTCCCCTGAAGAAGGGCTTACTTGAAACCAATTGGAAACCTTGTTCTTGAGGATGTCAAATTTGACGGCCTGTTTTTCGGAAGCTGGTAAGCTTAGGCTTACTTCCATTACTGTTCTCTGAACAGGATTGATAAAGTTTAACTCCTGCGGATAGGCAGATAAAGCAAATGGACGAAAGGGAAGCGTATTTACACCATTTATAAAAGCACCCATGTTTTCTCCATCAAGTGTGATATTAACAAGAACGACTGACTTGCCTACAGCGATACTACTAGCGGCTAGCTGGTAATTTCCCTTTATCGGATCTATCATTTGCGGATCGCCTGCCATGCCATTTATTTCCAGCCCATTTCCATGGTATCCCAATAGTAGCTCCCGGGAAAGTTGAAGGTCATTTTCAATCCAAAATAAATCATTGTCAAAATCGTCCCACTTTGCCCAGTTAACGGGGCTTTGATTGGCAGAAGAAAAAATATTGTTTCGCATAAAACTAATTTGGCGGTGGGGAATTGGATTGTGATAACTGTGATAGGGTGCTGTGTGGCGCCCATAAAGGGTATTGTTTAAATAGTACCTTCTACCTCCTTGGGGATTCCCATGGCCATTTTTAAAGAAGTTAAATGTTAAACCGCTTTCATCGCCAAGGTTTGTAATTAGGTTGCCAAACACAAATTGTGGTCCTAGAATAGTAGCTCCCGTACTGACACCCATTAAGGTGCCCTCTACTTTGTTTTGGTAAAAACGAATATTCATCCCACCTCCCTCTAGTTCTGCGCTGTCATCATTGCCGAAAGCCAGGTAATTCCCATATATGTCGCTATCTCTGTAAAAACCCCCTGTTGCAGAGCCATTTTCGGAAGATTCTATCACATCATTCCATCGATGTTCGTCACTTCCTATCATGTCATTGTATCGAATCACATTACTGCCTCGTGAATTCCATACATATACCGCACTAGGTCCGGTAGGGTGAGAGAACATCCAGGAATTGGCTCTGAGGCGAGGATCATGTATATAGGACCGCTCTATAACCGTACCCAAGCTATGCGTAATTTTTACTCCGGCGTCATAATTGATTACTTTTCCATTTGAGTCCAGGTATCTACCAAGACTATTGTTGCCTCGAAAATCTTTATTTGTAAACACCTGTTTGCCAAGGCGACCCCATCCCGATATATCACAATTGATAATTCGAATGTACTCCGATTCAAATACCTCTATACCATGGTTGTATCCTCCTTCAATCCTTACGTTTTCGAGAATTACATACTTTGCATTTTTTACCAGTATGGCAGCAGTTTGAGCGTCCCTGTCTATGTATTCCCGCTTCAATACCCACCCTATTGGAGCGGTGTATTTCACCCACCCGTAAGGCTGGCCCTTATCGGTAATTACAATCCCTCCCTTAGGATCCAAAGTTAGTTTACTCAAGTCGATTACCTTTGCGATGGGTGGGTTACTAGTCCATGTACGAAAATCTTCTTGAAAAACAATTTGGCTGCTGTCTAGTGAGGAACGCACACGTAATTGCCATTCAGTATCTTCTTCCAATCCAAAAATACTTCCTTTCCAAACCCCAACAGGAAGGTCGCTAATGGTCGTGAATGTAGCATGCCATGTATCAGTTCCTTTGCGGCGAAAATCAACGATATATTCCTTTTCAGATACTCCTTCGGGATAAAAATAATAACTGCAGTTGTTAAAACTTGGTTTAATTTCAAGATCCCCTTTCTTCAACACTAAGTCAATGTCAGGACTTTGAGCGGATAGGCTCAATGAAAAAAAGAATATTATACATGACAAAAAAGCATGCTTCATTCTACTGTAATTTAAAATATTAATTTATGATTGTATCCGATTTTAAGCTAATTAAGCCAAGGTATAGCAATGAAATTCCCTAGGTCTCGTCCTGAATTCCTACAGGCCAGTTAAAAAAATAATGCAACAGTAATGTTTATGAATAATCTTTTAGTTATTTAAGATTATTTGAATCAACCTAAAGAATTATTTTTAGGTGCACTGGTGTTACAAGACATTTTAAGAATGATTAAAGTCAATCACCGAGGAATTCAAATTAATGTTTTTTAAGTAATTAGTCTTCAGCGATTAGGATAGAATTCTCTTCAAATTTCAAATCTCTATCTCTAAATACCAGCGTATCTGAAGCTACATAAGTATTCCCATCAGCTTCATAAGTATAATTCAAACGCATCGATTGCATGTCAATTCCAATAATGGATTCCGTGCTGGTACTCTTGTCTAAAAATTGTCCCGTTCCGGTAACTTCGTATAATGACCCTTCACTTGGGCTTATGACAATATCTCCACTGGGGGTTCCCCACATATTGGCGAATTCCAAGTTCATTGCATATCCTCCGGTTCCGCTGGTATTTTGACTTATGAAATTAGTGGAAGCTGTGCTTTTACCGGATGTTTTAAGGAAAACAATATTATCTCTTTCAACATGTCTGTCCTTATAAATAACGGTGTCAATAGCAGTGGTTCCTGAGTAAATAATGGTTTGGCCTCTTTGT
Organism: uncultured Cyclobacterium sp.; assembly: GCF_963977555.1. GTDB lineage: Bacteria > Bacteroidota > Bacteroidia > Cytophagales > Cyclobacteriaceae > Cyclobacterium. Next base: position 293,651 of record NZ_CAXBPD010000005.1, on the reverse strand, counting down.
AGATAAGATCCATGGTAACCATTAATATACTTTATACCAAATAAAACCCAGTCTTTAGGGCTTTTCCCAGCCTCCCAATCATTCAGATCTCTTTTGTCTGGGTTCTGTATATCAGCATTTGCAGGAGCCCCAACTAAGATGCTATCAGCCGAAGTGTTTGTGATCCGTAATGGTAAAACATAGGCGCCAGTAATAGCTAAAGGGTCATCAAAAAAGGCATTGGTCAGCTGAACCCTAACACTTCCGTTAAATGAACCCTTGGGTATGGTAATCAACGATGGGGCATCTAAAGTGTAATATTCTGCAGGTAGGGGAAGAACCTTATGCGTATCACCATTGTCAATCTTGTATACGCTATCAGTGAGGGAATTATCAATTACGAAATCCACAGTCCAATCGTTTTTATTTGTGGCATACAAGCCACCAATAGACACAGCAATGTCGAATTGAAGGTCTTTATCCAGGGTGTTATCAATCCTATCTTCTCCAATAGATAGTGTCCTTAGTGGAAGCTGTATTGGGAAATATACAGCAGTATGATCATAATCATAAAACCCAAACTCCTGATCTTTACAAGCCATTGTTCCAATGACTATCATTAAATATATCAATATCTTTTTCATGCTATAGCCGATTAGTGAATTGTACTTTACCACCCGTTATTTTGTTTTAGATTGTACTTAAGTGTTTCATTGTATGGTATGGGTCCATATATCATGAAGGGCTCATAAATACGGTTTTCTATCTCCCTATAATCATAGGAAAAGGTATTCTCAGAATTCGAAATATAAACACCTTTAACGGGTTCTTGCATGGTAGCCACATCATTCCACCTACGTATATCCCAAAATCTGAAACCTTCAAAACATAACTCCAGACGTCTTTCATTTCGTATAAGGGCCCGCATTTCTTCAATTGAAGTTATACCATTCAAATAGGTATCAGTTGAAGATATGCCTGCACGAGCGCGTAGTTCTTTTACAATTGTTCTTGCTGTAAACCCATAACCATTAGGATCCCCATTAGGTCCCCACGCTTCATTAGCTGCCTCAGCGAAATTCAGATGTATTTCTGTTTCTCGAAAGAGGGTATAGATGTGATTCGTAGAAACCTGATTTCCAGGCCTAAGGCTTACACTTTCATCCATAAGTTTTTTCAAGTAATAGCCTGTGCGTGTAGAATTTTCCTGCGCTCGAATTCCATCTATTGATTGGCCTTCATAGGTAAAGATTGTATTACCTTTAAATTCAGCACCGTTGTAAATAATATAGGTGTTTAGCCTTGAATCCCTGTTTTTATAAGGATTTTCCGGATCATAACCGCTAAGTTCATGGCTTATAGGATATCCATTGTTCATGGGAAATGCATCAACAAGGTTCTGAGATGGATTTGTTCTTGCAGACCCAAAAAGCGATGGGGGAAAATTCTGATTTTCCCATCCGAGGGTTAATTGTCTTGATTGATTCCAAATCAGTTCTTTACTATCAATGGTGGAATAAAAAGCGATACCTTCCTGGTACAAATCGCCCAATTCAGATAAAAATTCACCTGATATTTTTGCAGCCTCCTCCCAGGTTACACCACTTGATTCTGAAAAGGCTGGGCTGGCGGCCTGCAACACCACTCGGGATCTCAAAGCTTTCGCAGCTTTTCCATTCATTCGGCCATCAAGTTTATTTCCCATAACCGCATCGTAATTGGCATCGCCTGAGTTTTCATATACTTCGGGCAGATTGGCAATGGCAATATCTATATCCGATAAAATACTAGTAACAGATTCGGCGTAGGTATTTCGAGGTAATTCCAAATCGTCTTCCGGCAAAAGTGTTTTATCTACTATTGGAAACCCCAAGAGATCTCCATCAGCACTTTTTCCACCGTAAGCCCTTAAGAGCTCAAATTTATACCATGCTCTTAAGCCATATGCTTCTCCTTTTAACCTTTTTAAATAAAGCGCGTTCCGGATGTCATTATCTGAAGCTGGTCTAGAGATATCAACGGCATAATCCGCCGATTCATAAATATCTAGAAATTTATTCAGGTAATATATTTTCGTATAGTCCTCACTCCATGAACCCGTAGCGCCATACTGAGAAGACCACTCACCAGTTGCCAAACGCAGGTAAGCCGAAGTCAGGTCATTGGTGACTGCATCATCGGTAGCAGTTTCAAAGTTAAAGCTATAGCCATTAGGTAAACCCGTATAGCCCTGCATTAAAAGCCCTTCAACAAAGCTTGGCCGCGTTAGCAAAATATCGTCAGTGTAGGTATTGTCTGGTTCAGGAAGAAAATAGTCATCACAAGAAATCAAGCCTATAAATGCCAGGTACAATACAAAATAGTTTAGTTTGTTCATCTTATTTATTTTCACCTATCAAAATTGTAAATTAACTCCGGTAGAAAATGATCGCATATTGGGGGCACTTCCTATCCTTAGATTTAATACATCGGTCATCCCTGAGAGCATTACTAAGTTGTCTCCTCTGAGGAAGAAACGCGCCTCATTTAAACCTATAAAATTCATGTCAGAAACGGTATAGTTTAATTGGACGGTTTGTAATGAAAACCTATCAGTTTTATATTGCCAGTAGGTAGAATTTCTGAAATTATTTGAGCCAGTTGTAGTTGTTAATCGAGGGTATTTTGCCTCATTAGGCGCTTCAGCTGTCCAACGGTCCAATACAAAGTTTGAATATTTATCATCTCCCCTGACCCAGTAGTAAGAGCCAGAGTAGGCGCCCTCTGCCCCAAATTGTCCTCGTCCAAGTGCAAATAACTCAAAGGATTTGTAGCTTAATTTTAAATGTAAGCCCATCTCAACTCTTGACGTGGAGTTTCCAATCATCTGTTGGTCATTTACATCAATTATCCCATCACTATTTAGGTCTTTGTATTTAACGTCCCCTGGACGTACCACACCAAATGACTGGTCAACATGGTTATCAATGTCTTGCTGATCCTTGAATAAACCCAGCGCAACATATCCAAATCTTGCATCCATTGGCTTATCAGCCCTCATACGGTATTCATCCGCATAGAATGGTTCATCAATGGTAAGGATCTTAGGTACGGAATAAACCAAATTGGCACCAATATTTAATTTAAGGCCTCCTACTTTTGAAACATGATTTATCCCAAGCTCAACTCCCTGAGTTTGCTCACTTCCATAGTTACTATAGGGAATTACCCCTATAAGGTCAGGGAGTGTATTGGCTCTTTGAACCACGAAATCATAATTTTTATAATAGAAGTAGGACGCTTGTATGCCTAATCGATACTCTAAAAGCATGGATTCAAATCCAATGTTATAGTTCATCATTTTCTCCCATAATAGATTGGGGTTTCCAGGATATATTCTTTGACTTGCATTGGATGCTTGCCCATTTGCATAACTAAAAGTGCTTTGAGCGCGATAATAATCATAAGTAATTTTATCATCTGTTACATTTACATCAGTATTTAGGATACTCCAGTTGGCATTTAGTTTTAAATAGTTAATTGAAGGATTGTTTTTGATGAAGTCTTCTTCTGAGAGCACCCAGCCTAAACCAACTCCGGGGGAAAAAGCATATTTATTGTCATTTGTACCAAAATATATTTGTGAACCGGCATAGGCTCCGGTAAATTCTGCAATGAACTTGTTTGAGTACATGTAATTTGCCCGGAAACCAATATGCCCATATCTGTTAGGTGTCCAAAGTGACTCACGAGTATTGACCTGTGAGAAAATTAATGCGTTTGCATTGAACTCATGGACTTCGTTAAATATCCTGGAGTAGTCAATTTTGCCATAAAAAGCATATCCTTTGTAAAAATAACCATCAATTACGGTTTGATCCGTTACTCTAACATCGTTACCAATCTTTGATATGTTTGCAAGGGTATTACTACCTTCTATGAAAGAGGGGGAATAAGTAGCATAATCGTTTTGCATTTCTTCCCAACTGAAGCTATAATTATTGAAGCTAACGAGGGCAGAAGCCTTTAAGCCTTCGGTGATGCCTTCAAGGTCAAACTCAAGACCTGTGTTAATGTCCATTAACCAGCTAAATTGTTTGCTTGTGCCATTGAAGAGTAAATCGCCATATACATTGTTTTGGTAATTATTGGTACCACCCAATAAATATTGACCGTCGACCAAATTAGCACCTGCAACTAACTCTGGAAATTCAGTGGCTGCACTTGCTGGGATCAAGAGGGGGTATAAATTGGGGAGATAGGTAGATGAAATCTCCCAAAAGTCACTTCTTGACCAAAAATTACCTGAATACCGTGGTGCGTTGGAATTATTAAGGATAAACGAACTATTAAACTTAAGCTTTATAATATCAGTAATTTCGTAATCAACAGCAGTTCTTAAATTAAACCTGTCGCTTTTTTCTTGTTTTCCGACATTTATTAATCCATTGTTCCGTCTCCACCCAATATTTACAGCAAACTGTCCTACCTCATTTCCGTTGGCGATATTCGCATTAAAATTTTGGTAGGATGAACTATTCTTAAGAAATGTAGAATTATAATAATCCTGATCTGGATAGCGTAGCGGGTTATTTCCTAGTCTTGTTCCTTCTATCTCTTCTTGTGAATACCTTGGTGCTAGGCCATCATTAACAGAAGCCTCATTGTAAAGCTCCATGTAATCTGATGATGAAAGATACTCAGGATAGGAGATTGGTTTATTAACCCCTGTTTGGAAATTGAAATTTAGGACTTTTTTATTTGGTGTCCCTCTTTTAGTAGTGATAAGAATTACGCCATTTTTAGCCCTTGCGCCATATAATAGTGCAGATGACAAATCTTTTAAAACTGAGATGTCTTGAATTTCCTGCGCAAAAATCTCATCATTACCCAAATTACTCCAATCAGGGTAGACATTATCGATTGGAATACCATTAATAACAATTAACGGATTCCCCATTCCTCTAATATTATACGAAGAGAGCAATCCTGATACTCTACCTCTTAATATATCACTTACACTATTTTCTTGGCTATAATCAAGTATTTCAGGGACGTTAAGTGTTCCAACAGCTCCTGGAATTTGACGTTTAGTTAGAATATCAAACGGGACATTGACAAGGTCATTCCCACCTGTTTGAAATGGTGCTTTTGTTAAGATAAGTATATTCTCATCTAGTGAATAATTAAAATAACCTTCTGTATAACCTTCAGCTTCAACAAAAATTTGAAAATTTGGAGTGGCTGTTATAGAGAATTCACCAACTGTATTAGTTGTAACTGTTTCATTTCTTTCGCCGTAAGTTACGGTAGCGCCTGATATGGGATTCCCTTCATTGTCCTTAACAATCATTTTTCTTTGCACCTGCGCAAATAAAAAAACCTGAAAAATTAAAACTAAGGCAAATGCTAAGAAAATAACCCTTGATATATTCTTCATATCTATTATTTTTTTCATGTATCGTAAAAGGGAGAATTACCAACCAGGATTTTGTTCAAATTCAGGATATAACTGTACTTGCTCGCGATAAATTGGCAACCAGTAGTGTTTTGGATTGTCGAATACTCTGAGCGTGTGCAGGTTCCTGTTAAAAAACGTCCAATTTTTATCAAAATCTAAAGTGTAAAGCGGCTTGTTTTCTTGAAGGTGTCCTATATACCACCTGCGGATATCAACCCAATAGCCATTGCCTTCAAAAGCCAATTCCACACTTCTTTCATTCCGAACCAGATCCATAAAATTATCATAACCGGTTGCTGCTTCTGTTACAGGAGGCATTCCAGCCCTATTGCGAACAATATTAATTGCATCTACAGCTGTAAGATGGGCCCCAGGGGCTGTGCCCAGTGGGCCGTATGCTGCGGCAACAGCTTCAGCGTAATTAAGGTAAACTTCTGCGAGCCGGATAAGGGAAGGTCTGAATTGAAAATTTCTCCACTCATTGTCAAAAGTATTCATTCCATAGGGTATGAATTTATTAATTAGGTAGGTACTTGAAGCTTGGTTACCTGGCCTAGCTGTAGGTTCATCTCCAACGTATCCATGCCAGACCGAATTTACATTATCGCCCACTTTATCTCTGTCGACTGCTATATTGGCTTTGAATCGAGGGTCTCTGTTTTTCCAACGTTTATTGTCGTCTTGATCATATTCTACTTTGTATCGGGTGCCATCTGCCATCTCGAATCGATCAACAAAATTCTGAGAGGCAGTAGTCATTCCTCCTTCAGCACCCAAATACGTAGGGTGCCAATGCAGTCTTGCAGTCGACCACATTAGAGAGCCAATTTCTTTAGTTGGCTTAAGCCAAAGTGTTTCTGATGTCCAAACATTTGTGCCATCGTTATTATTATGAAAAAGACTGCTGTACTCTTCCCAAGGAACAAGTGAATACACACCTTCGTCGGCCATTTTTATCACCTCCCAGCTAGCAGCGGCAGATCTTTTGCTAAATTCTTCGTTGTAATTGAAACCATTACCTGAAAAGCCATTCATAAGGGGGCTAGCTGCGTAAAGTAAAAACCTCCCTTTTAAGGCCATGGCAGCACCTTTAGTTATCCTGCCGGTATTGGTTCCTTGGCTATCTCGACCCAGAACAGTGTTATCCCAATTGACCGGAAGAAGCGCAATTGCTTCGTCCATATCAGCATCAATTTTTTCCGCAGTTTCCTGGTAAGAAAGACGCGGAAGTTTGGGGACATTTGTACCTTCAAAGATGACGTCTGCATAAGGCATACCTCCAAATCCTTCAATAATTTGCTGGTGAAACCAAGCTCTGAAAAAATAGGATTGACCTTTGATTATATTTTTCTGTTCTTCAGATCCTTGTAATAAATCTATGTTCTCTAAAGCGGTATTGGACCTTCGTATTCCTCTCCACCCACCATACCAAATACCACCTTCCCCAAAATTATCCCAATCTCCAATTCTTGGTCGATTATTAACCCAATAATAGTTGACTAGGCCACGGCCAATTAAAGTCCAATATTCTCCTTTATTAGCAGCTGTAACCTTGTCACTAAAGATAAAAATGCCTTCCCCTCCCCAATAGGGGGCATAAGGCGCATACTGACCTAATAGGTCCACTACTTCTGCATAATTATAATCCGCATATCCCATATAGGATTCAAATGTTCCAAATATATCTTCCTCAGTTATATCCGCTTCGGGGGTTCTATCAAGATATTCTTCACAAGAAATGAATAGGAAAGAAAGAAAAATTGAAAGAATCCAATGAGGTTTTAAAATTGTTTTCATAAAACTTGAGTTTTCTATTAAAATTCTAAATGCATTCCCAAATTGACTCTTCTTAGCACGGGATACATGTGCCTGTCTGATACGTTTGAAAGCTGACTTACTTTATCCATATCGAGATAGACAGGTGAGAACATAAACAGGTTATTTCCAGATAAAGAAATCCGGGCATTAGAAATGTTAAGTTTTTCTAATAGTTGAACATTCTGTCCGGTGATATTGTAACTTATTTCAGCATTTTCACACCTCAGGTAATAACGCGGGTAATTGATAAATCCCTGTCTTCCTCTACTCGAAAATCTGCTGGAGGCATTCATTGCATCTTCGCCGAATCTTTCAAGCTCAGGTGACCAAATATTGTCTACATAGTGGTTTGCAATCCTTGCCACACTGGACCCAAAACTTGATCCGGAATATCTCCAGTTTAAGCCGGAAGAAAGATTATATACCCCGTAAAAAGCTATGCTGGCGCTAAAATTCTTAAAGGATATTCCTGCCGAAGGCGAGTAGGTGTGTTGGGGTCTAATGGGATAATCAGCGGGTACATTGTCATCAGCGTTAATGATTCCGTCAGCGTTATAATCAAGCGTCTTAAAGTCACCAGGGAGTAAGTCACTATTGTTTTCTGTTCCCACAGAATTATAAATATCATTCCAGGTACTGTAAAAACTATGGTCTCCTTGATTTAAAGTAGCCCTACGTATATCCATCGGGAATCCTTCCTGTTTTTGATAAGCTGGTCTTAATTCAGGATCACCCTTGAAGACAACATTGTCAATCACATAGGAGGCCCCAAATTTAAACCAGTAACCAAAACTTCTTGTAGCCTGATTCCTGAACTCTGTTTCAATTTCCCAGCCTTTTATATCCACAATACCCACATTTGCAGCAACAGGGTCAGCACCGTAAAATGCTGGTAAAACCCTGTCTCCACCAGATAGAAATATATTACTCCGGTGTTCTGTGAAATAGTCATAGGTAAAAAGCAGTCTATTGTCAAAAAATGCAGCTTCAATACCATAGTCAATTTTATGGGAAGTTTCCCACTGAATGTCAGGATTTGCTATCGTTCCTTCATACCGATAGGGGAATGGTGAAGAAACGGTATAAGGGGCACCGAACTCCATGCCAGTGCCACCTGCTGGATTAACGATATAACTATTGGTGTAGAGCCATCGATCAATACTTGCATCACTACCCACTTTACCATTAGAATATCGGAATTTAAGCGTATTCATGATAGGTCGAATCGGTTCAAAAAATGCTTCGTTGGAAACTATCCATCCAATGGCTGCTGAGGGGAAAAACCCAAAGCGATATTTTGGAGCGAACTTTTCAGAACCATTATAAGCTGCATTGGCTTCTAATAAATAGCGATCATCATACCCATAAGTTACTCGTCCGACCCAATCTTCGCGGTAAGTGGGAAAAACAGATCCTATTGTTCTTTCTGCTCTGCTCACCAATGCCAAGCCAGTGACATTGTGCTTGCCAAAATCAGCTTGATAGTTTGCTTGAAATTGATATAAAATTGAACGCACAGTACTATTTGTCAAGATACTCTGAGAAAAAGTACGCGTGGGAAACGGAGTCCAATCGTATCCGTCAGCACCAGGAGTCCTCCTTGCAATGTTCCAGGTAGTATATTCCTCCTCTAATTCACTTAATGCAGTGCCACTGAGATTGGCACTAAATCTTGGGTCATCAACAATTGATTTCGAGATATATTTGGTTAATGGGCCATCCAAATAGGTGGTCTTCCCGCTGGTACGTGACGAGTTATCATATCCCAATTTAGCTTCAACAGAAAGTCCTTTTAAAATAAAACCTAGATCCTGTGCCAGTGTGAAATCAGTATTTAGTCCTGTGCCTCCCCAGTGTTGGGCACTTGAATAACCAAAGTCATATACTGAGTTAGTCATTAGGTACGCACCTTCATCACGAGCATAAGTTCCGTCCGGATATTTTACTGGAAATATTTCAGGGGAAGATTCCCAAACGCCTCTCCATGCACTGTCGCCACCGCCTCTAACTCCCTGGTCAAAAAAGTATCCTGATAAACCAACCCTGAACATCGTAGTAGGGGTAAGCTGGAAATCCAGGTTACTTCTGATATTAAGGCGTTTAAAATCATTTTCTATAGTTGAGTTTGGATCAACATTTAACGTCTTAAGCATATCTGTTTCATTCAGGTAGGAAACAGTAGTGAAATATTTAACGAATTTTGTTCCTCCTGAGGCGCTTAAGTTATACGTCTGATCAATAGTGTAATCTTTTAAATTTTCATCTCTCCAGTTTACATTTGGAAAATAGTAAGGATATTCATTTGTTCTGAAATGTTCCACCCATTCCTGAGGATAGATAAAGTCCCAACTATTAGGTCTAAGTTGTACTTCGTTTAAAATTGCATTATTCATTGTCTGCACAGCGGGATAAGAATCTGCTGGCCGCTGTCCCTCTTGCATTCTTGAAATGTTTTTAAATGTTGTTTTGCTATCGAAGGTCACAACAGCTCTTCCCTCACTTCCTCTTTTCGTAGTAATGAGAATAACACCATTAGCACCTTTCACACCAAAAACAGCTGTAGCAGAAGCATCTTTTAAAACAGATATAGACGCTACTGCATTGGGGTCTACATTCAATATGTCACGCTCAATTCCATCTACTAAAACAAGCGGAGAAGAATTGTTCCAAGTGCTTTGTCCACGTATTAATAACTGGGCATTCTCACCATTCCTTCCCGAATAATCTACTCCTCCCGGTACACCGGTTGAAATCATACTTGTCAAACCAGGAGTAGATCCTCTAAGTGATGTTCCTAGATCAGCACCTTGAACACCTAATCTAACTTTGTCCCCTTCAATTTTCGAAATAGCTCCTACAAGACTCTCCTTTTTTTGAGTTCCATAACCCACCACTACTACCTCATCCAAAGAGGATATATCTTCCTGTAAAGTAACATCAATTACGCTTCTTCCTCCAATTGGTATTCTCTGGGTCTCATAACCTATAAAAGAAAATACCAAAGTGGATTCTTCAGGAATGGTTAAACTGTACCTGCCCTCCAAGTCAGTTACGGTTCCAATTGAGGCCCCTGGTAATGAGATGGTTACGCCAGGTATCGGCTCACCTTTAGTGTCCTTAATCGTTCCGGAAATGGTTACATCGGCCAGCTGAGTGATTATTGTCCCTTGATTTGATTTGTTAATGGCAGGCTTTACATGAATATTCTCATTCACCTGTACAAAGCTTAATTGGGTCTGTTGTGAAATAGATTCCAATACCTTATATACTGTATTAGAATCCACAACAGTAACCTTTTGATCAAGGTCTACTAGAAAATGGTTATAAGTAAATTTAAATTCAGTTTTGTTTTCTACTTGGCGAAAGAATTTAGCTAAACTTTTCCCATCGATATGTAAGGTAAGCCTCACGTCCTCAATTGAATTGCGCTGAGCATTCCCAGTGTTGGCCAATAAAATAGTGCACATAAATAACTGCACCAGAAAAGCGTATAATAATCTTTTTGACAGCATTATTAATTGTCTAAGTACATTTTTATTCATACTATTGTTTAGTTTAAGTTATACGACTTGAATGTAGGTCATTGTCCATTTTGAGAAGAAACAATGGCTTAATTTTGGCAACGCTCGTTCCCCCACGGAACGGGTGTTGTCTTTTCATTTTTCATGTTATTTGGTGTTTTTAATTGTCACCATTTTATCTTCAATTTCATAAGCTAATCCTGAGGTGAAAAGCATTCCTCTCAAAACATTTTCCAAGCTTTCTTCTTTGTAAGTTCCTGAATAAGTCATGTTAGTATCAATTTCCCCTTCTAAGTGTAAGGTCACTCCAAACCAGTTCTCTATTTTTTCCTTGACCTCAACAAAAGAATTTTCTCTAAAAACCAGTATTTTATCTTTCCACCCTATAAGGGTCAAAGGGTCAAATCCGGTTTTGTGAAAGGCCCCGTCTTCGCCTCTTACCATTATCTCAGAAGGGGCAAGTTGCATCTCGTTTCCTTTCTGGTCATTGATAATCACCTTTCCAGTTACTAGGGCCACCGTTAGTGCACCATTCTGCTTTTGGTTGACATTGAAGGAGGTGCCTAAAACCTTTATTTTGGTCTGCCCTGTTTTTACCACAAAAGGCCGTTTCTCCTTTTGAACTTCAAAGAAGGCTTCGCCCCTCAAGCTTACCAGTCTTAGGCTGTCATTAAATCCTGAGGGATAGCTGATTTCACTTCCTGAATTCAGGAATATCCTCGATCCATCAGATAATGTTAAAATTGATTTTTTACCAGCAGGGTTAACTCTTTTGATCATTGTCACCCTATCGGATTCTGAAAGTTCAGCCTTAGAAGGATTAATAATAAGTTTATAGCTGATCCCCAGGCAAAAAAGAATCATCACCCCGGCAGCCATCATTCTCCAGGGAAATTTAAAATTCAGGGATTTTGCCCCTCTTTCTGTTTTTTTTAATTCCGAATCATTGTCTGCCTTTAAAATATTTTCGAATGCCTCTACATAGCGTCTATCTCCCATTAAAGGCTTTGACTCATAGTGAACAGAACTTATAATAATGGCAGCTTTCATCACCATATCACGTTTTTCGGGGTGCTGCTCAAGCCATTTTTCCCAGAAATGGCGGTTATTCTCGTTTGGATTTTTCACCCAATGAATGAAAAAATCATCCATTAAGAAATTGTCAATAGTGTAATCTTCGTATTTCATATAAAGTGGATAAAAACCACTGGTTAATTCGTTCTACTGTTTATTCTTGATGATGACTTTTAGTGAAGCCAAAGCCCTGTAGATAATTTTCCTGGCCGACTTTACCTCACTAAATTCCATCACTTCTTTAATTTCCTTAAAATTCATCCCCTCCTCATAAAGTAGCAGGATGGCCTGTCTTTGACGGGGACTTAGCTGGTTCATGGCCGAGACAATTATTTCTTTCCTTTCAATTTCATATTCCTGTTGGATGAGTTTGGTTTCATGGCAGATTTCTATAGGGAAAATCCTCTCGTCTAGCCCACACGATAGAATAGAAGTGCGTTTCTCTCGCTTTATCATTCGTACCACTTCTCTTTGCATAGTCTTGTATAAATAGGCCCTTATATTGCTTACCTCTGTCAAATGGCCTCTCTTTCGCCTTAATTCAATAAATATATTCTGTATGCAATCCTGTAGTATTGCCTCATCTTTAGAAAATTGTCCCCCATATTGAAACAATGATGGAGCATAAACTCGGTAGATGTAATTGAATGCGGCTTCATTCCCTTTATTAAAAGCACTCCAAATGTCCATATCTGTTCTGCTCTCATATTGTTTAATAGAGTTATCATGCTTTAAAGTAGAAATTTCTGCATTTTTGGTATGTTTTGAATTAATCATTGGTTGATTTAATGAATTTTTAGGCTGTATAATATAAAGAGGAAGCCAAGTAGTTAAATGACCCCATAAAGTTTTATTAATTTTTTAAAAATCAATATTTGATGTGTTTGTTTTTCAGAATGACAAGGGTTTTGTTAAGGGGTTGTGCTTTGTGAAAAAAATAATAATTTTAACCTCGGATGAGAACTAGGCAAGGTTATAAATTAACTTTTGCCTGTTTAATGCTTTTGTTGTCTGCTCACAGTTAGTGAGCGCACCGTTATTTTATGTGTTTTGCTGAAGGTTGTACTAAACAGTTGAAAAATAATATTTGACCAATGTCCTTCAATTAAAAAAGGTGGGTGCACTACCTTAATTTTTTAGCATCAATTGCACAAGTTTTACTATTTATTAAACCAATATGAAGATAGAAAAATATTTAATAGTTCTTTTGCTCATAATGAGCACATTTACTGCCTTTTCGCAGACCAATCCGATTGGGGTGCGTTTTGATGCTACAACACTTCAGCGTAAAGGGAATTTTGGGGACAACTGGTGCCAGACCTGGGCCATAGATGACAATGTATATACAATTCTAGATGATGGGAATGGATGGTGGGGGAGCTCAGATAAATTGAACAGCTTGGCCGATTGGGAGGGTTCAATGCTGTTACAGATTTCAGGGGACCAGAACTTTTCTAATGATGAGGTTAAAAAAATGCCCGGCTGGCCCATTAGCTTAGTCGATTCTCCATTGTATGGTTACGGGACTTTGGCTGTAGACAGCACTATTTACGTGTGGCTTTGGAGAAGTGAAACAGACACCTGGTATCGAAGAGCCACTGCTAACAGACTATTATATACAAAAGATTTTGGTAAAACGGTTTACCGTTGGGATGGTACTTTGGAAAACTACAAATCTTACCAGCAGTTAGATTCAACAGCCTTTTTTTTCCATAAGGAAGATCCACGGCCTAAGGAGGGGAAAGAGGCGTATGCTTTCAATTGGATTGCTTTTTTGCAAAATGGAAAAGCCAACTCGGCTGCTAAGGATGAGTATATTTATATGTATTCTCCCGAACAACATGATCCAAGAAACCTGGCTTTGGCTAGGGTGCATAAGGAAAAGATACTGGAAAAAGATGCCTATGAATATTTCCAAGGAATCAGAAACAATCAACCAACTTGGACTTCAGACATGAGCAAGAGAGGGGCTACTATTCAGTATCCTGAGGCAGGTGAAGGTGAACAATGGATGTGGTCCAGCTGGTTTCCGAGTGTCGTGTACAATGCCGGTTTGGATCTGTATGTCATGACCAGCTATGGAGTAAAGGATCCAACAAAGGAATACTGGGATGGCTGGTGTAGGGATTGCCCACTTCCAGGAAGTATTGGGTTTTGGTATTCAGAGAACCCTTGGGGGTCATGGAAACAATTTTATTACAAAGATTCTTTTTATCCCGATGACAAGGAAAACCGTACTTATGGTATGAAGTTAAGTCCAAAATGGATTAGCAAAGATGGCAAAAAGATGGTCTTGATCTGGTCTGATGCTGGAAATAACCACAGTACCTATTACAAATGGAATCAAATGGAAATTGAAATAATTATGGATTGAAAGGCTATCAAACATTTTTGTAGTGATAGCAATAGCATAAGCATACCCCATTTTAGGAGAGTAAAATAATAATGTTTGTGGCAAGTAGTATTGTTTTAACGTCTTGATTATTGAATCCAAAATTTAATCAGAATGAGAACATTTCTAAATCTATTAATAATTCTATTAATTTTCTCAAGTTGTGCGCTTGAGGAAAATTATCAACTGCCATTGCTTTCTGAACCAAGTGCAATGAATGTCTTTTGCCAAGTGAATTCTAATGAAAGCCTGAGAAGGGTGGAATATGAATATGACATGGGAAAATTGATTTCAGAAACTACCCTTGTCGATGGTGATATACTTTATACTACTAATTTCACCTACAACAATGAGGCCCAATTGGTGTATGAAATTTTTGAATCAGATTACCGAAAATCTGAAAAGACATTCATTTACAATGAGATGAATCAATTGGTGAATATCAAATTCAAATTCACTGACTTTGATGGTAATGGAAATATGGTAAGTGAAGGTGTAAGCGAAGCCCCCAGAGAGTTTGAGCATAATTTATTGGTGAAAGAATGGGAAAGCTGGGGTGGATTCAATACCTATGAGTATACCAACGGACAGTTGAAGACCAAAATTGATTACACTAAAAATGCTGAAAAGCATCATGTCACAACTTACAAATTTGCCAAGAATTTATTAATAGAGGAAAAAAAGGAAACCGTCAATGGTGGATTGATCTATTTTAAAACCTATAAATATGATGCTCAAAAGAGATTGATTAAAATCTTTGATCGAGAGAATATTATTGAAGAAAACCTTTATATTGATGATAAATTGATCGAAAAGAAAATTAATTATTTTGGGATCGATCCTGGGTATCATCCTTGCCTTGGCAATTTTAAATATACATTCGACTATTGATTTTTATAACCTTGTCAGGTTAGCGGACCGAATTCAACTTCTTGCAAGAGGTATTGTTTCAATTTGAGAATAATGGTAAGATATTTTCAGAAGAATTGAGGCTTTTATTCAATATCCTGGGTATTCAGCCAATTTTATTATTACTTTAAATAAATCTAACTAACACAAAAAAAATAAGTTATGGTAAAATTAGTTGTAATGTATGGTCACCCTGTAGATGTTGAGGCTTTTGAGGAATATTATGCTGAAACTCACCTTCCCATCGCCGCAAAAATTAAAGGCCTAAGTAAGGTGGAATTTACAAAATTTTCTGGGACACCAGATGGTGGAAAACCTTCCCAATACAGAATGGCAGAATTGTATTTTGAAACCATCGAAGAACTAAAAAAACAAATGGCATCTCCTGAAGGACAAGCTGCAGTTAATGACATTCCCAACTTCGCAAGCGGCGGCGTTGATGTTATGATCGGAGAGGTTCAAAGTTAATTTGGAACAAATCTATGAATTAGAAATACATCAATGAATAAATCTATCCAAAGTGGAGTGCAGGGCTTAAGCGATTTATTCTAATGTTAGGGTATTGTTGCATTTTGTGCATCCATGTCGACAAAATATAGTGGATTAGGTGTGGTTTAAGGACAGTAAAGGTGATCATGGAAACCCGTTCTTTTTTGATTTCTGTTTGCTAAAGATTTAAAAATCTAATTTGTACCGTTTGGTCTCTTAGTAAATTAGTATTAAGGTATATCGTTTCTAATTGTTTTAAAAAGTTGAAAATATTGGTAAATGGATAAGAGGAAGGCGTTAGTGATTATGTTTTGCTTACTTGGAGTAGTTTTAGTGTTTCACTTTTTGGTCTTTTTTGAATTTATTCCCTACGATAAAGTTTGGGCTGGAAGACTTAAGTCGGTGGAGGAGATGAAAACTTTTGAAACCATCTCAATACTATTGAATATATTCCTATTGACCATACTCTTCGTAAAACTCAAACTGATTGAAAGAAAAAAAGAGAATAAAATTATAAATGCATTCATTTGGGTTTTTGCAGCGTTTTTTGGATTGAATACCATAGGTAATCTTTTTTCGGAAAGCCTATTGGAGTTGATTCTTGGAACGTTCCTGACCCTTGTTTCAACAATTCTATGTATTATCATAGTTAAAAAGGATAGCAAATTGGTTATTTAAATTGGCGGCTTTATTCGTATGTGTTGGTTAGAAAAGTGCTTAAAAATTCCTCTATCGGAGGTCCTTAACTCAAAAAATTAATGATGAGGTATTTTCAAATGCTTATCATGTTTGTAGTCTATGGCTGTGGAAATTCCCCCTCTAAAGAATCTAAAACTCAGGTTGAAGAATTAGAAAAATTGGCTGAAGCCCAATATGAATTAATATTTGACAAGGCGTAAGCATTGCCAAATCAAGCTGAGGTTGCCATAGCCCTTATTGAAAATGGGAAGGTTAATTATGTTGGAGTCAAACGCGTTCAGGATTCAACAATGATAATTCAAAATCAAGACATGGTTTTCGAAATAGGATCCATCACTAAAGTCTTTACCGGAACTTTGCTTGCCAATTTTTTGAAGGATAGCACGGTGAATATCGAAGATCAAATTGGCGATTACCTTCACTACCCACTAAAAGACGGTGTGGAAATTACGCTTAAGCAATTGGCTACCCATACTTCCGGACTTCCTCGAATTCCAGCAAACCTTGAAAATGTAAGTTTGGAAAATCCTTATAAAGATTTTGGGGAAGAAGAACTGAAAACCTACCTGACAAAAGAATTGAAAATGAAACATAAACCTGGTGCGGTTTCTGATTACTCTAATCTCGGTGTAGGAATGCTCGGCTATGTGCTAAGTAATAAAGCGAAGATGACATACGAAACGTTACTTCAAAAAGAGATTTTTTCGAAGTACGGGATGAAGGCATCAACTACTTTGAGGAGCAAGATAGAGGACAAGTTGGTTAAGGGACTGAATGATAAAGGGGAGGAGGTATCCAATTGGGACATGTCGGTACTTATGGGAGCCGGTGGAATTTTGTCTACGGTCAATGACATGTCAAAGTTTGCACTAGCTCAATTTGATAGTTCAAACAAAGAACTGACGCTATCAAGAACAGCATTTTTTGAGATAAACGAGAATTATTCCATGGCCTTAGGCTGGAGTGTTATCCAAACCGAATCGGGAGCTGTTTGGAATTGGCACAACGGAGGAACCGGAGGCTATACCTCTTCAATGATTATAGATGTGAAAGCCAAAAATGGTGTGATAATCCTTTCCAATGTATCAGCTTTAGGTGAGTTGACCAATGCGATCACAAGTATGGCTCCGGAATTAATGAATACCATAGGTGGAGAAGAGCCAAAAGCAGCTACTAATTCTTATTGATTTTAAGCTAAACTAAAAATAAATAGGTAAGTAATTTGGAATATTCATTCCAAATTACTTACCTTTGTACAGTGAATAAAAAAGAGGCCATATTGTCATCAGCATTGAAACTCCTTACAGATAATGGGGTTCATAATACGCCCATGTCGGCGATTGCCAAGGCTGCAGGTACAGGAATGGGTACGATTTATAATTATTTTCCCAATAAAGAAATATTGATAAACGAGATTTACGTTTCTATAAAAGAAAAGGAGAAATCGATGTTCGCTACTTTTAAATCAGATCAACCCATCAAGACTCAATTTGAAAATTATTTCACAGCAGTTATACAGTTCTTTATAGACCAACCGGTCTACTTTAAGTTTATGGAACAACTGCAAGCCTCACCCATTATTACTAAAGACAGTGTTAGAAAGGGTGAAAATTCGTATGAACCTGTATACAAGTTGGTGCAAAAAGGGCAAGAAGAAAGGATAATTAAAAATATAGCAATAGATGAAATATTTATTTTTATAGGAGGAGCAATCATGTCCTATTTGCGTTATCATTTTACGCAATCTTCAACTAAAGTTCCCACGCTTAAAAATCAAATGCATATGGTGTGGGATGCGATTAAGGAATAATTTTTTTTTACTTAAAAATTGGAATGAATATTCATTCCATAAATACTAAAAACCATGAAAAAGAACGTATTAATTACCGGAACATCTACAGGAGTAGGGTTTGAAAGTGCTATTCTATTTGCAAATCAAGGTTTTACGGAAGCGCTTGCATCTTATATTAGCGAGCCTTTCAATATACAGTTTTCACTAGTTGAACCCGGAGGAATAGCTACCGAGTTCATGAACAATGCGGTAGCCAAAACAGTCAATGAAAAAGGAGAAATGGCGACGGGTGTCTATGCGCCAATATTTCAAAAATACATTGAAGGGGCACAAAATCGAGCCAAGGATAAGGAAAGGCCTTCCCTTTACCAGACTAGCGTAGAAGTGGCAGCTGTTGTCCTCCATGTAGCCAAACTTGCAAATCCCCCTCTTCGAATTCGGACATCTGAATGGGCTGAAAATTTGTGTCAATTAAAAACGCAAGCAGATCCTGATGGGCATAAACTATTGAAACAAGTAAAAGAATACTTTTTATAAGTTCAGGGATTAAATTTAAATTTTTCCTTAATAAGTTTTACGGGTATTTTGCATATATAAGGCTTAAGCGTAATAAAGTATTTATTGCACTTAGGCCTTATTTTATAACTTGTGTGGGTTCTCTAACAGCTTTCTTACCTAATTTGATGAGTAAGGAAAGCTTTCAAGCCTGTTGATATGAGGGTCATTGAAAACCTTAGATGCATTATTTATTGAGCATTTAACCTGGTAGTGAGAAGGAGCTAAACATGGTGAAAGCCTTGCTATCTAAGTGCCAATTGAATAAAGTATGGGGTCATTGAAGTAAGGCTTGTTAGCATTTTATCTTTAACCTAGAACAGAAATTGATAATAAAGGTGATTGTTAGGGCAATGCAATCATTTATGCCTGATTAAATGGGTATTCTACCACGTATCCACTATTAATTTTGTACCCTTCAAAAAATCAGTAGATTAGTATAGTGAAATTTGTTAAAAGATTGTGATTTTGTATTTATTCACAATTTAACCGGTACTCTTAAGAAGTACAGAAAGTAGCTAGCGTTGAATTTAAAATGACATAAACCCAAAAATTTCTGGAATGGAAGGCTTAATGATGAATTATCCGCTCACGACAAATACTATTCTTGAGTTTGGAAACAGTGTCTATCGACATAAAAAGATTATCTCTTATTTACCAGATGGAGGACGTCATGAGTATCTTTTCGGTGACATGTACAATAGGAGTAAAAAGTTAGCCAATGCCTTGATTCAAAAATTAGGAATCACAAAAGGGGACATGGTAGGGACTTTTGCATGGAACCATGGCACGCATGTAGAGTTGTATTATGGGATATCTGGCGTAGGAGCAATTTGCCATCCAATAAATATTCGATTGTCTGACAACCAAACGGAGTACATTATCAATAACTCTGAAGACAAGGTGATTTTTGTGGATGCTACGCTGGTCCCTCTACTAGAAAAAATAGCGCCCTTACTGGAAACTGTTGAATGTTTTGTCTTACTAAATGCGCCAAAAGGATTCAATACCAGCTTGCCACATACCCTGTATTACGAAGATTTGCTGGCAGAACAATCCCAGGATTTTGAATGGCCTGAAATCAATGAAAATGACGCTTGCTGTATTTGTTATACAAGTGGAACCACAGGGCTGCCAAAAGGGGTCTTGTATTCTCATAGATCTACCTACCTACATGCCTCCGCTATTATCGCCCCTAATGCTTTTAATTTTAGTAATAGAGATGTCGTTTTACTCATAATCCCCCAGTTTCATGTGATGGCATGGGGTTTACCCTATAGCTGCTTGTTGTCGGGTTCAGATATGGTGCTTCCTTCATCTAATCTAAAACCTGAAGAAATCATTACCATCCTTTTGAAAGAAAAAGTAAATAAAGCCAATGGTGTCCCAACCATTTGGCTGGGTGTGTATCATGCTCTGAAAATAAATCCACCGAAAGAAAAATTAGCACTAGAGGAGTACCTTGTTGGCGGTTCTGCACTTACAAAAAGCCTTATTGAAGCTTTTGATAAAGACTTCGGGATAAAAGGAGTTCAAGTTTGGGGAATGACCGAGACCTCTCCATTGGCAACAGTCAGTAGACTTCAGCCAAAACATGATCTTTTATCCTACGAAGAAAAAGTTGCCGTTCGAGCCAATCAGGGCATTCCTCTTCCTGGTGTAGAGTTAAGGGTGGTGACAGAGGATGGCAAGGTTGCTCCTAATGATGGTATTTCCATAGGGGAGCTACAAACAAAAGGAGTTTGGATCGTTGGCGCTTATTTTAAAACGAATAACAATGAAAATTTCACAAAAGATGGCTGGTTTAAAACGGGGGATGTAAGTACAATAGATGAGGGTGGGTACATGGAAATTAAGGATAGAATTAAAGACCTCATAAAAAGCGGAGGGGAATGGATTTCCAGCGTGGCGCTAGAATCAGCAATAATGGCACATCCTAAAATTAGGGAAGCTGCAGTAATTGGAATTCCAGACGATAAATGGGTTGAAGTGCCTTTGGCTGCTATGGTTTTGATGGACAAGGACGATGGGGTTTTGGAGGAAGAATTAATTGCATTTTTATCAAGGGACTTTGTAAAGTACCAGATTCCTAAAGCATTTGTTTTTATCAACGAAGTACCAAAGACCAGCACAGGAAAGTTTGACAAGAAAGAAATTAGAAGGCTTTTTGCTGAAGGAAATCTTTCTTGACCCCAATCTTGGTTAGACTAAATGTGGAAGCCATAGTGGATTAGCTTACTTGAAAAAAGCTATAACCAAGAAATTATTACTACTTCTTAAGAATGTGTACGGGACAATTTTTACCCTAACATTCTTGTGTGTAACTTTATCCCAATGCTAGCTCCTAAATGGCTTTGTCTGAATTATGTTCAGGGAAAGGTTTATTGGCAGCCATTTTGTGACTAAGTAGGCAATACAATTTAATTTAGATATGGATACTAACGAGAAATTTCTTTACAAATACCTTAACAATGCATCACCAACAGGTTTTGAGGCTTCAGGGCAACAGATTTGGTTGGATTATATCAAGCCTTTTGTTGATGATTATTTTACAGATCCCTATGGGTCAGCTGTTGGTGTCATCAATCCCGAAGCAGAATTCAAGGTTGTCATAGAGGCACACGCGGATGAAATCAGTTGGTTTGTCAATTATATTACCCCAGAAGGATACATTTATGTGGTTAGGAATGGTGGGTCAGACCATATGATCGCCCCATCGATGCGTGTCAATATTCATACGGACAAAGGAATTGTACCCGGTGTTTTTGGCTGGCCAGCCATTCATGTGAGGGACAAGGCAAAAGAAGAAACGCCTAAAATGGATAATATATTCATTGATATAGGGGCTAGATCAAAAGATGAGGTACTTGAAATGGGGGTGCATGTGGGCTGTGTCATTACATTTAAAGATGAGTTGACCGAATTGAATAAAAAGTTTTATTCTGGTCGTGCCCTCGATAACCGAATTGGGGGTTATATGATTGCAGAAGTGGCCAGGATGTTGAAGGAAGAAAATGTCAAATTGCCTTTTGGATTGTATATCGTCAATGCTGTACAGGAAGAAATAGGCTTAAGGGGTGCAGAAATGATAGCTGCCAGAATCAAACCTGATGTGGCTATTATCACCGATGTATGTCATGATACTACCGCCCCAATGTACAGTAAAATCGCAAGTGGTGATTACACTGCTGGAAAAGGTCCTGTCTTAACTTGTGGAGCTGCGGTACATAAAAAATTATTGGATTTAATCATAGCCAGTGCCAGAAAAGAAGAAATTCCTTTTCAAAGATCAGCCTCTTCAAGAAGTACTGGTACTGACACAGATGCATTTGCCTACTCTAATGGAGGTGTACCAGCGGCCTTGATTTCTTTGCCACTAAAATACATGCATACCACTGTTGAAACAGCCAGTAAAGAGGATATCAATAATGTCATTGGCTTAATGCTTGCCTTTTTAAAGGATTTTGATCAAAAATTTGATTTCCGATACGTTAAGTAAACACCGATAAAGACGGGTGTTTACCCGTCTTTATTGATTTTATGAGTACCTTTTTTTTGCTAAACACAAAGTTTATGAAAGTTTTTATAAATAAGATTATCCCCGAAATAGGATTTAAATTGCTGAATGAAGCAGGAATTGATTATACCGTATGGAAGGAAAAGCCCATATTGGATAGAGGCCAAGCCATTCAGTTCTGTAAAGGGCATGATGCTTTTTTAAGTGTTGGGCAGGCGGGGCTGGATGCTGATTTTTTCAAAGAATGCAAACACCTGAAAGTTGTAGCACTGCATTCAGTAGGTTTCGATGGAGTAGACATTAAAGCCGCTACGGAAAATGGGGTGCCCGTGGGAAATACGCCAAATGTTTTAAATAAAGCTACGGCTGAGACGGCCCTGCTACTGATGTTAACAGTTGCCCGAAAGGCTCTTTACCTTCACAATAAAATAAAACAAGGAGAATGGGGTGCCTCCCAGCCGACCCAGGACTTGGGCTTTGATTTAGCAGGGAAAACCCTTGGAATTGTTGGCTTGGGAAGGATAGGGACAGAGCTTGCTAAAATAGTTACCCAGTCTTGGGGTATGAAAATTCTCTACCACAACCGCAGCACCAATGCCGAAGCAGAAAAGGAACTTGGAGCTAAAAAAGTAAGCATGGATGAGCTTTTGGCCCAGAGTGATGTCGTCTCTGTCCATACGGCGCTTACCTCCGAAACACAAGGAATGTTTGGGATGGAGCAGTTTAAAAAAATGAAATCTTCAGCAATATTTATCAATACTGCCCGTGGAGGTGTACACAAGGAAGAAGACCTTATCGAAGCATTAAGCAAGAAAATTATCTGGGGTGCAGGATTGGATGTTACAAATCCTGAGCCTATGGCCAAAGATAACCCATTGTTGGAAATGGAAAATGCAGTTGTCTTCCCACATATTGGCTCGGCTACGAAGGAAACAAGGGACAAAATGTCTACCTGTGCAGTTGAGAATATCATTGCAGGACTGAAAGGAGATCCTTTACCATATCCTGTTAATCCAGAGGTACGGCAAGGCAAACAGTAAGGTTTTAACCGAGGGCTACGTCTAAAACCATCATGATGATAAAACCACCGATGAAGCCCATAGTGGCCAAATCGGTGTTGCCTCCTTGCTGGGATTCAGGCACTACTTCTTCTATTACTACGAAGATCATAGCCCCAGCGGCAAAGGCCAGAGCATAGGGCAAAATGGGGGTGAATATTGTGACGGCCACTGCACCGAGGACACCTGCTATTGGCTCCACCAAGGCAGAGGATTGTCCCAGCATAAAGCTTTTCCTCCTACTCATTCCCATTCTCCTGAGTGGAACAGCCACTGCAACTCCCTCAGGAAGATTTTGTAAGCCTATTCCTATCGCCAGAATGACTGCTCCTGCGATAGAGGCTTCTGGAATGCCTGCGGCGGCACCGCCAAACAATACGCCTACGGCCAGTCCTTCGGGAATATTATGCATCGTTATGGCAAGCACCAAGAGCGTTGTTTTTTGCCATGGGGTTTTTATACCTTCTACTTTCTTGAAATTTACGTGCAGATGTGGCAAAATCTTGTCAAGAATGAAAATAAATATTGCCCCACCAAGAAAACCCAAAGCGGCAGGCATTACCTTAACAAAATTCTCTCCTTCACTCATATTGATGGCCGGAGCTAAAAGACTCCAAAAACTTGCCGCAACCATCACGCCACCTGTAAAGCCCATCATAATGTCCATGACCCTCCGGTTTATGTTTTTAAAGAAAAATACAAACCCAGCACCTACGGCTGTGACAAACCAGGTGAATGTGGTAGCTATTAATGCAGCATAAGCTGGGGATATACTACTTAAGTAGTCAACAATGGTATCGAACATAATTTTTTTTATTTTAAAAAGATTTTTCTTGCGACAAGTTAGATCCGTCCTCGAACATGCCTTAACCTTATGAATATCACTTATAACTAATTTTGTTTAGCTAAGTTCAGTTTTTATTTAGCCATGGCAAATTTAAATAGTTAGATTTGGCTAACAAATTTATTTCAATATTTTTTTATCTTTGTTATGAAATACTACAGCAATGACCAATAGCCAATCTATAGAGAATTACCTGAAAGTGATCTTTAATCAAGCCATAGCGACTGATGACGTTAATACAACAAGTATAGCTCAGGCGCTAGAAGTCAGTCTTCCATCGGTTAACAGTATGGTTAAGAAGTTAGCTGGAATGGGTTTACTGGAGTATGAAAAGTACAAGCCGCTTAAAATTACACTGAAAGGCAGGAAGATGGCGGCAATGATCATAAGAAAGCACAGGCTTACAGAAATGTATTTGGTTGAGAAGATGGGGTTTGGATGGGAAGAGGTACATGAAATAGCGGAGCAATTGGAGCATATTCAATCAGTTGCCTTTTTCGATAGGATGGATGAGATTTTAGGTTTTCCGGAGCGGGATCCTCATGGTTCTCCGATTCCGTCTAGTAGCGGCGAGTTTGCCACTCAGAAATTCCGGTTATTGACAGATTGCCAACCAAAAGAATTGGTGACTTTAAAGGCTTTGAGCAAGACGACAGATGAGTTTTTAAAATACCTCAACAGCAAAGGATTAGCGCTAGGGGTGGAAGTAGAGATTCTGGAAGTTGAAGCGTATGACAAAAACATGAAGGTTTCCTATGGAGGGAAGACTGAAGTGCTATCTGCACTGGTATGTTCTAAACTATTGGTTAGTTGATAACAACTATGGTAAAGCGAAATGAAAAACATGCCATTATAGTAGCTGGCGGAGCTGGAGTGAGGATGGGAGGAGAGATACCCAAACAATTTTTACCTATAGGTGGATTGCCCGTATTAATGCATACATTAATTAAATTTAATGCTTATGACCCTACGATAAACCTAATTTTAGTTTTGCCAGAAAGCCAATTCAAATATTGGAAGGATTTGTGCAAAAAACATTCTTTTAAGGTGTCACATAGGTTGGTTAAAGGAGGTTCAAGTAGATTTAACTCGGTCAAAAACGGGCTAAACAACATTGCCGAGGAAGATGGCCTGGTGGCAATTCACGATGGTGTGCGACCTTTTGTTTCTGAAAAAGTGATTCAGCTTAGTTTTGCTGAAGCCAGCCTTCACGGAAGTGCCATAGCCGTAATTCCCCTAAAAGACTCTATCAGGAAGGTGGATACCAATGGAATTTCCCAATATAAAAACAGAGATGCATTTAGGCTGGTACAAACGCCACAGACTTTTCTGTTAAAAAAAATAAAAGCTGCTTTCCTATCTGATGAGGAACCATTCTTTACAGACGATGCTACAGTTTATGAAAATATGGGCTGGGAAGTACATTTAATTGCTGGAAATCAAGAAAATATAAAGCTTACGACGCCAGAAGACCTGAGTTTTGCCAATTATTTATTGGAATCTAAAACTAATTAACAGGAAAATCAGGTCGTTTATCTGCAAAGTTTTAAGTTTAGTCGAATAGTTTTATTTTTTCGAAGTCTCTAGGCCTACCTTTCATCCATCAAATAAATACTTAAAATATGAATGGAAAGAGAAATGGAAATTTTGCACTAGGTGTAATAATTCTAGTCATTGGATCATTGCTTTTGCTAAAGCAATTGGGTTTTTTTATCCCCTTTTGGATTTTTTCCTGGCCGATGATATTAATCGCAATAGGGATTTATACAGGCTACAGGAATAGGTTTCAGAATACTGGCTCAGTAGTTTTAATTCTAATAGGTAGTATTTTCCTATTAAAAGACTCGTTTTTTCTACCCTATCATATGGGGTCTTTGCTGTTCCCTATAGGCTTGATGGTATTGGGTTTGTACATAATTGTAAAGAAAAACAGGGACAAAACCTCTAATATGCAAGGATGGGAAAAAGGCTTTGACAAAGGCATAGCTGAGGGTGTTGGTTCATTGGGTCACGACAGTTCTAATTATATCAAAGTTGACGCATTTCTTACCGGGATAAAGCGAAAGGTTATGTCCAAGGATTTTAAAGGAGGAGAAATAACCAGTGTTTTCGGTGGTGCCGATATAGATTTAATGCATGCAGACATTCAAGATCAAGCAGTTTTGAAAGTCTCCGTTGCCTTTGGCGGCTTGAAATTAATTGTGCCTCCAAATTGGGATGTTCAGATGGGTGTGAGTAACCTGGCTGCCGGTATAGATGACAAAAGATATACTCAGCAAGGAAGCGTTCAAAATGTCGACAAGAGATTGATTCTTACAGGGTCTGTTATATTTGGAGGGATAGAAATATCATCCTACTAAAAATTAAGGCTCCAATGGAAAAATCACATGAATCCTTTATGATCAATGATAATTTGGGCGACCATGTGGTTTTTCTTTTGATGGTATTTTCAGGAGTCTTTGGAAGTACTTTCTACTGGCAAAATAATATGGAATGGAGTATCGCAGATGCGATTTTGAGTACCATTACATTTGGTATAGGAGCCATTCTTATGAAATTAATGTTAAATTATTATCCTGTTGGAAAAATTAAAAGCTGGCCAACAATCTTATTTGCACTTATTATAGCTAGTTTACTCACCTTTTCCAATCAGCTACTATGGGACGCTAATTGGTTGAACTATACTGAGCCACTTGCCTTATTCAATGCCTCTCTAGCTGTAAGGGTTACCGTAGCCACCCTGTTGTTTCACTTGATAGGCTTTTCTGTTTTGTCAAATAAATCCAGTACCAAAGATTTCAATAGGCTTCAGCAAGAGGAGTCCCGTCAGAAGTTGTCCAATGATGCAGAACTTCATTACCTGCGGCAGCAAATGCAGCCCCATTTTCTTTTCAACAGTCTGAACTCTATCAATGCCTTGTTGGCAAGAGATCCTGAGAAAGCGCGTGTGATGGTTCAAGGTCTGGCGGATTTTTATAGAGATAACCTCAAAATGGATCCTAAGAAATGGGAGCCTGTAGAAAAAGAAATGAAGAGTATTGGTCAATACCTGAAGTTGGAGAAAATCAGGTTTGGCCATCGGTTAAAGTATGCCATCAATTTGCCAGAGAAAGCTTCCCCATTGAAATTACCTTCCTTAATGGTGCAAACACTGGTCGAGAATGCGGTGAAGCATGGTCTTTATGGGGTTACGGGTGATGTTTTAATACGGATTGACGTTAGCCAGGAAGGCAATGATCTATTAATAACCGTGCAAAATCCTTGCGATGACACTTCAGGAAATGCACCTGGGACCGGCTTTGGTTTGGAAAGTCTTCATCGAAGGTTATTTCTTGTTTTTGGGCGGAAAGATTTACTCACGCACCAAGTTACTGCCGGACAATTTACAGCCACTTTAAAAATACCACAGATACAATGATACGTTGTTTGATTGTTGACGATGAGCCCTTGGCCCAGGATTTACTTCATGATTACTTGAGTGATTTTCCAGAAATCGAAGTAGTGGGTAAATTCAATGATGGCTTTGAGGCCTTCAAAGGAATAGGGGAGCTTAAACCTGACCTAATTTTTTTGGATATAGAAATGCCAAAGATCACAGGATTTGAATTATTGGAGCTGTTGGAAAATCCTCCTAAAGTAATCTTTACCACAGCTTATGATACCTATGCCATAAAGGCCTTTGAATTGCAGGCTATTGACTACCTCTTAAAACCATTTTCCAAAGACCGACTGGCTCAGGCCATACAGCGGGTGAGCTTTGCTGAGAATGGTGGAGCAATTACCCAATCCAAGCTATCTAAAATAAATGAAGACCTTCCAAAGGAAGGGTTTTTAAAAAGAGTCGTAGTAAAGACTGGTAATAAAATAGAAGTATTAAATGCCAATAATATAGCCTCCTTTAGTGCCGATGGTGATTATGTTAAGATTAATTCGGCGGGCAAGCTTTATCTTAAATCAGGAACGATGGCTTACTACGAAAAAAATCTTGATCCACAAGCATTTATTCGTATTCACCGTTCTCACTTGGTGAATATCTCAACGATAAGTAAAATAGAGCCCTATCAAAAAGAAAACTATCTGATTTTTCTTAAAGATGGTTCCCAATTACCGGTCAGTAAAAAAGGAATGGTAAAGCTGAAAAAAGCTTTACGGATATAATAAGTAGTGAAAAAAGCCTTCACTTTTAAAAGAGAAGGCTTAGTGCTTAATATTCGTCTTCATTAAAGAAGAAATCGTCTTTTGTTGGATAGTCAGGCCATATTTCCTCGATGTTTTCGTAAGGTTCACCATCATCTTCGAGCTCTTGGAGGTTTTCGACAACCTCTAAAGGTGCTCCAGAGCGAATAGCAAAATCAATTAACTCATCCTTGGTGGCTGGCCACGGAGCGTCTTCCAAATAGGAGGCAAGTTCTAAAGTCCAATACATAATCTACACAAATTTAAAGATCCCCTTAAAGGGGTGCAAAAATAGAAATACTTTCTTAAACTAAAACATTTACGGATTAATTGTTTGTAAGTTCTTTTAAAATGCTGTTTTTCACATCAACTTTTCTTTTATGGGCACCGATCTTTTTTCGCATGATATGATCAAATTCCCCTTCCTGGCTTCTAAAGTTTTCAGCATTTTCCGTAACGGTAATTAGCTCTCGCTGATCCCTGGCAATAAGGTCTTTTAATAAATTTACTTTTAAGGTATTTTGCTCAGAATCAGACTTCTCCGCAAATCCTTCATATTTAGAATGGCAAAGATTGTCAAGAAATGATTTTTCAAAAATGATTTCTGAAAAGAATACGAAAGTGCTAATACTTTGTTGTGCATTCCTGGGTTTTTTTGGAGGAAGTTTTTTCCATTCGGCTTGCAGCTTTTTTGCCTGATTGACTTTGTAGTCATTGACCTCTCCTTTAGACATCTGCCTCATTTCTTCAGACCATTTTTCAATCTTCTTAATCATAAGTCCCGGGCTAATTGTCGGGATATTCTGACTCATTCTTTTGAATTTGCTAAAAATACGATTGTTCAGTTTGGAGAATTCATCCCAAATGGGCTGTCTTTTTGAAGCAGGAACCCTGCCTGAAACTTTCCATTCTTTTTGAATCTTCTTACTGATTTCAAAGGCTGTCTTTACATCAGCCATGTCATGCGCCTCTCTCGCTTGTTCTAGAAGATTTTCGTAAACTTTAATATTTTGTTCTGCCTGTAAGGCCAAGCTATCAAAATAATTCTTGCGATTGCCGTAAAAAACGTCTAGAATCCCTTGGAATTTTTCGTTTATCTCCTCTTCCAATTCTTTTTCTACTGGCCCGGTTTTTAACCATTTAAGCTTCAGTTCCTTGAATATTTCCGAGGTCTCTTTCCAGTCAGTACTTTCTTTATACGTTTCAGCTTCTTTAAGAAGTTCCTTTTTTATCTCTAGGTTTTTATGCCTGTTGGATTGAATGATTTCCTCTAAAATGGCCTCTTGGCCTTCGAGTTCTTTTATTAGGGCAGGAAAATCCCCCAAACCATCAAAGGTCAGTAGAGAGGATTTAAGGTGTATAAGTTTCATTAGGAAAGAACCTTTATTTTGGTTTTCCTGAATATCGGCTTTTAGTTTTTCTACCTTTTGCGCTACAGCTTCAAATCTATCTTCGAAATAACGGAAGGTAGAAGCCTCATCTTCTTTTACTTCTCCTATCACGCGGTCTTCCTGGCCTAAAAAGCCTTTCAGATAAATTTTTCCTTCTATTATATATCCAAATGGATGCTCAGTCATGATTAAAAGATTGGTTGTAAATATTTAGTGGTGGTATGGATTTCTGCAAATTAATTAAATATGCTCCATTTATCCTAAGAAAGCCGATTTTTTACCATCTTTACCGTTTAAATTAAACGGAAATAAACCATGAGTAATGAAAAAATAATTTTTTCTATGGCGGGAGTTTCAAAAGTGTACCCTCCGCAGAAAAGAGTACTTAAAGATATCTATCTTTCGTTTTTTTATGGTGCTAAAATTGGTGTGCTTGGACTCAATGGTTCAGGGAAAAGTTCCTTGCTTAAAATTATAGCAGGAATGGAAACTGAATTTCAAGGAGAGGTAGTGTGGTCCGCTGGCTATTCAGTAGGGATGTTGGAGCAAGAGCCAGTATTGGATCCTACCAAAACAGTGAAAGAGGTTGTCGAAGAGGCTGTAAGTGAGACTGTTAATTTGCTCAAGGAATTTGAGGAAATTAATGAAAAGTTCATGGATCCAGACCTTATGGATGACCCGGATGCCATGCAAAAATTGATTGATAAGCAAGGAGATGTTCAGGAAAAACTAGATGCAGTGAACGCTTGGGAGTTGGAAACCATGCTGGAAAAAGCAATGGATGCCCTAAGGCTTCCTCCTGCTGAAGCAATGGTAGAAAACTTGTCAGGTGGTGAGAAAAGAAGGGTGGCACTTTGCCGTTTGCTCCTACAAGAACCAGATGTGTTATTGCTTGATGAGCCTACCAATCACTTGGATGCAGAATCAGTGCTATGGCTGGAAGAACACTTAAAGAATTATAAAGGTACTGTGATAGCAGTAACTCACGACCGTTATTTCTTGGACAATGTTGCAGGATGGATCCTTGAATTGGATAGAGGAGAGGGGATTCCCTGGAAGGGAAATTATTCTAGCTGGTTGGAACAAAAACAAGACCGGTTAAAGAAGGAAGAGAAGACAGAATCTAAAAGACAGAAGACACTCGAAAGAGAGTTGGAATGGATCCGGATGTCTCCTAAAGCCAAGCAATCAAAGGGCAAGGCCAGATTAAACGCATATGACAAGCTCATAGGGCAAGATGCCGTAGAGAAGGAATCCAAGCTTGAATTGTACATCCCACCAGGCCCACGATTGGGAAGTAAAGTGATTGAGGTCAAAGGCGTATCAAAAGCTTTTGGAGATAAATTACTATTCGACGACCTTACTTTTTCACTCCCTCAGGGAGGTATAGTAGGTGTAATTGGGCCAAATGGTGCAGGTAAGTCTACACTTTTCAATCTTATCACTGGAGAGGAAAAGCCAGATGCCGGGCATTTTGAAATTGGAGAAACGGTAGAGATAGCTTACGTTGATCAGGAACATGATACCCTCCTACCTGATAAAACAGTATATGAGACCATCTCCGAGGGCAACGAATTTGTGCAATTGGGGAATAAGGAAGTGAATGCTAGGGCGTATGTAAGTCGGTTTAATTTTGGAGGATCTGATCAGGGCAAAAAAGTTGGTGTGCTATCAGGTGGCGAAAGAAATCGTGTTCACTTAGCCATGACCTTGAAAAAGGGTGGAAACCTTTTGTTATTGGATGAACCTACCAATGACTTGGATGTCAATACCCTTAGGGCCTTGGAAGAAGCCTTGGAGAATTTTGGAGGTTGTGCAGTAGTTATTTCTCACGACCGTTGGTTCCTGGATAGGATATGTACGCATATCCTTGCATTTGAAGGTGACAGTAATGTTTATTGGTTTGAAGGGAATTTCTCAGACTACGAAGAAAACAAGAAAAAACGCTTAGGTGATTTAATGCCCAAAAGGATTAAATACAAAAAGCTTAAATAATAGTAATTACTTGCAATTCCCTTTGTTGCGATTTGACGTGGCAAAGGGAATTTTTTGTTTATACCCAATTGGTGTTGGATCAGAAGTAGGGCAGGCGTTTGTTCTAACAGGAAGAAGCCAAATTTTCAACAATAGGTAAGGAGTTTTTATAATTTGATTTTAGAAAATTGGAGTAGGGATAGAGGTATGGGCTAGCCATGGCTTCTTTCAGCTGCCTAAGGGCTGGGTTTTTGGGGTCAGTGATCAGTTACATTTAAAAGATTGAACTCCTAAGCCCTCCTTTTTTCGAATAATCGTTCAGTTTATTTCCCTTTTTTGTTTATTTGTGTTTTAAAGTAAGCATCGCGTTTATTATGATGAGACAATTGCTATTGCGCCCAGGCGCCGAAGAGTTGAATTACGAGATCAGAGGAATTGTCAAAAAGGCAAGACTGATCGAAGAACTTGGGTATGACATTACCTGGGAGAATATAGGGGACCCTATACAGAAGAACAATACCATTCCTGTTTGGATGAAGGAAATCGTTTCCGATCTCGTCCAGGATGATCACAGCTATGGCTATGCAGATAGCAAAGGTATGCTGGCCACACGGAGATTTTTAGCAGATTTAAACAATGAGAAAGGCGGTGTTAAAATTGGAGCTGAAGACGTCTTGTTCTTTAACGGCTTAGGAGATGGGATTGCCAAGCTGTACCAGTTCCTAACCCCCACAGCCAGGATCATTGGTCCTTCACCTGCTTACTCTACGCACAGTTCGGCAGAGGCGGCACATGCCAATTCTGCACCACTTACCTATAAGCTGGATCCAGACAATAACTGGTATCCTGATATGGAAGATCTATACAATAAGGTGAAATACAATACCTCAGTAGTGGGTATCCTGATTATTAATCCGGACAATCCTACCGGTATGGTTTACCCAAGGGAAGTATTGGATCGTTTTGTTGAGATTGCCAGAGAGTTTAACTTGCTCCTGATCGCAGATGAGATTTATCAAAACATTACTTATAATGGCTATGAAGCCATTAGCCTTGCTGAAATTCTAGGAGATGATTTGCCGGGTATTTCATTGAAAGGGATTTCTAAAGAATTTCCATGGCCTGGTTCCAGGTGCGGTTGGATGGAGTTTTATAACAAACATACTTCCGAGGAATTTACGAAGTTATGTACCACCCTGGAAAATGCCAAAATGATAGAGGTGTGTTCAACCACTTTGCCTCAGCTGGCCATACCCAAGATTATGAGTCATCCTGCCTATAAGGAATACAGGGTTACTGCCAATGCCGCTATAGGTACCAGAAGTAGGATTATGGAAGAGGTTTTGGGTAATGTAGCAGGTATTAAATTCAACAAAACGAAAGGTGCATTTTACAATACTGTTATTTTTGATGAAGGTGTGCTGGACGAAGATCAATTTCTTCAAGTGGATGACAAGGCAATAAAAGTACATTTGGCCAAGTGGCTTGAAGAAAAGGATATGCCAAATGACAAAAGGTTTGTTTATAATTTGCTAGCCTCTGAAAAAATATGTGTAGTTCCTGTAAGTTCGTTTTGTTCTGATTTGAGAGGGTTTAGAGTTACCCTATTGGAAGAAAACGAGGACGTCTTTCGCAATACTTTCGAAAGACTTGCAAGTAGTATAAAGGCTTACCTGAATTCCTCCAAAAAAGTGGTTTTGGAAAAATAAAATAGGTTCTGTGCTCCCTGATGTATTGCAATGAATCATTTGGGACGTAAATACTGTCCTTTTCATTGGGTACTTGGATCCTGTCTGGATTCAGGTACCCAAGATTTGGTTGACCAGCCAAAATCCAGGCGCTGTACCAAAAATCGGCAACCAACTTTATCGTGTTTCTCATTTGCCGTTCAACCTGACCGTTTAATTTTTGGTGATAGGCATTGCTGAACTCTCTGGAATAAACCCTGGTGGTAATACCTCCTCTGTCTTCATAACTGTACTTTTTGTCTTCAGGAAATGTCTTTGTCAGGGACTCTTCGAAGCCAAAGACAGAGTCCAACGCATAATGGGCGGTTTCTATCGCCTTCCATATCTCTACTTGAGGAAAATCAAGGTAACTAGCCTTGCCTACAAAGAAATCATATTCGCTAGCAAACAATTCAGGAAGCCTGCTTTCCCAAAAACCATGGATGCCATATTGGCCGGAGAACTGACCATTGTAATTTTTTGTACTGTGAAGAGGTACATTGATGTCCCCCAAATAGTGACCAAGGTCTGCGGCTAATCTAAGAATAGCTTGCGCGTCTTTTCTCTCAAAGGCGTAAATAAGATTTTGAAACGTTTGAAAAGTGCTCCATGGCGAAATTCCGTGTTTTCTCAAACTGTCTTCCCCATGTATAGCTTTGGCTTCTGACCAGAATCGGGGAAGTTTGTAAACAGCACTGTCCCCATAGCTGTCTAAATCTATATAATGTTTTTCAGCTTCGCCTTTTACAGCATACCTTCTTCTGTCCGGGTTTACTGCTTTATCAGAAATATAGCCAAGGTGCGGTTTAAAAAAAACAATTAACTCAGGAGGGAGTGAATATACAGCCTGCTTATTGATCAACCGGTGGGCATAAAAACCCCAGGCTGAAAGCTCATTGGAGCTGCTGCTTAGAAAAAGAAATAAAAACAGAACCGGTCTCATATTCAATAAGAAATACACTATCACAAACTCAAAATAGTGAAAAAAATGTAGATTGCGAAACCTTCTATTTGGGCATATTTGATTAATTGTTTTGCAATTAAAAATAAATCAGCTAAATTTGCGATCCAATAGAAGCAAAAAAGGAAAAGTTAATTATATATAATATGGCAAATCACAAGTCGGCTTTAAAGAGAATTCGTGCAAATGAAGCCAAAAGGTTAAGAAACAGGTACCAGGCCAAAACCACCAGGACTTTCATCAAAAGATTGAAAAATACTGAAGACAAGGCGGAAGCTCAGGAACTTTTGAACCAGGTTACATCTATGTTGGATAGACTGGCTAAGAAAAACGTTCTTCACAAGAACAATGCTGCGAACAAAAAGTCTAAATTGACCAAGTTTGTTAACGCTCTATAAGAGACTGTTTGTATAAAATATTTAAACCCTGCTTTTTAGCAGGGTTTTTTTTATGGCCATTTTTTCTTATTTTTAATGGTATTCCCTACTTAATCAAGTATTTAGGGTTTTTGATTACTAATGATATCATTTTCAAAGTTTTTTTATTAACTGAAAGGATTCGTTTTTTGCCTATGGATGATTACAGGTCAAT
The DNA here is from genome assembly GCF_963977555.1 of uncultured Cyclobacterium sp. Classification (GTDB taxonomy): domain Bacteria; phylum Bacteroidota; class Bacteroidia; order Cytophagales; family Cyclobacteriaceae; genus Cyclobacterium. The sequence continues at coordinate 258,744 of NZ_CAXBPD010000005.1, read as the reverse complement.
CAGGATATCTGCCCTAGCTGAGGAGGATCGACCCCGAGAAAAATTATTGTTGCGAGGAAAAGCCCAGCTGACAGATGCGGAATTAATCGCCATCTTGATAGGTTCGGGTTCCCGAAATCTCAGTGCGGTAGACCTTTCTAAGTACATTTTACAAAGTGTAAACAATGATTTGGCTCAATTGGCCAGGTTGTCTGTAAATGATTTAAAGAAATTTAAAGGGATAGGAGAAGCCAAGGCCATTAGCATAGTAAGTGCTTTAGAGCTTGGAAGGAGAAGGAAGGGAGCAGAACCTCAGAAGAAAGCAAAAATCACCTCTTCGGCAGATGTCTATGCCCTTATGCGACCAGAATTGCTTGACGAGGCAGTGGAATATTTCTACGTGTTATTTTTAAACCGTAGCAATGTGGTCATCAAAAAGCAATTGATAAGCCAAGGTGGAACCTCTGCCACTATAGCAGATCCCAAATTGATTTTTAAATTTGGGATGGAATATTTAGCAAGCGCCATTATCCTGGTGCATAATCACCCCTCAGGCAATTTAAAGCCCTCTTCTGCTGACATTAGTCTTACAAAAAGGCTCTGCCTGGTTGGTAAAAATTTAGAGCTTCCGGTATTAGATCATGTGATTTTCACAGATGTTGGCTATTTTAGCTTTGCAGATGAAAGCATGATCTAAATTACTATGAATAAAAAATACCTATTGCTGGCCTTAGTAGGGTCGGTAGTCCTTGGTTCTCTGATGTATACCTTTACTGGTACTACTGATCCTGAACTTTATATTGAAAATATTAAAGCGGAAAGAGAGCGTCAGTTTAAGTTTTTGAAGTTTAATATTGATTCTCCATTAGAAGACGAGCAAAAGAAAGCGCTTGATTCACTGGATTTTTTTCCAATCGATCCATCCTTTAAAGTAAGGGGGAGGCTTGTACCGGTGCCTAGAAAAAGAATAGTTGAAATCCCTATGTCAGACGGCACCTTAGAAAGGTACATAAGACATTCTTTCGTGGAATTTGAATTCAATGGTGAAACTATCAAACTTTTACTGCTACAAGCAGAGGATGAAGTTGATTTAAGAAACTTTTTTTTAGCATTTGCTGACGGGACAAGTACTGAGGAAACCTATGGTGGAGGTAGGTATATCAATTTGCGCCAAGATGGATCTTCCTCCATTACCATTGATTTTAACCTCGCATATAACCCTTACTGCGCCTATAATCCCGATTTTGCTTGCCCCATCCCACCTAAAGAAAATATTTTGGATATCCCTATAAGGGCAGGGGAGAAAAATTACGAAAAATAATCTTTCAGTAGAGGTCATTTATTGTAAATTTGTATCTTAGTCAAAACCGTAATAATGAAAATTTCGATCAATCGACTCAAAGATTATATACCATTCGATCAGTCCACTCAAGAAATTGGCGACCTGCTTACTGCAGGAGGCTTGGAAGTAGAAGGGATATCAATATACGAATCAGTAAAAGGAAGCCTTAAGGGCATAGTAGTTGGAGAAGTGCTGAGCTGCGAACCTCATCCAAATGCAGATAAACTTAGTCTCACCACAGTGGACATTGGGACTGAGATAGTGCCCATCGTTTGCGGTGCTCCAAATGTTGCTAAAGGTCAAAAGGTGCCTGTGGCAATCGTGGGAGCCACCTTGTACCCTTCATCTGGAGAATCATTTGAAATAAAAAAAGCCAAAATCAGAGGAGAGGTTTCTTTAGGAATGATCTGTGCCGAAGACGAACTTGGTCTGGGAACAGGTCATGCTGGTATTTTAGTTTTAGATACTGATCTTCCTAATGGAAGTGGGGTCGCTCAATTGTTTGATATCAAAGAAACAGAAGTACTAGAGATAGGTTTGACTCCAAACCGCGCAGACGCAGCATCGCATTTGGGAGTAGCCAGAGATTTGAAAGCGCTTTTAAACAAAGACCTTGTTCTCACAGATGTAGAGGCTTTTAAAATAGATAACTCAGACAGGGTAATTAAAGTTAGCGTGGCGGACAGTCAAGATTGTCCCAGGTATTCAGGGCTTACCCTTAGCAATGTAAAAGTAGCACCGTCTCCCAAATGGCTTCAAGATTACCTGAAAGCCCTCGGGCTGGAACCCATCAATAATGTAGTAGACATCACAAATTTTATACTGCATGACCTTGGTCAGCCGCTTCATGCCTTTGATGCAGCAAAAATTCAGGGGGATGAAATTCAGGTAAAACGTTTGCCTGCTGGGACGAAGTTCGTCACCTTGGATGGTAAAGAAAGAAAACTGTCTGGAGAAGAATTGATGATTTGTGACAATTCGGAGGGGCTTTGTATTGCCGGAACACTAGGAGGACTTGATTCCGGAGTTAGTGATCAAACCACTTCAATATTCTTGGAAAGTGCCTGTTTCGGTACTGACGTTGTCAGAAAGGGAGCTCAATTTCATGGGATCAAGACTGATGCCTCCTTTCGCTTTGAAAGAGGAACAGATCCAAATATGCCTGCTTTCGCCTTGAAAATGGCAGCATTACTTATCAAAGAGCTAACTGGTGCCAATATTAGTTCGCCGATTGTGGACCTCTATCCAAATCCTGCTGCTGATTTCGAAATCCCTGTCAGTTACCGACATGTCGATAGATTGATCGGAGAAGAAATTGGTAAGGAGCGAATTAAGCAAATACTGGAATCCTTAGAAATTAAAGTTACCAATGAAACCGATGCTGGCTTTGTAGCCATGGTAAAACCTTATAGGGTAGACGTTACCAGAGAGGCAGATATCATTGAGGAAATACTTCGAATTTATGGGTTTGAATCTATCCCTCTAAAAGACAATTATCAAGCAGATTTCCTTGCTGAGCACCCTGAAAAAGACATCAACAAGTTGCAATACAGGGTTTCAGAAATGCTTGCAGGCATAGGCTACAGCGAGATTTTGACCAATTCTCTAACAAAATCAGAATATGCAGAAAAAGCTGCATTTCTGGATCAAGAAAAGGATGTCCTTATTTTAAATAAACTAAGTGAAGACTTGGGTGTACTTCGTCAAAACCTGTTGTTTACAGGTTTAGAGGTCTTGGCCCACAATATCAATAGGAGACAGAAGGATTTAAAACTATATGAGTTTGGATCGGTATATGCGAAAGCTTCAGAAGGTTATGATGAAGGGAAAAAACTATCCTTTTTCCTGACTGGTAATGCTACCCGTGAAAATTGGATGGGAGCCGTGAAGCCCGTAAGCTTTACAGATTTGTACGGTATAGTGGAGGGTTTGTTGACAAAATTAAATATGCCACAGCCCGATGTAAACATTGTGGAATCAAGTCCTTTTTCATTCGGTTTAGAATTATTCGTAAATAACAAATCTTTAGGAAATATAGGCCTTCTTGCACCTGAGGTTTGTAAGTTAGCTGATGTGAAGCAAGAAGTGTATTTTGCGGAACTTGATTGGGAAATACTTAGTAAACTGGCTAAATCTCAGGGGAAATTTCAAGAAATATCAAAATTTCCTGAAGTTAGAAGAGATTTGTCTCTCGTTATTGACCAGGAGATCACATTTGATCAAATTCGACAAATGGCCACAAAAGCTGGTGGTAAATTATTGAAAAGAATAAACGTCTTTGACATGTATAAGGGGGATAAATTGGAAGAAGGAAAGAAAGCATATGCTTTGAGTTTTTACCTTCAAGACAACCAACAAACCCTAACAGACAAGGTTATAGACAAAACCATGGGGAAATTAATGCACACCTTTGAGAAAAATGCCGGTGCTTTGATCAGGAAATAATATGAAGGTTTACGAGGAGCTTCAAAAATTAGAAACCCTATCTGAACAGGTAGGAAGAAAAGTAAAATTACTTGAACAGGAAAATTCTGCCCTCAAAAATCAACTATTAGTCTATCAAAAGAAACTGTTCGACCAGGAAGAAGCTCTCGAAGATTTTAAAAATCAAATTAAAATTAGTAAAATTGTAAGAAACATACCGGTAGAAAATAAAGCGTCTGCTGAATTGAAGGGGAGAATTGATGACTATATAAAAGAAATCGATAAAATTATTACTTACCTGTCTGAATAATATGGATACACTTTCTATAAGAATTAAGATTGGGGATAGAGAATATCCCATGAAAGTGAAAACCGATGAGGAAGCCCGAATCAGACGAGTAGGTAAATTAATTAACGATAAGATAAAAAAGTACAGAGAGGAATTTGGTCTGGAGGATCGCCAGGATTTGCTGGCAATGGTGGCTTTCGATTGCATGGTGGAATTCCTTGAAATAAAGGATGACCATACCGAAGGTAGCGAGCATGTGAAGGAAGTGCTTCAACATGTCAACCAAAATCTTGAATCATTGCTTTAATGTAGTGTAGTTTATTTCGTTCCAACAATGCAGTTACCCATTCTATCCGGTAGATAAACTCAAATATATCTATGGGAATTTCAATATACATTATAATATCCGGCGCATTGGGCGTTTTAATCGGGGCAGTCCTGGCAGGATTAATTATTAAAAATAACAGTAAGAAAATTGAGGATGAGGCCCGCGAGAAAGCCAGAAGTTTAGTTCGTGAGGCTGAAATAACAGCAGAGGGCGTAAAGAAAGACAAGATACTTGAGGCCAAGGAGAAATACCTTCGTCTAAAATCAGATTTTGAAGAGGAAGTAGGGAAGAAGAAAAATATCCTCATTACCAATGAGAATAAACTCAAGCAACGTGAGCAGATCCTTTCCAAGGAAATGGAACAAATCAAGCGCAAAGAGGCTGAGTTGGACAGTAAAAAAGAAAACCTCAATGCTCAATTGCACGCCGTGCAAGTGCGTAAAGACGAACTTGATAAAGTTACGCACCAGCGCATAACTGACCTCGAGAAGGTAGCCTTACTGACCAGAGAAGAGGCAAGAGAGCAGCTCGTAGAAATGCTTAAAGATGAAGCAGCAACCAAGGCTTCATCTCATATCAAAGATATCCTGGATCAAGCAAAACTAAGTGCGACCAAACAAGCCAAGAAAATTGTTTTGGATACCATACAGAGAACGGCTACAGAGCATGCAATAGAGAACTGTGTATCGGTATTTAATATTGAAAGCGATGATGTTAAGGGCAAGATCATCGGTAGAGAAGGAAGGAATATCAGGGCCCTAGAAGCGGCCACAGGTGTGGAGATTGTCGTTGATGATACACCTGAGGCAATTATAATTTCCGGCTTCGACCCTGTCAGAAGAGAAATCGCAAGATTGTCTCTACACCGTTTGGTTCAGGATGGAAGAATCCACCCAGCAAGAATTGAAGAGGTAGTCGCTAAAACCGAAAAGAATATTGATGAGGAAATCATTGAAATTGGAGAAAGAACCTGTATCGATCTTGGTATCCATGGATTGCATCCAGAATTAATCAAGATGGTTGGAAGGATGCGTTTCAGGTCTTCCTATGGTCAGAACCTCTTGCAACATTCCAGAGAAGTGGCCAAGCTTTGTGCTACTATGGCAGCTGAAATGGGCTTTAATGCAAAGATGGCCAAAAGAGCAGGTTTGCTTCACGATATTGGTAAGGTATACCCTGAAGAAGCGGAATTGCCCCATGCAATTTTGGGTATGGAGCTTGCTAAAAAATACAAAGAGCATCCTGAAGTTATCAATGCTATCGGAGCTCACCATGATGAGATAGAAATGACCTCTATGTTATCACCTATTGTTCAGGCTTGTGATGCAATATCCGGATCACGCCCAGGAGCACGTAGGGAAATTATGGATAGCTATATCAAAAGGCTTAAAGACCTAGAAGAGCTTGCGTTGAGTTTTGAGGGAGTAAATAAGTGTTTTGCGATGCAGGCTGGTAGAGAATTACGTGTAATGGTAGATGCTGACAATGTAAGCGATACTACTGCTGGTAATTTGTCTTTTGAAATATCTCAAAAAATCGAAAAAGAAATGCAGTATCCTGGGCAAATAAAGATTACTGTAATTAGAGAAATGAGGTCAGTAAATTATGCCAAATAATAGCTGACAGCTACTAAAATTAAATTGGTTAAAGGGCAATTATTCATTGAGGATAATTGCCCTTTTTTTTCTTAAATATTCAATGTAAAACAGCCTGTTTTAGGTTTAAAGGAGGTATCTATTTGTTGTTTTCTTTTAAAATGAATTCCTATTTATAATTAGGCTATTATTTTTGATTTTAAAATTATTTTTTTAGTTTTAATAGAATTACCCTAAACTATTTTTGCTTAGGGAGCTATGTTTTTACATAAAGGATTAAAATGACCCCTTTTCGATTAGTTATTCTCTTTTTTGTGGTCTCCATCATAGGGATTGCATTGATTCCTAAATTGTCTGTGGATCTGAATCCGCCAGAAAAGGAGCCCATATTAAATATAAGCTATGGTGTTCGTAATGCATCACCTGAACTGGTGGAAAAGCTAGCCACTTCCCCTTTAGAAGGTGCCTTTACCCAATTGTCAGAGCTGAAAAAAACTACTTCAGAATCCAATTATAACGCTGGGAATATTCAGTTGCGCTTTGACAAAAACACTGACATGGACTACAAAAAATTTGAAGTCGCAGCATTGATTCGTCAGGTTTTTCCTTCATTGGATAGCAAGGTCAGCTATCCAAATGTTACCCAGTCCTCACAAAAGAGCATCCAAGAAAAAAAACCCATTCTAACTTATAGCATCAATGGACCTTTTGCTTCTTTTGAAATCAAAAAAATTGCCGAGGATATTCTCGTAACAGGATTGAATAGCTTAGAAGAAATTGAAACCATAGAGATTCGAGGGGCAAATGAGCTTTACTTGTACGTTATTTATGACATACAAAAACTTCAATCTTTAAAATTTTCCAGATCCAGTTTGGAGAATAGAATACGGAATTCCTTTGGCCGAAACTATCCAGGCCTGGCCATGAATAATTCTGGTGATTCCATGTTTTTGGAGATTGATCGGTCGATTGCAGATAAAACTGCATTGGAGAACCTATTGTTAGGAAGGGTGGAAGGGAAAGCCATTTACCTTAAAGATGTGGCGACACTTACCCTTCAAGAATCTGCTCCCCAGAGGTTCTACAGGATCAATGGAAACAATTCAGTTAACCTCACTATTACCAATAGGGATGGCGTAAACAAGGTGCTGCTGGCACAAAAGATAAAAGAATTAATGGTTGCCTCCGAAGTAAATCTCCCAGAGGGATTCGATGTAAGGCTGGAATTTGATGACACTTCCTTTTTAGATAAAGAGCTAAAGAAAATTTACAAACGATCAGGTTTATCGATTTTAATTTTGGTGGTGTTTATATTTTTAATCAACCGTAATTTCAAATATTTACTGACCTTGTTTTTAGGTATAATCGTTAATGTTAGCCTAACAGTGATTATACTCTATTTATTAAAAGTGAACATTCACATGTATTCATTGGCGGGTTTGACCATTTCTTTTGGATTGATTGTCGACAATGCCATTATTATGATTGATCATTTGCACAAGCATAAAAATAGGAAAGTGTTTTTAGCCCTTTTGGCGGCCTCACTTACCACCATTGTGGCATTGTTAATGGTCTTTTTGTTGCCAGAAGACGATAGGCGAAATCTTGGTGAGTTTTCTGTGGTGGTAGCCGTAATGCTAGGTGTTTCTTTATTGGTCGCCTTACTGTTTACTCCGGCCATGTATGATTTGCTTTTTGGAGAAAAACAAAAGGCAATCAAAAGACTTACCATGCCTCAGTTAAGAAAACGTGTGGTAGCTTTTTCTCGGTTTAGTAGGTTTATAGGGTTTACGGCTAAGTTTAGAAAGTCTTTTATAGTCTTGCTGATTTTATTATTTGGGTTGCCGGTTTTTTATTTGCCATCAACCTGGGAAGGGCAGGAATGGTACAATAAAACAGTGGGAAATAGTTATTATCAGGAGGAGATTAGACCCTATGTTGACAAGTCTCTAGGGGGATCCTTCAGAATGTTTGTTCGTGGAGTATTTGAAAAATCTTCCTACAGAGAGGCGGAAAGAACCCGGCTTTACGTCAATGCTACCTTGCCATTTGGGAATACCTTGGCCCAAATGAACTTTATTATGACTGAGTTTGAACTTTTTCTTAAAGGAGTGGAAGGAGTGGACAAATTTGTGACCACCGTAAGTTCGGGACAGAATGCGCGGATAGAAATAACCTTTAAAGAAGCCCATGAAACCTCTGCTTTGCCTTACAGACTTAAGGGGAAACTCGCAATGAAGTCAACTGATTGGAGTGGTGTTCGATGGGGGATATATGGTGTTGGTCAAGGTTTTTCCACAGGTCCAGGTGGTGAAGGAATCCCTTCTTTTAGGGCAGAACTGAGGGGGTATAATTATTCTGAACTTGAAAAACAATCGGAAATTTTGGCCGAAAAGTTATTGTCCCATAGACGAATTCAGGAGGTAAATACCAATGAACGCCGAGGTTGGAACGAGAAAAAGACGGAGGAATATGTATTGCGCTTTGATCAGAAGCTGTTGGCGATGGCAGGAGCCAATCAATATGAGGTGGTAAATGCACTTAATGATTTGTCTCAACATGAGCAGCCTTCTTTGTTTTTGGAGGTTGACAATAATAAGTATGGGGTTGTAGTAAAAGAAAAAGAATCAGATCGTTTTTCAAAGTTTGATATTGAGAATAGTAGTTTGATATCGAGTGAAGACAAGATTTTCAAGGTGTCAGGTTTTGGCTCGCTAAATAAAGAAAGTACCACCAATGCGCTTCATAAGGAGGACCGGCAGTATATTCGCTTGGTGTCCTTTGATTATATGGGATCTGCAAAGTTTGGCGGGGAATACCTGGATGAAGTCATGGAAGAGATGAAAGCTGGTATGCCGATAGGTTATTCAATAAGCAAACAAAGCTATAACTGGAATTATGATAAAGCCAAAAGGCAGTATGGCTTGTTGTTGGTGCTGATCGTTGGGATATTCTTTATTTGTTCTATTCTCTTTGAAAATTTTAAGCAACCTCTGTATATCATTTTTATTATTCCCATCTCCTTTATTGGCTTGTTCCTGATATTTTCATTGTTCGACTTCTATTTTGATCAAGGAGGGTATGCTGCTTTTGTAATGCTTGGTGGCTTAGCAGTGAATGCTGCCATATTCATCGTCAATGACCTTAATAACCGTAGCAAAGGAAACTATAACCGAAATGTATTAAAAGCGGTAGGCGGGAAAGCCACGCCTATATTATTGACGGTCCTTTCTACTTGTTTTGGATTAATACCCTTTGTAATGGAGGGGCAAGGCGAGATTTTTTGGTTTTCATTGGCTATAGGTACGATTGGTGGATTGGTGTTTAGTATGGTGGGGGTATTTTTGGCCCTTCCAGTATTCCTATGGAAGAGAAATGGTTAAATCCTGTGAATTGAATTAATACCTCTTAAATTTCAAGTAGGTTCCAGAGATTTAAAATAATTTACTTTTTGCTGTTATAACATAGTAAGTTTGTCGTCATTTAATTACGGGTTGATGATAGCTTTAATATTTTAAATGCTTCCTTTCATTGTCTTGTATTATATAGTTTATAATGAATGGCTTTTTAGGGTTCCAGATAAAGGCCTAAACTTAAATTTACCAAATGATATTCCTTCGAAATTCTTTTGTTCTCCTATTGATTGTTTGTGCTTGTTCATCCAAGAATTCAGAAGAAGAGCGAGGGCCAGAGCGCAAAATGTCCTTTATCATAGCCGACAGTGTCATGGTTGACGTACTTGAACCACTGGTTATGGATGATCAGCAATTGTCCGGCGAATCTTTTTTAATGAGAGGGAGAAAAAGTAGAAAGCCTTACCTGATCAGTAAAAATGGAAAAGTAATTAAAGTCTATGATGTGTTGAATGAAGGTCCTAATGGGATAGGGGCCAATGGTGCTTTTGGTTATAACTTTATAGGAGAAGAGGAATGGGCAGCTAAAGATGGTTTATACAGGTTTCAAATCTTTAATCTGGATGGAGAAAAAACAGAAGTTTTAGAATCTATTAGTTTAGGTCTTTTTAGGGTGACGGTGAGTCATTATGAAACTTTTTATAGAGGTTTTATAAAGGAGAATGAGAAGATGCTCATGGGAATTGAGAATAATCTATTTAATCCCAGTTCTTTGTCCAAAGGTAACCGGGACAAACCTATGTATTATGATTCCGTAAAAACGATATTTACCTATAGGGTAAAAGATCAACTTCTTAAGCAGTTTAATGCCTATCCAGAAACATGGGTGCCAAGGAAGGAAAGAAAGTATGTAGGGAATTCAGAACCATTTATTGCTTATCATAGAGGCAAGCATCTGATGGCTGTGCTCCCTAGAGTGAGTAATCAATTGTTTATTCATGATTTTTCTGGAAATGAACCTGTCCTTTTACATGAGGTAGCCCTTACGCATAAGTATAGGCCTCCAATAATCCCGGAAATTGCTAAAGAAGAAGAGTATACTTCTTCATACCCTCGGTTTACTGCACTTGGGTTTGTAGGAGACAGGATAATTGCGGAGTTTAAAACCAGGATTCCAGAAGACATTTTAGAACGTTTATTGGCAAAATCTCCAGTCAGGGTAGATGAGTTGCCAGAGTTTCAGGAAGCCAAAGAGAAATTTGTTAAGACCTTTTATCTGGTAATTGAGGACGGCAAACAAATAGGGGTAGTGGAGGGGTTGCCTGTTCCAGGTGTCCTGGATTTTACCACAGAATCAGGTGAAATTTATGTAAATGATAACCTAGATCCCAAGGTGGAAAGGGAGTACAATGTATTTTATCAGTTGGAATTGAATAAGTAGGTTTAAAAATAAACCATAATTACTAATTAGTTTGCTCAAATAGGTTTTTATGGTGTTAAAAATAACTAAAAAAAATTAAATTTTGATTTTTTGAAATAATAGGGTTGAAACTGTGTCTTTGTATCCATAAGTTGATTGGCATTTTAGCTAAAATGGAATTTTGGAATACATAATATTTTAGCTAAATGTTATGTAATAGTTAATTTTAATATATTTCTATTGAGATATTTGTAATTTAGATATTGCTCAATTACATTTGTTTCATACTTACGTAAGTCATAAAAATAGAAGGAGCCAAAAGGGTTCTATGAAGTATTGAAATTTCCGAATAATCAGTTCATATACAAGCTAAAAGCGCAATACTGCCAGCCTAGGGTTGGAGCAGTATCCAAGAGACTGATTGAGAGAAGAGAAAATACCTCAAAGACCCCCGATTGCTATTTCTAGCTCAATTACCTGCCCAAAGTAATTAGCCTCAATAAAGAAATGTTAGGAAGTTCCTGGCAGAGGTTTTTAAAGCTAACATACCTTTAAAAATTTACGATCATGAGATTAATTATTGCTACAATTCTCGCATTCACACTATCATCAACAGTTTTTGCCACTGCACCTGTTGAGAATCCTATCGTTACCCTAGAAAAAGTAGGTGATAACAAGTTTCAATTAAAATACCTGGAGATACCTGAGGGTAAGGTAACTGTTGCCATTAAGGATAAAACGAATAGAATTATTTTTAGAGATGTAATTGATGCTGAAAAAGTGTTTTACAAAAATTACAACTTGAACAAACTGGATATTGGTAGTTATCAATTAGAAGTGTTCAATGGTAAAGATGGAAAGCTGTCTGATTTTGATATTGTTCTTGATTCTCAAGAAATGAAGAAAACATTTTTTGCAAGAATGATAGAAGTCAATGATAAGACACTTGCCCTTACAATGAGCAACTTGAACGGAGCAAAAAAATCAATTGAAATTTACGACAATGGAAATTTGATTTACACAGAAGCGATTACAGGCTTGACTTTTGGAAAGAAATTCAAGTTTACAAACCTTGAGTCTATGAAAAATATAGACGTTAAAATAGTAGAAGAAAACGGAGAGGGCAAATTTATTTTTGTCAACTAAATAAAGACTATTAATTACTTACCACTAATTACCGAAAAGAGGCTGAAAAATCAGCCTCTTTTTTTTTAATTTAAATTTGTAAAGCAAATGATTTACAGGTAGCTATCAGACTGTAGCGAAAAATGCGGTCCTTTTATAATAAAGGTCAATTGGCTTTTGAAATTTATTTGCTAAAAGCATTGTTGTTTAAGAATGCTTACAATTCCTATTACTAATATGGTTTGTCCCAGGTGTGTAATGGCGGTGGAGGATGTGATAAGTGATTTGGGGCTTTCTGCTGAAGTGAAACTCGGATCAGCGGTTTTCCAACATGAACTAAAACCACGGCAATTTCAGCAATTTGAAAAAGAATTGTACCGATTGGGTTTTTCCATTGCCAAAAGCAGGGAGATGGTTTGGGTAGAAACGGTGAAATTCACCTTAATACAACTTTTCGAGAAAGAGCCATCTGCACTCAACGCTCCAATTTCCCCATTGTTGACCGAAAAAGTAGGGATTGATTATAGTCGACTTAGCCAATTGTTTCATAATTCTCAAGGAAAAACTATAGCGCAATACTTCATTGAGTTAAAGATAGAAAAGGCAAAAGAATGGCTAAGTTTTGAAGAAGTCAATATTAGTCAAACGGCTTGGAAACTCGGTTATGCCAGTGTTCAATATTTTTCTGCTCAGTTCAAGAAAATCACGGGCCTCACACCGAGTGAATTTAAAAAATCCGCTGAAAAACCCCGCAAATACCTTGATAGCATAACAGGTAAAAATTAGTGTCTTGACAACTTTATTAGAATAGCCGGATCCCTAGGGATAAAATTAACTGATTTTGTCTTTGATCTGTAGGTAGACCTGCGTAAGAATCTGCAAGTTTTCCCAAGGCGCCTTCATATTTTAAATCCACTATCAGATTGGCAATGTCAAAACCAATGCCTGCCTGATAGGCAATCGTTGTTTTTTTATAGTCCGGTTCTATGGCTAAGGCTGAACTTGAAGAAAGATCACTGTCTATTATAAATGCTAAAGTAGGTCCTGCTTGTAGTCTAAAGACTTCAGCGATTTTGAACCCCGCCATAATGGGTACGTCTATTTTGTCAAACTGTGCCGTATAGCTGACCGTGTTGTTCCCTTGTGTACTGGTAAATTCCCCACCTGTATTGGTATACAATACTTCAGGCTGAATAAAGATATGGTTTCCCCCAAGCCTGGCAAAAAGTCCTGCATGGTAGCCTATTTTATCATTGCCACTACTGTAAGAACTTCCGTTCACTGAAATGTCCCCTTGAGAAATACCAATTTTCGGTCCTATGGAAAACTCTTGGGCCAGTAATGGTGGGCAGGTGAGAAATTGGGAGAGGAATAAGATTATAATTGACATCCGTCTCATAGCATTTATGATTTGGTTGAACAACAAAACTAATAAAATTCAAATGGTAAATGTGAATTTTGGCTTTCGTTAGGTAAAAAAAATCAAACTTTGTAAGAAAATCTTTTATTTTTAACCTTTTACAAAAAAATGAACATAAACTTGAGGATCAAGCTTGTTATTTCGCTAAGGTTCCTTTAATTTGTCTTTAAACATAAGGTTCATTACTTGTGTCCTGACATCTGATCTTGAACGTTACGTTTTATGGTGTAAATTTGAAAGGTCATTCAGTAAGTCGTTAGTTTTTGAGATTGTTTATAAGAAAAAAAGGATAACTGTTTTAAAAAAGGATAAAATTAATTTCCATGATAGAAGTAATAAAGTACCCAAGTGTATTGGAAAGTAGTAATCTTGAGCTCAGGAATGTGGCAAGAGATTTAGTTTCAGGGCTTAAAATATATCACGACAATATAGGATATTTGGTTGGGGATTTGGCTTTATCCGAAGGAACATCTCCTCATAGAAATATTAACAGTTCTCCAGAGGAGAACGATTATAGAATCTTTTTAAAAGCAGGTCTTTTATTGGCCTCGCAAAAGTTAGGTAGTCCAATTACAGTTACCACAGGTTTTCCTTTTTCTACCTTTCAGGTTTTTAAAGAAAATGCCTACAGACTTCTTGAAAATGAGCATATTATAGAGTACGATACCCAAACCTTTGGTGGTGGAGGTAAGAAGAAAATGGCTGTTGAAGTGGATAGAGTGGCGGTCATACCTGAGGTTGTGGGATGTAGCATGGCTGTTAGACAACTTTACAGTGATGCTCCCAAAAACTTTTTCATGATCAGTTTGGGCTACGGTACTATGGAGGCCATTTTGAGTACAGAAGGTGGTTTGGTTCAGCGATCCAGTGTTTCTACTTTTGGTTTAAGATATGCGATAAACCTTATTACACGTGAGCTTCAAAAAGACAACTATTTGGATCTGAAAACAGAACATCAGATTGATCAGTATTTTAGTGAAGGAACAATTATTCTAAACAGAAAACGTTTAGACCTAAAAGAACTTAGAAAGCAGGTGATAACTCAATATTACAATGACGTTATCTCTCCATCTTTGAGAAAAGCTTTTTCTGATAGTGATTTTACGAAATCAGCAGACATTTATTTAGCTGGTGGAGGTGCAAATTACAGTGAGCTTGTTAATTTGTTTAAGGATGAATTTGATGGCTTATTGAATGTTCATGTTCCTGAATCACCTGAGCAAATGGCATCCATTGGTTATTGCTTCAATAGCTTAGCCATTAATGGAGGTGCTAAGGATAAAGCAGTAGGACTTGACTTAGGAAATAGTTCTACAATATTGACGACTTTTAAACAAGATAAAGGAGATTGATAATATGAAATTTGGATCCAACAAACAACAAAATAAAGAACCCAATGTAGGTAAAGTAACCGTTTTATCGTTGGGGTTTGAACTTACAGGAGATATTATTTCTAAAAGTGATATCAGAGCAGATGGTATACTTGTGGGCAGTATTCGGACAGACAAAAAAGTGGTAGTTGGAGAAAAAGCTTCCATAACTGGCGATATCATTGCTGAAGAAATCAGTATCAACGGCGAGGTGGTCGGTGATCTATATATCAAAGGGGACACTACCGTTTATGCCAATGCAAGGGTTTCAGGCAGTATCATTACCAGTGCTGTACACATACATAAAGGAGCTCAAATTAATAGCAGCGTTCAGGTAGTTACACCTAAAGCGGTTGAGGAAGCCTCTGAATCTAGCAAAATCAATTCAGTGAGCAGAGAGGAGCTTTACTCAATGCTAGATGAAAAAGCGGTAGAGAAGAAGGAAGTGCCAGTGAAGCCTATTTCAAAACCGCAGGTAAGGACTTATACAAGTACACCTTCTTCAGGAATGGAGGATGATAATAAGGACCTGCCGAGAACATGGTGATCTAATTAAGGGTTGCAAAAAGGTTTTTGAACTTTGTCAAAAACGAATTGTAAAACTTTAGAACTGAGTATTCACCCCCATCACTCATTATTTCGATTCTATGAAAAAACTAAAAAGGCAACCAATCTGGTTGCCTTTTTAGTTTTTTTGTTTTAGCCAATAAGACTAAAGTCTTGCTAAAAGCGAAGGATTAAAATTATACTTTTTCTGGAGCACCAAATACGCCAATCATATTGAGTAAAACGAAAATAATTACGATAGGACAAATCCATTTAATAAAAAAGATCCAAGCTTTTCTTGGGAAGCCTTCAAATGCAGGTGCTCCAATGGTCAGCTCTGTAGCAAAAACTTTTACATTTTTGACCCATCCTGAATAAACGCTTAACATCAAGCAAATTATCACAATGGCCAAGGTGCCAAAGAAGAAATCCATAAGGTTAAAAAAGCCTATTATATCGTTTCCAAAGAAATCTAGGTGGATAAGGTTGAAGAAATTACCTTTTACTGATGCAAGAGCAGAAGGAATACTTAAAAACATTGCGGCAATTCCCAACGTCCAGGTTGCTTTTTTTCTTGACCATTTTCTTTCGTCTATAAAATAAGCAACTGGTACCTCCAGCATGGAAATACTTGAGGTAAGTGCTGCTACCAATAAAAGTAGAAAGAACAAGCCACCAATGATATTTCCAAATGGCTCAATTTGGTCGAAAACTCTCGGGAGTACATTGAATACTAAAGCTGGTCCTTCATCAGGGCTTACTCCAGGAAGCAATGCAAAGAGTGCTGGGAAGATCATTAAGCCTCCCATGAGGGCTACAGTACTGTCCATTCCTGCTATCCACAAAGAAGACTTTATGATATTATTTCCTTTAGGCAGGTAGGAACCGAAGGTGATCATCAGGCCCCAACCAACAGACAAGCTAAAAAAAGCCTGGCCAAGTGCTGATAAGATTACTTTGCCATTTATTTTACTAAAGTCTGGAGAAAGGTAATATTCAATTCCTTTAGATGCGCCAGGTAATGTTACTGCCCTTGCTGCAATTAGAAGTATTATTAGAAATAAAATGGGCATCAAAAATTTTGCTGCTTTTTCTATTCCTCCTGAAATTCCGCCAAGTACTACGCTGATGGTCAGTAGTATGAAGATCATGCACAGTGGTACCACATATAGTGGCGTCTGGATAAATACCTCAAAGTCTACAGGTAAATTTATCAGTTCGGTGAATATGTATCCGATGGTCCAGCCAGCAATTACAGAGTAGTAACTAAGCACCGCAAAACAGACCACCACACACAAAACTCCTGACGATTGCCAAAACCTATTCCCCCCCGTTTCTTTAATTGCTCCAACTGGGTTTTTTCCAGATTTTCTACCAAGTGCAATTTCATTCAATAGCAATGGTAATCCTATCAAAAGGACACAAATCAAGTAAACAAATACAAAAGCACCACCGCCATTTTGTCCAGTTATGTAGGGGAATCTCCAAATATTACCTAATCCCACTGCTGATCCGCCGGCAGCCATGATAAAACCAAACGATGATCCCCATTGTCCGCGCGAGGGTGTTTTACTAGAGTTTTGCATATTATTGGGTGAGTTGATGGGGGTTCAAAGTGAAAAATGATTACATTTTATAATTAGCTAATTTAATTTGTTTTGCTAAAATTGCAATCCCTTCAGTGAAAGTTTTAGGTTTGAAGCCCAGAATATTTTTTGCTTTGGAAATATTGAGCCCAGTTCTTAAAGGTCGGGCAGCTACCTGTTTGAAAATGCTGGAATCTGTTTTCATTATCCCTTCAGTATTAAGCTCAAAAAAATTGGCCGTCTTGATGGCCATGTCATAAGGGGTTAATAGTTCGTCCCCAGAAATATTAAAAATTCCTGTGGCATTTTTTTCTACTATCAAGAGACAGCCATTGGCTAAATCTTCAGCAAGTGTTGGTGTCCTGAATTGGTCGTCGACTAGGCTAAGTTCTTTCTTCTGTTCCAGTCCTTTTTTGACCCAAAGGATAATGTTAGACCGACTCATGTCATGCGCTATTCCATAAACTAAATTGGTTCTGACAATAGACCAGGAGTATCCATAGTCATGTATTGCAGTTTCAGTATCTATTTTTGTTTTTCCGTAATAATTAATCGGATTTGGCTTGGCCAATTCATCATATGGGCCATTCTTACCATCAAAAATAAAGTCGGTAGAAATAAAAATCAAATGCGATTTTGCGTGTGCACTACCTTTCATGATATTCGCGGTTGCCGTTACATTTTGTTCAAAACAGGCATGCCGATTTACTTCACATCTGTCCACGTCTGTCATTGAAGCTGCGTGAATAACATAATCAGGTTTGTAGACTTTAAATACGTCCATTACTTCTGATAGTTTGGTAATGTCCATTTCTTCATAAACGTACCCACCCCACTCTGTTGGCAATCTACAATCACCTCTACCTGTAGCTATTGCGGTGTATTTTCCTTCTATAAGGATTTCTTTTACGATCTTCTGCCCAAGTAAACCATTTGCTCCTGTGATTAGTATTTTAGGCTTTTCACTTTTGAGGATATTGATATCCATATTCTTTAGCTATTTTCTTTTTTGATATTAACTCTACATTTACTTTCATGTAAACGGGTGTAATAGGCATACTATTTCCAGCTGTCTCCAACGATGCTATCTCCTCTAAAACATCCAGACCTCTTATAACTTTTCCAAAGACAGTATAGGTATCATCCAAATGAGGGGTGCCTCCTGCTGTAGTATAAGCTTGAATCTGATTTATTCTTTTGTCTAATCCCAAATTTAAGTTAAAAAATTCTTCCAGCACTATTTTATTGGAAAGCATTAATGAATTTATGCTGTCATATTCGCCTTTTTGATAAAGGTCGCTGTATTTATCTCGTAACTCAGAATTGCTGTCAAGTTGAAGGTATTTGAAAAATACTTTCTGGAGTTTCTTTATATCAGTCGTTAGTGCTGTTTCATCATATACCTTACCTTCTACGATATAAAACTGGCAACCGCTAGATCTCATTTCAGGGTTGATATTGTCTCCTTGCCTGGCCGCGGCTAAACTACCTTTCTCATGAATCAAGTTTTTATCAAATTCTGCAGGGAGTGTGTACCAGTCTTCTTGGTCCAATTTTTCCTTATTGAAAACATCTCCTCCTTGAATCATAAAATCTTCAATAATTCTATAAAATGAGGTTGAATCATACCTTCCAGCACTCGCCAAGTCTATAAAGTTTTCTTTATGTACTGGCGTTTCATCGTAAAGAATGGCATACATTTTACCATATTTCGTATCGATGGTAATAAGGTAGTCCTTTTCTGTAGCACACGAACTCGCAACCATTATTAAAATTGCGCTTGTAAGTATCCTTATAAATGAATGTTTAGCCATTTAATCTTTGCTTAATTTCTTTCAGTAATTTGTCTCCGCCACGTGATTTAATCTCCTCGGCTAGCCTTTCACCAAGTTGTTCAGCCTCTTCTTCTTTTCCACTATAGGAAGCAAATAATCTTTCTTTACCATCAATCTGCATTAAACCACCCTCAAGTAATAGGGTGTTTCCATCCCATTTGGCCAATGCAAATGCAGGTATGCTACATCCTCCTTCAAGAATCCTTAGAAAACTTCTTTCTGCCTTCAGGCAAGTTGAAGATGCTCTGTGATTGACGGCTGATTTCACGATTGCTTTTAGGTCAGCATCCAAACTTTCATGAATTTCCACTCCTATACTGCCTTGACCTACAGCAGGAGTGAACTCTGTGACAGGGAGCTCTTTTTTAATTAAAGAATCGTACCCCATACGGTGAACACCAGCATAGGCTAAGAGAAGGCCGTCACAAACACCGCTTTCCATTTTCGCTACCCGTGTTTGCAAGTTGCCTCGGATATCAACAGTTTTGACATGTGGATAAAAATACTTTAATGTGGCTATTCTCCTAGTGGCAGAAGTTCCCAGCACTATTGTTTTACTGCTGTCGCTTAAGTCAGGAAAATCAGTTTTATGGCTAATAATGATATCGTTTACTTTTTCTCGCTCCGTAAAGGCGATTACCTCGAATCCTTTAGGAAGGCGCGATGGTAAATCTTTGGCACTATGCACGGCGATGTCTATTTCTCCAGCGGCCAATTTAGTCTCCAACTCTTCCGTAAAAACCCCTTTGCTTCCTATTTTTGAAATGGATACATCCAAAATTTTATCCCCTTTGGTTTCAATTGGGAGAATGGTAGTTTGGATGCCACTTTTGGTTAATAAATTTGCAACGTAATTGGCTTGAAACATAGCCAATTTACTTCCTCTTGTTCCTAATCTAATTGACTTCATTACGAATCCGATTTCCTTTTTGCGTTTCTTTTCTGAACAGAATTTTCTATAAATGAAACGATATTTCCTGCTATGTCTATTCCTGTAGCTTTTTCTATTCCTTCCAAACCAGGAGAGCTATTTACTTCTAATATCAATGGGCCGCGATCTGACTGTAGTAAGTCTACCCCAGCAACAGAAAGGCCAAGTGCTTTGGCGGCATTTAAGGCAGCTGATTTTTCTGCACGGGACAGTTTGATCACCTCTGCTTTACCTCCTCTGTGGAGGTTGGAGCGGAATTCTCCTTCCGCGCCCTGTCTTTTCATGGCTCCTACCACTTTGTTGTTTACTATAAATGCTCTAATATCTGCACCTTTTGCCTCCTTGATAAACTCCTGAACAATAATACGTGCTTTCAATCCATGAAAAGCTTCGATTACTGACTGTCCAGCCTTTCTTGTTTCCGCTAAAACTACACCTAGACCTTGTGTTCCTTCGAGCAATTTTATAATTAATGGAGCGCCTCCTACCATTTCTACAATTTGTTTTTCTCCCCCTTTCGAGAAATTTGTAAATGCCGTTTTAGGCATTCCTAATCCCTCTCTAGATAGAATCTGAAGGGATCGCAACTTGTCTCGACTACGAACAATTGCCTGAGATTCGATTACGGAAAACACACCCATCAATTCAAATTGCCTGACGACCGCCGTTCCGTAAAAAGTCACGGATGCTCCTATTCTTGGGATTATGGCATCGATGCCGGTCAGTTTCTCACCTTTATAGATGATATAAGGGCCAGTTTGCTCAATGACCAAATCACAAGCGGAGTGGTCAATGACCAAGGCTTCATGACCTGCCTCTCGAATGGCCTGCATTAGGCGCTTAGTGGAGTATAACTGTTGATTTCTGGATAATATGGCTATTTTCATTGTCGTTTATTTTTTTTCCTTGGGAGCACGGTTTACCTTTTCAACGTCAACCAAAAATCT
Source organism: uncultured Cyclobacterium sp. (assembly GCF_963977555.1). GTDB lineage: Bacteria > Bacteroidota > Bacteroidia > Cytophagales > Cyclobacteriaceae > Cyclobacterium. Next base: position 238,254 of record NZ_CAXBPD010000005.1, on the reverse strand, counting down.
GCCCTTAAGAATTTTTCTTCCTATTAATACAGCATTTTTCATTTTGGCACGATCAGAAAGTGTAAACGCCACCTGGAGGTTATTATTCCCTAATATTATGGTGGTGTGTATTAAAAATCTTTTTTCAATTTGACCAAAGGAATTCTTTACTTTCTTTACCTTGTAATTGCTAATGTTTATTTTTTCTCCCGTATAGCCTTTGTCTTCAGGGTCAAGAAGAATTACTTCCAGCATCTTTTTGTCTCCTACTTCCACTTCTTCTGCTGAGGAGACATGGATGGAACAATTGTAAGCGCCCGTATCTACTTTTGCATTGATGGCTTTAATGCCCCATTCTGGAAGATCAATTGTTTCTTTTCTCCCAATAATAATTTTTTCCATGGCTTAAAGTTAAGCTTTACTTGAGTAATAGTGAAGGTGGTTAGGATATTATTGCATTAAGCAGCCTTCATAATTCGAGCCAGATTAAATGCGAGGTCTAAAAATAGAATTTTCGGGTTTGCATTTCTTTCAATATGGTAATGCGCCTCATTCAAGGCCGTATAAATATTAGACAATTTTTCATCAGTCAGAACAGAATTACTGAACTTTACTATAAACTCTCTGTCCTCATCACTTGTTCGCATCAATTCGTTAAGCTGCGCTTTGTTTAATAAAGATTCCCGTATGACATTGATTCCTGTTAATAGTAAGGACCTCTGACCTTCCTTTGTGAAGTTGGTAATTTGGTCTGCAAAATTAACGATTTCCTGTATTTTAACAGAGTAGCAGTTTCTAAGCCAATCTCTAAAGATCAAAGTGTTTTTATCTTCTGTATTTCGGGAAAGCAACATGGCTTCTCTTAAATTGCCATCAGCGAGAGGGGCAATTTGCTGTGCTGCCACAGTTGTCGATAAACCATTTTCTATCAAAAAGTTTTTAATTTCATCATCAGTAAAATTTCTCACGTGAATTTTTTGGGTCCTTGAGAGTATGGTAGTCAGCAGGCTTTCCGGATGTTGAGTTACCATGAGGAACAAGGTTTTGGCAGGTGGCTCTTCCAATATTTTCAAGAGTGCATTAGCTGCCGAAGGGTGCATGGTTTCAGGAGCCCATATTAACATCATCTTATACCCGCCTTCGAAAGATTTCAAAGAGAGGGTTTTGACAATCTGTTTGGCGGTGCCTTTGGTAATGCTCAATGGTTTGTTAATTGCCAGATGAGAATTCCAATCTTGAAGATTTCCATAAGGGTTCTTTAGTCCAAAAGACCTCCAAGAGGAGAGAAGGTCTGTCGTTTCTTCGTCTTCTTTTTTCTTCGCCGCGGGCAGAGGCATGGCAAAATTCAGATCTGGATGGACTAATTTTTCCATTTTTAGGCATGAGGGGCATTTCCCGCATGCATCCTCAGCTCCTGGATCAGCGCAATTGATATAGGTAGCCATGGCCAATACTAAAGGAAGGTTGGGACTTCCTTCTTTTCCATGGAACAATAATGCATGTGCCAAATGATCGTTTTGTATCGCCTTTATAAGTTTGACTTTCGTTTCCTCTAGTCCTGGTATTTCTGAAAAAAGCATGTATTTTTTTATTTAAAATTCTTTGTCCCAAATTCTGTAAGGCCTGGTGACTTCAAATACTTTTTGCAAAATTGCCCTTTCATTTTCGTTAAACTCTTTTCCTTTCAAGTCCATTACTCTTTGTGCAGTTTCTTCGAATTTCATGAGCTTGAAGGTGCTGAATCCGGCTGCTCCTCCTCCCCATGCAAATGAGGAAACGAATTTTCTGGGAAACCCCTCTCCAAATACATTGGACCCAACACCAATTACGGTACCTGTATTAAGTGTGGTGCCTATTCCCAATTTTGTGTGGTCTGCTACCATTGAGCCGCAAAACTGTAGGCCAGTGTCTCCAAATCCCCCTTTGGTATAATCCCATATTTTAACAGGCATAAGGTTGTTCTTCATGTTGGAAACAACAGCATTCGCACCAAAATTACACCATTCTCCTACTACACTGTTGCCAATATAGCCATCATGGGATTTATTACTGTACCCGAAAAAAACGGTATTGGAAACCTCACCACCTACCTTACAACCAGGACCAACGGTTGTGTTTTCACGGATTTTGGCACCCATGCTGATGATGCTGTCATCACATAAGGCAAACGGTCCTCTAATCATGGATCCTTCCGAAACCTCAGTGTTCTTGCCAATATATATGGGACCATTAGTAGCGTTTAGTATAGACGCACGGACTTTGGCTCCTTTTTCTATAAAAATTCCAGGTTCATTGTACATGTGGGTATGGGGGTCATCCGTTCCCCAAGACACCCTTCGTTTTGTTATAATGTTAAAGTCTTTCCTGATTTCATCACCATTCCACTGAAATATCTGCCATGTTTTGCTCAGTAGTTTTATTTCCGGATCATAATCAATCCGCTTTTTATCGGGCAAATGATCACTGTGAAACTGCTCGGGACTGTCAAAAAATGCGGCCAATAAAGTGTCTTGATGCCAAAGAGCCTCATTTCCCTTGAGTTCATTAATTGCGTTAACCAAGTCCTCATCCGGACACAAGGCACCATTAATGTACAGCGCTTTAACAGCAAGAGGGGGAAATTTGGCCTGCAGGTAATGCTGCGTCAAAAAACCCAGGTCTTTAGCGTGTAGGAGGGATTGCCATTTTTCACTGATTTTAAAAATGCCAATCCTGATTTCCGATACAGGGCGGGTAAATGTAAAAGGCAAGAGATTTCCTCTGCTCTTGGGGTCATCAAATAAAACAATGTTGTCCATATTACAAAAATAAAAAAGTCTATCAGAAATATGCTTCTGATAGACTTTATCTCAAAGAATAATATGAAAAACTTACTTTTTCTTATATCTTCTATTAAATTTCTCAACCCTACCAGCAGTATCCAAAAGCATTTTCTTGCCAGTATAGAATGGATGTGAAGCAGAGCTAACCTCTACCTTTACCAATGGATAATCTTCGCCATTTTCCCAAGTGATACTATCCTCGGTTTCAATGGTAGATTTGGTCATAAACTTATAATCACTGGAAGTGTCTAAAAAAACTACGTCTCTGTAATTAGGATGGATTTCTTTTTTCATTGTATAGCCTGTTATTTTTATCCTCTTCAAATTGAGGCACAAATTTACCCCTTTTTATAATTTTCTCCAAAATATTCTCTTTCAAATATAAAATACTTCGTTAATTTTATGCCAGAATCAGCCAAATCAGTCAATAGACTAGTTTTCAGTAGGATCTTCAAGAGACTATTTTTCAGAAAATTGAGGCTAATCAGTATAAAATACGGTTTTTATGAGGTATTTTTTTCCCTTTTTCGCGTTTTTGATTTTCTTACTTTCAAATGTTCAGGCACAAAGTCCTTTGTTACCATTCAATAGGGATTATTATAATCTTTTGGAAAGGTACGAAATAAAAAACGGTGCTTTTAATGAGTTTTTCCACACAGGAACTAAGCCTTATCAAAGGGACAATGTGGCTAGATTTCTTGAAAAGTACAATGAAGAAGCTACCAACCTTAGCAGGGAAGATGCCTTTAATCTCAACTTCCTACTACAAGACAACTGGGAATACACAACCGATTCTTTGGCGTTTTCTAAACGCCCATTGGGAAAGCACATTTATAAAAGGCCCTCGGACTTTTATTATTATAGAGATGAGGTTTTTGATGTGCATGTTAACCCTGTTTTATATTTTCAAGGCGGATTGGAGTCTGGGGTTGACAGGGTTTCATTTAGAAATACCCGGGGGATTGCCATTCATGGAAGCATTGATAGGAAAATCGGTTTCCACTCTACATTAGCTACTACCGATCTGGTGTTCCCTACTTGGGTGGATGGTTATGTGAAACGCCATGGAGCTATTCCAGGGCAGGGCTTTTGGAAACGATATGGCGATGACGGGTATAACTTTTTCTCTGCCAGAGGACATTTTTCCTTAGAAGCTACCAAACATATTCATGTGCAAATGGGACATGATAGCCATTTTATAGGGGAAGGCCTAAAGTCATTTGTCCTCTCAGATTTTTCTAACCCTTTTTTATTCCTGAGAATTAATACAAAGATTGGGAAAGTTGATTTTACGAATTTATGGGGCCAAATGACCGCTGATATCATAACCTCTAGGGGCGTTCCAACGGATGGGAGATATCCTCAGAAGTGGTTTTCATTTCATAGACTTGGGGTCAATTTTGGTGAAAAAATAAACGTTGGCATTTTTGAATCTGTGATGGCGAGCAAAGCGGATTGGAATTATTTTAACCCAATAATTTTTTATAGGTGGGTAGAGCATCAATTGGGCACTCCTGATAAGGTAATGCTTGGAACGGATGTCAAATGGCATCCGGCTAAGGGTATGCAGGTTTATGGCCAGTTTGTTCTTGATGAGTTTGTCTTTGATGAGTTTTTTAGCATTTCTGGAGAGGGTTCAAGTCGAAACAAACATGGGGTGCAACTGGGCTATAAATATATAGATGTAGCAGGTGTTGACAATCTTGATTTACAATTGGAATACAATCAGGCAAGACCATTTACTTTTCAAGAGAAGTTTGATTATCAGTCCTACACCAACTACCGTATTCCCCTGACTCATCCAAGAGGAGCCAACTTCAGGGAAGCTTTGGCAGTGCTGGCATTTCAACCCCTGCCACGATTAACCTTGCGTGGGACTTTTATGTACCAGATGTATGGTACTGACCCTACCGAAACTGATAACTTCGGTGGTGACCCATTAAAAAGCAGACTGCAAACCAGCACAGGCTTATATGGTAATTATATAGGTCAAGGAATTAAAAACCAGGTAAAAATGGCTACTTTCCATGCACAGTTCATGTTGCGACAAAATTTATTCCTTGATTTGTCTCAAACCTTGAGGCGAGACTACGCTGATGGAGAGTTGTCTTCAAAAACTTCCTATGGACAATTGGCATTAAGGCTAAATATGGGGCGATTTGATCAACATTTTTAACTCCAATTTTCTTAAATCCCGATTCCTCCTGTTAAAAAATAGTAAATTGCGCACTTGATCGGGCTATTTGGCAACTTTCAATTGGCTTTTCTATGCTGAAGCCCTCAAATAGGATAGGAGAGTCAATTTTGAAAGGAGCTCACAAGCCTGAAAATGTTTGTTGCCTGTTTCGTTCAGGCATTAAAAGCCTAGAGATAGCACGTATCAGGTTCAATCCGGTTGGATGAATAATTGAAACGTATAAATAGCTGTTTTTCACCTTGCTTAATTAGTTAATTTATGAATACATATTTGAGAATCTTAGCCTATGCGCGCCCCTATAGGAGGTATTTTCCTCTTTATATATCCTATGCGTTATTGGCTATTGTTTTTGGGCTGTTGAATTTTACTCTTTTAAAACCACTCTTTGATGTGATTTTTGAGCAGGTGGGAAAGGATGAGTTACTGGTTTATGCAAACAAGCCGGAGTTTTCCTTTAGCGTGAATTATTTCATGCATTTGTTTAACTATTATTTCCTTGAGATAGCCAATGTTTATGGCAGGTTCGGGACCTTGGTATACGTATGTATTATCATCGTAATATCAGTCTTCCTAAGTAATTTATTTGCCTACCTCTCTGGGGTGGTTTTAGCCAAAGTTCGGGCAGATATTATACAGGGAATGCGCGTGCATATATTTAAGGCAGTTAGTAATATGCATCTCGGTTATTTCTCTGATGAACGAAAAGGCGATTTGATTAGCAAAATGACCAATGATATTCAGGAAGTTGAAAACAGTATTGTACAGTCTTTAAGAGTGATTTTCAAGGAGCCTGTGACGATTATACTCTACTTCGCTGTATTGTTTTTCATGTCCTATGAACTTACCTTATTTACAATATTATTGATACCTATATCAGGCGCCATCATTGGTTATATCACCAAGAAGCTGAGGAAAAAAGCAGAGCAAAGTCAGGAGTCTTTAGGAAGAATAGTGAATATTTTGGATGAAACCATCGGGGGCATGCGTGTGGTAAAGGCTTTTGGAGCAAGGAATTTTGTACAAAATAAATTCGAAGCTGAGACCGGATACTACGCTAGAGTGAATGTGTCCATGGCTAGGAAAAATGAACTGGCATCACCAATTAGTCAGTTTTTGGGCGTTTCAGTAGTTGCCGGGATTTTACTTTATGGTGGTAATTTAGTGCTTAACAATACTTCGGCGCTCAGTGCGAGTGAGTTTATTGCCTATATTATACTATTTACCCAAGTGTTAAACCCAGCAAAGGAGATTTCCAGAGCACTAAGTAGTATACAGCGAGGCTTGGCATCTGCCAGACGGATCTTTGATGTAGTAGATACAAAACCTAAGATAGTAGATTCACCAGATGCTAAAGAATTAAAAGCGTTTGCAAATTCTGTGGTTTTTGAAAACGTTGGTTTTGCCTACCAGGAAACATCGGTGCTTAATAATATTAATTTCGTATTAAAAAAAGGGCGAACAATTGCTTTAGTAGGCCCCTCGGGTGGAGGGAAGTCTACTCTAGCAGATCTATTGCCCAGGTTTTATGATCCGACCGAAGGTGTGATAAAAATAGATGGGGTGCCACTTAGTACCTACAAGATTCCAGGTGTCAGAAAATTAATGGGAATAGTAACCCAAGAATCCATTCTTTTTAATGATTCTGTATTCAATAATATCGCTTTTGGGATGGAAAATATATCCTTGGAGAAAGTACAAGAAGCAGCTAAAATTGCCAATGCCCATGATTTCATCATGGAACTTGAAAATGCTTATGAGACAAATATTGGCGAAAGAGGTGGTAAGTTATCAGGGGGGCAAAGACAACGTTTAAGTATCGCCAGAGCGGTACTGAAAAACCCTGAGATATTAATTTTAGACGAAGCCACTTCTGCTTTGGATTCTGCCTCTGAGCGTTTGGTACAAGATGCCTTGGCAAATTTGATGAAGAACAGAACCTCCTTGGTCATTGCCCATCGATTGAGTACCATCCAACATGCGGATGAAATTTTGGTGATAGAGAGTGGATGTATAGTGGAAAGGGGTACTCATGAAGAATTGATCCAAAAAGGTGGATTGTATAATAAACTTTCCCAAATGCAGTCTGTTTAGTATATTGTGTAAAGAAATCCTTTTAGAACGCGTTATGAAAAAAATCAACAGTGTATTTCAGCTTTTAACAGCTTTGTTTTTCGGTATAGGTTTGGTTTATTTTCTCACTTATGAGAAAATGTGGGGAGGTACTCCGATGACAGGAGAGGTAGTCTCCTGGTTATTGGCCGGTTTGGTGATCTATCTTATTACTTGGGGAACGGACTGGGGGTATACCAACAGCCTTAATAGTCGAATTAAGAAAATTGAATTGGAAAAAAAGGACCTTAAAGCTTTGGTATTTGATCTTGAAAGAGGAGAAAAAATCGGCCAAACAGAAAAGAAACCCGAGGGAGTTAAAGATGATATTGAGCCCTCATCTATCAAACCAAGAGAGAATTTCAAGTAGAAGGTTTGTTTTAAGGCTTGGAATGAATTTTCAATTTTCATCATAAACTTTCAAGAATGGTAGCCAAAACTTTTGGTAGTGCAGTCTCAGGAGTAGATGCCAAGTTGATCACCATTGAGGTAAATGTAGGTCAGGGGACAAGTTTTTTTATGGTTGGTCTTCCTGATAGTGCTGTAAAAGAGAGTCAACAAAGGGTAGAATCTTCCCTTAAGTATTATGGCTACCGGATGCCTCGGCAAAAAGTTGTGATAAATTTGGCTCCTGCCGACATAAAAAAAGAGGGCTCTTCTTATGATCTTCCTATAGCCATAGGTATCATGCAAGCCTCGGAGCAAGTCGTCTTTCCAGCACTGGAGAAATACCTGATCATGGGTGAACTTGCCTTAGATGGTAAGTTAAGGAGAATCAAAGGAGTACTTCCTATTGCCATTGAGGCTAGGAAGAAGGGCTTCAAAGGCTTTATCCTCCCTAAGGAAAATGCAAAGGAAGCATCCATTGTAAATAATATTGACGTCATACCCGTGGAAACACTTCAAGAAGCCATTCACTTCCTCGAAGGAAAAGAAGTGATTGAGCCAATGGTGACGGATACAAGAACCCTTTTTTATGACTCCATAGAAGAGAGTGCTTTTGACTTTGCAGATGTACAAGGCCAGGAGAATATTAAAAGAGCCATGGAGATAGCGGCCGCAGGCGGCCACAATGTGATCATGATAGGTCCTCCAGGAGCAGGTAAAACCATGCTTGCCAAAAGATTGCCTTCAATATTGCCTCCGATGAGTCTCCAGGAAGCATTAGAAACTACCAAAATTCACTCTGTAGCAGGGAAACTTGGTGCCAGTTCATCATTGATCGCCCAACGTCCTTTTAGGTCTCCACATCATACCATCAGCGACGTGGCCTTGGTAGGAGGTGGAGGGAACCCACAGCCAGGGGAAATTTCTCTTTCGCACAATGGTGTTTTGTTTTTGGATGAACTCCCTGAGTTTAAACGAACAGTTCTTGAAGTAATGCGACAGCCACTTGAAGAAAGAAAAGTGACAATATCGAGGGCAAGGGTCACAGTAGATTTCCCTGCAAATTTCATGTTGATTGCCAGTATGAATCCTTGTCCTTGTGGTTATTATAATCATCCAGATAAAGAGTGTGTATGCGGCCCCGGGGTAGTTCAGAAGTACCTTAATAAAGTAAGTGGGCCCTTATTGGATAGAATTGACCTTCATGTGGAGGTGACTCCAGTGAATTTTGATGAGATGACCTCGGACAGGAAATCCGAATCCAGTAAATCCATCCGGCAAAGGGTGACGAGTGCCAGGGAGTTTCAGCAAGCAAGGTTTGCTGATAGTCCGGAGGTTCATTGCAATGCGATGATGCCTTCGCATATGGTAAAGGAAGTGGTGAAGATTAATCAAGCTGGCAAAACCTTGCTCAAAACAGCAATGGACCGGCTAGGTCTTTCCGCAAGGGCTTATGACCGAATATTAAAGGTTTCAAGAACCATTGCAGACCTTTCTTTATCAGATGAAATAAAAGTGGAACACCTGGCAGAAGCCATCCAATACCGGAGTCTCGATAGAGATGGATGGGCGGGTTAAATTCCAAAAGGTTTTGACTACCCAGGTATAGATAAAGAAATCAATTAGGTTTTGCTTATATTTGCCTGATCATCTGAGGAATAATTTGAAAAGGTGGTATTGAAAAGTGTCAAAATAATTGAGTTGATTTTATGTGGACTAAGGAAACGAAAATTCAAGAAGAAATGCAGATGGCAAATTCTACTTCGGTATTTGCTCCTGGATTAACGATTAAAGGAGATATAGAGGCGGTAAGTGATATCAGAATAGAAGGGGATGTATGTGGCGATGTAACAACCCCCAAAAAAATAATTATAGGCATTTCAGGTAAAGTAAAAGGAGATATAAAAGCTTCTGAAATTTGTGTGATGGGCGAAGTTACGGGCGACCTTTTTATTGAAGGGTTGGCTAGGTTTACCTCTGAAGCCAAAATGCGGGGTAAAGTTTACTCCGAAAAAATTGAAATAGAATCCGGTGCAGACATGGAAGTGCTTCTGACAAAATATGAGAAGTATTTAAGTCAATTAAAGGAGAAGAAAACTTCAATTCATGCTTCAAATCCCCTTATTTCTCAAAGGCTATTTGATAAGTCACTGGCCAAAATGGAAGAATAATATTACCTCCTAGAAAGTAGCTTTGAATGCCTGATCAAGGTCTGCTATCAGGTCATCACAGTTTTCAATACCTACAGACATTCTTATCAATTGATCCGGAATGCTTGAGTCGTTTGCTTGAACTTTAGACCTTCTTTCTATCAAGCTCTCTACCCCTCCAAGACTAGTAGCATCACTAAAATACTTTAATTTTCCAATCAAACTGTCAGCTTCATCAGCATTTCCTTTGATTAGGAAAGACAACATGGCTCCGAAATCTGACATCTGATTTCTGGCCGTCTCAAAACCTTTATGGCTTGGTAGGCCCGGATAAAAAACTTTTTCTACTTCCTGCTTCCCGTCCAAAAATACAGCGATTTTCTTAGCGTTAGCGCTGTGTGCCCTCATGCGATAAGGCAATGTCTTAATGCTTCGTGTCAATAAGTAGCAGTCCATTGGAGAAGGGACCGCCCCAGCTAATTTTTGGACATTTTTAATGCTTTCCCAAAAAACATTTTTCTCTTTAGATACCAATATTCCTCCTAGAATGTCACTGTGCCCACTGATGTATTTGGTACTGCTGTGCATGACTAAATGTGCTCCTAATGCAAGTGCTTGTTGGAAAATAGGGGTGGCAAAGGTGCTGTCACATGCTATGATAAGATTATTTTCTTTGCCAATTGAGGCCAGAGATCTAATGTCTGAAATCTTAAGCAGTGGGTTTGATGGTGTCTCTATCCATAGAAGTTTAGTGTTAGATTTTATTGCTTGTATGACTTTTTCCGACTGGGTTAGGTCAATGAAGTCTACCTCAATTTTTCCAGCATATACGGTTTGAAGTAACATTTTCATCCCATGATACATGTCATCAGGTGCGATGATGTGAGATCCGGCAGGCAGTGCTTGAAAAACAGCATTTCCTGCTGCATTTCCTGATGAAAATGCAGCAGCATCAGCCCCCCCCTCGAGTGTTGACATCACTGCTTCCAGAGATTTTCTGTTGGGGTTTTCCAGTCTTGTGTAAAGCATGCTGTCTTCCTGATGCTTAAAAGTGGTAGACAAAGTAATGGGTTGGATAACCGGTTTTAATTGGTCAGTTACTACATTTCCACCATGTACGGCAATAGTTTCAATTTTCATATTGGCCCTGGTATTGCGTTTTACTTTACTTGTTACCTCCCACAGCGGGTATATTAGCTCATCGGATTCTATCTACCGAGCGAATTAGCATCTCATCTTTTTTGATAAACCTATTGGCTACCAAATTCAATATCAAACCAAATACTATGCTGTAAAAGCCTATTAAAAATGCCCCTCCTACAGCGGGATTGAAGTTTTCATTGGCTTTATAGCTTGTATAGACAGCCGCACCCAATGTTAGCCCCATCAAAAGGGCATTGATCATATTAAGGAGCAATTGTTTTTTTCTATTTTTATATTGTAACAGGCTGAAAATAGCGATTGCGGCCGCCAATAGTGCCAATATTCCGATATAAATATTTCCGGTTTCAGAAATGATGTTTTCCTCTGGGATATCTTTCACGGTGGTATACCAAGCTGTCATTTCCATAGATTGGGTTTGCATGGGGTCTACTTGTACCCATATAGGTGCCACGGTGGAGGTAACCATTGCGATGGCTACCAATAGCAGAAATACACTTTGAACTCTTTGAATCATATTTTAATCTTTTGACAAAGAAAATGGGTTATTTGAATTTTCGCAAGGAATATTCAAAATCGAACTTGAAATTAGGGTATATTTTTATCTTTGCAGTTGAAATGAATGAATCTCTCCGCTATTTCGTAGAACTTTCTTATGATGGCAGCAACTATCATGGCTGGCAAAAACAATCAAATGCTAATTCTGTTCAGGAAGAATTGGAAAGCGCTTTGTCTACCCTATTTCGCCAACCTATTGGCGTAATGGGGAGTGGGCGTACGGATGCCGGTGTGCATGCTTTGCAACAATTTGCCCATTTTGATTTAGACATAGAATTCACAAGTGAATATTTTCTCAAAAGAATAAATGGCTTATTGCCCCCAGATATTGCTATTTTCGATGTTTTTCAGGTGAATGAAAAAGCTCATGCTAGATTTAATGCCACCTTTCGTAGGTATGAGTACCACATTACTTTTAGAAAAGACCCTTTTATGACAGGAAAAGCCTGGCATTGTTATTATGATTTGGACCTTGAAGCCATGTCTAAGGCAGCTTTATTACTCCTTGGCAAACAGGATTTTGAGTGCTTTAGTAGGAGGAAAACGAATGTTAAAACATTTATTTGTGAAATTAATCATGCTTATTGGGAACAAACAAGTAACGGTTTGGTCTTTCATATACAGGCCAACCGGTTCTTAAGAGGAATGGTGAGGGCAATAGTAGGAACTCTGATCAAAGTAGGCAGAGGGCACCTTGACAGTGCTGGGGTCACAGAAATAATCGTCAATAAAGATCGGAACTTAGCAGGGATTTCTGCCCCTCCTCAAGGTTTGTTTCTGAGTAAGGTGAATTATACAGACCAAATAAATAAGTAAACTTTAAGCATATTGGGACTTGACAAAGAAAATGTAAAAAGTGGTGATATAATTGACACCAAAGTTTTAAAAAAGCTTTACAGTTTTGTAACGCCTTATAAACAAAGGTTCTATATTTTGGTATCACTTACGCTTCTATTAGCAGTATTGGCTCCCACTCGGCCTTTGTTGATCCAAATGGCCATTGATGATTACGTTACGCTCGGTGACGCTCCTGGTCTATTAAAGATGATGTACTTGCTAATAGGTTTATTGGTATTACATGCATTAGTTCAATTTGGTCACACGTATCTATCTGGATGGATAGGTCAGGTTATCATCCGGGACATTAGGGTGAAGTTATACAAGCATTTGCTGAAAATGCGCTTAAAATATTTCGATAATACGCCTATAGGGAGGTTGGTGACCAGAAATATTTCTGATGTAGAAACCCTTTCAGATGTCTTTAGTCAGGGACTGGCTGAGATTATTGGCGATTTGTTGCAATTGGTTGCTATTTTAGCTGTGATGTTCTGGGTAGATTGGAAACTTACTCTTGTAAGTTTATGTACGCTGCCGCTACTTATTATTTCCACGTATATTTTTAAAGAAAAAGTAAAAGTTTCCTTTAATGATGTAAGAAACGCTGTTTCCAACCTCAATTCTTTCTTGCAGGAGCACATTACAGGAATGAATATTATTCAAGTATTCAATAGGGAACAGCGGGAATACCAAAAATTTCAGTCCATCAATAAGGAACATAGGAAGGCGCATCTTAAGTCTGTTATGTACTATTCTATTTACTACCCGGTATCTGAAATAATTCAGGCAATGGGTATCGGTATGGTGGTTTGGTATGGAGCCACTGGTGTTTTTGATATGGAAATCAAAGTTGGGGTACTTATATCATTTATAATGTACTTGCAGTTGTTTTTTAGACCTATAAGAATGATTGCTGATAGATTTAATACCCTTCAGATGGGAGTGGTAAGTTCATCTAGGATTTTCAGTATTCTTGAAAACAATGATCAAATTCCCGATGAAGGAAATATTTGGCCTGAGCGCGTAAAAGGGGATATTGCATTTGATAAAGTTTGGTTTGCCTATAATGAGGAAGAGTGGGTGTTAAAGGACATTTGCTTTGAGGTCAAACATGGAACAACTGTAGCGCTTGTTGGTGCTACAGGGGCGGGCAAATCATCTGTCATAAACCTCATCAGTAGGTTTTATGACATTAATAAAGGATCTATAACCATTGATGGAAGTCCTGTAAAAGATTATGATTTAGCAACCTTGCGCAAACATGTTGGTGTAGTTCTACAGGATGTGTTTTTGTTTTCAGATACTATTTTTCATAATATAACGCTGGGTAATCCCGACATCACAAAGGAACAAGTGCTATATGCGGCAGAACTAGTAGGAGCGAGAAGATTTATTGAGCGACTCCCTGGTGGATTGGAGTATGATGTGAAGGAAAGAGGAGGGACTTTATCTGTAGGCCAACGCCAATTGATCTCTTTTGTAAGGGCAATGGTGTATAATCCAGAGATTATTATCTTGGACGAAGCCACTTCATCTGTGGATACTGAGACAGAAGAACTGATTCAGGGAGCTATCGAGAAAATGATGCAAGGTAGAACTTCGATTATCATTGCCCACAGATTGTCTACAATCCAGAAGGCGGATAAAATTATTGTATTGAATAAAGGGGAGATAGTTGAGCAAGGCACGCACGATGTTTTGTTAAAGAAAGAAGGTTACTATTCCCAGTTACATCAAATGCAATTAAAATCTGCTGTCGTAGATTGATCCTGAAACCATAAGATTTCTTCTCACCTTTCTTTCGTAAAAAACGCTTATATGATGAGATGTGATTAGAAGGTTTGAAAAGCCAAGATTTGAAAACGTAATTTTTCACAAGCTGAACTTTGCCTTGTTGTTTAACTCAATTTGCAATAGGTCTGAGGCTCATATGATTTGGTCAATTGTTTCAAATCCTTTTGTTTAAAACAGGCTAAAATGTAACTTAATTCATTGTATCAGCGTTTGTATGACATCGTTAAAAATAAGATTTCGCAATAGCATTTGTAGTCCTTCCTGGCTTTTCTCGTTAAACTGTCCATATGAATAGTTTGGCTACCGCTTGTTTAGGTTTACAGTAATTCAAAATTAGTTAATGGACATGAAATACGCATTATCATTACTTTTAATATTGTTTTCATTTGCTTCCTATGCGCAACAACATCAATTGGGAATTAGAATGGGGGATCCTTATGGTATTACCTATAAAACACCTGTAAAAGACAAGTTTTCGTTTGAAGCTATCTTGGGAAGAGGAAGTCAGAACAGTAGTCAATATTATAGAAGGACTTTTGAAAACAATAGGCCTGTAAGTTCCGCCCGTTATTTTGGGCATCAGGTATCTGGTGCATTTTCCCTTCATGCCCGTGGGATATATGAGGAGTCTTTTAGCGATGATTTTAATATTTCGGAAGGGGATCTCACTGTGTACGCCGGTTTGGGATTACAGTTTCGATCGGTTAATATAGATTACTTTTATACCACACCAAATGCATCACCCAATACACCTGAAGTGATAGAAAGTCGCACCAATATGGATTTCGGTCCTGAAGTTTTCCTGGGAACGGCCTATTATTTTAAGGATCTGCCAATAAGTATTTTTTTAGAAGTGGGTTTTATGACTGAAATTGTAGATAGACTTCATCTAAAAGCTCAGGGTGCCATAGGTGCCAGGTATTTATTTGGGAATTAATAATGAAAAGAAAAATTATTTTACCATTTTTAGGTGCCTCAGTGCTTGCACTTATTTCAGTTTATTTTTATTTGGGAGGTTTTAACCCCATTGAGTTAAAGCTGAATAATTGTTCCGATTTGAATTTAGTAGGCTTGGATTATTTAGGTATTCCTCAAGACGAAACTATAGGCGAATATTTTCGAGAAGTAGAGGCAGCGAGAAAAAACAAGCCTTTGCATACCATTTACTATATAGAACCTGAGGGAAAAAGAGATTCCCTACATGTTTTTATTGGGTATGAGTCAGGCGTGGTGGATCAAAAAGGATCAATCCCATGGACGCAGCTATCGGTGAAATGTCAAAAAGTGATTGTTGCTTCATTAAAAATGAGTCGTTTTGTTATGCCTGGGCCGGAAAAAACGAAGAAGGCTATTGAAGCGTTTGCTCAAGAAAATGGATTATCTGTTACTGGAATTTTTATTGATAAAATAATATCGAGTAATCATGTGGAGGTTTGGGCACCTGTTGATTTTTCCATAGAATAAAAGATTTGGTATGGTTTTGGTTTCATAAAAAAAAATAGCATTTAAATTAATAATTATGAACAGATACAGTCGTTTATTAAGCATGAAGTTAGTATTGGTTCTTACAGCAGCCTCTTTTATGTGGAGCTGTGAAGGTCCTGTAGGACCAGTAGGACCTACTGGTGCCGATGGGACATACATCGTTGGGGAAGTTTTTGAAATAGAGGGAGATTTTAATCAATCTGGAAATTTTGGAATTAGTGGAGAATATGGGTTTGACATACTGGAATCTAACAAAGTGCTGATTTACAGGTTGGCAGAGGTTAACCAAGATAATTATGATGTGTGGAGATTAATGCCTCAGGTAGTATTTCATGACAATGGAATATTTACTTATGATTTTGATTTCACTTTATATGATTATGCCATATTCCTGAATGGTAATTTCAATCTAAATACGTTGGAGTCAGGTTATACAGACAGTCAAGTTTTTAGGATATTAATTTTACCAGCTGATCGAATAGACCTGAGAATGGATTATTCAGATCATAATGCAGTTTTGGAGATGTTGGGTGTAGAAGAAAAGGATATCCAACGAAAGCGATTGAATTAAAATCAGTTGAAATTCATTGTTAACTTATTCAAACAGTTTACTTTTAAGTAGGCTGTTTTTTTTATGTTTTGTTGTAATTAGGGATTTTACACATTATCTTTCATAAAATGCATGGTGTAATTTATAAGAAAAATAAAATTTTATGAGAAAAATTGTATACCTATTTGCTATGGTAGCCATAATGGTTTTACCTGCATGTGAAGGTCCTGCAGGACCAGAAGGACCTCCTGGTGTTGCAGGAGTTGATGGAGAGGACGGAGAACCTGGACTTTCATTATTAAATTTAGTTGTTGAGGCTGAGGTTGACTTCACTGAAGAGAATAATTTTTCTGCAGGGTTTGACTTTGAAATTGGAGATGCTGACAACCTGCTTGTATTCATGCTATGGAACGTTATCGAGGATAAACCACTTTGGAGACCACTTCCAAATACTGTTTTTTTAGCTGATGGAATTACTTTAAGTTATAACTACCAATATACCGCAGATTTTTTCAGTGTATTTATGACTGCAAATACCAATTTGACTGAGATTCCGGAAGATTGGACATTAAATCACTATCTAAGAATCGTTTATTTGCCTGGTGATTTCTTACAAAGCAATGCTAAAATAGACCTGAACGATTATGAGGCAGTTACAAGCGCTTTAGGGGTGAGTGAAGCGGATGTTTTAAAACTGGATTAAGGAATTCTAACATTAATAGTTTTATAGAAGTTAAGGCCATTTCTGCGTTTTCAGGAATGGCCTTCATTGTTTAAGTCAGGTTTTTCTTTTTTGTGGTAAGTTGGATTATATTTGCGGTATGCAAATAAAGAATGATTTACTTTTACGGGTCATCAAGGGAGAGAAAGTAGAAAGAACTCCAGTATGGCTAATGCGTCAGGCAGGACGTATATTACCAGAATACAGAGCTGTTAGAGAAAGTGTAAGTGGTTTTATTGAGTTGGCACAAACGCCTGAATTGGCGGCTGAGGTTACCATCCAACCCGTGGATCTTTTAGGAGTAGATGCAGCAATTATTTTCTCAGATATTCTGGTTGTTCCCGAAGCCATGGGATTGCCATATGAAATGATCGAGAAGAAGGGGCCATGGTTTCCTGATACCATTGGATCTGCAAAGGATTTAAAACGTTTGCAAATAGCAGATCCAGCTGAATCTTTAAACTACGTATTGGAAGCCATCAGACTGACTAAAAAAGGGTTAAATGGCAGAGTTCCTTTAATAGGGTTTGCAGGTGCTCCTTGGACTATTTTCGCTTATATGGTAGAAGGATCAGGAAGCAAGACCTTCTCCAAAGCAAGGGCAATGCTGTATCAAAATCCAGTCCTGGCACATCAATTATTAGAAATGATTACTCAAACCACAATCAAATACTTGAAAGCTCAAGTGCAAGCAGGAGCGAACGTGATTCAGGTATTTGATAGTTGGGCTGGTGTTTTGCCTCCATATCAATACCGTGAGTTTTCCATGAAATATATTAGACGTATTTGTGAGGCCATTACAGAAGCTCCGGTGACTGTGTTTGCTAAAGGTGCTTATTTTGCAATGGAAGATATAAAAGACCTCCCATGTGAGGTAGTTGGACTTGATTGGAATATGGACATTGCTACTGTTAGCAAACAGTTGAATGGAGAGAAGACTTTGCAAGGTAATCTTGACCCGGCTGCTTTATATGCTGCGGATGAGGTCTTGGTTGCACAAACCAACAAGATGCTTGATCAATTCGAGGGGAATAGGCATATAGCCAATTTGGGTCATGGCGTATATCCAGATATTTCTCCAGATAAAGTGAGGCTATTTATTCAAACAGTAAAAGATTATAAGAAGGCAAAAGATAGGGAATAAAGTGCAATAGCAATACCTTTTCAAAAAAATAAGGTTCGCCGGATTAAATTCCTTGGCGGACCTTTTTTGTTGTTTAATAGCCTAACTGTCTGATTATAAATCTGTCAAAATATTTGTTAATTTCGTTTTTGCTGAATATATTTGCTTTATTGTATTTTAAATACAGTAAAACGAGTTATAGTTTTTATATAGGTGATTCACAGTTCATTATAATGGAGAGATTTTTACAAAAAAGCGATGAGCCTGAATTTTTATCAAATAGACTCAGCGGTTATATTACTCCTGAGGGTAAAATCTTTCTAAGTGATAATTTTAATTTAATGGTTAAGAGGGGATTTGATATGATCATTTCTTTACTGTTTATTGTTCTTGTAATGCCTTGGCTGTTTCCATTAATTGCGATTCTAATTAGACTTGACTCTAAAGGCCCTATTATTTATAAGCAGTTGAGACATGGTAGGGGGAATAAAACTTTTAGGTGTTACAAATTCAGGACAATGATTAAAAATCTTGAATCAGACACCAAACAAGCTTCAAGAAATGACAAGAGAGTTACAAGGGTTGGTAAATTTTTAAGAAAATCTAGTTTGGATGAAATTCCTCAGTTTTTCAATGTGTTGTTAGGCAACATGTCAGTAATAGGGCCAAGGCCTCACGCTGTACCGATGAATTACATGTTTTCTACAAACATTAATAATTATATGTTTAGGCATTCAGTAAAGCCAGGTATTTCAGGGCTAGCCCAAATTAGAGGTTTTAGGGGAGAGATATTGAGCTTTCATGATATCTATGGTCGGATTAAGTTAGATCACTTTTATGTCAAAAATTGGTCTTTAGCCTTAGATTTCAAAATACTTTTCTTGACAGCAGGTGCTATTTTTAGTAAGGATGGAGCTGGCTACTAATTTGTAGCTAGCTAAATATTGATTTTATACTGATACAATTTTACAAAGGTGTCAAATAAGTTTATGACTTATTTTTCTTCAATACCCCAATTCACAAATTCACGCGTTTTTTTAAATCAAATTAAAGTTATGGGCCTGTCAAAATACTTTTAGAGTCACAAAAATGAATTTTAAATACAAAAAAAAGACTTTTAATTAATTTTTTTCTCTCAAATCCTTGCATTGTGAAAAATGCTTTATATATTTGTAAAAATGTATTTCAGATATACATAAATGTTTTTTAGATAGGTAATAAGTTTTTGGAGAGGATTCGTAAAGATTGTTAGAGATGGAAAATGTTTTAGTAGACCAAAAATTTGGTCGAACCCTAGAAGAGGAAAATTTTGTTAATGATCAGCAGGCAAGAGAAATCAACATTCTGTATGGTCAAAACGATAATTACAGTAAAAATTTATTAAAAAGGATTTTTGATTTAGCCTTTTCTTTTTTTACACTGGTTTTTGTATTGTCATGGTTATTTCCAATCATTGCTATTTTGATTAAATTGGATTCAAATGGCAGTGTGTTTTTTAAGCAATTGAGACACGGCAAAAACAATCAGTTGTTCTATTGTTATAAATTCAGAACAATGGTCAAAAATAAGGATGCGGATATCAAGCAGGCTACCGTTAATGATTCAAGGATTACTCGAGTTGGTAAAATCTTAAGAAAGTCTAGTCTTGATGAATTGCCTCAGATTTTCAATGTAATATTGGGGGATATGTCAATTGTAGGTCCAAGACCTCAGGCAGTACCCATGAATTTAGAATTTGCAAAAGAAATCGATAATTTCATGGCTCGTCATCAGGTAAAACCTGGTATCACTGGACTTGCTCAAAGCAAAGGTTTTAGAGGTGAGATTTCTAGTTTTCATGAATTACATTCTAGGTTCAGATTGGATTACTTTTATGTAGGAAAATGGTGTCTTATATTTGATATTAAAATTATTATTGATACAGCAGTTTCATTGATGACCAAGAGCGATAAAGCATATTAAGTTCTTTTTAATGGCAGCATAAGGAAATGACAGCTTCAGTCCTAAACTGTTTTTATCAATTGAGTTAGCAGTTTTAAGTACAATAACAGATTTAAATTGTAAGTTTTTTTAAGGGATATTTAATATTCAATCATAAAAGGTGAGGCTTTCACCTCAAGCAGATAAAATGCATTTATTTGGGTTTTATCTGATTATAAATTGATTGTATCTCGAAAAACATAACAATTGATGAACTTAAAAGGGTAGATATTTGATGTTTTTTTAAAGCTTCAAGTAGGTGTTTGGTACATTGCAACCAGATTTTATTCAATTAAATTTATTCATCTCAGTTCTTATTGTTCTGATAATTAAGTAACTTGCGCGGTGTTTAAGGAAATATCGAACTATTATAACTTTTTACTTTTTCCCCAAAAAAATCATTCAGCAGGTTAAATCTATTAAACAGTTTTATTTAAAATGAAAAACAATAATTTATTCTCTAGTTTGGCTTTTATTCTACTCTTCTCAGGGTTGTTTGGATGTGCGAAAAGAAACCTTGTGTATTTTAGTGATATAGAGTCAGGTAGCAGTTACACTACTGATATTAGTCAAGTAGAAGAACCAATTATCCAATCAGGTGATTTAATAAAAATCGTTGTTAGTACACAAAGTCCAGAATCAAATTTACTTTTTAATTCAGGGGTAATATCTAATGATTCTCAGAATAGAATGATGAACCAAGAATTGCCTACAAATGAAGGGTATCTGGTGGATAAAAATGGACAAATCAATTTCCCTGTTGTTGGTAAAATTGATATTGCAGGCTTCACAAGAGAAGAGGCCGGTAATAAAATGACAGAAATACTTGAAGAGTATGTAAAGGATCCAATTATCAATATTCAATATTTGAATTTTAAAATCACCGTGATTGGGGAAGTTGCCAACCCAAATACTTTTACGCTCTCAACTGATAGAATCAGTATCCTGGAAGCCTTAGGTCTTGCAGGAGACATGACGCAATATGGCAAAAGAGAGAATGTGTTGCTGATTCGTGACCAAAATGGTACAAGGAAAGCGATAAGATTAAACTTAAATGACAAGGCAATTTTAAATTCACCCTATTTTATGTTGCAACAAAACGATGTTTTGTATGTAGAGCCTGACAAAATTAAGTCTGTTCAGGCCAGTACTAACCAGCGATCGCTGACAGTTTTGAGTATTTTAGTTTCATTCGGCGTTTCATTGATGTTCAATTTGCGTTATATTTTTAACGAGTAATATGATTTGAACAAAGCTTGGATGAGCTTTTTTTAATAGAATAATTAAATTAGTTAACCTGGTTATAAACCATTGGTTCAAATAATGAACCTTATGAAAAAATCTGATATTTTATCTGACCTATTACTGGATGGATTTATAGACCAAGACGCAAGACCTATGGATTTTAAATTAATAATTTTAAGCTATGTGAAATTTTGGTGGTTGTTTGTGCTATCCATTATTTTGTTTGTGGGTTTGGCTTTAGCTTACTTGTTCTTTTCCACCCCATTGTACAGCGTGTCCAGCTCAATCCTTATCAAGGTAGATGGAGGCTCTGATTTTGCGCAAAATACCGTTTATAGTGAGTTAGAGGCTTACGAATCGAATAAACTAGTAGAAAATGAAATGGAGATCCTTGGCTCCTACAGTTTGATGAGAGATGCCGTGGAGGAGTTGCCATTGGATTATTTTTTCTACACCGAGGATAAGTATTCCCGAATGAGGGAATTGTATGGAGAAGATGTACCTGTATCTGTAAAAACTTTATTAAAAAAGCCAGATGTTGGCCAATATCCTGAAGAGGTTAGAGTTACTGTAAAGTTATTTGACGATCACTTTATTTTGCTTCAGAAAAATGATAGTGAAAAGGTCTACAAGTACGGTGAACTTATTGACAACTGGTATGGAGAGATCAAAATCGATAAAGCAGAATCATACCTAGGCGAAATGCCGGAACTACTACACATTTATTTTAAGAATAAAGATCAGGTAGCGGGAATGTATAGAGGAAGGATCCAAGTGAATCTTTCACAGAGGTTTGCCTCTGTATTCAATATTTCATTGGTAGATGCAGTGCCGAAAAAAGGGGAAGAGATTCTTAATAAGTTAATAGAAGAATACAATCTTCAAGCCGTAAAAGAAAAAAACGTAACTGCCAGCAATACGATTGATTTTATTAATTCCCAGTTAGATACCCTAATGAAGGATTTGAATAATACTGAAAGACGTGTTGAGGAATATAGGAGATTGAATAATATTTCAGATATGGGAACAGAAAATTCCCTCATGGTTCAAGCGAGTAAGGACATTGAAACGCAGCTTTCGGAAATTAAGACGCAGACAGAAGTTTTGAATTATCTAGAAGATTATCTGCAAGATCCGGAAAGTACCGGTATTGAAGTGGCTTCTAACCTCTCCATTATCGATGAGACACTAACAGGTTTGGTAGTTGAATTTAACCGACTTCAAAACGAAAGACAGCGTCTATTAAGGACTGTTCAGCCCAATAACCCAGTTGTGGCAACGATCATTGGACAGCTTGAGTCTTTAAAAAACAATATTGGAACCAATATTGCCAATATTAAAAATGGGCTGAGGATTGAAAGTCAAAATTTAAAAAGTGATCTGGCACAAATTAATGCTAGAATATCTAATGTTCCGGAAATTGAGAGAGGACTTTTAGAGTTAACAAGAGAACAAAACAGAAAGCAAGAACAATATAACTATTTGCAATCCAAAAAGGAGGAATCCAACCTATCTCTAGCCACTACAACTGTATCAAATGCCAGAGTTATAGATAAAGCAGCCTCTAGCGGTTCCCCAGTAAAACCCAATAAAATGGTAATTATGGGGATGGCCTTGATAGTAGGGTTTATCTGTCCGTTTGGATTTATATACATTAAAAATACGCTAAATAGTAAAATTGTACATAAATCTCAAGTTCAGGACATCACGGAAATACCTATTTTGTCAGAAATAAGTAACTATCCAAATGGAGGTGAATTATTAGCTATTTCTGAAAAAAGAAGGACACCTATAGCGGAGCAATTTCGGCTTTTAAGAACCAATTTAAAATTTGTTTCGGAAGGTAAGGATGATAGGGTCCTTATGGTTACATCAAGTATTAGCGGGGAAGGTAAGACCTTCTTTAGCCTTAACCTTGGAGCTAGCTTAAGTATAGCCAAAAAGAAAGTAGTGGTTTTGGAGTTTGACCTTCGCAAGCCTGCCCTTCTTAAGAGTGTAAAAATGAAAACCAATCTAGGGATAGCCGATTTCTTGTCCAATGATGATGTGAAAATCGAAGACATTATCCTCGACTTCAAAAAGGTAGACGGGCTGTATTTAATAGGTTGTGGTAATATCCCCGAGGATCCAGCAGAGCTGACCCTAGGAGACAAGGTTAAGGTGCTTATAGATGAGTTAAAAGAGCAGTTTGATTACATTATCATAGATACCGCCCCTGTAGGTACAGTCACAGATGCTTTTAATCTGGCACCGTACTGTGATCGAACATTGTTTTTGATTCGATACAATTATACCAAAAAGGAAAACCTAATGTTTATGGAGGATATTGATATCAAAAATAAGCTTAGAAATACCTCATTGGTAATGAATGATGCAAAACAAACAAATGGGTATTACGGCTATTCTTATGGTTACTATGGCCAAGATAAAAAGTCGTCAAAAAGCAATGCTTAATTATTTTTAGCCTGTTATTTATATTTTTCCATAACAAATGAATAAACTGTTTTCATCCATTTATCAGTATTTGAAGAAGCACCTTATCAAAGGTAACGCAAGGACCGTTCTTGCGAAAAAAAATATTGTTGGCTCAATTTTTATCAAGGGGGGGAGTATTGCGGTTAGTTTGGTTATGGTACCTTTGACCATCGATTATATAAACCCAACTCGCTATGGTATCTGGTTGGCCTTGAGCTCTATTGTAGGCTGGTTTAGCTTTTTTAATGTTGGGATGACGCATGGTTTGAGAAACAAATTTGCTGAAGCTAGGACCAGGGGAGACAATGAAGCTGCAAGAATGTACATAAGTACTACTTACGCTGTGTTGACAATTGTCTTTTCGGCGGTGTGGCTCGTCTTCTTGATAGTTAACCCATTTTTAGATTGGGTAAATATTTTAAATGCATCCTCAGAGATGAGAATGGAATTGTCCATACTTGCAATCATCATATTTACCTATTTTTGTCTTCAATTCGTATTGAAAATAATTAATACATTGGTTACTGCTGACCAACAGCCAGCCAAGGCGTCATTAATTAATTTTTTCGGCCAGATTATTTCTTTATTGGTCATAGTAGTTTTAGTGAAAACAACAGAAGGCTCACTGATTAATTTAGGAATGGCACTATGTGTTGCACCTGTAGCCGTTTTAATTTTCGCTAATATTTATTTTTTCAAGACGAATTATAAAAATTTAAAACCTTCTATTTCTCATGTTAACTTTTCCCAATCCAAAAACCTTTTTAGTTTGGGGTTGGTATTTTTTGTTATTCAAATAGCGAGTTTGGTCCAATACCAAACCTCAAACATTATTATTGCCCAAAGTTTTGGCCCTTATCAGGTAACTACTTACAATGTAGTTTATAAGTATTTTAACGTTTTGGGTATGGGGTTTGGGATATTTTTGACACCATTTTGGTCAGCTTCTACAGATGCCTTTTTTAAAAATGATATCAGTTGGATAAAAAAGGCAACAATTAAATACTTGCAGATAGGTGTTTTATTTGTGTTAGCAGGAGTTGTCATGTTATTTATATCTGATACTGTTTATACATATTGGTTGAAAGGAAAAGTGGATATTGACTTTACCTTGTCAATATGGGGTTTAGTGTTTTTCTCTTCTTTTATGTTTGCTAGTATTTTTGTGAATTTCCTTAATGGAATTAGTGCCTTAAAAATTCAATTTTGGGCAAGTTTAATAAGTCCGGTGATTTTTGTTGCCTCCGCTTATTTACTTATAGATTATTATGGTATGGGGGTGCATGCACTATTTATTTCCTCCCTTATTGCCAGTTTTAATGGAATAATTATTGCCCCACTCCAATATTACTTCATCATTTATAGGAAAAAGAAAGGGATATGGATCAGGTAGACAGCAATAAGGTTATTGAAAATTCAGATCAATTGCATAACATTGAAAAAAAGAAACGGGTAGTTCATTTACAATACGGCTCGAGTCCTTCTGGGAATTATGTATTGCGGTACCATGAAGCATTTTTGGAACGTGGGCTTGATTCTTTTGTACTATCCTTGACTTCCAATGTTACGGGAGATCCAAAAATCCAGCGTATTGGTAAAAAAGGCATCTTTATTCGAAAACTAAACCAGAGAATTCAGGATTTTTATACCAGAAAAATGGCTAAAAATTCGGGTGGTTTTGCACTATCTCTTTTTGGAAGTGATGTGACCACTCATGAATGGATTCAAAATGCTGACTACATCTACGTTCACTGGATTTTAGGTGGATTTTTAAGTATTGAAGGATTAGAAAAAATCGCTAAACTAAATAAACCAATGATTTTGGTCATGCATGATATGTGGACCATCACCGGAGGTTGTTTTCATAGCTTTGAATGTCAAAAATTTTTGAGTCACTGTGGAAATTGTCCCATGTTCCCAGACGATAAGGAAAAAGACCTCTCTTATAAACAGTTTGAGGAAAAGTTTAAATTTTATCATAAATACGACAATTTGTTTTTCGTAGCACCGAGTAAGTGGTTGTTTAATCTTGCCAATGAAGGTGCTTTGTTAAAAGACAAACCCGTATTTAGAATTCCTAATCCTTTGGATACCAATTTGTTTAAGCCATTCGATAAACAGGTGGCCAAGAAAATTCTAAATATTGATAAGTATCAGCATGTTATTTCCTTTGGTGCCAATAAAATCACTAGTCCTTATAAAGGTTGGAAATACCTTATGGCTGCACTTAAAGATTTAAAAGAAAATCATCCGGATCTTAACATTTGTTTGCTGATTTTCGGTAGTGGTCCAAACAAAGAGATACAGGAATCTATTCCATTCCCTTGTGAATTTATGGGTTTTATTAGGGATGATTATACCACAAACTTGGTATACAATGCATCGGATGTATTTGTCGCCCCATCCCTTGCAGACAATCTTCCCACCACCATTCTTGAAAGTCTTGCATGTGGTACTCCAGTTGTTGGCTTCGACGTTGGAGGTATTCCTGATATGATTGATCACTTGAAAAATGGATATTTAGCGAAATACAAAGATGAAAAAGATCTTTCTATAGGTTTGAAGTATTGTCTATCAAATAAATTGGAAGGATACTTGCTACCTGAATTTCAAAAAAGTGAAATTGTAAACCAGCACCTGGCCTTAATGAAAGAAGCCACCAAGGATTGATCTGTGGAAAAAGTAGAGAAAAATAATGCTTCATTAAAGCGGTTTTTACATTATGACAGGTATGAACTGATAGCTATTAATGTTTTTTGGTTAGGCTTTATTGCCTACATAGCTAGTTCGACGATTCTTTCTACGAAAGAAATGCCATTCATGATATTTCAGCCCCTGCAATTATTGGGACTGGCAGCCATATTTGCTTCAGCAGCCTATCTGCTCAAGCCTGCTTTTGAATCGGAATACTTTAAAATATTCTTCTTTCTATTTGCCTTGTGGGCGATGGTAATATTATTTAGGGGCTTTTCATTCAATAAGGATGATTTAAAACTAATCTTTTTAAACCCATGGTTTGGCGGGATGTTTTATTTCGTGCCATTTTTGGTCTTATTCAGGAAGAGCTTTTTACTTTACAAAAAAACCTTTTCTGCGATTATTATTTTAGGGGTTATTTTTTTATTATTCAGTTTGATGTTCAGAGATATTCTGACCGAAGTGATCCCTGACAATCGAAATCGCAGTGTGGTTGAATACTTTACCAAATCCTTGGGGATAAGTGTTTTGTTTATCCTTTTTACGTTCATGTACCATTCCAAGACCAAAAACCTAATAGCTGTAATTTCAATATTGGTTATGCTGTTACTTGGGGTTATTAGAGCTAGAAGAGGCCTGCTGTTAATGTGTGTGCTTGGATTGTTAATAGCAGGGCTTATTTATTTTCTTAATTCGAAATCCAAAATTCTTTCAGGATCAATAATTATAGGAATGCTCTTTATAGCCATCATAGGAGGTATTTATGTCTTTTTGAATGTTGAAATGGAAGCTTTATATTACCTTCAGGATCGGGGAGTTACGGATACTAGAGGGGGGATAGAACTTTATTTTTATAAAGACATGGAAGGGTTAGATTGGATAGTAGGAAGGGGTATGCAAGGACAATATTATTGTCCTACCATGGGAGAAGGAAATTACAGGGGTACTGTAGAAACGGATTACCTCAATATGATTTTAAAAGGGGGAATGGTAAACTTGGTGCTATTATTGTTAATTATAATTCCTGCCATATTTTTAGGGATTTTTCACTCTAAAAACAATTTGACTAAAGGTTTTGCTTTTTGGATTTTATTCTGGCTAATAAATACCCATCCTTCAACGGTTCAAGTTTTTACCATGAATTATTTTTTGGTATGGTTAGGAGCAGGTGTTTGTTATTCTCCTTTTATACGAGGTATTTCAGAGGAAACAATGGTGGCCTATTTTAAACCTTTTGGTTAATATTGAGGCGTTTAATTGAAAATATTTAATTTTTATTATGAAAAAGATAGCGATAGTTACAAAACCTAATTATTCAAGTCCTAGAATATTGGCAGATTGCCTACAAAGTTCTTTTTCTCAGCTTGAAGGCATTCAGTCTGAGGTTTTTCATAAAATATTTGTATTCAAAAGGCTTTTGAAACATGCTCAGGTGGCTAAAAATTACAATTTTTTCTCCTGGAAGGCTTATCAAATGTTAAATTATATTCAAGATCAGCTCTTTTTGCGAAAACTTAAGGGGTACGATGCAGTTGTAATAGTGGAAACCAGTCCTAAGTGTTACCTCAGTTACACTTACGATTTTGTAAAGCTAAAGAAAAAGCTTAAGGGAATACCTATGATATATCATGGGGTTTATTACTTAGGTAATGCGCCGACTATGATTTCCTATCTAGGAGAGGGTGGTCACCACTTGGAAGATATATTTGATTGGCATTTGTCTGTTTCGGAAGTGACAGAGATAAGAAGTAAGCCTAAGGCACCGTGGAGTCAAATTGGGATAAATTTGCAAAGTACCGGCTTGGTTCCTACTCCAAAAAAAGAATTGCTAGCCATTATAGATTTTTATAGAGAAGGGTATGAAGAGGCTAGAAATGAACAGATAAAGGCCTTAAAAGCCGTAGGAATACCTTACCTTGAATTGTCGGGTAATTATACCATCGATGAAATCAGGGAAGTGTATAAAAAAGCGACGTTTTATTTTTTGCAATTTCCTGAGTCTTTTGGTCTGCCTATTGCTGAGTGCCTGAGTTGTGGTGTATATGTTTTTACTCCTGATACGTCTTGGGCGATGGCTTGGAGGTTAAATGATGACGTTCAGGTGCACGGTCCTGGAGAGCTTGCTGATTGTTTCGTTGTATATGAGGGGCAAGAAGGATTACAGGAAAAACTTCTGCATTATAAATCAAATTATGATTTACAAAATTCGCCAAAGGAAGTTTTTAAAGTTTTCATGGATCATTATTCAGACTATTATACGGGGAATAAGACCGAATTTAATCAGTTCATGAAAAAATTACAAAGCGGTGAGCTTTAAAAAATCTAGAACACATTTATTATTTTTAATCAGTTGATCAATTTATGCCTTTTCCAAAAGTATTAATTCTTAACCAACCATTTAATAATGTTTCCGGCGGTGGGATAACATTGTCAAATTTATTCAAAGGTTGGAAAAAGGATCACCTTGCAGTAGTTTGCTTAGGTCATCTTTTTAATGAAAAAACGCAACTGGATATTTGTGACAAATACTATCAATTGGGGCATAAAGAGCATGTATGGAAGTTTCCACTGAGTTTATTGAAAAGGAAATACCCCTCAGGCACTATAAAAATTGACAAGAAGAAGGAAAATATTCAAACCATAGAGAAATCGCCTCTTCGCGTTACGCTGCTTAATAATTACATCAATCCGACATTAAACTGGATGGGAGTTTTGAACTGGGCTTCGACGATACAACTTTCCCCCGAGCTTAAAGCTTGGCTTGATGAGTACAATCCCGATGTTATTTATGCTCAGGCCCAGAGACGAGAAGCCGTTACTTTTTGTACTCTCGTTCAGCGTTACTTGAAGAAACCAATGGTGTTTCACATGATGGATGATTGGTTAGAGGTATTGCCAGGTTCGGGTCTTATAGGTGGATACTGGCACAATGTGGTAGATAAAGAATTTAGAGAAATGTTGGCTCATTGCGCCCGACATTTTAGTATAAGTGAGCCCATGGCAGTGGCTTATAAAGAGCGGTATGGCTTTACTTTTTCCACCTATCATAATCCCATTGAACTCTCATTTTGGAGCAAAAGTCAACGCCGAACCTATGAGTTAGGAGATAAAGTTCAAATCCTGTATGCAGGGCGAATGGGCCTTGGCATAGAGAGCTCTCTAGAAACAATGGCCAAATGTTTGGAGGATTTGAACAAAGAATTAACTACTCCTATAGAATTGGTACTTCAGGTAGGCAGGAAGCCTGACTGGATTGGAAAATACAATTGCATTGTTCATAGAGGGTTTGTCCCTTATGAAGATTTGCCAAGTCGTTTTGCAGAGGCGGACCTGCTATTTTTGCCTTATGATTTCACGCCATCTGCCAATGCCTTCATAAAATACTCTATGCCTACCAAAGCATCAGAATACATGATTTGTGGTACCCCAATTTTGGTTTTTGCACCTGAGGACACAGCTTTGGTTACTTATGCTCAGGATTATAATTGGGCACAGGTTGTGACAAAAAATGAAGTTAAGGAATTACGAAATGGCTTAATGGAACTGATCAACAATAAAGATTTGCGGAAGAAAATAGCTGAAGCAGCAATAAAATTGGCGGAGGAAAGACATGATGCCAGCAAAGTGAGAAAGCAATTTAAAGATGAGCTATCTGAATTAGTAGCGCTGGACAATAACGTAAAAACAGCTTAAAATGGCAGCCATTTTTTTATATCCAAAAATAGATAAGGTAATAGGATCTCCCAATCCTTATATTTTCAATTTCCAGGAAGCGCTGTCTAAAAAACACCAGGTAGTTAATGCCAAGGCTCCTAATCGTGGAATCCTTAGTTTCTTCACTCATTTCTTTAAGGCTGAAGTATTTATTCTTAATTGGGCAGAAACCATACCAGAGAAAAAGTTTGGTGGCTTTCAGAAATCGCTTTTCAGTGTGTTTTTGGGGATGGCGAAATTGTTTTCAAAAAAGATTGTATGGGTTTTGCATAATAAAGGTTCTCACCACAAGGGTGAAAATGAAGTCACTAGGGACATGTTCAATAAACTGATGAGACATTCAGATTATATCATTACCCATTCTAATGCGGGTAAGGATTTTGTGGCATTGACTTATCCGAACTTTTTAGCGAAAATTCATGTAATTCCACATCCATTTACAGAGAAGTTGAGGGATTACAGTATAGGAGAGAAAAAGTATGATTTCCTTATTTGGGGAAGTATTTTCCCATATAAGGGCATAGATAGTTTTTTGTCCTACTTACAAAGTACACCAGAGCTTAGAGAGGCAAAAGTACTAATAATAGGAAGATGTACGGATCAGGAATATAAAAGTAAAATTCTTTCTATATTGCCTGAAAGTGCTGATTATAAGGATGAATTGCTAAGTCTAGAGGAGATCGCTGTTTATTCTGATCAATCTCGATTTACATTATTTACTTACAAGTCCCAAACCGTAATTAGCTCGGGATCTTTAGTGGATAGCATCCGAATGGGTGCCGTAGTGTTAGGGCCAGATCACGGCGCTTTCAAAGACATGGAGAACCTGGCTTTTATGCACACCTACAAAGATTTTAATGAAATACCCAAGATAATATCCGAATTTGACCCAGCTGATGCGCAAATAGAAGCGGATAGAAATACTTTTATGAAGCAAAACACCTGGTATAATTTTGTAGAGAAAATAGAAAAAATCACAGGTATCTAAACATTATTTAATATATTCTTTAAAGCGATGAAACAAGTAATTCAAAATTTTAAGACTGGAGAGCTTTATGTGGACGAGGTTCCTGTACCAGCAATTTCTGAGGGTATGGTATTGGTTGAAAACGAATATTCACTGATCAGTGCCGGTACTGAAAGAAGTACGGTAAAGGTAGCTCAGGCAAGTCTGATAGGGAAAGCCAAACAAAGACCTGACTTGGTTGCTCAGGTGATTCAAAATATTAGAAAAGAGGGTTTTAAAGCCACAATGGAGAAGGTGAAAACCAAGCTAGATTCATTAAAGGCATTAGGGTATAGCACTTCTGGAAAGGTTATTGCGTCCATGGATAGCAATGGTACTTTTAAACCTGGTGATAGGGTTGCCTGTGCAGGTGCTGATTATGCCTCCCATTCAGAGGTGATTTCTGTACCTCAAAATCTAGTCACAAAAATTCCAGATAATGTAAGCTCTGATGAAGCTGCCTTCACCACTTTGGGTGCAATTGCTCTGCAAGGGGTAAGACAAGCAGATCCGAAATTGGGAGAAAAAGTTTGCGTTATAGGCTTGGGACTTCTTGGCCAAATTACTGTTCAACTTTTAAAAGCCAATGGTTGTGCTGTCTTTGGTATAGACATGTCTGAGAAGCTTATCGCCTTGGCAAAAGAATCTGGTGCTGGGCAATCCATGCATAGAAACGATTCAAATTTGATTGCTGCTTGTCAGAACTTTACAAATGGAAGAGGTTTTGATTCGATTATCATAACTGCAGCAACACCTACAAATGACCCTATCGTACTTTCCACTGAAATTGCCCGTAAGAAAGGATCAATTATCGTAGTAGGTGCTGTGAAGATGGATATTCCCCGGGAGCCTTATTTCTACAAAAATGAGTTGGAATTGAAAATATCATGTTCTTACGGCCCAGGTAGGTATGATGTGGATTATGAGGAATTAGGGAAGGATTATCCATTTGCCTATGTTCGCTGGACGGAGCAAAGAAATATGGAAGCTTTCTTGGATCTTATTGCTGCGAAAGCGATTAACATCAAACCTCTAATAACTCACTTGTTTGATATCGACGAAGCTGAAAAAGCTTACGATATCGTAATGGGAAAAGTTCAGGAGCCACATATCGGCATACTCCTTAAATATCAGGAATCAGCATCCAAGTTTCAATCTATAACAAAGGTTAATAATGAACCTTTAAAGGATATAAATGCTGGATTCATAGGAGCTGGGAGTTTTGCTCAAAGTTACCTGATACCAAATGTCAAATCATGGGGTGGTTCTTTAGATGGAGTAGTTACCTCTAAAGGAATAACCGCTAAAAGCGTTTCAGATAAATTTAAATTCAATTTCTGCTCTTCAGACGCGAAGGATATATTCAATAAAAAGGAAATTAATACCGTTTTTATAGCGACCCCCCATGTGTCTCATGCTCCCTATGTAATAGACAGCCTTAAAGCGGGTAAAAATGTTTTTGTTGAAAAACCTTTGGCTATGAATATGGAACAACTGAAGGAAGTTGTTCAGGCCAAAAAGAAAGCCAATCAGTCATTGATGGTAGGGTTCAACAGGCGCTTTGCCCCAATTTCGGAGGAATTGAAGAAAGAATTTACAAATACGGGAGAGCCACTTGTCATTAATATAAGAGTAAACGCAGGTTTTATTCCTAAGGATCATTGGTCCCAGATTCCAGAAATTGGAGGAGGACGCATTGTAGGGGAAATTTGCCACTTTATTGACCTAATGCAATATTTCACTGATTCAGATCCTGTTAAAGTTTACGCAGAATCGATCAATACTTCAAATGAGCAAATTACTTCAGCTGATAATATGGCAGTAACCATCAAATTCAGTGATGGATCTGTTGGTAACCTTACTTATGTTGGTAATGGTGATAAGTCACTTCCAAAAGAGAATATTGAAGTTTTCTCTGGTGGGAAAGTGGGAATCATTCAGGATTTCAGAGCAGGAACTTTGCATAAAGAAAACAAACCAATCAAGCTAAAATCTAGTGGAAAAGGTCATTTAGAAGAGGTGCATAACTTCTTAAATAATGTAAAAGAAGGTAAGGAAAGTCCAATTTCTTTTGAATCAATTTGCTTGACTACCTTGACTACATTTAAAATTTTGGATAGTCTTTCTACAGGTTTGCCTCAAGAGATTAAACTGGAAGAGGTTTATTCTTAAATTAATAATACAAGCAAAATAGGATAGGCTTGCATTACTAAGCTTATCGCAATTCTATTTTAGACTTAAATCATTTCAAAAAATCAAAGGATGTGTCGCCTATTAGGGGGCGCATCCATAGGTTTTTGAAATTTAAATAAAAGATAAAAGACATTCGCTCGAATTTTGCACTATGGTTTATCGTCGTATTTACTGACTTAACTCAGAAAGTGCTTTGTTACAGAATTGAGTTGAATTAACTTGTTTGGGGTTAAATTTTCTGAATTGGGTCGAACCGCTGGAGGCTAAAAGCTGAACCGAGTTTTCAAACGCCTTTAATTTAATGCGCTTATAAGTAACATAATTGTAGAACGGTTGAATATTTTTTAGAAGAAAATAATAACAAGATCAATGGAATTTATTGTTTATACCAACACAGAATGGGACGGACCACCTCGATCAAGACACCAATTGGCCCATGCACTTGCAAAAAGATTTAAGGTTACCTTTGTGTCATCAAATACCATTGGGATTCCTGGATTAAAAAGCACTCAGGTAAATGATAACTTTGAATTGGTTACACCATCTTTCCCAGCAAGTTTTAGGCTAAGGTATAGGATGCCTGTATTGAATGAGGCTTATCAGGTTTGGTTATTCACGAAACTTAGAAAACAATTTAAGGGCAGGGATGTGATTTTTATTTGCACCGAATTCGGTGGACACCTAGTTGGTCAATATTTTGAGAAATTTATTTACATGGCCAATGATGATTTCATTAACAACGTAAAAGTGCCTGGATGGATGAAAGCTTATGCTACATTTACACAGACACGCTTGATTAAGACGTCTACCTTTTCATTGGCTACGGCAAAGAAATTAGTGGATGACTTTAGTAAGATTAATCCTAAATCTTATGAGTTACCTCTTGGCGCCCCAGAGTTCCCAAAGGTGGATGCCTCCCATTTGACATTGAATAAGCGGGATGGAAAGATAAGGGTGGTTTTGCTTGGCTTTATCGATAAGAAAAAGACGCCTTTAGCCTTGATTAATAAAATATTGGAGATCGATAATGTGGAATTGCATTTGATTGGGCCAATTAAGGATGATTTCCTTGATCACTTGCCTTTGTCTAGCAAGGTGATCGCTCACGGGATTATGGCTGGAGATCCTTTAAGTCTCAAGTTGTTAGAAATGGATGTCGCCATTGCTCCCTATTATATGGACGATCCTAATACGGGAAGAACGCCAAATAAAATGTGGCAATACCTGGCAACAGGTAGACCTGCAGTAATAACAAATTTACCGAATGTGAGGCATTGGGAATTCCCTGAAGGAACGGTATATAAAGCCAATAATGACAAGGAGTTTGTGTCTTTTGTGAAAAAGGCATTTGGCGACAACAATGAAGGGTTGATTAAGGAAAGAATCGCAATTGCTGCAAATAATTCTTGGAGTAAAAGGGTGGATCAACTTTTAGGGTATATAGAGAAGTATTATTAATAATTTGTAGAAAGTAGCGCTTAAATGTGGTATGGACGTGAGGGGGTAGTTACTAGGCTGAGTGGTTTGTCCATTTCCAGCATCAATTGGTATAAAGTTTCAATTGTGATAAACCTATTTTCCTCCTTGTACCACTTTTGTGCTAAGGTTGAAGGTTTTCTAAACCCTATTTATCGATTTGTCTCCACTGATTCAATTGGGATGAATTCATGATTAAGGTTGAATTGTACTTCAAAAAAAAATATCCATACAGAAGCACTGGTTTTAGAACAATGCCAATTGAAATAAATATATAAATGCCATCAAACAAAGTAAAAATGAGTCAAGCAAACGATTTTTTTAATTCCTTTGAGCAATTGGCCGCTTTTTGTTCGCAGGAGGAATACAAGGGGTACGATCCTTATGACAGTTTGAATAGCAAACTGTTTCAGTCCATCCCTTTACTATCGAAATCTCGCATTGCGAAACTGGCCTGGACCCAGTTTTTCAAACGAGCACCTATGAATCTTAGGCCACTTGTAGGAGTTCCTAAGGAGTTTAATCCCAAGGCATTGGGCTTGTTTTTGACCAGCTATTGTAACTTGTATGAAATTGATCCTCAGTCTGAATATTTGGGTAAGATTAATTTCTTCGGTGATAAAATATTGAGCCTCCAAACCAAAGGGTGGAGTGGCAGTTGTTGGGGATACAATTTTGACTGGCAGGCTAGGGCTTTTTTTCAACCGAAATATACCCCTACGGTTGTTGCTACAACATTCATCGCTTGCGCTTTACTTGATGCCTATGCTATCACAAAGCGAGAAGAATTTTACATAGCGGCAAGAAGTGCTTGTGATTTTGTATTGAAAGATCTTTACCGTACTTATGATGATAAGGGTGATTTTTCTTTTTCCTATTCTCCTTTAGATAAAAGCGTTGTTTTCAATGCTTCACTTTTGGGAGCCCGTTTATTGAGCAGGGTCTATTCAATCTCAAAGGAGGGAGAATTATTTGACGAGGCCAAAAAAGCAGTTAATTTTGCCTGTGGCTACCAGAAGGAAAATGGAGCTTGGAGTTATGGCACTTTGCCTTTTCATCATTGGATTGATAATTTTCATACAGGCTATAACCTTGAGTGTTTGTCAGACTATGCTCGCTTTACGGGTGACCATTCATTTGATGAGTATAGGAATAAAGGATTTGATTACTATATCAAGACTTTTTTTACATCAGAAGGTATTTCAAAGTATTATAACAACAGTACTTTTCCAGTGGATATTCATGCCCCTACCCAGTTACTAATTACGCTCGATAAGCTAGGGAAGTTTGATAAACACAGAGAAATGGCTGTGAAAGTGATGGAGTGGACCATTGAAAACATGCAGTCCCCAAAAGGGTATTTTTATTATCAAATCAATAAACACTTCACATCTAAAATCCCCTATATGCGTTGGGCTCAAGCATGGATGTTTTTATCATTTACCGTCTTATTTAAAAAGGAGCCTGGTTTTTATAAAAATGCTAACCCTAATAAGGGATCCTGATACCCAAATAAGTGGAGGTTTTAGGAGGTGATTTTAATGATAATAATTAAAGAATATAACTTGTTAAGTTTACATAAAGAGCAACCTGATGAAAGAGGTAAAAAGAATTAGTATTTGTAATGTGCCTGTAGATTCCTTGACCATGGAAGAAACAGTAGCATTAATAGATCATAGCATAAAAAAAAATGAGAATTTACACCATGTGGTAGTAAATGCAGCGAAACTAGTGAATGCGCAAAAAGATGCGGAACTGAAAGCTTCTATAGTTGAGTGTGATATAATTAATGCAGATGGACAATCTATCGTCTGGGCAGCACGTTTCCTTGGTGAAGACTTGCCAGAAAGAGTAGCGGGAATAGACCTTATGGATAATTTGGTTGGCTTAGCTGCCAGAGAAAACTATAAAATCTTTTTTCTTGGAGCGAAGGAAGATGTGGTAAACAAGGTTGTTAAAATTTACACCGAACAATACAATTCCGATATTATAGGAGGCTATAGAAATGGTTATTTTGGAAAAGAAGAAGAACTAGGTATCGCTGAGCAAATAAAAGCTTCAAAAGCTGATATTTTATTTGTTGCAATGAGTTCACCTAAAAAGGAGATCTTCTTGAATAAATACAAAGGGGTTATGGATGTTCCCTTTATAATGGGAGTGGGAGGTAGTTTCGATGTGGTATCGGGTAAAGTGAAAAGAGCACCTGTATGGATGCAAAACATTTGTCTCGAGTGGTTTTATCGAACAATGCAGGAGCCTGGAAGAATGTGGAAGCGTTACCTTACGACAAATATCGCGTTTGTGAAGTTGCTACTTACAGAAAGGTTTTTCCCTAGTAATAAAAGAAAAACCTAATTTAACCTAACCATTAAAATTTTGGAAAACAAGGGAAAACCAAGGTTACTGTTGGTCAACAATTATAGCATGGAGAATGCCTATACGCTTTGGGAACAGGGCAAAAGTGGCAGTCACCATGTGTGGGGTAAAGTGGAGCTGGAAGCAAGAGGAAAGGTCGAAGTTAAAATTTTTAAACATGAAAAATACCCTTTTATTAATCGGATAGGTAATTGGGTTGGCGTTAAACACTTAGACCAGCAGTTGAGATTATTGAACTATGGCAAGCATTTTGACATATTGTATGCGCCCTATTCCTGGTCAAACACGAGGCTCTTAATTCTCTTGAAAATGGTGGGTTTATATAGGAAGCCAATTTTAGTAACCATACACCAACCTTTTATGAAAATGAATTCTTCAAATTCATTTTTAAGGTGGTTAAGTAAGAAGTTTTTGTTTCAATATGATGGTATTATTTTCCTTAGCGAAAAGCTGATGGAACACACAGTAAAGGCACTAAATGTTACGCATAAGTATGATTTAGATAAAATTGAGACGGCACAATGGGGGCCAGACACCAGGTTTTATGATAAAGTCGTAAGTTCCAAAGAAGATAGGTTATCTTATTTTATAAGTGCAGGTCATACTGCTAGGGATTATGTGACATTAATCGAGGCATTTAGGAAAATGGACCATCAACTAAGGATATTTTGCACGCCTAATTCCAAACCAGATGTAAAGGAGCTACCTGCTAACGTAACCATTAATGCTTCGTTTATACCCTATGAGGAATTGCTTAAGTTTTACAAGGAATCTATAGCTATATTAATACCCCTTAAGTACCCTGAGAGCCAAGAGGGTTGCCAAGGGATGACAAGTTTACAAGATGTGGTAGCTTTAGGAAAGCCAACGATAATTACAGAAAACCCAATGATTAATATTGATGCTGCAAGAGAAGGTTTTGGAATTACTGTTAATAAAGGAGATGTAGATGGTTGGGTGGATGCAGTTGAGCTTTTAGCGAAAGACAAACAAATGTTTCGCCAAATGAGTGACCATGCTCGTCGGGTATACTTGCAAAAGTTTAATTCGGAATTATTTGGGGAAAAATTAGAAAAGGCAGTGTTTAAAATTCGTTTAAGTTAGTTATATTAGGTTAATATTTTGATTTTTTAAATCTATTTATCATTTTATACTATTAAATATATATTTAAGATATGAAATTATTTGGTCTCACCAATGTTTCAATGGAGGACAAATCAGATTATAGATTTGAGGAGTTGAATGAATCGAAGTTCATCAAGAAAGTAATTGATGAATTAAGAGGTATTATGCTTCAAAGGTTTGATGAATTCGAATTCTTCATTTATTCTAAACACCGTGTGAATAAGAAGAATCCTGATTCTGGCACCGATATTATGCCACCTAGTGGAGAATATAAGTCAAACAAGAAAAAAATCTTGCTTTATTTTTCGGATGAAAGGGCCTTAGACCCCAGTGTTTTTTCTGATAAATACTTCGCCATTTTTAAATCTTATATTGGCATGAAAGCCGTAGCAAAGAATGTTTTTCCTATGGCTTTGGGTTATGTAAATGCAGTTCCTGAACTCCCAAATAAACCAATCAATAAAAGAAAATACAATGTTTTTTTTAGGGGTAACCTTAACATGAACAGAATTAATTTTTACCGTGTATTTTCGAAATGGGGTTCTATTTTGCCATCTGAAAACCTTTTAACACATGATTACTACAGGAAATTTTTGCTGAAACTTGGAAGTGATTTCAGCTCATTTTTCTCCAAATCGATTGTAATTTTTAACAACGGTTTTAAGGCCGGTTTCTCTCCTGAAAAATATGGGGAAGTTCTTGCTGACTCTAAAATAGTATTGTGTCCAAAGGGTTATTTCATGACGGAATGTTTCAGGCATTTTGAAGCCATGAGAGCGGGCTGTGTCATTATTTCTGAACCATTACCGGATACTCCTTTTTATGCCAATTCTCCCTTGATTCAGATTGAAGATTGGGAAGAGGGGTGTAAAGTTGCTCGGGAGTTATTGAAAGATGAAAAAAAGCTTGAGGCGCTACATCAAGAAACACTTTTATGGTGGGAGGAAAAATGCTCCGAAAAAGCTACTGCCCAATATATTGTGAACAAGATTGAAGAATTGGAGCTTACATAATTTGAATTATATTCATGGAGAATAAGATCAAAATACTTTTAATCAACTCCTATTCCTTTGAGAAAATCTATGACAACTGGAAAAAGGGAATCAATCCAAGTCATTACCTAATGGGGAAGATTGAATTAGAGAAATCAGGAGATTTTATTGTGGATATCCACAAACACCAAAAGCACCAGTGGCTTGACAAAATTGGTAAATATCTTAAAATTTCTTTCTTGGATCAACAGGTAAGGGCTTTGGCGATTTTGAAAAATTATGACTTGGTGTACATGCCTTATCCAGTTTCTACCAACAGGTTATTGACCTTATTGAGTATGATTGGGGTTGTGAAAATACCACTTGTAGGCTTAGCGCATCAAAATTTCATTTATTATAAAAAAAAGGATTCAATTCTTAATAAATTAGGAATAAAGCAACTCAGACAATTTGACGCTTTTGCATTTTTCTCAAGAAATTTGATGAAAAAAACCCAAAGGGATTTGAACTATGATAAGGATGAAAAGGAAAATAAATGTTTTTCAGTCAGTTGGGGGGCAGATGTAGCCTTTTATGAGGGGATTAAAGCGGATAAGAATAGTGAAGCGTTACCTTATGCTGTTTGTGCTGG
This sequence comes from uncultured Cyclobacterium sp., assembly GCF_963977555.1. Lineage (GTDB taxonomy): Bacteria > Bacteroidota > Bacteroidia > Cytophagales > Cyclobacteriaceae > Cyclobacterium. The sequence goes on along the minus strand of NZ_CAXBPD010000005.1, from coordinate 198,471 downwards.
TACTGCTGACCGGGACTACGATATACTTATAAAGGCTTTCGAAGGATTGCCCTTTAATTTGAAAATTTACTGTACTCCTAAAACCATACCGGCATCGGTAAATTTACCCTCAAATGTTTCTGTAGACACGACTTGGGTGCCCTATGATCAGCTTTTAAAGGCCTATGTGAATTCGTCATTTATAATCATCCCACTAAAAGAGGAGATAAGAGAGAAAGGCAACACTTATGGCTTGACTGTTTTATTAGATGCAATGGCTGTTGGTAAACCAGTGTTGATGACGAAGCATTCCTTTTTGGATATCGATATAGAGGAAGAAAAAATAGGACTTTGGGTAAATGATAATACGGCTGATGGGTGGAACAAAAAACTGAAGCGTATGATTGGTGGGGAAATAAACCTTGATGAAATGGGCAAAACATCGAAAAGGCTCCATCTGGAAAAATACAATATTCAAAATTTCGCCGATCAAATGGCGGAGGTTTTTAAAACAGTTCTAAAGCGAAAATAATTTTCAACTTGTGGATTTACCTAGTTGTGTTTTGGTTTTATTACTAATATTTTATCTCAGTAGACAAATTATTACTTTCGACTTTACAGCCATTTGAAATGGTGCTCAGCTCAACCGACTAACATTAATTAATCCTTTTATACCGGTTTCTTTATGATCAAAAAAAAAGGTCTCTGAAATTTATTCAGAGACCTTTTTTATGGTAATTGCTTTATTAAGGATTGACGATTAGCCTTTGCTTATTAATGATGGTTTGCTCGTTGCTAATACTTACGAGATAGACGCCTTGAGAAAGATTGTCAAGTGGAATATTGAACTGATTGGTTGAAGTTTGGATCCCGCCTAGATCGAAATGGCTAACCAATTGACCGTTCATATTGTGAATAAGAACTCTTCCTTGACCAATTTCAGCATTAAGTTCCAAAGTAGCTCTTCCTTTAGCAGGGTTAGGGAAGATACGAATTTCATCAGAAGTAACTGTTTCAGTGAAGACATTCATTTCTTTATAACCCCTTTTGTACATTTCTTTATAGCCTCTATTAAAGGAGTTTTGAGCAGTTCTTAAATTAGTAGCTATACTCCCACTTTTTGCCTCACTTCCAATGATTGCTATTCCAGAGATACTTGCATTGTTTGCTGTAGCATTTAATTCCAAGGTTAAAGCACCATTTGTTACTTCGATATTTTCGAAGGACAATAAAGTTGGTTCATTGTTGTTTTCAACAAATAGGTCAAATTTGCTTTTTAATACCTCGCCTTGAAGAGAAATGTCATAGACTCTCTGACCCGCTTTAGAAGTACCTCCAGCATATCCAAACCATACTTCATTGTGCATGGTAAAGACAGTGTATGTGCCATTGGGGACAGGGATGGTGTATTTCAGATTTTTACCACTTCTTTCCGACTGGAAAAGAGGTTCTACAGCTATTTTAGAATTATCATAACGGCCAGTCCCTTGGTTGTAATATTGTTCCGTATTTGCTTCAGCAAGGTAAGTGATGCCATTTAAAGTTGCATTTGATTTTCCACCAGTATTTAAAAAGAAAAGGTGTTCAGAACCAGAGGTCTCAGCGGCCTCTTTGCTTTCCTGAATTATCGATATACCAGAGATGGAAGCATTGTTTTCGCTTGCGATCAATTGCAGGTTTAATACGCCGTCTTTTACTTCGATTCCTTCAAAAGTAAGGGTTGTCTGTTGGTTATTGTTGTAGGTAAAAAGATCGAAATTGTCTTTAACTACCTTGTCTTCCAACAGGATATCGTACACCCTTCTGCCTTCTCTGGCTGAAGCCCCACCTTTTCCAAAATACAACTCATTGTGTAAGGTTTTTACCGTATACGTCCCATTCTCTACTGGTACTAGGAATTTCAATGAAGAAGCATATCGCTCTGACTGAAAGATTTTTTCGCTGCTAGCACTTACATTGGTGTAAGTCTTCGAATTTGGTGAGTCTATGTATTCACTTCCAGCTACAAAAACGTTGTTTTGAAAAGTAACAGCATCCTGATAGCTAGTGTTAAGGTATTTAGTAAATTGGGTTTTTTCAGGCGCTTTAGGAGTCTCTGATACCATAGGAAGAATAGCAATTCCAGATATGAGGCTGTTGTTTGCCGAAGCATTAAGGTCCAGGTTAAGGAATCCGTCAGTGACCTCTACATTACTAAAAGAAAGAATAGTTTGCTGATTTTTGTTTTCCAGGTAAAGGTCAAGATTGTTTTTGACTACTTTTCCCTCGATGGCAATATCAAATACCCTTTGTCCAGCCCTTTCGGATCTTCCATTTTGGCCAAAGTACAATTCATTGTGATACGTTTTAATCGTATATAACCCATCTTCTAGAGGTATTTTAAATAAAAGCGTTTTGTTAAATCTTCCAAATTGGAATAAAACGTCATCACTAGCATTATTGTTTACTGACACATTTGATCCTGAAGTCACTAAATATTCATTGTTTAGTTTTTCGAAGTCCTGACCATTGAAAGCTATTGTTTCTTCATAACCAACATGATAATAAAACCCTTCCAATACTTGGCTTGACCCACTTTCTATAGGTGTACTTTCGACAATGGCTACTGCTTTCTTTTCAGCCGTAAATTCAATTTCCGAAGAAGTACTAACATTTCCATCTTTATCTGTAACAGAAGCCCAAACATAGTTTCCTCCAGCAGGAATTTCTGCTATAACTGCTTCGAAAGGTAGTTCATCACAAGAACCTACCAATTTTAAACCACAATAAAAGTCTACTTTTGCGATATTGTTGTCTAGGTTAGTTACCTCACTGGTCAAAGTAATTTTGTCTCCTTCAGTAATCTGACCCAGGTCCTCCTTCACGGCCAAATCGATACTTGGCGTTTTGATGATCTCAATTTTATCTTCAATCTCAGTCCCTTTGGCAACTCGGATGAGCACTACTGAACCATAAGCAGGAATCGTAACTTGTCCTGAGAATTTTTCTAATTTTGCGTTTACATATTCACCAGACAAGGCGATAGTTTTGCTGCTTTTAGTAGGGTTGTATTCAAATACGATTTCTTCTTCAGGGTTGATAAAAGAAGCCTCAACTTCTACAAATTCCAAATCATCCATCCAATAGGTTAAGTTCGTTTCAGTAGTGGTGATCAACAGAGATACTTCATTTACATCAGCATAGGGAGAAACAAGCACTTCAAAACCATTAAGGCTAGTATTTACTTCGAAAGTGGTCATGGCAGATAATTTCTCCCAAGGAGTACCAGTATACCTTAAATAAGCCGAAATGTTTCCTACTTTGTTGGCCACAGCGTTGAACTTCAATAAATAGGTTTTGTCTTTTTTCAATTGTCCTAGGTTGACTTTCACTGCGCTAGATCCTGAACCGCTGATCTTAAGGGCGCCACCATTTGTTTTGCTATTGACTTCCCATTCTCTAGTACAATTGCTGCAGTATACATCGCTTACACTTCGATCGAAGGAAGAATTAGCATATAAGCTAGAACCGATTTTTTTATTGACAGTATAAGTAGATAGCGCTACTGAATTACTTACCGAGTTTTTATCTTTACCAAATTTATCACTCCACTGCTCAAGGTTGTCTATGGCAGCCTCTTTTTTGCCATTTTTCACATATTCATTTTGGATACTGAACTCATCACCAAGAGGCCTAAAAAAGTAATTTTTATCAAAACTACCCATTGATTGAATGTCATCTTTGTAGGTTTTGATAGCATATGAGTTTTGATCAGAAGTCTTTGCAAAAAACTGATTATTTAAGATACTGACATCCCTTGTGTCTTCACCGATTACGCTGTTACCAACAGTAATGGAAGAATGAGAGTTAAAAAATGTATTGTTTGAAACCAAGACTTGGTTGGAATTGGACATTTTCAAACCAGAGTTTTCAGTGTTTCCAATGGTGTTGCCAGTGATCTCAATGTTGTTGGAATTGTCATCAAGGAATATACCTTCAGCTAAAGGCTTGTAATTAATTCCCTTATCAGGAATGCCACCTTTGCTTCCGATACTGTTAACAACGATGTTACCTTCGATTTTTCTGCCTCTATAACCTTGGTATTGAACTCCACCGAAAGTGTATATCCCACCGCCATCACCTTTGATCTGACAGAAAGTATCTACAAAGTTATTTTTTACTACCGTATAGTTACCATTAAATTGTATGCCATTGAATCCAGAATTGATAATGGCATTGTTTTGAACCAATATTTTTTCACCATAAGCAAATATGCCAATTCCTGCAGCGTCTTCATTTTGAGTTCTACCAGCGATCAAAGCAGTCTTTTTTATCTCATTGTCTCTGATAATTGCGTTATCATTGCCATACCTAAGGTACATACTGTTGTTATAGGTATTAGTGACCTTATTTCTTTCGATTATCAAGTCCAATACACTTAAGGCAAGGATGCCATTTTCACCAGAAAAACTAATCTCAGAATCACTTATTCTTATATTTCTTCCGCCTTTTAATTCTATTGCATCGTTGTTTGCCCCTTTAAACTGAATGTTTTCAATATGAATGTTTTCGTCCCTATAGTCTTTGATCAGTAAGTTCTGTAAAGTACTTACTTCTACTTTCAAGGAAGAAGGATTGCTATTACCGAAATAAACATTTATTTTTTTAGTGGATGGGTTAAAATACCATTCTCCAAAAGTATCTAGCGTTTTAATGTGGTTCTGGATGAAAAAACCAAATTCTTTTTCAGCTTTATATGCGCTGCTTGAACCATCGTAACGAATTTGATTTCCACTATGTGAAGAGATTTGATGAGTATCAATAATCCATTGATTCTTTTTGATGACAACTTCTCCGCCATTCCAACTAGATGAACCACTCAAATCGCTACTGGAAATTAAGTAATTACCACTTGTTTCCTCGATGTTTAAATAACCTTCATTTGCAATGTTACTATTAGGGTATCTTCCCATCTCATGAATTTCTCCATTGATTAAAAGAACCTTTACCGTATTGGTGTTAATGGATGAAGTACTTTCATAAACGCCGTTTCCAATAGACTTCCAACCATTCACAGTTTTCAAAGAAGTGATCACTGGTTTTGCTCCAGACCCGTAAGCTCCGATTTTAATAGGAGAGGTGGTAGATCCTGATGCTTGAATGTGTAAGGTGCCATAAAAAATATCCCCTCTATTAAAAAAAACAGCATCACCAGCTTTCAAGTATGGGAAAAGAGAATTGATTTTGTCAATCGATTTCCATGGTGTGGCAGGGTTTTGTGCCTCTGCCAATGATCGTGAATCATTTCCTGATTCTTGAGAAACATAGTAATTTGTAGCATACCCTTGCGTGATAGATAAGGCTAGGGAAATAAGAAAGGAAATGGAGAAAAATAACGCTTTCATTTTATTCTATTTTAAAGTTTATATTCTTTTCAATTTTTGCATCCACCTTATTCTTCAGGTGTTTGTTAATTTTATCCTACTTTTTTTGATTTATGAAGTCTTAAAACGGCATTTCGATTAAAAGAATCTTGTTTTTTGATTTTCATATATATCAAAATGAAATTCTAAATATGAATCTCATTTCAATAATAAACGGTATAAAATTCTTAAATACAAACTTTAAGTGTTTCCGGAAATCATCTAGAGGAAAGGAAATATTGAATAATTTCAATAGGTGAATTGAATATTGCTTTTGGAATTCTAAATTTTGTCGATGATCTAAAAAATGGAAGTGGAAAATTTTTTAAGTTTTTTTTCACTTCCTTAAATTATTTTCCGTAATGGAAGAGAAGTAGGTAAATTTCGTCCAATCCATCTGATGAGGATGAAGGAATTCATCAATTTAACAGGGAAGAAAAGCGCATTTAATAAAAGTTTCTATTTTTTAAAGTATAAAAATGTGGTGTAACTGCTTTGTACAGAGTGGATAAGTAATGGTTATGTATTCAAAAAGATGGTGGGCGTCTTCTATGTAGTCAACGGCCTTTTGGAGTTTGGGAGAGTTCAAACCTGGGTTATGCAATAGGAATTGTGGCGCCTGTCCTGTGTTTACGGGGAGGGTTGAAGCCACAAGAAAATCAGGCTTGTTGGAGGTTTAGCATAGCATCGCTATGGTGAAATTAAAAACAGGAACGAAGTAGCTAATTTTCTCTACCGCCTCGGATCAGCACATAATAGATGGTCTATTGCATGTTTGAGTTTGTTAGCGTAAGGCCTAGAGGCTGTGCTATTGCCAAACTCAAAGGGTATATGCTGGAAATCTGAAACAATGTTTTGCATGTTGTCCAGTTTAAAAAAATAGGCAAAAAAAAAGGCCTTGAAATTTTCAAGGCCTTTTAAAGAAAAAGTGTTTTTTTATGGTGTTACAGAGAGTTTCATCCTCTCCAATACTTCGCTTTCTGTAGAAAGGGTTACAATGTATACACCTTGCTTAAGCTGGTGGACAGGTATGTTATAATTACCATCCGTATTTACAAGCGTTTCAGAATCAAAGTAATCAATCAATTGACCGTTGAAGTTATGAATGCTGATGTAGAACCTACCCAGATCCTGTCCTAATTCTAATGTAGTAGAAGTAACAGCTGGATTGGGATACAGTTTGTTCTTGAAGGAATTGGAGGTAACTGCGTTTTCCCTCAATTCACTAAGTGAAGAAATTTCTTCCGTTTCACTTACAATCTGTCTTAAATTCAAATTGCCAGCATTTTCCTTAGTACTTGGGAATACGGCTATTCCTGATAGCAAAGCATTGTTTTTGATGGCATTTAGGTTAAGGTTTAAAATACCATCCGATACTTTAATGTTTTCAAATCTAAGCGCAACTGGTCGGTTTGAGTTTTCTAAGTAAAGGTCAATATTGTCTTTTACTTTAATGTTTTCTATATGGATGTCAAAGACTCTATTGTTTGGTCCAGTGAAATTAGAAATCTCTCCGAAATAATTTTCATTGTGGTAGGTGACCACAGTATATGTACCGTTTGAAACCGGGAATTTATAACCTAATTCCTTTCCATAGCGATTAGATTGATAAAGCTGGTCTGAACTAGATTCAGGTACATTGTATTTAAGTGAATTTGAAGGTATTTGCGTAATGCTACTTTCAGAAACGAAATTTATATCTTTATAATAGGTATCCACTTCACCCCCTACATTTACAAAGAAAGAATCTTTTTCCAATTGATCATATAAGCCGCTCATAGGTATGATGGCTATTCCTGATAATAGTGAATTGTTGACAGAGGCTTTAAGTTCGATTTTAAGTTCTCCATTGCTTACGATTATTTCATCAAAAACTAAAATGGTTTCCTTATTACCACTTAGTTCATAAAGGTCAAGGTTATTTTTAACCAATTGATTCTGCAAGAATATATCAAACACTCGCAAACCAGGTTTTCCATCTGGGTGGGCGGCACCAAAATAATTCTCTATGTGGTAGGTTTTTACTCTATACACTCCATTTTCTACAGGTATGTTATAGGTCAAGTTTTCCGCAAATCTAATCGTTTCAAATATTGGGAAATCCGTTGCTGAGGTGTTTTCTGAAGTTCCAGAATTAGAATAATATTTTGTGGAATAATCAGATACAAATTTATTGCCTTCATGCATTACATCGAGTAGCCCTCCAACGTTTATGTATTTCGCTCCTTCGACAGGCTGAACAGGATTGGAAACGCCTTTCTCAATAATGGAAAACGCAGATATTATAGCATTGTTCGTAGAGGCTGTAAGGCTTATGTCCATGTAGCCATCTGTAACCACTATGTTTTCATGAGTTAGTAAAACCTCTTTATTGCCATTTAAGGTGTATAAATCTAGTTTATCGTATTTAGTTTGATTTTCAACGCTAATGCTAAAAACTCGTTTCCCTTTTCCTCCGCTTACTCCATCTAATCCGAAATGGATCTCTTGGTGATATGTTTGGAGGGTATAGGTGCCGTTGGGAACAGGTATTCTATAGTAAAGTTCTTCATTGAAATCGGCAGAACCATATATACTTCCATCTAAATCTCGGCTATTGTAATTTCCCGTTTTAATATCGGTAGCACTTAAATTGGTGAATTCTTTTCCATCAAAAGATTTACTATCGTTTGAACCCATATTTATATGAAGGGAAAAAGCATCACCAGAAGGAGGAGTTCCATCGGCTTCAGCACTATTTATTTTAATGGAAATAGGAGATGAAGTTGCTATTTTATTATTGTTATTATTAATCAAAACAGCATTTATTTGATGGGTTCCTTCAGTACCATTCTTCCATGTGAATTTATAAGGATGATTTGTAGTCTGGCCTATTAATTTATCCCCATTGTAGAATTCAATCTTATTTATATTCTCAATATCTGGAGTTACTTCAGCTCCGATATTTATCTCTTCTCCTAAAATATAACTACTGTTGGTGCTTGGCGAGGATATTTTTATTTCTTGTTCAACAGGTGGAGGTAAAGTAGCTGGTGGGGTTGTACTTATATCTGATGTTTTTAATAATAAAACAGACGAATAAGGCGCTATTTGAATATTTCCTGAAATAGACTTGCCTTTAGTATCTTTAAAAGTCCCGTCCAAAGTCAAAGATTTTGAGGATTTAGATGCATTGTACTCAAACAAAAACACATCATTTGGATTGGTAACCTTTACATCGGCTTCTTTAATTTGTAAATCATCAATCCAGTATTCCCAATTACCAACATCTGAAATAAACATAACTACCGGACTTTCAACATCTGCATAGGGTTTAATTAATACAGAATATTCTTTAACATCTGTGCCTAACTCCACCGCTGTACTGGGTGAAATAACTTCCCATGGGGACCCTGCATACCTTAAAACAACTCTTAAAGATCCACTTTTATTGCTTTTTGCTTTAAATTTTACAACATAACTTTTGTCCTGTTTAACGCTTCCTATCCTCACCAATGCTGAGGAATAATCAGGGCTCTTGATTTTAATGGACCCACCTGATATTCCATTCGAATCCCATGACTGGGTACAGTCGTTACAGTTAAAATCATCAATACTTTTGCTAAATGATATATTATCATAAAGCCAACTTCCTAAAAACTTAATGAGGCTAAATGGTTTGACTTCATTTTGCTCGAATATAGAAGAAGTAAGGTCTTTATTGAAACTTTTTTTCCACTCATTCAAATCCTGAATCTTGATTTCTCTTTCATTGTTTTTATAATAAGAAAGATAAATACTATGATTGTCACCAAGAGGTCTGGCAAAATAATTATTATTAAAACTACCAAAACTAGCTAAATCGTCCTTAAAGGAATTAATTCGGTAAGAATATTGATCAGAATATTTGGAGAAAAATACATTTTCATGAAAATTCACATTTCTGGTGTCGGCTCCTCTATCGCTGTTGCCAACAAGGGCTTGAATATAGGAATTGTAAAATGTATTTTCTTTAACGGTAACATTGAAGTTATTAGAAGCCTTAATACCTGAGTAATTTGTATTGGCGATGGTATTCTTAATTACTGTTACACCATTTACATTGTCATCTAGGAAAATTCCGCTACCCTGTGGATTATGGGTTGCAGATTCGTGGTGGGGAGTGCCATTATTCGTTGATAGACCATCCAAAATTATATTGCTTTCAATGACCCGATTGCTGAAGTTAGTAATCGTTTTGCCTCCAAAAGTATAGATACCACCACAATCATTCTTCAAAAGACAGAACTCCTGAATTAAATTGTTTTTAATTGAAATATTATTTCCACTAAAGTGAATGCCATTGAAACCTGTTTGCTTAATAGTATTATTTTCAATAAGAATGTTATTCCCAGATATCAAAATACCATTACCATTATTGTCTTGATTTTGGCTACCACCATTAAATGGGAAACTGTTTTCAATAATATTGTCTCTTATGACGGCATTGTCATTCCCGTACCTCAAATTCAATCCAGTATTCAATGAATAATTAACTCTGCAATTTTTTATAACCAAGTCGCTAATGTTCAACGAAGTAATACCATTTTCTCCAGAAAATTCGACTTCAGAGTTGTTTAGAACAATGTCCTTGCCTTCACCAATATAGATAGCATCTTTTATGGCACCTTTAAAGTGAAGGTTTTGGATTAAAATATGATCTACATTGTAGTCTTTGACAAGCAGATTTTCTAAGGTACTTACCAAAACCTCTCTGTTATTTGGATTTGTATTTCCAAAATAGACGTTTAATTTTCTGCTGCTATTATAGAACCATTCGCCAAATTTATCCAAGGTGGAAAGGTGGTTTTGTATGAAGAATCCATACCCTTCTGAAGGAGAATATGCCCCTGAACCATTATAATTTACTTTACCTCCAGAAACGGAGTTGATTTGATGCCTGTCCAGAATCCACTGGTTTTTTCTAATTACTACTTCAGCGTTGCTGTAGTTCGATCCCGAAGACAGTTCATTGCTAGTGACCGAAGAGTTACCTGATGAGGAAGAGATTGTTAAGTACCCACCGTTTGAAGCATCGCTGTTTGGGTACCTTCCTCTTTCATAAATTTGCCCGCCTATCGTAACTATATTAGATTCAAAGTTTGAAAAAGCGTTTGTGCTTTCATACCGGCCATTTCCAATAGATTTCCATCCTGTTACTTTTTCGAAGGAGGTAATTATTGGTTTCGCTCCAGAGCCATAAGCATCAATCTTAATGGGGTTACCGGGAGAACCTCCTTCTTTTACTTTGATAGTGCCATAGAATACTTCTCCTCTTTTAAAATAAATACCGTCACCAGGCTTTAAATTAGAGAAAATGGCATTCAATTTGTTAATACTCTTCCAGGGAGTGTCGGGGTTTTGAGCTTCTGTAGCACTCCTGGAGTCATTTCCGCTTTGATTGGAAAAATAATAGTTTGTAGCATTGGCCATAATGCTCAGGAGGAAAAGACCGAAACACAGAATTAGTTTTGGTAAAGTGGTATTCATTTGTAATCGTATTTAATTGGTGGTTGGTTAATATATAAGCAACTTAGGTTTGAAAATAAATATAAATTATCACCCGAAATCCTAAGATTCGGGCAGGTAATTCAAGTGGAATATAATAGTTGGCCTTCTCCACATGAACCCTCTCTTCTAACTTGATTATTCTCACTCTATTTTTTGCTATCGCTTGGGTAATTAAATGTTTGCGATGGCATGATTGTGCAATGAAATTTCGTACCAAAAATTTACTTTTGGCTTTATGTCTAAATAAAATAATTTCAAATACTGCTTTTAGAGACGTAAATTGGCTTATAATTAATTTCACATCTATATTTAAGCATGTAATACTAATTAAAATGCATTTAACATGCAAATTAATAATGTTTGATTATTTTAATTATTTTTTCAGATTTGATTGTTGGGCAATTAATTATTTAAGTATGTGGGGTTAGTTCCCACAAACTGTTTATTTCTTCAACAAGTTTATGAAATTATTGGTGAAAGAATAAACATTTGGCGAAAAAATATTAAGCAAATTTTTGTATTGCTGTATTAACGGATTAGTTTATAATATTCTTTGGAAATCATACCTATTTAGTTTAACAGTTTGTTAATTAAAACAAGTAGTGGCAATCCAATTAGAAGTAGGGATGGACATTTTGAGGTTGTTGGTGACCTTACAGAATGTTTCAAGCCATTATAATAGCTCCGCCATTCGAATAAAAATATTAGAATTAAATTCATTTAACTTTTAAAACTTTACAGCCCTTATCGATTTAATTCTTGCCTAATTTTTTAATTTATTTTGAGGTTAATCACTTGAATTATTGGAGGTGTTAACCTATGATCAATCGTTAGCGGAATAATAGTTCTAATAGAAGCTTAAGTTGATTATTTAAGCAATGATAAATCGCACCTCCCACTGTTCCTTTTAGGATTCCATTCAAACTAATTATCCATTTCCGTGCTTTTGCTAACGTTATTTGACGCCGATTCTATTTTAAGTTTTTGATCATTTTCATTTCGGAGATACAAGGTACGTGTAGGGAAGGCAATGGATATACCCATAGATTGGAATTTGTCAAAAATTTCAAAGTTGATTTGTTGTTGAATGTCCATATAAGTGTTGTAGGCAGCATCTTCTATGAAATAAACCACTTCAAAGTTTAAGCTGGAATCTCCAAATTCTTTAAAATGAGCCCTGTCAAAGGTTATGGGTTTCTGATGGTTAACGATTTCCTTAAGTATCTCTGGTATTTGTTTTAGATCGTTTGTATTGGTTTCATAACTAACTCCTACGGCAAAAAGGATTCTCCTCCTTTGCATTTTTTTATAATTGTGAATTCTAGAGCTTGTTAAATCACTGTTGGCGACGACAAGTTGTTCCCCGGAAAGTGTTTTGATTCGGGTTGTTTTAATGCCAATTTTCTCTACAATTCCGTTTTTATCATCTATAACAATGAAGTCTCCAATTTCGATAGGTCGGTCGAAAAAGATTACAAAATAGTTGAATAAATCACCTAGTATATTCTGTGCAGCTAAAGCTACAGCAATACCGCCAATACCCATACCTGTGACTATAGCAGTGACGTCATAGCCTAGATTATCAAAGAGGAATAAAAAACCAATTCCCCATATCAATACGTTGATAATAAGGATTATGCCGCCTATTTGCTTTACTTTTTCTTGGCCATTTTCTTGTTCGCTTACCCAGGTTTTTAACAATAATATCAGAACCCTGGAAACAAGCCTTATAATATAATAGGCAAGTACTACTGTATGAGTATTGGAAATAATGTTTCTTAAATTATCAGAAATCGTTAGGGTTTTTATTCCGAAAAATACAATAGAAATATAAAGGGCAGGGATAACAAATTTTTCTATGGCTTCAACCAAATAATCATCGAAATGCGTATCCGTCCTTTGAGTCAGCTTTTTGAGTTTCTTTAATAAGGTTTTTTTAAATACTCGAACAATTAGAATACCAAGAACAATAAAGCCCATCGCCATTAAATAATCCTTTGTAGTATTGTTCCAGAGTTCTATTGATAGGTAATCGTCTAACATATTGGTGGTGGTTTGGTGGTTTATGGAATTTTAAAGTAGTATAACCGTATATTTCATAGGAATGGTTCAAAAAAAGCACTTTAAATATGGTTTTTGGTAAAAATAAAAGGAGTCACAAATATTGTGACTCCTTTTATTTTTATAATGAATTTCCTGAGATTATACAGGACTTACTGCATCTGTCTTTTTAGAGTTTTTTTGCCAGAAAAAGAAAATTGTAAAGAGAACAATTAGTATTATGGGGAAGAAAGCCATGTTTTGAAGCGTGGCTTGTCCGGCGGCTAGTTCTAAAGCATCTCCAGTTAAACCTTCTGCACTTGATTCAGCTCTGGCTGAATCAATCCACCCACCGATTATAGATTGGAATATCGCAGTAGAAAACATACCAACACCACCTATGATAGATAAGCCCAATGCGCCACTAAGTGGAACTCTTTGCGCAACTGCACCCACCATGACAGGCCAGAAATAAGCTACTCCCAGGGCAAATATTACAGCTACGAAATAGGCTGCCGGTCCAGTTACAATACTGAAAAGGTATATGCCTATTGTGGCTAAAATAGCTCCTAATAATAAAACACCAGTTTGACCAAGTTTGGCTACAACAGGTCCTGCAAAGAACCTTGCTACTGCCATTACTCCGGTAGTCAAGGCCAATATGATCATGGCATTTGCACCACTGTTGGCCAAAATGATATTCACCCACTGTTGAGGTCCAAATTCTGAAATGGCAGTAAGTGCCATACAAACGAAGAGGAATAAGAAAACTGGGCTAAATAAAGCTTTAAAGTTATTAAGGAGAGAGGTTGAACCTTCCACTTTTGCTTTTGGAAATGCTTTCCCAAAGAATAAATAAGCGTATATAACAGTTGGAACCATGGTGATCCACATTTGGGCTTCCCATCCTAAGTTCAATCCAGTCATGAAAGTAGAAATTAAGGCGCCTATCATTATACCACCTGGGAACCACATGTGGAACCTGTTGAGCATCTTATTCATTTTCACCCCGGAGTACATGTCGGCAATCATAGGATTACATGCTGCTTCCGTACAACCATTTCCAAATCCTATGAATAAAGTGGAAATCAATAAGGTGGTATAGCCACCAGCATAAATGGTCAATAAAATACCTAGAGTATGGGCTACAAATGCCACTCTCATTATGTTTTTAGGTCCAAAAGAGTGGTAAACAATACCACCAATAATCATGGAAATAGGAAAACCTAAAAACCACATTGAATTAATAAATCCTAATTGGGTTGCGGATAATCCGAATTCTTCGCCAAGCTCAGGTAGAATACCAGCTCGAATACTAAAGGTAAAAGCGGTGGTAATCAGGGCAAAGCAACTCCCGTTAAAGAGTGCGCTTTTGTTAATGTTTTCGTTCATTGAATTTGGGTTTAGAAGTTTATATACTTTTTTTTTAGATGGTTGTTCAAAATAATTGGACAATATAAAAAAAAATGAATCTACCTTCTGTCCTTTTGTATAAATTATCATTAAAATTTTGCTGAATATACATTTAATCGCTTGAATGTATGTGTCTTACATGTTTGATATTCTTTTTTCTATTCGAATAGCTTTTATGTGGTGGCTATTTCTTTCCATAAACTGTAAGGTTTTATCTTTGATGATTGTGTTTTTATGGAATTTTCTACCCGTTGGATTCTGGGTGTTATGGAGATTTAAGAATAGTCTTTGCCTATTTTCTATTTTTTTTATGCTTGTAAATCAGGTTGTAAGAAAAAGCCGTACGGAAATATTTTTTGTATTTATGACTTATTTTTTTAAATTTGAAATGATATCAAAATAATATCTAAACAATATGGAAAAGACAATTAAACCTCAATCTGGATACTTTATGGTATTCCTGGCTTTCTGCGTGCTGGCCTTCCTTGTATTTGCATTTATGGGTAAAATCCCCTTTCTTTTTGTGCCTGGTGTAATCGTACTGATTTTTATTTTACCAGGGTTTTTTATTGTTGAACCAAATAAGGCAATGGTACTTTTGCTTTTCGGCTCCTACAAGGGAACGGTAAAAAACGACGGTTTTTTTTGGGTAATACCTTTCATGACGAAAAAGAAAATCTCTTTAAGGGTTCGTAATTTTGAGAATAAACCTTTAAAAGTGAATGATAAAATCGGTAACCCAGTAATGGTAGGTACCATTGTGGTGTGGCAAGTCGCTGACACCTTTAAGGCCTCTTTTGATGTTGATGATTATGAGAATTTCGTGCATTTGCAAGCTGACGCTGCTGTTCGGAAAATGGCAGGAACTTATCCTTATGATAATTTTGAAGACGAGCATGCAGAAGTGACCCTCCGTTCAGGAGTTGAAGATGTTAACAAATCCCTTGAAGATGAGATAAGTGCTAGGTTGCAGCATGCAGGTATCAAGGTTATTGAGGCTAGAATTTCTCATTTAGCCTACTCATCAGAAATTGCATCTGCCATGTTGCAGCGTCAGCAGGCAACCGCAATTGTGGCTGCCAGAAGGATGATAGTAGATGGAGCAGTGGGGATGGTGGAGATGGCTCTGGAGGATCTTAAACTAAAAGGGATTGTCGATTTTGAAAATGATAAAAAGGCAGCAATGGTAAGTAATCTAATGGTGGTATTGTGTTCGGATAAAAACGCAAGTCCAGTTGTAAATGTAGGCTCATTAAATCATTAGGCTATGGTATACAATGAGTCGCAAGCATTAAAGGACACTTGGTTTGTTCCTTTATTCTTTGGTATCCATCTGTTGGTAATTGTCGTGGCTTTACTAAATGGCTTGGTGGAGGCAGGAGATCCTTCGATTTATATGGGATTGGCGATTGTTATGTCTGCTTCTTTTCTTATTGGTTGGTTGATCGTTAGTATGAAGCTTGTGATCAGGTTAGACGCCATTGGTCTTTCTTATAAAAGTCCTCCTTTTATTAATACCTGGAGAAAGTACAAGTGGGAGGAGATAAAGGATATTCAACAAATTAAGAAAGCCTCAATATGGGCAGGCGGAGGCTTGGGCTTTCATTATGATCTAAAAGGGGAGTGGAAATACTTATTCAGTACCCCACATGTAGTGAGGGTCTCAGTGAAAGGTAGTAGTTTTGTATGGAGTACCCGTAATCCAGGTAAAATTCTGGAGGCTTGGGAAGAATGGAGACGTGAAAGGTAATATTTATGGCACAGAAAAAACCTTTTGCACTGCGCATAGATGAACGGCTGATGAAAGCCATGGAAAAATGGGCTACAGACGAGTTCAGAAGCACTAATGGACAATTGGAATGGTTGATTCATGACGCTTTAAAAAAAGCAGGCAGGTTACCGAAATCAAAAGAGGAAGACAAGTGAAATCGAAAGTTTTTAAATAAATAGGACCGTAATGACAAATATGATTTTTTAATACACTTGTTGAAAGGGTATTAAATACTTCATTGAAAAACGAAATTAAAGAGTACAGCAGTGGAGATAAGTAGGTTGTTTAGCTTGCTACCGTTATGAACGAATTATTACACGTATATGGAAAGTGTTGAAAAAAGTAATATTTATAAATTAATAGACAACCTTCTTGATAAAGCGAAGGAAGAACCCATGAAATATGGCGATCAACTGGTTAGAATTGGTGGTAGTGAAGTACATGAAAAATTGATTCATGTGCTAAAAACCGGTGATATGGATGACGCTTTTCTGGCTACAAGAGTGCTTGCCATGATGGACAATAAATCTGCTACTTTGGATGCCCTTTTTGAAGTGATTCATCTTCCTGCCAATCAGCAAAACAATGGGGGGTTGGTGTCTCTGGTAGAAGAATTTGATATCATTGATAAGTTTGTAGACCTATTTCGCATTTACATTTTTGGGAATTTTAAATCCTCATCACTCGCAAAGGTCCACCTTGACTATGCAGAGTTTGACATTACTCCTAGAACCTTAAAAAAAGCAGAAAAGCATTGGAATCATTTTCTTAACAATGCCTCAAATAATGATGGATTTGAATTGATAAAAGCCGAAGCTGGAACAATCTTAAAAGAATTGAAGGAAATCCTTGAAGAAGAAGAGTAGTAATATCCCCAACTTTCTGAGTAATTAAGCATTTACTACTTCCGTTAATGCTTAAATCACTATAGTGAAGTTTTACCTAATTTGAAAAATAATGAACCCAATGAAAACCAAGAATTGCCTTTTTTTGATTTTATTTTCACTAGTATTTCAGGTGTCCTTTGCACAGCAAAACTGGAAAGACATTACAACAGTGAAAGATTTATACCAGTCTTATCCTGAGACAGTAAAAGGAATATTTGATCATTTGGATTTAGACCTAAAGGGTTTAGAGAAAGTTAAAGCGGCAAGCGCTAAAGGGGATTGGGAGCGAGCTGCAAACGAATTATTGGCCTATTATAAAACATCTCAGAATGCATTAGGCTTGCGCAAGGCTTTACCTAAAGTAACTGCTAATAATATAACCGGGACTGATACTATTTTAAATGATGTGTTTACAATTCAAAATGTAAAAGGAAAAGTACCCTTACTTGAGAATGGCCATCGGGACTGGTATTATAAAGGACCGAACAATGACAAAGAATGGGCCTGGCTTTCAAATCGCCATACCCAACTTTCCAATGTGATGGGGGCATACTTTGAAACCGGAAACCCGAAATATGCCGAATACATGGACCTGTTTTTAAGAGATTTTATTTTGGCCAGCATGCCTTATCCAGCTGAAAAAAAAGGAGAATCTATTTGGCGAGGACTTGAGGTAGCCGCCCGAGTAAAGGTCTGGTCAAGGGTGTTTTACGGCATGCTTGAAAGTGATTATATCTCTCCAGCCACCAGGTTGTTAATCTTAAGTAGCCTTCCTGATCATGCCCATTACAATAGGAATTTCCATGGAGGGAACAATTGGTTGACAATGGAAATATCCTCCCTCGCTACCGTAGTCGCTTACTTTCCGGAGTACAAAGCTTCTACTGAGTGGATGGACTATGCAGTAGAAACAATGACTGAAAGTATGAGAGGGCAGATTTACCCAGATGGTGTTCAAACAGAACTTTCTTCCCATTATCACAATGTGTCAATGGTAAGTTTTGAATTGTTTAAGACCCTGTGTGATGAAGCCGGAAGGGAGCTTCCGGAATATTTTAACCAAACGATTGAAGACATGTACGGGTACATTGCAAAAGCGATTAGGCCAGATGGACATAGAATATTGAATAACGATGGTGACAGAGGTAGTGATCGCGCTATTATTTTAAGCGCTGCTGAAAAATACAATCACCCAGAATGGGCCTATTTGGCTAGTAATGGGAGTAAGGGTGAAAAACCAATGGAGGGGCCATCCTATTTGTTGCCTTGGGCAGGTCAACTAATTTCCAGGAGTGGTTATGATTCCATGGCTCATTGGTCCTTTTTTGACATTGGTCCTTGGGGAAGCGGTCACCAGCACAATGATAAATTGCATTTGTCCGTTTCAGCTTTTGGAAAAGACTTTCTTGTAGATGCAGGAAGGTATGCCTATACCGGTGAAGTTGCTGAAAAATTCCGTCCTTATGCCCTTAGTAGTAAAGGACATAATTTAGTTTTAATTGACGGTAAAGTTCAAAAGGATGGACCTCGGTTGGTAGAGAAGCCAGTTGACAGCAATACAGTAGAAATCACCGAGGAGTATGATTTTGCCTCTTCTTCCTTTGGAGAATTCATTGGACTGGAAGGACAAGCAAACCATAATAGGAGCCTTTTTTATGTTAGAGGTGAATTCTGGGTGGTGGTAGATAAAATTTCTACCGACCAAGCAAGGTCAATCAGTACTTTGTGGCATTGGCATCCTGATGCGGAGGTCAAACAATTTGGCAATTCTGTAGTAGGAAGTTATGCTGAAGGAAGCCTTGAGGTGATGCCTGTTGGCAATACCTCATTTGACATAGAGATGATTAAAGGTCAGGAAAAACCGGAAATTCAAGGCTGGTATAGTCCTGAATACAACCTGTACGAACCAAATATTGCTAGTATTTATACCAGTGATATAGCGGAAGGCTCAACTTTCGTGTGGTTGTTAATCCCTTCGGCTGGCAATGGTGATAGGCTCGTGACGCGAGCAAAAATTGTAGCTGAAACCAATAGTGGGTTGAAATTAGAAGTAAATTTTAAGGGCGATACCTGGGACCTCACTGTTCCTTTTGAAAAGAGTGAAGATTTAAGATTTGAAAAACGATAAGCATTGATTTGCTAGAAGAATTGTTTGTACGTTTTTTTAGAGTGACTTAATTCCAATACAATAAAGGCTTGTTTCTTAGGTAGAAACAA
This sequence comes from uncultured Cyclobacterium sp., assembly GCF_963977555.1. GTDB lineage: Bacteria > Bacteroidota > Bacteroidia > Cytophagales > Cyclobacteriaceae > Cyclobacterium. The sequence goes on along the minus strand of NZ_CAXBPD010000005.1, from coordinate 179,233 downwards.
GCCTTTATTGTGTAATTTGATAGAAATCAGCGGGTTAAAGGAAATCGAAAATTTAATACAGTGTTTAATGGATTAAAGTCCAGTATAATTAAATGGCGTTATTTTCTTTAATTCTGTCTTTACTTCTTCCGAAACAGCAAGGCCACCAATGAATTCGCTGATTGAATTTTGTGTGATTTTTTCGTGTGTTCGAGTGAGTGCTTTAAGTGCCTCATAAGGCTTTGGGAATCCTTCTCTTCTGAGAACCGTTTGAATTGCTTCAGCTACTACTGCCCAATTCTCATCCAAATCTTTTTCTATGGCCGACTGGTTCAATTCCAGTTTTCCAATTCCTTTGTCAAGGGATAGGAAAGCAATTTGCATATGTGCCAACGGTACTCCTATAACACGCAATACAGTACTGTCCGTCAAGTCTCTTTGCAGACGACTGATGGGGAGTTTAGCAGATAAGTGTTCTAACAAAGCATTGGCTATTCCTAAGTTGCCTTCTGCATTCTCAAAATCTATAGGGTTGACCTTGTGTGGCATAGCAGATGAGCCTACTTCTCCAGCTTTTATCTTTTGTTTGAAGTAATTCATGGCAACATACTGCCAAATGTCTTTACTAAAATCAAGAAGTATGGTATTGATTCTTTTCAGGCCATCAAAGTGTGCCGCAAAATGATCATAATGCTCGATCTGGGTGGTTGGATAGCTTCTACTCAATCCCAAGTTTTTAGAAACCAGATCGTTTGCAAAGTTATTCCAATCAATTTCTGGGAAAGCGACATGGTGTGCATTCATATTGCCAGTTGCGCCACCAAATTTCGCAGCGAAAGGGATCGCATTTAGCAATTCCAATTGCGCAGATAGGCGGCTAACAAATACTTCAAATTCCTTGCCTAGTCGAGTAGGGGATGCTGGTTGCCCATGTGTCTTGGCCAACATCGGTACGGCTTTCCATTCTTCAGCACGCGCTTGAATTTTTTCTTGAACCTGTAGCAATGCAGGCATTATGACCGCCTTAATGCCGTCCCTGTACATCATGGGCACAGCAGTATTGTTGATGTCTTGAGAGGTCAAGCCAAAGTGAATAAACTCTACTACACCTTCTAGTCCCAAAGCTGTGAATTTATCCTTCAAAAAATACTCTACTGCTTTGACATCATGATTGGTTACTTTTTCAATGTCCTTGATGGCCTGCGCATCAGCTTCAGTAAATTCCTTTTCTATAGATCTGATTCGCTCAAATTGTTCCGGTTTTACACTGCTTAGCTGAGGCAGCGGTAATTCACAAAGTGCTATAAAATATTCAATCTCAACTTTCACCCTGTACCGAATCAATGCATATTCAGAAAAATAGGCCATTAAAGGGCTGGTTTTAGAGGCATATCTGCCATCTATTGAAGAGATTGCGGTAAGAGGATTGAGTTTCATAATAGGTGTATAATTCAATTGAGGGACAAAAATAATTGTTATTCTTCAAAAGACGAGGCTATCATTGAATTAATATAAAATAAAAGGGACTTCTGTCTCCAGAAGTCCCTTAAAATAAACATTGTTGTATTAATTAATAGTTGGGATAGTTTCGTATCAATTGAATTCGGAGTGCCTCAGATGAATTGCTGGCTGCCTGAACTTTCCCTCTGACCACAAGGGTGTAAATTCTTCCCTCCCTCAAGTTTACATCATTTAGGCGTACCAGTTCATCAAGGTCATTGCCAGGAGATTTCAGGATTAAGTCTGTTTCACCATGATCAACATTGATGAAATCAGTGATTTCCATGTAGGGAAGGCCTTCTATGATAGCGTCTTCCTTGTCTCTCTGGTATAAAGTTACTTCCGGCCCATCTGATGCCAAATGAACAAGCCGAACAAGTGCTTTTCCACTAACAGGCAATTCTAGGCTGTCTTCTACAAATAGCGTAGTAAAGTCATCTTCTTTTTCTGCCATGAAAAAAGAGTATACCTTTTCTACTTCAAGTTTCACTGCTGTATCCAATACCGATTGGCCCGATTCAATGTCAATAAATGAAAAATTTCGGTCACCGGTATAAAAATACCAATAGTCAATATAGTTGCCAAAATCAAATGGTTTTCTATCATAAACCGTACTGTCTACTTTGATTTTGATGTCAGCGGTGGCATTGGTTCCATTGTAGAAGGAAACATATGCGGTGGGGGTATTCGGAGATTGATTAAGGTCATCATCGTTCACGTCCAAGCAAGAAAAAGTAAACGGAATCATCAACAACATTAGGAATTGTTTTCCCCTTAACCTTGGCCATTTCTTCAAGTTATTTATTTTTGCATTCATACTGTTATAGTTGTTTAGTCTTGTAATGCCAGTACGAGAAGAAGTATTCAAGTGCTACATCGTGCTGAAAAAAAGTTAAAGGTAATTGGTCAATTAATTATCTGGGAGCATCGATGAGGTAAACTTAATCCTATAAAGGAATTTGTGGGATGAGCTTGACAAAGGCAAATATTAACTGATTCTGAAGGGTAATAGACATGATTAATATCAGCTAATGCTTTTTTTCAGGTTAAAGTTTGCTAAGTATTTTTTCTCCTAATAGGTAATTGGAAAAGAGTATGTTAATTTTGCATGAATTGCTTTACAAACTATTCCGAATATAAGAATGCTGTTTAAACTCTTTAAAAATAAAAAAAATGATCTCGAAAAAGATGATCATTACCTTACGCTTAGAATTAGAGAAACTGTAAAAGAAACATCTGATACGGTAACTGTCTACTTTGATCAGCCGGATCCTATCATGGAATACCTACCAGGTCAATTTCTTACCCTTATTGTTGAGATTAATGGGAAACAGGAGAGGAGATCATACAGTCTATCAACTTCACCCTTTATTGACCCGTTTCCAGGCATAACTGTTAAAAGACTGGAAGGAGGCCTGGTCTCAAACCTTGTTAATGATACCTTTGTTCCTGGTAAGAGGGTTACGGTAATGAAGCCATTGGGGCATTTTGTTTCAGATTACCATTCTCAAAACCAGAGAAAATATGGGATGTTTGCTGGTGGTAGTGGAATTACGCCTGTTATGGGTATAATCAAATCGATTCTGGTCAATGAACCAAAATCTACTGTACACTTATTGTATTGCAGTCGGTCACAGGACATGATTATTTTTGATAAGGAATTAAAGGCACTTGCTGAAAAATATCCTGAGAAACTTCATGTATCTCACAATCTGACACAGCCTCAACCAGGATGGGAAGGTGAAAAAGGAAGGCTGGATCAAGCGAAAGTGAATGCGTTTTTTACCACCCATTTTAATTCTTTCTCTGAAAATCAACGCTTTTTTGTCTGTGGACCAGAAGGGATGATGAAAACTGCTCAGGAAAGTTTGACTCGCCTTGAGGTGAAAAAGGAATTTATACACAGCGAAAATTTCCACCTGGATAAAGTGGAAAACTTAGAGGAGGAATCTCTTCAGGGCGTAATTGACAGACCTGTTAAAATAGTATTAGAAGGGGAAGAATATTCCTTCGATGTAACCCCTGGTAAAACCATTTTGGAAGCGGGATTGGATGAGGGCTTGAACATGCCTTATTCATGTCAGAGTGGGCTTTGTACTGCCTGCCGAGGGAAATTGCTTTCCGGTGAAGTGAAAATGGATGAGGATGCGGGATTAAGCGAAAATGAAATTGAAGAAGGTTATGTACTTTGCTGTTCAGCCAAACCAATTAATTCGGAGGTAAAGATTCAAATCGATTGATGAATTCAGAAAATCAAGTTAAATTAATGAAAAAAGACTTCCGTGTTTTAGAACGGAATGTTTTGATATTAATAGCTATCCCCTTGCCCGTATTTGCTTTTGCGTATATGTACGTTTCAAGTGGTAACCTGGAATTTAATTTGCCAGAGCTTCCCCAAGTATTTAACTATGTGATTTTAGGGCTTGTTAGTGCAATGCTTTTAATGCAGCAAGTTGCCTATACCAATCGCATTAAGGCCATTAGAAAAACTTCTGATGACATCAATCAGAAAGTCAAGGGTTATGGCAGAGCTATCTTTTTGAAGTATTGGCATTTGTTTTGGATAGGCTTATTGAGTGCTTTTGGGCTATTTTTTTATGAAAATCAAGGGTTCACTATAGCTTATGCGGTAACCTTAATATTTGTTTCCTTGTCTAAACCCATGCCCAATAGGGTGGTAAATGCGTTACATTTAAAAGGAGAAGAGAAGGAAATGGTGATGGATATCCAGAAAAGGGATGAACAGGACTGATAAATTCAATCGCCAATCTTTTGTTTTACATTTACAAAGGATTGGCGATTTTCAATTTAAAGTTGTTGAATGGAAATATTGCCTGATCCTACCTTGCCGCTAATCGTAGAGCTTTTACCATTTTGAATGTGGATAGACTTATTGCCTGAGCGATTTCCCACCTTAATGTTTCCGCTTCCGGCTCTCATCTCAAAATTATAATCATTCAAATCACTTGAGGTAGTGATATGAATGTTGCCCGATGATCCGTTCATACTTGTGGTTGTTCCAAGTCCGGCATGTTCTGCCTTAATATTACCGGAAGTTATTTCCAGTTGACCAAGTTCTCCTATTTGGTTCAATTTCATGTTTCCAGATGTAAGCTGTGCATTAAGCAGTCCGGAAATGGCATTGGCCTTTAGTTGTCCGCTAGTAGCTTTGAAATTCAAATTGCCTCTTACATCTTCTATTGAAGCATTTCCAGAAGAGACCTTGCAATCCACGTTTCCCATTAAATGGGCCAATTGGATATTCCCAGAAGATGCTTTCAAAAGGATGTCGCCTTTGACATCAAAAACTTTTACTTGTCCTGAACTTGCTTCAATTTGATGGGAGGGGGCATTTACCCCAGATATTACTACCGATCCTGAGCTTGATTTAACAGACAGTTGCATGCTAGCAGGGCCGTCTATTTTGATGTACTTTTTACTGCCTCTGTGTTCATTGGAGCCATTGTAAGCAATTTTTAAAGTGTTGCCAACCGTTATCATAACAAGATTTTTATCTGCATTTTCTTCTTGGCCTAGAAAAGCCTCAAGATCGAGTTGCTTGGCATTCTCTTTTCCTTCATATTGAATTTCAATGGCACCGGATTTTATTTCAAGTTTTTGAATTTCTGAAAAAGACTTATTAATAATTTCCTGACCTTTAGAAGATTCAATGCCTATAAATAATAAAGTAATGAATAGAAAGAAATATTTATTGTGTGACTTCATGGTGATTTGGGTTGTGAGTTATTAAAATACTAGCCCAAAACTAAAGGGATGAAGATTTGGGTTTAAAGGTTGCTGAAACAAAGGGTTAAAGTCATAGGTGCTAAAGAAAGTTACGCTTCTAAAACCTATTTCACCTCTGATTCCAAACCTGACATTGTTTAAATAGCCTCCAGCAGATGTTTTGTCTTTTTTACGACCCGAACCACCGATTTCTCTGTAGACAAATTTACTTCTTCCTCCCAATCTATATCCAGCGTAAGGGCCAATGGCCACGCGAAGGCCATCTCGACCACTATCATTTAATTTACCAAAGTCTAACCTGTACATGGTAAGCACATTTAAATACGAAGCCGATACCTTACTTTTAAAACCATTGACGTCTGTTCGGTTGACAAAAGCTACACCGTTTTCTGTTCCCAATATTTGATAATTGGGATTGTCAAGTTTGAAATTGTACCAGCTCAACCCAAGGCCGAAATCCCAATATTTACCTTTGGATAGTTTTTGACTGGCCATCCAGTTCCAACCAATGTTCCAACTGCCCCAGCCTTTTGGGCTGTAAGCATTCCCATCTCCTGGAATATTTCCATTTTCAAATAGTGTATTAATACCTATATCTGTATTGATATAAGTTCGGAAGTCAGGATCTTTTTCTTTTTTAGGACCGGTGATTATTTTTACTTTGGTACGGTTACCTGATTCATCCACAATTACCTTGTATCTTCCTACAGTTACTTCGGTCTCGTCTGTGTCTTCATAAATGGTTACTATTTCTTTATGGCCGTCTTTTTGTTTAATCTCCACAACAGTGAGCTCACCATTTTTCGAGGAAGTTGGCAAATCAAGCTCTTTTATTATTTGATTGATGTCCATTTTTTTTAATCTTTCGAAATCATCAGGATTATCAATTACAAATACCATTTTTCCTGAGCTTCCAAACTCAACAATGATGCTGTCATTCAGAGGTTTGTCCTCTGGAATTGTCGGGAATGCGAATGCCACCTGAACCAATGCAATAAGTATTGAGAGCATTAAATATCTTTTCATATTTCTAAATATATAGTTAGTTAGTTTTTCTTTTATCACGTTTTGTTGTAAGAGAAGCGAATAGATTGTTTTTGGCATCTTGTAAGCCTCCAAAACCCTCATCGACTTTTGTGAAAAAGCCACCTATTTTATTCTCAAGCTCTTCCACCAGCTTTTCTTTTTCTGGCTGGATAGCATAGCCATTCGAGACTATCTTTACGCTATAATCAATTTTGGTATCCTTTTTCTCTTCTTCCACCAAAGCTATGTTCGGATCAAAAGTATGTTGATCAATAGAGGCTGTTGTTAAAACATTCCTTTTTGGAATGTCAATGTCTTCTAAAACCTGATGAAGTTGCTCCCTAGAGCGGTCACTTTTTGGTTCTGCCTTTTTTACCACAGCTAAAGATTCATCTCTTTTGGCAGTGGAGCTTTTCTGTGCTTCTATTTTATTGGCATGTGTTTGTAAATTTGCATCTATTGAATTGATATTATCTTTCTTTATGAGTTTCCTAATAGGAGGGATACTGAAAGGTGCTTTTTCAATTAACTTGGTGTCACTTACGGATAAAGTAGCGATGTTTTTCAAATTTTGATCTAAAGGGTTATACATCAACCAAAATGAAATTAAAACCACAGCCGCAGCTGCTACCCATTTCCACCAGATGAGCATGACAGGTTTTTCTTTATTGTCCAACCGACAAGACAATTTATCCCAAACTTCCGGGTTAGGAGTAACGGCATGATTGGCTAAAGTGCTTTTAAACAATTTGTCTAAATTATTTATTTTATCTGCCATCGCTTTTTATTTTTAATGAACTGGGAGCTATTTGCTTTTGTAGAAGTGACCTGGCTCTGCTTAGTTGAGACTTGGAGGTATTTTCTGCGATTCCTAATAACTCGCTAATCTCTTTATGTGTATAACCTTCTATGGCATAGAGGTTGAAAACCGTTCTATAGCCAACAGGAAGGGAGGCAACTAGTTTTAACAACTCTTCCGCTTCTATATTACCAAGAATCAGATTTGGAGAAGCAATATGGTTTTGATCCTCCCAATCCACTTCCATAAGCAACTTCTTGTTTTTTCTAAGGGTAAGTAAAGCTTGTGTTACCATTATTCTTTTCATCCATCCTTCAAAACTTCCCTCACTCCTGTAAGTGTTTAAATTTTGAAATATCTTCATAAATCCCTCCACCATCACGTCCTGAGCCAGGTCGTGGTCTTTAATATAACGCAAACAAATACTTAGAAATTTTCCAGAAAACTGGTCGTATAAACCTCTTTGGCTTTTTCTGTCTCCTTTAAGGCAACCTTTGATCAGAGCGATCTCTTTATCTGTAAAGTTTTCTTTGGACGACATTTTTTTTTGCTTTCAATAAGGTAGATACCTTTGAGTTAAAAAAGGTTGCATGCCAAAGGTGTAAAAATTAACAAAAATTAAATAATTAAAGTTTTATTAAGGTAAAAATTTGATAATCAATAAATTGAAATTTAGAAAGAAGCTTTATAATCTATGGTTATTTCAATTTTACTCCATTCGTTTTCTTCCACCTTCACTGGGTGAATATAGCTGTCTAGGTCAAAGATACTAGCGAAATACCCCTTTTCTTCTACAGTGAAAATCGAATATTTGCCAGGCGGAAGTTTTACTGAAAATTCACCCTCATTATTAGTTTCCACCGAGGCAACTAGAGGGGTCTCAATGTTTCCAAATAGGTAATCACCTAAACTAGCCTCATTAATGTGTGTGAGTTGATGGATTTGAATTGTTCTTTTAACGGGCTTTTTAGCCGCAGGAGAAACAGATTTAGAGCCCTCACTTGTAGCCTGAGGCATTTGATTTCCCTCTACCCAAAAAATTTGCCCTTTAATTCCCTGGGTACTTATTTTATTGGTTTTACATGAACTGAATAAAAATAAGGACAGAATACAGACATATATTAAACTAGAAAATTTATTCATCAGGACTCAATTAAAGTTCGTTTACCATTATTGAAATGCAGACCTTATCTTTAAATACCTGTGAATAATACAAAGGACTCCAGGTATTCTGGATTTATGGTGTTCCAATCATATTTTTCTTTCAAAATTCCGGCCAATTCTTCACGGGCCTTGGGCTCACCATGAATTAAGAAGGTGAATTTTGGTTTTGTAATGAAATTGTCGCACCAATCTACCAACTCTTTTTGGTCAGCATGTGCCGATAATCCATCAATAAAATAAGTTTTCGCCTTGACAGGAATGGCTATGCCATAAATCCAACATGTTTCATCTCCTTCTAGGATTTTACGGCCTCTGGTGCCTTCGGCTTGATAGCCTACAAACACTACACTGTCCTGTTTGTTTGGTAAACGGTGGTAAAGATGGTGTAAAATCCTGCCTCCAGTTGCCATGCCGCTTGCAGATATGATTATAGCATGGCTTTTTACATTGTTTAAGCTAATAGAGGATTCCTGGTCCCTATAATAATGGAGGTTTTTGTGATGAAATGGATTGGATTCATGGTTTTCCAAAGAGGGTGCTAAATGGTGGTATTCTGGAAATTTCTTGTATAAGCCTGTAACATCAATGGCCATAGGGCTGTCAATATAAATAGGTACCTGAGGTATAAACCCTTTTTGCTGCAGACGATGGAGGTAGAAAAGAATCATTTGAGTTCTACCAACAGCAAAAGAAGGTATAAGGGCAACGCCGCCATTATTACAAGTTTCTCGAATTACTTTTCCCAACTGCCTGTCTATTTCGCTTGATTCATTGACTCGGTCCCCATATGTGGACTCTAAAAACAATACATCGACAAATGGGATTTCAGCGGGGGGATTTAAAATTGGATCTTTGAACCGTCCGAGATCGCCCGAAAATACTATGCTTTTTTCCTGTTGATCGCCTTTGATTTGCAATTTTAATATGGCTGCACCAAGGATATGCCCCGCATTATAGGCAACTAAACTTAAGCTTTCATTGATTTTTACTTCTTGGTTGAAAGATATGGGGTGCAAGTTAGGAAAGACGTTTTCCGCATCTTCTCTGGTGAACAATGGCTCGGGATTTTCATGTTTGGAGTACCCCTTTTTTCTTGCAAACTTGGCCTCTTCTTCCTGCAATTTCCCAGCATCCAATAGCAAGATCTTCACCAATTCAAGTGAAGCTTCAGTAAGGTAAATTGGGCCTTTGAAGCCATCTTTTATAAGTTTGGGCAGGTATCCTGAATGGTCAATATGAGCATGGGTTAATAAGACTACATCTATTGAATCTGGTGTTATTGGGAAAGTTTCTCGATTTCTTAACCGGTTCTCTTTTATGCCCTGAAACAAACCGCAATCCACAAGAACTTTAAGTGCGCCTATTTCTAAGAAAAATCTTGAACCTGTAACTGTGCCAGCAGCTCCTAGGAATTTTACTTTTACATCCATGGTTTTAACAATTTGAGCTTTTGTCGGCCTATATCATTTCTTGGGTTAGGCTATGTTTCCTATGTAAAATATAATTTTATTCTTTTTAATCCTAAGTTTAAAGGAAGGAAGTTACTGGCTAACTCTAAAACTGTTTTTTACTGGTGTCGCTGTAGTAATGACGGTCTATAGGAATGTATGTTATACTTAAACACAAGCGGCTAATTCACTACAAATTAGCTACTTGTTTTGAATGTCAATGTTCAATAGGGGTTTGTTTCTTTCTTCCTCATAAAATAATCCGGCGGGCAAATTTTAAGGATAACTTTTTACGGCAATTTCCACTAGTCAAACAGCTGGATGACTATTTTTCCATAAAATAACTATTCTTATAAATGGACCGGGAGACACTGTCAGCTGGCGATTGCTTATGGTCATTGGTACAGTTTAAGCAAAGTAGTCCGTTTTCATTGAACACCCAAAAGTTCCGGTTGTTGACATCCCTGCTTTTGTACCCATCCTGGCCAAAGCTGTATTTAATTATTGACAGTAGTTTTCGGTCAACAACAAAAGCTTTATTTTGAGGAATGTACAAGGTTTGATCCAAACGCTGCATCCTGAATTTGGTCGAATCAGGAAAAGAAAGGCTCTTGTCAAAAACCAGTACACTATCTGTAAGGACTAATTCATAAGACACTTTTGAAGCATTCTCAATGGCATCCTTATTATTAGAGCCTTTTGAAATAAATTTCTGATTGACAAGCATTTCATTTTTTTCATGCCCTTTCAGCTGGAGTTTTACAAGGCCAAGTTCACCTTCGTCGATTCCACTCCTATCCGCGGTCAATACAAGAATTTCCTCAGGCATGTCCATTGTTTGGTCTACCGTGAAACTTCCCTCAGATTTAAACTGGCCTATTATTTTTGGTGCTTGGAAAGCCCCTGCTAGGATACACATAATCCAAATACCAAAGATCACCAAGCCAAACCTACCATCTATCAGGTTCCTCTTAATCAAAACACTTATTCCTAATAGTACCAATACGATACTCGGAATAAACACAATTATGGATAGTGCAATGGCCAGCCATACAGGGAGTAGTTCGGCAATGGTATTGATCGGGAACCCGTCAAACATACCTGACCAATCGTTGTTGGAAAGCATCTCAGTATAAAGCCCCAAAAAGGCAAGTGGGACAATTAAAATAATCATTCCCAAGGTGAAAATGAAAAGGCCAAAAATAACCCTGACGATGGCCAATAAAAATGCGCCGAATGGTCCAAGGGCCTTTCCCAATAGATTTATTGCGCGACCTAAAAACCGGAAAGGAGCGAGCAATAATTTTTTTGAGGTGGATTCCTCCTTAGGATTTTCAGTGGATAAATTTTGCTGAATGGTAGTTTCAATATTGCTCAAAGTTATCGCTCCTCCCTTCATTTCAATTCGTTCAGTAATGGACTTGGCCATGGGCGTGATAATCCATAGGATAAAATAAAGTACGAACCCAGACCCACCAGCAAAGGTTAATCCTACAAAGGCCAGGCGAACCCAAATCACATCAATATCAAAATAGGCAGATAAACCGCTACCCACACCTCCTAAGACCCTGTCATCTGGGTTTCTGTATAGCTTTTTTATGTTTTTGTCTTCCGGTTTGTCATAGGAAACAGGGAGTATGATCCATAATAATATATAAGCTATTATTGTCCACCAGCCAATTGCTGTGTCTATTTCAAATCCTTCCGAAAAAAATGGAAGATGAAGTCCATTAAAATGTAAGCCTCCGCTAAATAATAATAATATGGTGATGAGCCTTGTCCATAATGGGTCGATGGAGAAGTAGTGCGCAAACCCTGCACAAACGCCACCCAGAATTTTGCCATTGACGAGCCTTGTTAACTTTTTATATCCTTTACCTGCATTTTGTTCTGGGGGCGTTACATATTTATAAAAGTCATTGCCCGATTCCTCCGCTTGGGGCTCTTCTGTCCCCATATCTTGTTCAATAGCCTTGAAATCTGCTATTGTACCCATTTTCTGGATAAGATTGGAGACGTTATCTGCTGTGATAACTTGCTTGTTGTTTTTTAGGTTGCTGAGGAAAATTTCTGCAATCCTATTTTCGATATCGGTAATGATTTCTTGATTGCCCTCATAATGAGAAAAATGTTGGTTGATTGCATCTAAATAGTTCTTTAATGCAGTATATCCATCTTCTTCAATATGGAAAAGGATGCCACTGATATTTATGCTGATTGTCTTTTTCATGATTTAAATGACTAAGGTCAAGAAAATAAATTGTAATAGCTTGATAGAAGCTATTCCTTTTTAGCTTTCGTAATAATTTGATTGACGGAGGTATCCAGAGCTGCCCATGTTTTTTGAAGATCATTTAAAAACGCCAATCCTTCAGGCGTAATAGAATAATATTTTCGGGGAGGACCTAAATCAGATTCCACCCATTTGTATGAAGCCAGGTTGCTGTTTTTAAGTCTATTTAATACGGGATATAAGGTTCCTTCTACAATTAACATTTGAGCAGTTTTTAGCTCTTCTATCAAATCAGTGGCATAGACTTCTCCTCGAGAGATGATATGTAATATGCAGAATTCCAATATCCCTTTCCGCATCTGGGTTTGGGTGTTTGAAGCTTTCATGTTTTTTTATTAAAAGAAATGTTTTTGTTAAAGTCACTTTTTTGATAATTATAAATTTCAGTTAGAAAAATAATACCAACTTATTATTGACTAGTGGGTAATACCAAATTCCAATGTATTCTAAGGTGAATCTTATGTCAGTAATTGTGTTAAAATGCGTTATTTTTCGTTTTAAAAGCAGATTACAGTAGAATTAATTAATGTGGTAATTATTTCCTTTTTTTTTAATTTAAAAAGGCTCCTCAATAATTCCGAGGTGATAGTGATGGCATCGAACAGTTTATTGTTCGCAATTGGACAATCCCGAACAAAACCCTCCATAATTTTTCAATTTCAAAATATTTACAATGGTATTTTCTTTTTACTTTGCGAAAGAATTATTATTTAAACTCATGTTTAGTAGGGCAAATTTTTGTGTGTTGGTGGGGATTTTGCTGTCTGGAGCTGTAGGTGCACAGGGAATTGCTCCCAAATATTCCAACGAATTCATGAACATTGGAATTGGGGCCCGGGCTCTAGGAATGGCAGGGGCCCAGGTGTCTGCAGTGAACGATGTCACAGCTGCATATTGGAATCCTGCCGGCTTATTGGGTATCAAGCATGAACACGAATTCTCGTTAATGCATGCAGAATATTTTGCAGGAATTGCAAAATTTGATTTTGCAGGTTATTCCACAAATATTCAAGAAGACAATCAGATAGCTATTTCTCTTATTAGGTTTGGTGTAGATGATATTCCTGACACGAGGTTTTTATACGATGCCAATGGGGCATTGAATTATGATAATATACAGTTTTTTAATGCTGCTGATTATGCTTTGGTGCTGTCTTTTGCACGTGACATAAGCGATTATTTTAAAATGGGTGTTAATGCCAAGGTGATTCACCGGAATGTCGGAAAATTTGCCAAAGCTTGGGGGTTTGGATTAGATTTCGGCGCCATTTATATAGAAAATGGTTGGCGAATAGGATTGATGGCCAGAGACATTACCACCACCTTCAACGCTTGGTCTCACAATGCTGAACTGGTGAGGGAAATTTACGCTCAAACACAAAATGAAATACCTATCAATAGTATAGAGCTGACGCTGCCCAGAGCCACTTTAAGCCTATCTCGGAGTTTCGAGCTTACTAGCGAGGTTGATTTATTGACCGTGCTGGATTTGGATCTTACTTTTGATGGACAAAGAAATACCTTATATGGTAGCGATCTCTTTAATTTGTCGCCCAAGTTTGGTGTGGAGCTGGATTATCGGCAATCCGCTTTTTTTAGAGTTGGGGTTGGGAATATGCAATCCTTGAAAGATTTTGATGGCACTAAATATACTTCGGTCCAACCTGGGTTTGGGCTAGGATTCAGGGTAAGTGAAGCCGTTTTAGTAGACTATGCGCTTACCGATATTGGAAGTATATCAGAAACTCCCTATTCTCATGTTTTTAGCGTGAAAGTTTCTCTTAATCCCTTAAAGCCTGGTTTTAGGTTGTATGATGGCTTGTAGAAAAAACAAAACCAGGATATTCCGCACTGCCTTATTGCTGGCGTGTATGTTTGCGCATTTTTTTGTAAATGGGCAGTCTAGTCAATGGTTGAATTATGATCGTGATTATTATAAAATACCCACTTACGCTGATGGTGTTTACAGGTTGAGCTATACCACTCTTTCTGCCTCAGGGGTTTCCATGGAGGGTTTGGATCCTCGAGAAATTAAGGTTTTTCATAGGGGTGAGGAAGTAGCTGTGTATGTTAGTGGTCAGCAAGACGGTTCCTTTGATCAAAATGATTATTTGGAGTTTGTAGGCAAAAGGAATGATGGAACCTTGGATAAACTATTGTATGAGGATGAATCTTGGATGACAAACCCTCATTATAATACTTATAATGATACTACTGCTTATTTTCTTACCATCGCTCCTGGAGAAGTGGGGAAACGCATGGTCTTATCTTCGGCAGGAGAAGGAATGGACCAAGTAAACAACTATAGGTTAGAAGCCCTCCAGCAATTTTCAGAACAATATACCATGGGAAGGGAGTATTTTCCAGGTGTTCGATTGTCTAAATATGACCAGGGGCAGGGTTGGACTTCAACAATAATTTCTAGGGGACGAAGTAGAACTTTAATATTTGATAAACTTGGACAAGTAGTGAATGGAGATTCACCAGCCGAGTTATCCCTTAGTTTGGTTGGTCGGTCTGAAAGTTCTCACAAGGCCTCTGTTTCCATAGGGCCTACAGCAAACAGCTTGAGAGAAATAGGGCAATTTACTTTTGAAGATTATGAAAATCTAGTGGTGACAGAAGCGCTTCAATTAACTGATTTTTCTGAAACCGGTGATTTTTTTATTAAAATAACTGCTATGGGAGTGGACAATGGTCTTGATAACCTTTCTGTTAACTATGCCCAAGTAAATTATAGTTCAGCGAATTTTTCGGGAGAATTTGAAACGAAGACCTTTGAATTTAAGGATGGAGATAAAGAATTAGTTATAAAAGAGGCAGATGAGGATTATAATGCCTTCAATATTACAGATATTAATAATCCTATAAGGTTAGAAATTAGACAGTTAGGCAATGAATTAAGAATTCCAACTGGCGCTGGGCCAAGTAAGGTTTTTGTCCAAAATCAAAAAAATATAATCGAATTAAATGTTTTAAAAAAGCTAAGGTTTAGAGATTTGCTCAATCAACAAGCCAACTTTATTATTGTATCCCATGAAATCTTAAGAAAGCCAGCGGACAATTATGGAGATCCGGTAGGCGCATATGCCTCCTATAGGGCTACGCCTTTAGGGGGAGGTTTTGACACACTTACTGTCAATGTTCAGGATTTATATGATCAGTTCTCCTTTGGAGAAAAGTCTCCCTTAGGAATTAGGCGCTTCTTGGAAAGCTATCAAAAAAAATATGTCCCTGAAAACCTTCTGTTGATTGGAAGGGCTTATGGGATGATTAATACAAGAAGGTCCTCAGGTATCACCTATTATTATAGGAATAATCCTGCTGTTTTCACATTTCAAGAACTCGTTCCAACTTTTGGGTTTCCTTACTCTGACAATCGTTTTGTGATAGGTTTGGACTCCTCCGAACCTCTGGAGAGAAAAATAAGCGTAGGCCGGATACCTGCCAGGACTCCCAATGATGTTGCCGCCTACCTGGATAAAATAAAGGAAAAAGATGCACTTGGCGTTTCTGAAACATGGCAAAAAAACCTGATGCACCTAAGTGGTGGGAGGTCAGCTTTTGAGCTAGAGCGGTTTTATAATTTTCTTAATGGTTTTAAAGTGACCGCAGAGGATGTTTATTTAGGAGGAAATGTCGAGACCATTAGAAAAAGGTCAAATGAAACCACAGAATTGATTAATATTTCAGAACAGGTAAATGATGGGGTCAGTCTTGTGACTTTTTTCGGGCATGCAGCCCCTTCTACCACTGATATAGACATTGGTTTTGCGAGTGTCAGTGAGATGGGGTATAGGAATAAAGGTAAATATCCAGTTTTACTTCTAAATGGATGCGATGCAGGAAATGCATTTGGCGATGCTTATACCTTTGGTGAGGATTGGATCATTACCCCAGATCGTGGGGCTTCTAACTTTTTGGCACATGCAGATATAGGCATAGATGTTTATTTGAGAAGGTTTAGCGAATCTTTTTACAATACTGCATTTGCGGATTCAAGTATGATTTACCAGAATTTGGGTAAAGTTAAGCTTAAAGCAGAAAAATTGTTCTACTCCAGGTATGGCTCTTCGGAAGTTAACCAATCACATGCCAACCAAATAATTATGTTGGGGGATCCTGCCGCTAGAATTTTCCCGGCAAATAAGGCTGACTATGCCATTTACGCAGAGGAAGTAGAATTGGGCGGTGTCAATGATCAAGTCCTGAATTCGCTCTCTGACACTTTGCAATTGACCATCCCAATTAGAAATTTAGGTATTGTTGATTTGGGAGAAGTGGGCATTGATGTCAGGCGTCAATTGCCTGACGGCTCAGTCATAACCCTACCAGTAAGTGCTATTGAGCCTATATTTAGGCTGGATACTTTGTTTCTTGCCATCCCTAATTCTGGTATAAATTCATTTGGAGACAATGTGTTTACTATTACTGTGAATAAAAGTCGGGAGATTGAAGAAATGACTTATGCCAATAACACTGTTTCCGTAACGTTTTTTGTTCCATTGAGTGGAACCCTAAACTTATTTCCGATAGATTTTGGTATCGTAAATGAGACCAATTTAGAATTAATTGCTCAAATCCCTGGTTTGGCTACTGAACAAAGGAATTTAGTAATTCAGTTAGATACTGCCTCCGACTTTTCCAGTCCCAAGAGACAAGAAGTCAGAATAACGACTAATAACTTGGCCCGGTGGGAAGTGAACTTATTCGAAGGTATTCCTAAAGTAGATTCACTAACTTATTACTGGCGCACAAAATTTTCAGCGCCTAGAGAAGGGGAAGATGTTTCATGGAAGGAAAGCAGTTTTTCTTATATTGAGGAAGGTCCTGAAGGGTGGACACAAAGGAAATTACCGCAGTTTTTGGACAATCAACTTTACAATGTGAATATCTCTTTGTCTGATCAAAATTGGAAGTTTCAAGAGACAGCTCTAAATATCGATATTTTTACCTTTGGATCAGAAAATGATGGATACAGTGTGGAGAATACACAAATTATGCTCGATGGGGTGGCTTATATTTTAGACACTTTTAATCGTTTTTGCCCTAATGGTACGCTTGGCTTAATGGCTTTTGATCACCGGACTTTGGAGCCCTATTTACCTGTTCCTTTGGTTACCATTGATGTGTTAGATTCTCGATCTTGTGGAAGGGTGCCACAAGTTATTCAAAGTATTTCCAATGTAAACATTACGGGAGAGGGGAGAACGATGCTTCTCGATTTTGTGGATGGCATGAAAGAGGATGATTACGTCGTTATTTTTTCTGTTGGACGCGTGACTTTTTCAGATTGGCCAGATGAAGCCTATATAAAGTTAAAGGAGTTAGGTGCAAACGAAGCAACTTTGAGGAATTTAGAAACGGGTGATCCCTATATACTTTTTGGAAGAAAAGGGATGAAAGCAGGAGAGGCGATTGAGGTTGTACCCACAATTGATAATGATATATCACGAGATGCTCAGGTAATTTCCTTTGAGACAGATATTCAAGGTTACTTCCCTACAGGTAGCATTTTATCCCCAAAAGTAGGGCCAGCGTCTGATTGGGTAAGTTTTTTTAATGAGGTGAAAAGTAAAGACTTGTTTGAGCCTTCACTAAGTGCTATGGATGTGGTAGGGGTGACTCCAGATGGTGGAGAAGTGCCTTTGCTGCAAGATGTCGATGTCGAAACTGTAGACCTTTCTAGCTTTGATGCCTCAAGCTATCCCTTCCTAAGGTTACGCTATTCCTTGGAAGACTTACCTGACAAAAGATTGCCCCAGTTGTCTAAATGGCAGGTGGCCTATACCGGAGTTGCTGAAGGTGTATTGATATTAAAAGATCAACGGAAAGAAGTGATTTTAAATGAAGGGGAGCAGGATCAGTTGGCATTTGAATTTATCAATATTTCTAAACATGATTTCTTTGATTCCATACAGGTAGATTACTCTTTTTATAATATTGATCAGCGAAAGATAACCCGGGAGACGACTAAAATACCCGCTGTGAGAGCTGGTGAGTCATCGGTTTTCACGATTGATTTTGATTCAAAAGGTAAGTCAGGAGATAATTCATTGAACGTATTTGTCAATCCTAGAATATTAACAGAGCAAATTTATACGAATAATGTAATGGATTTGCCCAAGTTTTTTAAGGTGAAAGGAGACGATTTAAACCCTGTTTTGGATGTGAACTTTGATGGGAAATATATAATGAATGGAGACATAGTATCTCCAACAGTCATTATTTCTACTAAAGTAAAGGATGAGAACAAAATTGCTTTAAAACAGGATACTTTGGGGATGGAATTAATGCTCCGAGAGCCTTGTGAAGGCTGCGATTTTGAGAAAGTAAGTTTTAGCAATGCTAGGGTTAAATGGTTTGAAGCAACGGAGACTTCAGATTTCACCATAGAATTTCAGCCTGGTCCATTAGCTGATGGTGTTTATACATTGAGAATTAATGCCAGCGATGGAGCAGGAAATAGTGCGGGTACAGTCCCTTATGAGGTTAGTTTCGAAGTAATTAATGAAAGTCAGATTACTAATTTTTATCCCTATCCAAATCCCTTTAGCAGTAGTGTGAGGTTCGTATTCACCCTTACTGGAGCAGAGATTCCTGATGAAATTAAGGTTCAAATTATGACCATAACAGGCAAAGTGGTGAAAGAAATTTTTCAAGACGAACTTGGCCCAATTACTATAGGAAACAATATTACAGACTATGCATGGGATGGAAAAGACGAGTTTGGGGATCAATTGGCCAATGGTGTCTATATATATAGGGTTCTGGTTAGGAGAAATGGCCAATTCATGGAGCATAGAAATACTTCAGCAGACAAAGCCTTTAAGAAGGGCTATGGCAAAATGTATTTACTTCGCTGATTGATCTAGATAAAAGATCACCATGCTATTTTCCGTAATCGAACTGATCTGTGGGGTATTGTTTAGTTCTATTTTAAGACTGTCTGTATGAAAAAGAACTATAACTGCAGAACCTTTTAATAGGGAGGTAATGTTTTTTTGGTATTCTGCTTTTTTTTCTTTTTCATTAAGTGGATAATTCTTCCCTTCGATGAATTGGTTTTCGGGTGCTATTTGGAAAACATCCATCGTTGAAAATGATAGCATAATTCTCTCAGGCGAGTCAGTGGTAATCTGTTGATGCTGAGTTCCCAATATTTCTTCTATTGATTTTTTTTCACTACTCCTATCAAATTCTTTCGCCAAGAAAAGAGAAGAAACATCATTTCTTTGCCAAATCATATAGTGACCTACCAAGGTATGGAAAGTAATGAGTGATGCAATTATTAAAATCGCATTTCTTCTATGGTTCTGAATCAGGTACATCCAGAAAGCCATGGAAAGTACTAAAAGGTGAGGGAATAAGGTTCTAAAGTTAATTTCCTTGTAGCCAATGAATTGCTGAAAACTGATGAAAAACAAGCTGTAAACAAGGCTAATTAAAAGAAGCTTGAAAATAGGTTTGTCATAGTTTTCCCGATATTTTGTTAGGTAAAATGATTGTAAAACAATGCTTAAACAGCCAAGGGAAAAGGCGAACGGTAATGGTAAACGTTCGGTAACAAGATCCGAAAGAATGATTCCAATATTCACCTGAAACCAAGAAGATATGTTTTCATAAAGAAGAACCATAGGAGATACTTGATCAGGGAGAAGAATTACTTGGTGGGATAGGTGTAGGTCTAAAATGTTTTCAGGGAAGATCCACTTGTAGGTAAGCCATGAAATAATTATTGACCCGATAACATAAATCCACCACTTTTCTTTGCTTATAAATACCCATAGGGTTAGCAGCGGAATTAGAAACAATGTGTTTAGTTTAACCCAAACCATTAATGCAGAAAGGCCGCAGAGGAATAAAAAGTGCCTTTTGCTTTTTTCTTTTTTCCAAACAAAAAGATATACCCAAAGCAAAAACATAATGTAAAAATGGCTGTCAGCATGCGCACTTCCCAAAATCCTAAAGGACCACCAAGAAAATAGGCTGATTCCAAAAACCAGCATATAACTAGTACTATTCTGTTCGGATTTATTGGAGATTTTTATAATCAGGTAAAATGCTAAAAAAAACACAAGTACACTTGATGCTATTATTCTATCGAAAATAGAAATAAGAGTAAAGGGAAATATTGAGAGGATAAAGCCGTAAAAAGGGGATAATGTTGTTAAATCAGCACCCTTTCCTTGGATCATATTAAAGTAACCAATGGTGTCCTGAGTTATATAAGGTCCATATTTCCAGAAGTCGAGAATACCACCCAATAAAATAGCTGAAAAAAGGAATAATATAGGGTAAATTGTACTTTTGGATTGATTTTTTTCCGCATTTGGATCTATTTCACACATAATTATTTTTTTGATGAAATGAGGTTTTGTGAAATTTCATGAAGTACATTAATTTGGGTTAATCCATATTTCCATTGTGATGAATGCGAATACCATTGGGGACATTTGATTTTTAATCATTGCTTCTAAATTCGTTTATCAATTCCCGTTAAAGTTATTAATATTAATCAGGTGGAAAAAAATAGATTTTATAACACCAGCTAATGACCAATTTTGTGCCGCGTATAAGGATGATGATTTTGGAGCGCATTTCAGCATCGGTTGTTAGGTGATTATAGGTTATTTCATTTATTTTAAAAGCCTTGTGTTTTGGGCAAGTATTCTACGCATCTTTTTCCTACTAATTGCCATATATTTTTGTAGTTTTAGGAGGCCTTTTGAGAACAAAAGCACTTTTCTACATTGTAATTTGAAATGCCCAATCAATTAAGAAACAAAAAAATGGAAAATAATCGAAGAAATGTAATCAAAACTTTGGGATTGGGATCTTTGGCTGCCATCCACCCTGTTTCTACTTTCGCTGCACCTAAAAAGAAAGGTAAGTTTACTTATTGTTTGAATACTAGTACTATTAGAGGCCAGGACCCTGGAATAGTCAAGTACATAGAAATAGCGGCAGAAGCTGGATATGATGGGATTGAGATTTGGATTCAGGATTTGAAAAAATACCTATCTGAAGGGAATAGCACTGCGGCTTTATCTTCTATTATTAAGGACAGTGGTCTCAAGGTTGAAAATGCCATAGGTTTTGCCCCTTGGATGGCGGCAGATGAAGAAAAAAGCAAGCAAGGCTTTCTGCAAATGGAAGAAGAAATGAATTTGTTATCAGCCATTGGTTGTCATCGGGTTGCTGCACCTGGTTTTGGAGCTGAAGCACCTGTAGATTTGGTATTGGCAGGGAATAAATACAAGGATTTGTTGGATTTAGGTCGTAAAACAGGAGTGATGCCTCAGTTGGAATTTTGGGGTGCGTTTAAGCCTTTCTATCATTTAGGGCAGATACTTATGGTGGCTGCTGTAGCCAATGACCCTGATGTCCGTTTGCTTCCAGATATATACCATCTATTCAGAGGAGGTTCAGGATTTAACGGACTAAAATTAATTAATGGCAAATCCATAGAGATTTTTCATATGAATGATTTTTTAGGAGACATTCCAAGGGAAGAACAGGAAGACAAAGACCGGATTTACCCTGGTGATGGAATAGGTCCATTGGTTGAGGTTGTCAAAGACCTTAAAGAGATGGGAGGAGATAAAGTATTGTCATTAGAGCTTTTCAACCGGGAATATTGGAAAGAAGAGCCACTACATGTAGCCAAAACTGGCCTGGCTAAAATGAAAGCGATAGTCAAAGCAGCTTCGTGAATTTCACATTGATTTATAATTAAAAAGGCAGCTTATTTTTAAGCTGCCTTTTTAATTATCGTTTTTAAATGGTTTATATGATTCTTTTAGGGTAAGTTTTTGCTTGATTTACCATCTCTAAGGAAGAGATTTAATTCTTTAATAGCTTATCTGTTTCAAGTCAAATATGTTTAACCATATTTTATACCTTTCAATTGCCTCTAGAAGATCTGGTTGACCTCGTAGTAGAAGTATTTCCCGAACTTCTTGTAGTACTTCTTGGGGTACTTCTTGTTTGAGTCCGACTGCTACTTGAATTAACCCTTGAATTGGATCTTTGTGGTGCGCTTTTAACCCTATTCGTGCTCCTTGTTGTAGGAGTCACTTTTCGGGTATTAGCATTACTACGGCTAGGTGTACTTTTTATAACCTTCCTTTGTGTAGGCGTACTTTGTCTCGTCTCCCTTTTTTGAGTATTTACCCCGCTGTTTCTCTGAGAAGGTACTGGTGTAGCCATTCTATTTTGTTGATAATTTGGAGTAACGGTACGTTGTTCATTTCTTGAAGGAGCAGTCGTTGGCCTCCTCTGTATGACACCGCTATTCGGGCTGGCATTACTATTTCTACTTCTGGAGTTAGTATTGCCAATATTACTATTTGACCTACTGTTCGTTGAAGGTGAAACGCTTCTCTGTGGCGTGTTGTTCCTTTCGGTGTTAGCATTTACAGCACTTCGAGCTGAACGTGTTGAAGGCGTATTGCTATTTCTCAAGGCTTCAGACCGTACGTTCGAACTTCTTGGAGAAACTACCGTTGATGACCTGCTATTCGAAGGCCTAGCCGATGCCGCTCGGGTTTTGCTATACTCTTTAGCGTTCACGTATTTGTTAGGTCTAACACTAGCCCCATTTCTCGAAGAGGATCTTGTAGAGACTTGAGGCCTGTAGACATTAATACTATTTCTGCCCAAGGAAGTTCTTCCAGGCCTTCTGCCTTGTCTCACCTCGAAAACTGGGACATTACCTCTTGTTACCTGTTGCAATTCGGAACGACTAGGTCCAGAAATGTACCTGTTATTATTATGCACAAAGGTATTATTAATAATTGTGGTTTGATTATAAATCACATTAACATTCCTTCCGTGCATATAGTACCTGTTGATCCTTCTACTCAATAACCTACGTCTTGGCACAAATACCCAATGCGAATGGTTATAATAGCCTGCGGTGCTATAGAAATAAGTTTGAGGCCCAAGTGGCATCCAGCCATAGTAACCTCTACCTGATCTCCAATTGACCCAAGCAGGTCCCCAATCATAGCCTGGAATCCATGCCCATCCGTAAAAGTCACTGAAAAACCACCTTCCATAATGAAATGGTGCCCAACCCCAATCATATTGAGATACCCAAGTATTGCCATAAGTAGACATTACCCAATGTCCATTTGTCCGGTAGGGCTGAAAAGATTGGTCTACATATGGGGCCCAAATAAATCCATAATTCGGGTCTTCTATCCAATCCCCATAGGGACTTAACTCATCATAAAATACTTGAAATGAAACAGAAATAGGATTAGCATCAACATTCTGCTTACTGCCTACAATGAACATCAACAAACCTAGGGTTAGGAATTTGAATGAAACTGAAAATGGTGTCCGGTTACTTTTTGAATTTTTCATGGCACATCATTATTTGTGATAACTATACATTGGCAATAAGTGTTCCAAGTTTTTAATTATCAAGATCATGATAGGCTTTGAAGCCAAATGAAAAAGGTAATACTCCCAATTAAAAATGTTTTCTGAGCCTAGATTGGGATATTTTATCGAATATAATCGTTAATTAGCCTTTAAAGCATCTATTTTTTTTGCAATGACTTCAGCTTCAGCCATTAGACTGTCTGAGAGCTTCCGGTCGTGATGGGAGGCTTTATGTGCTTTTTCCATACAGGATTTATATTCTTCCTGAAGTTTTTCAATCGGTGATTTCTTTTTAAATAGGCCAAACATATCTTTTTATTTATCTAACCTTCTACACACTGATTTGTTTTTTATTTAATTAAAATCTTGAAAAAGGTCACTGGCTTCCGGAGCTTCCTCAGCTAAAATCTCATCATTTTCAAATTTTAAAATGTCTTCAAGGTTACCTGAACGCGTGTAATATTTCCAAGATCCTTCTTTTTTACCTTCTTCCATATTGCCCTCAGAGGCAAGTCTACCATTGTCATGGTAATATTTCCATGTGCCATCAGGTTTTCCAGACTTATAGTTACCCTCAGATTCCTTTGCCCCATTGACATAATAAGTAATTCTAGTCCCATTTCCATCCGAAAGGGTACCAGAGTTTAATGTTTTGGTTCCATCAAAACTGTTGTAATTACTTACATTTAATAGTCGGCCAAAATCCCAGGTCTCCTCTTGAGTTAGTTGCTTGTTGTCATAAAAAAGACCCCACATGCCATCTTCCTGACCAAGTAAATAACTCCCCACTGATTTCAATTGACCTCCATCATAGTAATAAAACCATTGACCTTGTTCATTGCCGAGTTGGTAGCTTCCTTCAGCTATCAGTATTCCAATTTTGTTGAAATATTTCCACAGGCCTGATTTCAAATCATTTTTATATTCTCCTAACGAATAAATATTGCCCTCAGGGTAATAGCTTTTCCAGACTCCAGATCTAAAGCCATTTTCGTACTGCCCTCTCACAGAAGGTTTTCCATTGACATGGTTTTCAATGTAATCTCCTACTGGGACACCCAAATCATAAGTTACCTGTTTGGAAACAGATTTATCTGTGAAAAACTCTTCCCATTTTCCAACAGGAATATCGTTCTCGTAGCGCTCAATTCTCGCCATCCTTCTGTTCTCGTAATAATAATTCCAAGTGCCAGATTTATGACCTGATTCATCGTAGAGTTTTTCCGATTCTGTTATATTTGAGTCAGGGAAATAGCTCACCCATTTGCCTACTCTTCTGCCAGAACTGTATTCACCTGTTTCCTGAATTCGTCCTGAAGGAGAAAATCTATTAAACTCCCCGTCAGGCTGGTTATCAGAATAATTGGCATCTACGATTAATTGTCCAAAGGGATCGTATTCTTTATAGGAGCCTTCTTTTAAACCTTCTCTGTAATTTATTACTACCGCAGTTTCTCCATTATCATAATAAAACATCCATTTTCCAGATTTTTTACCATCCAAATAATTCCCTTCAGTTTTTACTTGTTTAGGGTTTGCATAACCCGAATTACTTTGATTGCCGTAATATTCTTTATAAGGGCCTACTAGTACACTGTCTTGGTAGACCGCATTTTTTATTAAGGCACCACCAAGATCATATTCTAAAAAGGACCCATTTCTTTTGTTGTCTTTATAATCAGCGACTATGTGTTTTTGTTTGTTGGAGAAATAAATAATCCATTGCCCGTCCTTTAAGCCATTTTTAAAATTGCCCTGCTGGATTAAGCTATTGGTTTTAGGATTTATAAACTTCCATAACCCATCCATTTTACTGTTGAGCATTACACCATTGCCCATCAGGGTGGAATCGTTGTTGTACAGGTTCACCACTTGGCCTTGTCCAAAAGAAGAAGACACGTAAAAAATCACCAAAAGCCAGGAAAATGTATATTTCATGAGTATTTTATCAATTTTATAAAGTCATACGGAATGCACACAATCTTGGTTCCAATTTACATTATATAGTTAAAAAATTATATTTAGATAGGGGAAAGTTTAATATTATTTCAATTTGTAACATTATAGGATGAATTAACCTGAGAAAGAATTGACTTTCAACTCATCCAATTTAATATTTTTTCAATCTCTTTTCCCAGGTGGTTTACGAGAGATACCTTGTCCTTTACAGGGATTTCTTTAAAAATTTGAAAAGGTTTGCCGCCGCTCAGGTGATTAATTAACTGTTTCAACTCGAGTTTTTCGCCTGATATTATTTGTCCTTCATCAATGATTTGCTTGTAGCCAAAGAGTTTGGTATTGGTTAGCTCATAGGAATTAACTTTTATCCAATGGACCAAATCACCTGGAGCTTGAAGTATTGGGTGGTTGGCTCCAAGGTAAACCAATATATAGGCTCCTCTTCCCCACCAATGTAAAACCCTAATATTTAATCCATGGTTAATGTCAAAATCACGAAAAACATCAAGAACCTGGTAGGGGCAATTTTCTAATTCATTTCCTTGACTTATCTTTATTCCTTTATGGTTTTTATGGATACCATCAAGTGTAGCATAAGCAATTCCATTGCCTACCACAGATAAAATCGCAACAAATTCTTTCTTGGCTTGGCTAATTTTTTGGAATATTTCCCGGTCTTCGGTAAGTTTTAAGAGTTGGTCAAAAGGAGCGCTAATTTGATTGTTTTCTACCATTTCATTAGCGCAGAAGCCCATGAAAATCCACTTCCGAAAGCTGCCAAACAAACAAGGTCACCCTTTTTAATTCTGTTTTGTTGAAGCGATTCGCTTATCGCAATTGGAATGGTTGCAGCAGTGGTATTGCCGTAATACATAATATTGTTAAAAACCTGATCGTCTTTTAGCCCCATTTTATTTTGAATGTATTGACTTATCCTTAGGTTGGCTTGGTGAGGGATCAATAAATCAATGTCTTTGCTTTCAATATTGTTGGCTACTAAAGCTTCTTCTATTACTTCCTTAAATCTTAAAACAGCATGTTTAAAAACAGTATTGCCATTCATCGATAAATTAAAAGAACCACTTTCTATTAGTTCTTGGGAAAGCCTTACTTCTCTACTACTTCCAGGATCCTTTACGTAAAGTTCTTCCGCAAAATCTCCATCTGCATGCAAATGGGTTGAGAGAATACCTCTATTTTCATCTTCAGATGCGCTACAAACCACAGCACCCGCTCCATCGGCAAAAATAACAGCACTAGATCTTCCTTCATCATTCTTATTTAAAGCGGAAGATTGAATTTCAGCCCCTACAACCAATATGTATTTGTACATGCCGGTTTTAATAAATTGATCGGCTATTGAGAGGGCATAGATGAAGCCCGAACAGGCATTTCTCACATCTAAAGCGCCTATTCCTTGAAGACCAAGTTCCCTCTGAAGCAATACGCCATTACCAGGAATAAAATAATCAGGAGTAATAGTGGCGAAAATGATAAAGTCAATTGCCTTGGTTGCTATTCCAGCATTTTTAATGGCCATAATGGAGGCGTTCTTTGCCATACTGGTAACAGTATCAACGCCAGGAGTAAACCACCTTCTTTCGTGTATTCCGGTCCTTTCTACTATCCATTCGTCATTGGTATTCATCATTTCGGAAAGATCATCGTTGGTTACAATTCTTTCCGGTAAATAATGTCCAGCACCTGCTATAATTGATTTCAGCATTTTGTAAGTGATATTATTTGGTAACAAATATGTTGAATTTAATTGAAAAATCAATTTTGGTATCAATTGTGAATACGGAATGGTAGCACCCAGCTTAATCCCAGTAAATAATTCCCATAGATTGAAAAAAAAATCACCCTTTTAATGAAATAATATTGGTGTCAAATGAAGCTTGTTTTTTGATCTTCACAATTCCTTAAATGTTATATGACTTTAAAACTTGTGAAATAAATAAGTAAAAATGTTGAAAAAGATGCTTGGTAATTTTTGGTATTTTGTAAAATGAAATAAAATACTGTTTATTAGTGAGAATTAGCTATTTGACAGAAGGTAAATTTGGTGTATATAAAATGCAAAATATATTATTCCAATATCCAAAATACAATAATTGATTTGTAAGGATCATTTTTTCTGCCAAATTTCAGAAAGTGTCAGGTAAATTAGAAAAAGAAAATAATATGAGCGTATTTAAGAAAGTAAAAAATTATTTTTTAATAAGTGTAGCAACGGCTTTTTTGACCGTGTATTTCATTAATATTTCATTTGGCAGCGACTTTTTAATTAAAAATGGCTTGAAAAATGAATATTACAGTACGATTGATTTTTTTGATAGAAAAGATTCATTGACAAATGCCTTAGGAAGCAAATTATGGAGTTCAGGGCATGAAAAGGGTGACCAGAGCGAGTGGCTTATTAATGGAGGAGGAGGTGAGTTTAATAGTAATAATGGCAATAGTGTCGTAAGTTCTGATGTTGCTAAGTCTGGAAAATATGCACTAAAAATGTCTATTAATACCTCAAATGGTGGAGGTCATGCTACAAGAAATTATAGGTGGGAAGAAATATCTGATCACAAAGATTTAATTTTTACGCAATATTTTTATTTTCCTAAAAGGATAGATTTCGATAGAAATAATGATTGGTTTAATTTAATTCAAACCAAAGGAGTGAAATTTGCTAAAGGTGGTGCAGGAACTGGTCCTGATCAAATCAACTTGCCGCATTTTGTCCTCGGCCTTGAAGTTCGAGGTGGAGCAGGTAGTGGAGGGGCTAATTATTTAAGTTTATCAGACCTCCAAAAGTTTTGGGGAAGTAATTCCGATAAGGTGTGGAAGGCTCAAGAAGGAGTTGATTTACCTGTAAATAAATGGGTGAAAGTTCAGATTAGAATTATACAAGATAGAGGCGAAAAGGGTAGAGTTCTGGTTTGGCAGGATGATAACTTAATTATTGACACAGGACTTAGAAATACCCTTAGACCGGAAGTGGATGTCAATATGTATAGTATTAATGCTTATTCAGATAAAACATATCCTCAAGTTACCAATATTTATATTGACGATCTTTCGATTAATTTTCCTGCTGAAATTGTTGAAACTGAACCTACCCCAGTTATAGGTCCAAAGGTGAAAATAGTCTCACCTTCAGCATCTTTCCAAATTACAGAAGGAGAGACCATAACATTTAAAGCAGAGGCAAATTCTGATCCAAGTCTTTCGGTTTCAAAAGTAGAATTTTTTGGTAATAATACATGGTTAGGAGCTACAAGTGAAACGCCTTATAATTTTACAACCTCAGAGTTAAAGGCAGGAGAGTATAAAATTAGAGCAAAAGTATGGGATTCTGGAAATTCCTTTAGTAACTCAGAAGAAGTTACAATTTCTGTCATTGAAGAAGTAATTCCATTACCGAGAGAACAAGAAGAGTCCAATCTAGAAGGTCAGGAAGGAAATGTATTAGATGGCATATTTTATAATTTCGGAGGTAATTTATCTACCACTTTAGGGAATGTTGTTTTTATGGCAGATCCTGGGAATGAGGTTATCGTGGGGTCATCTGGTACTTACAGTAATATAGATGCAGGAAGTGAGAAGCTTTATCAGAATGAAAGGTTTTCATCTGATTTAAACTTAAAGATTCCTGTGGAAAATGGAAAATATAAGGTAATATCTCACCATAATGAGTTATGGTTTGGGCAAAAAGGTCCTTCACCTAAGGCTGGGCAAAGGGTTTTTGATATTTATTTAGAAGGAAATCTTGCGAAAGAAGGTGTAGACTTGTTTAAAGTTAACAACAATGAACCAACACAAATTGAATTTTTGGAGGTAGAGGTTCTTGATGGATACATGGATGTCAGGCTTAAAGCCAAGTCTAATAATGCTACTATTTCAGGAATATCTTTAATTCCTCAGAATGAAAAGCCATCAACTGCTTTATCAGGACAAAATAACTTTGAATTATTGTTAAACACTGGTTCTGCAATATCAGCTACTTACGAAGCGAATGAATTTCAAGCAGAGGTTGGGCAGTATGACTTTTTTGATTCACCTACTACCTATGAAAACACCTCTGCAAGTAAAGACGCTTTATTTCAAACTGAGCGACACGGACAAAAGTTAAATTATAGTATAGAAGTTCCAAATGGAACTTATAAAGTGAAAACATTTCACAATGAGCTATGGTATGGGAAAGGGGGGCCACCAAGTCAGGCAGGGAAAAGAGTTTTTGATATCCAATTAGAAGGGAAGTTAGTAAAGGATAATTTTGATCTTTTTATTGAAAGTAAAAACCAACCTATTGAACTTAATTTTGATGTGGTAGAAGTGATAGACGGTGAGCTTAATATCTCACTTAAAGCCTCTTCAAATAGAGCAACCATTTCAGGAATTAGTATAATAGGAGTTTCTTTATCTGCTGAGAATAATCTCCGTATGGTGCCATTAGAGGAGTATTTAGCTGATAATTCGGAGAAAAATACTTCTAGTATTTTAAAAATTGCAACTAGTATTTATCCTAATCCAGCTAGAGATCAGATCTATGTCGGAGGGGATATCGAGAACTTCAAAGAGTTTTATATTCATGATTCATTTGGTAATCTATTACAACAAATAAGCCCTATGGAACTTACTATGGTGAATGATAGCTATGTTTACTCTTTATCAGGAATTAAAGCAGGTGTTTATTTTTTAAGCATAATAGGCACAGATAATTCAGTTGAAAGATTGCGGTTTATTATTGAGAAATAAAAATGGAATCGGTGTTTTAAGGAGTAGAGTGAGCAGTTTGCTTACTTTACTCCTTAAGCTCTGAGGTGGTATTTTCTACTAATTCGTAGATATTGGGGTGTTTTTCCAAATCGAATTTTCTAGCAAATAATATGTCTGGAGAAATGGATTTAATTTTCCCTAAACCCTCGGGAGTAAAGATTTCCGGTGAAGACTTATCCAGTCCAGACCAATTTGAGTAGGTAACTGAATTTTTAATGTTCTTATAATCTTCCCCATATAACTCTATGACAATTGATTGAAATATCATTTCATCAGGTAAATTTGAAAAAGCCATAAAATTCAACAGGTCCGGGTGTATCTCCAGAAACTGGAGGATTTTGTCAATAGTATTTGTGGACAATGCCCACCAAGTATCACCACCGTATGGTTTGATATAACTTGGAAATTTTTTCTTACGTAATAGTTTAGATAAGTATCGACCTTTTTTACTTAGGGTTAATTTTAAGAGCTTTTTAAAAGACTGGAAATTATAAAATTCCTTAGACCATATAGATGGTAATTGGATAAAATCCCCCCTTTTGTTCGATAAATCTATTTTATAATGTGACAACCGATTCATACCTTCAAATGACCAGTTTGAGCTGGGAAGCGAAAAGCAAGTAATAAAATCTGTTCCAGAATGTTTTTTAAAATATTCAGCAATGTAGGTGTTTGATTTAATTGGGTAATCTTGGCCACTGAGGAGTACGGCATATCCTTCCCTTCCATTATCAATTATCATACGAAATATTGCAAGGCATGCTTTCACAACTCCTATTCCTCCCCAATTACAAATTTCCCGCAATTCATCAGGAATAAGTGTAACGTTGGGTATTTCTTGTAACAAAGCTTGGAAAGGGGCAATGTTTGTTTTCTGATCCACATGAACGTAAAACCAGGTGTCCTTATGATTTAATTTTGTAATTATACTCCTAATTTGGTAGGGGTTTTTGTGAACAAGAACTATATAGTTTATATTCATTAATAGTTGGTGTAAATAGGAATCGTAGACTGGATTCGCAGTAGCTGATGTAACCAGAAGAAAATTTGTCTATTTGGAGACTGTATAAAACCGTGGCTTTATCCTGGACCAAAAAATCAACTAAAACGTTTTATTTCAGTTGGTTAATTCATGAAATAGATGATTCAATATAAGTTTCGGGTTTAATTTGAAAAATTGAAAAGACTGTGGATACCTGAAGATTTTACAATGATCTCATTAATGTCATTTGAGTCATTTAGGTCTAGTCTTTTCAATTCAAATGGATCACTTTTTATAGAATTAAATCCTGCTTTTACTGTTAATCCACATTGGTATCCTGCATTTTTTGAGAATAATATTTCTCGTTTTGTATAGTTGCCATTAGGGTAAGCGATTGCATTAATTGGGCGTTCTAATTTTTTTTCTAAAGCGAATTTTGCCTTCGTTATTTCCCAATTTGACTCTTCATCATCACATTGGGTTAAAATGGGATGAAATACGGTATGGGATTGGAAATTTACATAGGGTGTCATATCGGAAATTTGGCTAGCTGACAAGGCATTTTGATGTTTATATTCTTTTTCATTGGAATATCCTGAAAGACTTAAAAAATCCAACCGTTCTTTATTGGAAATGGTTTTTAAGTGCTTCTGGATTTTTGTATCCCTTTCGTGCAAAAACCAATAGTTCCTAAAGGTGTCAATAATTCCTGAACATAGAAATATTGTAACTGGAACTTGGTATTTTTTAAATACTGGAAGCAATTGGTAATTGCGAACATGCCCATCATCGAAGGTTATTACCATCGCTTTCTTAGGAAGGATATTCTCCTCGTTTGTTTCAATAGCCTGTATTAAATCATTTAAAGGGATGAAATTATAATGTTGAGAAAGGTATTCGAAGGTAAGTTCAGCAGTCTCTAAATCAATGTCATGAAATACCAATACAGATACCTTTCTCTTTTGAATAAATTGTCGATAAAAAGCTGGAAGTCCAGAATACCTTAACACAGCAAAAAGGAGTTTCTTCATAACTATATTATAGGTTTTAATAGATTCTTTTAAAAATCAAACCAAAACAGAATGGTTATCAATAATGGATTTTGACTGATGGATGTTTTTCTGGGATGAAGCACCGAAAAGTATGGAATCTACTCCTTCAAGTGAGCATACATAATCAAAAGCTTCTTGTGGAGGGATTGATCCTGCGGCCAGTACTTGCATGGCCACTAATCGACACCTTTTCTGGGCAATGACTTCTTCGTATTTCTTTATGCCACCAGGCATTCGGAAGCCCATTTTATTTATAGATGCACACACAATAGGGTTTTGAATCCCTGCTTTCTCAAGAGTGTCTAGTAATAATGGTAAGTTCATTGTTATGAACCCAGGTTCAGCTTGATGTTTCTCTCTGATGTGATGGTAAAAAGTAACCAGAAAATCGGTCATGCCTAACCCAAGTAACAAGTCAGTAATAATGTTTTGTACCCATATAATCGGTGTGTTAATACCGTGAAACATTTTCATTTCTGCATCAATCATTAGCCGGGCCAATTCATTAAAATCCTTTTTCATAAATGCCAACCCTCCCTTTGCGAAAGTGCTTAAAATATTACCTGGAACAAATTGTTTTATAGTTCCTACATAGCCTAACTCCGTTACAGCATTGGCATATTTGTGAGCATAAGGCATACATGGATACATTTTAAAGTCTTTATATTTCTCATTATTTCTTACTACGTCACATATAGCGCCTATTCTATCGTGGGTAGTACACATAAATGTGTTTATGCCTTCATCTAAAGCGATATCCAAAACATTCATAATGGCAAGATCTTCCTGAAACTTGAAGGTCTGTGCTCTTGCTTTTTCGTCCGAACTGTGGTTGACTCCAAAAAATTGGTTGTCACCGAAAATTATTCTTTCCATAAGGCTTGTTGATTAATGTTGGGTTTGTAAATTATTGTCAATAATTAATTTAGATATAAGTTGGTCTGTAAAAGAAGCACTGCGAAAGGTGCTGTGGTTGGAAGATTGGGCGTTTTTGATGCATTTTATGAAATGATCTATTTGGGAAGAATATTCTTCACCTCTTAAGTAATACTCCACAGAATTGGTAAGCTCCGTAAGAGATTTAATGGTCCATCCTTTCTGTAAGTCGAATAGTTTATTGGACTCTTTTAAATAGATTTTGACTTCTGTTGCATCTGCTATAATTTTACCTTTTTTTCCTAGTATCGTTATCTGAGTGTTCATTTTACGATGAGTTTCATCACTCCAGTTAACTGATAACTGACCAGAAATTCCATTGCTGAGCGTTAGGTTAGAATAAACTGCATCTTCAACGTCTTTAGAAAAAATATTTTTTAACTGAGTTCCTGAAACCTTGACAGGTTTATCCAATATAAAATGGATAAGATCTATGGTATGAGAAGCATAGTCATATAAACAACCTCCGCCCTGTCCCTTCTGTGATCTCCATGTGCTGCCTTTTTCTCTAAGAACTACAGGACCATAAGATTCTCCAGTGAAATGATACACTTCTCCAAGCACATTCATTTCCAATAGGATTTTAGCCTCGTTGAAAGTTCCCAGAAACCTGTTGTGATATCCTACCTGATTTACAAGGCTTTTTTGTTCTGCTTTGTCGGCTAAAATTTCAGCATCATCAGGGTTCAATACTAAGGGTTTTTCGCAAAAAACATGGAGATTATTATCAAGGGCATAATGAACCATTTCCGCATGAAATTTTGTCGGAGAAGCAATTACGATGCATTCCAGATTCATCTGGGTAATCATTTTTTTGTAATCTGAAAAACACTGGAAATTAGTGTGTTTTTTAAAGGCTTCAACTACAAGTGAAGAATTGTCACAAACGGCCACTAGATCCACATTTGGATGAGCTCCAAGTATAGCACAATGGGAAATCCCCATTTTACCTAAGCCAATGATTCCGGTTCTTATCATCTAATTTTGGGTTTTAATTATTAAATTATTTAAGGGTTTTCATAGGTTACCTATGTATTCGTCTAAAAAGTCAATGATATTTTGTTTTTTTGATATGAATGGTTGAGGTTCAAAATCTTCAATTTTAGCTAATAGTTCTTCCAGGTTGTCGGATTCTCTCCACCCTAAAAGATAATTTTCCTTTTCAAATTCGGTCAATATTTCCATTTGATGCTCATCCACAACTTCACCATATTTGGATAATCTTGGGATAGCAATGACTTTCTTTTCTAATTTAAGTCCTTTAATGATGGACCCTGATCCAGCGTGGGTAATGATAATTCGCGCTTCCTTATAGAGCTCATCCAGCTTTTCAACAGGTAAAAAAGCCTTGAAAATTAAGTGTTCCGATGAGAATTCTGTAAAACCACTTTGAACGATCACTTTTTCTTTAATTACTCCTTCTTTGCATAATAAATCGATGGCTTGAAGAGGGCGTACAAATTGGGCAGGAAATGTTCCTAGCAGTACTAATATCATTGGTTTGGGGTTTATTGAAGACTTTTTGACTGGGATTAATAGATTCCACCTAAATAGATTGCCTTTTTGTAATATTTCTGAGGCTCTGGCCATTGAATAATGAACTTATCAGCAATGGGGTAGATGAAGTCTGCGGAGGCTGCTCGGGATTTTATTCGGGCGTAGGATAAAATCCAAACTACTTTTATTCCCATAGCTTTCCCAACCAAGCACATGGGCACTGCTGTGTGACTTCCCGTAGTAATGATTGCTTTTGGAAAATGTCCAAAAATTATCTTTACCGTATGATAAAAATTAATAAATAAATGTAAGTAAAACGAAAGGTTTCTTTTTTTTCCTTTAGATCTTCCTTTGAGAAATTTTATGTTGTAATGATTGGAATAGGAGAGAGTGGAAGGAGATTTTTCAGTTACAATTAAATAGTCATAATTAATAAACCAGTCCTTTAATTCCATAATCTGTGCCAGATGACCGCCATCTGAACAAATGAGTATTATTTTCTTTTTATTGTTGGTTGGAATCATGATTGCCGCAATTAATAATCTTTAAAATAATGCCCAATGAAATCAGAGTGCTTAGATCCTTGATTTAGGGATTTTTGTTTTCTCTAAACTTTGTAAATAGTGAGCCGATATGGAGTGCGCTATTGACTTATAATCGTATTCTTCCTTTTGTAAAAAAACATTTCTTATGTCTTTTTTCTCAGCTTTAAATACTCGAATAACTAGGTCAGACATTTCTTCTACTTGATGAGAAGCGCCAACATAACAGTTAGGTATCCCGCTAATAATTTCATTTACGTCACCCACAGGGACCGATACAACTGGTAAATTGCAGGAGAGTGCTTCTTTGACTACCTGGGGAGATCCTTCTGTTTTTGAAGTAAGTAGTAAACAGTCGGCCCTACTTAATAAATTTCTAACCTCCGTCCTATTAAGTTTGTCTATACAGGCAAATTCAACGGGGAAGGAACTCTTTTCTTTAATCCTATTAAATATTTTAATAAATAATGGATAGTTTTTTACTTCCCTGTTTGGGCTACTAGGGAAAAGAATTAATTTATAGTTTTTCTGCTTATTAGCTTGGGAGTCGGGTTTAAAAAAAAATGTGTCTACGCCACAAGTAATCACTTCTACATTTGAGTTGTATGGCTTTACCAATTCTTTCATGAACTGATTCTGGACAAATACTTTGTCGATTTTTGGCAGGATTATTTTTGTTAGCCATACTTGCCATTTATTTGTTTTTCTTCTCTGGATATCGCTTCCATGTAAGGTTAAAAATACTTTGGGTTTAGGCTTGAAGAAAAGAAGGAATAGTCCTGATATGCCATAATGAATATGAATGATATCGAAAGTTTTTGATTGAATGGTTTTTGAGATAGTATAAATTGATTTAATGTATTCTAATTTCCCTTTGTGAACAGCATCAATCAAGAAAATTTCTTTTTTTAATGGAATAAAATTAGCGATTTCTAGGATTTGTTCTTGAATAAAAATACCATCTACAGGATGATTCCGTGTAGGGTACATGTTAGTGATATAAAGGGTTTTAATCATTACTATTTCTAAATATATCTTGAGGTTAACTTACTTTGATATTCGCGCTTAGTAATGATCGACTCTAAATAGGGTCTAAGATTGTTTCTGCTGATATTTACCCATGACTGGTTAAGGCATATTTGCATGATTTTTTCAGATTCGTAATGTTTTAATTGTCTTGTCAGGCGATTAATACCTTGAGCTATATCCTCTTCATGATCTTGAATAAGAATACCGCAAGATTCATCTATGATTTTAATGTTTTCATTAGTTGCAGTAGCTAATACTGGTAAACCAGATAATAAATATTCATAAGTTTTGGTGGGAGGCTGATGGGTGTAATAGGGAGTGATGGGAATGTAGGATACCCCAATATTTGCCTTTTCGAAATAGGCATTCAATTGATCATTGTGTATATATCCTAATGTTCTAATTGTTTCATTTAGATGGTTTTCTTTGATGTAATCCTCAATTTCCTGACGCTCATTTCCTGGTCCATCTCCAATAATTGTGAAAGAAATAGTTGGAGATACCTTATTTGTTGATCGGATAAATCGGTGAAGCCCTTTAACGAAAGTCAGTAGATCACGATTTTCCAAAGTGCCCACATAAAGCATGTTAAGTTGGTCGAAAGTTTTATATTTATAACAAAACTTTTCCCCTCCTAGCGGTAAATAGTGAAATTTTTTAAAGGCCAGTTTCTTAGCAAGACCATAACTCAGGATAGAAAGGTGTTTGAATTGTGAACACTCCCATTTCAAAATTGCATCTTTCCAGAAGTTTGTAAAATTGCTTTTCGTATCAGTTGCTGTTCGAATGTCAATGTTAAAAATTACTTTAGAATTATTCCATAATAAATAAGAACAACCAGGAAAATATACTAGAAAAACAAGATCATACTTTTGGGTTTTTATTTCTTTGGATAATTGTATTAAAAACCGTTTTAATCTTATAAGCTTATACCCCTTTCTGGAAATATATAGTGTATTAATTCCATTGGTTTTTATTTTTGGAAGGCCAAAATCCCAACTGATGTGGGTGATTTGAAAGTCATTTTTCAAATAACAACCAAACTTGTAAGGATCAATATGATACCCATATTGTGATTTGGTTACGAATAATATTTTTTTCATTAAATTCTTATGGAATAATTAAATAAAGAATTAAAACCTATTGTATTTGATCAGGCATCTAATGAAAAGCTTTAGTGTAGGTGTAAATCCCATAGGGGTGAAAAGGTTTCTCTTTTTTAAGTAAAAGAAAAATACAGGTAACCCTGCCTGGGAAGATTTTTTTCCTGTGAAATAGAAGATCTGCCCTAGCGTTTTTGCAAGAGCTTGTGGTTCATAAATTTTTGCTTTGCGGTTGTTTTCTTGAAGATAAATTAACCAATAAAATGCATTTTTAAATTCTGATGTTGAATCAAACAGATGGGTAGACCCGATGTTTCTATGCATTCTTAGGTGTTTTTCTTCAACTTCTATACCTAATTCGACCAAAGATCTTTGATAAATAATTTTGTGGATGGCAAAGCTTTGCTCTTCTTTGCTATCAAAGCTTTTCATTATACTGGATTCCGAATCTCGATATTGATAAAGCGCATTAGGTATATTTGCTACTGGGAATTCCCTACATGCCTTCCAGTAGAAGTCAAAATCTTCAGCAACTGTAAGCCTTTCGTCAAAAGTAAGTCCTGCTTTTTTTATCCAATCTAGCCTGTTAATAGCAGTTGCATTCCAGATTGCGGGCTTGAACAAGAGTAAGGCTTTTATAGAGTTATGGTCAGCAGGTGATTTTGCTGTATTAACTGACTGCGAATCAAATCTAGTAAGCCATGTGCCACAAATACCTACCGATGGATTTTGTGTCATGAATTTTAGTTGGATTTCAAACCTATTTGGAGAAATAAGGTCATCGCAATCCATCCATGCCAGAAAATCTCCCTTTGCTTCTTTTATTCCTCTATTTCTTGAATAGGAAATTCCTTTATTGCAGTCATTTTTAATGTAGCGAATTCTTGGGTCAGAAATTTCACTAACTATACTAGCTGATGTATCAACGGAGCCATCATCAATAATAATCAATTCAAAATCTGTAAAGGATTGGTTAAGTACACTTTGAATTGCTTCTTTTAAATGTGCTTCTCCATTATATACAGGCATGACTACAGATAAAATCAGTTTATTCAAATTTTTAGCGGGTTTTTACCTTTTTGGTATTCCACTATATATTTCTCCTTTGCCAACTCTGGTGTTTTAATTAATGAATTTTTAATCAGATCCCATTTTTTTTGATCCATATAGGATTTATGATAGATGTATAGTGCAAAAATGTTTGCTATAACATAATGGTAATGATAAACAGAGTACCAGGTGAAACTTGTGAATAACAGGTACCATAAATAGTATTTAGCGTATACAAATTGCTTTGGGACATCAAGTACAAAACTTTGGTACCACATCAGTATAAATCCAATAATGGCAAAAATTCCGAACATCGCGTATACAGCTATTATTCCTACATCAGAAAGAAAATATTCATGGGTGTTACTTAACCTTTCTTCAAATTTACCATACTTTGAAATTCCCCAACTTGGTGGACCATTCCCAAAAAACTTACTTATAGTATTTGGTGAGAAATCCGTTAAAAAATATTTACCTGCCTGTACCCGGATATAGTCTTCACCTAATTTGGTATCTCTTTGCTGCGTTTCTATGACACCTTTAATCATTGGGATGTCCGAGTTAATTAGTAATACAGTACCACCCACAAATGCAGCCACTATAATTGACTTTTTGGCAAGTGATTGCCCTTTAAAAAAATGATAGAAATAGATCAAATAAACACCTGCAATAAACTGTCTTGTTACTTGCATGACAGGAATGATTAATCCCAAAACAGCAAAACCGATATAAAACCATTTTTTCTTTGAATTTTGGGTGATTTTAGTAATTGCAATAAAGATAGAAAGTATAAAAATACCAGCACCGGGGAAAATAATTCTAACAACACCTCTTTGTTCCGAGAATTCATCTCCACCTGAAATAGGCTTGCCAAAATAGACCGTAGATGGGTTTGAAAATTGGAAGAAATATAGCATTACGTAAACCATACCTAAAGTCATTACTATTTTTTCCAAGGTGTTAATTGGCACTTTTACATGTAGCAAAAAAAAGAATAAAGGCCATAGTAGATATTGAGAGGTTTCTAATAGACTAACTTTAAAGCTCTGATCCCAAGAGTAATAGGCCATTACGATAGCGAAAAAGATGGAAAAAGAGATCAATTGGACAGGTAAGACAAAACCACCTTTTCTATCAAACATATAATAGCTAGATACTGATACGGTACTCATCACGGCCAAAAATTCCAAATAATTTAGAATCTTTGGGTTTAAGAATTTCGCGTCAAAAAAATTTAGACTAATAATAGTCAATAAAAAAAGGAATAGTACAATCAATTTAGATTTCATGCAGACCTAAATGTTATGAAATTCCTGTATAGATAAATACCCGTCAAACTCAGAACAATAGTACTAATAATAAGTTTGTATACGAACCCAAAGTCCCTAGCAAGGAAATAGGAAAAACCAAACAATATTCCTGCTATTACCCACATTAGGTTTTTTTTCTCGATTTTTATGGAGAGGGTCTTCTTTAAAACATACCATAAATAAAACTGAAAAACCGTAAATGATAAAACCATTCCAGCGGTAAGACCGAAGGCACCGAATTGACTGCTAAAGAATAAAACAGGTGTAGACAAAATGGAATGAACAATACCTAGGCGTAGAATAGTTTTTTCATTATTTGTAGCGCCTAGAACAGTACCAATTAGACTATCTACAGAGGTTAAGAATAAGTACCAAACCATCAGTTGGCAAACCGTAACCGCAGGAAGGTAAGATTCAGGAAAAATTATTATAAAAAAATCTTTGGAGAAAAGAGTGAATAAAAAGCATAGAACCATTCCCAATAGCATATAATATTGAAAACCAGTAATAATGAACTTTTTGAATTTATCTTTATTGCTAAACCATAATGCAGATAGGTTGGGAAATATTGCTACTAATCCAAAATCCATTACAAATGAGATTGGTCCCGTAAGTCTTTCAGAGAGGTTGAAATAACCTATCTGTTCTCTATTCGAGTTGATGTCTAAAAAGTTGTTTGTTAATTTGGTATAGGGCAACATTACCAAAACCAATGCCAAATAAGGCCAGCTTTCTTTAAGCGTTGCAATGGAGGAAGGGAGGAAGCCTCTCATTTTTCCTAGAATAAGGTTTTGCTTTTTTAGGATATTAATAAATACCAGACTTTTTAATAGGTTTAAGAATAAAAAGGAATAAAACAATGATGCTATTGATATAAAATGTGCAGGTAATAGAAAAACAAAAAGAAACCATAAGATGCTAAATACAAGGTTGATAATCGATGGAGGTAACATTTTCTGGTGTCCCAAAAAAGCAGTTTCAAATAGTTTTCCAAAACAGGATACAAAAGCAAACAACAGCACAAAAATAAATTCCTGGTTACTGAGGTTTCCCAGAAAATGATTATACAATAAATAAAAACTGCCGAGTATTAAAAGCGCCATTGTCCGTAGAATTGCACCGTTATATACCAGGTCTTTTGACTGCAAGGGATCACGAGCTATTGATCTGATAATGATGTTGCGTATACCTAGGTCCCCAATTGTTAATAGTAATGTACCCTGAGCCAATATGAACGTATAAAGCCCGTAATCATCAGGGTGTAAAATTTTGGTAATCTTCAGTACAGTTAGTAAACCGATCAGCTGGGA
Organism: uncultured Cyclobacterium sp.; assembly: GCF_963977555.1. GTDB lineage: Bacteria > Bacteroidota > Bacteroidia > Cytophagales > Cyclobacteriaceae > Cyclobacterium. The sequence continues at coordinate 138,340 of NZ_CAXBPD010000005.1, read as the reverse complement.
AAGTATGCTTCCAATAGTAAGGAATGAGAAGTTTTGAAAAACCTTGTTTTTAATAATTTTTTCAATCATGAAAAAACTGCTTAGAATACTTAATTATGCCATCCATTGTAAACAATAACTTATTTTTTTGGGAGCGATCAATCAAGTTTTCGCATATTTTTTATCATAATAGTAACCGTATTCGTAGGTATAGGTGTGTTCAGATTTAGCATCATTTAAAATTAAGACAGCGTTTTTAAACTTGTCTTTTTGAGAGATGTTGTTTATTAGTTTAATATGGCTCGGCTTTGTTTGGTAATACCTAACTACGTATGCGAGCATATCTATGAATGGTGAAAGAGCGAAAGCATCTGCAACTAAGCCAATTGGAGCACTATCAATGATTATGTGGTCAAATTTTTCTCTCAACTCTTCAAATAGATTAGCCAATCTTGGGCTGTTCATGATTTGAGTCAAGTCACTCAAAGATTTTCCAGCATTAACCAGGAAGATATTTGCATAGTCATCTGCAAGTTGTAATATATCATGAGTTTTAAACTTATCGTCCAATAGGTATTCAGCAATACCAGGTTTGAGTTTTCTCATTCCTAACTGCTGAAAAGTAGCTGGCTTTCTTAAATCAAATTCTAAGATTACTACTCGTTTACCGGAACTGGCAATAGATTTTGCTAAATTAATGCTGAAAAATGTTTTCCCTTCTCCCCCTACACTTGAAGAAACCAGTATTGTTTGATTCTCCTGATCACTGGACAGAAATTTCATATTAGACCAGATGAGGCTTATTTGTTCTCTGACTAAAAAATTACTAGAAGGGCTGTTGTGACGGTTTTTTTGTTTTTTTAAAGATGAAATTTCACCCATTATTGGAACCTTAGTTAACGACTCCAAGTCCTCTTTTATGCGGATTTTTTCAACGAAATGTTCAATAAGAAAAATAAATCCAATTGGAAAACTAACACCGATAAATAATGCGAGCATAAAAATTAGTTTCTTTTTAGGTTTAGTAGGGTATAGACTAGCCATAGGAGGGTCAATGATTCTAGCATTGGATACGGAAGTGGCAGCTAGCGATAAGATGGCCTCCTCTCTTTTTTTCATCAAAAACTGGTAATTTTCTTGTTTTGATGTTTGCTGTCTGGTAATCTCAAGTAGTTCCCTCTCTATTTCAGGAACTCTGTTGGCGCGTTGTTCAATTTCTGATTCATTGCTTTCGAGTCTTTTTTTAGCAATCTGAATGCTGTTTTTATTACTTTTAATGTTTTCTACTAAGTCTATTTTTAGATTTGAAATTTGGTTGTCAATAGTTTTTGCCAAAGGATTGTCTGATGTTATCCCAGTAAGTAGCCTCTTGCGTTCCCTTAATAACTCATTGTATTTATTGACAAGATCGGACAGATTAGTATCATCAATTAATAAGGAACCCTGAACCATTACTGATGGATTATTTATGCTTAAATTCTCCTCAAGATTCTGTAATACCTCTAAATTTATATCATAATCTGATAGTTTCTGCTTGGCTTCATTTGAATTTTCTAAGTATAGCATTGCTTCAGCACTTAAATCAGAAATAGCATTTTTGTTTTTGTAATTTTCAACATCTCTTTCTATTTCCGTTAATTCTGAAGTTAGCTTAACCAATTGTTGGTCAATGAAAGTCAAGGTGTTTGCAGCTGTTGAATTAATTTTTTTTAAAGCTTCAGTATTATAAACCTCTACTAATTTTGATAGAATTTGTTCACCTTTTTCTGGGCTAGGTTCTAATAGGGAAAGTGAAATAACTGTCGATAACTTATTCGTAGGTGTAGCATTGATATAATCCTGGTATTCGTAAGACAATTTTCTCAGGTTATTATAGGACAATAGCAAAGACCTTGGATACGAGGAATCAAAATCATTTTTAAGGTAAATTGTGATCTCACCAAAAAAAACCAGAATTTTTTCACCGAAGAAATACTGGTTTTTAATGCCATCTATCTCTAATATAAACTTCTCTTTATCAATTATATCCAAAACAACCATGTCCTTAGGTGATTTTGGACGATCACTTAATTGATGATAAATAATGTTTATAGGTACTTCTTTTCCATAAATTTCTTTATTCCGATGAAAATTATCTTCTACATAAAAGTTAATATACATTGACAATTCTTGAAGTGTCTTGTGAATTAAAGACACTGAGGTCAGTACCTCGACCTCATTTTCAACAATATGAGAAATTTGATAGCCATCTAGGTCATCCAAAACAGCATTTGAGGTTAGGCCACTTTTATTTTCTCCAACTGAGTTAATTAGTAATGTAGATGCAATTTCGAATTGACTGGGAGTTAGGTATAAGTGAATAATTCCTATAGTGATGCATATGAATACACTTAAAATAAAAAAATACCAAAGCCTCAAATATTTTTTTAAGTAAAATTCTAAAGGTTGGCTTGTGGATTTATTTAAATCTACCTCTAGAGATAAAAACTCTTTTATGTTCATATTATTTATTAAAATAATGTTTTATACAATTCGAATCGATTTGTTTCAAATGGATACAACTTCGTCAGGTCAATCACAGAAATGTGATTTAAATTTTTGATTAAAAGATAGCTTCTATCAAAACTGATTTGTTAATCTTGAATAGAAGGGTATACTTTAATTATAGAATTTTTAAAAAAAGCGGTTGTTTGTGATGCCGATTTCAATATACCTTACAAAGGTTTGCAAATTTCAATTTTGTGCATGTGAAATACATTTCAATTTATGACAAACTTTTGAATGATAAAAGAAATTAAATTCTTAATTTATTTTATTTTACAATAAAAAGAATTTGAAGATGATGATTCAACCATTAAATATGGTTGTGTATTGTTTAATAGCCGAATAAAATAAATATTAAATTGTTAAAATAATCCATATTTAACCCTTAAATGATTAATTGATATAAAGTCATTATCTTTAAATTATAATTAAAAATAAAATTTGTATTATTTACTATCTGTATATAGACTTTTTATGATAAATTATATATTTTATTTCAAAAGTAATTTCTTTAATAATTTTTATATTTACGGTTCAAATTCGGGTTAGTTTGAAAATTGTGGGTAGGAATGGTTGCAATATATAGTGTGGTGTAATAAGGATCATAAATACAATCATTAGTTTAATTTTTTCCGATAAAAAAGTCTTTTTAGTTAAGATTCCGGTGGCTCATGGCAGATTGTATTTCTACTATAAATGAGGTGATTAATAGCTTAATAAATAAGGTATATAAGTATTGACTAATAGCCTTAATGAAGTTTCGCGGAGTAAATTATAGCTATTAATTGTAAAGAAAGGTTAAATGACTTTAGGGTTTTAAGTAGTGAATTTCCTTAGATTAAGTTCAGATTGACTTCACTTCTATCCTATATTTAATTAAGAATAGCTATCATTTTTAATTTGAAAATTAATCATGGATTTACTTGTTTTTCGGATAATAAAGACCATGCTAGCCTTGTCTGCTAAATAATTTACTTACATTTTTAAAGTGTAACTTGGACACTATTGAAAAAATCAGGATTCTTTAAAATTTTTTAAAAAGAAAGGCTTCAGGTTAAAAAGTTTTTTTATACATTTATGACTTAAACACCTAGAATAATGCTTTTCAAATATAAAAAAACGTTAAATATCAACAAATTTTTATGTTTATTTAGTGAAAAGGTTAAGAATCTTCTGGAGATTCTGCCTATTGGAATGTAAAAACCTGTTAGCTATTAAATATAGTGTTCATTCCATCATTCTGAGTAAGAATTGGAGTCATATTACCTATTCCGAAGTCAGCATATATTGTGTGACTGACCGGGCGAAGCTTTGTTAATTAAATACCTATTTTGAAAAACAAAAGAAATGTTTATCCAAAAAATTATTAGAAAACGAATTAATTTCTACGCATTTATTCTTTTGTGGATTATTTGTTCCTGTAGTACTTATAGAAAAATACCCTATTTTCATGATTTGGATAAAATAAATCCTACCATTGAACAAATCGAAAATTATTCACCACTGACCATCCAACCAGAGGATATTTTGGGTATAAATGTAAGTAGTTTAAATCCGGAAGCATCTGCAATTTTCAATTATAACCTAAATAGAGTCAATGGGAATAATTTTGATAATTCTGCAGACAATCCTGTAGTTGGGTATCTGGTGGATCAACAAGGGAATATCGAAATTCCCCTAATTGGCAGCATGAAAGTAGCAGGGCTTACCACTGCAGAGATTCGGAATAATTTAAAAAACCTTTTACTTACTTATCTCAGCGAACCAGTAGTAAATATACGGATACTCAATTTCAAAATCTCGGTATTTGGTGATGTTTTGAAACCAGGGGTTTACGATGTTCAGAACGAAAGAATCACGATTGCCGAAGCCTTAAGTCTAGCAGGAGATCTTCAAATTACTGCAGTACGTCAAATTATGCTTGTTAGAGAGTTTGAAGGAAAAAGGGAATATATCCCGGTTGATTTGACTTCAAAGAAAATGTTTGAATCCCCTTATTATTACCTAAAAAATAATGACGTGCTTTATGTACAGCCTGATAAGACAAAGTTTGCCACCGTGGATCGGGGATACAGAAATGCTACTATTTTATTATCTGCCATGTCTGTAGTGGCAATCATCTTTTCTACCCTTTACAGATAGTTATTAAATGAGTATCAAAGAAAACGATATGTATTCCAATCTCAATAATTTTGAACATGAAGATTCGTTTGATTTTCGCCAATTCTTGACCAAGTATATGTTTCATTGGCGATATTTTATGATCAGTCTTTTAGTGACAGTTTCGTTGGCCATCGTTTATATTTATTTTTACAAACCAGAATATGAAATTAAGGCGACATTACTAATCCAGGATGAGAGGAAAGCAAGTAATGAAAAAGCATCATTACAGGAAATCGAAGTAAACCAATCTTCTAAGCTAGTTGAAAATGAAATTGAGGTATTAAAGTCCCGCAATTTGATTCTTCAGGTTGTGAATGCTTTAGAATTAGCAACAAGGTATCAAATAAAAAGTGGCTATAAAAAAAGGGATTTGTATTCAGAAAGTCCAGTTCAACTTAAAATGTTGAATCAATTAGTGGGTGATGAAGACGTAGAATTTGAGATTTTAATAAAGAATAATAAAACTTTTATTTTACATGACGCTATCGACAAAAATAAGGAGTATAATTTTAATCAGGATTATAAAAATGAATTTGGTGCTTGGAAACTTGAGGCTGTTAACAATGTAGAGGATTTCATTGGAGAAACAATAAAAGTTTCAGTATCAAGTCCTGAAAGAACTGCGAATTTTTTTCAGGAAAACTTGGAAGTCCAAATGTTAAATGAAGATGCACCAGTAGTAAGCTTAATGGTTTCGGATGAATTAGCGCAAAGGGGAAAAGATTTTCTCAATACTCTGATCGAGCATTACAACTCTGCGTCTATAGCTGCGAAGGCAACAAAAAACCAAAGTACTCTTAACTTTATAGACCAAAGATTAGCATCCCTCTCTGGAGAATTGAATACCTCAGAAGCAGAAGTTGAGAATTTTAGAAAAAGCAGGGGGTTAACAAACATAACTTCTCAATCAGAAGTTTACCTTGAAAATGTTCAAGCAAATGATACCCGGTTGAATGAAGTCAATGTGCAACTAAATGTAATAGATGGCATAGAAACTTTTTTAAACACTTCTGAAAAAGCTGAAAATTTACCCTCAGTAGTAGGGATTTCAGACCCAGGCCTAAATCAACTTATTCAACAATTATCCCAACTCCAAAATAAAAAGGCTGAACTTCTAGCCACTACTCCAGAAAACAATCCTGTTTTTAATCCCTTAAATCGTCAAATCAATGCTACAAGGGAGGCAATAAAAAATAATATTGTCAATACTAAATTAGCCCTAGTTAATATTAAGCAGGAATTAGAATCATTTAATTTAAAATATGAATCTTCAATACGGAGTATTCCCAGTCAGGAAAGACAATTGATCGGCATAAAAAGGCAACAAACAATTAAAGAAGATCTTTATATTTATTTGTTACAAAAAAAGGAGGAATTATCATTAAGCTATGCAGCTACATTAACAGATGCCAGGATAATAGATAGTGCCTATTCAGGTACAGAAAAGTCCCCAAAGAAATTAATAATATTAGCTATAGCCATTATGCTCGGTTTGGGTTTTCCTGCTGGATTAATTTATGCAAAGGAAAGTCTAAAAAACACAATCTCTTCACAGGAGGATGTTGAAGCTATTACAAATGCTAGGATTCTCGGCAAAGTTTTTCATCACAACAACAAACAGGAGAATAATGTATTCGTTACTTCTCCCGATGACAAAACAGCAGAAACATTTCGAACATTGCGCACTAATATTAATTTTGCACTTAGAAGCAGTGTCGACAGAATAATTTTGGTTACATCCTGTGTATCTGGTGAAGGAAAAACATTTAATGCGCTCAATATTGCCGCTTCATACGCACAAATGGGAAAGAAAACCATTTTACTTAATTTCGATTTGCGCAACCCTAACTCGATTATAGGGGATACACAAAATTCCGCAGGATTAAGTCTATTTTTAAACGATGAAATAACGATGGATGAAATAATTCATGGTAGTGAGTTTGCAAATCTCGATATTATCCATTCGGGACCAGTTCCATCAAATCCTTTGGATTTGATGGAAAAAGAAATTATAAAAGACCTATTTGATTTCCTCAAAAAGAATTACGAATATATTATTATTGATACACCACCTTTAGCTCAGGTGTCAGATGCACTAACTATTTTCAAATTCGCTAGTTTAAATTTGATTATTGCACGTTGCAATATCACTAAAAAACGATTACTCAGGGTTGTTTTAAGTGAATTGAAAAATAAAAATATCAATAATTTAAGTATTGTTTTAAACGATAATAAGTTGATTAGCGAACAGATGGGATATGGATATAATAAAAGGTAAATATTATAATTCACATACAATCTAGTGTTAATCATAAGGGAATGTAAGCATATAAATAGTAATTGCTAAATATATCTTTAGAATTAATTGTAGTTAACTAATAGGCATGTAAATATTGGTTATTTCTGTTTAAAAAGTGTTAAATAATTGCCACTAATTTATTATGATTATCACGAAATTTAAAGGACTAAGTTTTAAAAATTAAATAGATTCTACCAACAAAATAGTTATTATCTAGCATGATATTATGGAATAAAGACATGGTATTTAACTTTTTATAAACGTTTTATTTTTTAACAATTTATTAATTGAGAACTGTTACTTATTAAAATATATCTACAACAAATCAATTTTAAGAGGGATAACTTAGTTCTAAGATATATTTAGAACTAAGTTACTATATTCATCAAAGAAAGAATTATTTATTGTAGTATATAATTTTTAACAAAATAAATTTCGAAAATTTTAATTATTTCAAAATTAATTGATTATGTAGGGGTGATCTTTAGAAAGATTCCTATATCATTTAATATCAAAGTTTGCAATAATTCGTTTTTGATTTACTATAATTTGAGCTAATCTTTATATCATGTCATAAGACATAGTACTTAGATTAAATATCAAAAGTTCCAATAACATAAATTAATAATAAGTTTTGGATTTGTGTTTTAATCCGCAAATACATTAAAGTTAATACATAATTTAGTTTAAAATATCTCTTTTATTTTCATGAAAAATATTTTTCAGTTTTTTACAAAATTTTTTATTAAGGGCAAAGAACGAAGTGTTAAAGCCAAGAAAAACATATTGGCTTCATTTATTATTAAAGGGATGAGTGTTGGATCAAGCTTAGTTTTAATACCATTGACGATTAATTACGTTAATTCATCCCAGTATGGTATATGGCTGACAATTAGTTCTATAATCGGTTGGTTTAGTTTTTTTGATATTGGTTTAACTCATGGTTTACGGAATAAGTTTGCTGAGGCAAAAGCCAAAGGGGATACCGCAACTGCTCAGATTTATGTAAGTACAACCTATGCAATTTTGGCCTTAATTTTCAGTGGACTTTGGATTTTATTTCTATTGTTAAATCCTTATTTGAGTTGGACTAAAATGCTTAACTTATCTGCCACAATTGAACCAGAATTATCATTATTGGTTATTATTGTGGTGACCTATTTTTGTTTGTCTTTCATTTTAAAAGTAATTAATGCCATTATTCTTGCAGACCAAGAGCCCGCAAAAGCTTCACTAATAGATGCTATTCCTCAAATACTTTCACTAGGGATAATTTTTGTTTTACTTCGAACTACTGAAGGCTCTTTGGTTTACCTTGGTATTGCCTTATGTTTATCACCAATCATTACATTAATTTCTGCTAATATAATTTTATTCAGAAAAAAATATAAAAAATATAAACCTAGGTTTTCTAAAATAGATTTTTCTTACGCAAAAGGTCTTTTTAATTTAGGGTTAACCTTTTTCGTTATTCAATTTGCAGTAGTGGTGCAACTCGAAACTGCAAATATTCTCATATCAAGAAATTTTGGACCAGCAGAGGTGACTTCGTTCAATATTGTATATAAATTTTTTTCGATACTTAGTATGGTTTTTATAATTTTTGTAACTCCATTTTGGTCTGCATCAACTGAAGCATATTTTAACAAAGATCTTGAATGGATTAAAAATGGTATTAGAAAATATAATTATCTCAATGTACTTGTGTTTTTAGTATCTGTTTTTATGCTGATTTTTTCAAATAATTTTTATGAGTTATGGCTAGGGAAAGGTAAAGTGGATATAAGTTTTTCTCTTTCATTTTGGGGCTTTATTTTTGTAAATACTCATATATTTGGACTCAAATATGTAATCTTTTTAAATGGTATTAGTGCTTTAAGGATCCAATTTTTAATATGTCTGTTTAGTCCATTTATATATTTGATTACTGCTTATATATTTATTCATCACTATAATATGGGTGTTTATTCATTATTTATAGCTTCAGTTGTCGCTAACCTGAATGGTATGATAATGGCACCAGTACAATATTACCAAGTTATAATTAAAAATAAAAAGGGTATTTGGATAAGATAAGAATAAATGATTTTATTATTCGATAATTGTTGTTATTTTAAAAATTGTATTTAAGCAAATTTATTTTTTCGAATAAACCTATCTATTAGAACTTCTGTTTATTATTTTACTATAATTAATTCTATGTTTAAATTAATTAATAAGTTTGCAACTTTAAATATCTTAGCTGTCATAAATAATAATTTAAATGTTAAATAATTCAGTAAAATTTTTAGATTTAATTTTTAATCATAAAATTAATAAAACCCTTGATCTATTTTGGCTAGGTGTTGTTATTTATTTTGCTGGATTCACTCTATCTACAACAACTACCGTTAGCTATATTATTTGTCAATTATCCCAATTATTGGGCATTTTATTATTTTTACCAACCGCTATAAATTTAATCCACTGGAAGTTTGATAATAAATATTTGAAAATAGTTTTTATTATTTATTGCTCTTGGCAATTATCTGTTATTTCCAGAGGATTTTCCTTTGAATATGAGGATTTAAAGAGTTATTTATTTGATGTGGATGGAGGTGTATTTCGTTATTTTGTCCCACTGATATTGCTATTTCCAAAAAATATTTTTATTTATAAGAAAATTTATAATGTTATCTTTATTTTAGGAATTTTGTTTATAATTTATACTGTATTGTTCTTTAATAATTTAATGAATTTAAATTATATAAATAACGATACAAAGTTTACCTTTGAACACTTCACTAAAATTTTAAGTGTGCCAATTGGGTTTATATTTCTTACGTTTTTATATCATTCTAATAGAAAGAAAATTTTTGCTGCTTTAATAATTACTCTAAGTGTGGTTTTTGCAATAATACGTGCACGTAGAACATTATTATTCATGAATATAACCCCACTACTTTTTACTTTCATGTTTTACCTTAGTATAGGGAAGAGGAAATTCTTAATATTAATTTTCTCTCTTATATTGGGATCCTCTATATTTTTGTACGGGATTAAAATTTATAATGAAAATAAAAATGGTGTCTTTAGTTTGTTAACCGAAAGGGTTTATGAAGATACACGAACTAATGTCGAAGATTGTCTCTATGAAGATATGAATAATATCGATTGGATTATAGGTAAAGGAATTAATGGAAAATACTATTGTTCTGGTATAGATTTAAATGATAATTCAGGATATCGGAAAATGATTGAAACAGAGTATTTAAATATTATTTTAAAGGGAGGAGTGATTAGTCTCGGACTTTTATTGCTTATATTAATTCCTGCAATAGTGAAAGGTGTTTTTTATTCAAATAATCTTCTTTCTAAGGCTGCTGCTATTTGGATTTTAATTTGGGTATTGGAATTGTATCCGGCTAATGTCTATAGTTTTTGCTTAAATCATATATTAGTATGGATATCGGTAGGAATTTGCTATTCAAAATCGATTCGAAAGATACCTGAAAGTGTTTTATTAAGAATTCTATCGAATGATAGTCTGATTAGAAAAAGAAAAGTAATTTTTTCAATCTAAAACAGAGTACTTTATTAATTATTAACCTTGCTAATGCTATGGGATTGCCTAAAGTCTTAATTTTCGGTCAACCGTTCAATCAAAATACAGGAGGTGGAATTACCTTATCAAATCTTTTTCGTGGATGGGATAAAAACAAAATTGCTGTTGTAGGAACTGGGCATATGCTTAGGAACCTAAATACTGACATATGCGATTCATATTACCAACTTGGAATTAATGAAAATAAATGGATCTTTCCATTCAATAAATTTCAGCGAAAATTCAGCTCTGGGATAATTGATATTGATAAAGAAAATTTGGAAACTAATAATTCTAAACATACGCCAAATATTTACCAAAAACCTAACTTAAGACAAAGTATTGTTGACCTTTTGTTTTATCCATTGTTAAAATATTTTGGAATTTTCCATAAACTTTCATCCATTAACATTTCAGATGAATTTAGTCTTTGGCTAAAAGAATTCAATCCAGATATTCTATATATACAGGTTCAAGCAAGGGATGAAATTCTTTTCACAAAAGAGCTTCATACCTACTTGAAAATACCTTTGATAATTCATATTATGGATGATTGGCCATCATTTATAAGTTCAACTGGGCTTTTTAAAAAGTATTGGCATAATAAAATTGATGATGAGTTGAAATTATTATTCAATAGAGCTGATGTTCTAATGGGTATCAGTGATGAAATGGCAAAAGAGTATAAAATGAGATACGACAAAAATTTTATTACATTTCATAATCCTATTAATATTGAATTTTGGAAACAACATCAAAGAAGTAATTATGAAATAAATGAATCATGTGAAATTTTGTATGCAGGGAGAATGGGAGTTGGTATAGAAAGTTCATTAGAATTAATTGCTGAGGCTGTAACTAAAGTAAATATAGAACTTGGTATTAATATGAGATTTGTCCTACAGACTCAAGAAAAGTTAAATTGGTTCGATAAATATATGTGTGTCGAACATAGATCCTTTGTCCAATATAATGATTTGCCAAGAAAATTTTCTGAAGCCGATTTTCTTGTGCTACCCTATGATTTTATGTCAAATTCTATAAGGTATATTAAGTACTCTATGCCAACAAAAGTTTCTGAGTATATGATAAGTGGTACACCGATTATAGTTCTCGCTCCTGAAGAAACAGCTATGGTTAAATATGCTCAAGAATTTAATTGGGCAAAGGTATTTACGAAAAATGATGTTGCTTTGTTGAGTGATGGAATTATAAACTTGGTTGAAAATAAGAAAGAGAGAGAAAGGATTGCTCAAAATGCAATCAATGTAGCTGAAAAAAATCATGATTCTAATATAGTGACAAAACAATTTAAACAGCTTATTTGCTCTTTAATTAAATTTTAAAACTTATTCTTATTAATATAATCAATTTCATAATTATCTTATCATTTTAACTTTTGTCAATGCATGAATTTTATTTGATATGGAAATTTCTAATATAAATTTATAGTATTAAATTTTAATAATAAAATTGGTCATGGGTAAAATGAATATAAAATCAAAAATAAAGGTATCTGATGGTTATGATTCGGCGTACTATTTTTTCGTGGACAAAGTGAATGAAAAATTTCCAGGGTTTTCGAAGATTATAGATAAAGTTAAGGATGTCTTTGATAATGTAAAAACAATTAACTCCTTAGAAGAAGTAAAAGATAATCATAAAATTATTCCTTTCGGAATTGTAGCTTCTAATCTTTATTTGAAAAGGTTTAGAAAGGGAGAAATAACCTTTCTTATGGATTCTACCACCTTATGTTTTGCTAGCATGATGAGGTTTTATATTCAACGTAAATTATTTTTTAATAAATTTTTAATTGGAGCTAGCCTGCGTTATGTGAAATACTATTTTGTAGAAAAAAGGGTAATTCGTAGTTTTGATAAAGTAATTGTTGTTTCAGAACATGATGCATCTTATTTAGAAAATAAATTCAATTGTTCCAATATTGAAGTAATAACTAATGGAGCGGATTTCCCTGATTTGACAAAAAAACAATCTAAAACTTTTAATTTCACTTTGGGGATACTTTCTTACTGGGGAGCTGGTAATTATAATGATGTAAATTGGTTTTTTACGGACTATCTACCAGAATTAAAGAAAATTTATCCTGGTCTAAAGATTATTACCGCAGGACGTGGTGCCGATGATTTTACGCTTAATCTCTTCAAACAACACAATATAGAACATCTTGGTGAAATTGATGATTTGTGGGATTTCTTCAACGGAATTGATATTTACATCACTACGCTTAGAAAGGAATGTGGAATTCTTAACAAAGTGTTAGATGCTATGGCCCACCAAAAAATTGTAGTAGGATTAGAACATAATATGTATGCTTTCAAGAGTTTGAAAAATGGATACTTTACTTATAAAAATTTAAATGAATTAATTGATGTTATCGAATTTATCAAAACTAATCCTGAATTAGTCGAATCAAAGATCAATCATTCATATAATTTTATTTTAGAAAATCACAATTGGATAAAAAACTATCAAAAGATGAAAAATTCAATTGATAGATATTACCTGGAAAATAGTATCAACAGAGAATAATACCACTATGAATAAATCTACAGTTATTGCAGTGTTTTGTTACAAGCGTGCAGCTAAACTAAAAGCTAGTATTGAAGCATTGCTCAAGAATTCAGAATGTGCTTCTCTTGAAGTTGTTTTTTTCTGTGATGGTTATAAAAATGAAAAGGACAAACAGGCTGTTCTTGAAACCAGATCGTTTATTGATTCAATCACTGGGTTTAAAAAAGTTCACAAGTGCTTTAGAGAGAAAAATATGACTACTGGTCCTAATTTTATTACTGCGTTTAATTATTTATGTAATAATTTTGATGAGTTTATTGTAGTTGAGGATGATATAGTTGTTACTCCCAATTTCTTGAAATATATGCTTGAGGCGTTAACTTTTTATCAAGATCAAGAATCTGTTTTTTGTGTATCAGGCTTCAGTTATGCTATTCATAAGGGCAATTATAAATATGATAGCATGGTTTTCAAAAGATTTTGCTCCTATGGGTGGGCTAGCTGGTCTAATAGGGTGAAAGATGTAATTTGGGACAAAAGTGGATTGATTAGTTTAATGCAATCTTCGCCTGGATTCAAGCGCCGTTTAAATAGTGAGGGATATGATTTGTATAGGATGCTGAAAAAGCAAATTAGTGGAAAAATTTCAACCTGGGATATTCAGATGCAAGTACACGTTTCTGAAAGTAACTTAAAAGTTATTTATCCTGTCATTTCCAAAACCAAGAATATTGGTTTTGATGTCGAGTCTACTAATACATCTGGAATTGATTTTACAAAAACTCCACAGGATAATGGGCAAAATTTTGATTTTGTTTTTTGTTCTCCGGAAGTAATCGTTCCCAGCTTGCAACGACAAATGCGAAGACCATTTAGTTTACCCCAATTAACTAGGAGGAAAATTCTTAATACAATTAATGATATGTTAATTACCAAATATTAATCTCTCAATTTTGTTTTTTGGTTTGATATCTTCTGTTAGATTATTGTTTGTATCCATTTTTATTTTTAAATAATTTTATATATTAATTTTATTTTTCTATTCGTTAATATTTTTAAGGTTTTATTTATTATTCAATTAAACTTCATCTTCGTTTATAATTAGTATAAAATTTTCTGCATTAATATGAAGGAACGTGTAAAATAATTCGCTAAAAAACACCCTTTTTTCGAAAAATATTTGAGAATTATATTCATTGATCAGAAAATTTCTACATCTAAAATAGTTTTGAAAGGTAAAGATAATATTATAAATATTGCAAATTTATCTATATTATATAATTGTTCATTCGATATAATTGGTAATAATAACAAAGTAGTTATTGGTGATTTATCTGTTTTAAATAATGTTAAATTCTATAATAGAGGTAATAACAATACTGTGTTTATTAACAATAAAGTTAGATTTAATCGATCCGGTTTGATTTGGGTCGAGGGCCAATTTTGTGAAGGTATTATAGGAGATTCTACTACTATTGAGGATTCCCATATTGCCATAACAGAACCTTACTCAAAAATTTGTATAGGAAGTGATTGTATGTTTGCATATGATATCGATTTAAGAACTGGGGACTCACACTCTATTATTAATTCAATTTCAAATAAAAGAATTAACTTTGCAAAAGATATTTATATAGGAAATCATGTATGGATTGCCTCTCATGTAACTGTACTTAAAGGCGTTAGTGTATCTGATAATTCTGTGTTAGCTACTAGGGCTGTTGTAACCAAAAGCTTTACTGAACCAAATATTTTGATAGGAGGGATGCCTGCTAAAAAAATAAAAGAATATGTAAATGGGGATCGAAAGATTATTCTTAGTTAAACCTGGTATATGTGATAATTTTTAATAGTCTTTAATTATATTTGTTTCTAAGTGATGATTAATGCTTCTTTATTCTCTTCTATATGTTTTCCTTTAAGTATATTATTCATGATAATTTATGAAAAATAATCCAAAAATTCTTTTTCTTCTTCATCTTCCTCCTCCCTTTCATGGTTCCTCAATTGTTGGTCTGAATATTAAAAGTAATGCTGTAATTAATAGGTTATATGATTGTTTCTACATTAATCTACTTGCATCCAATCAGGTAACTGAGTCAGGTAAAATTAGTTTAGGTAAAATTTTAGTTTTTTTTAATACCTTTTTTAGGGTTTTTAAGTATCTACTTATTCATCGTCCTAAGATTTGTTATTTTGCACTGACTGTAACTGGAGCTGCGTTATATAAAGATTTTATTTTAGTTTTATTATTGAAAGTGTTTTCTGTAAAACCACTTTATCATCTTCACAATAAAGGTGTAATTAGTCAAAAAGATAATGTTATACATCGTTTTGTTTATAATTATGTATTTAAAGGATCTGATGTAATTATTTTATCTCAACATCTATATTCTGATATAAGTCTTTTTGTCCCAAATTCAAATGTTCATGTATGCCCAAATGGTGTAAAAGATGAAAATATGAACATTTGTCATAATTTAAATAAAGATATTTCAGTTGATAAACTTCCAATTGTTTCAATATTATTCTTGTCAAATTTAATTGAATCAAAGGGAGTATTTATTTTGATGGAGGCATTATCAATATTAAAGAAAAAAGGTGTTGCATTCAAATGTGTTGTAATTGGTAGCGAAGGAGATGTGTCGTCCTCCCAATTTAATAAACGAAAAGCTAAATTAGGATTAGAAGATTTGGTAAGTTACGAGGGGAAAAAATATGGATCAGATAAAATACAAGCTTTTTTAGATGCAGATATTTTTGCATTCCCTACCTATTATAATAATGAATGTTTTCCATTAGTTTTATTAGAGGCAATGAGTTATTCATTACCAATTGTTTCCACTTATGAAGGAGGAATTAAGGATATCGTTGAGAATGAGGTAAACGGATTTCTAACAATTCAAAAGGATCCCAACTTATTAGCTATCTCGCTTGAATCTTTGGTTGAAAATCCAATTTTACGTCAACGAATGGGAAAGGCTGGTAGAAGTAAGTATGAAAAAGAATTTACCGATAAAATATTTCAAAACCGACTTTTAAAGATTTTGAAAGATGTTTTACAAAAATCATAAATATTGATTATTTAATGTTAATGATTTTTTTCCGCAAATACTTTTACAAATAGAATTTTTTATAGGACTGATATATAAATAACGTTTTATCTTCTATATTAAATTTATAATTTCACTAATTTTTTTCTTTTAATTATTTAAAATTTCTATCAACGTTAAAAGTAAGTTAAATGTAATTAACGATTAAAATTTCGATCTAATCCCATTTAAATTTAATTTTAGATAAATAGTTGATTTTCTACATTAATTTTTTATTCTTTATGGACTTACTGTAAAACGTTGTCTTTTAACTACTTCCAGTCTATCCGAAATTGTTATTAGGTACATTCCTGCAGATAAATTTTCTAAGGGAATGATATACCTATTTTTATCCGTAATTAACAAATTGAGTTCAAAATGACTTATTAGTTTTGCGTTCATATCGTGAATCATGATCCTTCCTTCTGTTATTTCAGAATTCAATAATATGTTTAACATATCCTTTGCTGGGTTAGGGTATATTAAGTTCTCTGTGTTTGAGGATTCATTCTGAATTTTGTTATTTGTCAATTTACTTGGGATCTCAAAATTGTTTAATTCCCAGTTACTTCTAAGATTTTCTGCTTGTAAGTTATTGCCTTCCTGTACGGCCATAATTGCAATGCCTGACACTGAAGCTCTGTTTTGAGAAGCTAACATTTCTATATCAAGGATTCCATCTGTTACATGGATCTCATTGAATTCTAACACTGTAGGTTGGTTGTTATTTTTCACGTAAATGTCAAAAGCTTTTTCAACCAATTCCCCTTCTATACTGATGTCGAATACCCTTCTTCCCGCTCTAGCATAATCGCCGGCATGACCAAAGTACAATTCGTTGTGCATCGTGAAAATGGAATAAGAACCGTTCGGAACAGGTATTCTATAAGTTAGGTTTTTAGAATTTCTTTCTGTTTGGAACAACTTATTTTCGGTTGCCTTGCTATTAGAATAAGTCGAAGAAGTTGAGTTATGAAACGTACTATCTTTAGTTGTTTCGCTTATGAATGTATATCCGCTAAATTTTTCATTAGATTTACCACCTGTGTTTAGAAAAAACGTATAGTCTTTAGTCGCTATTTCTTCTTCTTCCTCTTTGTGTTGGTAAATAGCAAAGCCCGAAATAGTAGCCCTGTTTTTACTTGCTAAAATATCAATATTTAAAAGTCCATCTGTAACTTTTATTTTTTTAAATGTTAGGCTAGTCGGTTGATTTTTATTTTCTAGAAACAAATCAAATCCTTTCTTTACGGTTTCATTTTCAATATTTATGTCGAATACCCTTCTGCCTTCTTCTGCTTCAGGTCCTAAAAATCCAAAGTACAATTCATTGTGGTAGGTTTTTATGGTATAAGTCCCATTCGGTATTGGTATGGAAAATTTTAGATTTGATCCGTTTCTCGCCGATTGGAAGAGTTTTATCTCACTAGCCTGAGTGTTATGATAGGTGTACGACTTCTCATAATAATTTGAGAATTTATAGTCTGATGTATAAATGTCACCTTTATAGGATACGTTGTCTACATGTCCTGTATTTAATCTCAGCATTGGCTTCAAATATTCTTGAACTTCAAGGTCAATTTCGCCTTCTTTGTAAATGGATAAACCAC
Organism: uncultured Cyclobacterium sp.; assembly: GCF_963977555.1. Lineage (GTDB taxonomy): Bacteria > Bacteroidota > Bacteroidia > Cytophagales > Cyclobacteriaceae > Cyclobacterium. The sequence continues at coordinate 120,535 of NZ_CAXBPD010000005.1, read as the reverse complement.
TAATACTGGCGTTGTTCACATGAGCATTCAAACCTAGTAGTAATTTTCCATTAGTTACTTTTACATTTTTGAAAGTAAGAGTTATGGGTTGATTCTTGTTAATACTAAAGAGATCAAACTTCTCTTTCACTACTTCATCCTGAAGGCTAATGTCAAAAACTCGCTGTCCCGAATTACTTTTCGGTCCTCCAATTCCAAACCAGAGTTCACTGTGATAGGTTTTTACTGTATAGGTTCCGTTGGGTACAGGAATAGATAGGGTAAAGTTTTTACCAAATCGTTCTGTTTGAAAGATTTGCTCTTGGTTATTACCTGAAACCGAAAAAGTGGATGTTGTTCCATCTATTAGATTAGAAATGATCTTTTCTCCATTGAAATTTAAAGATTCCCAGTTAAATTCAGCATTGGATCCCAAATTGACATTCAAACTATACTCTGTTGATGAGTTTCCTTCATCTGAAGAAATAATTAATGGTTTCTGTACAGAAAGGTTTAAGGGTTCAGTAATACTTTCTAGGCCTTCATTATCTGTAACCTTTACTGTAATTTCATAATTCCCCTCCGGAATTGCGTTCCAGTTAAAATTGTAGTTGGTTTTGCTCGTGCTGCCGAGTAGTTCATTATTGGCATAAAATTCAATTAATTCTATTTCGCCATCTAAATCTATTGCAGAAACTTTGATTTCGAAGGACTCTTTTTCCAAAATGGTAGTGTCTTGAGTAGGAGATTCTATAATGATTAAAGGTGCTACATTTTCTTTTCTGACTTCCACATAAGTGCTGTCAGAGGTGATAACTCTTCCGTATTTATCAAAGACTTCTACATAAAGGAAATGTTTACCTAGGGGTACATTTTTCCAAGTGTAGGAAAAAGGATCCTGTGAGTTTGTAATGATTAGTTTTTCACCAAAGAAATAATTAATTTTTTCCACTTCATCCCTTTTATCCTTATCCACTTCTACTTTTAAAGTAATAGAATCTCCTTCAACTATATTCAAATCGGGGGTTGGATTAATCCATTCTATGTTTGAAATAATATTGGGAATTGACACTTCTGAAATTTTATCAGATTTTTTAATTAAAATAATAGATGAGTAAGGGGCAAGTGTCAATGTTTCGGATATTAAATTTGATTTTAAATCCACATAGGAACCTGGGACTGATACCATTTTAGGCTGAGAAGTTTCATTGAATTCAAATAGAAAGTATTCATTGGGATTTGGAATCTGGGCTTCTACTTCTTGAAGAGCCATGTTCTCTAACCAAAATGAATTCTGGGAATCCTGGCTTTCAATTACGATGACAGCGTCGTCTTCATTTTCTATTTTGGTAAACAAAACCGAATAATCTGATTGAATTTCAGTGATCTTAATAGTATGGCTCTCTGATATGATATGATAAGGGCTATGACTTTGTCTCAGATAGGTTTTTACTAACCCTGTTGAAGAACCTACTCCCCCTAATGTAAATTGATATACTTTTCCTTTAGTTACTGATCCAGCATTGAAAGCAACAATACCTGCACTCGGTAAATCTATCCTTAATGCTTTTCCTCCCTCCGTGCCTTTTTCCTCTATCTGGATATTACAATTATTATCAGGAGACCAACAATAGAGATCTTTTAAAGGTGATCTGAAATCACCATTTGACATTTTACTAACTCCACTTAATGATTTGACAATATAATTAGGGATTTCAACAGGGCCAGTATTAGAACTCTGGTCATGTTGAAAAATTTCTCCCCATAGCTCTAAATCAAATTCTTTCCAGATTACTTTACCTGAAGAATTGGTCGATTGAACCAAAAATGCATTGTTTTGACTAAGGGGATGAGCGTAGACATTTTTTTCAAATATGCCCATTTTAGATATGTCGTTTTCCTTTGACCTTATTTGGATCATTTTTTGATCCCGATTAACAGCTAGAAATTGGTTTCCGTTAATTTGAAGGTTTCTGATAGGCTCTCCCATATGATCATGAACAATCCATAATGATTTTAGGGTATTATAAACATGATTATTTGATATTTTAAGATTACTGGCATTATGAATATATATTCCACTATTAGCTATATTGGAAATAGAATTTCTTGTAATTTCCACCCCGTTAGTATTGTCATCCAAGTATATGCCTTCTACAACCCCATTGTTTAGAGAGTTTGCATTATTAGTTCCGTCATTCGCGCCAATACCATTCATGATGATATTGTCTTTTACTTCTCTGTTGGTATTTTTCGTATTAAGCGAACCTGTCCATGTGTAAATACCGGCACCATCATCTTTATTCGTGCAAAATGTATCTAAAAGATTATTTTTCACAATGGTGTTGTTGCCATTAAAATTTATTCCAATATACCCAGTATTAAAAATTTTGTTAAATTCAATTAGTCCATTATTCGCTGATTCGCTCATATAAATTGCAATCCCGTTTGAATCACTGTTTCTTCCCATTCCAGGAAATTTAAAGGTGTCTTCAATTACATTATTTGATATAATCGCGTTATTATTCTTTTTTGAGTAATTGTCGCTCCAATGTAAAAAAACACCACCGTTGTAGCTATGTTGTAATAGGGAATTTTGTAAAGTGAAATTGGGACTCGCTATGATGTGGACCGCGTTTTTTCCATTGTATCTTATTTCGCAATTCGTAATGCTGATACTCTCCGTATTCTCTAATACAATGTTGTTTTGATTTGAACCTTCAAAAATCAGCCCTTTTATTTCAATATACCTGACTTTGTTCCGGATATCTACTAAAAAATCCTCAGTAGCAATGCTCACGAGGGCTTTTGAGGGGTTGTCATTTGGGTAGTACAACAGTAGCTTTTTAGCAATTTTGTCAAAATACCATTCTCCTTTCTCATCCAGAGTAGCAGGATGGTTTTGAATAAAAAAACCATAATCAACTTGTGGCTTGTATTTGCTTCCTTTGGGATCATATTGAAATGTTGATGAAGAATGAGAAGTAATAAGATGCCTGTCTATTATCCAACGGTTTTTTCTAATTACTATTTCTCCACCAGTGAAGTTGCTTTGAGTATTTAGTTTATTTGTAGAAACTTTATCCTCCCCATTATGGGAATCAATGTTCAGGTATCCAGCATTTTTCTCGGTGTAATTAGGGTATCTTCCTAAAGGGTGTGGTGTTCCTGCAATTGTAAGTATAGACAAGTCCCCAGAAATTCCTTCAACATGAGCTTCATAAAGATTATTGCCTTTAGATTTCCAGTTTTTAATTTCTACCATGCTAGTAACAACGGGTTTACTGCCATTACCATATGCTCCAATAACAATGGGCTTTCCTGGCTCACCAGATTGAATTACTTCGATGCTACCTTTGAAAGTTTCTCCTCTTCGAAAAAGTACCTGATCACCCGGTTTTAGAGAGGTAAAGATTTTATTTAGTTTCTCAATGGATTTCCAGGGTGTATTTGGATTTTGAGCCTCGGCGTAACTTCTAGAATCATCACCTATGGATTCGGAAAAGTGAAAATCTGCTGCCATTGAAAAAGTTGCAACTAAAGAATGAATTAAAAGAGTAAGTGATATTTTTAAAATATTTTTCATTTTTCGCTTATTATTAGACCATTTGGATCATGAAAATATTAATTCAAGCAGGTTGGTTTGAATCCAATTACGTCACACCTTTTTTGATCTTCATCATTTAAAAATAGTATTTTAATCAAAAGAAATAAAAATAATGCATCTTGTATTGTGCAAAATGTAATTCTATTTAAATAGTTTATACCTATAATATAATTTATAAAATTCGATTTAAGCAAATAATTATTGTTAAATAAATTTATGATTTATCTTCTAAAATCATGAATTATTACTAATGATTTATTAATTGCATTATACCCCCTTTTTATTGTAACTGATGAAATCCTTTCCTAGAAACTAATTTAAATTTATAAGCGAAATATATAATTAGTTTAGTTCTTCAATCCTAGGTTCTACCATTTCCAAATGGTAGAACCTAGGAAATGGAAATGATGATCTTGCTAATTTTAACCATTTCCTTTTCTTTCAATGTTTAGGAAATGCCGAATTCGAAGAATAATGTACTTTAATGTTCTTAGAATATATAAGGCAATTCAAACATTTTAATCTTAATATTAGATTTGAGAAAATTAACAAGGTAGTTTTTTACCAAGAAGAAAAAAGGGGTTTTATAACCTGATTCAAAAACCTAAGTAAATCACTGTTGTGGAAAGCTTCAAATAGCAAGCGCTCTTTTTAATGGTTTAGAATATAAGTGAATGTTTTTTGAATGTTTCCATTTTAAAGTATAACAAAATAGGGCTAATGTAATGAGCAGTTCATGTCAAACTTAGGATATAGAAATGATCAATAAAGAGGGAAATAAGTCCTTAAATTTGAATATTGTGTTAGACTCAAGCTGAGTGATGGTTAATTTCGATCAATCAGGAATATTGAGGAAACATTTTTAGGCATTTATTCTACATTTTTAAGTGTGTAAAACGAATTGTTTAAGGAATTTTTATATATTTGAAGACCAACTAAAAAATTGCTGATTTACTAATGAAAGTATACTGCAATTATAAAATAGATGAGTGATATACAATAAGGATTCAAATCCCTCAGTTTATTTGCTAAATTTTCTACCTATGATAAAACTGGCGTACCCGAAAAATAGAATTAACGAGTATCAAATATTTAGTCAAGAATTAGTCAATTTGCCCAGCGAAAAAAAAATGCTGATTCAAACCCTAAATCAATATTCATATTGTTTAACAAAAGAAGATCCTGAATTTAAAGCATCCTTGCTAGGGGCTGATGTTGTATTACCCGATGGCATTGCTATTGTATTGGCTAATTGGCTAATTAATGGAACTATAATTAAAAAGATTGCTGGAGCCGATTTGCACCAATATTTATTAGGTGAACTTAATTCCAAAGGAGGAAGAGTATTCTATTTGGGATCTACAGAAAACACCTTAAATATTATTAAAATTAAAAGTAATGTGGAATACCCGAATATTCAGGTGGGACTTTTCTCCCCTGCTTTTAAATCTTCTTTTGACTCGATAGAAAATCAACAAATGATTGATGCTGTTAATGATTTTAATCCGGACATTTTGTTTGTCGGAATGACAGCACCCAAACAAGAAAAGTGGGCATTTGCCAATAAAGAGTTTCTCAATGTCCCAGTCATTTGTTCTATTGGTGCTGTATTTGATTTTTATGCAGGAACAGTTAGAAGACCAAGTAAACTATGGGTAAACTGTGGGTTGGAATGGTTGGTACGTTTTGCCAAAGAGCCAAGTAGGATGTGGGTTAGGTACGGGTATTATGGGCCTATTTTTTTCAAAGACCTTTTTCTTGAATACTTTAGCAGGACTATTAGCAAAAAAGAAGAAAAAGGTCGCTTTAAAAATATGAAGGAATTCTCGGATAAAATGGAATAATAAAAGCCAAATAAAAATGGATAATTTTTCTTTTTCTAAAAAATCTCATCCGATTATATATTAGTAAAAAATGAATTGGCGTCTATTGCCAATTAAATCCTCCCTTCAGCCTTCAATTTCCAATACCTCATCAATCCACTCACTGACATCCAGCTAGGGTTTGCGTATTCATAGAGGGATTGAAGGTCTTTACTCGCACCGTGACGGTTTAATTGTTGCGATGTGTAATTCATGAAATCTGGCGTGATTTCTTCGAGATCTCTGCCTTTATCAAATTGTACCTTCATCCACATTGCCCATTCGTCAAGTACCTCAATAAGTTGTGCTAAATGTTCCTGTGGATTAGTGATTTCGCCAAAATGGGTTAGGTACAGCTTTTTTGGATGATGATCAAGGATTTTTTCAACGGATGATTTCCAGTCCTCAATGTTAATATCAGGTGGTGGGCAGGGCGGCACCACCGGCCCATTGTTTATTTTAACGCCTCCTACATCACCAGTAAAAATAACATCGTTCAACTTCCATGCAATATGATGAATCGCATGGCCTGGACTATGTATGGCAGTAAAAGTCAGATCGCCAATTGTTACCATTTCACCATCTTCCAAAGGAACCAGCAAGCGTTCATCGATTGTTTCCATTGGCCCCCATAGCTTGTCCATTTGGTCATCTCCGTAAATCTTAGCTGCAGATTTCCAAAGCCTTTCTGGATTTGCTAAATGGGGTAGCCCCATAGGGTGGAGGTAAATTTTTACGCCCTCTTTAGCTAGCTCCCATGCGGCACCCGCATGATCAAAGTGGATATGAGAAAGAAGCAATGCACCAAGATCACCTGGCTTTATGTCTAATCTATCAAGGCTACTTTTTAATTCACCCCAAGTACTGTGTGGGCCTGTTTCTACTAATACTGGTTTACCTGCTCCTCTGATAAGAAAGCTTGCAATTGTTTTTTCAGCTTGCTGAAATTTCAAGTCGATAATTTCAATAGAATTCATTAACCAAAAAGAGTATAGTTGCCAAATTGATCCATAGGTAGCGTTTTTCTGATCACAAAAGGACTGTCATTGACCACTTGATTAACCATAGGAGATACTGTGTATTTGGTCATTTGGTCGTCAGGATAAGGGTTTAGCATACTTAAAAGTTCCGCTTCACTGCTTTTTAGATTTAGCCACTTATCCTCATTTTCTTTCGTTAGTATAACTGGCATTCTATCATGAATTTCAGAAGTCAAGAGATTAGGGCGAGTCGTTAGTATCGTAAAAGTATGGGCTATTTCTCCCTTTTCGGTTTCATATTCCTCCCAAATCCCAGCAAAAGAAAACAAAGATTCATTTAGAAAGACAAACCTGTAGGGGACCTTGGTTTTTTTACCTACCTTTTTCCATTCATAGAAACCATCTGCCGGTACTAGGCACCTATTCTTTTTAAAAGCATTTTTAAAGGATATTTTTTCCGTAATACTTTCTGACCGAGCATTGATGAGCTTATTGGCGACAGGTTTATTTTTGGCGAATGCCGGAGTGATTCCCCAATAAAAATGTGAAAACCCTTTCGGGCTATCTGAAGTGATTACAGGTACTAATTGCGAAGGGGCAATGTTGTACCTAGGCTTGAAATCTTCCAGCATTTCTGCCTGAAACCTATCTTCAAGTTCTATTTTTGATTTTGCGAGCGAATATCTTCCACACATAATTATTATTTCAAAATCCTAATTTAATTTTTCACTTTGGATAAATGCCAATGCTCTGGTTTCTGACCAAAAACGCTCTTGTCCTGATCTTGGACTAAAACCTACATGTCCTCCATGTTTCGGGTATTCCGTAAATAGATTTTCAAAATTCCCATCCTTCATTGAAGGAAAACAAGATTTACTTAAAAATGGGTCATTCTGAGCGTTTAAAATCAAAGTAGGATGCTTTATTTTTGACAAAAAATGAAGAGCTGAACATCGATTGTAATAATCATCGGCGTCGATAAAACCATGAAGCGGAGCTGTGAATTCATTGTCAAAAGCCCTGATAGTTCTAATATGAGAAAGATTCTTAATTGAAAATTTATCTGGAAAGACCAATGCTTTCAGTTTTATTTTTTGTTTTAAAGATAGCAAGAAGTTAAAAGCATATAGTTTATTTGTAAAGCTATCTATCTTATCACATGATCCCCCTAAGTCCATCGGTACAGAAATCGCGACTGCTTTTTTAATATTGTGCCTACTTTTCCAATTCTCCTCCCCTAAGTATTTCAACGTAATATTCGCACCTAAGCTAAATCCCACTAGATTGATAGAAGTATACCTTTTAGCTGCATGTGACACCACCAAATCTAAATCATAGGTTGCTCCTGAATGGTAAAAAATAGGCCTGGTGTTCATTGATTCACTGCAACCCCTTAAATTCCAATTTAAGACATCATAGCCTGAGTCAAAAAAGGCCTTGGCCATACCTGCCATATAGGGTCTTTGGCTATTGCCTTCAAGCCCATGACTTAGGATGACCAACCTTTCATTGTCCTTTTTAAGCCAGTCTAGGTCTAGAAAATCACCGTCAGGAGTTTTAATTCTTTCTCTTTTAAACGGTAATACAACTTTTTTTCTAAAAATAGCTGGATAAATGGTTTGTAGATGACCATTGAAAAGGAGCTGGTTACGGTTGTAATTTGATGGTTTAACTACTGGCATTCTTTGGTTTTACTCAATCTAAAAATCTATCTTACGTGAAAATACTATTATTAAATTTGAATAAACATATTTTAAGAACTATTTTTGAATTGCTGAAAATATGAATTCGAATAATTTAACTTATGGCCGAGATAATACGAATGCCCAAAATGAGCGATACCATGGAAGAAGGGGTAATCGCACAATGGTTGAAAAAGGTAGGTGATAAAGTAAAACCCGGAGATATTCTGGCAGAAGTGGAGACTGACAAAGCGACCATGGAACTAGAATCTTACGATGAAGGTACCTTGCTCTTTATAGGGGTTAAGGAAAAAGATGCTGTGCCTGTCAACGGAGTCATTGCTATATTGGGTGAAGAAGGCGAAAATATAGATGATCTTTTAAAGGATGTAGAATCAGGAGGTAATGGTGAAACTGCGCCAAATGATAATAGTGATGATGACTCTAATGGTGATTCTAAAGATAAGGCTGAAGAAAAACCTAAAGCTGAGGCTACTGATATAGACGTTTCTGGAATTGCTGCTACAGTAATCACAATGCCGAAAATGAGTGATACCATGCAGGAAGGGACTATCTCCAGCTGGTTGAAGAAAGAAGGTGACGAGGTCAAATCTGGCGATGTTCTGGCAGAAGTGGAGACTGATAAAGCCACCATGGAATTAGAATCCTACGATGATGGTACTCTCCTTTACATAGGAGTAGCGGAGGGAGATGCTGTTGAAGTGAATGGTGTAATTGCCATAATTGGTGAGAAAGGTGCTGATTTTGAAACCTTACTTAAAGCTCACCAACAAAAATCAACTTCCAGTGGTGAGGCGGCTTCGACTGAAGCTCCAAAAGAAGAGAAAGCTACACCTAAAGTAGATGAAGGTAAAAAAGATAATGCATCGGCTAATACCAATGCAAATTCTGCTGATAATGGAAGAATCAAAGCATCCCCACTAGCTAAAAAGATGGCGAGTGAAAAGGGGATAGATATTTCACAGGTTCAAGGATCAGGTGATAGTGGTAGAATTATTAAAAAAGATATCGAGAACTTTGTTCCTTCTAAAGTTTCTACTGAATCAGCACCAAGTGGTGGGGCGGCCATTGGTCAAGAGTCTTACTCCGATGTGAAAGTCTCTCAAATGAGAAAGGTAATTGCTAAGAGACTTGCCGAAAGTAAATTTACGGCCCCTCATTTCTATCTGACCATGGAAATCAACATGGACAGCGCAATAGAGGCTAGGAAAAGTATGAACGAAGTTGCTCCGGTCAAAATTTCATTCAATGACATGGTTATTAAGGCAGCTGCAGCATCGCTTAAACAACATCCTGCAGTGAATTCGGCATGGATGGGAGACAAGATCAGGTACAATGATCATGTTCATATCGGTATGGCTGTTGCAATTGATGATGGCCTATTGGTTCCAGTTATTCGATTCACAGACAGCAAATCACTTTCTCAGATTTCTACAGAGGCAAAATCTTTGGCTGGTAAAGCCAAGAATAAAGAATTGCAACCTAAGGATTGGGAAGGAAATACCTTTACTGTTTCTAACCTTGGTATGTTTGGAATAGAAGAGTTTACGGCCATTATTAATCCACCTGATGCCTGTATTTTGGCAATTGGAGGAATAAAACAAACACCAATAGTGAAAGATGGAGAAATTAAGATAGGTAATGTGATGAAAGTTACCCTTTCTTGTGATCACAGGGTTGTAGATGGCGTTGTTGGATCTTCATTCCTTAAAACGTTAAAAAGTTTACTTGAAGAGCCTGTTAGATTGTTGATCTGACATTTCTGATTAATAAAATATGTCAAAAAGTCCTAGAAATAGGACTTTTTGTTTTTAGTACGGTTATTGAGAAATACTTTAAAAACTAAAATGGGAAAAATTAGATCGACCACAGTGGTCGCAATAAAGCACAATGGTAAAGTGGCTATAGGAGCTGACGGTCAAGCCACAATGGGAAATACTATAGCTAAGAGCAGTGTCAATAAAATAAGGAAATTACAGGGTGGAAAAATTGTTACAGGTTTCGCTGGATCTACTGCAGATGCATTTACTTTATTGGAAAAATTTGAAGAAAAATTGGGCGCCTACAGTAATAATATGAAAAGAGCTGCTGTGGAGTTGGCTAAAGAATGGCGTACCGATAGAATGCTAAGTAAATTGGAAGCCATGATGATAGTGGCGGATGCTGAGGATATCCTTATCATCTCAGGTACAGGAGATGTTTTGGAACCCGATATGGGTATAGCCACGATAGGATCTGGAAGCATGTATGCACAGTCTTCAGCGAGGGCTTTGAAGAAATTTGCGCCAAATTTAACAGCAGAGGAAATGGTTAAAGAAAGCTTAACAATTGCTGCTGATATTTGTATTTACACCAATCACAATTTGATAATTGAGAGAGTGACCAATTAAAAAGAAAAAGGGAGGACTTCTAAAATTAAGAAATCCTCCCTTTTTTTATACTTCGAAATCGTATATTTTAACAGCGGCCCATTTGTCTTTGTGGTCTTGGATAAATTGAAGATGGATAGGGTCCTCTTGATAGGCGTCATGGTCCTCAATGCTGTCAAAGTTAACCATCAAGGCGATATCGTAACTGTCATCGATCACTTCACGCTTCTCAGTAGCGGCAGGTTTGCCTATAGAGTGGCTTTTTACACTTTTGGTTAGCGCTATTTTTTTGCAGCCGTCTATTACAGCGTTCAAATCTTTTTCTGGCTGGTGTAGCCAGAAATATACTTGGTGTACAATCATAATGTTTTTTTGTTTGTATTGGGTAACATAGGAGCAAGTTGCTAAATTAACCTCATTGAATTATAAGGTTATGTCATGCAATTTGGCATATTCTCCTTAATTAAGTAATAAATATAAATAGATAAGTTTAAAAAATACTGAAACTAAGGAATAATGAAATATAGAAAACTTGGTAAGACTGAAATGAAAGTTTCTGAAGTTTCTCTTGGAACCTGGCAAGTAGGAGGCGGATGGGGTGGTCGATTTGATCATAAACAAGCTTACAAAATTCTCAATGAGGCAATTGACCAAGGAATTAATTTTATAGATACTGCGGATGTATATGATGCTGGTCTAAGTGAACAGGCAGTAGGGAAGGTGGTGAAAGAAAGGACTGAGAATGTTTATGTGGCAACAAAATGTGGACGTCAAATTCAGCCGCATAACAATGAAGGCTATACGCCAGAAGTCTTAAGAACATTTGTTGAGAAAAGTTTAAGAAATTTAGGATTAGAGGCGCTTGATCTGATCCAATTGCATTGCCCACCTACAATGGTTTTTGATAGGCCAGAAATTTTCGGCCTTTTTGAAGAATTGAAATCGGAAGGAAAAATAAAGCATTTTGGCGTAAGTGTAGAGAAGGTTACTGAAGCCATAAAGGCAATGGATTATACCAATGTGGCAACAATACAGGTAATCTTTAATATGTTTAGGTTAAAACCAACTGAAGAACTTTTTGAATTGGCTCTTCGAAAAGATTGTGGGATTATTGCAAGGGTGCCTTTGGCAAGTGGGTTATTGTCAGGTAAAATTACATCTGAAACGGTGTTTCATCCAGAAGACCACAGGACTTTTAATAGAAAAGGGGAGTCATTTGACAAAGGGGAGACTTTTTCAGGTGTGGAACTCCGTAAAGGACTTGAAGCTGTCAAAGAGTTAAAGGGGCTTTTAGGAGCCGATAAGAATTTATCCTCATTGGCTATAAGGTGGATTTTGATGTTTGATGCCATTTCAACGGTTATTCCAGGCGCCTCAAGGGTTGATCAGGTTAAGTCAAATGTTCTAGCCCAAGCTCTACCAGAATTAACGCCAGAGGAAATGGATGGCGTAAAAGCTATTTATGACAAGTACTTCAGGTCTGAAGTTCATGGTCAATGGTAAAGTTTAAGTAACAATAAGGAATCTGGTTTGATTTATATCATCCGTTAAAATGGTTTAACCCAAAATATACAATAGTTTACCTATTGCATATTTTGGGTTTTTAAAATTATTCAGGTATGGGGTTTGTCGCCCATAAGCAAAATATCATTTACCTGGACTTCTGTGATGTATTTCTTCTGTCCTTCTTTGTCCTCATAGGAGCGATTGACTAATTTTCCCTGGATGCATATTTCAGATCCTTTGTCGGTATACTTATGGATGATTTCAGCAGGTTTTCCAAAAGCCACCAAATTGTGCCAGTAAGTGTCTTCAATTTTTTCACCTTTACTGTTTTTATACACCTCATTTGTAGCAAGGTTTAATTTCACCATTGGCGTGTCACCTTTTACTGTTTTGTAATCTGCTTTTGCACCGAGTCTACCGATCAATTGTACATTGTTTCTGATACTGTTCATGATTTTATTGTTTAGCGTTATTGATAAAACATATCCCGATTTGGAACAGTACAAAGTTGGCCAGCAGGCTTAAATTTAATCCGATAGTATTCGTTTATTTCCGTTTGTAAACGTTTGTAAACATTTACAAACGTTTTTTTAATCCTTTTTATGCTTATATTAAGTTTGTTTAAGCATATTTAAAAAGGATGTCGAATCAAAATCAGAATTGTGTTGACTGTGGCGCCCCATTGAGTGGGAGGTCAGACAAACGCTTTTGCGATGATTATTGCCGGAATCACTACAATAATAAAATGAAGTCGGGAAGTAATAACCTGATTCGAAACATTAACAATGCCTTAAAAAAGAACAGAAATATTCTTGCCGGAATTCTCAATGAGGAGGACGATACCGCTAAAATTTCACGAGAAAAGCTTTTGGAAAGCGGGTTTTTATTTAAATATGGAACGCATTCCTATACCAATAAAAAGGGCAACATTTATATTTATTGTTATGATTATGGGTATTTAAAACTAGATCAGGATATAATTTTGGTTGTTAGACTGAAAAGTGAGCCATTGGACAAGCCTAATTTTATCAAAGGATAAAATTAGGCTTGTCCAGTTTTTTGTCTATTCTATAAGCTGCATTAAGTAAGCCTACATGGCTATATGTTTGCGGGAAATTGCCCCATTGGCTACCAGTGTGCTGGTCTACATCTTCTGAAAAGAGTTGCAAATGATTACAATATTTGCTGAGTGTTTCAAAGCCTTCCATTGCTTCATCAAGACGATTGACACAAGCCAAAGCTTCAATATACCAGAATGCACAAATCAAGAAAGTTGTTTCAGGCTCGCCAAAGTCATCTTGATGTTTATACCTGTAAAACAAAAAGTTTTTGGCTAGTAAGTCCTCTTCCAGAGCTTTGAGGTGATTGTTTGCCTTTTCAATATCATCTCCAAAATACCCCATAGTGATCAGCTGTAAAGTACTTGCATCCATGTGTTTGGTGCCAATGGCTTGCGCGTAGGCTTTTCTTTCAGGAATATAACAGGCTTCTATCTTTTGAATGGCTTTGTTTTTAAGTTCTAGGGCTTTGTCTCTCATTTCCGTATCTCCCATTCTTTCTGCAATTTTAATGGCAGCACATGAGCCAGCCCAGTGGAAAAGAAAAGTGTAACAATGCTCTTGTTTTAAATTTCTAAATTCCCATAGTCCAGCGTCCTTTTCATCCATGGTTTCTTCTATCTTGCTAAGAAGGTTATGTATAAAAGGTTTAGAATGGCTTTTTTCAGACTCAACAAATCTTTTATCAGCGTAAAGTGGAAGAAGACTTACTAGTACTTGTCCGTATAAATCATTTTGGATATGTGTGTAAGCATCGTTGCCAAACCGAACAGGTTTCTCTCCTCTATAACCGTCCAGATCAGAAATGACCTCGATAAGTTTGGATGATCCCGAAATGGCATACAATGGCTGATACCTACCCCTTTTGTCTGTTGGTAGATTTTGCAAATATTCAAAATACCTTTCCAATTCCTCAAAGTGACCAAGATGGTTAAACACGTTCAGGGTGTAATAGGCGTCCCTCATCCAACAATACCTGTAATCCCAATTCCTTGTTGAACCTGGAGATTCTGGTAAACTAGAGGTGGAGGAGGCTATGATTCCTCCTGTATCTTCATATTGATGAATTTTTAAAACTAAAGATGAACGGACGACCAATCGCTGATGGAAATTGGGTATACTAGTAGATTTAACCCAGTTTCTCCAGTATTTTAGGGTGGCGATTAAAAAGTTTTCGACAGTGCTTTCTATTGGTGCTTCCAATGGACTACCATAGGTAAGTACCAGGTAAATTGTTTTTTGAAGATGAAAAGCCTGCTCCTCCATAATATAAGTTATGGAGCAATTTGACGTAAGTCTTATTTCTTGGTCCCTTCCTGAAAATTGTATGTGATTGCTCTCTGGAATTGCTTTTAAAGTGTTCTTACCATAATCGGATACTGGTTTGCAATTGATTTTTATTTTGGGTTCTCCCTTTAGCGGTTGAATTTTTCTAATTAACATTGAAGGTTTGAAATACCTATCATAATTAAAAAACCTGGGAGCAAAATCCGTGACTTTGTAAGCCTCGCCTTCAGCAGTCTCTATGTAAGTGTCCAGAACATTTGAATTCTCTTGGTATTCCTGTCGTGAAGTATAATTATCGTGAGGAGGCAATACCGTAAATTCACCTCCCCGATTTTTATCGAGCATACTACCAAATAAAAAATCACTATCAAACCTAGGCATACATAGCCAGCTTATGTTCGTATTTTTTTCAATATGAGCGATGTAGCTGCAATTGCCAATAAGTCCGGTGCCATAGGTATGCTTTTCCATATAATTGCGGTATGTTTTAAAATGATCGGATTAATGTGTTTTTTAACAAAATGAAATTAAAAACCCCATTAGAAGAGACAAGTTATTAAAAATATTGTGTTTTTTTTAGTGATGTGGTAATATATTGTCAGATGATTTCTAAATATTTCCTTGGGACGTTCACGAGTACACTTTGATTAATACTTGGAATTCTGATGATAAAATAATCCTGATTTGATTTTTTTATACATTCTCCTTGGAAACCCTGCAATGGGCCCCCTAGTATTTTCACCATCTCGCCTTTCTCAATAGTATCAGTCTCCACTTCCACAGAAACGCCAGTTTCAATAATTCGGCGGATGGTTTCAATTTCCTCTTGATGAATATAAGAATGCTCTCCGGAAAAGTTGATAAACTTTACAGCACCCGTTACCTGTAGGGATTCCCACAATCTTTCTTTGCTAGTGTGTACAAAAATATAGCCATTAAAGAGCGGTCTTTGAACTTTTTTCTTTCTGTCACTCCATTGCCTTATCTCTTCGATCAGCGGCAGGTATACTTCGGTACCCTTTTCTTGGAGCCTAAGCGCAACTTTTTTTTCTGCTCTTGGGGCGGTATACATAACATACCAATTAAGCTTTTCGGTCATACTTTGAGGGTTAAAATCCGAAAGTACCGAAAATATCGGGCATAGTTCAAATATACATTTATAAAATTATTGATTTTTTAAAACCAACACCAGTTAAGTAAGGTTTGAACCACTATTAATGTTTTTTGATTGATAAAAAATGTGATTTATATTATATTTTACACTGTTGATTTTTTTATTTACTTTTGTGAGATTATTTAAAAGAACCTAGTTTTATTTGGTATTTTTATTGCTAACACCTATTTTTGAAAAAGATTAAAGAACCAATATTAAGTTTTAATAGATTATATTTTGTGGTCAGACAGGTGAAGAGGTCATGTTCTGCCAATAACAGTCAAAATGCAAATAAATGAAAGTCGTCAATGTGGTATTATCGGGAGGCGTAGGCAGTCGATTGTGGCCCCTATCCCGAAAGAGTAGACCAAAACAATATTTACCAATTTTCGAAGGAAAGTCACTTTTTGAGAAAACTGTTGTTAGAAATTCAGAAGTCTGTAATCAGGTTATGGTGGTAGGGGGAGTAGATAATTATAAGCTTTCTCGAGAAATTTTAAATAATATAGGCACTTCTGGTTATATTGAGCTTATAGAGGCTGCACCAAGAAACACAGCTGCAGCTATTGCATTTGCAGCCTTGTCTCTTCCGGAAGATGCGATAATGTTGGTAACACCTTCCGATCATTTGATTGGAGATCAGGAAGTTTACAATGATTCGCTCAACCAAGCGGTAAATATGGCAAAAAATGGATTTTTGGTTACTTTTGGGTTAATCCCTAATAAGCCCGAAACAGGTTTTGGTTATATCGAGCATGAAGGGAATAATGTGCTTGGCTTCAGAGAAAAACCTGAATTAGAGCAAGCTCAAGCCTATTTGAAAAAAGGTAACTTTTTATGGAACAGTGGGATGTTTTGTTTTTCAGCAGGTACTTACTTAATTGAGTTGGGGAAATATGAGCCAGAGGTGTTAAAGGCTTCAAAGTTAGCCGTGGAAAATTCAACTAATGGGTTTTTACCTCTAGATTTAAGTATGGAAATACCTTCAATAAGTGTAGATTATGCTGTAATGGAGCGTTCTGAAAAGATTAAAGTTGTACCTTCAAGTTTTTCATGGTCAGATATGGGTTCATTCGAAGCACTATTTGATTATTATCCTGTCGGAAGCAAAGAAAGAATAGGTGAAAATCTTGTAGTGGGTTCTAATAAGCACGTTGAATTCGTAGGTTTGGAAGATGTTGTCTTGGTAGAAACTAAGGATGCTATCCTTGTGCTGAACCGAAGTAATGCTCAGGATGTTAAAAAAGTTTATGAACGATTAGAAAAGGAAAACCCTGGATTACTAAATTAAAGACATGGTAGATAAAAATGCTAAAATTTATATAGCGGGGCACCGAGGTATGGTAGGTTCTGCAATTCAAAGATCTCTTGAAAGTGAAGGCTATAAAAATTTAATCGGCTACAGTAGTAAGGATTTGGATTTAACTAACCAATTGTCTGTAAAGGCCTTTTTTGAAAAAGAGAAACCACAAATAGTTATTGATGCAGCAGCCAGGGTGGGAGGTATTTTGGCCAATAATGATTATCCCTATACCTTTCTTATGGATAATATGTTGATCCAAAACAACCTGATTAATTATTCACATCAATTTGGTGTCGAGAAATTCATTTTTCTTGGAAGCTCTTGTATCTATCCAAAACTTGCTCCTCAGCCACTAAAAGAGGAAAGTTTACTTACTTCTTCCCTTGAGCCCACGAACGAATGGTATGCCTTGGCTAAAATTACTGGTGTTAAAGCTTGTGATGCTATTAGAAAGCAATTTGGTAAGGATTTTATTAGTCTTATGCCTACCAATCTTTACGGGCCTTCTGATAACTTTGATTTAGAAACTTCTCACGTGATGCCTGCTATGATTAGAAAATTTCATGAAGCCAAAGAAAATGGGAATTCGCCAGTTACCCTTTGGGGTTCTGGATCTCCTATGCGAGAGTTTTTGCATGTAAATGATATGGCAGAAGCTGTTGTTTTTGCAGTTGAGAATAGCTTTAAGGATAACCTGTACAATGTTGGAACGGGAAAAGATATGACAATCAAATCCCTTGCAGAATTAATTCAGAAAATCACTGGCCATAAAGGAGAGATAAATTGGGACAGTGAAAAGCCTGATGGAACGCCACGCAAGCTTATGGATGTAAGTAAAATGGCTAATGCGGGCTGGAAAGCTAAGATTGGACTTGAAGAAGGTATCACGGAAACCTACGACTGGTTCTTAAAGAATATTGGCCAGTATAAACAGGTCAAACTATAACTACAAAATATATTTTTAACATGTCATTAATTTAGATGTCTATGAAAACGGCGTTAATCACAGGTATTACAGGGCAAGATGGGGCTTATCTTGCGGAACTATTATTGTCTAAAGGGTATATTGTTCATGGAATAAAAAGGAGAGCCTCTTTATTCAATACGGCACGGATTGATCACTTGTATCAAGATCCGCATGAAGAAAACAAACGTCTATTTCTTCATTATGGTGACCTTACAGATTCAATGAATTTGACAAGGATTATACAGGAAACCAAACCTGATGAAATATATAATTTGGCGGCAATGAGTCACGTAAAAGTAAGCTTTGACACCCCTGAATATACTGCAAATGCTGATGGTATTGGGACTTTGAGAATTTTGGAAGCAGTAAGACTGTTGGGGATGGAAAAAACCACCAAAATCTACCAAGCTTCTACTTCTGAATTGTATGGTTTGGTGCAGGCGGTTCCACAATCTGAGACTACACCATTTTATCCAAGATCTCCATATGCTGTAGCGAAAATTTATGGCTATTGGATTACTGTAAACTATAGAGAGGCTTACGGAATGTATGCTTGTAACGGTATTTTGTTTAACCATGAGTCCCCTCTAAGGGGTGAAACTTTCGTTACTAGAAAAATTACAAGAGCAGTAGCCAAAATAGCACTAGGTTTTCAGAAAGACCTATTTATGGGTAATTTGGACGCTAAAAGAGATTGGGGACATGCCAAAGATTATGTTGATGCCATGTGGAGAATTCTCCAACAAGAGGAGCCGGAAGATTATGTGATTGCTACTGGTGTAACTACCAAAGTGAGGGATTTTATAAAAATGGCTTTTGAGCTAGTAGGATTTACCTTGAAGTTTCAGGGAGAAGGTTTAGAAGAAAAAGGTATTTTGGAGTCGATTGACAAAGATAAAGCTTTTGAAGTTCTAGGAACTACAGACTTTAAAGTGAAAGTAGGTGATGTTATAGTCAATGTCGATCCTGCTTATTTTAGACCAACAGAAGTAGATTTGCTAATTGGCGACCCAAACAAAGCAATGACAAAATTAAATTGGAAACCAAAGTATGACCTTAAGATGTTGGTAGAAGACATGGTGCTTTCAGATGTAGGTTTGTTCAAGCGAGACGTTCACCTTATGAAAGGCGGTCATAAAATATTAAATCAGGCTGAATAATAATTTATAATAAAAAGTAATTTGTGAACTTAATGGGCAAAGCATTTATTGTTTTGCTCATTTTTTTTGAAATTTCAGCTTTATTTTTTTGCTTAATTACATTTACAATAATTAGTAACAAGCATTTTTTTTCCATGAAATAAAATATTGTTGTGACAGTGTAAAGACAAGTCTTCTAGAAATTCTTTAATGTAAGCTGGGTCAATATTTTCAAAACATTAACAGGAGTACTGTTAAAAGCTTTTGTTGACCGTTCATAGTCTTTATTTTAGAAAATGATAGTTATGCTTTAACGTTAAAATTCAAATTACATGACTATGGATTTAAAAATTGCTCGTTAGGTTAATTCCATAGGTATTGCTTACTTTTGTGGTATTAAATGAAACTGCCTAAAAATTCGAGCAATTGGGCCGTCTCGTTTAGTGGATGTTCTATTACTTCATGTAATTGAGGTGGCGAAGCTGTATGTTTTTGGTAATAGGTTTTACTGGTATAGTCAGCCATATTCCCCTCGTTTTAAATAAAAGATTCTAGAAGATGATTAAAAAATTCATCCAAAATTTAAAATTTACACCAATAATATTATGTTTTTTTATTGGTTCTATAGGTTTCAGTCAGTCTATCCAAAATATTCAAAACCTTAAAGTAGATGAACTTTCTGATGCTCAAATTGAGCAATTGATCACACGAGCCGAGTCATCTGGTATGAATGAACTTCAACTGGAGGCTATGGCCAGAGAAAAGGGGATGCCTGCTTCAGAAATCAATAAGTTGAGAATGCGTATTGCAGCGTTAAAATCTGGGAATATTGAAGATACTGGAAAAAGAAGCGCAGGAAAGGCGAACCAGAGGGAAGTTGTAGGGGAAAGGATTCAAAGTGACGTATTCGACAGCTTAAGGACTTCAGATCCTTACTATAATCTCAGTCCACAACAAAAGAAAATTTACGGATATACCTTGTTTCATAATCAGGAATTAAACTTTAATCCCAATTTAAATATACCCACTCCCGAAAGTTATGTATTGGGTACAGGTGATCAGATCTTGGTAGACGTTTATGGCGCTTCCCAAGCTGCATTTGATTTGACAGTATCTCCTGAGGGTACGGTCTTGGTACCGAATGTAGGGCCGGTGAACATTGGTGGAGCTTCTGTAGAAAGTGCCAAGTCAAGAATTAAAAAATCATTAGGTCAAATTTATTCAGGATTAGTTGGTCAAAACCCTAACACGTTTTTGCAATTGAGAGTGGGGAATATTCGTAGTATACAGGTAACAATGGCTGGAGAGTTGAATCAACCTGGGACCTATACTTTGCCGTCTTTCGCTAACGTATTTAACGCACTTTACTTAGCAGGAGGGCCTAATGAAACAGGTTCTTTTAGAAACATTCAAGTGTATAGAGAAAGTAAATTAATAGGACAGGCAGATATTTACGAATTTTTAGCGAGGGGCAATGAAAAGGGCAACATTATTTTACAAGACAATGATGTAGTAATTGTTCCACCTGTTCAAATCAGAGTAGAACTTGAAGGCCCTGTTCGTCGCCCTGGTTTATTTGAAATTAAAAGTAACGAAAGCATCCAAGACCTTATAAGTTTTGCAGGTGGATTTAAGAGTGATGCCTACAAAGAGCTTCTAGTCGTTAAGAGAGCCACAGATAAAGACTTGAGAGTAGACAATGTTTACAGCAAAGATTTCGAAACATTTGCTGTCAAAGACGGAGATTTATTCACAGTAGGTGAGATTCTTGATCGCTATGACAATCGTGCCCAAGTTTCAGGGGCGGTTTTCAGACCAGGTGAATTTGCAATTTCCGAGGGCATGACAGTTAAGGCACTTATTGAAATAGCAGGAGGGTTGAGAGGTGATGCCTTTTCTAACAGAGGAACCTTGTATAGGACCAATCCTGATTTCACAATGGAAGTACTTACCCTTGACTTGGGAGCGATTATTTCTGGACAAGCGGAAGACGTTTTACTTATGCGCGAAGACATACTTAATGTGCCTAGTAAATATGACCTAAAGGAGGAATATTATGTTCAGATTTCTGGTGAAGTAAATAGGACAGGGGTTTTTCAGTTTGGTGAAAATATGACCGTGGCTGATTTGATAATAAAAGCCCGAGGATTTAAAGAATCGGCTTCCAATGCCAATATAGAAATAGCGAGAAGAGTAAAGGATGAGGTAGGTGGACAAATTGCTGAGATTTTAACAATTTCTATCGATGAAAATTTACGAATAAGTGAGGAGGAGAAGAAAGTTATTTTAGCGCCATTTGACCATGTATTTGTTAGGAAAAGTCCTGGCTTCCAAGTGGAAAAAGTAGCCTATGTTGAAGGGGAGGTTTTTTATCCTGGAGGGTTTACACTCGAAAAACGAGATGAAAGAATTTCAGATGTACTTAAAAGGGCCGGAGGTTTGAATAATTATGCTTATCCCAAAGGAGCGACATTGATTAGGCGAACTGAGTTTTATAAAACCAAAACGGAAGAAAATATAAAACTTGACCAGTTAGAATCATTGTATAAAAACACAATCCGTGAGGATGAGATCGAAAATGCCGAAGCGGAAGGTAAACTTTTGGAAAGACTAGATGATAGGATGAAATTACTAAGCTTGGAGCAAATGAAAAAAAATGAAATTGCTAATAAAGCGGATAGTTTTTCCGAAGATCGGTACCAGTTTCTTGAGGAGGCAGACAGCACTGTAATGGAGGTTGCAACTAGGGACAAAGAATTAATTGGTATAGATTTGGGAAAGATTCTTTCTCAACCTGGCTCTAAATATGATTTAATTTTGCAAGATGGGGATGTTATAAGTATTCCTAAGGAGCTACAAACGGTAAGGATGAGAGGGGAAGTCTTGTATCCTACTACGGCTAGGTATGACATCTCAAGAGGTTTTAGAAATTACATTTCAAGGTCAGGGGGATTTACGGAGCAAGCTAGAAAATCCAGGTCCTATGTTGTTTATGCAAATGGAGACGTTCACAGAACAAATAAATTTCTATTTTTCAACTTTTTCCCAAAAATAGAACCTGGTGCTGAAATCATTGTGCCTCAGAAACCTAAACGGGAGCCTATGTCTGTTCAGGCCTGGATAGGTATCGCTTCAAGTCTTGCTACTTTAGGTATTTTGATTGATAGACTTTCCAGATAGGTTAAAAGTAAATTTCTCAGTTTTGTGCGACACATTGTGTAACTCACTTTTTATAATATAAAAAGTCATCAGGTATTGTTTCAATAGATGATTGGGCACATGGAAATGAAGGACAGAGACACTTTTAAATAATTATGACCAAAGTATCCATAATTATCCCAGTTTATAATAGGGAAAAACTGATAAAAGAAACACTAGAGAGTATTATCTATCAGACTTTTAGTGATTGGGAATGCATTTTAATAGATGATGGATCTTCGGATAAAAGTATCCAAGTTATAAAGTCCATTGCTATTTCAGATCCAAGAATAAAGGTATATTGTAGACCTTTATCGCTTAATAAAGGAGCACCCTCCTGTAGGAATTATGGGATAGATTTGTCAATAGGAGAGTACATACAGTTTTTTGACTCTGATGACCTAATGTTGCGTGACATGCTACAGCGGAAAGTGAGTTTTCTTGAAGAAAATCATACTGCTTCTTTCGTTGTAGCAAAAATGGGAGAGTTTAACAGTAAAGGAAATTTGCCTACTCCGGAGTATAAACTGAAATTACCAAAAGATAACCTTTGGAATTTCATGAGGTATAGGGTGTATTTCCTAACACCTGGGCCATTGTTTCGCAGGGAATTTTTGGATGGATTTGAGTTAAAGTTTGATACAAGTCTTGACAGAAGACAAGAGCGTGAGTTTTATACTAGAATAATGCTGACAGGACCAGAATATTTAGTGATTAATGAAGTTTTGTCCCGAAGAAGAATTCATGATTCTTCAATTAAAAAGCAACATGAAGAATTATCCGATTTAGACCAATCTAAATCCTCTTATTTTTTTTATAGCAAATTATCTCAAAATGCTGGGAGGCAATATGCAGGATTGATTTTCAAAGCATATCGAGGATTAATTTCACATTTAATTGTATCCTTTTTCCGAAAAAGGTCAGTCAAATTTGTTTTTAAATCTTCCATGCTACTTAGCTCATTATTTCTTAATAAGATGTTTTTTAAACAGCGTAGCGTAGAAAAATGAAATGGAGGATTTAGAAGAAATTGTTGGATGCGAAATAATTGTTTCCGTAGTTATTCCAACTTATAGAGATTGGAATAGATTAAGGCTTTGTTTGGAAGCATTGGAGCAGCAAAGCTATCCTTCACATAAATTTGAGGTAATAATAGTTAATAATGACCCCGATGATCTCCTGCCTTCTGATCTATCATTCAAAGGATATAAAATTATAGAAGAGAAAAAGCCAGGCTCCTATGCCGCTAGAAATGCAGGTATTATAAAAGCGAGAGGGAGTATTCTAGCTTTTACTGATTCAGATTGTATTCCAGATAAAGATTGGCTTTTCGAAGGTGTAAAAGAATTAGAAAGATCTAGGGCTTCTCGGGTTGGAGGAAAGATAGAAATATTTCAACCTGAAAATGGAAGCCGTTACGCTTTCATTTATGAAAAATACCTTGCCTTTCAACAAGAGAGAAATGTTAAAGTATTTAAAAAGTCAGTAACAGGTAATTTCTTCGCTAAGAAATTGCTTTTTGATAAATATGGTTATTTCGATGAAAGATTAATGTCCGGAGGGGATTTTTTTTGGAATCTTAAATTGAGTGCTTTGGGTGAAAAAATAGCTTATGCTGAGCTGGCAACAATACACCACCCTTCCCGAGAATCAATAATGAAGATAGCCATCAAAAAGCAACGCACAATTTTAGGTTATTATAAAGAAACGTATTCTTCCCTTGCATTTGGAAAACAGCTGATAATACTATTTAAACGGGTCATGCCTCCAGTTTTGAGAATAAATTATATTAAGTTTGAATCTATCTCTGATTACATTCAAGTGCTGATGATTCGTTGGTACGTTGAATTGGTTGGCGTCAAACAATTACTTAAGCTGCAGTGGGCCAATAAAAAATAATAAAACCAAGCAAAATTGCTTCTAATGAAAAAAAATATTTCCCACATGGATAGCTTTATCAGAAAATCCCTCCATGAAGAAGAAATCTTAATAAAGGATTTGATCAATGAAATCATTGCTTTTAAAAAGTGGATTATTGTCGTGGCCATGATTATATTCGCTTTAGGCTTGACTTACATTCTAACCTCCCCTGACGAGTATACCACAACTTCCAAGTTATTAATGGAGCAGTCAAATGGTATAAATTCTAAAGCACTAGGTGGGTTAGCGTCTATTACTGGCTTAGGAAATCTAGGCATAGGAAATCAGAATAACGAAGCCTTACCTCCGGAATTGATCCCAGAGCTTGTTATGGAAAGTGACTTTTTAAAGCAGCTTTTGTATGAAAAAGTTTTTCTGCAAGAGGTTAATGATAGCATCTCCTTGGTTCATTTCGTTAACGAATATGAAAAACATAATTTTTATTATCATTTGGCTAGGTTTCCGAATAAATTGAAATCAATTTTTTCTTCCAATGAGAATTTGGACGTTGATAATAATGAGGAACCAATTTCTCATGAAGATGAAGCTATTTTAGCATTCGATACAAAGGAAAGAAAAACCATAGCCCAACTAAAAACGAGGATTGAGGTTGAAAAAGAAGAACGACTATTAATTATACAAACAAAGATGCCAGAACCATTGGCTAGTGCCCAGCTTAATGAGATTCTAAGTCGATTTCTTAAAGAATATTTAACTAAGATAATATTAGATAAGGAGGTTAAGAACTTTGAATTTATAAAAGAAAGAACCCAAGAAGCAAAAAGTAGGGTGGAAGAGACCCAGAAAAAATTGGCAAATTTCAGGGATGGAAATCGAGGGATAAATTCCCAGTTGTTAAAAACGGAGGAGGACAGACTTTTGGCAGATTTTAACTTGGAATTTAGTCTTTATAATTCCCTAGCACAGCAGATGGAACAAACAAGAATTAAAGTGCAAAATGCTACCCCTTTAATGACGGTTTTTCAAAAACCACAATTACCTACTTCTCCTAGTGAACCCAAGTTTTTTTTATTGAGCATTGTCTTTCTTGTCTTAGGAGGGATTGTTGGGGTTTTGTTCTTTTTTGGCCTCTTGGTAGTAAGAATGCTAATAATTCATTTTTCGCATGTTTAGCATTATAATCCCAATTTATAATAAAGCTCCTCATTTAGATCGAACCATAACTTCGGTATTGAATCAAAAGTTCGAAGAGTGGGAACTAATATTGGTAGACGATGGGTCTACTGATGGGAGTTATGAAAAAGCAAAATCATATCCAGATGGACGGATACAGTTGTTTTCTAGAACCGAGCCAGGTCCTGGAGGCTATGCTGCTAGAAACTTAGGGATAACGAAGGCCAAATACGAATGGGTTGCATTTTTGGATGCGGATGATGAATGGTTGGACAATCATTTGTCCACTTTCAAAGAATTAATTGACAGACAACCTAAGGCTAAAATTATTGCAACTTCGTGGACCGATAATTTTGAACAGAGTAAGGCGGGTAGATTTTTCCCAAACGCTTATAATTTAAAGCACATCACAAAAGGGATTCATGAAATAACTCTCCCTATTTTCTTACAGAATAGCATCAATGGAGCACCACCTTTTTGGACTGGAGCCGTTGGATTTCGAGCCGACCTTCTCCGTGAAATTGAAGGATTTCCTGAAGGAAGGTGTAAAAGAGGTGGGGATGTGGATACTTGGTTAAGAGCTATTTATTATGGTAAGCTTGCTATTTGGTCTCCGGAATTAACCGTAATTTATCATCGAGATTCTGTGAATATGGTTACTAAATCACAAAAGTTTGAGTTAGGTTGTGAATTCGCCACCGTAGCAAGACTAGCTGAAAATGCTACCGATAAGAAAATAGTCCGACTTTTGTATCAATTTTTGAATGCTAGAGTGGTTAGCAGGTGGTTGCAAACTTTACGTGTAGGGCAGCAACCCGAGTCTTTATGGGGAAAGGTGAAATGGAAATTTCTTACAAAAAAAGGCGTAGTTATCACCTTCTTTTCATTTCTTCCGTCAAGACTAACCAAGAATCTTTACCGATTGACTAGTAAGGGTAAATACGATTAATTATCAACCTATTGAAATTTTCAATTCCTAACAAAGTATCACTTAAAGAAATCCAAAAATGGGATTTCTTTTCTGTGCTATTGATGGCACTGCTTTTTTTGAGGGTATTTATGGATAGGTCCGGTCTTGGTGCCATCATTGGCCTGGCCTTACTCGGTGGGTTTTTCCTCCTTCTCGTTTTTAAACTTAAGATTCCAAAATACCTATTATTCTATTCATCCCTATTTTTCCTGCTCGTCGGTTATGCATTTTTGAATGCGGTGGTTTTGCATGGTGAACCGATTTTCACTTTTAGAGGAGTTATTAGGTATTTTTCTTACTTTTCGATTTTTATAGTAGCCTATTATAGCAAAGTATCCTTTAAGCAAATTTTTAATCTCTATACGGTTATTGTAATAATCCAGAGTACCTTAGCCATCTACCAATTTTTGGTCTTAGGAATGGCCAGGCCAAGTGGAACCTTTATAAACTCAAATCATTTTAGTTATTTTCTTGTTCCATATTTTTCGATCTTATTGATCATATACAAAAAGTACTTGCCTGCCCTCTTTGTGTTTCTTCTATCCTCTTTCTTAGGAGGAATGGGGGGGGTGATTAGTTTATTATTAGTCGTTTTCCTTTTTTTATCACATTATGCCAAACGATGGCAAAAGATAGTTGCCATATTTTTATTCCCTATTTTTATTGGGGCGGCTGGATTTTTAATGCAAAATAGAGTAAAAGAATTAACAGATGTTACTACCATTTCAGATAGGTTGGCAGAGAATCAAGCTGGAGGCGGTAGTTCGTTGGTGTGGAGGATAGTTACCTGGAAGTTAATGTACGATGAACTTTTAGAAAAAGATGGACTTTACACAGGGATGGGCTTAGAGTATGCCTCCTTAATTAGTCCGTATTTTTTGGAGAGTAGTATTCGGGAGCCACACAATGATTACGTTCGCATTTTATTAGAATTTGGCTTATTTGGATTAGTTTTATTCTTATTTGCCATGTTTTATGGTCTGAATAGGGTGAAGAAAAATGCGGATGAGGAACATTCACATTTTTATTATGCCATTTATGCTGCTTTAGCAGCTATATTTTTAGGTATGATTGTAGGTAATATTGTCGTATTAAGTACATTATGGTGGTTGTTATTGTCAATTATTGCCATTATCCACAAAGGAGATAAGCAAAAGGAATCAAAAGTGTTAAAGTAAAATGAAAGGTAAACTTGCAATAGTGACACCGGCAAAGAATGAAGCCAAGAATATCCCCAATTTGGTAAAAGGAATGGCTGGACAAACCAGAAAACCTGATCTTTGGGTATTTATAAATGATGGTAGTACCGATGATACTGTCAGGGTTTTCAATGAAGAGAAGCAAAAGCATGGAAAAGCGCTTGCTAATACGGAAATTCTCGTGGTTGACTATGAAGATAAGGACAAGTCTTACGCCCTCGGGCCAAAGTACAGCAGGATTATCAAATTCGGACTAAACAAAATTTATGCTCATGAGAAAGATGAAAAATTTCATTATATAGGCATACTTGATAGCGACGTTGTTCCGGAAGTGGCTTACTATAGGGCTATACTTGATAAATTTGAAGCTAATCCTAAATTAGGGATCGCCTCTGCTGCAAAACAGCAAGAGGATTATGGTACTGAAATTATCACAAGTTATGTTAATAAAAGTTTTGCACCTAGTGGGTTTAGGATATGGAAAAGGGAATGCTTAGATCAAACAGACTATACAATTTCTGTTTCCCAGGATTCCGTATCTGCTGCTAAGGCCATAATGATGGGGTGGAAAGTACAATCCTTCCCTGAACTTGAAGTGAGTCTCAGGCAGCGGGGAGCTAAGTTTGGTTATGAGTATTATGGAAAGTCGGCATACATGAGGCATGTGCCTTACCTGTATGTTTTAGCTGGTGCTGCCAGAATGTACCTTGAGGGCAAGAAAGCTGATGCCAAACAATACATCAATGGCTATAATGACTCAAAACGGCAAAAAATCAGTAGAATAGAAGATCCCTTGGCCATTAAATATTTTAAAAATAGGTTTTTTTATAAAATAATAGGGAAGTAATGAAATCTAAAGTAATATTATTGATTTACGGCTCAGGAGGACATAAAACTCAAATGGAAAAGTTCTTAGATAATATTGCTAAGGAAGGTTTGGATTTAAATATAAGTTTTATTGGGATTACAGAAAGTGGCGTATCCATAAATAATTCCAAAATCATAGAATCCTTTGAGCAACCAGCTTTTAGAAACAAGTATTTTTCATTAATGAGCCTGGTGAAAATCCCTAAAAAGTATTATAATTTCATTGCTTGTTTTTTAAAGATAAGGAAGAAATACGAGGTCCTTTCAGTCATCTCAACCGGCCCAGGTTTGGCTATTCCATTTTCAATTTTATTTAAAAGGGGAAATTCAAAAATTATTTTTATTGAAACTTGGTCTCGGTTTGAAACACAATCATATGCAGGAAAAGTAATGTATAGGCTTGCTGATAAATTCTATATTCAAAATAAATCACTTGTAAAATTTTACCCTAAAGCAATATACTCGGGATTGTTATGAAAATTTTAGTTACAGTAGGGACAACTAGATTTGATTCCCTAATTAAGTATATTGATGAAACCTTTGCCAGTAGCTCTATCGAGTTCACCTTCCAAATAGCAGGTGGGAAATATGAGCCTAAAAATTTCCCATTTTATACTTTTAAATCAGACATCGATACCTATTACAATGAAAGCGATATAGTGGTGTGTCATGCTGGAGCAGGGACCATTTATAAATTGTTGGAAATCAATAAGAAAATTATAATTGTTCCTAACACTGAAAGGATTGATAATCATCAATTGGATATTGCCGATCATATGGGGAGTCGTGGATACGCTATAACTGTGAAGGATTTTTCTTTAT
Source organism: uncultured Cyclobacterium sp. (assembly GCF_963977555.1). Taxonomy (GTDB): domain Bacteria; phylum Bacteroidota; class Bacteroidia; order Cytophagales; family Cyclobacteriaceae; genus Cyclobacterium. Next base: position 91,512 of record NZ_CAXBPD010000005.1, on the reverse strand, counting down.
TGGCTGAATCAATTAAAAAAGTTACTGAAACAGAATTAGTTCCTTTTGAAAAATATGATTTTGATAAAACAAGGGAAATTATGTTGTTTAGCTTAGGTAAACTTGATAATTAATTAATGACAATGAAAAACCTAAATCTCTGCTGGCTAATTGCCCTTTTTATGTTTTTGGGCATAGGGCATTCTTTCTCTCAGCAATTAGCACCAGGGAGTCCTTTACTGGAAGAATATGGAAGAAGGAAACAATTGCTTTCTAATGACATTGACTCCTTGAAGCAAGCAGGCTTAAGGCCAGACCTTTCCGTTAATAGTTTATTTTCTCACCCTGAAAATAACTCAAAAAAGAGTTATGAAATTTCGCTTTTACCAGTGCAATTTAATATGGGCTACAATAGCAAAAGGCCTTATGGGTATGGAGGGTATGGGATGCCCAATGGTAGAGGGTATGAACAATACATCAGCACTGGAATCTATGGTCGTGTGGGTTTTCTTCATGTGCAACTCCAGCCTGAATATGTTTTTGCTCAAAATAAAAGTTACCAGGGCTTTGGTAGTAATTTCTCCAGCCAGGTTTTAAAGGATCGTTTTCACTATTGGAATAATAATGACAGACCTGAGCTGCTTGGAAATGGCAATTCCAATAGGGCTTGGTGGGGACAATCTAGCATAACTGCAAGATTTGGTGGTTTTGAAACGGGCGTTTCTACGCGTACCATCTGGTGGGGGCCAGGTCAGTGGAACTCCTTGACTTTTTCTGGAAATGCGGAAAGTTTTCCCCACCTGACACTAAACTCTCATCGCCCTTTGAAAACCTTTTTAGGACATTTTGAAGGGCAATTGATAGCAGGTAGACTAGAGAGTTCAGGCATGAATGCCTCCCAAAATGAAATGCTCAATGAAAGTTACTTCCTCCCTTTGGATGAGGATTGGCGTTACTTAAATGCAATTACTATAAATTATCAACCCAAGTGGGTTCCTGGGTTGTACCTGGGTTTTATAAGAACTTTTCAACAGTACAGTGCTAAAAGGGGAACTCAGTTCCGAGACTATTTACCGATATTCGATGCTTTTCAGAAAATAGAGTATTTCGAAGACGGAAACTCTGTGGCATTTGATAGTGAGGCAAGAGACCAGCAGGCGACACTTTTCCTAAGGTTTCTTAATAAAAAAGCGAAATTTGAAATCTATGCTGAATACGGAAGAAGAGACCATGCCTTAAATTGGCGAGATGCAATCCTAAATCCAGAGCACTCGCGAGCTTATTTACTGGGATTCCAAAAGTTGTTCTCTTTAAGTAAAGAAAACAACTACCTTCAAATCCGAGGTGAAATTCTTAACCAGCAGGAATCTGTGAATAGGTATATACGCTATGAAGCGCTCGGAGGAAGAACTTCTTGGGCCACCCATTACCAAGTAAGAGGTTTTACCAATAGAGGTAAAGCCCTTGGGGCAGGAATTGGCACTGGAAGTAACAGTCAAACTATTGAAGTTGCCGTTGTTGAAGGTTTCAACAAATTGGGTATAATGGTGGAGCGGATCGCCAATCATCAAGATTTTTATTATAGAGCTTTTGGGCAGGATGAAGAAATGCTCCCATGGGTTGACCTGACTATTGGGCTGTTGGCAAATAAGCAATGGAAGAATTTTTTATTAGGGTCCCAATTTCAATTAGTGAATGGAACAAATTACCAGTGGCAAAGTGATCCTGCAAGCACTGTGTCATTCCCTAAAGGCCAAGACTTAATGTCTTTTCATGGAACAATTAATTTGGTGTATTTATTGGGTGGTCAGAAGTAAGACAACCTGTTCTTAATTTAAATTACAAGAAAGTATAATGAGAATTTTGGTGACGGGGACCGCAGGTTTTATTGGCATGCATTTGGCGAAAAAGCTTATTGAGAGGGGGGACGAGGTAGTAGGATTAGACAGTATTAACGATTATTACGACGTAAGTCTGAAGAATGATCGGCTAAGAGTGACTGGGATTGAGCCAAATAACATTAGTTATGGTAAGGCTATAGGTAGTATCAAATATCCTAATTACACTTTTGTTCAGTTAAAACTTGAAGATAAAGAGGGTTTATTCCAACTATTTAAGGAGCAAAAATTTGATAAAGTAGTCAATCTGGCGGCACAGGCCGGGGTCCGGTATTCGTTGACTAATCCTGACGTGTACATACAATCCAATATAGTTGGCTTTGGTAATATTTTGGAGGCTTGTCGGCATCATGAAATCCAGCACCTGGCATATGCTTCCTCCAGTTCCATCTATGGTCTGAATACAGAAATGCCTTTTTCTACCAGCCAAAATGTAGATCACCCTGTTTCTGTTTATGCTGCTTCTAAAAAGTCAAATGAGTTAATGGCGCATACTTATAGTCATCTTTTTGGTCTATCTACAACCGGTTTACGATTTTTTACAGTATATGGCCCATGGGGTAGACCAGATATGGCACTATTTCTGTTTACTAAAGCTATAATTGAAGGAAAACCTATTCAGGTTTTTAATTATGGAGAGATGCGTCGGGCCTTTACCTTTGTAGGAGACATAGTAGATGGCGTTTTAAATGTGTTGGATAATCCTCCAAAACCTAATTTGAATTGGAATTTGGAAACAGGGGATGTAAGCAAATCTAAAGCTCCATATGCAATTTACAACATTGGAAACGCTAATCCTGTTCGATTAATGGATTTTATTAAGGAAATAGAGGATTGTTTGGGGGTTAAGGCAAATGTTAATTTGCTTCCACTTCAACCGGGAGATGTGCCTGCTACTTTCGCAGATACAACTCCTCTAGAGAAAGAGCTTGGCTACAAGCCTGATACGCCATTAAATTATGGCGTTGGGCAATTTGTTGAGTGGTATAGAAGTTATTATAAGGTTTGAGGTTTTATGGTGTTTATGAAATTTTATCACAAAATTTTAATATTGTAAGGTCTTAATGTGTATTTTTGTGAAAATCTTTTTCCTATGAATATTTTTCTGGCAACAGTTACTTCATTTTTCTTTGGTTTTTTAATGACGCCAGTCCTGATTTTGATTCTTAAAAAAATCAAATTTACTGAGACACCGGGTGGAAGGAAAATCCATGCTGGAAGTATCCCATCAATGGGGGGTATAGCCATTGTTTTCGCCACCTTCGTTGGCCTGTTCGCTTGGCTTAGTTTTGATCAAATCGTTGAAACACGCTATTTCTTAGTAGGGCTTGCGATTATGTTTTCAGTTGGTTTAAGAGATGACCTTATAGAATTAACAGCCCTGCAGAAACTGATTGGGCAATCAATTCCAGCCTTTTTTGTGATTGTAATGGCCGATATCAGGATTTCAAGCTTGTATGGTTTTATGGGGGTATATGAAATTCCGTACCTTATTAGTGTTGCGATTACTTTCTTCGCGATATTAGTGCTTACCAATTCATTCAATCTTATAGATGGTGCAGATGGCTTAGCGGGTTCTTTAAGTCTGGTAACATTGAGTATTCTTGGATTTTGGTTTTATACTGCAGGGATGATTTCGTATAGCCTAATCTCTTTTACTTTAGTAGGTGGGATTTTAGCATTTTTAGTATTTAACTGGCACCCGGCTAAAATATTTATGGGGGATACCGGCTCCCTTAGTGTTGGATTTAGCCTTACTGTGTTAGTTATTTTATTTGTAGATAAAACTGGACTGATGGCTCCCTGGGAAGGATTAAAGTTAAATGCACCATTTTCAGCAGGTCTTGCTTTTTTAATTGTCCCGGTATATGATACTGTTAGGATATTTATTAAAAGGACGATGAATGGTAGATCCCCTCTTAAGCCAGATAAAAGTCATGTTCATCACTTTTTGATTAGAATGGGATTGCATCATGACCAGGTATCCTTGGTTTTGGTGGTTGTCAAATTATCATTTATTTCCATAGTGTTTTTCGGATATTCACTTAGTGACCACGTTTTGCTACCTACTATTGCAATCATCGCCACCGTTTTAGGCATTTGGATGGATAGGAAGACTTTAGAGAAAGTGAAAATTAATTGTAAAAATTCACCTTCAGTTTCCGGTAAAAATGCCGATAAAGTTAAACGACGTCAAAACAAACGCAAACCGTCTATTGCAAAGAATATCTTTTCCAACAATAAAATTAACATGAATTAATTCTAAAATTTTTTTTAAATTTCCAAAAAAGGCGTTGATAATTCAACGCCTTTTTTTGTTTATAAACAATTTTTTTAGGTTCTGATTATTTTAAAATTTCAGCAGTAATAGGGCAAAGAAACTGCTTCTGCCGTAACTCTATTTTACTTCTCAGCGAAATTAAAGGTCACAAATTTCAACACCTTGTTTTAAAGAAGCCAATTTATCAGTTCTCTTTGGAATAAATTCCTGTCCGATGTAGCCTGAATAGCCCGTGTCCAAAATTGCTTTCACAATAGCAGGATAGAATAATTCCTGACTCTCATCAATTTCATTTCGACCAGGTACTCCGCCTGTGTGGTAATGGGAGATATAGGGGTGGTACTCTTTTATCGTTGCTATTACATCACCTTCCATAATTTGCATGTGGTAAATGTCATACAGTAATTTCATGTTGTCAGAGCCCACTTCTTTACACAATTCAGCTCCCCAAGCAGTATGATCAGCCTGATAATCTTTGTGATTTACTTTACTATTGAGCAGTTCCATACACATTATTACGCCATGTTCTTCTGCAATAGGCATGATTTTTTTCAGGCCCATGGCGCAATTTGTAATGCCAATATTATCATGCAAGCCATTTCTATTGCCTGAAAAACAAATAATTTGCTTGTAACCAGCGGCAGCTACTTTCGGAATTACTTCTGAATAACTTTGGATCAATTCATCATGTAATTCAGGATTATTCCAACCTTTCTCTATGCCTAAGCCAGCTCCCCATGGCATGGCACAGTAAAGTCCATATTTGGATAAAATTGGCCATTCTTCAGGCCCTGCGAGTTCGATTGATTTCAAACCAATGTCTACAGCAGCCTTGCACAAGTCTTCAAATTCAATGTCATTGTAACACCATCGGCATACAGAATGATTAACATTTCCTTTTAAGGTCATCGGTAAACTTGATTCCGCCGCTGATAGTCGATGGGATAATGAAGGTACAAGCATACTTGCCAGCCCTGTACTGGCTATTTTTTTTAACACCTTTCGTCTATTTTTAAGATTTTTCATGTCATTTTTTTTTAGAACAATCGCCCTGTTTTTTTTATAAAGTCGTTTTAGTCTGGATTAAATTTATTGCTTACTAATAATATCATACTTAGCTGGCCTTCTTTAAAGACATCAAGTAGCTTACTAAATCTACCAACTCCTGAGTACTCATCGATTTCTCTAATCCGGATGGCATCATGGAACTCTCCATTTGTTTCATGGAAGACATGTCACTTGTTTTAATGGACACTGAGCTGCCTCCGGGTAGTTTCATATCAATATCAGTTTCTGTTTGACTGCTAATGATTCCACCCAAAGTACTTCCATCTTTCATATTGATAAGGTATCCTTCATATCCAAAACTAATTCCAGCATCAGGATGAATAATAGAAATGAATTGAGCTTCTTTAGACAGCTTACTGCCAATCTCAGATAGTTTCGGACCGAAATCCATACCTGTGCTTCCTACTTGGTGACATACGGCACAATTGTTTTTAAAAACCACAAGCCCTTTTTCTCCGCTACCTTCCATCGCCATTAATTCGTTCATAGAAGGAAGTGGGTTGTCTTCATCCATCGAATTGTCCAGATAACTTGCCGCCTCTGATCTGATATCTTTCCTCCAAGCACGGCTAACTCCCGAAACAGCCGATGCAATAAGGTCTTCTGGTAGTTTGTCCTCTCTTAGTAATTTCAGCACCCGATCTTCTCCACTATAACTACCGCCAATTGCTGAAGTTGCTTCTTTTCTGATGATGATAGGTAATTCAGAGTTAAAGGCGATCTCTTCGATAATAGACAATGATTCGCTGGTTCCAATTCCTTTTAAAGCTGTAATTATTGGATAAATTCTCTTTTCATCTCCACTATATAGTGCTTTTAAGATTAAATTTTTCCCCCCTTGGCTTAGAAGTAAGGTTGCAGCAGTTTTCCCGTTGTTGTTATCTTTTTCTTGGATTGCCATTTCTAATACACGTGGATTTTCTGAGGTGACTTTAAATTTTTGAACCAGATCAAGGTAAGCTTCAGTGCCATAGGTCTCATTCAATGTGCTATTAAGGGCTTCTTGTGCAAGAAGTGATCCTTTAAAATTAGAAGGGTCAATGTGGGTTAAAACAAGTTTTCTCAGCTCCTTATTTGTTTCCTTACCTTCTTTCGCTATTTTTTCTTTTTCTAGCATTTTTAATAAAGCACTTGATTTTCTTTTTTGATCAGGGTTAAAGTCAAATGCCCTGAAGTACCTTAGCCTGTCTTCCAAAGGTTTCTTAGCATCTGATGCCAAAAGGGCTAGTTCTGGGATTGCCTCCCCCGTTCTGGATCTCCAAACGATATCTTGTCCTTCTTTACTATTAATTATTTCTTTACCTGCTTTATTCAGCCATGTGGTGTAGCATTTATCCCAATTGCCTGAAGCACCTATTCCCAAAGCCTCTAGATACCACCTGTCTTCACCATCATGTTGCAAGGCCAAAGTGGTCCAATAGGAAGCTGCTTGTTCTCCATCATAATTCCTCAAAGCTATAGCAACTTCTCTCCTTACTTGTGGATCTTTATCAGTAACTAATTTTTGAATTATAGGCCCAAGGTTAATGTTCGTTTGTCTCGCTGCTCTAAATGCTGTAATCCTTAGATTTGGATTTTCATTTTCCAATGCCTTTTCTATATACTTCTTATTAGCTCCTTCTATTTTAGCAAGTAACCATAATGCCCTGGCCTTGAATCTTGGATTTTTGTTTTCATTGAAAACTTTCTCTAATGCTGGTGCAGCATCTTTACCCATTGCTTTAAGGTTTTTCCAAGCTTGATAGCGCATAGATAGGTTTGGGTTTAATAAGCCTTCAATGGCCCCGTCTAAGGTGTTTAAGTCATAAGTGGGAACCTTATAATCCTCACCAGGGCTAGAAACTCTAAATATTCTACCCCTGTTTAAATCACCAGCCTGGTGACCACCAACTCCTGGATCATACCAATCAGCTACCATTAAAGATCCATCTGGAGCTACACCTACATCGGATGGTCTAAACCATTGGTCCTTGTCACCTTTCATAATGTTTTCTATGGTGGCTTTGTATCCAGCACCGTCATTTTGAACAGGATAAGCCCTTACCACATTTGGTCCTGCATCAGTATGGATCATTTGGTCCCAGAAAACCTCTGGTAAAGCCCTACCTTCATATACCACCATGCCTGTTGGGGAACCTGCGCCAGTTTGTAATAAATTTGGCACAACACCTGGATCATTTAAATGCCAATGCTGTAAGGGAACCTCTTTTTCTAAATTTGTTCTATTAGCACGCCAGCCTGCATTGGTCATTTCATCTTTATAACCAAAATTGCCATATTCCATTACATAATTGATCCGACCACCTTTGTTGCCATCGTCATCATTGTCTGACTGCCACATAGTACCATAAGAGTCTACAGCTACTTCATAATTATTCCTGAAATTTTGTCCAAGAACTTCAATCTCTGAAAAATCAGGGTTACTTCTGAAGACAAGTCCCTGTTTATAATTTTCAGTATTAATGACTTTGCCGTTTTTATCTTTTAGAATAGCGCCATTTTTATCGGTGATGGTTCCTCCAGCATTTCCGAAATTAAAGTAGAATTTTCCATCAGGTCCAAATACAAAAGCATGCATGCCATGGTCATGTTGTTCTCCACCTATTCCCTTAAAAATCACTTCCTTTTTATCTGCCTTGTCATCCCCATCCGTATCCGTTAGAAGCCATACATAGGGACTTTGGGAAACAATTACCTGATTACCCATTACCCATATACCTAAAGGCGCATTTAATTCTGGAGATTGGTAAAAAACGGTGCTTTTGTCCGAAGCACCATCTCCATCAGTATCCTCTAGGATCAATATTCTATCCCCTTCTGGTTTGGTTTCATTTCCAGTTAATGCTGGTCTGTAATTGTAAGCCTCACAGATCCACACGCGACCTTTGTGGTCAATGTCAATATTTGTGGGATTTGTAAGGGTAGGCTCAGCGGCAAAGAGTTTGGCCTCTAATTGTTCATTCACCGTAATGCCTAGCAGTGCATTTTCAGGATTTCGTTTTTCTTCTTCTGATAGCATATCAAAAGAGCGTATTGATTCAGGATCTTTTTTGTTTTCCTTACAGGAAACCCCCAAGAATAGGAGTAGAAGCAGCCCTGATAATCTTAATTGGCGTTTTTTGGCTATCATTAGTAAAGTGGGATTGTCTATTGTTAATTACAATCTTTTAATAAAGAGAAATTTATATTATTTACCCAATAATTAAAGTGATTTTTTTGTGGTTTGCTTACCATTCATACAAATAGTTGTTTGGTTTTCCATTGTCTTTGTTATTTTGATCATCCTTTTATGGTTATTTAATAGTGGCTGAAAAGGCTGTAATTTCCTAGAAAAGTCATAAAAAGACTAAAATAGAAGCTGTTTTCCTAGCAACTCCAGCTCCAAATTATGCCAGGAATGCAATTGCAATTTTGGAAGTTGGGAAACATGTACCTTGGTCGGTACTCTTAGGTATGTCCATAGCAGAAAGTCAGAAAGTAATGTGGTCAGAATTGAATACTGGCCAAAATCTTATAGTGGCCGAAACCAGTTTCTACATGCATGGGACGGTTTCTGCCGGATAGTTTAATAAGGAGGGTCGTTTTGGAGAGGTTTTTAGCGATGCAGTAGTATACAACCATCCTCTTCTTGAAGTAATTTAGTTTGAGGATAGTAAGCCACTTGGAGGCATGGCTATGCACCTATTAATTATCCTACGCATTGCACCCCTATGTTGATAAGCGTTACAGGGGGAAGGTAAAAAAGTTAGCGGTCTAGGCTATCAATCCTCTTTGAATGGTGGTGAATGGTTAATGATTCCTGACTTTGACGATTGGTTGAAATGGAGAAGAAAATGACTTGAAAATTCCTCGATGTTTGAAATAGGCTCTTCCATTCCAAGGTTTTTGGCGGCCAATTGATAAATGGCTTCTTTTTTCATTCCTGCATTGCGCATTTGCTGAATGGAATAGCTCCCATTGGATTTGGATAGTTTTTTTCCTCCTTCTTTAATTAACTGGTGATGGTAGAATGAACAGTTACTGTAGCTTTTGTCCTTTAAACGATCTGAGAGATATACCTGTGCTATAGAGGAAGGCAATAAATCCATGCCTCTAACAATAAGGTCAACACCATAGCTTAAGTCATCCGTCAAGGACGCCAATTGGTAGCTTGCGAAGCCATCTTTTTTTTGAAGCATGAAGAATTCCATTTCACCAGGTAAATGATATTTTGTTTGACCTTTTGGATAGCGGTTTAAAAAGATAGGGACCTCCTTTTGGCTTACTAATCTTAATGAAGTATGGTTTTTCTTATAAGGTAAGTTGCGTTGAAGACAGGTTCCTGTGCACCATCTTTTTGGGTGTCTTTTTAGTAGCGTTTTCCGAGAACAATCACAGGGGAAGACAAAGTTGTTATCCTTTAATTCTTCGATAACGGCATGGTACAAGGCCTGCCTATGAACTTGAGAGTAGTTTTGGTTAAAATCCTTTAAATTTCTTGGGCCCTCATCATAGGGTATTTCTAAGAAATCGATTGTGTCAAAAATGTCCTCTATGTACTCCTGTTTAACCCGTTTCTGATCTAAGTCATCAATGCGAAGAAGGATTTTGGCACCATGCTTTTTCGCCAAGCTAACGGTGATTAAAAATGAAATAATATTTCCCAAGTGAAGGTAACCACTAGGGGTAGGAGCCAATCTGGTTTTATTGAATTTCGTTGGCTCCTTATTCATGTGTTTCGTTTAAGTTAATCGGGATAAATCTCGCGAATAGTTCTTCTTTATACCAGCCTTCGTCTTTAACTTTTTTGACAACTTCTCTATGATCAGAGTTGTAGGCATAATTTTCCATTTGCTCACGGCTGTTCCAATAGCTGAATGTAGCTTGTTCAATTATTGGCCACTCGCCTATGCCCTTTGTATAAATCAATCCCTTAGCCTTCTCAATGGCAATGCTTGTTTTAGGGACATAATTTAAGAATCTGAACACTTTATTAAATTTAACACGGGCTCTGGTAATCACCATTATGGGCCCATTTGTAGTTTCATTTGTGGGAGTAAATGGTTTGGTTCCATACCAAGTGCCATGGCTTTGAATACAGCGCATCCAATAAGTGAAATTACTTACACATTGTTGGTTAAATCTTAGGTAACTTTCAGACAAACTAAAGCTTTTAGCAGCTTCCAAATCCTCCCATACCATTAGCAAAGCATAGGTTGAGAGGTCAGGCTTTAGAGAAAATCCAAAACCTCCGCCTGTCCCCATTAATTTAAAGAACTTTTTGCCCTTGGCTTTTTTTAATGGTGAAAGGGCCAATTGCATTTGGTTAAAGGCCCACCAGCGATTTCTTTTTGAATATTGAAAAAAAGTAATAGATACGATTTCCTTGGTTACATTCATGGCATGGATAGGTCGAATTAATTCGATGCAGCATTCATTTTTACAAGTATAATCAAGCACTTTTGGATATCCATAAGTGTCAATCAAAAACTTTTTTAATAATAATTCTAATTAATAAGATGGCCATGGCAATGGTGGTGCCTGCAATTACGAATTCCATATCTTATTTTGGTTTTGAGATGTGTACTATAGTACCAACTGGAATGCCTGAGTGGAATCTCAAGAATTAATTGATAATGGATTAGTTAATCAAGTAACCTTAAAATAGTAATTATGGTTTATTTAAAGCTTCATAAAAAGTTAAATTTGACCTTTGCAATTCATTCGGTTTCTATATTACCTTTGTGAATTATTTAGAATCCATGGTGCAATTAAAAACTAGAAGAATTTCAGCAGGCGCTTTCTTTTTCCTTACAGGACTTTGCTTTTCATCTTGGGCGTCTAGGATTCCTGATTTTCAGCAAAAATTCTCCTTGAGTGAAGGGCAACTTGGTTCCGTTTTATTAGGACTTCCTCTTGGCTCCTTGCTTGCTTTACCTATCGCTGCCTGGGCGGTAGTCAAATTTGGTAGCAGGATGGTGGTGATAGTAGGCTTATCCATGTATATTTTGGTGTTAGTAGGTATAGGCTTTTCAATGGATGCCCTTTTTCTGACCGTGATGGTGTTTATTTTTGGCATGATAGGGAACATGATGAATATTTCATTGAATACCCAGGCATTAAACTTAGAAAAAGATTATGGTAGGAATATTTTAGGATCCTTACATGGTTTATGGAGTTTGGCAGGCTTTGCAGGAGCAGGTATCGGTGGCTTAATGGTTTATTTGCAAATGTCCCCTTTCCATCACTATTCTATAGTTTCCTTAGTAGGTGTTATTGTAATCTTCACCTTCCGAAATGGATTTGTGCCTGAAGTACAAGATAAAACGAATTCGGTAAAAGGACTCGTATGGAGGAAACCTGATGAAACGCTACTTAAATTAGGAATGGTAGGGTTTTGTGGAATGATGTGTGAAGGCTGTATGTTCGACTGGTCCGGGGTCTATATGAACAAGGTTGTACTAGCGCCAGCCTATTTGGTTCCTGCCGGATACATTGCTTATATGGGGTCTATGGCCATCGGTAGGTTTGCTGCAGATAAATTGGCACATCGTTTCGGTATGATCAGTGTATTAAAAGGCTCTGGGCTATTGATTTTTTCTGGATTGGTTTTATCTATAGTTTATCCTTATGTCTATACGGTCATTATCGGCTTTTTAATGGTTGGGTTAGGAACGGCAGCGATCGTGCCACTTTGTTTTAGCCTAGCGGCAAATTCCACCTCCTTGCCAACTGGGATTGCCATAGCCATGGTTTCTACCATTTCCTTTTTCGGTTTTTTGCTAGGTCCACCATTAATTGGTTTCATTGCTGAGTGGACAGGTTTAAAGGCTTCTTTCGCATTGATGTCTTTGGTAGGCTTAATGGTTTCCATTTTAGTTTATTTAAGTAAAAAAAGTTTTATGCCTAAGGCGGCCTTTTAAGGTCTTTTTATTTTTTAAAATTCAGGCTATTGTTTTTTAGGATTTAATCACTATTTTTACCAAAAAATTAATACCTACCAAATCGGTAGGTTTTGTAGAATAATAAAAATACCTGGCATGCAGGAATCCTTGATTTCAAAAAAAATTTATTCTAAGGAAGAAATAAAATTCCTCAATGAAAAGTACCGAGATTTATCGGTAGAGGAGCGCGTGAAACAGTTATACAATGATTTTGACGCTGGTGATGTGATGCTCACTAGTTCTTTTGCGGCAACCTCCGCTTTATTGTTGAGCGTATTTTCTAAAGGCAATTCTGAGCAAAAGATTTATTTTATTGATACGGGCTATCATTTCTCTGAAACCCTTGAGTATCGAGAAAAATTAACTGAATTGTACGGATTGAATGTCGAATCCGTCAGTGCTGGTAAAGAAGATCATGAATTTACGAGTAAGAATACAACATGGAAAACTGATCCAGAATTGTGTTGCTCTATTAATAAAGTGAAACCACTTGAGCTAATTAAAAGTAGGTTTTCAGTCTGGGTTTCTGGTTTAATGAGTTGGCAAAGTGATCACCGATCCACTTTGGACATTTTTGAAGAACGAGGAGGGATTCTCAAGTTTTACCCGTTATTAGATGTTACTGAGGAGGAAAGAGATGCTTATATCAAAAAACACGAATTGCCTTTTCATCCGCTAATTGCTTTTGGATATCATTCTATTGGGTGTAAGCATTGTACCGTGCCGGGAGCAGATAGAAGTGGACGATGGAACAACAGTCCGAAAACCGAATGTGGGCTTCACCTTTAGGGATCGGCTTTTAATCGGTTCTGTATAATATTAATAAATGTATTTTTAACGCAAAGCCCATTCCTACTATTGGATGGGCTTTGCTTTTTGTATAATTTTGGTTTTAAAATAAAAATTTAAACCCAATGAAAAAATCTTTACAATTACTTTCTCTACTGGTGGTTTTTTTGGCCTGTAAGCCGGAAAAGAAAGTTGAAATTATAGAATCCCAAACCTCTTCCTCTTTGGACTCTCTGAGCCAAGCTTTAGGTTGGCCTGAAGATTTAGCCATACAGTTTTTTTCTGGGCCGGACATTACGCCAAGTCCGGCTTGTTTAGCTGTATCTCCTTATGGAGAAGTATATGTAGGAGTGGATGCCATTGGCTCCCTTGGTAAAACACCAGGTAAAGGGAGCATAGTGAAATTAATAGACAGTGACAACGATGGTCAGGCGGATACACATACTGTTTTTGCTACGGTAGACAATCCAAGAGGGATTATTTCATTGGGAGATGAACTGTTTGTTTTACATACAGTGTTTTCTAAGCAAGACAGTTTAGCAACTGGTATGGACCTGGTAGTGTTTGAAGACAAAGATGGCGATGGAATTGCAGATGGTCCTTCAAAGCCTTTAATACAGCACATTAGCTCGCCAAAATTTTTACAAAGTAGAGGGACTGATCATGCTACCAACGGAATTCGTCTAGGAATAGATGGATGGATTTACATAGCAGTTGGTGATTTTGGTTTTCATAGGGCAGTTGATAGGGATGGCACCGAATTAACCATGTTAGGTGGCGGTATTTTAAGGGTTCGCCCAGATGGTACCGAAATGGAAGTATACACCCATGGGTTAAGAAACATTTATGATGTTGCCATAGATCCTTACATGAATATGTTTACCCGTGGAAACACCAATGACGGGGGGGGATGGAACATTCGTTTTATTCACCAAATTCAATCCGGGGAATATGGATACCCTGTCTTGTTCAAAAATTTCACTGAAGAAATTATACCGGCACTTGTAGATGTCGGAGGTGGATCAGGCACTGGAGCTTTATATCTTCAGGATGATCACTGGCCTTCCAAATACACCAATAACCCACTGATGGCAGATTGGGGCAGAAGTCAAGTTTACATACACAAGGTGACCGAAGACGGCCCATCTTATACACAGGCAGAAGAACCATTCTTTAAATTACCTCAAGTTACAGATTTGGACATTGATGGATCTGGTAGAATGTTTATGGCCGCCTGGGATGGAGCAGGTTATTCAGGAAATGATGGTAAAGGATATGTGATCAGGGTTGTTCCTAAGGTATTGGAATTCAGTGAAGTGCCAGATCTTCCTACTTTAGATGTTGATGATTTAGTGGATTTGCTTAGAGAGAATAGCGCAACACTTAGGATTTATGCCCAACAGGAACTGATAAAAAGAGGTGCTGAAAGTGCTGCGAATGAGGTTTGGGAATTGGCTAACGATCAAAAAGCTGCTGATTATTCGAGAGTTGCAGCCATGTATGCTTATACCCAGCTCAAAGGACAAGCTGCTGTCCCTGATTTGTTGACATTAATGAATGATGAGCAGCTCAAAGAATATGTAATTCGAGCGATCACTGACCGCAAAGATTTTATAGGCAAGTTAACCATCGATCCATTTGTGGAGGCTTTGAAAGATCCCTCTGTAAGAGTAAAAGCAGCTGCTATAATTGCCTTAGGCCGCATAGGTGATAAAACGGCTATTCCTCATTTGTTAAATACACAAGTTCCTGACTCCTTCCAAGCTCCTAAATATGGGGAAGAAGGGCCTCATGCCACACCTAATGCTGCTATAATTTTGCCACATTTAGCGGTTAGAGCATTGGTGAATTTAGAGGCGGACGAAGAAAGTTTAGCTGCAGTAGGTTCGGGAAATTCTAAATTAGGACTATGGGCTTTGCGTTATATGCATACCAAATCAGTTGTAACTGGTTTGATCGCCAAATTCAATGGAGCTGGCACGGAAGAACTTGAATTGAAACAAGGGATAATGACTACTTTGGCAAGACTTTATACCCAAGAAGCACCCTATAATGGTTCGTGGTGGTGGGGAACTAGGCCTGATACACATGGTCCCTATTATAAATCAGTATTGTGGTCGGAGTCGACACAAATTAAAGAACTATTCAAGAAACTCTGGGACAATGGTTCTCAAAGTGAGAAAGATTTGATTGCAATGCTTAACGAGAAAAATAGGATGGGAATTACCGAATTTGGAGGGGAATTTTCTGTTACTGAAATTATAGAAGAGCCTGAGGTCGATTTAGAAAAGATAAAAAATCAAAAAGGTCAGGTAGGAGCATCATCCATAGAGGACATTCTTTTGGCGATGCAGGAAGTAAAAGGCGAGGCGGTCAAAGGAGAGGCAATTTTTAAACAACAGGGTTGCAAGGCATGTCACAGTATTTCTGCTGATGAGCAAATGAAAGGGCCATTTATGGGGCAAATTGGAAGCATTATGAGCAGGGAGCAAATTGCTGAATCCATCTTAAAGCCAAACGCTTCCATCTCTCAGGGTTTTGCGACAGTAATGATTTCTACCAAAGATGACAAATCTTATGTAGGCTTCGTCACAGCTGAAAGTGCAGCACGTATTGTTATCCGAAATATTGCTGGGCAAGCATTTACTATTTTGACGGATAATATAAAGGAGCGCACGGAACTTGAAAACTCTATGATGCCAGTAGGATTGGCCAATTCGCTTTCTTATGAGGAGTTCGCTTCATTGATTACCTATCTCTCTGAGCAAAAATAAGGAATACCTATAGGCCAGAAAAACATCAACCCTCTCAGCATTTGGCTAAAATGTCAAACGTTGAGAGGGTTGATTTTTATTTTTTGTGAGATGGAGTTAATGAACGAGCAAATGCCTGGTTAAAACTTTTCTTTAATCTTAGAAAACCAAGAGGGTGAATTGCTGTCCTTATCATTGAATTGATCATCTCCTAATAACATGCCTAAAGGTTGGAGCGGTTCGTAATGATCACATACTACTTTAAGCATGGCTGCAAATGGAAGAAATAAAATCATACCCGCCACACCCCATACAGAGGCACCTATTATTAAGCTTAAAATAGCTGCAAGGGCATTTATGTTGACACTATTCCCTACTACTTTCGGACTTAGGAAATTACTTTCGATTACCTGAATAAGCCAAAACATAATAGCCACAGCCAATGGCACCCAAAGTTCATCCTTGGACATAAAAGCATAAAGAACTGGAATACTGGCGCCAATTGTAGTGCCTACATAAGGAATGATGGATAAAGAAGCTGCCAGAAAACCAAAAAGAAAGGGATTGTCAAGACCAATAATCCATAAACCGGTACTATTGGCAAACCCTAGAATGATGATCAAGGTAAGCATTCCAGACAAATACTTTTGGCCAACCAACTGAATCTTTTTAAGCATGTGGTGGTATTCCGATTTATGGTTTTCCGGGGCAAAACGTTTAAAGGCTGATACCAGTCCTTCTTTGTAAATTAGAAAAAGAAAGGTGTATATAATTGTGGTGAAGAGGCCAGTGAAAAAACTGGTTGTGCTACTAAAAGTAGTACCCAACATTTCAGATGCGCCGTCCTTGGCCCAGGCTTTGGCGTCTTCAAGGACTTTTTCTTTTTCCAAATTACCTAAAAAGCTCACATTTTCGTTCAGGTAACCTATTGAATCCGTAAATAACGTCATCAATTTGTCTCCAAAATTGCTCAATTCATCTGAAAGTGAAATAATTTCTGCGGAGAAAAATGTAAACACTCCAATTATTATAAGAAAAAAAGTCAGTAGAACAAGAAACGCAGCTACAATAATGGGAATCCCTTTCCGCATTAGCATGTTATGCAATGGGTGGAGAATAAAGGATAGTAAAAGGGCAAAACATAAAGATATTAAAACACTCTTTGCCAATACCATGGCAAATAAAAGGAGGAAAACAAAAGCAAGCGGATAAAAGGCTTTTTGGAAGGAGAGTTGCATAAGTATCTTTATTTCAATTTATAATTAAATATTTATATTTAGGCCAAAGTAATTTTTATAACTGAAAATTTATTTTTTTTTAATTTATTTCAAGAAATCACCACATTTAGTTAGATTTACTCCTATTGTTAACAATTGATCAATATGTTTGTGATAAGGTAAGTAGGTTTGAATTGAATGACAATTTGAGGTCAAGATGGTCTCCAAATGGATTCTCTTCAAGTTAATACTTACTAATTCAAGCCGAGACCTTCAATTACATCTCGGTATTGAAAATGTTGAACGTTTTTATATTTTCCAGACTTTTTAGCTGAACGTCAAATAAAATGCTATTTAATTCTTTCGAATTTCTTTTAGGTTTTTTACCAATCACCTTATTTGTATTTTATTTTTTCGGTCCTAAGCTTAAATCACCCTTCACAGGTCTTTGGCTATTGCTTTGCTCGCTGTTTTTTTATGGATGGTGGAACCCTGCCTACCTTATTTTAATTTTTTTTTCCATAGCATTCAATTATTTAATCTCAAAAAAGATTTTCCCCGGAAAGAAAAAAACGCTTGTCTTTGGCATAACCGTTAATTTATTAGCGTTGATAATCTTTAAATACACCGACTTTTTAATTTATAACCTTAATTTTATACCCGACCTTTCTTTAGGTTACCTTAACTTGGTACTTCCCCTTGGGATTTCTTTTTATACTTTTCAACAAATAGCTTACCTCGTAGACAGTTATAAGGGTACGAAGAAGGAAAAAAACTTGTTTTCTTACGGTTTATTTGTCTCTTTTTTCCCGCAATTAATAGCCGGACCCATTGTACATCATACTGAAATGATGGGACAGTTCAGGAATCCTCGCCTGACTTATTTAAATTATGACAACCTTTCCAGAGGAATATTTATTTTCATGATGGGGTTGGCTAAGAAAATAGTAATAGCTGATAGTTTCGCTCAAATAGCTAACAAAGGATATGCCAATGTTACCTCCTTAGGGTCAATGGAAGCATGGGCTTCATCCCTGGCCTATTCATTACAACTTTATTTCGATTTTAGTGGCTATTCGGCTATGGCTATCGGACTTGGGCTCTTATTTAATATAAGGCTTCCCCAAAATTTCAACTCTCCCTATAAATCACTTAGTATTAAGGATTTTTGGAGAAATTGGCACATGACCTTAAGCAGGTTTCTTAGGGATTATGTATACATCCCATTGGGAGGGAATCAGAAAGGGAATTTCAGAACAGGAGTAAACCTAATGGCTACTTTTCTATTAGGAGGTATTTGGCATGGTGCTGGTTGGACTTTTCTATTTTGGGGGTTTTTACACGGTCTTGCACTTGTAGTTCACCGTGAATGGTCTAAGATGGGTTTGGCATTACCGAAAATCCCAGCACTATTGTTAACTTTTCTATTTGTAAACATTACCTGGGTATTTTTTAGGGCTGATTCCTGGGCCGATTCTTTAGCCATGCTTTACAGAATGTTTAGTAAAGTAACTGGCGTGGCTGACTTTTATTTGGTAAGTAACTACTATGACCTCCCCGTTTGGATTGCTGGTGTAGTGTTGCTTTTTGTGCCGAATGCCATAGAAATGGGTAGAAGACTTAAGCCTTCGGTTACCTATTTGATATTAAACGTATTGTTGTTTTTGATCAATGTGATTTACCTAAATTCCATTGTCGAAAATGACTTTTTATACTTTGATTTTTAAGTTGATGGAAAAACAATTCAAAAAATATCTTCTGATTTTACGGCTTAGTTTTGCTGGGGCCTTAATGGTTTTTGTCTTTCTAAATGTTTTCTTGGATGTTTTTGGCTTGTATGGATTCAGAGATAAAGATAACGTACGGGTTTATGGAGAAGAGCGGTTTTCAAAATACCTTATGACTTTCAATCATGTTCCACAGCATTTTGATGGGATGATTCTTGGGCCTTCACTTTCTGCCAACCTCAATCCGGAATCCATCCCCGATAAAAATTATTTTAATGTAAGTTTAATGGGGGCAAGGATGAATAATGTTTTGGCATTGGCAACAAACGTATTGGAAAACAATGGCACCATTAAAGAGGCAATAGTATGTATTCATCCATATGTGACAGCAAATACAAAGGTTGAAGAGACAGGTTTTATGAACCTCGATACCTACTGGAAGGCGTATGGTTCAGTCAATCTTCTTAGGGTCTATGGCCTGGGGCTCATCAGGGATTTTGACTTATGGCCTAACAAATATCCTAAAAATCAATATAGAACAAATGGAAGCAATGCATTTGAAGCGCTCTTTAAGGTGGAGGATGTAGCTGGGAGAATAGCAGAGGAAGTTAATAATGTCAAAGTAAATGAATTTGAAATCGGAAGCAATCACAGAAGGGATTTCAAAAAGTTATTGACTTTATTAGAACAAAATAAGATTCAAACTTTCATTTATTTTCACCCAGTTCCGTATCCTATATACCAAGCTCATAGCGATAAAATGAATCATTATTGGGAGGATATTCTGGATGGGACCAATGTAGAAAAGAGTGAGCTAATGAGCACTTATAATTTCAATAGTCCTGAATTTTCCGATTTTTCTAAAGATGTGTCCAACTATATTGACCATGGACATTTGAGCCTCAAGGGACAAGAGATTTTAATTCGGGAGATTAAAGCTAAAATGGATCAGGTGAAACAATAAAAGGTTTTTTCAGGTTTTAGATGTTAAACTTCTGGCATAATAATTGACTTTCTGAGATCTTGAAAATACTTTCAATTAAATAAATAAAAATGAAGCGTTTATCCAACATATTTTATGTAATGTTTATCTTTTCAATGGTGGGTTGTACTACAGCTGAAGTGAATAAGTTTTTGGCCGCAGCCAGTGAATCTGCACTTACAGAGAATGAAGTTGGGAATGGATTAAAGGAGGCATTGATCAAAGGAGTAACAGAAGGGGCTAACCTTGCTTCAACCCAAGATGGTTTTTTCAAAAATGACTTGATAAGAATAGCTCTTCCAGAAGATGTTCAGCGTGTAGAGTCTACCTTGAGAAATATTGGTTTAGGATCTGAAGTGGATAAGGTAATAATGACAATAAATAGGGGGGCAGAAAGTGCTGCCAAGGAGGCGAAACCTATCTTTATAGCAGCCATTAAGCAGATGACCATTACAGATGCCTGGGATATTTTGAAAGGTCAGGATGATGCCGCCACCCAATATCTCCAAAGGACTACAACAGAAAAATTAACCGCTTTATTTCAACCTCATGTCCAGGAATCTCTTGATCAGGTAGGGGCCACACGTTATTATGGAGATTTGGTAGGAAGGTACAATTCCTTTCCCACGACTTCCCGAAAGTTGGATCCTGATTTGAATGCTTATGTAACGCAAATGGCCATTCAGGGACTTTTTCAATTGGTAGCCCAAGAAGAAAAAGCCATCCGTGAAAACCCTGCAGAAAGAACTACCGCTTTGCTTAAGCGAGTATTTTCTGCCCAGGATAGTGCAAGTGAGTAAAAGAAAAAAGTTAGACGTGATCTCATTTTTCAAGAAGACAGGTGTATTTATGCAGTATAAACAACATAAATACACCTGATTTTATTTTGGTTCAAAAATAGGTTAACGAACGCCATTGAGGGATATATCCAGTAATTTGGGATCACTAAACCTGTCGTCCAAAAGCTTCAGCCTTGTTATTGTTTTGTCTCCATACTCATGGATTTTAGATTCAAAAGTAATCTTGCCCCAATTATCATCAATATGCTTTACAAATGAAGTGTATTGCCTTCCTCCTTCCCAGGCTATCTGTAATTCTCCAATACTGTTGTCAAATGACCATTTTCCACTTACTTTGGAATCAGCCTTTCCATTGATAAGTGCGTTTACGATTCCGTTCTCTCGGAACTGAAAATCAATGTAGCTTCCATACCTGCTTTGCCAGAAAAAATCTGATGCCGTTAATTTGGCCTCAAAACCATCCAATTGCTCTGAAGACAAATTACTAGACCCATTGCAACCCATTGCTGCAAATAGTATTAGAAGAAGGCAAAATTGATTGAGTAGCTTCATACTTCACTTTCATTTATTTGATGAGGAATCCATTCCCTTTGCAATATTGAAAGAAAATTAGAAAACATCCTTTATCTAGCGTTAAAAATTGAAATGACCTGGAATCAGAACCTAGAGGTATTGGCATTTCCAAGTTCTTGATCTGAATCTAAACATGTCTTGACCATATGCCTGATGATGGATAAGCATCAGTTTTACCAAGAATGTTTTTAATCCTATTCTTTATCATTACTGGGTTGGTGTTATTTTTTGAGAGATGAGAAGATTTTCGGAAACTCCGAAATATATAGATTTAGACGAAATTCTAACAGTTATTATGGCTAAGTCTGCCACTGAAACTATCCACCCTATAGACGAAGGCTTGCCGTGTTTTTTCATTTAATTAATTGATGCTGAAATAGCAGTCATTTTCCTTTAGTACAATTATTAAGTGAGAAGTTGTTGACTGTTAATCGGGTACAGTAAAAAACTTTATTCCTTTTCAGTTGTTAATACCACTCAAGCACTAATTCCAGCACAGGATATTGATGATGGGCTTAGGTTTAGTGATTATGCTCTGGTCTGATCAGGGAAGCAACTCTTTGTTAATCAATATTTAAATTCATGAAAAAATTTAAAAAGTCCGAAATCGTACTTATCGTATTGGTAGTAGTTTTGATCGGGGTATCAGAGTACTATTTTCTCGTAGAAAATGAACCCCTCAAGGCCATTTTCATTGGTTTGTGGTGCCCTACCATTCTTGGCTTTTTGATCCTATTTAAAATGAAAAGATAAAATGGAAAATTTAGATGTAATTATTCTAACAATAGTGGTAGTGGTATCCTTTGTGGTATTTATTATTACTTCAGTCCAGGAATTTATTCGAATGGAAGAAGAGTCTTGGGAATATGAAAAGGCAACAGGCCCAAGCAGGGCAGCTTTGTTCAACGCTTTGAGCGCGCTTTTTGAAGAGGATAAAGTTCCCAGCAAGGATAGAGAGAAGCTAAAAAGAATTATAAAACGCAGCATCTCTGATATGGAAACGGATGGGGTGTATTTCGATAAAGCCAAAAGGAAAGATTCTCCCAAATAAAAACTAATTAATTACATCAGTAAATAGAGCCAAGTTGGTGGAGTCAACAAAAAAGGCTCACATTTCTGTGAGCCTTTGTACCCAGGGCCGGAATCGAACCGGCACGCCCGAAGGCATTGGTGTTTGAGACCAACGCGTCTACCAGTTCCGCCACCTGGGCTTGTGGCATTATCCATTCATTGCTGATTGGGATGCAAATATGTGCAAAGAATTTTTCACAAACAAGTATTATGACAGCTTGCAACTGTGAATTTTTCGCCTTTTTCGTGACCTTTCTCGGCTAACTGCTGATTTTTAAAGGTTTAATTAATCAGAAATTTGAAAAATTAAACTTCAAAATTGATTAAAATAGGACTGTCATACCGCAAGCCTAATAAATCGGCCCCATGGCCATGGTTAATTCCGATTTCCAGTAAACCTAAACTATTGAAGAAAGCCCAGCAATCACCTGGTTCTACTTCATTGTAATTGGTCTGGAGTTGTTGTACGGATTCTCTACCGAAAACGATCTCGAATTTTCCAGGACTTAATTTTTCAAAAACCTCCTTAGGGATATTGGTGATTAAATTGCCATATATGTCCACACGTAACACATAGCCGACGATTTGTTTTTTGCTTGCCTTGAAGTGACGCCCCATCATTTTTTTGATGCCCTGCAAAGGACCACCAAAGTCATGTATGGCTGCGCCACTAGCCACTTTAGCAGCTATTGGCGCAAGAATATCCTTGGCAGGAAAGGAACTGTTTTTAACGTGGATGTCTGAAAATTTCACAATAATTCCAGGGTCATGATCTGCCAACATACTTAGGACTCCATTGTTTGGTCCTACAAAAATATGTTCGTTTAGCTTGATGCCAATATAGCCATCTGTTATGCTACTTGTAGTATTTAGCGCAACAAGGTGAACAGTTCCCTTTGGGAAATCGTTAAAGGTAGAACGAAGTAAAAATGCGGCATGCGCAATGTCGTATAAGGCAATATCATGACTTATGTCTACAATAGACAATTGGGGATTAATGGATAGCATTTTAGCCTTGACTACTGGTACATAGTAGTCTGAGTTACCAAAATCCGAAATGAATGTTACCAAAGCCATATAAGTAAGTCAATTAAAAATTCGTACTTTTGCGTTAAGGATGCACAAAAATAGGTATTTTTAATTTGTTATTAGAATTAGCTAAACAGAAGAAAATATATTGGTAGAAAAAGTCATAACATTGGAAAATATTTCCCTCCTGGACTTCTTAGGATCGGAAAATGAAAATATCAGGCAGATTTCTGCGGCCTTTCCCCAAAGCAAAATTGTTTCCCGGGGCAATGAAATAAGAATTAAAGGGCGAGCACCTGAAATTCTTAAGATTAACGACATCTTAAACATGCTTCTGGAGCATTTTAGCCGTTATGGTCAAGTCACGCCAGAGAATGTTAAAGAATACATTGAGTTAGAAGGTAATCCTCAAGTGAAGGCCGAAAGCAATAACTCCATTATTCTCTATGGGAATAAAGGAGTGATCGTAAGGCCAAAATCGCCCAATCAGAAAAAACTGGTGGATTCCTCTTTTAAAAATGATCTTGTATTTGCGTTAGGACCTGCAGGAACTGGGAAAACTTATATCGCTGTGGCATTAGCCGTAAGGGCACTAAAAAATAGAGAGGTTAAACGGATTATTATAACGAGACCTGCTGTAGAAGCTGGGGAAAATCTCGGGTTTCTACCAGGGGACTTGCAAGAAAAGCTTGACCCTTATTTAAGGCCTATTTATGATGCCCTGGCAGATATGGTACCTACGGAAAAGCTTAGGTTTTACCAAGAAAATAGGGTGATTGAAATAGCACCGCTGGCGTATATGAGAGGTAGAACACTTCACGATGCCTTCGTTCTGTTGGACGAAGCACAGAATACTACAGCGGAACAAATCAAGATGTTCCTAACCAGAATGGGGCCTAATTCTAAGGTGATTATCACAGGAGATCAATCGCAAGTGGATTTACCTTCACGTCAAAAATCAGGTCTTCGGGAATCGCTAAGAATTCTTAAAGGGGTGAAAGGCATAGGCGTGGTGAATCTTTCGGGCAATGATGTTGTAAGGCATAAGCTTGTGAAGTCTATCATTGAAGCCTATGAGAAAAATGAAGTCGAAGTTCCTCCATCGAAATGAGTTTAACCATAAGCAAAATTACAGATGAGCTTTCATTGGAAAAAGCTTTTCATATACGTGAACAGGTTTTTGTAAAAGAACAAAATGTAGCGGCAGAGGAAGAGTATGATGAATTTGAGACCATGGCTACCCACTTTATTGTTCAAGAAGGGGAACAAGGAGTGGGAACGGCCAGATGGAGGTATACAAATACTGGCATTAAACTTGAAAGGTTTGCTGTATTAAAACCTTACAGAAGTCATGGTGTTGGTAGCATGTTAGTGAAAGCTGTATTAGAAGATGTTTTGTCCAATCCATCAAATAAGAATAAAACGATATATTTGCACGCTCAAGTGACTGCGGTAGGCTTGTATGGGAAATTTGGTTTTGAGAAAAAAGGCGAGCTTTTTCTAGAATGCGAGATTGAGCATTACCTGATGCAGTATAACTCAGGAGAGAAATTTTAAACAGAGATATTTACTTTTAAGCAAACAGTTTTTTTATGAAAAATTTTATAGGTGCCCTGGTATTGGTAGTAGTTGTAGGTTTGGGAAGTTTTCAAGCTAATGCACAAACAATCGAAGACCCGAGACTTCCTGAAAATGAAGTGAAGTTAAATATTTTTAACACTATTTTTATAGGATCACTTGAATTGGGGTACGAGCATTTTCTGGATCGAAATCAATCCATAGGTTTCGGGATGACTTTCATGGATCGATTTGCTTATGTTTCTGACTCAGGTGACGGACAGGATTTCAAATCCACAAGTGCTACGCTAGCATACAACTACTATTTTGTGACAGAATCCAACCCATCAGGATTTTATGTATTTCCTTTTTTGAAGTACAGAAGCGGAACATTTACTGAGGTACTTGAAGATGATCAGATTATTGAAACTTCTTTAAATAGTTTTATCATCGGCTTTGGTGGTGGTTACAAATGGGTGCACAATGATAAATTTGCTTTAGGACCTTATGTTAGCATAGCCAGAGGGTTTAATAACGAAGTGTCTGACCGATTTGATCCTGTTGAGTTCAATGCTGGATTTACAGTTGGATTTAGGTTTTAATTAGTTGATTTTCAGGTGTCAATCACCTGAATTTTTTTGTTTTGTTGATTTTATGATCAAAGTTGGTTAAATTATTTTCTGAAACTTTGGGCTGAATTTTTGACCAAGGAGAAAGGGAAGTTGCAAGTACAATTGTTTTTTGTCCTTTTTGTTGCTATTTGTGAGTGACAATGATTTAGCCAAAATTGTACTGTTTTCAATTGCTTCCAATGGAATTGGTCCTATTATTACTCCATCCCTATTTTAGGGCAGATAGATGAAATAAGGCTATCTCTAATGGCAGATAGGCAGCGCTTCTGAATTGATACATCAGAGGATATTGTATGCAGTAGGATTTTAACCGATTTTGGTTTAATTCATGAAATTCAATGAATTTCCTTTTATAAGGTATACTATTTTCTTTGTTTTGGGAGTTTTTATTTATCCCTTAACTAAGGAAACACTGGGGACAATGCTTTTGCCAGCCTTGTTGTTATGCTTAGCAGCATATTTCTTTTTAACCTTTATCTACCTACCAGAAAGAAAGCAGTTTTTTCAAGTTACTCTTCCTATTTTAGCTTACCTAAGTTTGGTTTTTTCAGGCATGTTTGTGGCGTCCTCCAGAGATGTTGAATTAATGCCTGATCACTTAGTTCATTTCCCAAAAATAAAAAATTATTTAGCAGAAGTCCAGGAGGCTGATCAAGTCAAACCAAATAGCAAGGGGAATTTGGTTTTTGTTTATGCCATAGAAAATAGTGAAGGTTGGAAGCCCGCCAGTGGGCAAGTTCAAATTTATCATCAACACTCAAAACCACTACTACCGGGGACTACCATTCTAATTAATGGAGGTCCACAAATAATTCCGTCACCTACCAATCCATCGATGTTTGATTATTCGACTTATATGGAAAGAAAGGGGGTTTACTTTACCCATTTTATAGGAGAGAAGTTCACCGTTTTATCAGTACCTGAAAAAGCCTCATGGTCCTCAACAGTCATCGCCTGGAGAGGATACCTGGCAAATAAGATAAGCACCTATCTTAATGACCCTCATGCTGTTCAGATTTCAACAGCTTTATTGCTCGGGCAAAAATTTGACATGGACACCAATTTAAAGGATGCCTATGCTACTGCTGGGGCCATGCATATTTTGGCCGTTTCTGGTTTGCATGTCGGGATTATATATGGCTTTTTCTTCCTCGTTTTCAAGCCAAGCCAAAAGAAAGGACTTAAAAGAGTGCTCTTACTAAGTGCAATCATGATTATCATCTGGCTTTATGCAATCCTAACCGGCCTTTCCCCTTCTGTGCTAAGGTCTGCGACCATGTTTACTTTTATCTGCTTCGCTCAAATGAAATCTCGAAGCCCTTCGATATTTAATCCCTTGGCATTGTCGGCTTTGGTATTGTTGATTTATGATCCCTTTTTAATTTACGCTGTAGGGTTCCAGTTGAGTTACGCAGCTTTAATGGGAATATTGTTGTTTCAGCCTCTGATCAGAAAACTATGGCACCCTGAAAAGAAATGGCTAAGGTACCTTTGGGACATCACCAGTGTGGGGCTAGCGGCTCAGTTAACCACTTTTCCCCTTGCGGTTTATTATTTCCATATTTTCCCTACTTATTTTATTCTAACCAATTTACTGGCCATACCTGCAGCATTTGTTATCATGTCCATTGGTGTTCCATTTTTGTTGTTTGCTGCTATACCCTTTTTGGCATCAATTCTTGGTTGGCTGATGGAGATGGCTATTCGCCTATTGAATTTTGGAATTTTTGGGCTGCAAGCCCTTCCCTTTGCTAAAATGGATAACCTCTTTTTGCACCTACCTGAAATGATTCTTTTTTGGAGCATTCTCTTTTTTCTTTTTCATTGGATTGATGGAAGGAAAAAGTACCACCTTAGGGCGATTATTATTTTGGTTTTCGCATTTGGGATTTATAGACTTTATGCTGGGATAGAAAGGGTTTCGAAAGATTATTTGGTCATTTACAACCTAAAAAAAGGAGGTGTATTTGATTATCTTCACAAAGGTCAATTGTATACATTTGAAAGTGAGGTTGATTCAACTGAATTGAAATACAGCATTACGCCTCACAGGATCAAGGAAATGGGGATGCCAATCAATCGTCTTGCTCTTATGGAGGATGGTGAAAACTATAAAATTTTACTACCAGGAAAAAGGAATATTTTTTTGGATAAAGACACTTTTCTTCCTGTTGATTTGACAGGGATTCAAATGCGTATTTGGAAGGATGGAAAATGGCGGGGCCAGGAAGAATTCCCCTTTGAAAGTACTATTTCTGAAGGAGCCGTTAAAATAACTTTCAACAATAAGGAATCCCCCTTGTGATTGGGTTTGATGAAGCGTAATTTGGATGAAAATTTCATTCATGCTAAAGGACTCATTGCCACAATATGGATAAGCTAGATACTTCAGCACTGGCAATTTTAAAAAAGTATTTTGGGTACCAAGACTTTCGTCCCCTTCAGGGTGAGATAGTGGAAGCTATTGCTAAAGGAAAGGATGCATTGGTATTGCTACCTACAGGTGGAGGGAAATCCATTTGCTTTCAGGTTCCAGCCATGATGAAAGAAGGCTTATGTCTAGTTGTGAGCCCTTTGATCGCTTTAATGAAAGATCAGGTTGACCAGTTGAAAGGTCGCGGAATTAAAGCCATGGCTATCCATTCTGGTCTTCGGAAAAGGGAAATTGACACCCTTCTGGACAATTGCGTATATGGTGATTATAAATTTTTATATGTTTCGCCTGAAAGGCTTAAAACCGAAATATTTTTAGAACGGTTTAAAAAGATGAATATAAACCTCATAGCTGTGGATGAAGCCCATTGTATTTCTCAGTGGGGGTATGATTTTAGACCTTCCTATTTGGAAATAGTTGACATTAGAGCATTTTTTCCAAAGGTGCCTGTGGTTGCATTAACTGCTTCTGCTACCCTTAATGTGAGAACAGACATTATCGAAAAACTTGAACTTAAAGAACCTTCCGTTTTTGTAAAATCATTTAGGAGAGATAACTTGTCTTACGCTGTTAGATGGGCCGAAAATAAATTAGAGAAAGCAGTCGAGATTCTTCAAAAGGTACCAGGGAGTGCTATTATTTACACCAGAAGTAGAAAGGGAACTAAAGAAACGGCCCAGCACCTACAACAACTAGGCCTGTCAGCGACTTACTATCATGCGGGCTTGGATCAGCATGTTAGAAATGAGCGCCAAATGGATTGGATAAGGGGAGGGGTAAGAGTAATGGTTGCCACCAATGCCTTTGGAATGGGGATAGATAAATCCGACGTGCGGGCAGTGATTCATCTTGACCTTCCTGAAAACCTGGAGAATTACTATCAGGAAGCTGGAAGGGCAGGGCGAGATGGGATAAAGGCATTTGCTGTGCTATTGGTAAGGGAGCAAGATTGTATTACATTGGAAGAAATGGCAGAAATAGCCTACCCCCCTGAGGAGATGCTCAAAAAGGTTTACCAATGCTTGGCAAATTATTATAGGTTAGCGGTTGGTAGCGCCCAGATGACAAGTTTTGATTTTGACTTTCTGGATTTTACCAGGTCTTATAATTTGGCTATACCGCTAACGTACAACTCCATAAAAGTACTGCAGGAAGAAGCCTTTCTACTTTTTTCAGAAAGCGTTTTTCTTCCATCTTCTTTACATTTTTTGGTTTCGCAAAGCAAACTTTATGAAGCGCAAATTGCTTATGCAAAATTGGATAACTTGATAAAGCTATTGCTAAGATTGCATGGAGGAGAACTATTTGTGAGTTATATCAGAATCAAAGAGAGCAAGATTGCACAATTGTTAAATACTTCAGAGAAAGAAGTGGTTGGGATGTTAAAAAAGATGGATGAACTTGGATTGGTGGATTTTTCTGGCAAAAAGGACCAACCCCAAATAACCTTTATTACACCAAGACTTGACGCAGGATCTTTACCATTAAATAAAAAAAGAATTAAAGAAAGAAGACTACAAGCAATTGGAAAAGCTCAGAAAATTATTGAATATGCTAAAAATAATAAAATTTGTCGTACGCTTCAAATTGTAAACTATTTTGGAGAAAAAAATGATTTATACTGCGGTATTTGTGACAATTGTATACAAAACAAAAAAGATAATAATAGGGCAATTATTAGTAAAAATCTTATTCAAAAAATACTTAAAACTTTAGAACAGGGAGAGGCGTTTTCATTAGAGGAATTGTTTTATGAGATCGATGAAACTTTAGATGATTTTTCTGTAGGTTTGATCAGAGAAATGGAGGACGAAGGGTTGATTTCCAGCGAAAAAAATGGTGTTATCAAGAAGAAATGAAATTTATTGACAATTTATTAGATAAATTATTTACAGGTAATAGCAATCGGGCCGTAATCCGGGAGAATTTTACCCGCACTGAACCTGAGGAGCAGGAAGTGTCCTTGTGGTTGGCTGGAGAAGAGGGGGTAAATGTTTTGAAAATGATTTACGACAATTATCATTTTAAACGCGCTGGAATTAATAAAGATCCCGAGGTTCATTATTATCATACTTCCTATGCCAATGGTTTTGCAGTTAGCTACACACCTCCATTATATAGAGGTACATTCACTAAACTCTTTTTTGGTTTAGGCCAAAAAATGCTGGGGATGGGCTATAGAATGGTAAGCATGGATCGTAAAATTGATGAAGTAAATGATCAGGTAAGAACTACTGAAAAGTTGTATTTCAAACCCCTTGTCTCAGTGGATGACTTATCAGGTAAAATAAATCAGCTATTTGGCAATGTTAGTATAGAGAAGATTTCCCTTGACAATAAACCCAACTATCTTAAAGTTCTGGTTACATTGTATTCCGATAGGCAATACCATGAAGCCAAATCTTTTGACCAGTTTATGGATAAATTATTCAAAGCAGATTAGTATATGGACAGAGAAAATCTAAAGTGCTTGATAGAAAATTACAGGACACCATTTGAGGAAGAAAAAGCCATGGTTCCTGCCTTTTTGGATCTTTTAAATGACCCTGACGCCTTTAAAAGAGAAAGAATTAACGGGCATTTTACGGCCTCAGCATGGATAGTCAATAAACGGCGCACCCATACCCTGTTAACCCTACATAAGAAACTTCAACGTTGGTTGCAGTTGGGAGGTCATGCAGACGGAAATGAAAACCTTGTTGAAGTGGCACTTAAAGAAGCCGAGGAAGAAAGTGGTTTGCAGTCCATACGGTTGGTGGACAAGTCTATTTTTGACCTAGACAGGCACGTAATCCCTGCAAATGATAAAAATGAAAGGCATTTTCATTATGATGTGAGGTTTCTTATAGAGGCAGAAATGGATGAGCCTCTTATTATTAGTCCTGAAAGTAAGGACCTCGCCTGGGTAGGGTTTGACCTTACAGCAGAATTGGTAGGTTTTAACGAATCGATATTAAGAATGTTAGAAAAAACCAGTAAATCTGAAATACTCATTTAGGGTATTTTGATGTACTTGTATTTTGTTCAATCCTTATGTGGGTTGTGGTCTAAGTAATTCTTATCTTTGCAAAAAAAATGAAATGAATAAAAATATATGGAGTAGCATCATAGCCCTATTTTTTCTTGTTTCCTGTCAGCCATCTTCAGAAGAATTGTTTGAAGCTGGTATTGGAGCTTTAGATAAACAGGATTTTGATACCGCAATTGAGCACCTAAATAGATTAGTTGAAAAAGATACGGCACATGCGCCTGCATGGAATGCCAGAGGAGTGATATTTTTCCAAACAGGCAAATTAGATGATGCCGTTGAGTCCTTTTCCCGCTCTATTGAAGTGGATGAAAATAATTACAAGCCCTTTTTCAACAGAGGGAATGTATACATGGAAAAGGAGGAGTACAAAAAAGCACTGATTGATTATAATCGTGCAAATGGACTTGATTTCAATCAGATAGACATTTATTACAATCGTGGACTTGCACTCTTAGGTCTTGAAATGTACGATGATGCCCTCATCGATTTTGATAAAGCATTGCATGCTGATCCTCAGCAACCCCAAGTATTGTTTAACAAGGCCAAAGCGCTTCTTGGAAACAATGATCCTTTAAATGCAATTGCAACACTTGAAGCATTAACGGCCATTGATACACGAAACGGAGCGGCCTTTTACCTTTTAGGAGTAACTGAAATGAGCGCACTGGGTAAAAAATCGGAAGGTTGTGAACACCTTCAAACGGCACTTTCCTTAGGATATACCCAAGCGAAAGATTGGTTGGACGAATTCTGTAATGAGTAATGGCTGAGATTGGTAAAGATATTATAAAATCAGCAGCATTATTGACATCGGGGGAACTCGTAGCCATACCTACTGAAACTGTTTATGGATTGGCGGGGAATGCGCTGGACGAAAAAGCAGTCTTACAAATCTTCAAATCTAAAAACAGACCAAGTTTTGACCCTTTAATTGTTCATCTGGCAGGAATCGAACAGTTATATGATTACGTGGAATTTATACCTGATGAATTAAAAGCCTTGGCTGAAACCTTTTGGCCTGGAGCGCTTACTTTACTACTCCCTAAAAAAAATATTATCCCCGATTTGGTAACTAGCGGATTGGGGAGGGTAGGGGTTAGGGTGCCAAGTCATCCGCTCACCAAGAGCCTGTTGGAATTGTTAGATTTCCCCTTGGCTGCGCCAAGTGCCAACCCATTCGGATACATTAGCCCTACTAGCGCCAGCCATGTCCAGCACCATCTTGGAGAGAAATTGGCTTATATTTTGGATGGAGGGCTTTGTGAAGTGGGGCTGGAAAGTACCATTGTTGGAATGGAGCAGGGGCAGGTTATCATTTATCGCTTAGGGGGAGTTTCCGTTGGGGCCATTGAGGAGGTTGTTGGGAAAGTTTTAATTTTGCCTCAATCAAGTAGTAATCCGCAATCTCCCGGAATGCTAAAAAGTCATTATGCCCCTAGAAAGCCCATGGTTTTAGGGGACTTGGATGAATTAATGCAGCAGTATCAACAAGAAAAGGAAGGACTTGCTATCTTGTCCTTTAGGCGTTCTTTTCCCGAAGTGCCAGCCTCTCATCAAGTAGCCTTAAGCAATTCTGGAGATTATGACGAAGCAGCCAGAAATCTTTTTTCTGCCATGCGCAAATTGGATGAAACCAATGCTACCTTAATATTAGCTGAAGAATTGCCAGAAATACATTTAGGAAAAGCAATAAATGATAGGCTAAGGCGGGCTGCTGCCAAATAAAATGTTTATTTTTGACGCATATATTAAACCTACAAAACATGAACAATCGAATAAAAACAGTAGATAACGTTGATTTTAAAGGTAAAAAAGCACTTGTGAGAGTGGATTTTAATGTACCTCTTGACGATCAATTTACGATAACTGACAATACTAGAATAGATGCAGCATTACCTACAATTAAAAAAATCCTAAAGGATGGAGGTGCTGTCATTCTTATGTCTCATCTTGGAAGGCCCAAATCTGGTCCAGAAGACAAGTTTTCGTTGAGACACATTGTCACGGAATTGAATAAAGAGTTAGAGCTGTCAGTAAAGTTTGCCAGGGATTGCATAGGAAGTGAAGCAGCACAGCTAGCTACCAGTTTAAACCCAGGTGAAGTACTGCTTTTAGAAAACCTTCGTTTTCACAAAGAGGAAGAAAAAGGGGACAAAGATTTTGCGGAAAAATTGTCAAAACTTGGGGACATTTATGTTAATGATGCTTTTGGAACAGCTCACAGAGCACATGCTTCCACTGCCATTGTAGCTGAATTCTTCAACGATAAAGTGGCTGGTTACCTGATGCAAGCAGAATTGGAAAATGCTGAGAAAGTATTGGGTTCACCAGAAAGGCCATTTACAGCCATAATGGGAGGAGCAAAGATTTCAGATAAAATCCTTCTTATCGATAAATTACTCGATAAGGTTGACAACCTGATCATTGGTGGTGGCATGTCCTACACCTTTGCGAAAGCACAGGGTGGCACTATAGGTGATTCCTTATTGGAGGAGGATAAAATGCCACTTGCTTTAGAGCTGTTAGAAAAAGCCAAGCAAAAAAATGTGAACCTGATTTTGCCAGATGATACAGTTATCTCCACTGATTTCGCCAATGATGCTGAACAAAGTACAGCAAAAAAAGGACAGATTCCTGATGGTTGGATGGGCTTAGACATTGGGCCTGAAACTTGTGTTAAATTTGCACAAATAATAAAAGATTCCAAGACCGTATTATGGAATGGTCCAATGGGCGTTTTTGAAATGAGTAGCTTTGAGAAAGGTACCAAAGCAATTGCAGAGGCAGTTGTGGAGGCTACTGAAAAAGGAACCTTTTCACTTATAGGTGGTGGTGATTCAGCTGCTGCTGTTAATAAATTCGGCTATGGCGAACAAGTTTCATTTGTATCCACAGGTGGAGGTGCACTGCTTGAATTGATGGAAGGTAAAATCTTGCCAGGTGTAAAAGCTTTAGAGCCCTAAAAAAACGAATACAATTATTCAGGAACCACTTTCTGAGTAAATTAATCCTGAAAGTGAAGGTTTTTTATGCAAAATCTACACTTTCAGGATTATTGATATAATGAAATTGAAGTGACACCGTTACCAATTTTAATAGTGTCGGCTTTATTTATTTCAGTTTTCCACTAGCATTGTTATTGCAGTAGCAATTGGAGTAATCACCTACCTATCCAAGAATGCATACCCGTTTCAGGTTTTGAAAAGGTAACGTTGGAAGCGTATACATAATTGTTGCCCTTTATAGGATTAGGATTGCCTGTTTCTGGCTTGATTTACATCTTGAATTATGTCCATAGAGATTCATCATCTATCAAAACGTTTTGGGGATCAGCAAGTCCTCAATAATGTCAGCTTTCAGGCAAACCCTGGACAGGTGTTGGGCTTTTTGGGGCCGAATGGTGCTGGGAAATCGACTACGATGAAAATCATAACGGGTTTTCTGCAGGCTGATTCGGGTGAAGCCCTGGTCAATGGCATTTCTGTAAAAGATCATCCCATTGCCATCAGCAAATTGATAGGGTACCTGCCTGAACACAATCCTTTGTATGATGAAATGTACATTCCTGAGTTTTTATCTTTCATAGGGGGGCTTTATCAGATGAAGAAAAGTCTGCGAAATGAAAGGGTGAAACTCGTGATGGCGCAGTGTGGGCTTACTGAGGAGCGATACAAGAGAATAGGAAACCTTTCTAAAGGATACAAGCAAAGGGTTGGCTTGGCAAAAAGTCTTGTGCATGACCCAGAAATCATTATACTAGATGAACCTACCACTGGATTGGATCCAAACCAACTGGTAGAAATCAGGCAACTTATCAAAGAGATTAGCAAGAATAAAACACTTGTTTTGAGTACTCATATCATGCAGGAAGTCGAAATTCTGTGTGACAAAGTGGTTATTATCAATAAAGGCAAGGTAGTGGCCCAAGATTCTCTTCAAAACCTAAAGGCATCCGCAGGAAAATCTGTAATTTTATTAGAAACAGAGGAGACTATAGTGGAGGAATGGTTAAAAGGTCTTTCTTACAATACCATAGATAGGAAAGGACCAGGATTGATTGTCTTTTCATGCAAAGATCCTAAAAAACTGAGACTTGAGATTTTTGAAATGATTCAAAAGTACAACCTAAATTTGGTAAGCATCAGGCTAGAAGAAAAAAACCTGGAATCAGTCTTTCACAGCTTAACCAAAAGTTAAAGATATGTACAGCCTGTTTATAAAAGAAGTCAATGCTTTTTTCAGTAACCTGTCTGCTTATCTGATTACTTCTATTTTTTTAATTTCATTGGGTTTAATAGTATGGGTGTTTCCTGGTACTAGTGTTCTGGACTATGGCTATGCTGATCTTGATCCACTGTTTAGTTATACTCCCTTTGTTTTTATTTTTTTGCTGCCTGCCATCACCATGAGGATGGTAGCAGAAGAGCGGAAAACGGGGACCTGGGAATTGCTAAAAACTTCCCCATTAAAAAATTACCAAATTGTAATAGCCAAATACCTGGCTGCTTTGGTCCTTCTATTCTTCTCTTTGATTCCTACACTAGTCTATTATTTCAGTATCGTTCAATTGGGAGACACAATAGGGAATATTGACAGTGCGGGTTTTTTTGGAGCCTACATCGGATTGTTCTTAGTCGGAGCATTGTTTGCTGCAGTGGGGTTGTTTAGTTCATGCATTACCTCCAATCAGATCGTTTCCTTTGTTGTAGCCGTGTTCTTATCCTTCTTGCTTTATGGTGGAATAAGCGCATTGGCGGTAGTGGCTTCAGGCGATCTGGCAGTTTTATTAGCAGGATTGGGTACCGATTTTCATTATGAACAGATGGGTAGAGGAGTTATTGTCTCTGAAAACATTTACTATTTTATGGGGATGATACTTTCGTTTTTGGTTTGTTCTTGGATTTTGATCGATAGGGATGAATAGGAAATACAGCTCCATAATATTTGGGACATTCGCTTTGGTGTTGATATGGTTTTTGGTTGCCAATCTAGAGAAATGGTATTCCTTTAGAGTGGACATGACCGAAGAAGGAAAATACAGCATAGGCCAGGCTAGTCTGGATGTGCTGGAGGATATGGATGGCCCATTAGAAATAGATGTCTTATTGGCAGGAGATCTTCCTCCTGGGATGATTCGTTTTCAAAGAAATATAGAACAGATTCTAAAAACCTTCCGCTCCTATAGCCGAGAGGGGATTGTTATCAATTACCTGGATCCACTTCAAGTTGCCTCGGATAGCAGTGAGCGTTATGTTCTAAAACTTGCTGATTATGGCATTAACCCTACCAACCTACATAGCACTCAGAATGGGGCTCAGTCAACGCAGCTTATATTTCCAGGCATTGTTTTAAGGTCCACTACCAGGGAAATCGGTGTGTTGTTATTGAAAGGAGAATTGGGTATGGGGCCAGAGGAAACCCTGAACTTATCCATAGAGAATCTTGAGTTTGAGATAGGACAGGCGATAAAACGTTTATACACCAGAAATAAGCGGGCGATAGGAATAATTATCGGGCAGGGTGAAATGGATGAGGATGAGGGCTATGGCATGGTGGAAGCACTTAACGAAGATTTTGAGGTTTATAAAGTGCCATTTGACCAGGCCAAAAATGTTGAAGACCTATTGACATTTGAAGTGTTGATCGTGGCTGGCCCCAAAAATGCCTATGGAGTGAGAGAAAAATACCTCCTAGACCAATTTTTGATGTATGGGGGGAATATACTGTTCCTAATGGATGAGATGGCCGTAAATCTAGAAAATGCAGGCGGGAATGGTACTGTGGCCATGCCTTTCGATACAGGATTGGATGACTTGCTTTTTCGGTATGGGGTTAGGATCAATAAGGACCTTGTTCAGGATTTGAATTTCGGATATTATCCGGTAGTTTCAGGAGAGTATGGCAATCAACCTCAGATAGTTCCCTTGCCATGGCCTTTTTATGTTCAGGCAGGAAAGATGGCCAACCATCCGATCACCAAAGGTTTAGATGTAGTTGAGTTTCGTTTTGTGAGTTCTATAGATACGGTAAAAGCGGATAATGTCTTAAAGACGCCTTTGATTTTTTCCAGCGATTACACGCGAAGAGAAAGTGCTCCGGCCAGAGTTGCCTTTAAAGATATGGCCAATGAACCTGATGTAAGGGCGTTCAATAGCGGAAGTCTCCCATTGGTTTATTTATTGGAAGGGAAGTTCACGTCCTTTTTCAAAAATCGTTTTGCACCAGACGAATTTGATAAGAATAAGTTTCTTCCTGAAAGCAATGGGGGGAAGATTTTGATTAGTGGCGATGCAGATGTTATTAAAAGCTGGATACGGCCTCAAGACGATCGGCCTTTGCCTTTGGGTAACAATCCATTTGCTGAGAGTAAAACGGCTAATAGAACCTTCTTACAAAATACCATAAATTACATGGTGGCTCCCAATGGAATAATTGCAAGTAAATCCAAAAGTTTTGAAATCAGGCCACTAAATAAAGTGAAAGTAAAACAACAGAAGTCGATGTGGCAGGTAATCAATGTTGCCATGCCTGTGATTGTAGTTATACTGATTGGTTGGTTCAAACAGTTTCTTAGAAAAAGAAAATACGCTAAATGATGGGGATTGAAGCCGATTTTTAAAAATCAATTTAATTTTATCCTATCAAATCAAAACCTAATGAGGGCATTTGTAATTTTATTTATAACTTTACCCTGTTAAATCCATCGAAATTAGAATCTGTGTCTTATTTGGTTCAAAGCAATGATTAAAAACGCTAAATTTGGCTTTACAGAATTGTATCGTGGATTCTACGATAATTTTTAATGTGACTGAATTATAAAAACCATACATATGAAATTTATTGTTTCTTCTTCCTCACTTTTGAAGCATCTCTCCGCAATAAATGGGGTGGTAACAACCAACCCTGTTGTGCCAATTTTAGAGAACTTTCTTTTTGAAATATTGGATAGTAAGCTTACGGTAACGGCTTCTGATTTGCAAACTTCAATGATGACGGAGATTGAGGTGGAGGCAAAGGAAGATGGCAATATTGCAGTACCTGCAAAAATATTGATTGAAACGCTTAAAAATCTCCCTGAGCAACCTGTTACTTTTAGTATCGATAAGGAGACCTATAGTATAGAGATCAGTTCTGACAATGGGCGCTATAAATTGGCAGGAGAAAATGCAACTGACTTTCCACGGATCCCGAGCGTAACTAACGCATCTACTGTAGAAATGTCTACAGATGTTTTGAGTAGTGCAATTGCCAATACTATATTCGCTACAAGTAACGATGAGTTGAGACCTGCCATGACTGGGGTATTTATAAACCTGAGCAGTACCAATACTACTTTTGTAGCCACGGATGGACATCGTTTGATTCGTTATAGAAGAGTTGATATTGCTTCTCCTGAAGCGACCAGTATTATTGTACCTAGGAAAGCCTTGAACCTTCTTAAGTCTACTCTTCCTACGGAGAATGTACCTGTTAGTGTTGAGTTCAATACCAGCAATGCCTATTTTAAGTTCAACAACATCAAGATGATTTGTAGGTTAATTGATGAACGCTTCCCAGATTATGAGAATGTAATTCCTGCCGACAATAACAATGACATGGTGATCAATAGACAAGAGTTTTTGGGCTCTTTAAGAAGGATCGCCATATATGCCAATAAGACTACGCATCAGGTTAGGTTGAAGCTTACAGGAAGTGAATTACAGATCTCAGCTGAAGACCTGGACTTTTCTAATGAAGCCAACGAAAGACTGTCCTGCGAACACGAAGGGGAGGATATAGAGATTGGTTTTAACGCCAAGTTTTTAGTAGAAATGCTAAATAATATCTCAGCGAAGGAAGTAACAATGAAATTTAGCGCGCCAAACAGGGCTGGCTTGATTTTACCTTCTGATCTAAATGAAAATGAAGACATTTTGATGTTGGTTATGCCAGTGATGTTGAGTAACTACGTATAAAAATACAATCTTTTTGATTATTGAAAGCCCGGTTTTATCCGGGCTTTTTTTGTGGCTTTTTTTAAAATCCTTGGTGATCTGTTACCAAGGATTTCAGCCTTGCCCAAAAAATCACTTCATCAGAAAACCAGACCGGCTTTCCATTTCTACTCCAATTCATTACAAATGAATAACTTTTTTAAGGGATTGTTAGAGAAATTGACATCGTCCCATAGTTCAATACAGGACTTATCCCAATTGTATTCATCTCAAAACTACTCCTAGTAAGTAAACTATTCTTCAATTGGAATAGTTTAGCATGAAATTTGAACTTTTCATTTAAAATTTAGGCCAAAAACTAACTAACAATAATTATGAATAGATTATCTGATAAAAAAATAGCTTTAATTACTGAAAATGGTTTTGAAGAAATAGAGTTTACCTCTCCCAAAAAGGCACTGGAAGATGAAGGTGCTATTGTGGAGGTCATTTCTCCAAATAAAGGAAGTATTAAGTCTTGGAAAGAGGGTAATTGGGGAGAAGATTTTACCGTAGATAAGACAATCGATGAGGCAAATTCTGACGATTACCATGCAGTACTGATTCCCGGTGGAGTGCTGAACCCAGATAAACTGCGTACCAATAAAAAAGCCATTGAATTCATTAAGGATTTTCTTGCTAAGGGAAAACCAGTTGCATCGATCTGTCATGGCCCTCAAGTATTGTTAGAGACAGGTGCATTGGCAGGAAGGAAAATGACTTCTTTTCCATCTATAAAGCAAGACATTATCAATGCAGGGGCAGAATGGATTGATCGGGAATGTGTTTGCGACCAGGCCTTGGTTACCTCAAGATCACCAAAAGACCTGGAAGCATTTAATAGAAAGATGATAGAAGAAATTCAGGAAGGCAAGCATGAAGGTCAGAAAACATTGTAATCAGCGTATTTCTATGTTTAATTTAACAATCGATAAAAGGTCACTCCTTTTTCGGTTGTTAAATTATTCAAAGTCTAGTCCTTGGCGTTTACACTATTTCTTCACCTTGTTCGTGCTGACTTTTATTCTTGGATCCTGTCATACCGAAAAACTCTTTAAAGGTAAAAATCCTTATGTGGCCTACTCTGATGCTTTAAAGAAATCTGACCTTCAGGAATACAAAATTATTCAGCAATGGATGAGAAATGGACAGGTTACTGTTGCAGGTAATTTACAAGCTCAAAATTTACCTCACACTGAGATGGTTTATTTTGACCCTACTAAAGCTGAGGCAGTGTTTTATCTATATGAAGTTGAAGAGGGAAGTAAGATCTCAATCAATGCCAAAGCACTTAGCGATAGTAGTACTGTTTACTTTTTAGATGTATTCAGGAGTTCACTGAGCGGTTATTCCCCTTATGTATTCTCTCAAAACCAGCGAACCATAGTCTATACTGCACAAGAAAATGCCAATCATTTACTAAGAATTCAACCTGAACTATTGGGAGGAGGGATGCTTGAAGTCAATATCAAAGTCTCCGGATCCATCGTTTTCCCCATCTCAAACATGGATGCAGGTCAAATTGCTAGTTTCTGGGGAGATGCCAGAGGGGGCGGTCGAAGACATGAAGGAGTTGATGTATTCGCTAAAAGAGGTACACCGGTGCGTGCTGTTGCTGATGGCAGGGTGAATAGATCTGATCAAAATAGACTGGGAGGTAAGGTAATCTGGCTCAATAGCGGTAACTATAACTACTATTACGCGCACCTTGATAGTCAGTTGGTAAATATTGGGCAACGTGTCAAGCTAGGTGACACTTTAGGATTGGTAGGGAATACCGGCAATGCGAGAACAACTGCCCCTCACTTACATTTCGGTATTTACAGGAAAGGAAGGGGAGCCAAAAACCCATTGCCATTTTTACAGTCGCCGAAAAACACTCAAAAAATCAGCGTTTCAGATACTGTTTCATTGAAGGATTATGGTGTGATTTCTGTTAAAGCCGGAAATTTGCGCGCTTCGCCTGCGCTCAATTCAAAAATCATTGGTACCTATTCTCAAAACACGTATTTCGATATCATGGGCAAAAGTGGTGCCTGGTTTAGAGTAAAGTTGCCAGATCAGACTATAGGCTTTGCACATCAGACTATTGTTAATATAGCTGAAAAAAGTAGCCCTGAAATAGAGGTTAAAGCCGTCGACTTGGTGTTTCAGGATTGGAGTAAATCTTGGCCTATTTCTGCCGACTATTTTATTGGCAGGGGAAATGTTTTGGGTTATTTCAAAGACATGGTACATGTTCAGTTAAAGACAGGGGCAAAAATATGGATACAGGCAAATTAATATTTACCCATAGTTTTTATTTGGGGTCGGTGAAGAGACCTCTAACTGTAAATTAGATTAGCCTAAGTTTATGTAAAGGGCCCTTAAAGAGGTATCTCACCCCTTCAAGGGCCTGTTAATAAGTGACTGTCAAAAAGCTCGTAAGACTAAATGAAAGGCTACCTCTCTTACTTTTTATTTACTTCAACATTTGTAAACCAGATGATTTTTTCTCCATTATTCATGCTATGGTCGAGGGCTATTTTGATGCCTCCAAAATCTTTCTCGTTTTCCCAGGTAAATGCACGTCCTTCTGCAGCATTCCCTTTTCTGAAAACCCATTCTTTGATCATTTTATTGTCGTCCACATAGACGTCATATGCATCTCCGGGGGTATAACCATCTTCATTGTTGTAAAGTATGGTAAGTTTTGTGGTCGTTTCATTGTTGATAGGAGAACTTTGTTCTTCAGCTATTTCTGTTGAAAACCCTTCGTCCCATGCCAGTTGGAAAGGGAATAAAAGCCAGTATTTGTCATTGATAAACTTATGATCAATTCCTTTAATTTGATCAGATTTTTCTGAAATAAGGTAAGTTGCACTGGTATCAGCATCAGTGTAGCTGACCTCTCCTTTTACAAGGTCCCATTTCCAGTCTCTAACCATCACCGTCGCGCTGTCTCTTCTCACATTCCAGGTATAGGAGATTGATTGAACCTCATCTAATTGATCATACCCGTAGGCTTGAGCGATCTGCATGGGGAGATCATCGGTGTTTACACTTTTTTCATTATTACATCCAATAAGGACAATTACGGAGAATATTATCGAGTAAAGTGCCTTTTTCATTGTTTTATTTGTTTTGGTCAGTATAGACTAATATAAGCATTAATCTCCAGCTACGGTTGGTGGTAGCTTTTTTTATTGTTTATTGTGGAGCCATTGGTACTTTTTGCCTGGGAAAGCCTTAACAAAACCAAGGAATTCTAAATTGAGAAGCTTAACGGCCAGCGTACTAATAGGTAAATTTAAATCATGGCTGAGCCAATTTACTTCTACTTCTTTTTTATCAAATATTCTTTGCAGGATTTTGCTCTCAAGTGGGTCGAGTAAGGAAGTGTCAGGAAAAACCTGCTGAGCCGGTGATTCGCCTGAAGCCATATTCCACGACAAGGAGTCAACGATTTCTTTTGAGCTCATGTAAATCCCAGCTTTCATATTTCTGATAAGATCATTGCAACCTTCACTGTATTTAGACTGAAGGTTTCCTGGAACGGCAAATACTTCTCGGTTATAACTGTAAGCTATTTCTGCTGTAATCAGAGCGCCTCCTTTTTTAGCCGCTTCTACTACTATTAAAGCATCTGCCAATCCTGCTATAATGCGGTTTCTTTGGGGGAAATTGCCTGGGCTCATTTCTGTCCCAAGTTTGTACTCAGTGAGCAAGCCGCCATTCTCTTTCATTTGTTCGGCGATTTTTTTGTGAATCGATGGATAGATGGTGTTAAGATCAGAACCCATGACCCCTATGGTAGGTAGGTTTCTAGCCAAAGCAGCCCTATGGGCTTCCACGTCTATCCCGTAGGCAAGTCCACTGATAATAGTTGGCTGAAACCTCGACAGTTCCTCCGTAATTTGTTGCGTTACATTTTTACCATATTGGGTGGCTTTTCTAGTGCCTACTATTCCAACTGTCCTATTTGGATTGGGACATAAATTACCCTTGCTAAAAAGAAGTGGAGGGCTATCAGGAATGGCTTTTAACCGACTAGGATAATTTTCCTCCATGAAACAATGAATTTGGATTTCATGTTGGTTTGCGGCATCTATTATCTTTTCTGCCTCGCTAAGATAGTTGGTTCTATGTTTTCGGTAAGCAAGTAACTTGGGACCGATACCCTGGATTCTTTCTAGTTTGCCTCGGGGTAAATTGAAAAATCCTTCTGCAGAGTCACAGTGTAGAATTATTTTCTTGTAGATATTGGGTCCCAGTTTGGGAATCAAACTGAGAGCTACTTGGTATAAGTAATCCTTATTCTGCTTGCTGCTCATTCAGATTATTTTTGATTTCCGTCAAAAAACCTCTGATTTCATGTAGTCTTTGGATCATTGCTGCTTTGTCCTGAACCTTATGCATGTCCCTTTTAATAATCTCCTGGGCACCTGTGAGCGTGTAACCTTTTTCTTTTACCAAGTGAAAAATTAACTGAATTTTTTCAATGTCGTCTATAGTAAATCTGCGGTTTCCTTTTTTGTCTTTTTTGGGTTTGATGATATCGAATTCCCCTTCCCAATACCTAATCAATGAGGTTGCTACCTTAAATCTCTCAGCCACTTCGCCGATAGAGTAATATTTTTTTTCGATATCTTTTTCCTTGTATGGCAATTCTTTGGTATTTTTTCAATCAAAAATATAAAAATTATCCCTTATTTGGAAAACAATTCCCGCTAATAATTCTATAAAACCAGCCAAACTTAATTTAAGGCAAAAAGCCCTTTCCCCAAATAGTGAGGAAAGGGCTTTTTATTATTGGTTTTAATGACTTAAGAAAGCGATTGGTTTTCTCTTGAGGCCAGTTCCAGAATTTTATCAAATTCAGTTGGTTCTAGGTCTTTAAAGAAATAATTAACAGGATTGACGTACTTCCCTTCCTTTATAACTTCATAATGAACGTGGGGAGCTGTGGAGGAGCCCGTATTGCCTACAGTTCCTATTTTGTCTCCTCTTTTAATTTTGTTCCCGACTTTCACGTTGAAATCATTCATGTGGGCATACCTGGTTTTAAAACCAAAGCCATGATCTATAACGATAGACTTGCCATAGCCTCCAAAATCTGTTCTTACCTGTTCCACCACTCCATCTCCTGTAGAATAAATAGGAGTGCCTTTAGGTGCAGAAAAATCAATCCCTGTGTGCATCTTCTTCACTTTAAGAATAGGGTGTAGTCGAATGCCATAGCCCGAAGCAAGTCTTTTTAATTCTTCATTGTGAATCGGCTGGATAGCGGGGATAGAAGCCCAATACTCTTCCTTGTTTAATGCCGTTTCAGATAATTCATTATAGGATTCCCACTGAATGAAAAGCTGTTTTTTTAATGTTTCCACCTTGTTGGAAACAGAGATTATCATCTTACCTTGGTTAAGGCCTTTTTCTTTTATTTCTTTAAACCTGTCAGATCCCCCATATCCAGCATTTCTGACAGAACTTGGGATGGGCTCAGATTCGAAAATAACGCGGTACAGGTTATCATCTCTCTCCTGAAGATCCCCCATCATGGAATTTAACTGAGCGACTTCCTTTTCAAGGAGTTCATAATAGAGATTGAGCTCTCTGTTTTCCCTTTTCAGGATCAATTCTTTGGGACTGTCAAAATAATAATGGAAAACGATAAGTATTCCGACAGCTAATATTGAGGAGAGGGATAGAAATCCTAATACATTCAATGTTACATCCCATTTACTCTTAACATACCTTTCGTATTTGCAGGTTTTGGGATCGTAATAATATTTTATTCTACTCATTTAACAAATAGTACGTTAAAACTTCTAATTTTGTAATCCGAAAAAACCCAGGAGATTAAGCTACTTTGTAGGGAAGTAGATAGTTGGGAGTTTGGTTACAAAGATAATTCAAAAACTTTAAATATTCCAAGTAATTCATTCTAAGGTAAATAAACATGAATTCCAAACAAATAAGAAGCCATTTCATTGATTTTTTTCAATCTAAAGCGCATCAGTTTGTTCCATCTGCTCCAATAGTTGTGAAAAACGATCCAACATTGATGTTTACCAATGCTGGAATGAATCAATTTAAGGATTATTTTTTAGGGAACGAA
This sequence comes from uncultured Cyclobacterium sp., assembly GCF_963977555.1. Lineage (GTDB taxonomy): Bacteria > Bacteroidota > Bacteroidia > Cytophagales > Cyclobacteriaceae > Cyclobacterium. The sequence goes on along the minus strand of NZ_CAXBPD010000005.1, from coordinate 46,698 downwards.
AACCCAGATCATATTCGGGTTACTAACAGTCAAAAGTGCCTCAGAGTTTCCGGAAAGCACAATGATTTGGAAGAAGTAGGTGTAGACACTTATCACCATACCATGTTTGAAATGATGGGCAATTGGTCTTTTGGTGATTATTTTAAAAAAGAAGCAATCAATTGGGCCTGGGAATTACTGACTGAAGTTTACCAATTGCCTAAAGATAGGTTGTACATCACCGTTTTTGGTGGTGATAAAGACGATAAATTAGAAGAAGATAGCGAAGCTTTTGGCTATTGGGAAGAATTAGTAGACAAGGACAGTATTCTTTATTGTTCTAAAAAAGACAATTTCTGGGAAATGGGAGAAACAGGTCCATGTGGACCCTGTTCAGAAATTCATTTTGACATGCGGTCTTTAGAAGAAATTCAAAAGACACCAGGAAGGGAACTGGTCAATGAAGACCACCCTCAGGTGATAGAAATTTGGAATTTGGTTTTCATGCAGTATAACCGATTCGCAGACGGCCATTTGAAAGAATTGCCGGCCAAGCATGTTGATACTGGATTGGGACTTGAAAGACTGGTAAGGGTAATCCAACAAAAGTCTTCTAACTACGACACTGACTTATTTGCACCATTTATAGCTAAAATGGAAAATATCTCCGGGTTCACTTATGGGGATGCTGAGAAAATTGACATTGCTTTTCGTGTAATCGTAGACCATATAAGAGCGATATCATTTACCATTGCAGATGGACAGCTGCCATCTAATAACAAAGCAGGATATGTAATTAGAAGGATTCTAAGGAGGGCAGTACGATATGGCTATACTTTTTTAGACCTCAAAACTCCTTTCTTGTTTCAATTGGTACCGGTATTGGCAGAGAAATTTGGAGAGTTTTATCCTGAAATAAATTTGCAACAAGAATTTATCGGTAAAGTTATTCAGGAAGAAGAGCTGGCATTTTTAAGGACCTTGGATAAAGGATTAAAAAACCTTGAAAACATTCAAAAGACCTTGGCAACAAAAAATGAGAATACCATTTCTGGTGAGGTGGCGTTTGAGTTGTATGATACGTACGGATTTCCATTGGATCTTACTTCTTTGATAGCTAGGGAAAATGGCCTCAGCGTTGATGAACAAGGCTTTTCAGTAGCCATGAAAGCTCAGAAAGACCGGTCGAGGTCAGCATCCAAACTTGAGACGGGTGATTGGATCAATGTGAATGATGAAGAGAGCTCTGTATTCGTGGGCTATGATACTTTAAGTGCTACAGCTCAAATCATTAAATACCGTAAGATCAAAGATAAAAACAAGGACAGGTTTCAGCTGGTCTTGACAGAAACGCCTTTCTATGCCGAAAGTGGTGGACAGGTGGGAGATACTGGGACCCTTTCAAATGATGAAGAAACCATTGTGGTTGTAGACACCACTAAAGAAAATGACTTGATTGTTCACTGGGTAGAAACATTACCTAATAACCCCGAAGCAGACTTCACTGGTAAGGTAGATGCGAAAAAGCGTGGTTTAATTAAAAGCAATCATACTGCCACTCACCTTTTACAGTCGGCTTTGAAGCAGGTAGTAGGAGATCATGTGCAACAAAAAGGATCGCTTGTTAATGATAAAGTTTTAAGGTTTGACTTTTCTCATTTTGCAAAATTAACACCAGAAGAAATACTTAAGGTGGAAGATATCGTTAATAGCAGAGTGAGGACAAATATACCATTGGACGAGAAACGTAATGTACCTATAGCTACGGCGAAAGCAATGGGTGCAACAGCACTCTTTGGAGAGAAATATGGAGAGCAGGTGCGGGTAATTACTTTTGACCCATCCTTTTCTGTGGAATTGTGTGGAGGAACCCATGTGACTTCCACAGGTGAGATAGGAATGTTTAAAATTATTTCCGAAAGCTCAATCGCTGCAGGGGTTCGAAGAATAGAGGCTGTGACGGCTTCTGGAGCTGAAGAGTATGTCAGACGGCAGTTTGAGCTTTTAGAAAACATCCAAGAAACGCTAAAGCATCCCAGGGATCTTGTGGCTGCTATAGAAGGATTAATGACAGAGAGGGCTTCTTTAAGGAAGGAAATCGATGTTTTGAACCTAAAAGCTACCGATGAAATAAAAGAAACGTTAAAAAGTGAGGTAAAATCCTTCAACGGTTACAACTTAATATTAGGATTGATTAAATTGCCTAATGCTGAGGCCTTAAAAAAGCTTTCTTTTGAATTAAAAAATGAAATTGAAGATTTAGTAGCTGTATTGGCAGCAGATATTGATGGCAAACCTCAATTAGCAATTGTGGTAAACGATTTGCTTGTAAAAAACAAAGGGTTACATGCAGGTAAGATGGTGAGGGAATTAGCGGTTGAGATCAAAGGAGGGGGAGGAGGCCAGCCCTTTTATGCAACAGCAGGAGGAAAAGATTCCTCAGGTTTACCGATAGCTTTAGACAAAGCTGAAACGTTAATTCACCAGGCCTTAAAATAATTTAGCGGAATTCAATTTTTGTTCTGGGCAATGCCCTGACATTTTGGAACGATAACTGTAATAATTTAAAGATGATTGAAGAGAAGTCCACTACCTTAACGGCAGAAAACCTCAAGAATAAGTATGAGATGGTGATAGGACTGGAAGTCCATGCACAGTTGCTTACTAAAAGTAAGATGTACACTTCTGATGCAAATAGCTATGGGAAGATGCCAAACACCAATATATCGGTGATTACTTTAGGGCACCCTGGTACCTTGCCTAAAGTAAATAGAAAAGCGGTAGAATTTGCTGTGAAGATGGGATTGGCATGTAATTCTTCCATTACTAGGAAAAATGTATTTGCCCGTAAAAATTATTTTTACCCTGATCTACCTAAAGGATACCAACTGACTCAGGATAAAAACCCTATCTGTGTAGGGGGATTCGTCCCAATTACTTTAAGTAGTGGAGAGAAAAAAGAAGTGGCACTAACCCGAATCCATATGGAAGAAGATGCGGGTAAATCCATGCACTTAGCAGGAGAAGTGGACACCCTCGTAGATTTTAACAGGGCAGGTGTACCACTGATAGAAATCGTGACGGAGCCTGATATGCGCTCTTCAGAAGAAGCCTACAACCTCTTATCAGAAATCAAGAAATTGGTAGTCTATCTGGATGTGTGTGATGGGAACATGGAAGAGGGGTCTTTGAGGTGTGACGCCAATGTTTCAGTGAGACTTAAAGGAGATAAAGAACTAGGTAAGAAAGTGGAAGTGAAAAACATGAATTCCTTCCGAAATGTGGTAAGAGCTGTTGAACACGAATACGACAGGCAAATAGGATTACTTGAAAATGGTGAAAATATAATTTCAGAGACCAGAACTTTTGATGCGACCACTGGACTTACAGCAAGCATGAGGACCAAGGAAGACCTAAACGATTACAGGTACTTCCCTGAGCCGGATTTGAGTCCGGTAGTCATCTCTGAAGAATGGTTGACCTCCATTAAGGCTGAGCTACCAGTGTTACCTCGCGAATTGTTTGATAAATTTGTGAATACTTACGGGCTTCCTGAATATGATGCAGGAGTATTGACTGATCAAAAGGAAATAGCTTTATGGTTTGAATCGTTGTGTCAGCAAACCAATAATTTTAAAGCAGCTTCAAATTGGATGATGGGTCCAATTAAGTCTTATTTGAATGAATTGACTTTAAAAATTGAGGATTTCCCTTTAAGTGAATCAAAAATTGCTGAATTGATAGCCTTGATTGACGAAGGGAAAGTAAGTTATACAGTAGCATCTCAAAAAGTTTACCCTGAGTTAATCGCTCACCCAGATAAAACGCCCTACGAGATTGCAAAGGAATTAAATTTAATTCAAGATAGTAATGAGGATTCGATAAGACCTTTGATCGAAGAGGTTTTAACCCAGAACGCAGCAAAAGTACAAGAGTACAGGTCTGGTAAAAAAGGGCTTATGGGCATGTTTATGGGGCAGGTAATGAAAAAGTCTCAAGGAAAAGCAGATCCTAAACTTGCCAGCAAAATTTTAACAGAATTATTGGATAATTAATGTTATGAGATTCTTAACCAAAAGTGTATTTTCGATAGTGTTGTCAACCATGCTGCTTTATGCATGCGGAGAAGGAAAGCAAGAAGTCTTCGATGGCAAAGTAACCATCTCTGGGGAATTAAAAAATATGCCAGAAGGAGATGTAATTCTATCCCAATATGATGTGGATAAAATCTCAGTAATTGATACCATAAAAGTTGGTAATGGAGGTTCCTTTAGCCATGAAGTTAATGTCGACAATCCTAATTTTTATGACCTAGATTTGTTTGGAGAAAAGACGATTCGATTGGCGTTATTTGAGGAAGATGTTGAAGTAAACTATGATTTTGATTCTGAGGAGCTCAATGTTACTGGCTCCAAAGACAGCCAGTTACTGTTTGAAATCGATGAGTTGACTGTAAAATATCAGGAAGAGACCAATGAGTTGAATTCCGCTTTCTACGAAGCAATGACGGCGAAAGACCAAGACAAAGTTCAGGAAATCCGTGAACAGGCGATGGTTATGGGAATGAATCATGCCGAGAAAGTGAAGGGTATTATTTCGAAAACGGAAGGAAGCTTTGCAGCATTGGCAGGGTTAGGAATGTTGGACCCTGGAGAAGATTTTAATTTCATGGACAGTGTAGTAGTTGCGCTTGGGGACAAGTACCCAGATATGAAATTGATCAGTACATGGAAGCAGGAGCTGAACGAAATGAGAGCGCTATCTATCGGTCAGCCAGCACCTGAAATTTCCCTTCCCAACCCTGAAGGAAAAGTAGTGAACTTATCTGATTTAAAGGGGAAATATGTAATGATTGATTTTTGGGCTGGATGGTGCAAACCTTGCCGCGATGAAAACCCAAATGTGTTAAGACTATATAACCAATACAAGGAAGATGGATTTGAAGTGTTTGGTGTTTCTCTTGATAGAACCAGAGAAATGTGGACGAAAGCCATAGCCGAAGATGGGCTAACATGGACTCAGGTTTCTGATTTAAAATATTTTAATTCGGAAGCAGCAGCCAAGTATCAAATCAATGCTATTCCAGCCACTTACTTGCTTGATCCTGAAGGTAACATTATTGCCAAGGATTTAAGAGGAAAATCTTTGGAAAAAAAGTTGTCTGAGCTTTTCGATTAAATTGTGTATTCACCGTTAAAAAAAACTTTCATACATTTCGATATATAATGATATATTAGCATTTTGTATGAATACATCATCAATTCTTAGCTTTTTGTGCGTTTTAAGAAATTATTACCTATAATTGAGGAGGTTTACATAAAAAACGCAGATCGTTAATTTTGATAAATTTAAATACAAACCAACTTTAGTGCCGTTCATTAGTTAAATTGTGCAGATTAAAAAAATCAAACTATTCTTAAAAAAACACTTAAATCAATCATCTACTACATCGTAAAAATCTTGGGAGCTGTGGAATTACGTAAATAGAACCACCCTTAGACAAGGCTTTTACAATTAACTTAAAAACCATTCAATTCATATGAAAAAAAGGAACCTAAAATTCCCCTTTACGCGGTCATTGACTGTAATGCTATTTGTCCTATTAGCTATGGGAGCTTGTAAAAGCAAGAAAAAAGTGGTTGAGGCCCCGCCTGCACCTGTACCAGTTGAAGAGCCTGCACCAGCCCCAAAACCTGTTCCACAGCCATCAGCTGAAGAGGTAGCAGTTGGGAAATTGGAAAATTACTTTAATGCAGTAGCCAATGCTTCAAGTTTGCAAAGTGCTAACAATACTATAAGAGAAGCCTTAGGTATGTTTTCTAATCAAGATACACCTGTTTTAATTGTGATTCATGAAGAATCTGGAAGGAAAGATTACGATGAGCCTACTACGATTGAAAGGTACCTTAACTATCTTAAAGACACCAAGAAGAACCTGAACTTTATCAGCGATATCAGAATGGATGGATCCGGAAAAGTTACCGAGTTAGAATTAAGAAGAAGATAATTTAAAAAACTATAGAAAGTAAGTTATTATGAAAAAATATATTTTATCCCTGCTTATCTTTTTCCTGGCAACAAGTATTTCCGTTTTCGCACAGGATGAAAGCATCAGCCCGCAAAGAAAGCAAGCAATTGATTCCCTTGCATTAGAAAAAGTTAAAGATTTAAGTAAATACATCAGTATCATCGGAAGTAAAGAAACGCAGTTTTCTGAAGCTACTAGGGTCATGGATAGAGCCGAAGAGCTTTTCGCTCCTGATGCTGAGATGGGTGTTTCATCTGTCAATACCAACGAGGTTGCTTATTACAAAATCAGAAGGTATTTTGAAAGACTAATGGCCTTGAACTATGACAGAGTGAACATCAGCTGGTATGATATTCATTATATCTCTGACTTGGAGAGACAACCTGATGGCAGGTACGTAGGTGTTATTACCATCTACCAAAGGTTTGAAGGAACTTCACAAGAAGCAGGGTTAAACTACAGAGATACCACTAAGAAGGACATTACAATCTATGTAGAGAAAAAACAAACTCAGATTTCAGGTAGAACTATTGAATTCTGGGATGTGTTGTTGGGAGATGTGAGAGTGACTGAAACATCAGCATGAGAATAGTATTTGTTACGTTAATTACCATAATCTTATCAAATTTTTCCGCGCCGGGGCAGACTTTCAATAGCTCCGGCCGGATTGTTGATGATGGCAGGTTTGCTGCCGCTACCAAACAAGTTAATCAATTTTTCAGAAGATTTAATGCAGAGGAAAGCAAAGAAGGAGATGTAAGATATTACCCAGGTGATGAGAAATACCATGATCTAGCCTTAAGGAAGTCTTTTATTAATATTCTTTTCGACAATGAAACCTCAGGGATTAGCAATGACCTAAAGAGAGATTTTATAGGTTTTGTAACATCCGAAACCTACCCCCAATATCTTAATTTCCACAGAGGAGAATGGTTCGCTGAACTTAATACTGTTTTTACTTATAATGGTAAAAGACAAGATGTGGTATTGTTTTTGAAGTTACAACCTCAAGGACTGGGATACGAATGGGTCATAGAAAATGTAAACTTCCCTCCATTTACTGCCGCATTTGATAAACCAAAAGGCGACGAGAAAAAGTTTCTTCACCCTTTGAGTCATGAATTGGGTTTTATGAACCTAAGGAGGGCGATTGTAGACAATCCTAAACCGGAGTCTTATACCCCAGATGGTTTTGAACCAGATTACCTTACATTGTTTCTATTTGAAATAAAAAGTAAAAGATTGAAATTTGAGACAGTGAAAGATACTAAATTCCACTTTTTTCAAATTGACAAATGGTATTTTGAGTTAGGACAATTCAATAGGCCTGGTTTTAATACTGGGTGGTTGATTGCCAATTTGGTTAAATTGGAGGAAGGCGACAAAGAAATTATATTGAACTACATCTATGACAGGGATTAAAGTAAATGCATTTCTCCTGATTTTATTTTTTTGTTATGCTCCAAAAGTCCTGGCTCAGGATCTTGGAGGGTACACCAAACAGGAGATTAAAGATTTTAGCCAACAGGCTGAAGATCAAGTCCGATTCTTACAATATTTTCTTAATACCGTAGGTAGTGGTGAAACCTCTGCCAGGGATAAAGATGTTATTATTAGGGAAAGCTATAAAAAAATCTTCCGAGATGAGAACGTACAGATAGAGGACGATTTGCTACTGGATAGGCAAGTTATTACCAATAAAAGTGTAGTAGCTTATTTAAAAGACATTGAGTTTTTCTTCAAAGATGCTGCATTCGAGTTTAAGATCAAAGAGGTAAAACCAAAAGTAAATGATAACGAGGACCTGTTTTTTGAGATTTCGTTGGATAGAACGCTAACTGGTCTGGGGCTCGAGAATGAGAGCATCGAAAACACCAAACGGCGTTTTGTAGAAATTAATCTGGACAGAAATTCTAACGAACTTAAAATCGCAAGTATTTATACGACCAAACTAAGTCGAGATGATGAGCTGTTGGAATGGTGGAGTGGCCTTTCTCTTGAATGGGAAACATTACTAAGAGAAAAATTTGCGATTACCGACGATTCTGTTCAGCTAGATATGTTGTACAAAATATCGGCGCTAGATACACTTGACCTCTCAGGGAATAAGTTGTTGGTAGATATAGCCCCTATACATGTGTTTAGGGATTTAACCTATGTAGACATTAGTCATACACAGATTCAGGAACTTAGCCCAATCAGCAATATCACGTTTCTTTCCTATTTGGACATATCCAATACACCTACGGTTGATATTCAATTTATCAAATATTCCGACAAGCTTAAATACCTTGATATCTCAGGTACAAAAGTGACCAATATTGATGAACTAACCAGTCTTAAAAATCTACAGACTTTCAAAGCCGCAAAAGCGCCACTAAGAGGTTTTGGAGTGTTGGAGCACTTTACTCAGCTCGAAACGCTGGATCTTGATGAAAGTGGTTTCAATAATATAGAAAACTTAAAAAGCCTATCTCAGCTAAAGGAATTGAATATTAGAGGTAACTACCTGATCAATTTTGGGTTTTTGTCCGAGTTGAAAGAATTGGAAGAGATTAACCTTGAGGAAACCAATATTCTTGACCTTTCTCCTTTGTCTTCTTTGCCTTCACTTTGGCGTGTAAATATCAATGGAACGGAAGTCAGCCAGCTAAATCCAATAAATGGATCTAAATCTGTAAAAAGGATCTATGCAGACCGAACCAGTATCTCTGAGAATGCTGCGGAAATATTTGCTAGAAGCAATAGAGGCATTTTGTTGATTCACAACGTTGAAAATCTTCAGACCTGGTGGCAAACACTTCCTGATGGGTGGAACCAGGTTTTTGTTGAAAAATCACCAGCTCTAGGACAAGGCAAACCTACAATTGAAGCGCTCTCTGCTTTGGTGAACATGGATTCCCTGAATTTAGACAATAGCAAAGTGATAAATCTAAGGCCTGCGCTTAAGTTTAAAAGTGTTACCTTTTTATCACTTAAAAACACCATGATAGAAGACCTTTCTCCATTGGCAGAAATGAAGAATTTGTTGCATATTGATGGCGATTATAGCGCAGTAAATAACCTCAATGCATTGCAAGAACTTACAGGGCTAAAAAGGCTTTCCTTTCAGGGAACCAGCATAGAATCTGTCGAGCCCCTTAAAAATCTACCTTCTTTGGATTTTATTAACTTGGACAATACGAAAGTTCCAGACTGGGATGTACAAGAGCTCGCTAGCTTGTTGCCACAAACCAATGTAATATTTAGAACAGAAGCTTTGTTGACCTGGTGGGAAAATTTGACTCCCGAATGGAAAAGTTTGTTTTCAAGGTATTATGATCTTAAAGAAAATCCCGATACCTGGGCATTGCATAAAGCCACTTCAAGTGCCAAACTGGACATTGGTGGGGATAATATATCAAATTTAGAACCGCTTCTTGTATTTTTTAATATAAGAGAATTAAAAATCAATAATGTACCGCTCCAGGATCCTTCAGCCATTGCCAGATTAGAGAAGCTTGAGTTGCTTGAAATTACAGAGTCACCTTTTAGAGATTTAACTGTAGTAAGCCCACTGTTAGTGCTTGAGACACTTAATGTATCCAATACTGCTGTAAGCGAGCTTGAGCCTATAAGCGACCTAAAGAGGTTAAAGCATTTGAATTTGTCAGGTACCAATATATCGAATCTTAAAGGACTCGAAATGCTCTATGATCTTCGGACCTTGGATATTGCCAGTACTGGGGTGAGAAGTGTTAAGCAAATTACCCATCTCCTGAATTTGGAAAGATTGGTTTGTTTTAATACAAGGCTGAGTTCTCGATCAGTTGAAAAATTTCAAAATGAATTACCAAACTGTGAAGTGAGGTACTATTAAATATGACAAAAAAAAATCCCCGACTAAATCGGGGATTTTTTTTATTCCTTTAAGAAGGATGTGAGCATCCAGTGGTGTAATTCTAAACTTTTGATAAATGCAACGAGCATATCCTCAGTAGCCTTGTCACCCAAATCAGCTACTTTAATAGCACACTCATCCATGCTGTCTACTAGCATTTGAAAATCCCTAAGCACTTCTTCAACCATCTCTTTAGAGCTTAAGTCCGTACCAACCTCCTTAATGTCAGCTTTTTCTAGGTAAACTTTCATAAGACTGTAAGGAGTCATTCCAAAAACTCTAATACGTTCAGCTATCAAGTCAATGTTTGCAAATGACTCATCGTATAGTTCTTCAAATTTTTCATGAAGATCAAAGAAATCGCCACCAGTTACATTCCAGTGAAAATTCCTTAGTTTTTGATAATGGACATGATAATTGGCTAAAAGTTGATTCAACGAAGCCACTATTTTTTCGGAATCGTCCTTGTTGTAACCTAGTTTTTTAAAAACTCGTTTTTCTCCTTTATCGCTCATAATATTCGATTTTACTTTATAAGTTATTCAATTTTCTTGTACAGTTATGCCCATAAACTATGCCAATCCGATAATATTTCCTTGATAAATTTCAATTTGCCTAAGAAATTATCTTTTATAGTGCTTTAATATCTATAAACCTGAGTTTGATTTAAAATCCTCCTAAAAAAGCGGCTATAGCGTCACCGCGATTTCTGTTGAAAGGGTTTCTGAGGTTGGAAAGGGGGAGGCAGTCACCTTTTGCTGGGTATTCTTAGGCTTTCTCCCCATAAAGCCCTTCATTAGCCTACCGAAGACGATTCTCCATGTTAATAGGTCGAACTCAGGTTAGAATTTTCTTAGGGAATGCTAATTCCCTAACCTAGGCTGTCCATTAGAATTAAAATGGCGTCTATTATTTGGAAGTAGTGACCAATAGCTAATCAGCCAAATTTAAGACTTAATTAAAAAGTTGCTAGTTGGCTACATTTTAAATTGGTTGATCAATAATAGAATGCACATTGGACTTGTCGATTCAGTAAAAACAGGCCTTACTGCTTTAATACTAAATTTAAATTTTTTTGTGTCCCACAATAGAAGGGCTATGAAGTGTGAGAACTGGCTAGATATTACTTGTGGATTAATTGATTTAGACTCATTCTTAAAATCCCTCCCATGTTTTTGCAGCGTAGAAAGGCAGGATTATTATAATGTCTGGCCAATTCATTTTTAAGGGTTTCAATATTTGACTCTTTAGAAAGAACATCCTTCTCCATACTATTCAAAATATCCGTAATTTCTTTAGGTGAACTTGTAAGCCTGGTGGCAATCAGCGCTCGCTCTTCTTTTTGATATTGCGCCATGGATTCTTTGGTAATGTGCTTGATTCCCAGTTGAATGAGTGCGTTGTTTTGTTTAAAGAATTGTGGTAGATAAATGGACTTTTTGCCTTCATAGGACTGTTGGTCAAAGTCAATAGAACGTATTCTGTAATGTGTTTCTTCAAAATCTGGAGTTACATCTATTACAAAATTTGAAGAATGCATGTCTCCCAATAAACGAACAAAGCACCGTTCATTGAACTTTACAAATTCTTTTGACAACCTGATTGGATTAAGCAGAGGGTCATGAAGCTGTTGCTTCATAAATTGCTCACCAGGAATCCCTGCTATATGCTCTTCAATAAGGGTATCCCTATATACCAGGTAGCCAATTCTATTGGGAGACAATAGGTGCTCTAATCCCAGGCCATATACCCTAGACGCATCGGCATTTTTGATATAGAAATAATCAAAATTATCATTGATACGGTTGACAATCCTTACCCTAAAGGGTTGTGTATTTCCGTAAGTGCATAGGTCTATCCTGTCCACATATAGGTGCTGCATGACAGTCATGTCACCATCTGCTTTTAGCAAGGCGTAAATTTTCTTTACTTTATAATGGATCTCATTTCGGTCGGACTCATCGTAAAATACCGTTTCCCATAAGGTGTCATTGTCTTTAAAGTCATAGAGGGCAATGGAGTTAGTATACCTGAGCAATTCCTTGTAGTGTATGGGAATATCTACTTCACGGCCATATTTAACAAGGTATTTCCTCAGGTTTTCACTTATGGGGTAAACGATCTTTTTTTTGCTAATAACTGCCATATTTAACTTTTTAGATGGCCATTACATTTTATCTTCTATTATTCGTTCTTGTTTTTTTAGTTTTCTGTCAAATAAGAAAGGGCCAAATGGAAGTATAGAGGCAATCAGCCCCATCAAAGCAATTCTGAAAGGCCATTTTAATTTCCGCGAAGTAGGGAACATGACCAAAATATACAGAACAAAAAGCACCCCATGAATCCAACCTACATAGGTGACCATTGCTGGTAAATCAAAAATGTATTTTAATGGCATTGCAATAAAAATCAGTACCAACATGGAGATACCTTCTGTAATACTTACTATTCTAAATCGGTGCAAGATGCCCAATCGTTCTTCATTTGTCATTTTACTTTTGTTTAATATTGAAAAATACTTGTAGGGTATCCCATAGTTTTCTTTTCAGAGATACATTTTTTTCTAATCCTTCCAAATCATCCGCAAAGAAATAATCCAGTGACTCTTGTGTGATGTGATAATTGTCTTTTTTCAGACGCATCAAGTGATGGTAAATGGTCCCGAAAACGATCAGCTTGTCTGGGTTTAATTGCTCCAAGGGGTCCTCATTACTGCCTTTTAAGGAATGCTCCGACATCAAAGCAATGTCCTTCAGTGAAAGGTTTACAGCACTAAATACTTTGAGTAGAAAAGCCCTGTTGCTCTCTTTTAATTCCTCTCCTTCATAAATTATCAGAATTGATTTTTGGAATCCTCCTTCGTAGGGGATAGGTTCAGGATCGTGCTCTACTACTATAGGCTGCAAATCTGGTTCACTCGCTACAACCTGATCCGTTGAGGTATTCAAATCTAATCTGGAGGCCATTTTATTGACGGCAAGTTTTTCATTGACTTCTCCTTTGATCACAAAGAGCTCATCCGTCAGAAATAAAGACAGTTCTTTTAAATTCATTTTATAGGAATTTTCATATCAAATTACAAAAACTATTCCTTTTGACTGATCTCTTCTAAGTCAAAAAGCGATTTCAATTCCGTTGCATCCTGTGGATTCATCCTTTTAGCCAGTATCAGCCTCAATTGCCTTCGTCTTAAAGCGCCTTTATAAAGCTCTTCTTCTTGCTCATTTAGAGGTCTCAGTTCAGGTACTTTTGCAGGCTTTCCATCAGAGTCTACTGCCACAAAGGTGAAAAATGCTTTGTGAGAGGAATATTTTCTGTTGGCGGGAATGTCTTCAGCTATTACCTCTATGTATACTTCCATGGAGGTACTGAAAGCCCTGGTAACCTGAGCATGTAAAGTAACTACATTGCCCAAGGCTATAGGGCTTTTAAATGAAATATTATCCACTGAAGCTGTCACTACGATGGAGTTAGAATGGCGTTGTGCAGCTATAGCAGCCACGACATCCATCCAATGCATTAATTTACCACCCATTAAATTGTTCAACGTGTTGGTATCATTCGGTAATACCATCTCTGTCTTGATGACCTCCGAATCCTTAACATGCTTGTGTGTTTCTTTCATAAGCCCTGGGTTTATTCCCAACCTTCATCTCCCAATAGAGGGACAAATGAAAAGTTGTCAAAGGTCTCTTTTAAAATCTTTTTATTAGTTTGTTTCGTGAGTTTTAGCATTTGCTGTTTTTTCCGGTCTCCAACTGGAATTACCAATACCCCACCAATATTCAATTGTTGCAACAATGCTTTTGGAACCACCGGAGCACCTGCGGTCACTATAATTTTATCAAAAGGAGCCTGCTCTGGTAATCCCAGACTTCCATCTCCATGATAATGTTTTACTTTTACCCCTATTTTAGGTAAAAATCTTTTCGTCCTTTCGTACAATACTTTATTAAATTCTATGGTGTGAAGCCTTGCTCCTAGACAATACAAAATCCCTGCCTGATATCCAGAACCTGTACCTATTTCAAGTACTTTTTCTCCAGGTGCTATGTTTAAGAGTTCACTTTGAAAGGCTACTGTGTAAGGTTGGGAAATGGTTTGGCCTTCTCCTATAGGGAATGCCTTGTCTTCATAGGCATGGCTAAGTAGGGCGGAATCAAAAAAGAAATGCCTGGGAACATTGTTGAATGCCTCCAAGATTGCCTTATTGCTAATGCCTTTGTTTCGCAATGTTTTAATTAACTCTCTTCGTTTGCCTTTATGTAAGTAGCTGTCTTCCAGTTTTAACATTTGTTTGGGCCTGTCATATACTGATTGAATTGCTAAGTTAATGCTAAAAATGCCTTACTTTGTCATTGAAACAGGAATTTATCCGTTGGTATTCTAGTTTAGTTCGGATTTTAGGAAGGGTTGCTAAACAAAGAGGGAAAGGACATAAATACGAGCTGGCTCAGATACTAAATCAAATTTACAGCGGGGTATCCTGCGAAGGAAGAAAGCTAAGCCCAATTTTCAAATTAATTAAAGGAAATTTGATTATCCGCGACCTGTTCGTTTTATAGCATCACGTAAGAAATAGAAAAATGTTTACTGGAATTATCGAATCATTAGGAAAAGTCAAGAGGATAACAAAAGAAGGGAGCAATATCCACTTTGATGTTACTAGTAGCCTTGCATCAGAGCTGAAAATAGACCAATCCTTAAGTCACAATGGTGTCTGTTTAACTGTAGTAGCTGTGAATGCAAATGAATATAGGGTAACGGCCATAGATGAAACCCTTCAGAAAACCAACCTTGGAAAATTAACGGAGGGTGCTTTGGTGAATTTGGAAAGGTGCATGGCTGCAGATGGACGCTTTGATGGGCATATTGTTCAAGGACATGTGGACCAAACAGGAGTATTGCAATCAGTTGATACTGTAGACGGAAGTTGGGTTTTTACCTTTTCTTATGATGCTCAAATAGGAAACGTAACTGTAGAAAAAGGATCAATTTGTGTCAATGGCACCAGCTTGACTTGCTTTGATTCCAAAAAAGGACTTTTTAGTGTAGCGATCATACCCTATACATATGAAAATACAAATTTTCACTTATTACAACCAGGAGATATCGTTAACCTTGAATTTGACATTATAGGAAAGTACATTCATAGGGTACTCAAGGGGTATTGAGGCTGGCTCGGTTTTCCCAAAGTGTTTTTACTTTGACTGTTGCCCAATAGATCAACCAACCGATAAATACGCCAATTGATGCCCCTACGAGAATATCAAGAGGGTAATGTACACCAAGATAAATCCTTGAATAGGAGACTATAGCAGCCCAAAGGAATAACCAACTAAACCCTGGGATTCTGTTTTTACCTACTTTATAAAGGAATGCTGCCAAGGCAAAAGTATTTGCAGCATGGGAGGATGCAAAACCATACCTGCCTCCACATCCGGAATAATTTAAGATGATGTCTTGCCAGCGGGGATCGTGGCAGGGGCGCAGCCTTTCAAAATAAGGTTTCATAAATCCAGAAGTAAATTGGTCCGCCATCCATATTACGATTATCAATCCCACTAGGTACCAAAGTCCATTGCCTTTGTATTCTCTGAAAATGAGGTACAATAGGAATGCATATAAAGGTATCCAGATGTACTTGCCGGTAATGGCCAACATTAATGGGTCAAGCCAAGAAGCATGAATTTGGTTTAAAAAAAGAAACAGTTGTTCATCCCAGTTTAAAATACTTTCGATCATTTATTATGCTTCTTTAACCCAGTTTATGTCCTTTTTTAACAGTTGCAGGGTTTCTGATTCCTTACTCCCTAATTCAGGTACCTGATTGTAAACCCAGTTTGCCATGGGAGGCATGCTCATCAAAATGCTTTCCGTTCTACCATTTGTGTCCAGCCCAAACTTAGTTCCAGCATCCCAAACCAAATTGAATTCAACATATCGGCCTCTTCTCAGTGCTTGCCACTTGAGTTCTTGTTCTCCATAAGCCAGCTTGTGGTTTTTCTCCATAAAGTGGCAATAGATTTTAGGGAATAAATAGCCTACCCCTTCAACAAAAGAAAGTAAAGCGTCGAAGGACATTTTGTCATTGGCGGTAAGCCTGTCAAAAAAGATTCCTCCAATTCCTCTCGTTTCCTCTCTGTGGGGTATGTAAAAATAATCATCTGCCCACTTTTTAAACTTACCATAAAAGGAAGCATCGAAGTTGTCACAGTGGTCTTTAAGCTGCTTGTGAAAATATTGCGCATCTTTTGGATCTACATAGTGAGGGGTTAGGTCTATACCTCCCCCAAACCAATAAGTGCCATTGCTCATTTCAAAGTACCTGATATTCATGTGAATAATAGGGACCATTGGGTTTTTAGGATGAATTACGATAGAAACGCCGGTAGCGAAAAAATCAGCTTTCTCCAAAGCTAATTTTTTAAGAATTTTTTCCGGAGTAGGGCCGTGAACAGCGGAAAAAGCCACCCCTCCTTTAGCTATAACTTCACCATCGACCAATACCTTAGTGGCTCCACCACCACCTTGACTTCGTTCCCAGTTATCTGTTTCAAATTTGCCTATACCATCGCCTTTTTCTAAAGCCTCACATATGTGTTGCTGTATCTTACGGAACCTTTTCGCTATAATCTCTTTGTTCTCTTTTTCCATGTTAACAGGGTAATTGGGGGTGTTAAAAAGGATAACCTATTCCTATGTTAAATACTTGCTGTCCGCTCTCTCCCAAAGGGTTTTTTAGGGAAAGTTTATCTAGAATAAACCTTTCCTTTTCTGGCCTAGCAGGGTCATAAGCTTTAATGCCCATGTCCAGTCTCAGGACCAAAAATTCGAAATCCATTCTTAAACCTATGCCTGTTCCAACTGCAATTTCCTTATAAAATCGATTGGCATTGAATTCGGCACCTTCTCGTGAAGGGTCCACTGCAAAGGTCCAGGTATTACCGGCATCTACAAAAATTGCACCGTCAAAGTAGCCAAATAATTTTCTCCGGTATTCGAACATCGCTTCAAATAATATCTCTCCAGGTTGCTCAAATCGATAATCGAAGGTTCCATCTTCATTTGTTTCAGGAGTAAAACTTCCTGGGCCGAGCCGTCGGGGCTGCCATGCCCTGATGCTTGTGCTTCCACCTGCGAAGAAGTACTTCTCATAGGGCAATACGCCACCGCTAATACCATAGGGCTTAGCAAGGCCAAGATTTAAGCGGTAAGCAAAGGTGCTTTTATTGCTCAATGGGATGTATTTCCTGAAATCAGATTGAAATTTTAAAAACTGAAAGTAATTTAAATCTTTATCTCCAAAGCGTTTAGGATCTATCCAATTGAACGTAGTCCCACCACTCTCGGCGAATAGTCGCCAAAGTGAGGCCTCTTTTTTCTGGAATAAGCCATACTGATTAAAATTGATGATAACCTGCCCTGAAATGCTACTTACATACGAGGGTAAGAATGAGTTAATCAGGTTATTACCTTGATCTTGAATTTCTTCCAAACGTACCCTAAACAATGAATCTAAAGAGGAACGAATAAGGTTAGCGTCAAGTAGGTTGAATGTAAACTGTTGCTTTAAATTTCTAGTGGCCCAGGTATAGGCCAAAATAGTATTCAAAGCTTCTCTCACATATTCCGGTCGATTGACATAGCTATACCCAAGAAGGGTACGAGTTCTGGGATTGTATCGGCCGAATTTCTCCAAAGTCCCAAAATTGAAGGGAATCAAAAACTGAGGAAATAAGATGGAGGCAGAGGTCGACAATTCACGACTTCTATAAACACCCCCCTCAGTAGTGGCAGAAGCCACCCCTTCTAATCCAGCCCTAAAATTAAATTCAAAAATTTCTAAGCCTTTGAAAATATTTCTATTGCGAAGGGAATGACTGAAGAATGGCCCCGGAAGCTGTTCGGTTACACTTGCACCCAATTGGTTGGTTATCTGAAATTTCTGGTTGGGTCGGGTGAAAATTTTTGTGGTGATACCATTCCCTAAAGTATCAAAAGAGATATTTACAAAACGAAACATATCAAGATTAGCCAGTTGACGCTGCGTTTCTATGACTGCATTCTTATTATAGCGTTCTCCTTTATGTTGAAAAATCCTGGAGCTGATGATTTTTTCTGAATAATTATCCTGATACATCGAAAAGCGAATGTCTTGCCAGGTTGTGATAACTTGATTGTCTCTAATCAGGTCATTTGCAGGTGCAATCGAAAAGGTGATTGAGTCAATCGTATATACTTGGTGATTTTCTCCTGATTTTGGTTTATTAATGACCTGTTCGATTACTACATGTTTTTCAAGGGTGTCTTTGTAAACATTGTATTCTATAAAGGACTTGGCAAAAGTGTAATAACCATTGGCTTTAAGCAAATCCTCTATCCTTTGTCTCTCATTCGTTACATTGGACTGACTGTACCGAGCACCTTTTTTCAGTAGGGAATACTTATGGTGTGTTTTTAATAGTTCATTTAAAACAGTGTCGGAAGTTGTGTTGATTAAACTGTCGATTTTATATTGACTTTTTTCCGCTATATAATAAGTTACTTTCGCCTTGTTTGACTTGCTTTTAACTTCTGTGTCAACAGTTGCATCAAAGAAGCCATTGTTTTGCAGGTAAACATTTATTTGCTGTTTAGAGGAGGCAGTTTTAGCGCTGTCCAAGATCACTTTCGGGTTCCCAGTTCGCATAAACCAATTGCCATATTCAATCTTTTTCTCCAGGTTATTTACCTTGCTGCTTAGCTTATTGTACTTTTTTTGTACTTTTCCTGAGGTGTTTCCCTGACGAATTTTTTCTGCTGTTTCTTGCAGTACCTTTTTCGTTTGGTATTGTTTTTCGGCAAGTTTGCTGCTGTCATAAAATGCATTACCTAAATTGTAAACCATTACCCCTGGCGAAATATTCAATAATGGAATTCGGGTGTTGGGTTTTTGCTGAATAAGGTTTTTGATTGCTTCAGCATTGCTTTTGTCAATGCCCTGAGTATTTACATCTGTTAGCAATAGCTCATTTTCGTGGAGTCCTTTGGTCAAGGAACAACTCCACATTAAATGGATCAAGAAAAGAAAATTTATATATTTGGTCTTCTTCACAACAACACTCATTACTAATGCTAAGCAAAAATACAGTTAAGTTTATTAAATCCTTGCACCAGAAAAAATTCCGTAAGCAAGAACGCGCTTTTTTTGTGGAAGGTGCAAAGAATGTAACGGAATTGTTGCTGTCAAATTTCACTGTAAGTCATTTGCTTTGTACAGAAAAGTACCAGGACGAAAACGCATCCCTGCTTAGCCACTATACAGGTATTAAGATTCTATTGAAGCCTAAAGAACTTGAATCTTTGGGTACTTTTTCTACCAATGATCAAGCACTGGCAGTAGCAGAAATAAAAGAAAATAGCGCAGTAGAATTAGAAAAAGGGGAACTGATACTAGCCTTGGATGACATAAGAGATCCAGGAAACCTAGGGACAATCATTCGAATTGCAGATTGGTATGGGATTAGTAAATTGTTGCTTTCAATCAATACAGCCGACATTTACAATCCTAAAGTGTTGAATGCCAGTATGGGATCTTTTACCAGGATGAATTTTGAATATGTAGATTTAACAAAAAAACTCCAAGGTTTAGGTGTTCCTATCTATGGAGCTTTCTTGGAGGGAATGAATGTGCACCAGCTTAAGGGTACTGCTGAAGGGGTTTTGCTGATGGGGAATGAATCCAATGGTATTTCTACCCAGCTCGAAGGTATCGTAACCCAAAAATTAACCATTCCTGCCTTTGGGAAGGCTGAATCCTTAAATGTGGCCATTGCCACTGCTGTCCTTTGTGACAACCTAAGGCGGATTATGCCCTAAGGGAATCCATTTCTAGGTATGTAGGTACAGCAGACTAAAAAAACACTCGTCTTTAAATATTACAACAGGGAACAAAAATACCCTATATTTATACATGCGACTTTTTTGTCAACAGGGTAAGTAGCAATAAACGTAAACTTTCTTCGGTCAAACGACGATGCCCAAGCCGTGGACTTTAAACCGAAATCAAAATCCATTGATTAAATAAAACCAAATTAGAAGTTATGAACAAGTTAGTTATATTGGTTCTCCTTTTTGCCTTTGTGGCCTGTCAAGAAAAGTCTCAAAAACAAAAAACCAATGAAGAAGGATCTCTTGACGTTCCGATGCAGGAAATGACCTTGAAGGAATATCCTGTGGATTTTGCGAAAGTACTAGAGGCGCATGGCGGCATCGATCAATGGAGAAAGGAAAAGACATTGAGGTATGAAATAGGGGCTCCTGGCGAAGGGGAACAACAAATTATTGACCTGCACCGTCGAATGGACAAAACGATCACTACAGATTATGAGTTGGGGTTTGATGGCGAAAAGGCCTGGTCTCTAAACAAAGAAGGAGAATACAAAGGAAACCCACTCTTTAGGCATAACCTCATGTTTTATTTTTATGCCATGCCATTTGTTCTTGCAGATCCTGGTTTGAATTATGAAGCAACAGAGGACAAAGAAATATTGGGTACAAGTTACAGTGGTATAAAAGTTACTTTTAATTCAGGTGTAGGTGATTCTTCTAGCGATGAATATTACTTGTACTATGATAAGGAAACGTACCAAATGACTTGGCTTGCATATAAAGCCACTTTTGGGTCGGAGAAAAAGCCTGAATGGGCCAATTTTATCAGCTATGATAATTGGGATTTGGTGGATGGTATTCTACTTCCCACCTCAGTGGCTTGGCATACAGTTGAAGAAGGTGTTGTAGGAGAGGAAAGGAACAGGGTTAATTTTAACAATATTAGTCTATCCAAAGAGGCCAAACCAGAAGGTTTTTATTCCGTACCAGCCAATGCTGTTGTTGTGCAAGATGAAAAATAGATAGCAATACTTTCTGAAAATCCAATTGGATTTTCAGCTTTAAACCAGCCTGTAGAGAATTCAGACTGGTTTTTTTTTATGTTTATAGCTCTGATTTGCTATTTATCTCAATTTAGTTATATATAGATTTGTGAAGGTCGAAGCCTTATGAAAGCAGTCCGAACTAACGTAATTTACTCAGAAGGCGATAGCCCATGTTCAAGGTCGGCCTGTGGTTCAGGAGCTAGTTAGGGTCAGGTTTTAATGTGTGCCATTTTATATTAGGTCTAAGTTTAATTTTCATAAAATTCATTTTTCCCACATTGTCAGTAAGGTATTGAGATTGGTCACTGGAGGCCCAAGTGGCTGGGCCATATACCTTGCACTACTTCATGCATCTACAAGAACGATTAAACCTAATTCGGGTTAAATCTATCAAATGTTGGAAACCAATTCAACTACTAAAATATTGATTTTACCTATAGAAAACCGCTGTCTATCGAGTATATCCCTGTCTCTTTACTATTGTATATACATTTGTATCATACGAAAAGAGAAATTTTTAAAACTAAATAGATATGAAAAATAATAGCTTATTTCTGACCCTTGGAATTGTGGCAACATTATTTGCCTGCGATCCAATCAATGAAATCTCTGAAACAGTAATTCAGGAAGACAATCTTGGACTTAATATTCCAGCAAATTTTGATTTTTCCACTACTTCTTCAGTTGATTTTAATCTTTCTGCTGCAAGCAGAGATAAATCACCTATATCAAATGTGGTATATAAAATATACAATGGCAACCCTCAGAAAGACGGGAAATTATTGCAAACTGTCCGTTTAGATGAGCAGGGAAGTGTGGCGATTACATTGGACCTTCCTAGCTATGTAAAACAGGTGTTTGTAACTTCTGACTATATAGGTGTAGAACCAATGGCAATTGTGCCAGTTTCAGGTGGACGGGTTAACTATCATTATGATGCTGCCAATCCTAGTATTTTACCTGAAGAATATTTTTCTACTGATCAAGAGAACATTAATGCAAGAACAGCTTCCATCAATGATGATTTCCTAACGCTTGGATCTTGGAAGAGCAATGGAAAGCCTGAGTATTTGATAGAAGCAGATAAAATTTCTGAGCAGTTATTGAAGAATATCAACTCGAGTCTTCCAGAAAGAATAGATATTAGGTCCTCAAATCCTGAAGCCTTGAATGAGAAGTATAAAAGAGAATTGTTTGTAAGTGAAGATGCTGAAGTTTGGGTTACTTATGTCCATACAGGTGGAAGTTATCGAAATGCCATTGGTTATTATTGGTACAAAGAGGGGGAAGCACCTAAAACTGCAGCTGATATCAAAAACAAGACTATAATTTTCCCAAATGCTCAGGCGGGTGTATTGAGCCCTGGAGACAAAGTTAAATTAACAGGACCCAAAGACGGAGCTTTTGAGAAAGATACTTATATCGGTTGGTTTTTGATCTCAAATGGCTGGCAAAATAGTTTAACCTATGGTAATGGTGTTTTTTATGCAGATAAAGATTTGAATACAGACAATAAGAAGGAGGCAGTAAGGGATCAAATGGTATTTTTGTACGATCCTACAGAGCAAATATTACTAATGGGATGGGAAGATATACGCAGGGATTTTAATGGCTGTGATCATGACTTTAATGATGTGATGTTTTATGCTTCCTGGAATCCAATTACAAGTGTAGATTTATCTGATTACGTTCCTATAGACTCTGATGAGAAGGATAAAGACGGTGATGGCGTAGCAGACAGTCAGGATGAATACCCTGAAGACCCTGAAAGGGCTTTTAATAATTATTCACTCGGAGAAAACACCTTTGGAACCTTGTTATTTGAAGACTTGTGGCCAAGCTTTGGTGACTATGATTTGAATGATTTGGTGCTAGACTACAATATCAATGAAATATCAAATGCGAATAACCGCATCAAAGAGATTGAATTGATTACAGTAGTGCGTGCCACAGGTGCTGGCTACCGAAATGGGTTCGGCATACAGTTAGGAGTGTCTTCTGATCAGGTTTTGAGTGTAGAGGGTACCAGGTTGAAAACTGGAACAATCAAAACTTTATCAAATGGTGTAGAGCAAGGGCAGAGATTGGCCACCGTAATAATTATGGATGATGTAAATGATAAACTACCAATCATGGCCAATGTCAATGCGGGAAATGCGCAACATGAAGCAGATACAATAGTTGTGAAAATAGTATTCAAAGAATCAGTTAGGAAAGCTGACCTGGGTGCTGCTCCTTATAATCCATTTATGATCATCAATCAGGATAGGGGTAGAGAGGTTCACCTTATGGATAAAGAGCCAACAGACCTGATGGACACAGAATGGTTCAATACCGCCGATGATATTAGTGCAATTGGTGAAGGAAAATACTTCACAAGCAATAATGGGTTCAATTGGGCGCTCCATATTCCTCAAAGTATATCTTATACACAGGAAAAAGTCGATTTCACAAAAGCATATACAAGGTTTTCTGAGTGGGCAAAATCTGGGGGAATGTCTTACCTAGATTGGTACTTGGATACTAATGGTCAGGTTAACTCAGATGCCATTTATAAAAAGTAAAACAAATATAAACATTAACAAGAGGCCTTCCCTTTATATGGGAAGGCCTTTTTGCGTTTTTATTGCCTTAGTAAAAAGGATTCTAACCGCCGATAATATCCTAGAAGATCCTTGTGTTTCTACATGTAGCGTTTAAATGAAGTTCTGGACTTGCAGGATGCCGGATTAAAGGGTATGGATGTTAATTGCTGGGAAATGTGTAATTCAGAATTAGATTGGTGTGGAATAGGTTGACTTTATTATATACCCAAGCAGGGCGGAGGTTTTGCTGGTCCAAGGCCGTTTTACTCATCAGGATCAAATGCATGTTGAAGCCTTTAATCCATTTTTTAGGATTGTACCGAACGCCAAGGTTAGCCTGTGCATAACTTGGCATAGCGTACTTGTTTTTTATTGCATCAGCAGGATCAGGTAAAAAATACACACCTAGGTAGCTGTACAATTGTAATGATTTTTCAGGGAAAGCATACTGAAAATAGGTGCTGATCGCATCCACTTGCCCGAGTCCCTCATTTCTTTCTCTCGGTATAAAGGTATAGAAGGGGTCTTTCCCCCATTCTCTTGGACTTAAATAGCGCCCGTTACCTTGCATTTTGCTGTAATTTAAATGCCACAAGCTCTTTTTAGATTTTACCCCGATTCTGCTACTTATTATCCAGTGGAAATCTTCAGGATTTTTGTACCTCAAGGCGACATCTTCATTCCCGCCATTTCCTATGCCATGTTGAACAGTAGCCTGAAGGCCTGTGATTCCTTGAAAGGTCCTGTTAGGAAACTCCCAGTTTTTGTCCCATTGGGCCAAGTAGGTACTGTAAATATTATTTACCAGTGTATGGTTTAAAAGCAGTGAAGAGGCTGATTTAAGGTTTAATTTCACGTCTATAATATTGGCGAAATCCGACCGAGTATTTCCGAAATAGTCGGAACGTTGGCCTGATTCATCGCGTCCAACAGGGTACATACCAATGCTTTCTTCTACACTGAACCAGTTACCCGTAGACCGTGGAGAAATCCCCGTGATAAGGTGGTGGGAAATAGAAACCTGAGGATTGACCTGAAAATTCCAGTAGATCCCTTCAATATAAGTAGGACTCAAACGCCCATCTTGGGCATTGATAAAAGAGGTGTTTATTTCCATTCTCCCAAGACTTGCCTGAAAGTTGTCTCGCAAATAATTCAGGTGGAGGTTTCCTATTTTGCCGAAAACAGTTCTATCCAAATGATTGACATCAAATAAGCCTACCTCATATCGGTTTAGATTTGGTACGCGAGTATCCAGCGCGCTAAAGTCTGAGCCAAGTACCTTGAGAAATCCCAGGTATTCGGCCTTTACTTGAAAATGATAGGGCAACTTCGAAGTAAGAGCAATTCTGGCCATTTGGCCCAAGGCATAGTCATTTTTATAATCCTCCCAATAGGAGGTGCTCATGAAATAGGAGCGAAGCCCTACGCTCACCGAAGGTTTCCAAAGGGTAGTATCTTGTTGCCCATAAACCGGTGCCCACAAGGATATAGCTATCAGTAGCGGAATTAATTTTTTCATGCTGCCCTATTTTTTTACTGCCAGTATGGGTTGGAAAGGGCCGTACTTATGCTGTGTCTCCGGAAAATCATCCGAATAGGGACCGAAAGGGTGGTCCATCGGTTTTTTGCTTATGTCCGGCCAATCTCCCGAAAGATCCTTAGAAGGTCTACTCATGGAATTGACATAGGCTGCCAAATCCCAGGCTTCTTCATCACTTAATAGCGGTTTTTCATAGGTGGCTCCTAAAGGCATATTGGCCTTTACATAGCCAGAGAACTTAGATAAACGAAACAATCCTGCGCCGTCATTATAACTTCCCGACCCCCAAAGAGGAGGGTAGAGGTAGGCTGTTCCTGCAGGATTTTTTAAGCCCTGCCCTTCGTTTCCATGGCAACTGAAGCATTGTAGGTCATAAACGGTTTTGCCCCTAATGGGATCTGCGGAGCGTTCCAGAAATGGTACTTTATACAATCCTACACCCAAAGGTTTTACCCCTTTTGGAACATCCTTGCCAAGCCACTCCATATAGGCAACCATGGCTTTCATTTCTTTGCTATCAGGTTCGAGTCCTTCTCCGTTCAAGCTTCTTTGAAAACAATCATTGATCCTTTTGGGTAGGTCTTCAGTAAGGCCTGACCTGGCCCTTATTCTTGGATAATTGGCTGCAACCCCACTGAAATTATTGCCTAACGCTACCGTTCCGGCAGATAAATGACAATTTTGGCAATTCATCCCATTTGAAATTTGTTGTACCTTTCCTTTAGGGCCAAGGTATTCCGAAGTATGTGCGACCAATTCTCTGCCATAGCGAATTTGTTCCGTGTTGGGTGCTATTTCCACGCTGGCCCAATCTGGCGCCTGCCAGATTCCTTTTTCTTTTATAAGTCGGGAATTTGCTTTAGGAGATTTTACCAGAGCCACCGGTTTTTTCTCCTGAGGAGGGGATGGTATTTCCCATTGGCTTACAACTAGAAGCGCAGCAATAAATGAAATCAAAATAAATAAAAGTAATGACAAGCCATATAGGCTGCGCAGTAATTCAATAATGGGTTTGGAAGATTTTTTCACATTTTAATTTTTAACCTTACACAAATATATTCTTTGTCCCTCCCTTAAAAGGTGATTAATATCACAATAAGGAAATATGGATACCTAGGATAAGGCTTTTAAAATGAGGCCTGAAGGGATGGCATTTAGGTACTTTTTAATTCAATGAATATCAAGCCTTGTTCTGGATTTTAAAAATTTCTTTCTTGTTATTAAAAATTAATCTAAATAAGTATTGCTATCAAAAATCCCTTTTTGTAATATTGTGTTCGATTAGACTAAGTCTAAATAGCGCGAACGTTTTAACGGAGATTAAAACGAATACGAGAAAAAATTAAGGGTTGGTTTATTTATTTACCCTTAGAATAATTCAATAATTAGCATGAGAAAATTATTATTTTTACTAGAAAGACAAATAAGGGTACTTGCCTTTCTATTTATATATAGCACATTTTCTTTTGCTCAATCCTCACAAGCTGCAACGGTTAAGGGTAGAATTCTTGATGCCGGATCCAATCCAATTCCTGGAGTAATCGTGAGGATAAAAGATAGCCCGTTTACTTCAATTTCCGCTTTAGATGGAAGCTATCAAATTTCGGATGTACCAAAAGGTAATTTTGAGCTTTTGCTATCTAGTATGGGCTACGAGAAGTTAAGCAAGAATATAAGTATTGATAGAGTAGAAACTATAATACAACTTGATTTTTCTTTGTCAGCATCTACTACTGACCTTGAAGGGATCGTTGTGGAAGGAAAGTCAGTCAAGACTGAAATAGAGACCGCAGGTTTTGCGGTAGAAGTTGTAGAAACAAAGCAAGCGGCACTTCAATCCATACAAACCAATGACTTACTGAATAGGACTGCTGGAATCCGCGTTAGACAAAATGGCGGATTGGGCTCTCGGGTGGACTATAATCTGAATGGAATGTCCGGTAACTCCGTAAAAATTTTTATTGACGGACTTTCTATCTCTACCTATGGATCCTCTTTTAGTTTAAACAGTATCCCTCCAGCACTAATTGAGCGGATTGAAGTTTACAAAGGGGTAATACCAGCACACTTGGCAGATGACGCCTTGGGCGGTGCCATCAATGTGATCTTGAAAAAGGGAGTGGTTAATAATCTTTCAGCCTCAGTTTCCTATGGCTCTTTTAATACCTTTCAGAGTAATGTGAATGCCGCTTATAGAGATGAGACCACAGGTTTTACTACCAAGGTGTCCGCCTTCTCCAATTCTTCTGACAATGATTATGAGGTATGGGGAAAGTTTGTAAGAAACATACTTCCCAATGGAAGGTATGACTATGTAAGGGCGAAGCGATTCAATGATGCTTACCGTTCGATTGGAGGAAAGGTTGATTTTGGATTTACCAACGTGAAATGGGCCGATCAATTTTTTGTAAGCTATACAGGATCCGACGATTACAATGAAATCCAACATGGCACTTATATGTCAATACCATACAAAGGGCGTTTCGGGACTTCTCAGTCACATGTTTTAGGCTTGACTTATTTGAAAGAAAATTTTGGTATAAAAGGTTTTGATGTCAATTTCAATGGTTCTCTGAGTAAAAGAAATGAGGTTGTTTCAGATACTGTCAAATGGAATTACAATTGGTTTGGCGAAAAAAGTTTGGGACTGAATGGTGATCCGATTTTACGGCCAGGCGGTGCTCAGCAGGATGCACCAACCTTAAACCATATTAATAGAAATATAGCTACTTTTCGTGCAGGGGCTTCTTATGCAATTAACCCAAATCACAAAGTCTTTTTAGGTCAATCTTTTTACGCTATTGATAGAGACCAACAGGACTTTATGAAAAGTGATGTTGAAAGAGAATTTATAGGTACCCGTGATCTTCAGAAGTCAATAACTTCTCTTAGCTATGAACTGGATATTTTGCAGTCCAAATTAAAAGGGAGTGTTTTTGGTAAGTACTATGTTCAAGGTATAGCGAAGATGGATCCCTTGTTGGTAGAAGAAAATGGTAGTACAACTCGAGTGGAAGACCGTTCCAACAGTAGTAGAAACACAAGTGGCTATGGAGCGGCTTTCTCTTACAGGGTTATTAGACCTTTGACCCTACTTGCCTCAGCGGAAAAGGCGGTGAGAATGCCTTCTGAAGGAGAGATTTTTGGAAGTCCTGGTGATAATATTGTTGAAAATCTTGGCATTCGACCTGAGATAAGCAATAACCTAAACATCGGCTTTATACTAGGTGAGTTTGAACATCAGTCTCATGCATTTTCTTTTTCCGGTACAGGCTTTATCAGAGATACCAAAGACAAAATTATCCAACAGATAAACCCAAGGATCAATGATGCTGTCCAGACCAATCCATTTGAAAACTTGGGTAAAACCAAATCCATTGGGTTTGAGGGGCAAGTGAAGTATGCTTACGGAGATGCCCTTAGGCTTATTGCCAACGTCTCTAAATTCAACTCTCAATTCAATACTGAGTTTGACCCTAACGGAAATGTTTTTGCAAATTATGAGCAGCAGATCCCTAACGAGCCTTTCTTTACTATAAATAGTTCATTGGATTACACTTTCAGAGATGTCTTGGAGCCAGGTTCCTTGTTAAGGTTGTCCCATTATTTCGGGTTTGTTGATAGGTTTTACACCACCTGGCTGGAAATAGAAGACTTTAGAACGCCCAGGCAGTACATCAATGACATTGGGGCAACCTACACATTTCCAAATCGGAAATTAGCCGTAAGTCTTGACCTCAAAAATATGTTTGATAAACAAGTATATGACAATTTTGCCGTGCAAAAGCCGGGAAGAGCATTTTATGTCAAGCTCAATTATACAATAGGTAATTTTAAATAAATCATGTTAAATACAATTACATATAGAACAATGTTCAGAAAATTTATTTTAAACAAAAAATTGCTTTCTTTAGGTATGGCTGTGGCATTGATCGCTACTGGAGCCTGTGTTGAAGAGGATGAGCCGATATTAAAAGACGATGAATTGGAAGCGGATCGATGGGTGACATTGGTTGGTGCATTTATGGGGGATGCTCCCGGAGATGGGAATGGTGGTACCAATATATATGCGATAAGCTATGAAGATGCCATTGACCCAGAAATGGAATTTGATGTATTTGATGATGGTGAACCTGTAAAATCAAACCGTACTGCCAGATTGCAGGTTTCTGAAGATGGAGGTACTTTGTTTAACATTGCCTATGGCGGTGAGAATGGTGGTGAATATGCCAAGTTTGATATCCGAGGAGGTAGCAATTATGTTCAGGAAGATGTTACAGTCAATATTTCTCAGTATGCTGGGACTTCTCCAAGATGGAGTAAACTATATGATGGTGATAAGACAGGTATTGCCGTAAACGTAGCAAATATAGCGGCCAATAATGCTACAGATCCTACAGCTGATTATCAGTATTACAGAGGAACAGCTACTGTTTTGGGCCTGGATATGCAAGAGACACTTATTTCGGGTTACAAATCATATGAACTTCCCTTGTCGACTGAAGAAGAACTTGCGGGTCACACAATCTTCAGATTGGATGCCCCTGTTTTAAACCAGGCAGGAGACAAACTACTGATCGGTACTTGGATGAGGAAATACAATCCTTCGACAGGTGAGAGAGAAACGGAATGGGATAGATTGGGTTCCAAAACACTTGTTGTAGATTACCCTTCTTTGGAAAATCCTACTCTTATTACTTCTACTCAAGCCGATGGCGACTGTTCCGGTTATAGAAGTAATGTCAATCAATTGGCTGACGATGGTTATATTTACCAAGCCACTACCAGAGATAGCAATGGCTCTCATATCTTGAGAATTGGATCTAATAACGAATATGATAATACTTATGCGTTGAGTCTTGATGATGCACTTGGATTAACAGATACCTATGTGGACGCATGGAAATACGTTAGCAATGGTATTGGTTATGCACTGATCCGTCATGGTGAGGAAGATCAGGGATATGTCGTTCGCATGGACCTTAACCAGAAAACAGCATCTATAGTACAGGGTTTACCGAATGATCCTGATGTAAGGTTCAACCAATTCCAAGGATTCTTGGTAAGTGGTGACGATCTGCTTTTGCCTATTTCACCTCTTGGGCAGGATGGAAATATCTACGTCCTTCACAGCCAAACCAACGAGGTTTCAATCGGCGCCAAAATAATCAACAAACCAGGAAATCACTTCATCGGTGTATTCTAGATAAAAACCGCACTTTTTCAAATCCCCTGCATTTTCTTTAAGAAAGTGCAGGGGATTTTTTGTTTAAATCAAATTCGAAGACATTTTTAAGTAACTATAGGAATTAAACTTGAGTCCTGATTTTGGAGGAATCGCTGCTTATTTATGCAACATTGCTGACAAAATCTTCATTTGAGCTCGTAATTATTGTTTTGCTCAGATAATTACTATTATAAGGTGTGTATAAATAATATTGCTCTAAAGGGCTACTTTTGGTAAATTTGAAACATACGTAAAAAGCGCCAAATAGTCTTTTACAAAAACCACTTTCAAGAATTTTTCATCAAGCAAAATCAGAAAGTTAAGGATAAAATTATTTGGGCTTTAGGCTTAATTGAAGAGTTGGAAAGGATACCGGAAACGTATCTGAAATTTATCAAAAATACGGATGGACTTTATGAAATTAGAGTTCAAAATGGAGACGATATTTTCAGAATATTTTGTTTTTTTGATACAGGTAAACTTGTTGTATTGATGAATGGATTTCAAAAAAAGATTCAAAAAACGCCAAAGAACGAGATAACTAGGGTACTTAGAATCAAGGCAGCTTATGAAAACGAAAAATAATGATTTAATGACACTTGAAGCGTTTAAGGATGTGCATTATGGTAAAACCGGAACAGAAAAAAGGGACGCGCTTGAAGAAGGGTATAAGTCTTTCAAAATCGGGGCAATGCTTCATCAAGCAAGAATTGATAAAGGAATGACACAACAAGAATTGGCCGATAAAGTCGGGACTACCAAATCCTATATATCTAAGATTGAGAATAATTTAAAAGAGGTGAAAATATCAACGCTCAAGAGAATTATTGAAAATGGATTGGGCGGGACGATAGAGCTATCGGTAAAACTTTAACCAGTACTTTATGAAAAAATGTGCTGGTAGTAGTTGGACCAAACTATTAATTTCTGCGGCTATTTTTTTCAGTGTACATTCCTTGTATTTATAGAAGAATGCCAATGTTAGCGCAAGGATGATTTTTGGAGATACTTTAGAAGCAGTTCATTACAATTGGCCTTTTTAAAATAATTTTTCTATAGTTCAACCATATAGATAGCAAGGTATAATTGCAAATTACACCAAGTCCTAGTGGATCTCCTAGTTGGAGCTAACTCATTTTCTTAACGCCCTACATCCATCCCCAAAAACCACAAGCTTTGAAGGCTGAAAAATGCCTAATATATCATGTTGTCATAATGTTCTTATATTCCAAATCGATATTTCACTGATTGGATTTTGATTCTTAAAACTACCGTTCTTTAAGGAATACGTATTTTATTTTTTATGATGCTACTAAGCCCTGAAGGGGCGAAATATCCCAGCCAAGGGTGTCAGCCCTTGGTGTGAAATGATTATATCTTGATTTTGGCGGCATTGTTGCCTATTTTCGCAACAATGCTAACAAAATCTCCGCCAATGCTTCTGGAATATCCTCATCAACTTAGACAAGTATGAATATTCCAAATTCTTTATTAATGGAGTAACATGGACACCAGAAAATAAGCGGTATAGAATAAGGGTTGGTAAATGCTAGTAGATCCATCTATGTGTACTGAAATTTTACTCAAAGTGTATATTTGGTTATATTTTTACTTGATAGTTTCTCAAATGGCCACGATTTATATTGAAGAGTTGTGTGCTTGATTTTAACAATAGCATTATTCAATTAACCACTCTATAAAATGGATACAAGGCTGAATAAAATTTTCATTGTATTGCTTATGTTTGGGGCCTTTCTTGGGTCCAGGCCCGGATATTCACAGCAAAGGAATGGCCCTCTGGAGGAAGCGCAAGAAGAACAAACAGAAACTGTTGAAATTGATTTTGAAAATCAGAACATTGGATTTATTTCAACCTTTGTCAGGACACCTTTTGTGATTTTTGTATTTTTAGGAACGTTTTGCGGCGCTTTTTTCTCGGTAATTATTGAATTTCTAGTCAATATTTTTCAAGGGTTTGATAATGGTTACCCAAATACCAATTTGATTTGGGAATTGGGCTGGAATAAAATTATAATCAGTTGGTGGTGGCAACCAGGTGTCTGGTGGCATTTGGCCATTGCTATTGTCTTTTGGTTAGGCGTGATCAAAAGATAAGATTTCTAAATGCTTTTAAAAGGTTTCATAATGGCTCTCGGGTATTAATCTTGTCCGGGGTTAAAAAGCCCAAATCAGATATTTACGAACCCCAACCAGCTATTCTCAAACTACCCAAAGGTACTTCCGAAGTACCCCTAACCCCTTTCTAACACCAAATTACTGATAGAGAACTGCTGGGGAGTACCTAAAACTGACAGGCTTGAATGTTTTTTATGGATCCTTGCAGGTAAAACCTTATATTTTCCACCTCCGAACTCATGTTTTCGACCAAAAACTGACAAGGGTAAAGGGCTAAAATAAAGCGTTTTATAAAAATAATCGCTTAAAATATTTGGAACCCGAAAACTTTATGATTACCCGGTGCAATCTCCCATATTTTAGGGCAATAAATTAGAATGTGGCTTTATTGCTTTTAACCGTACCATTGAACAGGGGAGTCGTTTCCTGTTTAAAGATAGAGTTCCGTCGAGCAGTTATATGCAGGTTGATGTGCTTTTTCCTCACGCCGGCTTTTGGGGCGTTCAATAATTGGGTCAAAGACGCATAATATTTCGAAATTATACAACACTTCATCGGGGTATCCGTACTTAGCTGAGCATGAACTTTTCCGCTAGTGTATGTAAGTAATTGTTTACCTTTTATTACATTATCCCACATTATCCACCAAGATTTGCGGGAGACTGCTAAACGAAAGACAATCAGTTTGGTTGAAGCGGTCTTAGTAAGTATTAAAAGGGCTTTTGCATAATTTGGGGTTAATTTGGGAATGTATTGTAGCCAAGCATAAATAGGATCCATGAAATTAAATTTTCGTAAGGCCGGTTCAGGAGACCTGGAATTTCTCCTGAGCCTTGAGAAGGAATCATTTCCTGAATTCCAACAAACCTCAGCTGCAAACCTCAAAAAAGGACTGAGCAGTTCTTTTCAGGAGCTGATTATTGCTGAGAATGCAGCCGATAATCAGCCTGTCGCTTCGGCCGTATTGTTTAAGTACAAGCACATGCTACGCTTGTATTCCATCAGTGTAGCACTTCAATACCGGCAGGAAGGGATAGGCAATGCATTTCTGGAATACATCAAGGCTTTTGCCCTTTCTAATAATTTTAGGAGTATTACCCTGGAAGTGAGGGAAGGCCAAAGCAAGCTCACGGGCTGGTATTTGTCCAGGGGTTTTGAAGTGATCAAAACATTGAAGAACTATTATCAGAACGGTGAAGATGCCTTGAAGATGGGCATGAAAATTAGGGCAGAAGCAATAGATAAGGGTAATAAAAACCTGATCGTGATCGACCAGCCCTACGTCTGGCAAAATGCGGGGCTAAAAGCAACAGTAGTATCTGTCAAAGACTATATAAATAATCCTCTCTATCAAAACAATGCCAATTTCAGGGTCTTTAACCTCTGTAGTTCTTACAAGTACCAAAGCTATGGTTACTACGTCTCTCTTTTGGCCTCTGCTCGGGGCCAAAGGGTGATACCAAGTACCTCTACCATTAAAGATGTGCAAATCGCCAATGTGGTGCAGTCACTTTCCTTTGAGTTGAATGAACAGGTAAACCAAATCCTTAGCAAAGAAGAAGGCAATAGCCTGTCTCTTGATTTGTATTTTGGACAAACGCCACTGAAGGCTTATAAGGTGTTGGCTGCAAGGTTGTATCAGGTTTTTGAGGTGCCCTTGTTTACCATTAACTTTATTAAGGTAGATAAATGGATCATAAAAAACATTAAGGTGCTGACCTTCAAAGGCCTGGATGATGTACAAAAAGAAACCTTGTTTTATGCCGCCCAGCGTCACTTTAACAAAAAGCGGTACAATTTTCCCAAGTTGAATAATTACCGGTATGACTTGGCTATTTTGATCAATCCCTTTGAAGCTAACCCGCCTTCAAATAAGGAAGCGCTTGAGAAATTTCGTAAGGTTGCCAACAAAAAAGGGGTGTATGTTTCTTTTATTGGTAAAGAAGACATCAATAAAATTAACGAATTTGATGCTTTGTTTATCCGGGAAACCACCAATGTAAACCATTATACCTATGAACTCTCCCGCCTTGCTTTTGCTGAAGGCCTGGTGGTGATAGATGATCCCTGGTCTATTCTGCGCTGCTCCAATAAAATTTACCAGGATGAATTATTTAAGAAAAATAAAATCCGCACCCCTAAATCTTTCACTTTGACCAAGAACATGTTTGAAGACAAGCTGCTGGACAATATCAGGTACCCGGCAGTACTCAAACAACCCGATAGTGCGTTTTCTCTCGGCGTGATAAAAGTAAACAATAAGGAGGAGGCAAAGCGTGAACTGGGCTTGCTCTTCAAGAAAACCGATATGGTAATTTGCCAGGAGTTTTTGTATTCTGCCTACGATTGGCGGATAGGGATACTGGACAATAAACCGATCTATGCCTGCAAATATTACATGACGCAGGATCACTGGCAGATCTATAACTGGAACAGTGAAGCAGAGGATAAGTCTGGCAACCATGAAACAATAGCCATAGATCAGGTGCCGGAGGAAATAGTAAGTCTGGCAGTGAAAGCTTCTTCCCTTATTGGGGACGGACTCTATGGCGTGGACCTCAAATTTGTGGAGGACAAAGTATATGTAATAGAGGTAAATGATAACCCTAATATCGACTTTGGGGTGGAGGACCAGGTGCTGGGAGATCAACTTTACCACATGATCATCGATTCCCTGATCAACCGCATAGAGATAATGAAAAATATCAGGCACATCAACCTGATCAATAACAAACAAATCAATACCGGTAACCAGAATAAATAATGGATAAGCCAAACCTGTAAGGTTTTATATCTAGTAATTTTTCATTAATTGACTTAGATCCGCAAACCTTACAGGTTTAGTTAAAATCAACCTGAGGATAAAATTAGGCAAGTTAAACCTGTAAGGTTTTATATGTAGCAACCTTTGATTCATCACCTTAAATCTGAAAACCTTACAGGTATTGTTCCTAATCAATCTGACCACCTGAGTTCGATTTGAATACTTTCTGGTAAAATTAGGGTTATTGAGTCAAGCAGTTCCCTCCTTGAAATAGACACAGTAAAAGCAGATAAGGCAAATCCCCCTTTCTCCAAAGGGGGACTAAGGGGGATTTTATCGCAACCGTCACTAATATTTTCTTTAATAGCTTTGTGTTTTATTATCCAACTCAGGTTGACGTTAAAACTAGGCAAGTCAAACCTGTAAGGTTTTATGTCTAGCAACTTTTCATTAATCCCTCAAATCCGAAAACCTTACAGGTTTTATTGAAATTAAACCTGACGTTAAAACTAGTCAAGTGAAAACTGGGAGGTTTTATCCCTATAAATACCAATTAATTCGAGAAATAAGCTGCGGATTTTACGTGTTAACCTTCAGCTACATTGGTGGAGGACGTTCTGGATTTTTGGAAGCGCTGTTTGAGGTCTTATAGATGATTTTGGCACCGGCCACATTCAATTTGGTGGCATATTTCACGGAATTATAATAGCTGAGTGCGCCCAAATAGGCTTCAGATCCAGCCACCATCACCGTGTCGTTGAGGCTGCTTTCTACTTGCTGGATATCCCTAAGCATTGGGACCAAGTTCTTAACCGCATTCCAATCTTTATGGACTTCATCCAAATCAGTGTAGGGGGGAGAAACTGTGCGTCTTCCCGTGCATAGTCCATGGCTTTTTCCACAAAGGGAATGGTGCCATCACTCATTTTGGGTACCGTCTGCCGCTCTGCAGGAGTAATGGCGATTAGGTAAGGCGACAGTTTGGCTTTAAGAGTAGCAATGGCATTATTAATTTCCGTTAGGTCTTCTTCCGGAATGTTGATGGAAACTGAGTTCATTGTGCTCATATCTTATAATTTTTTGGGATATATATAAATGACTACAATGAAAATACTTTTTAGTTTTATAAAATGCAAATTTTATAGTGTAAAAAATACTAAAGGGTTAATTGTTGAACTGTATTGGTCGTTTTTGGGTAGTTTTAAGGTTGTTTGTGAGTTGCTATTTGTATATTGATAGAATTATTAGTTTATATATGTTTTTGTACCCTTTCTTTGGTAGTATGTATTACTAAATTCTATATAACGAAAGAAAATTTCAATTTTACACCTCCGAGGCTTTTAAAGTAGGGAGAACTTTGTTAATTTTGTGGTTAATTAATAAAATGGATCTTCGCTCTAATATTTGCGTTGCGGGTAAAATTTAAGAATAGGATGAACTTAGTATTGAAATTATGATAGAATTTTTCTCAACAAATTATGAATGGATGTTTTCTGGAGTATTTTCTGGATTTATATTTTGGTTTCTTGGACAACGAAATGGGTTTAAGAAAGCAATAAAACAAAAGCAAAAAATCGGAAAAAATAGTAAAGGAATTCAGGTAGGAGGAGATTATTCTTCATAGGTTAAATATTGATTATGCTGGAAAAACAGAAACAACAAATAGGTAATAATTCTACAGGGATTCAAGTTCAGAGAGATTTGGTATTGGGTCCAAATTATACTGATATCAGAGCAATATTTCTTGATTTATTTCAATTAAATTTTCCAAAAGTTCAAGAAATTGCTTCTAAAACCGCCGATGAAAGGGTTGAAAAACTGTTAGAAGAATTAGAGTATTCATTTAGAAAGCATAAAGATGTTATCGATGCGGAAAAATTTACCGATCCTTCACTTCAGTATGAAATGCAATCAATTGCAATTAATGTTGCTAGGCGAGGTGAGAAAAGTAATATCAAGCTTTTGACTGAACTTCTTTGTACAGTCGCATCAAGAGATTGCCCAGAACTCATTGAATTGATTTCAAGTGAATCACTAAAAATTATACCAATGCTTAGTAAAAAGCATATTGATTATTTAAGTTTAATGGTTTTATCGAGTAATGCTTCAATGGGTAACAATTCTGCGGTACAAATAAATTTAACCCTGCAATCTACTTTAAAACATATTTCAGATTCTGAAACTGTAACAGCTGGTGATATTCAATATATTGCATGTAAGGGTGCTATAGAATCGAGAGGCATTAGTATTAAAGGTATGAGGTTGGTTCCTAGCATCCTAAAGAAATCTCCTGAATTAAAAGGAATGAAATTAGATGATATTAAGGTATATTGTTCTGAAAATAATTTAGAAAGTATACTTAAATTAATAGACTTAATCGAGAAATGTGCTGTTGATCATTTTCACCTAATGGCAATTGGTAAATTAATTGGGTGGTTAAATCTTTCAAAATTTTCTAATGTAGATATTAAAAAGCTATTTTAAGCATACTAAAAAGCTAAAAAGATTAAACTTATTGATTAATGTATTGAAATTTCAAATTTCCGATAATTAAATTTGGTATTTGTTGCATGGAAATTGGACTATTTACTCTAAACGCTGAATTTATACAAAGTTATTAGATTCTATCGATATTTGAATTTTAGAAGAGTTTCTCAGAAGAGAAATTACAATAAGAATATTTGGCTTACATGAATTACAACAATTTCACTTTCCCCCTCCCTCAACTAGTCATAAATACCTCTTTTTGAGTAGTAAAAAGAAAAAGTTATGCAAATCAAGTTGTTTTCCAGCCTCTTTTTGGCATCCTTATTACTAATAAGTTCATGTGGTAAAAATAATACTTCTGCAGAAGTACAAGAAACAGAGGCCAAAACCCCGGCCAATTGGGCGGAAAGACTTGGCTATCCTGAAGGAAAAAAAGTCATCATGCTGCATGCAGATGACATTGGTATGAGTCCTGAAGCCAATACTGCAGCCAAAGAAATGCTGTTGGCCGGAGATATCCAATCTGCTGCTGCCATGCCTCCTTGTCCTAATTTTGAAGAGATCATTGCCTGGGCCATAGAACATCCTGAAATAGACCTTGGTTTGCATCTGGCATTGACCAGTGAATGGAAAACCTGGCGTTGGTCATCTGTGGCTCCTGCGGAGGAAGTACCAGGCCTTATTGACGATGAGGGCAAATTATGGCGCTCTGTAGAAGAAGTGGTTGCCCATGCTTCTGCCGAAGAAGTGGCCACAGAAGTTAGGGCCCAGATTGAAAAATCCCTTGCCTTGGGATATCGTCCAGACCATATCGATACCCATATGGGTACTTTGTATGGAGATCCCAAATATGCCATCGTTTACCTTAAAATGGCCATGGAATATGGCATTCCTGCAAATGCCATCGACCTTTCAAACCCTGAAGTGGTGGAGATTTTTAGACAAGGAGGTTACCCCATCACCGATGAGGTGGTTGATTTTATGGCTACTTACACCTTGCCCAAATTGGATTTCTTTACCAGTGCACCAAAGGCAGATACCTATGAAGAGAAAAAGGAAGCTTTTAAAGAATTGATCCGCTCCCTAAGACCGGGGTTGACAGAAATTATTTTCCACCCTTCCGCAGATACCGAACAGTTGAAAACCATTACCGGCTCTTGGCAACAAAGGATCTGGGAAGCGGAAATGTTTGCTGATCCGGACATGAAGCAGTTTTTCGAAGAAGAAGGCATTATCTTCACCAACTGGAAAGAAATCATGAAGCGTTTCAATCCTTAATCCGGAAGAGGTATAATTGCTCATTATACCTAAATGAGGCAGCAATTCGTTTTCAAATTTCAAAATTGTAGAAATAGCAAATTTAACGGTCCCAGAGAAGCCTACAGGGCTTCAACAATAATAACCGTGTGGTGTCAACCCACGGATTCCGAAAACCCAAACATCAATCGATTTTGGCGGTATTGTTGCCTTTTTCTGTAACAAAACTGACAAAATCACTTGGATTGTTTTTTTATTATTTTTCCAACTTCGAGAAAATAATGTTCTCGATTTTAGCAATATTGTAACGTTCTTTTTACAAAGTTTAGAGAAGCCTGTAGGGCTTCAACAACAATAACCGTGTGGTGTCAACCCACGGAAACAGAAATCCCAACCGTCCATTGATTTTGGCGGTATTGTTGCCATTTATTTGCAACAATTCTGACAAAATCACAACGTACTCATTCATTTTTGAGCCACTTAATAACTTGTTCGAAACCCGAAACTCCGGTAGGGGTGATATTTTTGTAGCCAGTGGCTTCAGTCACTGGTTTAGTGAATTAAACATCAATCGATTTTGGTGGTATTGTTGCCATTTATTTGCAACAATGCTGACAAAATCTCTCGGATGATCATTTTCTATAATAAAGGATTGGACTTGCCTTCTGAAATGTAGGTGGCTGGGGTAATTTTTCTGTATATCCACTGTTCATTTTTTTCTTGATAAAAAAACGAACCAAAAAAATCAAGGCTGTCAAATCTTATTTCAAATGATGGACAAGGTGTATGGAATATATTTCATTTACATTACCATCATTTTATTTTTGGAGCAGGACTCCAGGCTAAAAATGAGTGGATCTCCTAATTGGAGCTAATTCATTTTCTTAACGCCTTCCATCCTGCACCAAAAACCATAAGCTTTGAAGGCCGAAAATGCCTAATAAATCATACTGTCATAGAATGTTTCCTACTTCACAAGCCCTCAGGGGACACAATATTACAGTCAATGGTTTCAGGCAGTGGACTCGTGTTTAGGCTTATAGTAAAAGTATCGCCTTTATATTATCACACCCAGAGAAGCCTACAGGGCTTCAACAACAATAACCGTGTGGTGTCAACCCACGGAAACAGAAATCCCAAACGCCAATCGATTTTGGTGGCATTGTTGCCTTTTTTTTCGCAACAATACTGACAAAATCAGGACGTATCCATTCTCTAATTAAGATAATATTAACCTTTACGAAACCCGAAACCCCGGTAGGGGTGATATTTTTGTAGCCAGTGGCACCAGCCACTGGTTTAGTGAATTAAACATGAATTGATTTTGGCGGTATTGTTGCCATTTATTTGCCACAATGCTGACAAAATCTCTCATATGATCGTTTTCTATAATAATGGATTGGACTTGCCTTCTGAAATGTAGGTGGATGGGGTGATTTTTCTGTATATCCACTGTTCATTTTTTTCTTGATAAAAAAACGAACCAAAAAAATCAAGGCTGTCAAATCTTATTTCAAATGATGGACAAGGTGCATGGAATATATTTCATTTACATTACCATCATTTGATTTTTGGAGCTGGACTCCGGGCTAAAAATGAGTGGATCTCCTAATTGGAGCTAACTCATTTTCTTAACGCCTTCCATCCAGCACCAAAAACCATAAGCTTTGAAGGCCGAAAATGCCTAATAAATCATGCTGTTATAGAAGGCTTCCTGCTTCACAAGCCCTGACTGGACACAATATTACAGGCACGGATTTCATGCAGAGGGTTAGTATTTAGTCTCATAATAGAATTTTTGCATTTATATTATCACACCCAGAGAAGCCTACAGGGCTTCAACAATAATAACCGTGTGGTGTCAACCCACGGAAACCGAAAGCCCAAACGTAAATGGATTTTGGCAGCATTGTTGCCATTTTTCTGCAACAATTCTGACAAAATCACAACGTACTCATTCATTTTTTGAGCTACTTAATAACCTTTACGCCAACTAAAACCCCGGAAGGGGTGATATTTTTGTAGCCAGTGGCTTCAGCCACTGGTTTAGTGAATTAAACATCAATCGATTTTGGCGGTATTGTTGCCATTTATTTGCAACAATGCTGACAAAATCTCTCATATGATCGTTTTCTATAATAATGGATTGGACTTGCCTTCTGAAATGTAGGTGGATGGGGTGATTTTTCTGTATATCCACTGTTCATTTTTTTCTTGATAAAAAAACGAACCAAAAAAATCAAGGCTGTCAAATCTCATTTCAAATGATGGACAAGGTGTATGGAATATATTTCATTTACATCACCATCATTTGATTTTTGGTGCAGGACTCCAGGCTAAAAATGAGTGGATTTCCTTGTTGGAGCTAATTCATTTTCTTAACATCTTCCATCCTGCACCAAAAACCATAATCTTTGAAGGCCGAAAATGCCTAATAAATCATACTGTCATAGAATGTTTCCTACTTCACAAGCCCTCAGGGGACACAATATTACAGTCAATGGTTTCAGGCAGTGGACTCGTGTTTAGGCTTATAGTAAAAGTATCGCCTTTATATTATCACACCCAGAGAAGCCTACAGGGCTTCAACAATAATAACCGCGTGGTGTCAACCCACGGAAACCGAAAGCCCAAACGTAAATGGATTTTGGCGGCATTGTTGCCTATTTCCAGCATCAATGCTGACAAAATTAAAA
Source organism: uncultured Cyclobacterium sp. (assembly GCF_963977555.1). Classification (GTDB taxonomy): domain Bacteria; phylum Bacteroidota; class Bacteroidia; order Cytophagales; family Cyclobacteriaceae; genus Cyclobacterium. The sequence goes on along the minus strand of NZ_CAXBPD010000005.1, from coordinate 5,197 downwards.
CGTTTCCATTCTCTAATTATACCAATAATAACCTTTACGAAACCAGAAACCCCGGTAGGGGTGATATTTTTGTAGCCAGTGGCTTCAGCCACTGGTTTAGTGAATTAAACATCAATCGATTTTGGCGGTATTGTTGCCCTTTTTTTTGCAACAATGCTGACAAAATCTTCTAACTTTTAGTCGTGTTTATTCGGCATCGGATTAATTTTATACTTGTATTTTACATTGCTTGGTGTCTGAAATAAATTACCTGTTTTAAAAAACAATTACTTTTATGTGCTAAATGTTAATAAATTCTTAGTTAGTTTTAGCGTGTAAAATCCACCAGGTACGAATCTCTATGCCCTACACAATTTTATAAACGAGAAAGAATTTTATTCTAAGAGGAGTTTCGGTAAATGTGAAGGTCAGATGAATGTAGACTGCTGAAAATAAAAAGCAAAATAGGCAGTTTCAAAAATAATAAAAACACATGAAAAGTAGCGTATTGAGTTATATGCCAATGGTTCTCTTGTTTATAGGTACCCTATCCATACCTTCTTGTAGTCTATTCGAAAAAGATGCTTGCGCTGAGCTTACCTGTCAAAATGGAGGTATTTGTAATGGAGGCTTTTGTGACTGTCCAATTGGCTTTCTCGGGTCAAGTTGTGATTCATTTGATCCGACTCAAATTCAAACATTATTGGATGGAGGCCAAACACCAAAAAAATTGATTGATGGGGGGATTCTCTTAGATAGTCTATATGGAAAGACTTATAAAGAGGGATTAATCTTCTACCTAAACACCACTGATGGAACGGGAATGGTAGCAGCTAAGACAGATCAGAGCGAGGCTTCAGAATGGGGTTGTCACCGAATAGATTTTGAGGGGTTAAATAACGTTGAGAACGATCCTATGGATAGTAATGCAGAAACAATAGAAGGAGCAAGAGTAGGTGATGGGATGGCTAACACGATGCAAATTAAATGCGATAATATGGAAGGTACCGCCACAGAAGTATGTCGAGCCCTTGGCACCGAGTGGTTTTTACCATCACGGGCTGAGTTATATTTGATGTACACTAATCTACATCTAAATGGTTATGGTGGTTTTGCAGCTGATTATTACTGGAGTTCTACTGAGCAAAATGGCTATACTGCTTGGGCCCATGGCTTCGAAAATGGACATCAGGCAATTGGTAGCAAGTCCATCAAAACTTATATTCGTGCTGCTCGGGCTTTTTAACCAATTATAAAACACCCTTTACTTCTGAGAGGATTGATTTTAATCTTACTATCATAAATTAACCTTTAAGGCTTTCTAAAAAATGGGCACGAGCTGCCAAACACAAAAGGATATTAATCACAACGGGACTGGTCCTTACCGAAAACACGTATTAATCCTTGCGCCAACAGAAAACCCCTTTAGGGTTGATATTTTTGTAGCCAGTGGCATCAGCCACTGGATTGTGGAAATTAACGTCATAGATTTTGGCGGTATTGTTGCCTTTTTTTTGCAACAATGCTGACAAAATCACAACGTTATAGCCCTATACCAAATCTACGCATCAGCTTTTATGACAAACCAAAAACCCCGGCAGGGGTGATATGATTATAGTCGGTGGCCTCAGCCACCGGATTATTGAATTAAACATTTATCAATTTTGGCGGTATTGTTGCCCTTTTTTCTGCAACAATGCTGACAAAATCTTCTTAACGCAGGCTATATACCTGATCAGGATAGGGTACCAATTGTCCTGTAGCAATTAATGTTGGCATTTGTGCTTTGGTTTCTTTCAATAATTCTGTCATCAACACGGCCATTTCTTTGGTTTTATCCCTGTTGGAACTGCTTAGTTCTGTGGATTCACTGATGTCATCTTCTAAATTGAACAATTCAAATTTTTGATCCACATGGTAGTAGATCAGCTTCCAGTCCCCTTTTCTAACCACACTATACGGTGGGCTAAAATAGGTGTTTGGGAAGTGCCAAAGTAGTGTTCTGTCTGCGGATTTAGAAGGCTCCCCTTTCAAAAGAGGAACAAAGCTTTGACCATCTATACTTTTATTTATCAGGCTATTCAATCCTGCCATTTCCAAAAAGGTTGGGAAAATATCCTCAATGATAATACAATCCTCTGAAACTTTCCCCGGAAGGGTTACCCCCGGCCACTTGACCAAAAGCGGTACTCGGATTCCTCCTTCATATGGACCTAATTTATGTCCTCTCAAGGGTAGGTTCTGAGGTACCTGCGGATGGGGCCCGTTGTCTGACATAAAAACGACAATTGTATTGTCATCCACGCCAAGTTTATCCAGGTGATTCATAATGTCTCCCAAGGATTTATCCATGCCTTCAATCATTGATGCATAAGTGGCGTCCAATTCATTTAGTCCCTGATTGATGTAATTTTGGTAAAAACGTTCATCCTTTTCCCTAGGTGGGTGATTGGCGTAATGTGATAGGTACAGGTAAAAAGGCTTGTCATCCTCAACTGCCTTTGAAATTGCTTTTAGCCCTTCTCTGGTCAGTGCTTCAGTCAGGTAAATGGCTTCCCCATGGTAAGCTTCCAGGCCGGGCAAATCCAATAAAGGGTTGCCGGAACCTTTCCAAGCGCCGCTAAAGTTATGGATACCCAGATAGCTCCCGGGTCCACCTGCCGCATTCCCACCAATGTTAAGGTTAAAACCCAAGTTTAGAGGATCCTCTCCCGGAGTACCCAAGGCCCCAAAATGTGCTTTTCCCACGTGAATGGTCCTATAATCATTTTGACTTAATAGCAGTGGTAAATTCTCTGAATGAAAGAAGGTATGAGGAATATTTGGGACTGGGCTCAGGCCGTTTAGATTCCAATCGGGGGACTTTATCACTTTGTGGTCACTGTCAGGGGATTCATCTTTTATTAAGGTCCAATTGGTAACCTTGTGTCTGGCAGCATTTACCCCCGTCATTAAACTTACCCTGGAGGGAGTACAGACTGCACTGGCATAAGCTTGTGTGAATTTCATTCCCTCTCTGGCCAAGCGCTCCATATTTGGCGTTTGATACCTTTGGTTGAGTGCAGTCACTTCTTTGTAAAATGGCACCGAAGTGTCTTGCCAGCCCATGTCCCCTACAAAGAAGAACACGATATTCGGTTGTTTTTTCTTTGTAGGAATATCCGATCCTTCTAGTACACTGAAGGACATTACAAGTAGAAGGCCTAATAGAATCTTTTTTACCGGTAGTTTAATCATTATTCAATAGCTATTTGGGTTGGAATAAAAAGTATAGAATGCGTTTAACTGTGCCTTCAATGTTACGAATGGGGTTAATCCAAATGAATACGCAACCCCTGCTTATTGACCATTAGCCTATTGAACTGGGCTTGGCGGGTACCGGCTACATTTAAAATTTCATAGAATGCAATGGATCCGTCTTACCAATATAGGAAAGTAAATTATACCGAAATAATGTTAATAAATACATTTTAATATTGAGCATTTTCTTTTACAGGAATGGTTACAATAAAGGAGTCGTTTCCCAACTTGCAGGCCAGTCCCAATACCTTCACTATTCCTTGTTCTTGGTACACAAAAGGCCTTTCCATTCTGTCGGGCTTGATGTCTTCTCCTTTCTGAGTTGGGATGGCTTTGGTCATGATTTCATATTCCTCAGCTTTTTCCCAGTGAATTCCATCTTCAGAATTTACCAAACCTATAAAAGTGTGGGAATGAAAAATCCCATAGTATTTTTCTCTGGTTTGGTCATACCATAAAGACATGTCTTCAGTATCCATATAATCGATTACAGGCTTTTTTTGAATGGTGAATGGCCCTGTGGGACTATCGCCTATGGCCATGGCTTGATTGCGGACAAAATTTTCATCATTGGGTTTGTCCCCCTTAACAATGAGGTAATACCTTCCATCCTTCCCCTGGTCAATAGCAGGATTGACCGTTAGTGTGCTGATAGGACCTGATGGCTCTATCAACGGCTTGTCAAATCGCTCCCATGGCCCGTCAAGGCTTTCAGCCACGGCAACACCAGTTCTTTGGTTTGGGCGTAAGATTTTCCAGTTGGGATGAGTATAGCCGGTTGTACTGGTTTCTTGGAGTTCTTTGTCGGAATAGCTGTCATTTTCTCCCATATTGGTAGAGATATAGTACAAATAATACTTGCCACCAAAGTTTTTGATTTTAGGGTTATGGGCTGTTATAGCATCCCAATGCCCTTTACCTCGTCCTTTTAGTACTGTTTCCTTGTATTTCCACGGGCCACTAGGCTTAGTAGAAACTGCATGGGCTATTTCTGAGTAAAGCAACCATCCGGTAAATTGGCTGGATTTTGGCCACCTGGAATAAAACAGGTGATACATGCCGTCTTCCCCTTTCAGAATGGAGCCTCCCCAATTGAAGTATTCCTCAGAAAGAAAAATATTGTCCTCTGAAATGGTTTTGAGCTGACCTTTGATCTTTTGAGAAGTTTGCCCCTTTGTGGCTTGTAAGTGCAGTAAAAAGAGTATAAAAAGAGTTAGGCGTATTTGCTAAAGCGCATTATTGAGTGTTTTATTATTTTTTTGAAGTTTTTATAATCAATTTTCATTTAGGCTTTAAGTTCCTTTCATAGGTTTTAAAAGTTTAAGCCGATTAGGAAGTCTATTTCAATAATTAGGGAGGTCTGACATTACAATTAGCAAACTTTACATCAAAAGTTTTCAAATTTCAATGTCTTAAATCTCAATTTTCTCCGCTTATACCTTGCCGGTTGCAAGGTAAATTTTTTGTTCTTCTTCTGCTACAGGAAATTCAATCAAATTTTTTCCTTCTAATCAATTCTTTTTTTGCATAAATCCTGCTGTCATAGAATGTTTCCTTCTTCACAAGCCCTGAGGAGACACAATATTACAGTCACGGGTTTCAGGCAGTGGACTCGTGTTTAGGCTTATAGTAAAAGTATCGCCTTTATATTATCACACCCAGAGAAGCCTACAGGGCTTCAACAATAATAACCGTGTGGTGTCAACCCACGGAAACCGAAAGCCCAAACGTGAATGGATTTTGGCGGCATTATTGTCATTTTTCCGCAACAATTCTGACAAAATCACAACGGAACTGGTCTCTACTGAAACCACACATTAACCTTTACGCCAACTAAAATCCCGGCAGGGGTGATATTTTTGTAGCCAGTGGCTTCAGCCACTGGATTAGTGAAAAAAACGCCAATCGATTTTGGCGG
>NZ_CAXBPD010000004.1:0-371738 GCF_963977555.1 uncultured Cyclobacterium sp. | reverse complement strand
CTAAAAATTAAAAATTGTACTATTCTACTTGCTTTAATCTTAGAATACGGGGCGAAATATCATAGCCAGGGGTGTCAGCCCCTGGGAAAACAATGGGCATACCATGATTTTGGCGGTATTGTTGCTTTTTTTCTGCAACAATGCTGACAAAATCTTATCGGTTACAAGTTAATATTTGTACTTGTCAAATGGAGCTGAGTTTTTTGGATCTATTGGCCGGTAAAGGTTGTCTTTGGAGCCTCCCGTTTCAGCCACGGCATTGCCACCCTCTGCAAAGGTGATAATATTGTCCACAATCACACAGTTACTGGCATTGTGTAAGCGAACAACCGTCTGACTAATAAGGGTATGGACAATATTGTTAGAAAACATAAGTTGTTTTGCATTGTCGAACTGAATAAAAGATTGTCCATTGGGTTCTGAGTCTATTGTTTTGCTTCGCTTTCTGCTATCGAGGTATTGGGCAATGCTGTTTCCTGAGACATTTAAATTCATGGAGCTTTTGACATGGCAAAAAGAGCCATAGGCTGCTGCACCTGTGGAGATTTTCCAGTTGTAAACAGCGTTTCCCGTAATTGTAGAACTTTGGATTTCATCAATTTCAAAGCATTTGCTTATATAGGCAAAGGTATTGTTGTGGAAGGTAGAAAATACCGGTTTATTCAATTTAAAGGCTGTTTCTAAGTCAGCAAACAAATTGTCACTGGCCATCATTCCCTGGCCATTGCCATGCAATAGGATCCCGTAGGTCAATTGTCCAAACCAGTTTTTATTAATATAACTAACGTCGCAATCCGCAATGTCAATGGCTACATATAATTCAGTAAAATAGCAGCCTGTAACCCTAAGTAGCTCACATTTTGCCACCCCTTCTCCTTTAGGAGCCTTTGGCAATACAATTGCCCGTTGTCCTTCTGCTGCCACATCTTTGTACCTGTCTTTAGCAGGATACCAGTTCAATCCTCTAAAATTGGGTTCATCATTTCTGAATCGGCTATAGCCATCGGCAGTATTCACCCCGGTATTGTTATAACCCACAAAAGAAAGGTTCTCCAATTCCACTTTTAAGTTTTGGTTGGGCCAAGGTGTTTCTCCAGAGGGAAAGGCTTTGCTTCGTCCCGCATAGTCAAAGGTGATACAGTTGGGACCAGTGTTTTTACCTAGTCGGAATATTGTACCACTTTCAATGTTTGCACCATGTACGTCAATTCCTCCGTGAGCCTGCCCAATTAGTTTTACACTGGCCAGTTTTACAACCACCGGAGCATCCAGAAAATAGACTCCTGGCAAAAAAGCAATGGTTGCGGAGACATCTTTTAAAGCACCAAGTTCATCGAAGATAGCCTGTAAAGCAGCTGAAACATCAAGCTTTCCTGTATTGTCCAGGTGGTAAGCGAATTTCCCATGGTTGGTCGAGGCCTCGACAGTAGCCATATTGTCCCTTGTGACTTTAAGGGTGGGTAATTTTTGTTTATTAATGGTTTTTCCCACAACCATTGAACTCATTGAAATAAACAAGAGAGCAATAAAAATACTTGTAGTCAATTTGTTAGATGCCACTTTTTATTGGGTTATTTTTAGTTAGATTATAAAATTGTTTACTAAAGGGTTTTAATTTTTTGATTTCCAGGTTAAAGCTTTTAAAAGAGATTTCGTAAAATGTATGAATCTGAGATTAGTACTGTCATCTAATAAAATATAATTTAGCATGCGATATTTAAAATTACTGCTGGGAATCCCTGTATTAAGCCATTTAATATAGTCAAAATATTTTTGCGTATAACCGAAAATATAATTGTTTTCAGGTATGTTTTTCTTGTTAATGTAAACGCCATTGTGAATTTCACCTGAATAAAATTTAAGTGTGTCATCGGAATAAAAAGCCACACTATTGGGTAATTTCATTTTATTCCACCTTTGGATGTCTTTAGGAGTGCGACAATAATAGTAGTCAAAATCTATTTTGTAAAAAACCCTTTTCCTGTTAATATTTTTGTGTCGTATTCGAAATAACCTTTGGGCCAAATCAAACCTTGGATAATGTAGAAAATGAATTTTGGCATATGGAGTACGTCCAACAGGGTATATTGTCCCAGTAATTTGCTCGCAATGAATTGTGTCTAATTCCAATACCTCATGGGCGTTTACATTATTTAAATTTTCGATAAAATCCAAGTAATCTTTTTCAATACCAATCCCAACTGTCGGTGTTAAATTAGGTAGGTCTAGGAATTTATTTAACTCCCTTCCCCAACAATTGTCTGAAATAATTGAAAAGTCATGGTATTTTATCCTTTTTAAGGAATAATGGCGCGCCAATATCCTTCTAGAATATAAAAGTGCCTTAAAAAATTTTCGGATTTTTACACGATTCAATCCCCTCATCTTTTCAAATTCTTGCGCCAAAAATTATAGAAAATGCAATGAATTGCGCTTTAAAGGCCATAATGTCTTAAATGACCTGGACATTGCATTTGTCCTTGAAAATGATTTATTCAAACATTAAAATTTCAAAAAACGCATTATTGTCCACTTTAAAAATGCATATTAAACTTAAGCCAACTCAGTTTTGCGGGTTTATTTAAAAAGTAGGATTAGACCAAAAAGGTTACGTTAATTGAACACTTCCTATTTTTTAAATTTTGATTCGATTAATCTTCCCACTTTAAAAAAAATGTGTACTGTATAAAAATTCTTTATGTAAATTTTAATTTAGGTGATTACGAGTTGCGCTTAGAATGTTAATATAAATTAAAAATTTCTAACAAACAAAGTGCATGTGGCTAAGAATAATTTGTTTAGCTTGTTTCAAGGAGGAATTAAAAAATGAGCAAAACCCATTCGGATAGCATTAAAACTTTAATTCTAAATCGAGTTGGCGGCCTTCCTCAAAAGCCTTTTTATCCATGCCTGTTCCTATAGCAAGCCCAATGGCCATACCTATGGGGATACCAATTCCTATAAACCCCATGTTTCCTAGACTAGCCCCAAAAGCAGCTCCCAAAGGAATACCAAAAGCTGCTATTCCGACGGCCATCCAAGTGTTTCGATAGTGGTTTTTAGGGACAATTTTTAGTTCTTTTTCAATTAGGGTAATAATTTTGGCCTGTTGCTTTTTTGTCTTGCTATGTAATTCTTTTTCCGAAACAGCGTTTATTTCATCAATGGAGGTATTGATAGAATCAATTACTTTTTCAGGCAATTCATTTTTTCGGAGTTCTTCTATCAATGCTTCAAATTGAGAATAATGCTTCTGAACTTTGGGTTTGTTACTGATTTCTGGCCTTGATTTTAGGTTATTGATCTTCATAAGGTAGTTTTTATAAAGCAGAGGATGGCCTCGACAATTACAAAAAAGATTAAAATGAATAATTGACGTTTTTATATTGATAAGCTTTCTTTAGCATTCCGTCCTACCGAAATCCAAATCTCCACTTGTTACTATGTGAATAAATATAAGGTTTATCCTTTTCAGTTCCAATAGGAAGCAACTTTAGGCCCTAAAGGTAGGTTAATGGTATATTTAATTAATCGGCCAACCCCTGTCCAGAATTTGGCTAAAGCCGTGATAAATTATTTCGTCTTTTATAAATGGGCTTCAGCCCATTCCTATTGAGATGGTTTCGTTAAATAATTCTGAAATTTCCTGACAATTAGCAAAACATTTATTTTTTTCAATCGTGATGATTCCGCATTTTCAATAGCCCCCAGCTTCAGCTGGGGGATTATAATAGAATATCATGTTTAGGGCTTTAGCCCAACCTCAATCCTTCATTTCCTCAAAATTATATTTTTTAATAAACGCTAAATATTCTTCCTCAAAAGTTTTGTCTTTATGATGCATTTCTTGGTTTCTAATGTAATCTCTGACTTTTATTACCCCGGATTCTGAAATAGATGCAGCTAAATATTCATCCTGCCATTCAAATTTTTCTAGGGTAAGTTTGTTTTTGTTGATCCAAAAAGAAGATTCTCCTTTTATCAATTGCACTACTTTTTGAATGGTTTGATCGACTCCAAGAGAAACCAAACAATGACAATGTTCTGAATATCCATTTATGTGATCGATAAAAACCCCTTTCTTATTAGCGTTTTCTTTTATGTGGGTCCATACCTTAGTTCTCAATTCTTTGGAACTTAAAAATGGAACTCGGTTTTTAGTACTCCAAACAAAATGAATATAAACCTTAACAAAAGACATGAGTAATTCTTATTGGTTCAAGGTCTAATTTAATGATTTCTTAATAATTTTCATGTCTTCTTTAAGTGAAATAAATTTATAAAATGCTGTAATTTAAGTTGGTAGGTTAGTTTTTCCCTTGATCCAGATTAATTTTGGCTAAAGCCGTGATAAATTATTTCGTCTTTTGTAAATGGGCTGAAGCCCATTCCTATTGAGATGGTTTCGTTAAATAATTCCGAAATTTCCTGACAATTGCAAATCATTTATTTTTTTCAATCATGATGATTCCGCATTTTCAATAGCCCCCAGCTTCAGCTGGGGGTAAATATATAGGTGTTAATTTACGGGGCTTTAGCCCAAACATTCACCTTAAAAGGTTAAAAAGAACAATTAGTCCCTAAAGGTAGGTTGTTGGTAAATTTAATTAATCGTCCATTTCCTGTCCAGAATTTGGCTAAAGCCGTGATAAATTATTTCGTCTTTTGTAAATGGGCTGAAGCCCATTCCTATTGAGGAGGTTTTAAAAAATAATTTGCGTTCTCTACTATTTTTTTCAACCGGAATCCTTAATTTGAAATGTGAGAATTATTGCCATAAATTTGACCCCTATCTTACATATTTACTACAATGAGGCTATGCACATAGAACCTACTTTAGTAATTTGAATAGAACACAAATGAAAAAAACACCCAATCAGATAGCCATTTTTATTCTGACACTTTTTTGTGGATGCGCCACACCTAAAACGGACAAAAAACCAAATATCATTTTAATATTTATCGATGATATGGGTTATGGGGATTTGTCTAGTTTCGGAAATTTGGATGCCCAAACGCCTAATATCGATAAACTGGCTTCAGAAGGAATTCGTTTCGATCAATTTTATGTGAATTCACCAATTTGTTCGCCCTCACGGGTAGCCATTTCTACAGGTACTTATCCCCAAAGATGGAACATTACCTCCTATTTGGCCTATAGGGAAGTCAATGCTGAGCGAGGAATTGCAAACTGGCTGGATCCCGCAGCGCCGATGCTGGCTAGAGGACTAAAAAAGGTAGGCTATGCCACCGGCCATTTTGGGAAATGGCACATGGGAGGACAAAGGGATGTCAATGAAGCTCCGGCCATCACAGAATATGGTTTTGACGAATCCTTAACCAATTTTGAAGGATTGGGAGCAAAGTTGCTCCCTCTTACCATGGATGAAACAGGGAAAGTTGGGAAAATTTGGGAACAGGCTGAAATACTAGGCGAACCTGTTACTTGGATGCAACGGTCTGAAATCACCACTGGATTTATTGATGCCGCAATAGACTTTATGGATAAAGCGCAGAATGAAGAAAAACCATTTTATGTTAATGTCTGGCCAGATGATGTACACAGTCCATTTTGGCCTTCATTTAAAGAGTATAACCTTACCAAAGAAGCCAGTAAAAGAGATTTGTACCATGCTGTTTTGGAACAAATGGATAAGCAGTTTGGTAAACTATTCAATTATATCCAGAACGATGAAGCCTTGCGAGACAATACTTTAATCTTATTTTGTTCTGACAATGGTCCGGAACTTGGGGCTGGAAGTGCCGGAGACTTGAAAGGTTATAAAACCCATTTGTATGAAGGCGGTATTCGTTCTTCTTTAATCGTGTGGGGCTCCACTTTTGTAAATGAAGCATCAAAAGGAAAACGAAACGGTGAATCGGTTTTTTCTGCCATTGATTTAAAACCTTCTTTACTTGAGTTTGCTGGAGCAAAAGCTTCTGAAAATGAGGTTTCGGATGGTGAAAACTTAATAGGAACTATCCTTGGGGAATCCAATCTATCCCGTAAATCTCCGATCTTCTATAGCCGGCCACCAGATAGGAAAAATTATTATGGATTCGAGAACCTCCCTGACTTGGCAGTACGTGAAGGAGAATGGAAACTTTTGTGCGATTATGACGGGGGAAGGCCTGAATTGTACCATATAATAGGGGATGGAGGAGAGCAAAATAATCTTGCTGATGAGCAGCCTGATAGGGTGAAATCAATGACACAAAAAGTGACTTCATGGTACGATTCAATGCCAAAAATAGTGAACGAATAATCTTTCCAAACCCATCCATTCAATTGATCAAAGACAGATTGAGCATGCACTTGGGTACCTGTAAGCAAAAGCAGTAAAAGTATCAGAGATTTTTTCATTCGGATTTACTTTTAAGCGTTGACTTGTGACATGAGATAAAACATTTCAGTTGCTATCTGCATGCACCTTTCGTCATATTTGGAAGCTTCTTGTTCTGTATCATCTGCAATCTTCGGGTCTTCATAAGGGATAGGTACCCTTAAAGAGGCTCCTGGAATAAAAGGACAATTTTTATCCGCCTCTGAGCAGGTCATCACTGCTGCAAAATTCTCGTTGGCATTGGCTGGATCGTCGTATATTTTAGAATAACATTCCAAAGAAGTACCATTATCGGCAAATGTCACCTGATAGCGAGGATTGTCTCCGCCTGGATTGTTTACTTTAAAACCCGCTCGTTCCATGGCTGCAACTGCTCTTGAATTAAAAGCTGTGGCTTCAGTTCCCCCAGAGAAAGTATTTACTCCATCCGCTACACCATAGTAATTGGCAGCGGTGCTTGCCCAAATCTGACTCATGTGACTTCTTCGGCTATTGTGAGTGCAAATAAAAGTTAGATTTGCATCTTCATTGGTTTGGTTGGATGGTGTTGATTTCTAATTCTTTAAAACTTCCTTAAATTTTATTGTACTTTCTATTCAAAGGCTCATTATATCATTGCAATATAACGATATGACGAGTAAATTTTTTTTAACAACAACTCCCTAATAATGGGTCTTTAAACTGGTCGAAGGTGTCGTTAAACATAATCTTGATTTCATTCCATTTCACAGGATTGATGCAATAACTCACTCTTGGTCCTTCAATAGTTCCCTGAATAATGCCAATATCTTTCAGTTCTCTGAGGTGTTGACTAACAGTAGGTTGAGCCAGTCCGAGTTCCTGTACCAAGTCTCCATTGACGCAGGCATTTGTTTTTAGCAAGAAATGAATGATTGCTACCCGGGCAGGATGAGCAAATGCCTTCGCCACTAGTGCCAAGTCATTTTGTTCCGAAGTAAATAAATCTGATTTTGTTAAACCCATTGATATAATATCTCATTGCAATATTACGATTAGAATTTTAGTCACACAACATATTGTGCCAAAAAAAATAGTTGGTTTTTAAAGAGTTAATTATTATGCTTCGGTTTTGTGACAATTTGTTTTTGGCTGAAGCCGGATGAAATGATATGGACCTTGGTAAATGGGTTGAAGCCCATTCCTATTATATTTATTTATGCAATAGTGTTGCAATAAGGTAGTGTTTTTGTATATTTGCAATAGTGTTGCATAAAGTGATTATCAAATGAACCTATCCTTAAAAAACTCAGACACCTTCGGGGTCCTGGCAGGTGGCTTGTGCCTAGTCCACTGCATGGCTACACCATTGGTGTTTGTCTTGTTGAACTGTCCTACAGAGAATTGCCTAGGGGTGGCAGACTATTGGAATAAACTTGACTATTTGTTTCTATTTGTTTCATTTCTTGCTGTAAGCCGTTCTTCCCTAAATACCTCTCGAAGATTCATGAAGCCTGCTTTGTGGTGTAGCTGGTTATTGCTTTTTTCATTGCTCCTCATTGAAAAGAATAATTGGTACCTAATCCCTGAAATTATGATCTATGTTTCGGCGATGCTACTTGCACTTTTGCATGTGTATAACCTGAAATATTGTAAATGTGAAACCGATAAATGTTGTCATAAAAATGGATAATGAAAAATTTGATATAATCGGGGATGATCACGTAATGACCAATTCAGAGACTCCCCTTCGAAGTGATGCCTTTGATAAATCTGACGAGGAAAAAATTAAGAATATTGCACAGCATTTCGGAGAAATCATGGCTGAGCTAGGATTGGACTTGACAGATGAAAGCTTATCATGGACACCCTACAGGTTTGCTAAAATGTATGTTAAGGAGCTTTTTTATGGTTTGAATCCCGCGAACAAGCCCAAAATGTCTGTTTTTCCAAATAAATATGGCTATTCTAAAATGCTTGTTGAACAAAATATCAACATTGATTCTTCATGCGAGCATCATTTTTTGCCCATTACAGGTCACGCCCATATTGCTTATGTCCCAAAACAAAAGGTTATCGGCCTTTCTAAGATCAACAGGTTGGTTGATTATTTTTCCCATAGACCACAAGTTCAGGAAAGGCTTTCTTTACAACTGCTTAAAGAGTTGCAAGAGATTTTAGAGACTGAAGATGTGATTGTGGTGATTTGTGGGAAACACCTTTGCGTTTCCTCCAGGGGTATTAAGGATAAAGACAGTTTTACAACTACAGTAGAATTTGGTGGATGTTTTAAAACCAAAGCCTATAGAAAGGAATTTTTCAACATCTTGGGCAGCGGGTTTTCCAGTCAGAAATCCCAATAAATCTTAGAAAATCAGACTGTTTGAAAGCATGATTTTTGCACCTACAGTGTTTATTCGAAAAAGGAAACAAATTGGCTTTTTCAGAATGATAATAGGACTAAATAGTAGGGGAATGCATAATCTGAAACAAAGTCGTAGAAAGGAAAGGGGATAAGCTGTTGCCTCCACTTTCCTTTAAAAAAGCATATTAATTAATCTAATGGCAAATCTTATTTGTGTAATATTTTTACGCTTAAGCCCTTTTGAGTTGACCAGCCCTCTTTGTCTGTTAAGCTGATATAAAAATGGTAATCCCCTTCCTGAAATAATCCAGATTCATCGGCCGAAGGTATGGTCATTGTAAGGTCTGTCTCATAGGAAGACGAGTTTTCAGGAATTTCATAATCATTTATAAATACAAAAGGGTGTGTAGCAGTTTTCTTGTCATCAAGAGTGCAGTCATCTTCTTCGGTACTATGAGAGTGGTGATCAAAATTATTGTGTATGTCAATACTATACGACCCTAAAGCAAAATTATCGGAAAAATAGGCCTTAAAATTGAAAGGTTCGTCAAAGTACATTATGGCGCAACTATTGGGGAAAGCATCATCTATGGAAAGGTCTATTAATGGTTTTTCGGTATCTGTTTCCTCTGTCGGGTCACAAGAAACTGAGAAAATAAAAACCAGGGCTAACAAGCCAATGTATTTCAATGTTTTCATTTTGATCTGTGCGAAGTTTCGGGTGAATAATTTAAATTTTTTCATGGCTTAAATTTTCGTTTATAGCGGTTTATTTGAGTAAAAGGGTATGTTCATATTGACAATAAAGTTTCTTCCAGGTTCAGGGACATTTATCAGTCGGTAATAACTGGTATGGTTAAAATATTTCTTATTCAGGAGATTTTGTACCTGAAAGGAAAGATTGACTTTTTGTTTGTAAAGGTTTACTTCTCCCCCCATGCCTACGTTGAAAACCTGATATCCTTTTGTAATTACCTCGGGAGGAACGATGTTGTTTTGTGCAGCAGTGATTCGGTAATCCACAGATAGATAGGGGTTCACTAAACCTCCCAATGTTTCCTCATGGTATTTGAGATTAATAATTGCAGATGCTGGTGGAGAAAATGGGAGTGTATAGCCTTTTTTCTCTCCAGACAACTGCCTCGAATAGACATACTCCCCTATGATGCCCAACTGGAGCCAATTCAGTAGTTCATAATGGGTATGAAATTCTCCTCCATATCTCAATACCTGGCTTTGGGTATAAAGAAATATCTGATTACCATTCCCATATAGGCGGTCGTGTCCAGATGTTGGATTTAAGTAGATGTAGTTTGAAAAGTAATTTAAAAATGGAGAAGCGCCTGCGGCAAATCTCGCCGAGCTAAATGCTATTCCTAAATCTAGCTGATAAGCTATTTCTGGAGATAAATCAGGATTACCTACCTCATAACTAAAGCGATGATAATTTACACCGTTTGCGGCAAGTTCTTTAGGAATGGGCATGCGGAAACTCTTCCCCACATTCACTTTATAATTCCATTTTCCGGGGTTTAAATTATAGCCTAAAGACCAAGTGAAATTGGAGAATGTGCGGTTTAAAGATGCAGCTCTTTGGAGGAATTTACCTTCAAGGTCATCTGAATTATCAATTGGTGAAGGGAACCAGTCCAAATAGGAGGAGGTTTTTATTCTTCCAACATCAAACCTTATACCTGCCTGAAATTGTTTGGTTTGCGAAAGTTCATGGCGGGCAAAAACAAAAGCGCCAATATTAACTTGATTGTAGGCCGGGATAATAAACCCTCGGCCGTTAATTTTATTATCTTTAAATTCACTGTTGATCCCGGAATTTAGTTGCGTTTTACCTGTGGCTTGATAGAAAAATTTGACATTTGCAGCATAGATGTCTTTAATAAATTTACGCTCCAGGTCCATGTTAAAATCCAATGTGTCGGGAAAAATGGCTGGCATATAGCCATGTTGTACATATTGGCTCCACTCTTCTCTATGGTTTCGCTGGTAACCAAGGTCTATTTCAAGCCTGGATTTTTCTTGCCACAAGGTTGTGGTATTGATCACTTTAAAGTGATTTACTTTTTGGTAGGGATAATGGATATCTCTGTTTGAGTGGTCATGTACATCTGTGTCTACATTCCTTGGTTCTAATCCATGAGCATTGGCAAAAAAACCACTTTTGCTGTTCACATTGCTGAGATAAAACCTGCTTTGGACCTTATCTTTAACGAGTCCGAATGAAAGGTGAAAATTTTGCTCTTTCCCTGCCGTATTTCTTAAATAATTATTGTGCAATGCAGCGCGGTAATTGTAAATGTCTACACTGTCAGTAGGCACTTTAAAGTCCCCATAGTCCAGCAGGGTCGCAGTGATTGAGGCAAAAAACCATTCCTTTCTTCCAGCCACAGAAACAGACGTGCCTATAAAATCATTGTTCGTTTTCCCAGAAATATCGATGGTGCCGCCAAAAGAATCTTTCTCCGGCAGTTTTTTATTTTTCATGTCAATGACACCACCTATGGCATCAGAGCCATACATAAGAGAAGCAGGTCCCTTTATAATCTCAACATTGTCTACAGCATACTGGTCGATTTCAAGACCGTGATCTGCTCCCCATTGCTGTGCTTCATGTTTAATATTGTTTTCCACCACCACCACTCGGTTAAAGCCCAGTCCCCTGATTACAGGTTTTGACTGGCCGGATCCGATATCAATGGTAGAAATCCCAGGTAACCTTTCAAGGGATTTCATCAGGCTTCCACCAAGGTTTTGTTTAAGATAGTCTTCATTTACAATTTCAATGGCCAAGGATTCTTCTTTTTTCCTGTTTTCTGCATAATTATCAGTGACGGTGACCTCATCAAGGCTTATGGGTATTTTACTTAAAATGAACTTAATTGGGCTGTTTGTGGGCAGGGATACACTTTTTGTAAGGCTTTCATAACCCAGAAAACTAATGTTAATGTCAAAATGGCCTTTTTGAAGGCCTAAAATTATAAACTCCCCATTTACGTCGGTTATGGCACCTTTATTCAGCTGAACAAGTTTAATAAGGGCTCCCTTTAATGGTTTGTTTTTCTCATTGGTGACGGTTCCTTTCAATTCCTGATTTGATTGACTGAATGCATGACCAATAATCGAGTTCAAGGCCAACATTAGAATTAAAATTTTCTTCATTTTACTGGTTGCATTTGGCGCATAAACCTTTGATAATTAATTCAGTGTCGGAGCAGGTGTACCCCTTGGGTAATGGATGAGTATTTATGGGTGTATTATTTAGACATTCTACTGCGTTGCAATCATTGCAATAGAAATGGGCATGCATTTTCTTGGGATTTAAGGCATTTCCTAAAGCGTATTTGACAAATAGGTTGTCAATTACTATTTTATGAATTATTCTATTGGCTTCAAGCGTTTTAAATGACCTGTAAAAGGTGGTTCGGTCATAACTTCCACTAAAGTTTTCCCTGATCTCGCTTTCAGATAAAGCCTGTTTTGAGCCCATCATCACCTCAAGGATTCCTTCTCGACAGCTTGTTCTTTTTAACTTATGGTAGTTTAAAATTTCAATCGCTTCCATATATGCAATTTAGTTTCATGTGCAACAATGATGCAAATTATAAATAAATTCTCATAATTAAAATTTATAGGGAATCTCTTCTGCCTAGGTTTTATGGATGGCTTTTCCCAACTAACTCCAGTGGCTGAGCCTGTCGAAGCCAGCGGAGTCGAAGTCTGGTGCCTGAGCGGAGTCGAAGTCTTATGTTGACATACCCGATATTTGGGCAAAAGTATGGATATAAATGACCCATTTTCTCTCTTATATTTTGCTAAAGCCGGGTAAAATGGTATTTACTTTGGTAAATGGACCGAAGCCCATTCGTATTGAATTTGTTTATTTAATCAATTTGTGTGGGGGGAATGCTGGGCTATTAAATGAAAGTTGGAAACTTTCATTATTATAGGTCTAAGTTACGCTTCGCTAAACTTAGACAAGTTGTGGGATAGCCCGAAAATGGCCTTATGTATTCCATTTCCGATCGAATCGATCCCCGTAACTCAATAGCCCTCAGCTTCAGCTGGGGGTCAAAAGGTATTTGCATGTTTTCGGGGCTTTAGCCCAAAGATACTCCCGGAGAGTCATTAAATAATTTAGCAGCATAACCAAAGGTTCCCCATAATTATAAGGCGTTCAATTTGCGCTCCAAAATCTCTGCTAAAACCGGGATGTAATGATGCCCATTAATAAATGGACTTCAGCCCATTTCTATTGAGAAGGATTCATCAAATAATTCAAGAATATACCTGACAATTTAAAATGTATGAATATTTCCAATGGAATTGATTTGGAATATTAATAGCCCCCAACTTAAGCTGTACTATGTAGGCAAAATTTTTTGTTTGTTCGAGGATTATTTTCTTCCGAAATGCTTAATTTGACGAAGGAATTTAAGCTAAGGAGCGTGCTGAATTGTATGGATATACGCAACTCCTATGCTAATATATGGGAATAGAATTGTTGCAAAAACCTATTTAATCGTGAAAAAAGAAATATTAAAGTACCTTTCAAAATATACTAAAATCACTAATGAGTTAGAAAATGCAATTACTGAAAATACTTTTATTAAAAGCTTTAATAAAGGGACAATGCTACTTAGTGAAGGAGATGTTTCAACTGAATGTTATTTTTTGCTAAAAGGTTGTGTAAGAAGCTATATAATTGAAAAGGGTGAAGAAAAGACTGTTGAATTTTATACAGAAGAACAGGTAGTTACACCATCTAACTACGGGAAATCTACGCCGTCAAATTATTATTTGGAATGTATCGAAGATGTCATCGTCAGTGTAGGTAATCCTAAATTGGAAGAAGAAACATTTCAAAAATACCCACAATTAGAATCTTTATCCAGAGTAATTGCTGAAATAATAATGGCTAAAAATCAAGACTCCTTTGCCAAATTTAAAACATCTAATCCAGAGGAAAGATACCTAAATATGTTGAAAACGAGACCAGAATTAATTCAGCGTGCTCCTCAACATCAGATTGCTAGTTATTTAGGTGTAAAACCAGAATCGTTGAGCAGAATAAGAAAGAGAATATTTGATAAAAAAGTAATTTCTTAACTTTAGTCAATGAAATAAAAATTGCATCCATCTACTTTTGTAGTATATGGAAAGTAAACAAATTTCAAAATTAGCAGGAACTCTAATCTTTATTGGAATAATTGCAGGTATTTTAAGTGTTACTCCTGCTGTCGAAAGTGAAAATTATCTTGAAATTGTATATATAAATAAAACCAAGGTTTTAATTGCAGCATTTTTTCAGTTTCTTCTAATTCCAATATATATAGGTTTCTCATTACTGATGTATCCCCTAATAAACCAAAGCAATAGGGTTCTTTCTATTGGGTTTGTTGGGTTTCGATTTATGGCTGGAGCTTTTCAGTTATTAGGGATTATATTATTACCAGCATTTATCTTTTTAAGTGAAAAATACTCATTGGGAATCAATAGTAATTTAATTTTTTTTGAAACAGTTGGCGAAATATTAAAGGTTTTTAGAGATTTAATTAATCATTTAGGGGTAATAGTAGCGACAGGGTTAGGAAACCTTCTGTTTTACAGTATACTTTATAAAGAAAAAAATACACCTATATGGTTGTCAATATGGGGCCTAGCAGGAAATGTAGTAATAATAGTGGCAAGCTTTTTAATTTTATTTCAACTAATTGATGTCATTTCCATTGAGTATATAGTTATGACAATTCCTCTATTATTACAAGAGATTGTGTTGGCAATTTGGCTTATAAAGTATGGGTTAAGGTATACAAAACTTTTAATTTAGTAGGATTTATTGTTAATGGATATTTAAATTTAAGTCTTATAAGAACGATTCCAACTTGCAATTCATGAAGAAAAATTTTTTAATAATGGTGATGCTATTTTCAATTATTGTTGTTAAAGGGCAAAGTCAAAGCGGAACAATTCCTAAACTTTTGGAAAGGAAAAATGAACTCAAAATTAATGTCTATTTCACAGTTCTTGGACTATTTGAAGGAACTTACGAAAGAAATTTAAATAGCGCGTCATCATGGGGAATAATTGGATTGTATTCTTTTAACCAAAAGTTCGATGAGGATGTAAATTATCAAATATCTCCTTTTTATAGGAGATACTTTGGTAAACATTATGCATCAGGTTTTTTTACTGAAGGATTTGCTACTTTAGGTTCAATTGATGGTAAACAATTAACTGATAATAATGGTGGTTTAACTGTTAATGAAGGCCCTGATGTAATAGATTTATCACTTGGTTTAAGTGTTGGGTACAAATGGGTAATCAAAAATAGAATTTCATTTGAGGCTTTATTTGGAATGGGAGGAAATTTATTTAATGCTGATAAAACAGACCACAATATCATTAATCGTCGTGCAATAGGTGTAGGTTATAGATTTTAATCTGAATATAAAAATTTCACAACGCTATTATAAATGGCCATTGATGTGTTTTCATTTATAATATAAACTCGAAAAGGCCTAATGTATTCCATTCCTATCGAATCGATTCCCGTAACTCAATAGTCCCCTGCTTCAGCTGGGGGATTAAATTGGTAGATGTCGTCTGAGGGCTTCAGCCCAATGTTTTACGCGAAGACATTAAATAATTTTGAAGCCTAACCCAAGGTTCCCCATAATTTAAAAGCGTTCTATTTGCGCTCTAAATTTTGGCTAAAGCCGGGTGAAATGACATTGTCTTTTAATAAATGGGCTGAAGCCATTACTATTGAGGGGGTTGAATTTATCAATTTGTTTGTGAGGGTTACTAGGTTATTAAATGAAAGTTGGAAACTTTCAGAATATTAGGTCTAAGTTACGCTTCGCTAAGCTTAGACCAGTTGGAGTTTTTGATATTTCATCTTTGCAATAAATAATTATTGTTTATCAATAAATATTTATTACTTTTGTTGATAATAATTAAATTTCGTAAACTCATTATGAATAAATATTCAATAATATTCCTTAAGGCAGTCCTATTGCTTATCGGAATTGTGGCACTTGCCATTTTGATTTGGTTTCCCTTAACCGAAGGAAGAGCCACTAATTTAGATTTGTTTAACATATATTTTGACTCGTTCATTTTGTATGGATATGCTGTATCAATCCTCTTTTTTATTGCACTTTACCAGGCTTTCAGATTACTAGGATACATCGGACAAAATAATGTGTTTTCATCAAACGCTGTTAATGCTTTAAAGCGTATTAAGCATTGTGCCATTGCAATAAGTGCATTAATTGTAGCAGCAGGTTTATTCATAAGAATATCTCATAATATAGAGGACGACCCAGCGGGCTTTCTCGCCATATGCATTGTAACTACTTTTGCAGCAATAGTCATTGCTACCACAGCGGCAATATTTCAAAAACTATTGCAAAATGCCATTGATATGAAATCCGAAAATGACTTGACAATTTAAGCTATGCCAATTATTGTAAATTTAGATGTGATAATGGCCAAGCGTAAAGTTTCTCTCAATGAACTTTCTGAAAGGGTTAATCTAACCTTATCTAACCTTTCTATCTTAAAGACAGGTAAGGCGAAAGCTATTCGTTTTAGTACCTTAGAAGCTATTTGTAAAGCATTGGACTGTCAGCCAAGTGATATTTTGGAGTATGTAAAGGATGAAAATGTATCAACCAACGGCTAATATCCCATAAATATTAAATGTTTGATTCTTCCCTATTCGGAAGCCCCTGCGAATCTTTCTATGGTATATTACAATTATAATAAGACAGTTGATTACATAGGCAACTAATCTTATACCTGTGAAGTATTTTTAGAAACAGCCAGTGAAATCATTTCCAAAACCTAGTGCATAATAAATTAGCAAAGGTTATACAATTAAGGTTTTGATTCAAGGTAGGCTCGCTCGATCGGAATTGGACACAAGATTCCGTTGAAGTCCTAGTTTGCGAATTGGGTAGGTTTTGTTGAGTGCCTCAGAGGCTTATAAGGCACCTCGGAACCTACCCTTATACCTTCGTAACGCCAATTTCTGACAAGAAATAGGGGGTAGGTGCCCAAAACTGACAACATTGGACCTTTTAGCTCGAATTTTCCACCTTTGAACTCAAATTTTCGACCTAAAACATCGAAAATTCGACCAAAAAGGGACATCAGTCTGGTCTAAACGTCGAAAATAGGACATAATTGCCGGAAATTTAAGGGTATGGGTGAGAAAATTGGTATCCCAAAGTAGAGAAGGGTACCTTCGAGGGTACTCATTGCAGTTATAAGCTTCAAAATTCGAGCTTTGAGGTGGGGTTTTCAATGTTTTATCCGGAAAATTCCGCCTTTTTGGCAGCTCATTCGACTTCAGAGCTCGGCAATTCGACCAAAAAGGGACAAAATTCATTGGTAGAACTACACAATTCGACCATTATTATACAATATTGGCTATTTGGATAGGCGAAATAAGGATATAAAGCAACAGGAATAAAAAGTCAGGTCCAAAAAAACAGGGTACAGCTCAATAGTTATTGACTGTACCCCTCAATTTGTTTTGGGTGACGCAAGCATATTTTAATGTTTAGTTATTTGTTTCATCGGTTGGACCATATTTGGCTCTTAAAAAGCGCTGTTTGAGGTCTTCATGGATCACTTTGGCATCCGCTACATTTACTTTGGCACCATATTTCACGGAGTTGTAGTAGCTAAGCGCTCCCACATAGGCTTCAGATCCTGCCATCATTACGGTGTCATTCAGGTTGCTTTCCACTTGTTGCAAATCTCTAAGTAAAGGCATCAAACCCTTCACCGCTTCCCAATCCTTATTCAATTCATCCAAATGCATATAGGGAGGAAGAAATTGACCATCGGCATGGGCATATTCCATTGACATATCTAAATCCGGTGTCTGATCCGAGTCGAAGTCTTAGAATTTGACAATAAAAGTGGTGCCTTTACCAACTTCACTTCTTACAGTGATGGCTCCTCCCATTGCTTCAATGTGATTTTTTGTAAGGAATAGGCCAATTCCTTTAGCCTCAGGATGCTTGTGAAAGGTTTTGTTTAGCCCAAATAGATTTTTGCCGTGTTGTTTTAAGTCTATTCCTAATCCATTGTCAGCAATTGTTAGTATTATTCGATTATAACTGTACTCCGTCTTCAATTCAATAATTGGTTTTCTGTCTGGAGACCGATACTTAATAGCGTTGCCAACAAGGTTTAAAAATACACTTTCTAAAAATATTTTATTGAAGGTAATTTTAGGTGCTTTAGAAAAGTCAGCAATTATTTGAACCTCCGATTCCCTTATATGGGCAACTAATATTTCTTTGGTTTTGGCTAAAATTTCTTCAAAATACAAAATTTCCATGTTTTTGGAACCTTCGTCTTGAATCTTTAGTGTATCCACCAAGGTGTCAAGTGTGCTAGACAAGTGATTGCTTACGGTTTCAAAATTGCCGATGATGGCATCTTTCAATTCTGGATCATCACTGGAATTGTAATGTTGTAGGAGGGCATTCAAATTGCTCGCTGGTGCCCGTAAATTATGAGAGGCGATATGGGCAAAGTTGGCGAGTTGCGTATTCTGAGAGGTAAGCTTTTCTGCCAATATTTCCAGATTTTCCTTGGCCTCCTTTAGTTTTTGCTGATTTTCAACACGTTCACTTATATCTGTAGCCATTCCTAAATAACCATACGTTCCGCCATGAGCATCCTTTAGCGGAGTGATTACCAGAAGGACGATGAGCTTTGAGCCATCTTTTCTGACGTAGGTCCACTCAAGTGTGTTGAAGGCTTTATTTTTAGCACAGGCTGCAAAAATATCAAATCCACTTATAGGGTGACCCAGTTGAGCAGATAATTTGGCTCCAATATTTACTACTTCTTCATGGACATGAATGGTTGCTGGAGACTGCTTTCCAATCATTTCTGATGAAGAATACTGAAGCATTTTGGCTGCGCCCTTGTTAAAATGGGTGATCAAACCAGCTGTATCAGTACCGATGATGGAGACTGATTCAGAATTGAGGATTACCTTCAATTCCTCATTGGCGCGGTTTAAATTGATTTCGGCATTTTTGATTGAACTGATGTCTTGAAAGATGCCGTAGACACGTTGGCATTTCCCGTTGACAAAGGCGGCCTGGCCTATGGAACGTACCCATACAGGATTGCCTTTGGCAGTCACTAGCTCAAGTTCTAAATCAAAGGGAGTACCTTTTTCTATTGCCTCTGATACCGCTTTAGATATTAAGTCACGGGTTTTCCCTTCCTTATAAAAGTTAATGCCGGTTGCCAAGTCGGGTACAAAGTCCTCCTGCACTTCATGGATCTCCCTTGTTATGCTACTCCATAGTAATTTTTCTTGTCTTAAATTCATTTCCCAGGTACCAATCCTAGCGATGGTATTTGTGGTTTCTAGTATTTCTTCTATCCGCTGTTTTTCCTGTTCTTTTTCTTTTATAGCCGTAATGTCTGCGGTATACATAAGCAGTCCGCCAATATGGTCTTCTGATACATACCATGGGCGCACATCCCATGTAAGCCATTGTGTGGAGCCATCTGCTCGTTCAAAAGGAGCTTCATCGCATTGGTTAATTTCTCCCTTTAAGCAGCGTTGATGCTTTTGTTTCCACTCGTCTCCAATTTCGGGAAAAATTACATAGTGAGAATGACCCACAATTTCCCTGTCCTTTAATCCATAATCTTCAATCCATTTTTGGGAGGCTGCCATGTAACGCATTTCCTTATCAAACATGGCAATGGCATTGGGCGCCTGTTGAATGAAAATGCTATTTCGCTTGTTGCTTTCTGCCAACTCTGTTTCCATTTTTACCCTAGCTGTAATGTCCCGGATTGAAGCCATTAGAAGGATGCCGTCTTCAGATTGGGTAGGGCTCAGACTCATCTCTGCACGAAATTTTTCTCCATTTTTTCGTATCCCATAGAAATTGAGGTCTTTTTCTATCGACTTGACAGTGGAAGGATTAAAATATTTTTCAATTTGTAAATTGTTTTCAGCTCTA
Organism: uncultured Cyclobacterium sp.; assembly: GCF_963977555.1. GTDB lineage: Bacteria > Bacteroidota > Bacteroidia > Cytophagales > Cyclobacteriaceae > Cyclobacterium. Next base: position 352,041 of record NZ_CAXBPD010000004.1, on the reverse strand, counting down.
TATTCATCTTGAATTAAAAGCTCCATGCCTTTTCTCAGTAGCTCTGTTTTTGAATAGCCAAAGATGGCTGTGGCTTGGTGATTTGCCAGTTGAATTGTTCCAGAGCTATTGATTATTACAATGGCATCAGGAGCAGATTCCAAAAGATTGGAAAATAACTTTTCTGATTTAGCATTGGAGATTTCCAATTGTTTGCGGATTGTTATATCAGCAATAAGTGCTGTAAACCCAATGACATTTCCATTTTCAATATCGGGCGTATAGGTGGCATGAGAATACTTCAATTCTCCATTAGGCATACCCACTTCCATATCGAAACTTTGTATGTTTCCTTTTAGCACTTCCCTGATATAGGGATAATGCAAGCCATATTTTGGCCCGAGTAATTCCTGCTTAGACATTTTATCTATCATCACCTCTTGGGACTTTCCATACCATTCTAAGTAGGCGAGATTGGCAAATCGGCAAATTTCGTTTTTATCCCAATAAGCTAATAAGGCCGGGATTTGATCAGCAGCCTTTAAACCTATTTGTTTACTAGAAGCTTGCATTTTAAAAACGGTTTAAATAAAAATTAAATTATGGTAAAATCCACAAATTATCGAATTAAAAGAATAAACAACAGAAGCATTAAGTTAGTGATAAGCTATATGAAAACCGATTTCATGCAGAAAAGTTTGAGAATAAAACCTTTTTAAATTACAATGGTAGCTGGCCTTTATATTGAAAAGGTCGTTTCTTAAAAGGTCTTATAATAAGTAGCAGCATAACGAAAACCCTGATTTTTACTTTATAAAAACCCTAAATTCTGTAATGCGAATTAACCTGGGTTCAACTTATTATCAAAAAAAATCATCATTCTGAAGGTTTGGGAAGGCTTTTAGTGGTGAAAACCGTGGGAATCCCCATGAAGACGAGTCTGCCAAATCCTTTGCCACCTCAGAAACCTAACCAAAAGGTTTCGAAGTGAGGTTATTGCCGTTTTTTATGACGATTTTAAAAACAAACTCAGCTTATTAGGGAGAAACCAATGGTTAAAACTGAATTGATTGGGAAAGTTTTTTTAATACAATAGGAAAAAGGTAATGCTAAAATTTGATAGTAAAAGTAGTTCCCCTTCCTACTTCACTTCTCGCATAGATCGCTCCTCCCATGGCTTCAATGTGGTTTTTAGTAAGGAACAATCCTATTCCTTTTGCTTCCGAATTTTCGTGGAATGTTTTGTGTAAACCAAATAAATCTTTGCCATGTTTTTTCAAGTCTATGCCTAAGCCGTTGTCAGAAATTGTAAAATGGATCCTATTGTAACTAATGTCTGTTTCTAATTTAATAACAGGGGCGCTCTCCGAGGACCGATAGTTTATCGCATTCCCAATAAGGTTTAAAAAGATACTTTCTAAAAAAATACGATTGTAGGTGATTTTGGGTGCTTTAGAAAAATCAGCAATTATTTGCGCCCCCGATTCCCTTATGTAGCTAACAAGCATTTCTTTTGTTTTGCCAAGTACTTCATCAAATTCTATGATTTCGATTTTTTTAGAACCTTCTTCCTGAATCTCTAGTAATCCTACTAAATTATCAAGCGTATTTGTTAGGTGTTTACAGACGGTTTCGAAATTATCAATCACAGTATCTTTTATCTCTTGTCCCTCGCTGGTATGGTAAAATTGAAGAAGGGAATTTAAATTGCTCACCGGCGCCCGTAAGTTATGGGAAGTGATGTGTGCAAAGTTAGCGAGTTGCATATTTTGAGAGGAAAGTTTTTCTGTCAAAACTTCCAGATTCGCCTTGGCTTCCTTTAACTTTTGTTGATTTTCTACTCGCTCATTTACATCTGTAGCTATTCCAAGCGTACCAAAAGTTTCACCTAGCTGATTTTTCAAGGGCGTTAAGGTTAATAGTACGACAAGCTTTTGCCCATCTTTTCTGATATAGGTCCATTCATTGGTGCCATGGTCTCCAAGATTTGAGGTCTCAGCAATAACTTCAAATCCACTTACCTGCCGCCCAAGTTGAAGGGAAAGTTCCGCACCACGTTTTAGGATTTCCTCTTTTAAATGAAAAACCTCTGGGGTTTTTTTTCCAACCACTTCCCATGCTGAATACTTTAGCATTTTTTCAGCACCCCGATTAAAATGGGTGATTGTACCTTCATTGTCAGTACCAATAATAGAAACTGTTCCAGAGTCTAGAATGGCCTTTAATTCTTCATTTACCTTATTTAATTTGATCTCGACTTTTTTGATAGAAGTGATGTCTTGCAGGATACCATAAAGGCGTTTGCATTTTCCATTGATAAACTCGGATTGTCCAATGATACGGGCCCACACTTCATTGCCTTTTGCGGTGAGAAGTTCCACTTCCACGTCATATGGAGTACCATTGAAAATGCATTCTGAAATTACTTTTGACATTAGATCCTGGCTTCTTCCCTTCTTGAAAAAAGCCATGACGGATGTAGAATCGCGCACAAAATCTTCAGGGACTTCATGAATTTCGTAGATGATTTTACTCCATATAAATTCTTCTTTGTCCAAGTCCACTTCCCAGGTTCCAATTCTTGCAATAGCATTGGTCCTTTCCAATATTTTTTCTATCCGCTTTTTTTCCCGCTTATTTTCTTTTAAAGGCGTAATGTCTTCGGAGTGCATGATAATGCCTCCAATATTATTCTCTGATACATACCAGGGGCGAATTCCCCATTTAATCCATTGGGTAGATCCATTGGCACGTTTAAAAGCCTCTTCATCGCAATGGTGGATTTCACCCTTCAAGCATAGCTGATGCTTTTCTTTCCAGTCCTCTCCAATTTCTGGAAATAAATCATAATGAGATTGACCAATAAGGTTTTGGCTTTTTAAATCATAATCCTCAAGCCATTTTTGAGAGACTGCCATATAACGCATGTCTTTGTCAAGCATGGCAATGGCATTTGGAGACTGTTGGATAAATATACTATTTCGCCTATTGCTTTCTTTAAGTTCATTTTCAATTCTAATCCTGTCTGTAATGTCTCTGACAGAGGCCATTACAAGAATGCCATCTTCCGATTTTGTGGAGCTCAGGCTTACCTCGATTCGGAATTCCCCTCCATTTTTCCGTTTGCCATACAATTTCATGCCAGTGCCCATTGGTCTGATAGTGGACAAATTGGAGAATTTTTCAATATGACTTTTGTGCTTTGACTTATTGCCCTCCGGCATGAGAAGGGTGATGTCTTTTCCAAGCATCTCTAATTTTGTGTAGCCAAAAATGTTTTCAGCCTGTTGATTCACCATTTTTATTTCCCCGGTACTGTCCACTATTAGGATGGCGTCCGGAGCTGATTCCAAAAGGTCTTTAAAGAGCTTTTCAGTCTTTAAATTTGGGACATTTATGGGTTTATCTGTAATATGTGCGGTAAATCCAAGTACCTCTCCATTTTCAATATAGGGGGTATAGGTAACTTCAGAATGGAGCGATTTATTCTTTAACGATTTTGTTTTGCGGTAAAAACATTGTTTTTTACCTTTTAGGGCCTCTCTTATATATGGAACGTGATCTTCATATTCCTCCCCCAACAATTCTTTCTTTGAGATTTTGTCTATTATATCTTCATGAGGCTTTCCATACCATTCCAAATAGGCTGCATTTGCAAATCTGCATATTTCGTTTTTATCCCAGAAGGCTAATAAAGCTGGATTGTGATTCGCAGCTATAAAGCCTATTTGTTTACTGGAAGCCTGCATAAATCGATTTCGTTAAAAAATAAATATTCTATTTAAATTTTATTCAGATAATTTAACTTAACAAATAACATAATATATATGGATATTTTTTATTAAATATATATAAATTCTACCTTAGTGATGAATTTAATTTTCTTCCGTAATGAATTATTATTTCAATGATGTCTTTAATGTCTTTTTGGGAGGTTCTAAAATTTACTATACATGCCCTCAAACAATACTTTTTGTCAACGATGGCATTGGATATAAAGACCTGTCCCCCAGCTTGTAGCTCATTTAAAAGGGCTTCATTCATGGCGTTTAGGTAATCAATACTTTTATTACTATTAAGAGGGAGATACCTAAAAGTAGCAATACTTAAGTTTTGTGAAACAGCTTCCAATTCAGGATGTTTTTCAGCAAGATCAAATAACATTTGGGAGAGTTCAATGTCTTCACTAATTAATTTTTCATATCCACTTCGACCGACTTGCTGCAAGGCTAACCAAACTTTTAAAGCCCTAAAGCCACGGGAGTTTTGAAGTCCGTATTCATAGAAGTTTTGCTTTCTTTCTTTCCCTTCGTTGCCAAAATTGTAGTATTCAGGATGGGAACTATAGGTGTCAATTAAATGCTGTGGGTTCTTTACCAATGTACATCCAGCTTCTAGAGGGCTATACAACCATTTGTGTGGATCCAATGCAATAGAGTCGGCGTCTTTGATTCCATCAAAAAGATAGTTGTATTTTGGGACCACTGCCGCAGGCACACCATAAGCGCCATCAATATGGAACCACAAATCATGTTTTTTGCAAACAGTAGCTATAGCTTCTAAATTATCCACCACGCCGGTACTTACGTCCCCCGCTGTGCCAATTACCATTATGGGTTTAAAATCATCTTTCAAGTCTGCTGCGATGGTGGTTTCTAAAACTTTGGTGTCCATTTTATTGGAAGCATCAGTTTGTATCCATCTTACTGCCTTAGTGCCCAGCCCAAATAGAATGGCGGCTTTTTCTACCCAAGTATGAGTGGTGGTAGCGCAGTAGACCGTAAATCTTTTAGGGGTGCTGGCAATGCCTTCCTCCTTGGTTGCCTTAGGTGCTTTTGCTGTTCTTGCGGCTAAGAATGCTGTGAAATTCGCCATATTGCCACCACTAACCAAGAGGCCACCATAGCTAGGCGAAACACCAATAAATTCAGCTAGCCAGCCAATGGTTTGCTTTTCAATCTCGGTAGCGATCGGGCTTAAAATATGTGCACCAACATTAGGATTTACTGAGGCTGCTAATAAATCAGCGAAGGCTCCAATTGGTGCTGCAGATGAGGTAATGTATCCGAAAAATTTAGGATGTCCATTAAGTAAAGAATGGTTGAGTAACAGTTCGGTTGCTTTAGTAATTAATTCGGCTGCAGGTTTACCAGCATTGGGCAATTGGGAATTGCCCAATAAGTTTTTCAGTTGGCCAGGGCTTTCATTTGGAGTGACAGGCCTTTCATCGATTGAATCAATGAAGTCAGCTAGGTCATCAATTAATTGATGACCAATTTTCCGAAACTCCTCCTTGCTTATTTCTAAAGCTGATTTCCTGGTATTTTCCATTATAATTTTATTTTTCTATGCCTATCATCGTCAATTTACGAGGTATTACAGGTTTGTGAGGAAGCAAATAAGCTAAAAGAGGATTAAAGTATAACCATCTTTTTATCAGGTTTTTAGGTCAAAAAAACAAAAATAGTGTAAGTGCTAATTACAGGTTTAATTCATTTGCTCGGCTATACTTTTAGACATTATGATCTGACCTTCTTCTTCAGGATGAATGCCATCTTTGGCTAACGAGGCCCACTGAGGAGCCAGAGTGGTATGAATGTTAATGTATTTACTGCCATTTAAGGTGGCCACTTTTTTAAGTTCAGGAATCAGCCACTTAACTCTTTCGGAAGAACCATGGTATTTTTCTTTCATGATAGCATCATCTCCACAAGGTGGAGGTGAAATCACATAAATTTTCGGTTGGTATTTGACATAAGCAGGGTGTGATTTAATCTTCTGCAGTAGCTTGGCCATATTGGCTGGGATTTCTTCCTTTCTCGGTGCAAAGACCGCTTTACAATCATTGGTACCGAGCATAATCACCACTTTGTCCAAACCATGTAGGTTTTGCTCTGCCTCATCCATGTACCGGTCCACATTAAGCAATGTATTGAGCTTTTCCAATTCATTATTATTAAACCCGATGGTATTACCAGAAATGCTGGTGTTGTAAACAAAATCTTCAAAGTAGGTTTTCTTCAATTGATCCACCCAGCCATTCTCTTTGGCGCCATTTGAGTCACCAATTACCAACACCTTGTCTGTTTCCACCTGATCTAAAGCCACAGTTGTAAGGCATTCATGGGTACCTTCAAAAATGGTAAGTTTTACCAAATCCTTGTAGGATTTTTGATAGTGAATAAGCCTATCGGCTATACTGTCCTTTTCATCGGTTACAAAATTTCTGGAAGCAAGCATTTCAATCATGTCTTCCTGAGGAATGATGGCCTTCTTCTCCAATGCATCATAATCTGAAACTACCTTATTGTAGAAATTCAGTGATTGCGTTATTGGTACTGAACCAGTATATCCATCGTGAATGCCAGCGTAAATATAGAGTTTGCTGTTTTTGCGTTTTTCTACAGGTGTTTTCATGTAAATGGGAGACCGTTTTTTTGCTTCCTCTTCACCTAAATAATAATTTTCCCTCTCAAAGTCTTCCTCCTTAACCGTCGAGGCGGCAATGTCAATTGAATACTTGTTTCCTCTGCCTTCTGACTCATAATACCACTTTTTTAAATCCGACAAGGGTACCCAAGCCGAGAAGGTTTTTACAGGGAAATTGGTGTTCATATAGGTAAGTAAGGTGGCATATCCTCCTCCGCTAGTTCCGACTACGTGAATATTGTTAGGGTCTGCGTTACCATTTTCTATCGCATAGGCTATGGCATCTTCGATGTCCTGAATTACATATTCACTACCACAGGCTTTAAAATTTTTGTTTGGCCCTCTAAAATCAGGATGAATGTAGTTGTAGTCCTTGTTTATGCTCTCATTTACCAATACATCTTCCTGTTCGTAATTGGCGCTCCATGTATGTAGGCTGACAATCAAAGGTCTATTTTTTTGCTTTGCAGCGTAAAAAATCGCAGGCTGATTTTCTCCATCCAAAGTGGAGGGAATCATTATTTTCGTACATTCATCCGGCCAGTTTTCAATCTGGGTATTGTCCCAGGCGGGATCGTTTTGAGCAAATGCATTGGTGACAAATAAGAAAAGGATTGATAGAATGCTTAATTTCATTGGGGATCTGATTTTCACGCGATTCAATATTGATTATTGCTTCCTGAGAATTTGTGCTGATATTAACAAGGTTTTTGGTCTGTAAAACAGCTAATATCTGCTTTTCACAAACCAAAATTTAATTTAAGAATTTTGCGCCAATATTTAGTCCTATGATTTGGGGTATTATTAAGAGAAGAGGGGCATCAACCCGGATTATGCAATAGGATTTCAAGTGTTTACGGGAAGTGATTTCAGCACGTAATAAATTGTCTATTGCATATTTTGAGTTCAACCCAATGTCCCATTTCAATCCTGTATTAAAAGACATAAATGGGGAAGGTTTGATGGCTAATTGATAGCATTATAGGGGCAATACTAGGGCTGTGAATGAGAGGTTATTTTGTCGAATACCTTTCGTATGTGTTGGAAAACCAGTGTCTTATGTATTTTTGGAATATCGATACCATCAATCAGGCTTTATTCAAGGAGTTTTAAATTCAAAGACTTTGTTGCCTAAGGAATATATCTTGCCGCGGATCTCTAGGGTCAAGTATTGTGGGGTCTCGGAATAGGAGGTTTTGGGTTTAAATACGATCTTATCGTTTCCAGCATATTCAATGGTGACATTGGTTGAGTAAATGCTCTCCAGGATAGCTGTGCTGGTGGCAATTTTCAGATTATTGTCTTTTAAATAGTTGCCAGTTAATTCAACACTGCCTCCATAATTTATTAATTGTATATCTCTTTCTTCAAATTCAGCGTCTTGGAAGGGGATATTTACATTCATTGGTATCGTTTTATCCAAAACCTGTAGGGTAACATCAAAGTAGTCAGGGCCATTTCCGCTGGTGTTGAACTCGTAAAATTCTGGGATAATAAATTGGAATGAATTTTCCTCAATATTGATAACTTTGGCATCTTGGTTCTGAAATCTCACGGCGTACTTTTCAGTGAGTTTACTTAGCCGGCTTCCTTTTACAGTGATGGTGTCACCATAAAAAACAGGTGATTTATATTCGAACCTTTCAAAGGTAAAACCAGGTGCCCCCTGACTTACAAATCCAATGGGTTCTGAATATACTCTTTCGGTGGTGGTTTGTATGAATGCAACCACAGCATAGCTTTCACCTTTGATTAAAGATTGTTCGACTTTCATTGAAAACTGATCTTCAGGTCTTCCTTGCTTTGAAATCACCTCGGAATTATCCATAATTGGATAAATATTAAGACTATACAGAAAACCGTATACAATTATTTCCTCGGTTCCAAAATCGTAAATATTGGAGACAAATTCTACCCCAGTTTCATCTATCTTCTGAATAGAGGTCACACTAAATCGAGGATTTGTTCGGGGTGACAATTCCACCTGTTCACAGGCACTTATAAGGGATGAAACTAACAGCGCAATAAAAATTAAATGTCTTTTCATAACCTAAAACCTATCATGTAAGATGCAACAAGGGAATTGTAGTAAGATTGACGACTACTTAGATCAATCGTGTATTCCTTCGAAATATGCTCCAATTGAAACTCAGACACGATGCCAAAACGTCGGTTGTAAAGGAAGTTGATGCCTAATTTAATTGCTGGGGAAAACTTAGAAGATGAATATGTTAGAACAGATTCTTCATAGAGCCTCACTGTAACCGGTTCATAGGTGATTTTATGGTCCACTATGCTAAACTTGCTTTCTAATTTATTGGTCCGAATAACAGCTCCTGCACCAAAATAGAATTCATTTTTTTTCGTTCGGAATGTTAGGTAATTGATGAAAATGGGCACTATTAAACTTGATCTAGAATATTCTTCAGTAGCGGAATATCTCTGGTTTGGTTTAAATAATTCCATATTAATTACATTTTCCCCTTTGGTAAAACCTATGCCAGTATCAAAAGCAAAACGAGGCAACCTTCTCCATTGATCCAGCTTTATACCAAGACTTATATATGGGTTGTGTTGGGTGTCAAAAACATGAGGAATTTCATCAAATGAGTCTTTTGTCAGGTAGGATTGGGTAAAAAAAATTCCAGCACCTGCAACTAGTGAAGCCCTCACAAAAGGCAACTTCTCCACATTTAGCGCGTATGGTATCTGCTCGCATTCATAGTAGACCTTAAAAGTTGATATCAGCTCTTTTTCAGATAAGTTGGTGGTAGCAATCTTTTCCTGTAATACATCACCACATGGCCCGTAAAGCATATAACTTAAACGTCCCATGTACTCCCTGTCTTTGGCCCTTACCAAGTTCCCTTCAGCATCTTTTGCTTCAGATACAATATTCAATTCCAAAAAATAGTCCTCGTTTTCAATAAAAAACCAATTTTTATAGCTCAATAGGCTGACATTTCCTTCTAATATGATTTGAAAAAATACTAGTCCATCTACTTCCTTCTCTGGGATATGCCTGCTTTTGAACTTTCTTCCATTTGACAAGCCAAACCCTTGAATGTCATCGGGATAATACTTTGTTTTTACTCCTTCATTCGAAACGAAAGGGATATATGTGATCGTGTTAAAATCAAATGATTTTTTGATCGTACCATATATTTTATGGCCTTCTTGATTGATGATGTAGTCCTGGCTTACATCCTGACTAAAAACCAGGTAGGTGGTAGCGAAAAAACAGCAAATTGCTGCAGCCAGTAGTCTTGTTATTCTCATAATTCAAAAAAAAATTAAACCTTAAAAAAGGAGGGTGTTTATAAAATATTGTTTTTTAAATGTGCTATAAATGAATCAGTTATTGCCATAAAAATTGAATGGTACTTCTTTGAAAAACAGTACAATATTGTGTAAACGTAAAAGTCTTTATGTTGCAAACATAAAGAAAAGATGAAAATTAATCTAATGTTCATAAATATTTACTGTAAAAAAAAATGCGGCCTAACTTTTTGTGCGCTAAACCGAATAGTAGAAAAGCTTCCTTGATTAAATCTTACTAAGGCTGCCCTACTTAAATACCAGTTTTCCGAAAACAGATGGTTTATGAAAGCTTTTTCCTGTGGGAGACCAGGCATAAGACGCAGATTCTTTGCCTTGGTTTTTATCTAATCTATAAAAATTAAGCTTTATTTCAGTCTCTGGGCCTACTCTCTCAGTAGTTGCATTGGCCAAATCTTTAAAGGGAATGGCCATTTCTACCATCCAGCTGTTGTCTATATCATCACGCTTGTTAAGCGTTCCCTGTACAGTTACACCTGTTCGAAGACCTGATAAGTTGAATTTTGCTGTTTCGGGAACATCAATGTTTTCAGGATCTACAATATAGCTGTCAAATAGAATATTGGCAGGGGAGACTTCTATCTCCACATAGGTGTCGGGAATATTATCTACATCAATGAATACTTCTACAGCCTCTTCTTTCCACAAATATTCATCTCGCTGGGTGAATTTTGCCCAAATATCCGGATCCTTGCATACAAATAAGAAATACAAGGTGTTATTATCATAACCTGCCTTGACATGGGTTTGAAGTTCTGCTTCTTGGACCTCCATTCCAGTACGATTGTTTTTCAGAGCTATGGGTTTGGCCTGCTGCCAAATGGGATCGTTCGCTTTACCATCAATCTCAGGAGCGGTGGAGGCAAAAGAAGCTTCAATTGTATAATCCGAAGACGTTTTCTCAGTACACTGAATCAACAGCAATAATACGCTAAGGATCAATAAATTTTTAAGTCTCATATTATGGGTGATTGATTGTAAGTTCCACGTAGTTTATTGACTGAAAATAGTTGAAAATTTAACCCTTAAGCTGCTTCGAATTTCACCACAGCTTTTTTTAGACCTTTCACACTTTCAATTTCCAAAGTGTACAGGTAATTGTCTTTCTTCTGAAGGATTTTTGAATCAGCTAGCTTTACATCATCAGATGTGAAAGTTAACTTTCTTTTAGATTCAATTTTGATGGTTAATGGATTTTCATTGAGATGGTCTCGCAGTTTATTGGTTTCCAAAAAATCAATTTTAATCTTCTCTTCATGAAGGGACAGTTTTGTGCAGACATGATGTACAAGTTGATTTCTAAATGAGGAGGAGTTCCTTGCCAATAATGTTTCTGGTTTATCCTTATAGGGTGCCAGGTGCTTTATCCAGCCATCGACAATTTCTGAATTGCGACTTGGGTCTTCATGCAACATGTTGGGCCAGTGTAAACCACAAGTTGGGCCAGTTAGTATTCCTGTTGGGGTTCCACCAAAAACATCCCAATCTAGCAAATCTTTTCCACGGTCTACGGTCATTACTCCAGCGTCAATCCCAAATAATCCATACTGTGCCCCTTCGGCATTGTACATATTATAAAAAGGAGTGTTGATATAATTTATCCCTCGTTTCTTTAAGACTGAGGCCATACTGATTTTATGGGCACCAGTTAAACCAAACCCATGCAAAAAAGCGGTAGGAACAAAAGAAGTAGGGAAAGGACCCAATTGATTTTGCGCCATTAATTTTTCAAAATAATCCAAGTGAAGCGCTACCTGATCAAGGGGACGCATTGTTCCGGAAGTGTCTGCCCATTCTGCCCTTGTGGCGTTTTCATCTTGCCAATATTCATGCCCCACGCCATGCATGGTTAGCTCATAATGCTTTTGATTGTCCCTTATAATAGCAGCAGCCTCATCCAACCATGGGCCAACCCATTTGCTGTTGTCCCATTTTCCGCGCATCCAGGTGCTGGTTGGAAGGTTTCGGAGTATGTTTTCTCTGTCCCATTCACAGAGGATTGTTGCTGCCTGTGGTCTTACATCCAATTTTTCTCCAAGTTCGACTATCGCTTGATAATCTGCAGGAACGTGGTTGCGGTTGATGCCTGTTCGATAGGGTTTTTGACGTGTATGCCCATCTTCCCCGGACCACCAGCCTACATCATCTATTACGATCTGAATGGGCATGGGTAGGGTAACCTTCAACTCATCATTGCGAATGGTTTTCGTGCCCTCACAAGCGATTAATGTGGAAGAAACAAGTCCGCTGCTTAGAATTGCTGATTTTTTAGTGAATTCACGTCTTGTCATATTTTGCATTGAAATCTTTTTTTCCTGATTACTAACTTTGAAGTCTTAGCAGACGCATAGCATTTTTTGAATAGATTTTATCAATGACCTCTTTTGGTAATTTCAATCCTTGTAGCGCTCCAAAATTGGCTAAATGTATCTCCTCATCTGTCACATAAAATTTCCATTCACGTACCCAGCGGTCATGAATACTTTTCTTGAATGCCTCTGGATTATCGGCCGGATTGATCTGGCTGTCGGTTCCATAAATGAGCCTGTTCTGAAATTTAATAAAAAAAGCCCTGGTCTTCTGTCTGTCATTAAAAGTATGGAGTTGCAAATTGGAAAGGCGTGTTAAATCCACATACATGTTTGGGAATTTTTCCAGCCGAATAGCTAATTCATCTAGGCTCCATTCCAGACTGCCCAAGTGCGCGCCCATAAAAGTCAGTTCTGGGTGCTTTTCAAGCATATGGTCTCTGGCATCTATCTGATCTTGATAAGATGGGTATTCAGAGTGCAAGTACATGTGGTATTCAGGATGTGCACCATAATAGCCCTGACTGAAAGTCATTTCTTCTAAGGGCATCCAACAATCTCTTGGTTCACCATTGTGACCCAGTAAGGGGATGTTATTTTCAACAAGGTAGTCTAGAATGGGATCAAGCTGTTCGTTATCGACCATTACAAATTCACCATTCTTATCCTTTAGGTCCATGCCGATGTTTTTCCAAATTTTCACAGCTACAGCGCCTTCCGACAGGGATTTTTTCAGGCTTTTTATGGTGTTTGTAGTCCAGTCGGCTTTATTCCAGTCTTTGACTGAAAAGGTGGTTGCCATTGCCATGATTTTGGAAAAATGCTTTAAATGATCCTTAGCGATTTTTTGCTGCTTCCTCATAGGAACGCCAAAAGGCCGGTCGTCAATAATGTCCAAGAATCGAAAATTATCTTCTTGCGCCTGCTCCATAAATAATTCCTCCACCGTATTGAGATGAATATGAATGTCAAATTTTTTAACAGCCGCAAAATCTTCCATGCTGTAGTATTGCTCCTCATGGTTATGGACCGCTTTCTCTATATTCTCAATTACCTTTCCTTGAATAAAGGGGATAATAAGCATTAGCAAAGGCAAAAGGAGGAGCAATTTTATTATTTTCATTTCTTGATTTCAGATGTAGTTAGAAATAAATATAAGGTAAAAAGTTGACCGTTCAAATGAGAACATATACAGTCGAGGCCCTTCTTAGGGCAAAGACTATTTTGGGCTAAAAAATACCACCAACATATTGGATTTTTAAAGGGGAAAAATAATCTATTGTATTTATTATTAACTAATGCAGGAATGTTCGTAATTGAAGTGAGTGAATTGTTCAATATACATCGCGTATTTTTAGCGTGCAAGTTCGGTGTCGGATAGGAGAATTGGATAAATGATCTTTAAATGCAGGAAATCTTTGTAAAAATGGAGTGGCTAGGCTGGGTAGGTAAATAAGAGATTTAAGTACATTATTCCATTAAGGAAATAAAAAGGTCAAGGTAAAATTGAGTGTGAAGGCAATTGGAATGGATCCATCAAAAAGGATATGGGGTAGCGTTGAGCCCCCATATCCTTTTTGATGGATGGGTTTTATATTTCAATCTTAGTCCCCATAATTTTCAGGAATTCCCTGATAAAACTTGGGTGACCTGGCCAGGCTGGTGAGGTTACAAGATTACCGTCTACAAATGCTTGATCTGCTGGGATATCCTGAAATTCGCCACCTGCTAAAGTTACTTCAGGACCGACAGCTGGATAAGCGGTTAGTTTTCTTCCTTTGACCACACCAGCGGTAGTTAATATCTGAATGCCATGGCAGATGGCAGCAACAGGCTTGTCAGCATCGAAAAAGTGTTTTACCATTTCGATTAATTTTCCATTTAACCTCAAATATTCCGGTGCTCTACCGCCTGCAATCACCAAACCATCATAGTCGCTAACTTTTACCTCATCAAAGCTATAATTTAACACAAAGTTGTGACCTGGTTTCTCCGTATAAGTCTGATCACCTTCAAAATCATGGATGGCAGTTTTAACAATGTCTCCCTTTTTTTTGTCAGGGCACACGGTATGCACCGTATAACCTACCATTTCAAGCATTTGAAAAGGAACCATTGTTTCATAGTCCTCTGTAAAGTCTCCAGTTAAGAATAATACCTTTTTCATTTCTTATAATTTAAAAATTTTAATTGGTTTTTAAGGTTGCGAACAACCTTGTTATTCGTGGTTTATTGGGCATTTGAGTTCCTAATTTAATTAAATCGATCTGAATAAAAAATTCGAAAGACTTTTTACGATTAGGCAATATTAACACCTTCCTGCATACGTTTTTATCATCAAGAAGGGTCACTGTATATTAAAATAAAATATAAGTCAAAAATATAATTTCAAAGACTATTTCATGGGACAACATGGAAGAAAAGACTAAGTAGTAGCTCAATAGGTTTCTCTATGGCATTTGAGTTCTACTAATCATTATTTTACAAGTGGAGCTTATTGTTCATCGGCCCAGTCTTTCATTTTTTGTGGAACATCGCTTCCATCTTCCGAATAGAATTTCTCATCATTGTTTTTCCTTATGCCCACATACAAAACATTTGTATTAAGGTCCGCCATTAATACGGCACCAGGGTCACCTCCACTATGTGCTTGCATGCCCCAAGAAAAAAATATTGCATTTGTTATGGTAATAGGGGATTCTACTTCCCAAATGCCTTTGATAAAAGCATATTGAGGACCAAGCATTACCTCAAGTCGTTTTTTTATTACTGGTTTGTCCAAAAGGCTTATTTCATAGGGATACTTTTTGTCGTATGCTTTTAGAAAGGAAAGCTCGTTAGAAACGGTATTACTAGAGGATGGCATTTCCTTATTTAGCATTACCTCATTCTGGTTTATGGCTGGTTTTATCTCTGCTAAATCTTTTTCCTTATTTTCAGAATTACGCGTTGGATCACAAGACGTTATGCTG
Source organism: uncultured Cyclobacterium sp. (assembly GCF_963977555.1). Classification (GTDB taxonomy): domain Bacteria; phylum Bacteroidota; class Bacteroidia; order Cytophagales; family Cyclobacteriaceae; genus Cyclobacterium. The sequence goes on along the minus strand of NZ_CAXBPD010000004.1, from coordinate 337,013 downwards.
CATATGGCTATGAACAAGGTAATTATATTGTTAAAACGTGCCTTTTTCATAAAGTCGTCCTGAGTTTCATTATCCGTCAAAAAGATTTATTGTGGAAGAATTTTTCAACGCCAACACCGATGTAAATACTTATTTTATTTTCTGTTGTCCTCCCAAATCAGTGTTTTCTCTATTTCTGCTGTAAAGTCAGGGCAATTGCCATCACCTGTACCTGAAAACCCACCATCGGGAGCGCAGATTACATTGCAATTTTCATCAAACAGGTAATTGTACTGATCGCAACAATTTGAGGTAATGTAATAATAGGTATGACTCTCAACTTTCCATTCCCAAACACTTGCGGGAGGATTGTGAACATCCTCTTTTTGTATTTTTTTAATTTTTTGTTTGATGCAATTTGGGACATCTTTTTCCAATTCAAGGTCCGTACAGGACATAATTGCCAAGGAGGAAAGGAAAAGTCCCGCAACTATTTTAATTGAATTTTTCATAAGGGCCTATTTAAATAACTGCTTTCTTTGAATTGTTATCAAAATAATGGGTTGCTTTGTGACAATTCTCTAATTGAAAGCGAATCTCTTCTAGCATTAATTTATTACCAGTATTATTTTTTTATACGTTTTATGTGCATTAAAGGACAATTGTTTTGAAAAAAAATAGGATGATCAATACTGTCGAGCTGGCTGAAGAACCTGCTTTATTTGCCATTGAGGCTTGGACTATTTGATAGAACAAAGAATAGAAATCTTATTGCAGCTTTCAAGATTTGGTAAAGACTTATTTTAAAACCTTGTATTGGTTACAAATGAAATAAACTTACTGTCCGGAGACCAACTTGGAACGTTTATCGTTCCCTGCCCCCCATAAATGTATCCGATTATCCTGGGTGTACCTCCATTGAAAGGCATAATTCTTAAAAGGCATTGTTTGTAAAAGGGATGATCGCTGGGATCAATGTCTTTTGGGAAAGAAATAAATGCAATCCACTTTTGATCAGGGCTTACATGAGGAAACCAATCGTTGTATTCGTCATCTGTCAATTGAACTTGATTTTCTCCATCGGCATTCATTCTCCAGAGTTTCATTTTACCAGATCTTACAGAGTTGAAGAAAATATATTTCCCATTAGGACTGTATTCTGCTCCATCGTCTAAAGTTTTTTGCTCAGTCAATTGTTGTTCAACACCGGTATTAATATCGACAGTGTAGACGTCAAATTGCCCATTTCTGTTTCCCGTGAAAATCATTTTACTATTATCTGGTGACCAACCATGTAAATACGAATCCCCAGCACCTGATGGTGTAACTCGCACAGGAATGGAATCCCCTTCTGAGCGTAAATAATACAAGGTAGATTGGTTATTGTCATCCTCATTGTGATTGCTGATGCCCATTAAACTGCCATCAAAGGTCAACACATGGTCATTGTTGTTTTTAATAGTAAAACCCGTATTGATTGGACTTATTTTCCCTTCACTGATAGGGTGTTTGTAGAGGCGGCCTCCTCCGTTGTAAATTAAATGTTTCCCATCTGGGGTCCAATTTGGAGCTTGTATAGTGTTCGCCGTGCTGTAGAGGATTTTCCGATGACCTGTTGATACCTCCATTATTTCAAGATTGCTTCCAATATAATCGCTATAAGGTTTGAAATCTGAGGCTGCTGGACGTATGATTCTAACATTTCTGAACTTAACTACTTCAACTATATCAGCATTATGGGCACATACATAAAGGCCAATATATACCTGATTTTTGATGCTTGCATTGCTTGTCTTGACCTCTACAAAGGGCTGTCCAAACTTTGCCGTTGACATTATAAAGGTACTTCCCCTTCTCTCTAACTGGATAACATCGGGAAGACTATCTGTGGAAATATTTTCTTCCGTAATACCCTTGATGGCATTTCGGTATTGCAAAGCGGTAAGCCCATCCCCATGAACAGATGCGTTGACATGAGGAGTATCTGAATTCAAGTCGTTTTTTATTATCCATCCTGCTTTTCGGTGAGGATCTACACCCTTTCCCAGAAACTCAAGCTCTGCCCTAACTATAAAATCACCCTGAATTGTGGTCCATAGGTATTGGAATTCATCCTGGTCAAACCACATGTTTCCGCCACTACCCCCAACCGTATAGGTTTGATTGATTTTGTGATATTGGGCAAAACCTTCATTTTTGACTTCCCCTATGTCCAAATGATTGTCAAACAAACCAATTTTAGTCTGGGCTTCAGCGAAATCCCATCCGATAAATATAATTGCTAAGCTAAAAGCATATTTAATGAGGTGCATATTTTGTCCGGTTATTTCTAAATGAAATTTAGCCTTTTAGGAATTCTTATAAAAGGATTAGTATTATTTAAATTCTAATCTTAGAATAATTAGATTGCTTTTAATCAATTGGTTAAGCTTTGTTTTGGTAACAATACTTAGTAACCCCATGGTAAGAAGTTTTTCCATTTTACACTTTTTTAATAAAGTGCGCATAAATCAATTATGTGGGTGTGGGGCATTAAACCTAGGATTGAACCTCAAAGGTCAACTTAAATTGTTCAGTTGTTCGATGGCTTCTTCCATTTCAATGGCTTCGCCTAATACAGCTTTGAAATTGTCTTTCCTTTTAGCCATAATATTTGGAACTGTTTTCATGGTAAAATCGGTGATTTGCAATCCGGTTTTAACTTCTGACCAGTGCAATGGCATTGAAACTGGTGCATAAGGCCGCGGCCTTAAACTGTAAGGGGCAACAATGGTTTGACCTTTTCGGTTTTGTAGGTAATCCAAATATATTTTTGGACCTCTCTTTTTGAGGGAGCGTTCCAGAGTGGTTAATTTTGGAAGCTTTTCTTGGATATAATAGCAAAGTAATTTGGTGAAATCGCGCGCTTCTTCATAGGTGTATTTCCCTCCCATAGGAAGATAGATATGCAATCCCGATGAACCAGAAGTTTTGCAAAAGCCTTCAATGCCTGCCATTGTCAACACTTCATTTGCGACCAATGCTGTTTCTATTACCTGTTCGAATGTGTTTTCGTCTGATGGATCTAAATCGATAATGGCATAGTCGGGATGGTCTAATTGATAAATAGTGGAATGCCAGGGGTGCAGTTCGATACAACCGAGATTGTTTAAAAACAGCAAGGTTGCCTTATTTTGACATAGCAAATAATTAATTTCTTTATCAGAAGATGCTGAATGAATGGGATGGGTTTCGATCCAATCAGGCAGATGTTCATGGTCTTTTTGATAAAAGGATTCACCATTGATACCATTGGGATGTCGATGCAAGCTTTCCGGGCGATCCATCAAGTAGGGTAGGATGGTGTCGGATATCTGAATGTAATAATCTAACAAGTCGTATTTGGTATAACCGGAATCTGACCAATAGCTCTTTTCAGGATGGGTGATGTGAAGGGTGACCCCATCCACTTTTAGTCCAAATTCATCGTCAGAGGTGTTTTTTTGTGGGCTTGGATTTTTTGAGTCCTTTTGATCCTGTTCGAAATCCAAATTCTTGTCTTCCCGCAACCTCAAAAAAACAGGGTGGCGCATTACCTTAGATGAAGTCCATTCCGAAAATTTCACTTCACAAATCAATTTAGGTATCAACCACACTGCTTCACGACCTTTGAGGTGTTTGCGGATATCAAACACAGGCTCCTCTCTTTTAAGTACTTCAAATTTGGAATACAATTCCTTTATCTTTTCTTCTGAAAAACCAGAACCACAAGTGCCAACATAAATCAGTTGACCATTTTCTACCATCCCTAGAATTAAAGAGGCAAATTTTCTGGATTTTTTCTCCGATAGCGTGTAGCCGCAAAGGATCGTTTCCGTATTTTCAATTTTTTTAAACTTTAGCCAGTTGGGAGAACGAAGGTTCAGGTCGTATGCAGAATTGGCTTTCTTAGCGATGACACCTTCCATGCCCATTTCTACAGCTTGGTTGTAAACCGTTATGCCCATGGTTTCAACGTGATCGCAATAGTGAAGATGCGAAGCATCCGGTATCAATTCTTTCAGCAATTGCTTGCGGTCTGTCAGTGGAAGCTCCAAAGTGTCGTGATCGTTAAGATGTAACAAATCAAAAACATAATATACGAGCAAGCCTTTGGTGGTCTCTTCATTATAATTTTGTAAGGCATTGAATTGGGGCATTCCTTCAGTGTTCAGCACGACTATTTCACCATCCAGTATTGCTGTATGTGCTATTGTACTCAACTCCTTATGTATGGGACTAAATTTTTCATTAAGAGAAATTCCATTGCGTGTATAGAGCTCGACCTTGCCATTGTTGATGTTTGCCATTGCTCGGTAGCCATCGTATTTTAACTCGTATATCCAGTCCTTATCATTAAAGATTTTGGTTCCCGGAGAGGCAAGCATGGGTTTTACAAGCTTCCTTAAGTCTAATTTTTGCGGGCTTTGGTGTGGTTTTACAGAAAATCCCTCATCGATAAAATCTTCTGCATCATAATCCAATTCAGTTGCAAAGGCATCATTGTGTTTTATGAGCAACCATTGTTCTTTTTTATTCATGGAGGATGAACGCACCAAGGTAAAGAGCCCTTTAAGTTTGTCTCCATGAAGGATGATTTTCAGCTTTCCATTTTCATAATCAGTAGACAAGGAGTTTTCTTGGTATAAATTTTTGTAATGGCCTTCATCCCAAATGGACATTTTTCCTGCACCATAGTTGCCTTTTGGGATGATCCCTTCGAAGCTTAGGTAAGCTACAGGATGGTCTTCGGTTTGTACTGCAAGGCGTTTGTCTCTGGGATTCATGGAAGGACCTTTTGGTACTGCCCAGCTTTTGAGTACGCCGTCCATTTCTAAGCGAAGGTCATAATGCAAAGTACTGGCACGATGTCTTTGGATCACAAACCTGAATTGGTCGCTTGTTTCAAGACCATCTTTAGGTTCAGGTGTGTCTTTGAAATTTCTTTTCTGCCGATAAGCTTTTAGTCCCATTTAGGAGGCCATCTTTTTTCTTTGCTCGAGACTAGCCTTCAATTTTGCCATCAAATCTTTGGCAGCTGTGGGCTCACTTTTCACCTTTTCAACCTTTACTTTTTTACCGCTTGATTTGGATTCGATGGTCTTCATCAGTTGTTCGTTGTAGACGTCTTTGTATTTCTCGAAATCGAACTTTTCAGTGTAATTTTCTATAAGGGACTCTGCCATGGCAATTTCCTTATCAGAGGTTTTTGATTTTGGGATTTTAATTTCTTTAGTGTCACGAATTTCTTCAGCAAAGCGAATGACATGCAATACAATTACATTTTTATACACGCCAACGAGTGAGAGGTTTTCTTTTTGACGCATCACGAAGGTTGCAACCCCTAATTTGCCGGTTTTTTTTAGGGCGTCTCTTAGCAGATTGTACGCTTTTCCGCCTTCTTTTTGCGGTTCAAGGTAATATGGGTTTTTAAAAAGCATATCCGCCACCTCGGTTTCTTCGACAAATTCTTCGATGTCAATGGTTTTACTTTTTTTGATATTTGCATTTTCAAAATCCGACTTCTCTAATATGACATAGGCGTCATCTTTTTTAAAACCCTTGACTATGTCTTTGTATTCTACTTCCTCGCCAGTATTTTCGTTGACCCGTTTGTACCTTATTCTGGCATGGTCATGTTTATCAAGCATGTCCAAATCGAGGGTGCGCCCTTCTGACGCCGAATACATTTTAATGGGAATTGAGACAAGTCCAAAACTGAGGGTACCATTCCAAATTGATTTCATAATGTTGTTAGTTTAAACCCGAAATAACCAAATTGTTTGTGCTTACTTTTCTACAATAGCCGTACCATATTAAAACCGCCAAAACCAGATAACTTGCGAGGCATTCCATTCTTAGGATAATGGGACCCGCCATTCCAGAATTCTATCTTACGCTTCCTAGTTGCTAATTTTGTTTCTTTTTCTAAATTCCAAATACCGACAAAATCCTTGGCTATATTTGCCTAATAATCGAACCTGAAATGTTTTTAAATCCAGCTTAGATGGCAAGTCCTTGACAATAAATGAAACGGAAAATTGGGTTTTTGAACGCTTTCAATTGAATATTTTTGTGACGTAAAAAAATACTCGACGAGCTAAATACCATCACATTTCAGGGCAAATCGAAACCCATATGCCAATCCTTTTTAAGAAGAGAACCTCCTCTATAAATTCAAAAGGATTCAAAGTCCTCCTTTCTCACCTTGCCATTATTGTCAATTGTATAACCTTCAGGAATATCTTTTTTCCAGGTCATTTGCGGCAACATTTCCAAAAGTACTTTTCGATGCTCATCAATGATTTGCGTATTACCATCTTTATAGGCGATATTGTCCCATTCATTGGGATCATTTTCATGATCGTAAAGCTCCTCAAAGTTGATTTCAGGATAATAAATATAGCGGTACCGCATACTTCTAACGGCATGACCAATGATCGCCCCCTGTTTTTGATTGGTGAATTTATAGCTTGATATTACTGGAGAGGTAATTGTGTTTGGATCTTTAAGCTGTGGCAACAAACTATTTCCATCCAGATGGGAAGGTTGCTCAAATCCTGTTAGCTCCACAAGCGTAGGGTATAAATCCATCAAACTTACCGGCTGATCACATACAGTTCCTGCTAGAGACATGCCCGGAGCGGAAATGAGCAAAGGTACTCTGGTAGATCTTTCCCAAAGCGTAAATTTCTCGATATTGTCTTTTTCACCCATGTGCATGCCATGGTCAGACCATAGGACGACAATGGTATTGTCTGAATGTTCAGCGTTTTCATAAGCATCTAATATGCGTCCTACCATAGCGTCAGAGAAGGTGATGGAAGCGGCATAGGATTGGATTATTTTTTTCCATTGATCGTTGTCCAATACCCATTTCATGATCCTTCGCCTGCCGTGATCGAAGGCGTCTTCGAGGTCATCTTTTTTTCGTTGCGGTAAAACGATGTCTTCTAGTGGGTACATATCGAAATACTTTTGAGGTACCTCCCATGGGTCATGTGGTTTCCACATTCCAACAGCAAGGAAAAAGGGTTTGTCATGTTGCTGCCTGAGTTGATAACTTGCCCAATCTGCTACATGGTAATCGGCCATTTTTTCATCAGGAACAGGTATTGCTCCCCAGGTCCACCAGCCATTTGCTCCTCCTCCGGGGCGGCTTTCATTGTCTACCTCCTCAGGATAGATCACCTCCTCAGGGGCACGGATTTGGTAAGGATGAGAAATATAAGGGCTGGGGTAGTAAAAATCCCAGTTTGCCGGTTCTACCTGGCTAGTGGGTGTCCATGGAGGCGCCTGACTGTGATAAATCTTGCCTGCACCCAGGGTTTTATAGCCATTTTTTTTGAAAAATTGTTCAAGGGTTGGCACCTCTTTTAATGCGTCAAACTCTCTCCATTTTGGGCCGTCTCCCCAGTACACATTTTCGGCTCCAGACCGGGCATGATGTACACCAGTCAGTATGGCTGCTCTCGTCGGCGCACAAGCAGGTGCTGGTGTATGGGCATTGGTGAAAATCATTGAAGCTGCAGCCAGTCGGTCTATATTGGGAGTATGGATTTTCATGCCTGTGTGTCCAGACAAAAAACCTGCCCAGTCATTCATGTCATCTACTGCTAAAAATAGGATGTTTGGTTTCTCCTCAATTTGTTGTTGTGTAGGGCTGCAATGGCTGAGAATTAGCCAGCCAAGGACAAAAATAGGAAAACGGATTATTAGTGGTGTTTTTTTCATTGTTGGTGGCTGAAAATTAATAGTGGTGTTATTGTTGATTTTTTGGGGAGGCGGCCGCCTATTTCAGTTTCAATAATACTTCCTTGTGAAGAGGTTCAAGGTGCCTCTTGACAATTACCCAAATTATTGAGTTGTCAACTGAGTCGTAGGCGTGAATTATTCAATTCCTGAAACCCACTATTTTCCTGGCATTTTCCAATGATATTTCAGGATGAATAGCATCAAATTTGTTTATGGCCTCTCCAATTATTCCTAATTGCCTTTCTACAGCACTCTGAGTCTTCAAATCACTTGAGTATTCCGAATAATTTTCAACCGATTCAACAAATTGATAAATCAGTTCAATGGCTTAAGCTACGTCAGCAAAATATTTTTGACTTCTCTATGTCATAAATTAGCACCTTGGTTGAGTCAATACTCTTCTTTAGGTAAGGATTTTTAATTGAAGATTCAGTCAATAAGTCTACTTTTCTATGAAAAATGTCCTCAAGTTTGTCCCAAAGAGAAATAAGTGTTTCACCCCTTTCCATTGGGTCAGGGTTATCAATTTCGACAAGTAAGTCAATATCGCTCTTCTGAAAGTCAAAACTATCAGTCGTAGATGAACCAAATGCATATAAATATTTCACATTATGATTTTTGCAACCATTCATAAAAACTTTTTGATTCTTTAGTATTTCATCACGAATCATCATAAGTCAAATATACTCTTTTTGGAATATTTTTCAATTCAATCGTTACAGCCTTCTATTTCGATAGGTTGCTAGTTTGGCAATAAGTTTCTTGATGAATATTACCCATTTGATTGAATTACTACTCTAATGGGTTTTTAATAGATTCAATAGTTTCAAGGTTAGAAGAGTGCTTTTTTGCCTAATCAGAACAATAGGTGATGCAAAATGAAAAGATTACCATTACAGTTTTCAGGAACTGAAAGTTTATCTAATGCTAAAAAAAATGGTGACCAAGTGCAAGAGTTAAACCTCTAGCATCTTAGCCACCATTTAAATAGTGAGAAATTCTAATAAAGCTTAATAAGCCACTGGCTCAGCAACGGTGTATTCGCTTGTTTCTGTAAAAATCCGCCCAAACATGTCCTTTGCCCTCACGGTAATGGTATGTTTGCCTACTGGCAATTTGGTATCTATACTGCCTCTCCAAAGGTGGGTGACATTTACGGGGTTGGATGGTCTCCTTCCAGGTTCTAATTTCTCCATCAGGTCCCATTCCATTACTGTGGCTGAATAGGATGGGTCTGGGGCTTCTACCCAAGCCATTTTATTCCATGGGCCATTGTCTATTTTATATTCTACCAGGTCGTTCTTATCACCCATATAGAAGTTAGCAAAGATGCCTGAGCCAGTACCTCTATTGTTGGCCACTACCTTGGGATTAAAGATCTTAATCTGGTGTTCTTTTGATTCTCCGATTACCTGATAATCGATTTTGTATTGGTTGCCTTCTATGTGCAATAGCGCATAGCCTTTTGGGGTGCCATCACGCATGGTGGAAACAGGTACACCATCTGCATTGATTTTACCGGAATACCAGTCTCCAGAGGTGGTTCCTGCATTGTACTCATGAAATGGATTGCTACCTTTCCAGCCATCTTCTTCGGTGTAAAAATTATGGCGTTGCAAATGGGTATGGGCTGAAAGGGCCAAAACGTTGTCATAGTCCTTTAGTAAGTCAAAGATCCTTTGGCGGTCACTGTTCCTGAAACCATTTTCATTGATGTGTAAGAAGGGGATATGAAAAGACAGCACGATTAATTTGTCTTTTGGGACATGCTTTAGGTCATTTTCAATAAACGCCAGCTGGGTTTTTGTGAAGCCACCCCAATACCCTTTGCCATCTCTTGGGTCTGGGTAAAGTATGTCGTCCAAAATGATAAAGTGGGCATTTGAATGGTTGAAGGAGTAGGAAGCAGGTCCAAATACTCGTTCGAAGGACTCGTCGGAATGCTCATCTTTGCTGGCGTCATAGTTCATGTCATGGTTGCCCATTACATTGTGCCAATGCCAACTGGTTTTTTTCAGGATCTCCACATAGGGAGGGTGTAAATCCAGGTCATCACCTGCCAGGTCACCCAGGCTAATACCAAAGCTAATATTGCTTTCATGTTTTGCCTTGTCAACAACACCTTTGGCAAATTGATCCAGTTCCGTTGTGTTATAAGGTTGCGGGTCTCCGAATACCATGGCCGTGAAATTATCAGGCTCGTCACTTTCGTAAAGGGCAAAATTCAAAGTTTTTGGTAATTTCCCCGTAGGCGCTGTGCCTTTGTATTGAAGCTCAGGGGAGCCTTCTGGTTTGTGATTGTAATAAAAATCTGGTAACTGATTTTCTCCTAAGGGAATTTTGTATCCGCTCGGCTTAACCACAAAAATAATATTATCCATTCCTAATGGAAGATCGTATTTCCCTTTACTGTCTGTAAGGACCACTTCTTTTCCATTGCTGACGGCAACGTCTGCGATGCCTTTTTCCCGCCGTTCTTTTTTACCATTTTGATTGCTGTCTTCGTAGACATAACCAACCACATTGTTTTGGGCCAAAAGGCCAAAGCTGAGGCTTAGGGCCCAGCAAAAGGCAATTAATTTCTTCATGAGCTATCGTTTGTTTAAAATACCTGGGAGGGGAAATATTAACTGTACTATTGCCCCTCCGGAATGAAAATCAAATATAGAGATTGCCCTGACCAAGGATAGTTGCAGCCTATTAATTAAAAGTTATTTTTCAAACACCTATTATTAACATCCAGGTTAAATTGGGTAGTTGTTAACGACTTCCTTTGTTGTGAAATACAACCAAACCATCCTTGCCGGCCACCACTATGTCCTTCAAGCCATTGCCATTTAAATCGGCAACAGAAAAGTACAGGCCTGCGCCTTTTCCATCTCCAAATGGACCATAGTCAATTACGTTCTTAGAGAAAGATTCTCCATTCCATTTAAAATAATACATCCCCAAATTATCATTCCCTCCAGGGTCATTGCCATTGTGTGCACGGTAGCGTTTGCCGGTTACGAGTTCCATTTCGCCATCATTGTCTATGTCTACCCATTCCATGGTATGGTATTGAGATTGGTAGGGATCTATGGCATGTTTTATAAAAGAGATGCTTTCTCCCTCTTTTGCCTGCTCGTACCAGTGCAAGCCATAATCATGTCCTTGGCCAACAATAAGGTCATTTAAACCGTCTTTGTTTACATCCACAACGACAATTGGTACACTGGCGCCTCCCAGTTTAAAAGTGTCATGGAGTTTCCATTTTCCGTTTTTTAGGTCCTGAGGTGCTTCTAACCAACCTTCTGGAATGATAAAGTCGCCTCTACCATCTCCATTTATATCCCCAAATCCTAGACCATGCCCATGCTTTTCTGTCACAGGATGTTTTTCAAATTCTCCAGTTCCTTTGCCTTCGGCATCGCGAACCAAGCTGTAATAGGCAAGTGGTTGATTGGGTGTATTGGGGACGATATCCAGATGTCCATCATTGTCAACATCCCAGGCACGCGTAGTTTCCACATTGCCAGGTTTTGTTATTTCATGTACAGCCCACTCTTTATTGCTCCCTGGGTTTTCTACCCAATACAGTGTCTGTCCAAACCAGCCTCCTGTGACATAGTCTATTTTTCCATCCCCATTGACATCCATAGGGATAGTTGAGAAATCATCAAAGTATTCGCTAACTCGCTTTACCTGGCCAATCAATTGTCTTTTGGTAAATTCAGGGCCTTTGTACCAATAGCTTCCTGAGACAATATCGAGTTGCCCATCTCCATCTACATCAAAGACTCCTGCTGATTCAGCAGTCTCCATGGCTATGAATTGTTTTTCAAAAGTAATGGGCTTGGGATCATTGCTCAATCCTGCCAATAAAAGTGCGATATTAAGGGTTAGATTCATACACTAAAGATAGTTGTTTATCGAAGACAACCATCCTGTACTGTCCAGTTTTCTAATAATCGAAATAATAGATGTCCTTAAAGTTTTTACGAAAATTTGATTGGCTTTTAGTTTTAAAGGGTGAGGACTACGGATATTTTTTGCATTTTGATTGCAACATACCAATTTAGGGTGTTGATAAATATTGCCAATCCAAGCATTTCTAGTGTTTCCTCAATTGTGTATATTAGTCTATAACCAAAGCTTAGTCCATCGGTGTCAAGGGTATTATTTCCAATGGTTTCAAACACAATGGCGCCAAGTAAGAATACCCCAGCAGATAGGAGCATAGAGAAAAGCAATTTTCTATTCAGATGATTAAAGAAAGGGATATATATAAGTACTATTCCTAGTAAAACCAAACCAAAGGCAAATAGAGAAACATAATAGAATAAGGTGGAGGAATTGTATTTTTCTACTAAAAAGCCGAGTAAAAATTCATGAATAGAAACTGCTTCGTCCACCATTAAAAGAAAGAATAATAGCGTCATGCCAAGCCAACCAATGTATTTTTTACCACTTGTTTTCTTATAAATTGTGATGACCAACAATAAAATGGACGCGGTCAAAAACTGCAACGAAGAGAAGAATGAAGGGATATTTGCTTCTTGATTAAAATCAAAAAGCCGAATAATAAAAGATTCTAAAGTATTACTTCCATCATGATTTATAGCTAGGAAGATGCTTAAGAAATTTAAAAGTAGCAACAAGAATATTGCCACTAAAAAAGCTTTAAATAGCTTTTCAGTAGGAATGAAGAATTTCATTTGGGTGAAGATTAGCTTATTATAGGTAACGTAGGGTATTTGTTAATATAATAAAATATTCTTTCTTATCAAAAAATAGGCGATTTAGTCACAAAAAAACACGACCAATGTATTATAAAATTGGTCGTGCCTATTTAAATTAATGTGCTATAAGCCATTGGTTTATCCTAGGATTGAAGTCTTCAATGTTTTCCCAATGGAAAGCATGCCCACTCCCAGGGTAGATGTATAAATCTGAATTTGGAAGGGCGTTCGCAACTTCTTTGGTCATCCAGACTGGTGTGAATTTGTCTTCTTCCCCCCCAATTACCAGCACAGCTTGCTTTATCTCATGCAGCTGCTCAAGGGTATTGTGATGGATACAGGCTGCAGCTTGCCCTTCTAGGCCAATAAGTGGTTGTGGATTACTGTCATTTTTGGCATTTTCTCGGTCTTCAAGCATGCCTTTATAGGTGGCTTCATCGTCAAAGGAAGCTTTCGAAAAAATCAGCAATTGAATATAACGGCTAAATTCTTCAGGTTTTAACCTGGCCTTGATGTCTACCATGTGCTTAAAGATATCCTTAGCGGTATTGTCACATCTAGCCCAAGGGCACATCAGCACCATTGACTTGACTAGGTTAGGGTGTCGGATAGCAAGTTCTTGGGCTATGATACTTCCCATGGATACTCCTGCCACCCTTACTTTTTCCAAACCAAGATGTGTCAATAATTCTGCACAGTCATCTGCCATCTGAGCAGAACTGTAGGGGCCAGCTGGTTTGTCCGAAAGCCCCACACCGCGGTTGTCTACGAGGATGCACCTGAATGATTTTTTCCAATGTTCCAGGTGTTTCTCCCATACTGCTCCCGGGGCAGTTATGCCCATGATGAGTAGTAAAGGATCTCCTTGTCCATGTTCCTCATAATAGAGGTTTATTCCATTGGTTTTAACGGTAGGCATGGGCTATTTCAAGTTTGGAACTAGCGATTCATGAACCCATTTTCCATCGTGAAGGGTTACGAAATCAGGATCTTTTAAAGCCTCCTGGCCTTCATCTTCACAAATGATCCAGCCGTCAAACTTTTCATCTTTAAGCCATTGGGTAATGCTTGTAAGTTCCACTTTGCCATTTCCCATCAAGGTGAATTCAGGATTTCCATCCCAATCTTTATAATGGACATGGTTGATCAGGGATTGGTATTCCTTCATCTTAGCCAAAGGATCCATGCCTGCATTGATTATATGTCCCACATCAGGACACCAACCGGTAACTTTAGGGTCCAAAGATTCGAGAATGACTTTATAATCTTCTTCTGTCCTTGTAATGGAACTGTGTGGGGAATTGGGATGAAAGCTGCTGGTGACTCCTTGGTCTTTTGCCCTGGCAGATACGGTGTTTACTATGTCTACCAGGTTTTTTCTCCGCTGAATAAGTTCATGCCTTCCTGTAGGAATCTGTACGGTGCATAGTACCGACCCTGGAAAACGGGACAACAATTTGATGGCTTCATCAGCAATCTTTTTTTCCTCCTCAGTTTCTTTGCTGCCGTTCCAGTCCAATGCCAAAGCTACTGCTGCCAATGAAATGTTTTGTTCTTTTAACTTTGCTTCTAGCTGGTCGGCATCTGCCAGTGGACCCATCCAGGTAAAAATTGGCTGGATGCCAGTAAATCCTGCCTCAGAGATCACTTCTATCATATGGCCTAGCTGGCCCTTGTAGGTTTCTCCATTGCTACTCATAAACCAAGTGTACACTTCTGCGCCAAAGCGAAAGGGTAGTTCAGACATAATATCGGGGTTTTTGGTTATTGTTTTTTTTAGTGCAAAATAATATAAGGGGAAAAGGCTTAAAGCCCATGTTTCTCTCCCATGGATTTAATGAATTTGTAACCGTTTTCAGCCATTTCCCAAGGCTCGGAAAAATCCCTCCATACGCCAATCGAATTGGCAAAATCTGGGTCATTTCGGGTAAAACCTTCTATGGTAAGCCATCCTTTAAACTTTATCTCAGCCAGGGTTGCGAAGGTGTCATCCCAAGGAACATGACCAGAACCGGGTGTTCCCCTGTCATTTTCGCTGATATGCACATGGCCCAATACCGGAGCAATTTTCCTTATGGCATCTCCCAGATTCTTTTCTTCAATATTGGCATGATGGGTGTCAAACATGGCCTGAACGTTGGGATGATTCGTCTTGGTAATCAAATGCAACAACTGATCCATGGTGTTACACAGGTAACATTCAAATCGATTCAAGGCTTCCGGTGTAAGTATTATACCGGCTTGCTTGGCATATTCACCAGCTTGGTATAGGATTTCAGCACTTCTGCTGTATTCATCCTCTGTTGGAGATCTCTGGGCAAAAGTAGAAAAGGCAGAGTGAAAAGGACCACAAATAATTTTTGCGCCCAAATCATGAGAACGATCAATTGTCCATTTCATTTTGTCAAGGGCTTTGGCCCTTACTTTTGGATCGGGATCGATAGGGTTTTCATCCGGGCCCATTACGAAAACGGTACTGCTTTCTAGTCCTAGCCCTTGCGTGAAATCGCCAATTTCTTTGTAAGCTTTTTCATCCGGTGCTCCTACAAAAAACTCCACTCCGTCGTAGCCAATGGTTTTTAGTCTTTCGATAATAGGCTTTAATTCGTCAGAAACTGCAGCTGACCAAGCCAAGACATTAAATCCAATCTTATTCATTATCTATTGTTATTTATGCTTTGAAAATTATTCGAAATCAGTGACTTTCATTCCACGTCGGAAATTGTCAAAACCAAACATGGTGGGCGCATAATCTCCAACAATATCCACATTGGCTTTTTCAGGTATTTTGTTTTCCATATTAAGTCCCCAATAACTCGCGTTCACAATTAATCGGCGTAAGTCCTCACTTTGCAAGTCAATGGAAGCACCCAGTGTGCTGGCAAATACTTTTCCTTTTTTCCCACCTTCTATTTGGTAGGACTTGGTCCATACGACAGGCATTAATGATTTTTTCCAGTTGATAGCTGCCTCAGCATTCATTCCGGAAGTGGATGCGCCATGGATCAAAACCTCAGCATCTTCACCAATACCGTTAACTGTGTACACATCTGAAGCAGCCCATATGTCGGTTACTCCATTCAAAATTGGGTTTTTGGCAGAAACCTGAATTCCGTCCAAAAGAGCTCTAGTGCCTTCTACGGCATGGTGGCCGTGATGTGCCACCCAGGTTTCACCCAATATTTTCTTACCAAATCCTTTCTCCCATCCGGGCACATTGCTTTGCCAATGGTATTTGGCATAAGGGCTTTTGCTGTCCTTACTGTAATTAAAGGCATGCGTAGAAGTACGCAAAGCAATCAAAGGTTTTCCTGACTTCAGGTAATTGTCAAAATGCTTCATTTGTTCGTCGGGAAGTTCTCTAAATCGCATCAAGATGATGACAAGGTCCGCCTCCTGAAGATGCTCCATGCCTGGGATATTGGTTTTGTAATTAGGGACAACTTCGTTGTTTTCAGGATTGATGGCAAAAAGAACAGTTGTATTGAAACCATGGTGCTTGGAAAGCATTTTTGCCAACATAGGCAAGCCTTCTTCAGATCTGTATTCGTCATCACCACTTATTAGGACGATGTTTTTGCTTTGCCCAGCGCCATTTTCTCCTTTAAATTGTAACAGAAGTTTATCCCCCTGAGCCAATGCCAAACTTGCTGACATTATAATGGTGAAAATAAATAAGGCAGCAACTTTGAAGCCTTTATTGTCAAATTGGTTTTTAGTATTCATTTATTTTAGGTGTTAATTCAAGAATTAAAGTAATAAAATTGTTCGGAACAATCCTTCCTTTATTCAAATAGATATTAGTAAAAATGGATAAAAGGAGTAAAAGGATGACTGATCTCCTGTTTACCCCTTTTATTACTTGATTATTGAATCTGATAAGGTAGTTAATATCCTTGGTTTTGGCTCAATTTATCATTGTTTCTTATTTCTGCTGTAGGTATTGGAAAGAGTAATTCTCTTTCTTTTACTGTGGGTCCATAGGTGAATTGATGACCAACATAGTCCTCAAATTCTCCGGTGGTAACATTCCAGGCTTTGCGCAGCCTTACCATGTCAAACCAGGTCTTGTTTTCAAAGCACATTTCCACCCACTTTTCTCGCCATACAGCTTCTCTAAATTCTTGCTGGCTAAGGTTTTCAAGTGCGGGCAATTCCGCTCTGTCTCGGATTTTGTTGATGGCTTCATAGGTGGCGTCTGTTGGGCCATTGACCTCATTCATAGCTTCAGCATAGATGAGTAATACCTCAGCGAATCGAAAAACAGGCCAGTTCATGCCACTACTGGTAGAGTTAAGTTGCGCCTCTTCATCAAAATGCTTCCAGATATAATAATCTCCCAGTTCTTTGATGGTGCTTCGGTCGGATTCCAGGCTGTATGCTGTATAGAAGAATGTCTTTTCGTCAGCTCTTTTGTCTCCATCTTCAAAAGCGTCGACAAACTCCTGGTTGGAGAAGATTCCGCCGGTCTCTGCACTATAAGCAGAAATGCCACGATTGTAAGGAATGATGGAAACTTGCCAGGAAGAAGGGATAGTGAATGCCGCATATTGTACCATAAAGATATGCTCCCCTTGGTTTTTGTCTTCGACAGAATGAAGTTTATCATAATCAGCAAATAAATCAAAAGTGCCGGATTGAATGACATCATTTGCCTTCTCGGCTGCCAATTGATAGTATTGATCACCTGCTTGCAATGGATAGCCAGCCATGGTAAGGTATACACTTGCCATCAAAGTTTTGACTGCTCCAAGTGAAACCCTTCCGCTGTATTCTCTCCAAGGTAAGCCAGCATTTTCTGCTACTTCAAGGTCAGCTACTATTTGGTCGTATACAGCAGAAGTGGAAGCCACTTCTGGATACAGTTCTGGACTTGTTAGATCTATAGGAGTGGTGATTAGAGGGATATTACCGAAGATCCTTATCAGGTTGAAGTAATAATAAGCCCTCAAAAACCTGGCTTCTCCGAGAAGTTTGCTTTGGGCGGTATTGTCCATTTCTATTTCTGGAATTTTTTCTATCGCCAGATTTGCGTTAGCTATTCCCCTATAATAACTCGTCCAATAGGTTTGGCCATAGCCATTGTCTGAATTGTTAATTAAACTTCTAACAAATAAGCTGTTTTGAGCCTGTCCAAGTTCTGTGTTGGCCAGCCCTGTGGAAAATTCAAGCATCATCCAGGGGCCACCCCCAAACCCAGATTCCATCACCGGTCTGAGGCTTTCATAGATTGAGTTTACCACACTTGTAGCATGTTCCGGACGGGTAAAGTAATTTTCTAAGGTAAAGTTTGATTTGTCTGTTTCATCGAGGAATTCATTGCATCCCCATGTGGTGATCATTAGCAAGCTAATAAGTAGCACACGACTTATTTTATTTATATTCTTTTTCATATCATTCAAATATTCAAGTGAAACTATTTAAAGGGCAATGTTTAATCCTAGCATAAATACCCTTGGTTTAGGGTAGGCATACAAGTCCACCCCTTGGTCAAACGGAGATCCAGAGGTAGAAACTTCTGGATCATAGCCTTGGTATTTGGTGCTCAGGAAAAAGTTTTGAACGGAAACGTAGGCCCTTAACCTACTTAGCTTAAGCTTTTGAATCAGTGTAGGTTCAAAAGTATAAGCGAGGAGTAAATTTCTTCCTCTTAAAAATGATCCATCTTGGGTTCTGTCAGAATCGTTAAATGTATTGTATCCTGCAGTTAATGGTCTCAGTTGCGCAATGTTTGTGTTCTGGTTGTCTGGGGTCCAGGCATTTAAAACAGTTTTGAAACTATTGGCGATTCCCTGACGGTCTTCTGCTGAATGTTTACTTCTCCATAAAACTTTATTGCCGTAGTTAAATTGTAGGTCTACCATCAATTCAAGGTTTTTGTATTGAAAGGTATTCATCAACGTACCAAATCCCTTGGGAATTCCCTGGCCTATAATGACCCGATCGTTGTCATTAATGGCTCCATCACCATTGACATCTTCATATTTAATATCACCAGGTAACTTAAGGTACTGAGCGGCCAAGTCCGCTTCAGCTATATCCCAGGTCCCTTGGTGTACAAACCCGAAAAATGAACTTACTGGCTCGCCTTCTCTAATAACTGTAGATCCTGAAAATATATCAGCCCCACCAGTTAATTCCAATACTTTGTTTTTGTTTATTGAGATATTGAAATGCGTATCCCATTTGAAATCTTTGTTCACCATGTTAACAGAATTCAAAGCAAATTCGACCCCTTTGTTTTCCATGCTGCCTATATTTCTTGTGACGAGACTGTACCCGCTGCTTGAAGGGACAGGAGCGTTAAGGAGCATGTCTTCAGTTATTTTTCTGTAAAAGTCAAGTTCAAAAGTAAGTCGGTTGTTTAATAGACCCAATTCCAATCCTACATCAGTTTGGAAGGTTTTCTCCCACCTAAGGTCGGGGTTTGAAAGTCGATTGACACCCAATCCTATGCTTCTGGAGTCATTAAATATGACGGTATAATTACCCATTCCTGCTAAAGCCTGGTAGGCGGCTATTTCAGAATTCCCGGTCACACCATAACTAGCCCGTAGTTTTAAGTTAGAAACGGTTTGGTGGTCTTTGAGAAAGTCTTCTTCAGAAATTCTCCAGGCCAGAGCGGCAGAGGGAAAAACCGCATACCTGTTGGCTTCGCCAAATTTTGATGAGCCATCAATTCTACCGGTAAAGGTTACCAGGTATTTTTCTTTAAGGTTATAATTAAACCTGCCAAAATAAGAGTTTAAACCGTAAGCAGAAGTTCCCGATAGGGTCTGAAATACATTGGCTCCTGCCCCTAGGTTGTTGAACATAAAATAATCGTCTTGGAAATCTTGAGACCTAGCGGTACTATTGAAACGGTCTACATGTTGCCAAGAAATCCCTAAGAGTGCATTGATAGATTGGTTTTCATCAATGTCTTTATTGTAGGTAAGGTAGTTTTCAAATTGCCAGGAGTTTAAGCGATCATTCATTACCGAAGCATCACCCCGCTGATTTTTGGCTATGTAGTTAAGGGTTCTTCCTCCATAATAATCTACCCTCTGATTGATTATATTGCTTGCTAGGACGGAACGAAGTTCAAGCCCTTCTGCCAAGTTGAAATTGGCATAAATGTTTCCAAGCATGGTTTGGGTGTTTACGATGTATACCCGCTCGTTTGCTACGTGTAAGGGGTTGTTTCCACCTTCCATTCCTGGATAGTCTTCATTTCCTGCCCAGCTACCATCATTGTAGCGAACCGGAATAATGGGGAGTGCTTCCAATACTTGTCGCATAGCAATAATACCTCCGGCACCTAGTGGGTCTACTTGGCTTTCTTTCTGATCGGTATAACTAAGGCTGCCTCCTACCTTTAGCCAAGGTTTTATTTGACTGTCAAAGACAAATCTACCGGCATACCTTTTTAGGTAAGATTCACGCATTAAGCCTTCCTCATTCCTGTGATTGACATAGATGCCATAGGAGTCTTTTTCATTTCCTCCTGTTAAGCCCAATTGGTAGTTTTGAGTGACAGCTTTTCGAAAAGATTCATCTTGCCAATCAGTGTCATGAAGAGGATTTCTATTTGCATCAAACAGTAGTGGGTTGGTTCTTTTTAATTTGGGATCCGTGTAGATGCCGTTTGCCCAACCTGTAGGGTCGTATTTTTGGGCGTTTTGGTAAGCGATATCCTCTACCATTAGAAACTCTTCGGCATTTAACAAGGGTATTTTCTTTGGTAAAACGCCTACACTTACATCGGTGTCAAAAGTGATCATTCCCCCTTTGTTACTCCCCCTTTTTGTGGTTACTAGAATCACACCATTGGCTCCTCTAGCTCCATATATGGCTGTTGCGGAGGCATCTTTTAGCACTTCCACCGAAGCAATGTCATTGGGGTTGAGGTAATCGATTGGGGTGCTTCCGTTGGCCAAACCGGCCGCATGTATGATGACACCGTCAATAACGTACAGGGGATCATTGGCAATACTTACAGAGGTATTTCCTCGGATCCTGATATTAGCGCGTCCTCCCGGTCTCCCAGAATTAACAGATACATTTACACCCTGAATTCTTCCCGACAAGGCTTGATTTAGAGAGGCTGAAGGTCGCTCCTCGAGGGCCTCGCTGCTTACTGAACCTACCGCTCCCGTTAGGTCAGATTTTTTTTGCGTACCGTATCCTACGACTACCACTTCTGACAAGTCTGCAAATGAATAACCAAGTATAATTTCTAGGGTGTTCATTCCTGCCTCAACGGTGATCTCCTTTTTTTCATATCCAATAAAGCTGGCTACGAGAATTTCACCATTACTTACTTCCAAACTAAACCTGCCATCAATATCTGTGACAGTACCTCTAGTTGTCCCTTTGATCAAAACAGATGCACCAGGAATCAATTCTTGGTCCTCTTGCGATTTGATCAAGCCATTAATCGTTCTGCTTTCTTGAGCCATTGTGTGGCCGGTGAATAAGAAAAGAGAGAAAACAAATGCCAGTATTTGGTATTTGTTAGTTTTAATAAAATTTCTTTTCATAATTTTTGGGTTTAATGATATTTGAAAATAAAAAAATACAAATAAAAAATAGTTATTTATTGATAATAAAATAAAATAATTTAATAAAATAGATTCTAATGTGTTTTATTAAGGTGTCCAAACAAATTTATATTGTTTAAGCATAGTTTTTTTTAACAAATTGAAATATTGTTTTGCGAGAACTGGTTATTTAGCATTCTAATTTGGGTTTGTGGTTTTGTAGCACATACCCATTTAGTTACAGGTTTTAACCAAAAGATATGTGCTACTAGTCAGCTGTTTATATTGATAGAAGTGAATTGCGGAGCTGGTTTTGGGTATAGTGTTTTTAGTTATAAAGCATAAACCAACCCAGCTGAAAAAAGGTAAAGTAGCTTTCTATGTTTAATGGGTAAATGATGAATTGGAAAGTGTTGTATTTCTAAGCTATGTGTTGCTATCTTAGGGGTAAATTTTAATGCTATGGGTTTCAGAAAGCTTTCCGGATGGATGTTATTAATGGTCGTCCTAATGTTTTATTCCTGTAAAACAGGAGTCAAAGAAGAAAAAGAAGAAGAAGAGGTCTATCTTTTTTCTTATTTCACCGGAAATGGTGAAGATGGGCTGCACCTGGCTTATTCTACAGATGGTTTCACCTTTGAAGCCTTGAATGAAGGAGGTTCTTTACTTACACCGATGGTTGGAGGGGATAAATTAATGAGGGATCCATGCATCATAAAAGGTGGAGATGGTTTGTTCCATATGGTTTGGACGGTAAGTTGGAAGGAGAAAGGGCTAGGTTATGCCTATTCCAAGGACCTGGTCAACTGGTCTGAGCAAAAATTTATCCCAGTGATGGCTCATGAGCCGGAAGCGCGCAATACTTGGGCGCCAGAGGTATATTATGATGCTGAAGCAGCCTTGTATATTATCTATTGGTCCACCACAATAACAGGTCTCTATCCTGAGACACAATCCAAAGAGGACGATGGTTACAACCACAGGCAATATTATGTAACCACAAAAGATTTCAAGACCTTTTCAGAAACGAAGCTGTTTTACGAGCCAGGCTTTAATGTGATTGATGGCACCATTCAGAAGGATGGAGACGAGTATTTCCTTTTTGTAAAAGACGAAACCAGAGAGCCAGCGGAGAAGAATATTCGCATAGCTGTAAGTGATTCGCTTACTAGCGGCTATGGGGATGCAGGCGAGCCCATTACTGGGGATTACTGGGCTGAAGGTCCTACGGTTACGAAAGTTGGTGATCAATGGGTGGTCTATTTCGATAAATATACAGAACACAGTATGGGAGCAGTGATGTCCTCAGATTTAAAAAACTGGACGGATATTTCTGAGAAAATCAGTTTTCCGGAAGGCACCAGGCATGGCACAGTATTTAAGGTAGATCGCACAATTTTTGATCAGCTCTTGAATAAGATCAAGTAAGTAATGGATTCCATTTTTTAGGGGGAATGCATTTTACTTTATAAGGAATAATAAGCTTTGGTGGAGGCAAAGGTGCGCAAAACCCCTCTCAACCTCTTAGTTTGGGACTCACCCATTGGTTTATAAAGTTCTTATCTGTTTATTAAACGTTTACAGTCGTTTACAAACGCTTAGATAAATTTGGTTTTGATAGTGATAAACTAGCCAAAACAGAACGTTTTATGCCGGTAAGGCTGGGTTTTATTTTTTTATCATTAAATAATCATTAGTTTTAGTGAAAGATGTAAGGCGAATAAAGTGCATTGTGGGCTTTAGGCGGATGTTGTGTGTTATTAAGAAGAAATTGAATCATGAGCGAAAATGAAAAAGGCTTAAATAGTCCAGAACAGATAAAGAAAAGAATCGAGAATAATCTTATTCTTCAAGTAATGCAAGAATTGCAGTCGCACAAAGGGCACCATAGGTTGCAAATTTTTATAGCCCATGGATATTTAGAACTATTAATGAATGAATTAATTAAAGCTAAAACCAAAAACTATAAAAAAATAATATCAGACAATAGAAGCTATCCATACTCCACCAAAATTTTAATCTTAAATGAATTAGGAGCTTTAAGTGATGAGGATTACAGAGTATACGATTGGTTTAGAAAAATACGTAATAAAGCAGCGCACGACCCTTTATTCAAACTCAAGAAAGAATATTTTCAAAACATCAGACCAAGGGATTATCAAGAAATAGAAAAGTTTGAATCGATATGTGTTGACCTTATGCTAAGACTTTGGAATGCAAACATGGAAATTTTAGGCCCTGCTTTTGCCTCAACACTTGTAAATCTAAATAGCTCCGAAAAAGAGAACGACACACAACAAAACATATAACAGTCATGCCCAGCAAAAGCTGGTCACGCTGTATATGCAAAGCCGTTAGTGACCATCGCCAAAACGAAAGAATATGAAATTATCTAAAGTCAAAGTCAAAGAATATCAAAGCGTAAGAGACAGCAATCTCTTCGAAATTGGTGATATCACTTGTTTAGTTGGAAAAAATGAAGCGGGTAAGACTTCAATACTACAGGCTCTATACAAATTGAATCCAATAATAGCCAATGAAGCAGATTTTGACATAACAGATGACTATCCACGAACTGATGTTGAAGATTATCAATATGACGTAGAACAAGGGGAACGAGATCACGCCATTGTAATTGATACAACGTTTGTGCTTGACGATGAACTTGAGGACATCAACAATGATTTTGGAACTAAAGCTTTAAAAAACAACAAGCTCACTCTTAAAAAGGGATATGAGAATTCAAAGAAATACTGGCTTGAAGTTAATGAGGAAGAGGCCTTTAAATTTACTTTAAAAAATGCAACATGTTCTAAAGATTTAAAGGAACAGTTAAAGGAATCAAAATCATTTTCAGATGCAAGTGAAGCTATTGAGGAATTTGAGGCTAAGTCAGAAGATGAGGATTTGATCAAATTTATTGGTAAGGTTAATAAAGATGGGTTCCGCCTTTATATTTATACTAATTATGTCAAGCCATTCATTCCACAATTCCTCTATTTTGATAGTTACTATCAACTGGCTGGCCAAGAAAATATTGAAGCTCTTATTAAACGAATGGACGATGAAGAGTTAAAGGCTTCTGATTACCCAATGCTTGGCTTGTTAAATCTTGCAAGGATTGAAGTTAACCAACTTTTAAATCCAGAAAGAACACAAGAACTTGTGAATAAAATTGAAGGTGCAGGAAATCATTTGAGTAAAAAGGTTTTAAAATATTGGTCTCAAAATAAGCATCTACAAATGAAATTTGATGTAAGACCGGGAAGAGATGGAGATCCAGAAGGTATGACCAGTGGTACTAATCTTTGGGCTAGGGTCTATGATAATAAGCGATGGGTAACGACTAATCTAAGTTCGAGATCAAAAGGATTTGTTTGGTTCTTTTCTTTTTTGTCTTGGTATTCAAAAATCAAAAAAGAAAATCAAAATGTTATCCTTCTCCTAGATGAACCTGGGCTTTTTCTTCATGCCAAGGCACAGTCAGACTTACTGAAATATTTTGAGGAGGAACTCAAACCGTTTCATCAACTAATCTACAGTACTCATTCACCATTCATGGTTGACTCAACGCATTTTGAACGGGTACGAATAGTTCAAGATATATCGATTGATATCGATGAAGCACTGCCAAAAGAAGAAGACGGAACAAAGGTTATTAACGATTTTTCTCAGGCAACTGATGATTCATTATTTCCTTTGCAGGGTGCTCTTGGATACGAAATTCATCAAACTTTATTTGTTGGTCCAAATTGCCTAATTGTTGAGGGGACTAGTGATTTGATTTATATCCAATGTATTTCAGGAATTTTGGAGCGAAATGGTAAAACTGGATTATCGGGAGATTGGACTATTACTCCAGTAGGTGGGTCAGATAAAGTATCAACTTTTGTTGCATTACTTGGTTCGCAGAATCATTTGAATTTGGCTACTCTAATTGATTTTCAAAAAAGAGATGCTCAAAAAATCGAAAATCTATATAAACGAAAGCTACTAGATAAGAAGAAGGTTCTAACCTTCGCTGATTTTGTAGACCAAGATGAGGCCGATATTGAAGACCTATTCGATTCAGGACTATATCTCAAACTGGTTAATGCCGAATTCAAAGGAGAACTTTCTAAGGCTTTGAAATTATCAGATTTGGATACTACCCAATCTCGAATTCTAGTAAGAATCGAAAACTATTTAGAATCTAATCCAATGAAAGGGAAATCAAAATTTAGCCATTATAGACCTGCACGATACTTCACGGAAAACTTAAAGGATTTTGAAAGTGAAATAAGTGCCCACACTTTAGATCGATTTGAAAAAGCATTTAAAAAACTAAACGGTTTAATAAAGTAACGGTCACTAACAAACACTAAAATGAATTTGCGAACTGAGCTATTTGAAAGGGTGATGCAAGGAGGAAATCTAGATGCTTCTAGCAGCTGGGGTGCATACTCATTTTAGCTGGTCGTTGGTGTGCCACGAAGCTGTGGTAATCCAGTAGGTGTAAATCCTACCTAAATAATTTGCTGTTCATTTAGAAGAGCTCCCGACAGTTAAACCCGTGAGGGTTTCGCTGAAGCTCGGTATGATCAAATGTGCAAGCAAAAACCCGTAAGCGTGAACCCATAGTAGCTTCGATAAGTGTATTTGTAGATGGGGAGAATTTTGACGGTCTCAAACCCTGGAACATTGCATGGATTAACAGTAATGTGAAGTGCAATGGTCTACCGGAGTCATAGGGGTGGCGTGGTTATAGATGGATTATCACGGAACCCTGAACAATCAGGGCAGTCTGTGGGAGGTCTCTTGTGCTGATAGTTTACTGCTTATTATTATCTTTATAGGTAATTAAATAAGACAGGCTATCAGGCTCTACTCTACGCAAACATAATTATAATGAGCTCCAGAATAAAAGCTTTACTTCTATTAAATGATATGTCACTAGACAATCAGAGAAAAATACTGCTTGAGTTGAATTCATTATTAGGAAATTGTATACAAGACTTATATGACTTCAAAGTTGGTTTCGATAATGCAGGTCTTCTTGAGAAATTATTGATTCAAATAATTAAACATAACGCTAGCTTAGTCAATATATCCAAAGGGTTCAAAATTAATATCCGTAGCGTAGACCTAAATATGAATGATCTAACAGCTATATACACTGTAGGAAGATTACAAATTGAAACTTTTGTAAATTTAAGTTATTTGTTTTTTATCGATTTTGATATACCAGATAATCTGAAAATTTGCGTTTATAAAATTCAAGGATTAAACCAACAAATTTCATTGGCAAACCATCATCCAAAAGACTTGAAACAAGTCAAAAAAATGAGAGATGAGCTAGCTGCAGAATTAAGAACTCTTAGAAAGATTAAAGAATATAAAATTGCATCGAAGAAACAAAAAGCGAAGTATACAAAGCCAAGATACGCGAGGTTGAAAAAGCCAGAAGAAATATATAGTTTAATACATTTAGGAGATTTATCTAAAACTCATTCTCTTTATTCTAATCATATTCATTCAGAATACATAAGTATTAGACAGCTTAATTCTTCTATTAACAACAAAAATGAAAATTCATCATCATCTTCGACGGTATTATTCATTTGCTCAAGAATAACGTCTTTAGTAATCGAAAATCTAGTTTCGAAATATGAATTGGAAAATGGTTCTTATTCTAAGAAATCAAAAATATTAGCAGAAGTTATCGAAGTTCTAAAGAATATGTATAAACAATAATTACGTATGCCAACAATTTAGCTACAATGATGCCAAGTAAGGCTTCGGTTCATTGTAGCGTATGTTGGACTCAGCCTTCGACAGCTTTCTGCTATGGGAATTGGAGGGGAATTGTTGGGTGATTTAGGTTGCGGCAAAATTTTTAAAAAGTTCACGAACCTGTCCCATTAAGCTAACTGGCGCTTTTTATTTTGCTTTCTGATTTTATTAAACCTGTTGGCTGGTGGACCCGTTGTTCAAAATAGGGCAGTGTATGCTGTCTCCCGTTTTGCAACAAGGACAGTTCGGTCTGAATTTCCCACCACTTTTATCATCCCTTGACCGATTTGGCTGTCGAGTATTAGGAAAGGTTACAAATGGTTAGCAAGAGTACGGAGTCAATACCCCACCTTGTTTTACCATTGAAACTTCTCCCAAATAAACATTATAGCTTAGATTTGTACAACAAGAGCCGTGTGAAGGGAAACTTTCAAGCACGGTTCTGTGAGAAGCTTAGGGCGAAAATTCCCTTTGCCTACTCGATGCTAGTCGTTATGGCGCATAGTGAAAGAAAACCAAAACATTCAAATATTTCTTGAATATTTAAACCAAATTGTTTACAAACCTGTTAACTTTGTAAGATGACCCGCGAGATAAAATTTCATAAAAAGTATTTTATTGATTTCTACATTTCACTTGATTCATCTGTACAAGAAAAAATAGAATATATTTTTAAAGTTATTAAGACCGTGGATTTAATTCCTCAGAAATTTTTGAAACATATTGAAAGTACCAATGGGCTTTACGAAATAAGAATAAAAGTTGGTTCAGACATTTATCGTGTATTTTGCTGTTTTGACGCTGGCCGGGTTGTTGTTTTGTTTAATGGATTTCAGAAAAAAGTCAGAAAACACCAAAGAAAGAAATTGAAAAAGCATTAAAAATTAAAGAGGATTATTTTAAAAATAAAAAAGGAGAAGGAAAATGAAAACAATAAAAGATGCCACAAATTTTGATGAATTATTAGAAATCAAATACGGAAAACTGGGAACAGAAAAACGTGATGAATTTGAGATGAAAGCAAAGTCTTTTATTGTTGGAGAAATGATAAAAGAAGAAAGAAAAAAAGCCCATCTCACACAAGATGATTTAGCAAAAAAAACTGGAACTAAAAAAAGTTATATATCCCGACTTGAAAATGGGAAAATTGACATTCAAATATCAACGTTGTTTAAAATATTTGAAGAAGGTTTGGGGAAAAAATTAGGACTAACAATTAATTAAAAAAGTAATAATCTGAACCAAAATTAAACTACGACGCCATAACAAAGTACATATTTCCGAGCGGGGTTGGTGCGTTTAGCATCTGCGGTTCTCGTATCATCGTTCCGTCCTGAAGGACAGGGACGCGCTCCGAAATCCGCTCCGCAACATGTACCAACCGTTAGTGTGCCACGAAGCTGTGGTGATCCAGTAGGTGTAAATCCTACCTAAATAATTTGCTGTTCATTTAGAAGAGCTCCCGACAGTTAAACCCGTGAGGGTTTCGCTGAAGCTCGGTATGATCAAATGTGCAAGCAAAAACCCGTAAGCGTGAACCCATAGTAGCTTCGATAAGTGTATTTGTAGATGGGGAGAATTTTGACGGTCTCAAACCCTGGAACATTGCATGGATTAACAGTAATGTGAAGTGCAATGGTCTACCGGAGTCATAGGGGTGACGTGGTTATAGATGGGTTATCACGGAACCCTGATGAATTAGGGCAGGCTGTGGGAGATCTCTTGTTTCAAAGGTTGGCATCCTTAAACTGGCTGATATAAGCATAGCGAAGTTCAGCAAGGGGACAAGAGAAGTCGGAGGAGCCCATAGTACCTATGATTGTAGTGTGAACAAAATTATAAATATCTGGAAAGGGGCGCTACTTTAGAGAAGCGAGTATAGAATCGATACTTTCAGTACTGGCTTAGTCCAATTCGGCTGAATTTATAGGTAGTTAATTCTAAATGTCGCTATTTGTTTGTTCAAATATGAAGAGAAAACAGATGTGATTCATTTAGACATTAAAAAAGTAGGCTATCAGACGCTACTCTACTACTGCATTAAAAAAGACATGAAACTAATTCTACTCTACATATTTCTGATTGGCCTAATAAGTTGCTCGACAAACAGTCAAGACAAGAAAGTGGTTGGCAAAAAACCAACAGAAGAATCTCAAATTGAAACGAAAACAGTTGGACAGACAAACAATTATCGTGAAATCGTAATCTCTGAAAATTCGCTTGACACATTTTCAATTCCTTTCCCTGAAAAGAATATGTTGATGCCTTTAAAAAGCTATTACGAGCCTTATTGGGTAGAAGCGAATATTGGCCAACAAGATGGGCCTGATTTTACCTATATTGATATTTTGAAGGACGATGATAATCCTATTGCTTATTTGAATTTTGCTCCTGACAATAAATTCAAACTTGAAGAAATCAGAATAGTAAGTTCAAGTGCAATTGACCAATACGGAGTTCGAGTGGGAGACACATATCAAGAAGTCAGGGAAAAGCGAAACAACGATTTTAAAAATTCAACAAATTACCATCAACACACATATTTATACCCTGACAGTTCAAACATTTTTTACGAATTGACAGGTGACTTTACAATGACTGAAGAAATGTTGGAAAATCTCAATGAACTTGGATTGACTGAAGAGCAACCTCAAAATTGTAAGGTAGATTACATAATTTGGAGGAAAAGAAAATAAAAACGCTACAAAATAACGAAGCATTCTGATGGCCGGATCAGCCTAGTCTGAATGCAGTGTGTGTGCCCAGCATGGGCATCTGGTATCGAAGATACCAAATTATTCCAGAGGGTGAAAGTCCCTTATGTGCGGGTATCAATGTCCCGAAGCATTAGCAAGTCGCAAGCTCGTATGTTGTAAAGCATGGAGTGAAGCCCTGAAGCCTCAGGGTATGCTAAAAGCGAAACTGCAAACCTTGGATTCAACGAACAGCGCCTGTCCCGATTATCGGGAAACTGGATACGGAGACCGGTAAGGTAGGAAGAGGTAGCACGACTTGTCCCGCCCATCGGGACCATACTGACGTCCAGAGGTTGGGTAACTAACAGGTGGCTTACTGGTGGATCCAGTGGATATTGGCGGAAGGAATATGCCATGTTCCCGTAAACACGAGATAGGATCTGGGGAGGTTTAGGAAGGCTTATTTACGGAACTCGGGAATCTGGATCAAAATGCAAAGCGAAACGCACAATAAGATCAACTTAGAGGCAGAATAGCGGTGTTTGGTTCAGGGACGAACCAATCCGTAGTAGTGTTGAAATTTCTGTAATAGA
This sequence comes from uncultured Cyclobacterium sp., assembly GCF_963977555.1. GTDB lineage: Bacteria > Bacteroidota > Bacteroidia > Cytophagales > Cyclobacteriaceae > Cyclobacterium. Next base: position 306,957 of record NZ_CAXBPD010000004.1, on the reverse strand, counting down.
AATGGAGTGAAGGGATTGGCTTATACAGTAATCATCAGTTTTACAACTTGCAATAGGATTCCGGGACGGGCCTGAAACTGAATGAGGATAAATCCACCATAACAATTTCGGAACTGAATCCTACTAGAAATCAAATGGTACAATTGTAAAATGATTGTTTTGAACCTCTTTCGATCATAATATTTGAAAGAACTATTTAAAATTGGCAACACCATCTAAATAATACATAGAACCTGACTCATTGCCCGGCCGTAGTCATATATTATGAAAACCCGAGAAAATTTCCGACCTTAACTATCAAATAATTTATAATGGGAACAGTAGATAAAATACGTGCCGGACTTATTGATAAAATATTGAGGATCAATAACAAGGAATTTCTAGAAGCACTCGACACACTTGTCTCTTCTAGCTCGAACAATAGTGAAATAGTGGAACTGACCGCCGCGCAGAAAAAAATGCTTGAAATAAGCGAGACCGACATTAAAAACGGCCGATTGATATCTCAAGAAGCCATGGACAAACGCAATCTAGAATGGCTCGACACCCTGTAAGATGGACTAGGACAGCTGACATCCAATTCGCCGGAATCCTCGAATATTGGGTAAAAAGAAACAAATCGAACACCTATTCCAAAAAACTTATCAAGGATGTGGCTGCAAAAACGGCAGAAATTGCAGCAACGCCCTACATTTATAAAAAAGCGGACCATGCCGGCATAAGGGTTACATCGCTGGGCAATTACAGTATCTACTACAAAATAACCGGAGAAGAAATAATAGTCTCCGCCTTTTGGGACTATCGCCAAGATTCAAACAAGCTTCTAAGAAGCCTAAGAGACGAAAAATAACGAAGGACAATAACCAAGCATTCTGGCGGCCTGAAAAGCCTAGTCTGAATGCAATGTTCCCTTCGACCCTTCGACTCCGCTCAGGGACCACAGGCTCAGGGACCAGTTCTCGGCGTTGGGAATTAGGATTACTATCGGGAATGGTTTTCTTCATTTGTTTTCTTTGCGTTGGTAGAATAAAAATTTACTGATTTTGTTAAACCAGTTAGCTGCTAGCCCCAGTTTGTCGAAACATGCCAGTGTATGCTTTCTCCTATTTTGCAACAAGGACAATTCTGAATGAGAAAGATGCCGGGCTTCTCCACAATCCTATACACCTGTCCGATCTGTCTGTCGATATTGATCTGATGTGTAGCCTTAAAAGAAATGGTCGAGATGTCTAATGTGGTTTGATGAAGAGGGCGCTGATAATCTGCTTCTTCTTATTAACTTTACAGGTATTAATAAAGTAGGTTATCAGGGGCTACTCAACCCACGCATTATATGTCTAAAGGAAAATAGAGCTAGTATAGTTGTTGAATGAGGTCATTAAAAAAAAATAATTCTGAAAAAAATCTTATTAATAACAAAAATCGAATAAATTAAAAACGAATGAATAAGTTTAAATTAATTATAGTTCTTTCGATAGCAGTATTGTTTAGCTCTTGTTCTGTAGATGAAGACATTGAACCTATAGATCAAACTAAAAATGGATTTAACTATAAAGGCTCATTTTTTTCTGTAGATAAAGCTTTTATAAAAGACTTTAATATTATTGATAATGAACCTTCCAATATCGCTATAGTTTTGTCAAATGTAGACCCATCTAGAACGAATCCAAAATGGGGAGGTGTAAATTATTTTTATTTTGCATATGAAGCAACAAACGTAATAGAAGGAACCATAACACCTGTTCCCCAGTACTCGATACGTGAAAATGCAGATTTTGAGAATTTATCAATTCTTGCAGGAAATACAATTCTAAGATATAATGACCCGAGAGTTCGTAATATAGCCGTTTCTAGTTCTGTAAATATCAAATCTATATCGGTAGATGAAATAGATCTAGAATTTGAATTTATACGGCCAGATGGAGAAATTATAACAGGAAGTTACAAAGGTACATATGAATAAATGAAGAAATTTTGATTTGTCAATACAAAATAAACGAGGTAATAATACAGTATTCTGACTGCTGGAACATTCTAGTCTAAATGCTATATTCCCTTCGATCCTTCTACTCCATTCAGGGACCACAGGCTTAGGGACCAGTTCATGGCGTTGGGAACTTGGGTTACTATCGGGAATGATTTTTTTCATTTGTTTTCTTAGCCTTTGGCTATTTCGGTCTGACCAAGCCAATGATTTCGGTCAAACCGTGCCACTACGAAAGATCATTTAAAATAGGTAAATTTTTATTCATTTTTCAAGATTCCTTTCTTAAAGATTTTCCTTTTAGATCTATTCTGTGGGAGGAGTTCACAAGTCTGTCTAGGATTGCATCAGCAATGGTTCCTTCCCCAATAATATCATGTTGATACAGGTAATTGAGAAAATACTAGGGTTGATTTCTAGGTAAATCTGTCATCAATGATATCCAATATTATTTCCCTTGCCGTTGTATCAAAAGCTTGTACCCCAAAGCCATCGAGAATAAGTACATCTGTGTTTTGAAGTTCCTTTAGAGAGGTGCCGTCTACTATAAAGCGTTTGAGTTTTGAGAGTAGGTTTGAAGTGGTACTGTAAATTGTTTTGCATCTGATCAGGGATGCTTGGTGAGATAGCTTTTGCCCACTCCTGAAGGTCCGGTAATGATGATGTTTTCTTTTTTACGTAGAAAATCAAAGATTGCAAGTCTTTTGAATAAGTTTTTGTCAAGCTTGCTCCCATGACTTTAATCGATGTATTTATTTGCATGCAGGGTAATAAATAGCTGTCAATTAATTTGGATACCATGTTCTTTATGAATAGGTTAGGTAATAATAAGTGCTCATTTATCCTTTGACCCTTTAAAACTTTAAAAAATGGATCCGATTTTATCTCTTCATCGCAGGCATCAACGCTCCCCGAAAAGCTATTTGAGACGCAGAAGGTTTTTTGCTTCAATGGTCTTCAACTTGCCTGGTATGGTAAGGCCGAGAGTAAAAAGTTTGTTTCTTTTTTTTAAAGACGGTTTAAAACCAAAGGACATAAATACCAAGTAGAAGTAACCCAATTAATTTTTTAAAAGTATTGAAAGCGGAAGATTTTAAGCTAAAAAAACTCGACAAGGAAGGGCTAAACACTTTGGTGGATTGGGCGGCCACAGAAGGCTGGAATCCCGGTAAATATGATTTTGAGGTATTTTGGGAAACGGACCCCGATGGATATTATGGTTTCTTCTATGAGGATAAATTAATTGCTGGAGGAGCAATTATTTCCTATAATCAGGAATATGGAATTATGGGTTTGTTCATTGTTCGTCCTGATTTCCGAGAAAAAGGAATAGGTAAAAAACTTTGGTATTTAAGAAGAGATCTGCTTATAAAAAGACTCCATGATGGATCGCTTATCGGAATGGATGGGGTGGTGGCCATGCAGCCCTTTTATGAAAAAGGTGGCTTTGAAATTGCCTTTAGAGATGAAAGGTTGGTTGAAAAGTACAAAGCCCAATATGTCTTTGAATGCGCCAGAATGTACTGCGGTAAAAGTCAAAAACCGGACATGCAGGCTGTATATGGGATATCAACCTTTGAGCTGGGCTGAATTTTCACATCTGAAAAAAGGTATTGAACCATTGATTAACAGATGCTTATTTGTTTTCAATATGAAATTATTAATTTCCCTTTTGGAAAAGGAATTCTCATAAGTTGAAAATACTAATTTAATGCTCACCAAATATTTCATATTCAGTGTATCAATAACCTTTATATCATGGATAGTTGGAATGGTGATCAATGCTGTTTTGATGAAATCGAACCATTACCAAAAACTTTCCAAGCTTAATTTTATTGAGAATAAAGCGTTAAATAAAAATTTGGGGCTTCCTTATTTCAAGTGGATTGTAAAGAATACCCCTTTTAAATTTTTTAATCCCAATATGAGGCTTAAGGCAAAAGTTGAGTATATCGAGTTGGTGAAATTAAGAAAGGAAATGACATTTTCAGAAATAAGCCATTTGGGGGCATTTTTGTTTGTAGGAGGTTTTGCCTTGGTAAAGATTGTATATGGTCAGTACCTTTTTTCTTTTATTATTATGTTGGCAAATACATTCATGAATCTTTATCCCTCATTACTGCAACAGGAAAATAAGCGGAGGCTTGACCGACTAATGGAGTCGGGTAGGTTTTAATTCCTATTGCTAAATCCAAGGCTTGGATACAAAGACCGAGGTTAAGATTTTCTATGTGGTAATAAATTCCTTTTGTCTGCAGTTATTTTTTTAACCACTTGTTTTTGAGGTGTCTAATAAAAGACTGACCATTTTTTGGTTTAGGAAAATCATCACCTAGCAAATAGCCATAGGGTTGAAGTTTAGGGATGCTGTCAAAGGTGATTTTTAAAATTCCAACGAAGGGAATGAATAGCACCATTCCAGAAATTCCCCATACCGCTCCACCAACCAATACAGCCAATACAACAGCCAACACGTTTACTTTAACTTTGGCGCCAACAACCAAAGGCGTAATCAAATTATTTTCTATAAGCTGAATTCCCCAAAGAACGGCCAAAGTGAGTACAGGTGCCAAAAGGGTGTCAGAAGTAAGGAAAACGTAAAAGATCACAAGGAGGGAACTTATGGCCACCCCTATATAAGGGATTAAGTTTAGGATGCCTATAAATAAAGCGAAGAGCAAATAATATTTAATGCCGAAGAAATAAAAATACAAGCCAGAGAGTAGGGCAATAAATAAGGTGACTTTAACCATGCCGATCAAGTAAGCATGGATAACCCTTCCGGCATCAGCCACCCACTTTAAAATGGCTTCATTTCTTTCGGAAGATACTTTTAATAAGAAAGCCACAAAAAAATCTCTATAGTACAATAGGAGAAATATATACAAGGGAATGATTCCGATTAGGGTAATCGATTTGCCAGTATTGAAAATTGTTTGATTTAATGTCCCACTGTCAAGCCATTGGATAGATTGCCATTCTTCTTTATTGAAATAATTATTTATACCGAAAGTAGATTCTAATTCTGACCTATACCTATTTATTTTTTCGTGTAATAAGGTATTCATTTCAGGGATATCGCTAAGCAATGAAATCATTTGATTGGTAAGAATGTAAATAATTGCTGCGCCAATAATTGTGACAAATAGAATACTGATAGCAATTGCAAATGACCTGGGAAAGCGTTTGGATTCCAGCCATTTACTAATAGGGTACAATGCAAAGGCAAAGAAGACGCCCCAAACCAAAGGAACCAATATAAATGCCCCAATATTCATCAACCACAGTAATAGCGCAATGGAAACCAGAGTATAAGCTAAATACTGAACAGGATGGAGATTGTTTGTGGGCATAGCAATGCAAATGATTGGAGCAATAAAAATAAGGATTAGTAAAACCATAAACCAGCAAATCGTTTCTTAATACAGAGGTGCTTGGTTTTCACTATTTTAATAACTATTTCATAAAAATTTGCGTATTACTGGTGATTGATGTAATATTGTAGCATCGAAAAGCAGAAGATTGCCACCCTGGCAGTTTCAGAATTGTCTGTATACCTTTTTATACTTATCAAGATACATACCATTTTATCATTTACACAGTCTAGAATTACATTCACGCGTTTTTTATGTATAACATAGAAGAATTAAGAATCAGGCTACTGTCTGAATTAAAAGAGATAGCCGAGGAGTTGGGGGTAAAAAATTTTAAATCTTTGAAGAAAGAAGATTTGGTTTATGCCATTTTAGACCAACAAGCTATCACACCAGAGAAATCTCTACCGAGAAAGAAACCTTCAAAAGTCGAAGTGGAAGTGGAGGCGGATCAAGATATAAAAGAACCAGATACCGTTGCAAAAGAAAATGAAGCGGTAAGTGAAGAAAAGCCCAAATTTAAAAGGCAAAATGTCACCAAGATTCAGAATGAAAATAATGAAGAATCGGTAAAAGACAATCGACCTTCAAAGGCAATAAAGCCTAAAGAAAGGCCCGGAAAATCTGAAGAAAAATCCACTAAACAGGATGAAAGGCACTCTAAATCAGATGAGAGATCTGCCAAAGCAGATGTGAAAAAAGGGGAGGGTGTTGATAAAACAACCAGAGAGAAATCTAGCAATAAAAAGCCTAACGCCCCCTCCAAAGAAGAGGATGGTAAAGGAAGAAGTTTTAGACCACGGAGAAGAGCTGTAGTAGATGTAGAAGAATCTAAGACAAATCAGGAGGTTGTAACTCCTCCCAGCAATGAGCCGGAGTTTCAGAAGAGGAAACCAGTAAAAGAGGTGAACGAAGAGCAACCCGCTCAAGAGAAACCTTATTCGCCTAAAAGAAAACCTTCAGTAACGATCAAAGATTTTGATGGAATTATTGAAAACTCAGGTGTTCTTGAAATCATGTCTGACGGATATGGCTTTTTACGCTCATTAGATTATAATTACCTAGCTTCTCCTGATGATATTTATGTATCACCCTCGCAGATAAAACTTTTTGGCCTTAAAACAGGTGACAGTATACAGGGGCAAATCAGACCTCCCAAAGAAGGCGAGAAATACTTCGCTTTATTAAAAGTAGGTACTGTTAATGGAAAGACTACAGACGAAATAAGAGATAGAATACCTTTTGAATACCTCACGCCTTTGTTCCCAGAGGAGCGCCTGAGACTTACTACTACGAAGGATAACTTGTCCACACGTATAGTTGATCTTTTTGCGCCAATTGGAAAAGGGCAGAGAGGGATGATCGTGGCCCAGCCTAAGACTGGTAAAACGGTGCTTTTACAAAGAATTGCAAATGCAATTGCTGAAAATCACCCTGAAGTTCACTTGATGATCCTCTTGATCGATGAAAGACCAGAAGAGGTGACAGACATGGCACGTTCAGTTAAAGCAGAGGTGATCTCTTCTACTTTTGATGAACAAGCTGAAAGACATGTTAAAGTAGCCGCACTTGTATTAGAGAAAGCCAAGAGAATGGTAGAATGTGGTCATGATGTAGTCATTTTACTTGACTCCATTACCCGACTGGCCAGAGCACATAATACAGTAGTGCCTTCTTCAGGAAAAATCTTGTCCGGTGGTGTAGATGCCAACGCACTCCATAAACCAAAGCGCTTCTTTGGAGCTGCAAGGAATGTTGAGAATGGTGGTTCATTAACTATCATTGCTACAGCTCTTGTAGAAACAGGTTCTAAAATGGATGAGGTTATATTTGAGGAATTTAAAGGTACTGGTAATATGGAACTCTCTCTTGATAGGAAGCTTTCTAACAGGAGAATTTATCCAGCCATAGACGTTCCAGGTTCAGGTACAAGAAGAGAAGATCTTTTGATGGACAAAGAGGAAATGCAACGAGTATGGATACTACGAAAAATCATGTCCGACATGACTTCTCAAGAAGCCATGGAGTTCCTTCTTCAACGAATGAAAGGTACAAAAGACAACGCTGAGTTCTTGATTAGCATGAACAGTTAGAATCTGGTTAACCGCCATTTTTTACAAAAGCAAATAAGCAATATTAACAATTGTTGAAAAACCCGTTTTATACGGGTTTTTTGCTTTTCAAACCATGTAAAAGTATTTTTGAATACAAATTTTAGCTTTTCCTGAAAAATTCACCTGCGCTTTTCTCCTATTTAACCCCTAAAATACTGCGTTAATCGAAAAAGCCCCTATAGCACAGGCTTAGCGAGTACTTTTATACTGTTAATTAAAACAAACAGCTATGAAAGCCATTTTTAATTCTTCTCGGTTTCTTAATATTTTTTTAGTCTTAATATTAATGACGGCCTTCGGGTTTGTTACTGAACCTGTCTTCTCTCAAGATTTCACGAGTGTAGAAAACGGAGAATGGAAAAAGGACAATACCTGGGAAAGTACTACTAGCTGTTCACAATGGAGCAATACTAGTTATGGCCAGCCACCTGCATCTAAAAGCTGGGGTTGCCCGATCACGGTGACTATCAATCATGAGGTTACTTTTAAAGGAAATGTATCTGAATTTGGTAGTGGCGTTTTTACAAGTCTTGTAATTGGCCCCAATGGAAAATTAATCTTCGAAGACGATATTACGATCAATGGTGGCGGTTCAGTTCCTACTATTACTTTGGCTGAGGGTGCAGAGTTGGTAGTAAATGGGAAATTCGATATTGATAGAAAAGTAACAATTGTAATTCCTGACAATGCAAAATTGACCATTCAAAATTTCGAAATAGGAGACAATAGTCCTGTTATTACGGTAGAAGAAGGTGGCATGTTGGTAGTTAATGAAGAGACCAACATGGCAAGCAAAAGCACTTTAAATGTTTACGGGGACTTTCATACGGCTGAATTGAATTACTCTTCAGGAGGAACAATCAATATAGGATCAGCCACTGAGGCAGGTTCAGTTTCTGTTGCTAGTGATATGGTTATTGGAAATGGCTCTCTGAATATGTTCAATAGCAGTACCATCTTGGTAGAAGGAACTTCTTCCACTGGAAACAGTGGATCAATCAATTTGAATGATCAAGCAAATGTTCGTTTTATTGGGGATGTGGACATGGGACGTGGTGGGTCAATGACGATGAATGATAACGCTATGTTTTCTTTTGAATCCAATTATACCACTAGTGGAGGGGCGAAAATAAACTTGAATGACAGTGCCAAAGGAACAGTTCACGGTAATATTACCATGACCAATGGGAAAATAACCTTGAGTGATAATAGTGAAATTATGGTAGGAGGCACACTCAATGCCAGTGGTGGTGCCAAGGTAATAGGAAAGAATGACGGAGCTGTTTATGTCTGCGATTACACTAACTCAACTAAAGAAGATTCCTCCTACATAAATTTGAGCGGAGGTTCTTTTTATGGCCGTGGATGTTTTGCCTTACCAGTGGTTTGGAAATCTTTTGATGTGAAGATCACCAATGATAGGGTTTCTCAGTTGGTTTGGGAAACAGCCTCTGAAGATGGTAACAGTCATTTTGAAGTAGAGCGTTCTATTGGAGGCATAGCCAACTTTGAAAAAATCGCCGAAATCAATGCCTCCGGATGGACCAATACGGTTAGTAAATATTCTTTTGAAGACAAGCAGTTGATAGAATTGACAGGGATGATTTATTATAGAATCAGGCAAGTAGATTTCGATGGAAACCAAATGGTAAGTGATGTAGTTTCCATCAAGGCTTCAAATACAACTTTTACTCCGGATGCTGTTCAATGGACAGCCTATCCAAACCCTACAGATGGTTCATCTTTAAATATCAAATTATCATCAGGAAATGCATCTGGTGCTGTTTATGTTAGGTTATTACAAGCTTCATCAGTAGTTGATTATGAAGGTGAAGTGGGAATTGCGCTTGACCAATGGTTGCAGTCAGTAGTGAAAAACGCCAGTAGGGGAGTAGGCGTTTTAGAAATTATCTACCAAGGAAAGGCACATAGAATCAAAATAATGAAAATTTAGTTTATCACCCATTTTTTGGATGATTGCATTTATTTATTTTAAATGTTAGAAGCTTTCCATGTCGGAAGGCTTCTTTTCTATTTTTTAAATTGTATTACTATTGAATTTCTTAGGCTTGAATTTATTGCTCGTACTGTTATAATTAGTTGATGTGGGTAATGACTTGGCTAAGCGGCTAATCCTTAACGTTTATTTTAGCTAGGTAGCGCTTGCTAGATTGCAATTAAGGTAATTTGGCTTACTTGCTAGAGGCAATGCTTTGTTTGGAAGTTGAAAAGGACATCTAATTGTATTAAATTTAGGCTTCTCTTTACTATCCCCATTAATTACCAGGAATGCAACCAATAGAAGTATTAAAGAAGTTTTATGGCTACGATTCTTTTAGAGGACAGCAGGAATCGATTATAAGTCAAGTACTTAAAAAGAAAGATTGCATTGCTTTGATGCCTACAGGGGCAGGTAAATCAGTTTGTTATCAGGTACCTGCGATGGTTTTGCCTGGTCTTACACTGGTTATTTCTCCTTTAATCGCATTGATGAAAGACCAGGTGGATGCGATGAATGAAATTGGTATTCCTGCAGCTTTTTTGAATTCAACCATGGATATCTCTGAGCAAAGACATGTCTCCGATCAGGCCATGAATGGGAAATTAAAATTGTTATATGTAGCTCCAGAACGACTTTTTTCAGGAAATCATCCCTTGGTAAATGCGCTTAAAGAAATGAATTTATCCTTAGTGGCTGTAGACGAAGCGCATTGTGTATCTCAATGGGGCCATGACTTTAGACCAGAATATTTGAAGTTAGGTGCATTAAGAAAATCTTTTTCAGATACACCCTTTCTGGCATTAACAGCTACGGCTGACAACCAAACGCGAAAGGACATAGCTGCCAGACTAGGTTTAAAAAAACCAGAATGGTTTATCTCTTCTTTTGATCGACCTAATATTACTTATAGGGTTGCCTTAAGGTCTGATGCATTTGTTAAGTTGGTTGATTTCCTGCATTTGAGATCCAAGGATTCAGGAATCGTTTATTGCCTATCCAGAAAGTCGGTAGAGGCTACCGCTTCTAAATTAAATGCAAATGGATTTTCGGCTTTGCCTTATCATGCAGGCCTAAGCAAAGAAACCAGACAGGAAAATCAGGAGAAGTTTATAAAAGATGAAGTGAAAATTATAGTAGCCACCATTGCTTTTGGAATGGGGATAGACAAGTCCAATGTTCGGTTTGTAGTGCATACCAATATGCCTCAAAACATTGAGAGTTACTATCAGGAAACTGGAAGAGCAGGAAGAGATGGATTGCCTGGAGAGGCATTGTTATTTTATAGTCTGGGGGACAGTATCACCTTAAAAAGGATGATAGAAAGTGCTGATAATGAAGATTATGTAAAGCACATGAAAGCCAAGATGAATACGATGGTTCAATTTTGTCAAACGAAATCATGTAGAAGGCGATACTTGCTCAATTATTTTGGAGAGCAGTATTCTCAGGACTGTGGGAATTGTGATGTTTGCTTTCATAAAAACAATAAGTCAGACATGACTGTTTTTTCCCAAATGCTCCTTTCAGCAGTAGTTCGGTTGGGACAGCAATTTGGCTTAGGCCATGTTATTTTAGTTTTAAGAGGGTCCCAGGCAGCGAAAGTAACCGAAAGCCAAAAACAATTGTCAGTATATGGAATAGGTAAAGATAGAACTGATGACTTTTGGAAAAGGCTAGGCTTTCAGCTTATATCCGAAGGATACCTCACTCAGGAGGATCCAAAAATGCCAATATTGAAATTGAGTGAATCGGGCTGGGAGAAATTGAAACGCAAAGAGAAATTTCTTTTGGCCATGGAAGAAGAGGTGTTCAAGCGGGCGGAAACAACTACAGAAAAGGATGAAGCCCTTTTCGACAAGCTTAGGGCGATTCGTAAAAGGCTTGCAGATAAGCAGAATGTTCCCCCATATATTGTTTTTTCTGATGCTACTCTTGTGGAAATGAGCCAGCGTTATCCCCAAAGTGACAATGAATTAATTCGAATTGGTGGAATTGGTCAACTTAAGTTAGAACGATATGGGGAGGACTTTTTAAAGGAGATAAAAAGCCATGTGAAAGAAAATAATATTGTCCCCACAAAAAGTTCAGGAACTCTCATCGTTAGGAAAATCAAAACTGCTCCTTCTGCTTCAGTCCTTCAGACTTTTGAACTTTATCAAGAAGGTAAGTCTGTTTTTCAAATCGCTCAGGCCAGAAGTCTTGCCAATACCACTATCGAAGGGCATATGGTGCAACTTATTGAGGAGAATAAAATTGATAAGAATACCATATTAGATAAGGAAAATACCCAAATCATTTTAGATTATTCCAATAAACTTGCAAGTTATGGGCTCAAAAATTTAAAAGATCATTTCGGTGATAAGTATACCTATTTTCAATTGAAGGTAGCTTTAGCAGGGAAGAAAAAGTAAATCAATCGGTTTGACTGCTGTCAAGGAGGTAATTGTCTATTACTTTTATGCTTTAGTTGATTTTAATCCTCAAGGATTAGAGTGATGGGCTCAATAGATTATCTCAGGAATACCATATATATTACCCAATCTATTTCATTTCAGAAAGGAGTCTTATTATCCAAAGTTCGAAACCACCGGTGACCCGGAACCAAAACCCTGATTTGAGATCGCTTATTTTTTGGGATTAAGACCATAATGTCAAAGAGGAAGCTTTCGCTTCAATTAGCTTTTTTAATGGTGATGTGGTAGGAGAACATGTACTGGTTATAGGAGTGATTGCTAGGGATGGTTGCTTTGGTTATCAGGAAAAATGAGATACTGTTACTCCCTAAAAAGTAAGCCTAATCGGTGAATTTAATTCCATCTATGGGTTGATTCACAACTGATTAGGCGAAAATCAATATTGCTTCATGATGCATAAATGCAAAAAAAATACCCCAATAGGGGTATTTTTTGAAGAAGGCTTATTTAGTACATTTGTCATGGGTGATTAAGCAACTTTTTAAGCTTTTATTTTACTTAATATTTTAAAAGGGCATTTTTATATATTTTTTTAGCCCTTTTATTTTTTTATCCATGCCAAACTAATTTCATCAGGTGTTTTCATTCGATCTGCCAATCTCATGTACCTGGAAGACAATCCAGAAAGATATTCTTGTGCTTTCGTAGCCGCTTCATTCAAACCTGTAACAGTTTCTATTTCCCATAGTTTTACCAGGTGATCAATTATACGGGCATAATCCCAGCCAGTATAGATACCTACTTTTTGGGTAATTGCTGAAAACTGGTCGAATATACTTGGGTTTTTGTTTCCCTTGGCCATTAATACAGCAGGCATTACGATTTGTTTGCGCATCATTTTCTCAAATGCAAGAACTGCCCCACTGGGGTCAATTTTAATGATTTCTGACATAAAACTTTTATAAGCTTTTTCATGTCTTGCTTCATCTCCAGCTATTTGCTTACAGATCTTTCCTAGTACCTGATCCCCAGCCTTGTCGGCTAGTTTTCCAGTATTCATATGAGAGATTTTGGTTGCTCTTTCTTGAAAGGAGGTATAGACAATTGCCTGGTAAGGGTCTTTTTCAGACCTTGGATCAAAACCATTGTAAATTAACCTGTGAATGGTTTGCTCTACTTCTCTCATATCGGCCCTTCCTGACAAGTACAAATACTTGTTTAGCAGGTCCCCATGACGATTCTCCTCCGCTGTCCATGCCTTGGTCCATTGTACCCAACCTTGATCACTGATAAGGGATCCATCTTCATTTACCCCTTCGAGCATATTGAAATAGGTTTGATAGCTAGGCAATGCTTCTTCTGTGATCATGTTACCTATCAGTGAAGTAATGATGGTATCAGGGATTACACTAGCTCTCTCCCGTAATTCTTTCACCTGATCCAATGCATCAGGTTGTGTCATGTCAGGAAGAAAATCAGTTGGTTGCCAACAATCATCTGGATCCATAAGGGTTGTCCCTACGGTTTCTGTCACAAAGTCACTCAGCTGACTGATAACTTCGGCGTTCTTTTCAAGTTCGTAATTAATATTTTCTGACTTCTTCATAAATTAGGCTTTCACATTATGATGCCAATTAGTTGGTATTATCCAAAATATTAACACCAAGCTACAATTTAACTAACAATACTGTCAAATTAGAACCATTTCATGGGTTTAAATTTGACGTATTATTTAATAATATAACGAATGCATTTATTATACAACGAATGCACCGTAAAATTCATTCAATTTCACAAAAACTATTGCGCTACCCTTAGTAGGAGAGCTTATAGGCAACAACTTTATCCTTAAAGAAGGTCGGGACTATCACCAATTTCTCCGCAGGAATATAACCGATGTCTGCCGTATTTGATTCCTCAGCAGTGGTGTCCAGTAGTTTTACTGCTTCACCATTTTGAATAAGGAAAATTTCCCCTCCCCACTTACTGGCGATAAAGGTATCCTCATTAATTACAATTAAGCCATCCCCTCCAGTAACCGTATCGTTGATGATCTCAAAACTACCATCACTATTGTACTTCTTGAAACCATCCGCATCAAGACCATATAGGGTGTTTCCGTTTCCTATACGTAAACCATTGATATTAGGCTGGTTTTCTGCAAAGGTTTTAATCTCTTCATTTTCCAAGTATAAGATCTTATTGGCTTTCATGTCTGTGAAATAGACCTTTTCACCGTCAGTATCCGCATCATTCAAAAACACGGCATCCTCTACGGTATAGGCTTTGTTGATCTTGCCGGTAGCCAATTCTATCTCTAATAACCTGTCTACATCAGTGACGTAAAGGAAATCACCCATCACAGTCATGCCTTTAGGTGCATTCAATCCACTGACCCAATTTCTTTCAACTATCTCTCCTTTGGAGTTTAACTTTGAAATCGAGCCAACGCCGTCTTTTTCGGAGGGACCACCCTCTATATTGGCTACATAAATCATGTCGTCACTTTCTTCATAATGCGCAGACTCATTAGTTGTCAACTCTGCTGGAGTTTCCCATACCATTTCTAATGATGCAGTAACTACCTGGTCAGTCTCTTCCTCAAGGGTATTCTCTTCTGTTGAAGTATCTGAATTGTTTGACCCGCAACTCCAAAGTACAAATACACTTAATATAAAACTATTGAATACAAATTTGTTAGAAGTTTTCATTGCTGTGGTTTTTGGTTGAACATCAAATTTCGATAATTTTTTGGTGAAAACTTAATGTTCATTAAAAAATGAATGTTTTTGTGCTTAGTTATAATGTCATAGATCCTTATCTTTAGTGATACTTGATCCGTAATGCTGGCAATAACTCTTTAAAATATAATAAATGAAAAGTTTAAAAACCCTTGTATGCTCCCTAATCGCTGTAATATTGCTCTCTTGTTCATCTTCAACTACCAATAACCAGGATTATCAAAACTTATCCGAAGCGGAAATGTTTGAATTAGCCCAACAAATTGCCCAAAGCACGATTATTGTTGATGGACATGTAGACTTGCCTTACCGAATGTGGGTGGATGAATCTACCCATCAACAAGAAATTTTAAATGTGGCAGAACGCACCGAAGGAGGAGATTATGATTACCCAAGGTCCAAAGAAGGAGGTTTAGACGCTCCTTTCATGTCCATCTACATTCCCTCCAGGTATCAGGAAACAGGCGGCGCCAAGATGCTTGCGGACTCACTTATACAGATGACCAAAAGTATTGCGACAACCTGGCCAGAAAAATTTGCGATGGCTTACAGTCCGCAGGATATCCAAAATAATTTTGAAAATGGGAAAATCTCCCTTCCGTTAGGTATGGAAAATGGAGCGCCAATTGAAGGAGACATTGAGAATTTGGGGTATTTTTATGATCAGGGAATTAGGTACATCACGCTTACCCATGGCAAAGATAATCTTATAGGTGATTCCTCTTATGACACAACCTATATACATGGTGGCTTAAGTGAGTTTGGCGTTTTGGTAATTAAGGAAATGAATCGTCTGGGAATAATGGTAGACATCTCCCATGTTTCTGATGCCACCTTTTACGATGTTATGGAGATAAGTAAAGTGCCTGTGATCGCCTCTCATTCATCGGCACGTCATTTTACACCTGGTTTTGAGCGGAATATGGACGACGAAATGATTAAAAAGTTGGGGGACAAGGGTGGCGTAATTATGATAAATTTTGGTGGTAATTTTATAGATCAGTCTTTTGATGAGAAAAACAAAAATGTCAATGAGCACATTGTGAATTGGTTAGCGGAAAATGATTTTAAAAGAAGTGACCGGGAAGCAAAAGCGTATATTGAAAAATATGTTGAAGAAAATAATCCCTTTCCATCTGTGGAAAAGGTAGCGGATCATATAGATCATGTTCGTGATCTGGCGGGAATAGATCATATCGGTTTGGGCTCGGATTTTGATGGCGTAGGTGATACCCTACCAACTGGCCTTAAAGATGTGTCGATGTACCCTAATCTTATTGCAGAATTGCTTAAAAGGGGTTACAGTAAAGAAGATATTGAGAAAATTTGTTACCAAAACATTTTCAGGGTTTGGAATAAAGTAATCGCATTTTCAGAAGCAACATAAATGCGGAACTAGTTTTATAGCAACTTGTTATAAGTGATTATGGCGATTATTTATATGTTCAGCTTAATAGCTCAATAGGCTAAAGGACCTTTAATATAAAGGAGAAGAAGGGTTCGACTTGAATAAGTTGTATGTGCCATGAATAACTATTAACTTCACTTATAATAAAATTAGGCAATGCCAGGATATCATTTGCATAGCCAATTGGGATTCAATTTCCTTTGGGAAAGTGATATAAAATGGATTGTCTTTCGCATGTTCTGGGTTAAAAAGAGTAAAAGATAAAAATCAATATGAGTCAAATAGCAAATAGTTTTCAAGAAGCACAGAAAGCCTTTTTAATATTAAAGCAACAAGGAAGTCAGAAGAGAGTGGCATTTTTGAAAGAAATAGCCAGCCAAATCGAACTTCTACGCGAAGACTTAATTCCTGTAGCAGCCAGAGAATCACATTTACCTGTAGGCCGTATAACCGGAGAATTAGGCAGGACGCTGGGGCAAATTATGCTTTTCGCTAATTTAGTAGAAGAGGGAAGCTGGGTGGATGCTACAATAGACCATGCAGATTCGGATAGAAAACCCGCTCCAAAACCGGATATCCGCAATATGTTAAGGCCATTAGGCCCTGTAGTGGTATTTGGTGCCAGCAATTTTCCATTGGCATTCTCTACGGCTGGTGGGGATACGGTTTCCGCTTTGGCTTCAGGATGCCCTGTATTGTACAAAGCCCACCCTGCACATCCTGAAACCTCAAGAATGGTTGCCAATGCAATAAAAGCGGCAGTTACCGTGTGCGGTATGCCCGAGGGTACTTTTCATCACATAGAAGGAGGAATAGATACGGGACAGGAATTGGCCGCTCATCCTTTAGCCAAAGCAGTGGCTTTCACTGGATCCTTTAAAGGAGGTAAAGCATTGTTTGATGCATGTAATAAAAGAGAAACACCTATACCAGTTTATGCTGAGATGGGTAGCGTCAATCCAATCTTTGCAATGGAAGCTTATTTGAATGAGAACTTAGTCGCTGCTGCCAATGCTTATGCAGGGTCTTTGGTACTAGGAGTTGGGCAATTTTGTACCAATCCTGGGTTAGTCTTTGTGCCAAAAGCACATGAAAAAGCCTTTGGAAACCAAGTTGTTAGTCAGCTTAAAGAAGTCTCTGGGGCGCCAATGCTTCATGAAGGAATTTGCAATACCTACCACCAAGCATTGAAAAAGCTTGCCGCATCAGACAAGCTTGACTGGCTTTTGACTACAGAAGCTTCCGAAATGCTTGCAGGAAATCCTTCCTTGGCCAAAATAAAAGCCAGTGATTGGCTTAGTGATGAAGCATTTCAAGAAGAAGTATTTGGACCTTTCGCTATAATGGTTGTATATGAATCTATAGAAGAGCTTGAAAAAGTGGCCGTTAAATTAAAAGGCCAACTTACCTGTACGGTATGGGGAGAACCTGCTGAATTATCAGCCAATAAGGATTTTCTAAATTTGGTAGAAGAGAAATGTGGTCGATTGCTTTTCAGTGGTGTACCCACTGGAGTGGAAGTAGGACATGCCATGCAACATGGAGGTCCTTTCCCATCTACCACTGACAGTAGAAGTACTTCAGTTGGGAGTTTTGCAATCTATCGTTTTGTGAGGCCGGTAGCTTTTCAAGACATGCCAGAAGAATTATTGCCAGCGGAACTTATGGAAAAAAACCCATTGGGGATTTTAAGGAAGGTTGACGGCGTATTTGTCAGATAAAAAAGTGCCACGTCAAATAGTGAAAAGCTGGTTTAAAAGGGAAAAGTACTCTTTAAATCAGCTTTTTTTTATAGCTAAAAAAAGGCCACAGGCCTTGAGGTAAGCTATGTGTTAAGGATTTAGATAGCCTCTATTTATAAAATTACAATGTCGTTGATAACCCCTTTACCGTATTTATCAGCAATGAGCGTAAGCACCTTCGATTTATTCATCATGATCTCCTTCTTCAAAGGACCAGAGGTGATTTTTACATAAAGGATTTTTTGTTTCACTGAGAGACTTTGGGTGCGAGAGGCAACAGTATTACCCATCAGTTGGCCCCATTCCTGAATGACGGTTTTTTCTGAAAATTTATCCTTGAGTCGGTAAGCTTCCAATAGCTCCTCAAACACTTCCTTTAGCGGAGAAGTGTGCTTGTTTCTGGATGGCTCAAATGAATATTTTTTCATGAAATAAAGATACGGCTAATCGCTTAAATAAATAATTTTGATGCAATGTAATCTGCTAGAAGTTTCCCTTTGTCACTTAATTTTATAAATCCATTCTCGATTTGAATCACCGCTTGATCTTCCAAGGATTTTATCCTTTCTACTTGTTGAAGCAACAGGTCATAGCCGTATTTTTTCTTTAACCACCCCGTGTCTACTCCCCATATTGTACGCAGAGAAGTAAGGATATATTCATTGATTCTGTCTTCTTCCGATAGGTAATCCTCCTGGAAAGCCTGTTTTCCTGAGTTGAGTAGTTTTATGTATTTGCCATTATTACTCAGGTTATGTCCCCGATGCAGTCCATCATAAGAATGAGCGCCTGGGCCAACCCCAAGGTAGGGGATGCCTTTCCAATAATTGCTATTGTGCATGGAGAAAGCACCCTCTTTTGCAAAATTGGATATTTCATACTGTATGTAGCCAGCCTCTTTGAGGTATTGCTGCAGAATTTCAAATTGCTCTGCCTGAAATTCCTCAGACGACTCTTTAAATTTGCCCTTCTTTTCCCATGCACCTAACACCGTTTTAGGTTCCACTGTAAGGCAGTAACTGCTAATATGTTCAGGGTTTTGTTTCAGAGTAGCTTCCAAGTCCTTTATCCACAAACCATGGTCATCATGAGGGAATCCATATATAAGGTCCATGGACAAGGTCTTAAAGCCTGCACTTCTGGCTTTATTTATGACATTGAGAGATTCTTCGGCATTGTGCGACCGGTTATAAAACTGCAATACGGAATCATGAAAACTCTGGATGCCTATACTTAGCCGGTCTATTCCCATATTTAAAAGTTCGGATAATTTCTTGTCGCCCAGGTCATCAGGATTGGCCTCAAGTGTTACTTCCTTAAGTTGGCAATCAAAATTGTCTTGAATCGTCTGCCAGATTTTCTGGAGCTGGTTGACGGGTAAGATGGAGGGCGTGCCCCCCCCGAAATAAATGGTCTCAATGGGGTCTCCCTTTGCTAAATAATCTTTTCTATTTACCAATTCCAGACAAATCATTTCCACCATTTCATTAAGGTTCAATCTGTTGGTGCTAAAATGAAAATCACAATAGCGGCAGGCTTGAAGGCAATATGGAACATGTATGTAAATACCCGACATAAAATGGTTTTAGAGATTGTGTAAATGACCCAATAGCTGCGCCGGATTAATATATTGATAAAGAATATGACGATGACCTTTCTGATTTTCTTGAAAGCGAAGCAAATTCGTAATCAATTTATACTGGCTTTTTCGAGTTATTGCTCATTCTGGTTGTTCTGGGATGATTCGGATTACTCTTTTTGCAAAGTTAAAGATAATTGGGTTTAGGTTTTAGTTTTTGGTGATAATTGCCTTAATTTTGTAACTCTCAGAAAAAAAGAACCCTAACCAATTCTATTGATGAATACGAATCGAATATTTCAGTTGCTTTCCTTGTCGTTTCTTATTTTGTTCAGCCCAGCATTTGCCCAGATGGACGTTAAAAAAAGTCTGGTTTCTAAAAATGCAGAATTAGTCAAAGTCGGTGATGGATATGGCTTTACCGAAGGACCTGCTGTGGACAGAGAAGGGAATATTTTTTTTACTGATCAACCAAATAATAAAATTTACCAGTGGAAATTTGGGACTGGTGAGATTATTGAATTTACGGATGCTTCAGGAAGGGCCAATGGGTTGTATTTTACCCGAGAGGGTGATTTACTCGCATGTGCCGATATGGACAACCAACTTTGGTCATTTGACAAAGAAGGCAAATCAAAAGTATTGATTGAAAGCTTCAAAGGCAATAAACTCAATGGTCCCAATGATTTGTGGGTTAACCCAAGGGGTGGCATTTATTTGACCGACCCTTTGTATGAAAGGAAATATTGGGAAAGAGATCCAGCCATGCAGCAAGATGGGAATCACTTGTATTATTTAGGGAGTGATGGATTTCAGTTTTTTAGAGTAGATGAAAACCTGGTAAAGCCAAATGGAATTGTTGGCTCTCCAGATGGTACGAAGCTCTATGTTGCTGATATTGGAGCCAAGAAAACCTATGTGTATGACATTGAGGAAGATGGTTACCTAACCAATAGGCAGGTTTTTGTTGAAATGGGATCTGACGGAATGACCATAGACAATAGAGGCAACTTGTACTTAACAGGTGATGGGGTAACTATATTTAACAACAGGGGAGATAAGATTGGCCATATTCCTGTTGATGAAAAATGGACTGCAAATGTATGCTTTGGGGCAGGAGATAGGAAAACATTGTTCATCACCGCTTCAGAAGCTGTATATACTCTTCAAATGAAGGTGAGGGGTGTTTGGTAAAAACGTTCCCTTATATTTTTTTTGCTTTTTTGCTATTTGCAGCCCTTACAGGGGCGGCACAGGATACTTCATATACACTGAAAGTTGAACTATTTAGTGAGGGGGAGAATGTGAAAGAAATGATGCAGGCATTTCCAGATAGTCTTGGTGTGATTAAATATTCGAAAGCAGTTGAAGATTCATTACAGCTCGAAGGTTACTTTAGCCCTGAGCTAAAGTTGGCCTTTTTGAGTGAGCAACAATCAACCCTTACCATTGAAACAGGTGTGCAAACCAAGTGGCTTGACCTAAGTAAAGGCAACTTAGAACCATGGGTCCTATACAGATTGAATAACCCTCTGCTTTCTGTTAAAAATAAGCCCTTTCGGTACAAGGAGTTGAGAAGGTTAATGGAGAAGATCCTTGATATTGGGCAAAACAATGGCTATCCATTTATCTCTGTTAGGCTTGATAGTGTCCGGCAAGAAAAAGATGGCGTTTCAGCCAGTATTACTATGGATAAAGGGCCATTCATTACCTTTGATACCTTACAGGTTACTGGCAATTCCAGAACCCAGCCGATTTATCTTGCCCGAAAGTTAGGAATCAGACCTGGAGAACCATTCTCCCAAAAGAAGGTCATGGAGGCAACTAGGGCTATAAAAAATGTTCCTTACATCAGTGTAGTGAGTAACCCTGAATTGTCATTTCAGAATGAGGAAGCCACCATCTACTTGCCTGTAAATGACAGGAAAGTCAATAGCCTTGATGGAATCATAGGTCTATTACCGAATGAAATCGAGGCAAACAAGTGGTTGGTGACTGGCCAGTTTGATTTGCAGTTGTACAATGTGGCTGGGCGAGGTAGAGATTATGTACTAATTTGGCAGCGTTTAAGTCAATATTCTCAAAATTTAAATATTGAAGCGAAAGAACCTTTTGTACTTGGGACGGATTTAGATGTAAGTGTTTCTTTTAATTTACTTAAAGAAGACACTACTTTTCTTAACAGGGCTTTTGAATTTAACGTCGGTTATCAATTAAGTGCATCTACCTACTTAAGTTTTTTTGGGAAAAGACAGGCAGGAGATCTTCTGGCGACAAGCAATTATGAACAAGCAGCCTCCTTGCCTGAAATTGCAGATTTCAGGTACAATAGTTATGGCGCCACTTTTACAGTAAACCGTGTGGATGATATTATTTTACCCAAGCGAGGATGGCAATCCATGGCCACCTTTGGTTTGGGGAATAAGCGAATAATTGAGAATACCGGGCTCCCTGCAGCACTGTATGTAGGGTTAAAAAGGACATCCCTGCAATATTATATGAAGGCTAAAATGGCCTACTATCACAGGTGGCAGCAAAACTTGGGTTTAAAACTTTCGGTGAGCGCTGGTGACATGGACAACGCCAATCTTTTGCTGAATGATTTATTCAGACTTGGTGGCCTACAATCCATCCGAGGATTTAATGAGAATTATTTTTACACCAGCAGGTACATTTATTTGAATGTAGAGCCAAGGTTTTATTTTGGTACTTATTCTTATTTTTTATTATTTACTGATTTGGGAAGGGTAGAGAGTAAGGTAGGTAATGTTACTGGAGAATGGCCTTTTTCTTTTGGAGGCGGATTAAACTTGGAAACTAGCGGTGGGATATTTAAATTCGTGTACGCATTGGGCCAGGCCGGTAGTCAGCCTTTAGGTTTTAATTATTCTAGAATTCATTTTGGTTTTACAGGACGTTTTTAATGAGGTGGATTGGTCGAATAATGTTGTTTCAGGGATTGCTTTTATTGATGTTGTCCAGCCTTCCTACAAAGTCGCTGGCCCAAGTATTGGTAAATTATGATTCCGCCCTACATGAAAATATTTCAGATAGCTGGCTCAGCCAGAAAGAGTCGGTTGCTGTAACGGTGGATGTGGATCAATTTCCTGATGCTTCTTGGCGGATTCGTTTGCCTAAGGGCACGGGCTTGTTTTTTAACGAAGCCTTATGGGAGTATTATCCAAATGATACCATATTGGTGATTGGCAACAATGCCATCGCTCCATTTAAAAACAACGAGGGCAAATTAGAAGTTACAGCTTTAAAACGGGGTATCTCTCTTGAAGAATTTTCAATAAAAAAGGGATATTTTAAAACCTTGGATGAAATTGGCTCCATAGAGAATGTTTTGGTTAAAAGGAATAAAGATGAGGTAAGGAATTTTTTCTTTATTGCGCTGATTGCAATATTGTTTTTGATAGCCATTTTTAGGGCCTTTTTTCCTGCAATATTCAGTATTTTCTGGAACCCTAAGAGTGTTTTTTCTATTGAGGACATTTGGGAGTCTGGTAGTTTTTCTAAAATTTATTCTGCTGAGCTGTTGTTTTACCTTGTACTTATCAACATGTGTACAGGATTACTTGTGATTTTGGTCATTCACGGATTGGGTTTTGATTTTTTAGGTATGGGACGGGATGGTGAGGTTGTAAAATTAACTTATGGCTGGCTGATTTTTTCATTAATGCTGACAATTATCACATTTTTAAAGTTTTTATGGTTGGGCACAGGAGCATTTTTATTCAACTTAAAAAAGATAGCTTTTCCTCATTTCTTCTATTTATTAAAAGTTAGGGGATTTGCTCTTTTCATTATCATTTGTATGCTTATAGTGGTTTATGCAAACAATTGGGTTTCCTTGAATGAGCATTTCTCCTATATGTATTATACTTTTTTCATAATATATTCTTTGGGTTTAATAGGGTTAGCAATATGGTTGTATAAAAAAAACGGATTTAATAATTATCATTTATTTTCTTACCTTTGCACCTCTGAATTGATCCCCTTTTTGGTTATTTGTAAATTACTCCTAGGATAAGGAAAAAAAATAAAAATGACGCAAGCAACAAAAAACAGACTAAATCGAGTTAGGAGCATATTGGTGTCACAACCTAAACCTACCGATGAGCGGTCCCCCTATTTTCATTTGACTGAAAAATATAAGATCAAAATTGACTTTAGACCTTTCATACAGGTTGAGCCAGTATCTGTAAAAGATTTTAGGAAGCAGAAAATAGAGATACTCAAACATACAGCAGTCATATTCACTAGTAGAAATGCGATTGATCATTTTTTCGGAATATGTCAGGAGTTAAAAATTGAGATGCCCGCCGATATGAAATACTTTTGTATTTCCGAGCAGACGGCTCATTATCTCCAGAAGTACATAGTAATCCGAAAAAGGAAATTATTCGTAGGTACTCGTACGGCAGCTGATTTATTTGATTTCTTTAAGAAGCATAAGTCTGAGAAATATATTTTCCCTTGTTCTGATATAAGGAAAGACGATATTCCTCAATTCTTAAGTAAAAACAATATTGATTTTACAGAGGCGATTATCTACCACACTGTAGCGGCAGATTTATCAGACCTTAAGGACATTAAATATGATATTTTAGCTTTTTACAGCCCTTCCGGAATAAAATCTTTGTTTCAAAATTTTCCAGATTTTGAACAAGGGAAAACCAGAATCGCTGCATTTGGCCCTACTACAGCTCAAGCTGTAAAGGAAATGGATCTTATCATGGACATTGAAGCTCCGCTACCAAATGCCCCTAGTATGACTGGTGCATTGGAGTTGTATATAAAAAAAGCAAATAAAATCTGATTTCTTTTAATCTTTTTACTGGTAATTTCAGTTTAAATGTGTAGAATAGATTTCAAATTGCAAAATATCTTGTACGCATGAATAAAAGAATTTACCTGTTGACCTTTGTGTTGTTTGGCATGGCTTATTTTCTGGTATCTCCGAAAGTCATTGCTCAGCAGGATGCACAATTTACTCAATATATGCACAACGGCATTTTTTACAATGCTGCTTTTGCAGGTAAAGAGGATGGCTATTCTATTACAGCACTACACAGAAGTCAATGGTTAAATTATAGTACTAGCTCAGGAATGGGTGGTGCACCTACAACCCAACTTATTTCCTTCTCTGGAAAGATGAAAGGATTGCCACTTGGCTTTGGCTTAGTAGCGGTGAATGATCAGATTGGACCTTTTAATAACCAGGAAGTAGATCTTTCATTGGCTTACCACCTTCGCTTAGGTAGGGGCAATTTGAGGGTAGGTGCTTCAGGTGGGTTTTTTTCCAGCACCATTAGATTTGGAGAATTTTCGCCTGTAAACCCAGATCCAAACATACCTTCTACGGGTGATGAAAATCAGTTAATGCCTACTGCATCGTTAGGTTTACTGTATGATAGGGGTAATTTCTACATGGGTTTAAGCAGCCGAAGTCTTAATGAACCAGCTTTTGATTTTGGAAGTGGTAGTTTGGCCAATCAACTTGAAAACCACAATTATTTACTAGTTGGGTATAAAATAAACACTTTTGCACAGTTTAGTGTTGAACCTAGTATGTTGGTGAAATCGGTGTCTTTAAATACTTTTTCGTATGACTTTAGCGTTATAGGCACATATAATAAAAGGATAAGCCTTGGTATGGCTTATAGGTTAGAGGAATCGGCATCAGTTTTGTTAGGATACAGCTTATTAAAAGATAACTCTCTTAGATTAGGGTATGCATTTGATTTGGTAGTAGGAGGTGTTCAAGCTAAAAGTCCATCTTCTCATGAATTTATGCTTACTTATAATATACCTCAGGTATCGAAGCAAATTGACAGAATTATTCAAAGGACTCCGAGATTCAGGTTCTAGATTAAAGAATTTTATTGAAGAAAATCTTGCGATTTTCTAATAAAATCTGTTAAATTTCGAATTAGTTGATTGTTTAAATGGTTGAAAATGAATGTAGTTACTTTATTGTCATTTATGTTAAGAAAAATGAATCATAGCTTTTTGACCCTGATTTCAGGGTTATTAATAATGACACTACTTCAAGGTTGTGGGCTTTTCGGAAATAAAGGCACAGCTAGTGAAAAGCTCAATAGAAGAGGAGAAGTTACAGGTGTACCTAAGAGAGCCGGATGGCAGCAATCGTTGCCTTTCGAGATGGTACCTGTAAAAGCTGGAACTTTTTGGATGGGCCAGGCTGATGAAGACATTGGCGTAAGCAGGGCATCTACCAATAAACAAGTCACCATTTCGGAATTTTTTATGGACAAATATGAAGTGTCCAATAATAAATACAGACAATTTCTTGACGCAGTTAGAATGGGAGAGCTGGCCTTAGGTACTCCTACTACTAATTCTATCGCGCCAGAATTCGTTTTGGAAGAGTTACTTCCTGATACCACTATATGGTCACAGAGTTTTACCCACCATTATGGTGATCCTTTGATGGAGTATTATTTTGACCATCCTGCTTTTGATGATTATCCTGTTGTAGGGGTTAGCTGGGACCAAGCGAAACAATTTTGTGAATGGAAATCTTACCACATGAATGCCAATGATGAATCTGAATTTGATATGCCTAAGTTTCGTCTGCCATTAGAGGCCGAATGGGAATATGCATCCAAAGGCGGAAAGGACATTGCTAAATACCCATGGGGCGGACCTTATCTAAAAAACCGAAGAGGCTGTTTAATGGCTAATTTTAAACCAGGAAGAGGAAATTATATTGACGATGGTTTCGCTTATACAGCTCCTGTGGATGCCTTTGCACCAAATGGTTATGGCCTCTATAATATGGCTGGAAATGTTTCGGAGTGGGTGGAAGATGCGTATAATCCTGCATCCAATTCCCTGATCTGGGACATGAATCCAACTTATATTGATTCTACAGAAAGCCGTAAAGTAGTGAGAGGTGGATCATGGAAAGATGTTGGGTATTTCTTAGAAACGAGTTCAAGGAATTTTGAGTACCAATTTGTTCAAACAGCGCATATTGGCTTCAGAACGACAATGACTTATATTGGAAGATCAGGGTCTATGAGCTCAAACGCTAACAAAAGAAGTCGTCGATAATTTGATTAATTAAGTAAACACCATACTAGCAAACCGTTATAAATTTTTATTATTTCTTAATATGTCTACAAAAAACAACACTTTCGCTTATAAGTTCTACGGTTCTATAATGCCTAAAATATATGGGATTGGAGCCGCTATTGTAATACTTGGTGCAATGTTCAAAATTTTGGACTGGCGTTTTTCATCCATAATGATTGGTGTAGGCTTGTCTACAGAGGCACTCATATTTTTTCTTTCTGCCTTCGAACCAAAAAACGAAGAGTTAGATTGGACCAAAGTATATCCTGAATTAGAAGGTAAAAATGCGGGTGTTGCTCCAACAAGAGCTGTAGCCCAAAGTACAGACCAAACCGCTCAAAAAATGGATGAAATGTTGTCCAAAGCTAAAATTGGACCTGATTTAATAGAAAGTTTGGGAAAAGGAATGCAAAACCTTGCTAGCACTACTGAGAAGTTAGGCAATATTTCAGACGCTGCTGTAGCTACCAACGATTATGCTCAGAATGTGAAAAAAGCATCAAAGTCCATGCTTGAAATCAATGAGTCCTATACCAAAACTGCCAGTGCTCTGGCGGAGATGTCTTCTGCATCAGAAGGAGCTAAGGCTTACAGAGACCAATTGGTAAGTGTGACTAGAAGCCTTTCGGCCTTGAATAATGTGTATGAAGAGGAATTGAAAGATTCTAACATGCATGCGAAAACCATCAATAAATTCTATTCCAATATTTCTGTGGCCATGGATGGTATACAGGAAGCAGGTAAGGAAACTGAAACGTTTAAAACCGAGCTGGCAAAACTTAATAAAAATGTCCACTCACTTAACAACGTATATGGTGGCATGTTATCTGCCATGAAAGGTTAATGATTCCTGATTCCAATCAATTTTTTATTCCTATAATTTAAGATAAAGTAAAATAGCTTATGGCCGGTGGTAAAGAAACACCAAGACAGCGGATGATCGGGATGATGTACTTAGTATTGACCGCTTTGCTGGCTTTACAAGTAAGTAACCAAATCCTACAAAAATTTGTACTGATCAACGATGGGTTGGAAAGAACTTCAAAAAATTACGTTCAGAAAAACCTCTTTTCTGTCAATATCATCTCTACAACAGTAGAGCAGCAAGGCAATAATAAGGTAGATATTCCTAAGGTGGAAGCTGCTAATGAAATCAGGCAAAGAAGCTCTGAATTGGTTAGTTATTTGGAAGAAGCAAAAACCAGGTTAATTGAAGAGTCTAATGCAATTGATGAGCAAGGCAACTTTAGAACTTCTGCTTTGAAAAATGTAGATATCCCTGGAAATATATTTAACAACAATCGTTTGGGATATGAGATGCAGGAGAGGTTGAATAGTTTCCCTGATGAAATTACTCAAATTCTTGCTGGATTGAAAATCAATAAATCATTTGAAAAGATCGCAAAAGATGCAAATGAAATTGATCTTTTTAAGAATGATGTGGATGTCAACTTTAAGGACTATGTAAACCTTAATTACGTCAAATCACCAATAGGAGCGGTTTTAGCGATTATCAGTCAACACCAAAATGAAGTGTTGAATATTGAAAGTGAAGCATTGACTGAAATTACCAACTCCCTTGGGTCTTTTATATTTGAAGCTGATAAATTAAAAGCAAGAATCGCTGCCAATTCCAACGTGGTAGCTGCGGGTACTACTTTTGAAGCTGAAATGTTTTTGGCTTCTTCTTCTTCCTCTACTGAGCTAAATATGACAGCCGGTGGCCAAGCTATACCTGTAGAAGAAGGCTTTGGTAAAATTAATTTCTCTGTACCACCAGCCTCAAGTTATGATGACAGGGGACTTGCTGCTAGATCACTTAAAGGCGAAATCAGAGTTCCAATAGGAGGTGTAGACAGTGTGTTCACCATAGATTACGATTATTTTGTTGCTCAACCAGTTATTAAAGTAAGTTCAGAAGTGGTCAACCAGCTTTATGCTGAGTGTGCCAATGATTTGGTCATAGAAGTTCCTGCCTTGGGCAATACGTATGCCCCTACTTTTGCTGTAACGGGTGGTCAGTCCATCAAAGGATCGAAACCTTCTGATGTTACAATCATCCCAGCAGCTTCAGGGAAAGTAATTATCGGCGTATCCAGTGGTGGTAATAAAATAGGTTCTGTAGACTATGATATCAAACCTGTACCAGCTCCTACTATACGTCCATTTAATGGAAATACGCAAATAGATCTTCAAAATCCTACCACTGCAAATGGATTGACTAATCTTCAAATAAGGGCTATTCCTGAACCTACCTTTGGTAGAACAATGACAAGAGATGCCAATTTTGAAGTTACTGCTGGAGAGGTTAGACTAGTGAGGAATGATGTGCCTAGGGAAAGTGTTGCCATTTCAGGTCAAAATGTAGCCTCTAGGAATTTACTTGCGCAAGCACAATCTGGTGATCGTTTAGTAATTATTGCAAGAGAAGTTACAAGGACCAACTTCAGAGGAAATAAAATCAAAAGTACTGTGAACGAAGTTTTTTCAATTCCTATTAAATAATATCCTGGAAATTGGAGCGTTCTATATTTAAATGAGAGAAGTCATGAAAGAATTAAGAAAAGGTATTGGGCTGCTGACAGTAGGTGTTATCGCATGTTGTTTTTTTGCATTGCCTGCTTTTTCCCAAAACAATGCTAATTCTGGAAACCCAGGAGTAGATGTCGGTGATGGAGGATTTTCTATGGATACGATTTATTCTGTGCTTCCGATAAGAGATTCTGACAAAATGTACCAAATCGGTGTGTGGAGAAGGATAGACCTTAGAGAAAAGTACAACCTGCCTTTCTATGGCACTGGGGGATTGAAGTTGGATGGTATCATGATGAATATTTACGATGCTGTGATGGACAATTCCATTGAAGTATTCGCTGATGAGGAATTTAACGAAAGACTGTCCATAACAGATTTTCAGACAAAATTTTTAACAGCAGAAAATGGAGATTCCATTTTTGTAAAAGATCTTTATTATTTAGATTTTAGAGAAGATTTTGTTTTCGATAAACACCGTTCTGAAGTTAGATTTGATGTCAAATACATTGAACTAGTGATGCCATCTCCAACCAATTATGATGTGGGGCAAAAAACCATTGCTTTCATCAGGTTTAGGGATTTTTACAATTACTTCAGTACCCAAGAGCATGGTAAGTGGATGAACTTTAAGAATACCTCTAAAAACCTATCTTATAGTCAAGCGTTTGATTTGAGGTTATTCCGTTCGGTAGTTAGGAAATATACCAACCCTGACAATGCCTTGTTGGTAGATATGGTGGATTCCGATAATCCCAATAAAGAACTTCAAGCCTATTTAAAATCTGTCGAATTTGAATATGAACTTCTGGAGTGGGAAAACAACCTTTGGGAGTGGTAATTAGATACAAAAATTTATAAAAATTAATAGAAGGCAGGTACTTATGTACCTGCCTTTATTTTTGGGAGATGGTTTCCCAAAGTTTTAAGCCTTTGTCTTTTCCAATTATTGCTATTATTTCCTCTTTGGTAGCAGCTTCTATTTTTTTGTAGGATTTAAAGTGTTTTAATAATTTTTGAGCAGTCAGGTCACCTATTCCATCAATGTTTTGAAGTTTGCTATTTATGGCTCCTTTGCTCCTCAGGTCTCTATGAAAAGTGACAGCAAAGCGGTGCGCTTCATCTCTAACCCTTTGAATTAATCTAAGGGATTCAGATTTCTTGTCTATATAAATGGGGTACTGATCACCTGGGAAGTAGATTTCTTCTAATCGCTTGGCTATACCTATGATAGGAATTTTCCCATACAGGTCCAAGTCTCTTAGGGCTACTACAGCGGAAGACAATTGACCTTTTCCACCATCTATAACGATAAGTTTTGGGAGTGGCTTTTCTTCCGCTAGAAGCCTCTTATACCTTCTAAACACCACTTCCTCCATACTTGCAAAGTCGTCCGGGCCTATGACCGTTTTTATATGGTAATGCCGGTATTCTTTTTTTGCTGGCTTGCCATTGAGAAAACACACCATACTTGCAACAGGGTTGGTCCCTTGAATATTGGAGTTGTCAAAACACTCTATATGATTAGGCAGTTCGCTCAATGATAGGTCTTTTTTTAATTGAAGCAATACCCTGTTTTTCTTGTCCTTTCCTTCATCGGCAAAAGATAGTTTCTCTTTTTTGTAGTAAAGTGCATTTTTTAGGCTTAGCTCTATTAATTTTCTTTTATCTCCTATTTTGGGCTGAATTATGGACAAGCCTTCTGGACTTTCTCCGAAGTCTAAATTCACCAAAACTTCCTTGGCATCGCTTTGGAATTGATCCCTTAACCTAATTATCGCTGTTAAAAGCAATTCTTGATCTGGCTCATCCAGCTTCTTTTTTAATTCAACCGTTTTGCTTAATGTGATGGCACCGTTTTTTATACGTAGGTAATTCACGAAAGCGAATTTCTCCTCACCAACTATGGTAAAAACATCCAGGCTATCCGTATTCGGATTAATGACAAGGGATTTTGCGTGGTAATTTACCAGGGAATCAAATTTGTCTTTGAAACGCTGAGCACCCTCGAAGTCCAATGTGGCGGCACTTTCTTGCATCTTTTCCTTAAAGTAACTCTTAGCTAGCCCCATGTTTCCTTTGAGGATGTTTTTAGCCAACTCTATGTCTGCCAGGTAATTTTTTTCTTTCTGGTATCCTTCACAAGGTCCCTTACAATTTCCCAGGTGGTATTCGAGGCAAACTTTGTATTTAGAAGTAGCGATTTTCTCTGGAGATAAATCCAATCTACACGTCCTCAATGTAAATAATGAATGAATAAGCTCTAAGACATTGTTCATGGCCTTAACGCTTGCGAAAGGCCCAAAATAGGTACCTTTAGAGGGGATTACTCTTCGAGTGCTGTATATCTTGGGGAAGTGCTCATTTGTGAGTAAAAGGTAAGGATAGGTTTTGTCATCCTTAAGAAGGATATTGTATTTGGGTTGGGTTTTTTTGATTAAATTATTTTCAAGTAATAGGGCATCAAATTCTGAATTGACCATGGTGATTTCGATCTTTCGGATCTCCCTCACCATTTTTTTTGTCTTTTGATTAATTCCGGTGTTTTTATTAAAATAGCTGCTAACCCTTTTTTTTAGGTTTTTGGCTTTCCCTACATAGATTAGTTTATCCTCCGAATTGTAATACCTGTATACCCCTGGCAATTCAGGTAGCTGATTGTGATTCTCAGGTAAATAGGAAGGGGATTGCATGTCCATATAGACAGTTGTAACCGTTTTTAATTCTTACTAATTTGAATTTGTTGGAAATTGATTTAAACCAAGAAAGGTATTCTATCCACGCTAATCAATTTAGAAATCTATCTAGGAAATATCACCCAAGAAGTTAACTTGATTTTCCTTATTTGCTTAGCAAAGATCCTGTATTTAATGTCAGGTTTCAACTGGAAACCTGACATTAAATATTAGATTAAAAATCTGTTGAAGTCGCGTCGTAGTCAAACTCTTGATATTCCTCAGTTTCCAGGTCATATTTAGAGCAGTCTATTTCTATGCTTATAGGCCTTTCTGGTTTAGGGAATGGCCCTTTAGTAATGCCCAGAGAGGAGTCCTCGTAAACTTTGCTCATGTATTTTGACCAAATTGGTCTGGCAGTTCTTGAACCTTGACCATTTATCCAGCTTCTAAAGTGGATGGCTCTGTCATCACCACCTACCCAAACACCACTTACCAAGTCTTTGGTGATGCCCATGTACCAGCCATCAGAAGCATTTTGAGTAGTACCGGTTTTACCACCAATTTCATTTCCTTGGTCTCTGATGCTCCAGGGTAAGCCTTGACTTGTTCCACCTTCTTCTTCTGTACCACCTCGAAGCATATAAACCATAATGTAAGCATGTTCCTCACTCATAGCAGTTCTTTTCCTGGGGATGAATTGATGTAGGACATTGCCATTTTTATCTTCAATTCGGTCTATATAGATTGGAGTAATGTGTTCTCCTTTATTTACAAAAGTGCTAAAGGCACCTACCATTTCCATAATAGATACATCCACTGTGCCCAAGGCAAGTGCTGGAACTGCCTCCAACTCACTTGTGATTCCAATTCGATGAGCTGTTTCTACAACTACTGCCGGACTGAGTTTTTTCATCATGTAGGCAGTGATGGAATTGACAGACTGTGACATGGCAGACCTGATGGTCATCCGCTCATGCGTAAATTTACCATCGGCATTAGAAGGTCTCCAAGTGGGTTGGTTTGGAATGTTGATTTCAACAGGCTGATCTATCACTGTATAACATGGGCCATATCCATTTTCGATGGCGGCTGCATATACAAATGGTTTAAAGGTTGATCCAGGTTGTCTTTTACCTTGCTTTACGTGATCGTATTTGAAGTGAGAATGGTTTGTTCCGCCCACCCAGGCTTTGATGTGACCTGAATGAGGATCCATGGATACAAATCCAGTTTGCAAAAACTTCTTATAATACCGCATAGAATCCATGGTACTCATCAACGTGTCAATA
The DNA here is from genome assembly GCF_963977555.1 of uncultured Cyclobacterium sp. GTDB lineage: Bacteria > Bacteroidota > Bacteroidia > Cytophagales > Cyclobacteriaceae > Cyclobacterium. The sequence continues at coordinate 273,993 of NZ_CAXBPD010000004.1, read as the reverse complement.
TTTCCTTCGTAGGAGAAGACCTTCATCTTTTTCTTTACATTAAGATGAAAATCAATGCTATCTTTATTGTCTCCATAGCGTGATTTTAGATTTCTATAGGCCTCTGTTCTCTTTACTGCGTTTTCTATGAATTCAGGGATAACCCTACGTCGACTGTCAATCCAAGGGTCTCTATCACCCATTTCTTCTATAAATTTCTCTTGGAGCTCCGACATGTGTTCCTGAACGGCCTCTTCAGCATATCTCTGGAGGCGACTATCGATAGTTGTGTAGACTTTTAGTCCATCACCAAAAAGGTCATAATTACTTCCATCAGGTTGTAGGTTTTCTTTGGTCCATTTGATCAAGTCGGCCTTAACCGCCTCTCTGAAATAGGTGGCGAGACCTTCATTATGACTTTCTACTTGATATTCTAGTTCCATCGGTATGGATGCTAAAGAATCAAATTGAGACTGGGAGATGAAATTCGCATTTTTCATTTGAGCCAAAACAGTGTTTCGCCTTCTGGTAGAATTCTCAGTGTTGTAAACAGGGCTGTAATAAGATGGGGCTTTTAATAGTCCTACCAATGTGGCAGATTCTTGTGCGTTAAGGTCTCTGGTGTCTTTATTGAAAAACGTTTTCGAGGCAGTTTTTATGCCAAATGAATTGCTTCCAAAATCCGAAGTATTGAGATACATGGTTAATATTTCATCCTTTGTGTAAGCACTTTCCAATTTTGTGGCCACAATCCATTCCTTAGTCTTGATGATGACCATTCTCAATACTGGGATCTTACTTAGTAATCCCTGAGAATCTCCCGACCGGGTTTTAAAAAGATTTTTAGCAGTTTGTTGGCTAAGGGTACTTCCTCCCCCAGCATTTTTTTGCATCAAAATGATGGATTTGACAAATACCCTGGCCAATGCTCGTGGGTCAATTCCAGAGTGATCCTCAAACCTAAGGTCCTCAGTCGAAATTAATGCATTGATTAAATTTGGAGAGAGTTCATTATAGGTAACAGGAGTTCTGTTTTCTCTAAAGTATTTACCAAGTAAGACGCCATCTGCAGAGTAAAGTTCTGAAGCCAATTCGCTTTCAGGATTTTCCAAGGATTCAAATTCAGGCATTTCTCCAAATAGGCCTAAGAAGTTTGCGTTTACGGAAACTACAAATAGGACGAAACCGACCAATCCTAAAATGAAAACAAGCCACATGTACCTGATTATTTTCGCATAAAGAGGCTTGGCATTTTTATTCTTAATTTTACTCATATTGGATGTCAATAAGCTTTCTTATAGAAAGACCTGTATTCCTCAATGTCTTTCCTTTTATTGAGTTGTTGAAAATTCTCAATTGAAATTACAAAACTACTATTTTTTATTTCCTCAGTTAAGGAATCATTATTAAAACTATTCAAAAAGGTCTCTTTATATGCAAGTGACTTTTCAGAATTTGAAAATGGACTAATGATCAAAATGGTTGTGTCTCTGCCAAGGGAAATTGTGCCCGTTCTTAATCGCTCATTGGAAAAGTTTGAATTGTGGAAACTTTCGAGAGCAGCTGTCAGGCCACTAGCTTTTTCAGCCAAATCCGTATTCATTGGTAATATAAATATATGGGTTTGATTCAGGTTCTCTTTGTAAGGAGATTGAATATTTGGGTCTTCAGGAAAATCTACCGAAATATCAGACGTTGCTACTTTTTCATCAGTATCCTCAGTATTCAGAACCGGAGCATTGCCCTCACCTTCACTTACAGCACTCAATAATTTTTCCGCAAAATCCAACAATTCTTCTTCCTTTGTTTGCTGTAAATAAGTTCTAAGACGGGTTTTATACGTATCCAATGGTTCTAACTGGCCAGTAATCATAATATCGAGTAACAATAATCGATCCGTATTTTTTGTTAATGGATATTCATTGAGGGTCTGTCTTACTATATTTTTTGCTTCTTCATACCTTCTCTCCTGAAAGTATCCATAGGCAATTTTGTAATTTTCACCAGAAGCAAGATTAGCTTGGGATCCTGACACCTTTTCAGGGTTGTTGATGGACTTGGTGAACTGAGAATCAGGAAATTCTTGATTCAATAATAGTGCGTATTTCTCAGCGTTTTCATTTAAATCCTTGGTGGCTAAAAATAAAGTGTAATAAGCTTCTGGTTTTTTTAGTGTTTCAGGGTATTTCTCAATTAAAGCTTCTAGATACTCAATCGATTTTTCTGGCTGCTTAAGATCAAAATACAGCAACTTACCTAAATTAAAGTAGGCCTCTTCCATCTCCACTAACATCTCCTTGCGGATTTCTGGAGCATTTGGAATTTGACTTAGCAAGGTTGCTTTATCAGGTAGGTTTTTAATGATACTGGCAGAGGTGCTTTCATCTTCTGGAATGGTTTTTTCATCCATTGAATTGTTTCCCTCCGAGTTGGCCGCTTCTTGAAACCCCCTGTCGCTACTTCTCCAGTTGTCTGTAAGAGGTCTGTTTCCCCACATTTGAGTAAATTCCAAAGCTCCTTTTTGAATAGCTACTGTATTGTCCCAATAAAAAGTCGCTCCCGAACCTGCACCGCTACCTCCGAAAGCCAAAAGATTTTCAAATACACCTTGAGTCTTTTTTTCTTTGGTCATCTCAGCTTCCCTGATCAACCTTTCTTCCTCTTGCGCTAAAAAATCATCAATAAATTTTTCTTGTGCTTCTGGGCTCAGTTGGCTAAGCTGAATGAGGCTGTCATTGGTGGTTATCAATTCATAATTTAAAGCGTACTGATCGAAAATAATTTTTCTTGCAGCGAGTATGCCATAATTTTTATCCGTTTCTTTAAATTTAGTTAAGGCACTGTCCAAGTAATATTTAGTTTTTAAAAAATCCTCTTTATCGTTAAGAAATAAATCAGAGAGTGCTTCATAAATGTATCCTTTTTGCCTGTCGTTTTCTGTTATTTCTTTTGTGGCAAGAGAATATAAGCGAATGGCTTCATCCAGATTTCCTTGTTTTTTCTCAAAACGGCCCTTTTCAAAAAGAATGACATCTCGAAAATCAATGTTTTTATTATCCTTGTATAAGTCATCATAATAATCCCGTACACGCTCTAGGTCCTTGCTTCGCTCAAGTTCGGCCACTTGTTGGGAATATAACTGTGCAAAAAAGATTCGCTCATAGTTTGGGCTACCAGAAACGGATTTCTGGTAATACTCATAGGCAAATGCATCTAAACCCGCTTTTTGATAAAGCTGTGCCAGTATGAAATTAATTCTTGAAGCTTCTGAATTGTCTGTGGTGTATTCAAGTGATTTGAACAAGGAGGGAGCCATCAGGTCCATTTCTCCTCTGGCTTCATAGTAATAAGCCAAAGTCTTGTAAAGGTATTGTTTGTTTTCATCGATGATATTTTCTTCCTTGGAAAGAAAGTCAATCACAAAACTCGCATCCTCAAATTGCCTGTGGTCAATGAAAGACCTCAAAAGTTGAATCAATGCAATATGCCTTACATCGTCTTGTTCACTGTTAACGTTTAAGAATTTAAAGGTGTTTTGGGCTTCTTCATACTGACCTCGGTAGTAATCTACCTTGCCTATTAGGTAATAAGAAGGGTCCACCCATTTGCTTATTTTATGCCAATCCACTGCCTTTGAAGCCATTTCTCTTGCCTCCTTCAGCAGTTCTTCCTTGGATTCAATTGTAGCGCTGTCTATGGTATAAAAAATGGGTAGTACCTGAGAGAAGTCTTCTTGGTATTCATTTTCTATTTCATTTTCTAATTCAAGAATTTTTTCTTTGGCATAATAATAGGCATTGAATTTGGCCGTTGTGTTATGATACAAACGGTTGGTAAAAGTGTCTTTCTGCGAGGAGCAGGAAGGCAGCACATTCAAGGCAATAGCCAAAAAGAAAAATAAAATGTTCCTTTGCAATGTTTTTATGTTTGAATTCTTGTCCAAATTAGTTCTTTTGGAATAAATATTTAAACGAAAGGAATTAAATTCTATTTTTGTAAAAAATAAATATCTAAAACAAGTGTCCATTGAGCCTTAAACAGAAAATAAACGACTGGATAGAAACCAAGTTCCTGATAGTAATTAGAAAGGAAGAGGACTTCTCAGTCATTACCTCATTTAATATTACGAAGATCAGGGTTGGATTATTGTTGGTTCTGGTATTTATGACCTGTTTTGTGATTTCTTTGTTTTTATCCAAAAGTTTATTGGCAAGGTGGTTTGACCCGGTTTATATAGAGACAGAAAACATGGTGAAAATCCATACCCTATCTGAAACGATTGATTCTTTGATCATGGAGGTCGATGCAAAGGATCAATATGTCAAGAACATTCAGAGTGTCATTTCAGGTGAATTTGAAAACGATAAGCCTGTAAGGCCTGATACAGCAAATAAATTGGTGAACAGGGAGGCAATAGACCTTTATAAAAGCAGTGATGCTACCAAGCAAATTATTGGTGAATTTGAATCACTTCCTTTAGAAGAAACCAGTTTTGGAAGAATAAGCAGTGGTTCATTTTCAGACAATTATTTTTTCCCTCCTGTAAAAGGAGTGGTGACAAGTGCTTTTACTATAAGTCAAAATCATTTTGGAGTGGATGTAGTTGCTGCAGAGAATGAGCCAGTTAAAGCGATTGCAGATGGCACCGTGATTTTCTCCAGCTGGACGCTAGAGACCGGCTATGTAGTAGCAGTACAGCATTCGAATGAATTGATTTCGATTTATAAACATAATTCTGTAATATTGAAATCCATTGGAGACCCTATCCGTGGTGGGGAGATATTATCAATAATCGGAAATACCGGTGAGCAAACTACAGGGCAACACTTGCACCTTGAGCTGTGGTACAGAGGAAATCCACTCGATCCCCAGGAATTTATTACATTTGATTAGATATGGCAAAAAATACTGATGATAGAAAAAACACCACGGAACTGGTTACCTCCAGTAATTTGGTGGCATTAGGAACAGTTATAGTAGGAAATATAGGTTCTCAAGGAAATATCCGGGTAGAAGGTACTGTGGATGGATCTTTGGATTCTCAAAAAAAGATTATTATTGGGGAGTCTGCTAAGGTAAATGGAGACGTTAGAGCAGAGGATGTGGAAATTTCAGGTCAGATCAAAGGAGACATCTATTGTTCTGAGTCTCTTTTCCTTAAAAAATCAGCGTTGATTTATGGTGATATATACACCAAAAAATTGATTATAGAGAACGGCGCAGAGTTTAATGGTAAATGCAACATGGGCAACAACAGCCAATTAAAAGTGGAAAGAAAAGATGGCGACACCAAAAAACAAGCCTCCTCAAACTGATCCTCCGGTATATGTGAAATACTTTGGATTGGCCTTTCAGATGTGTGCCATTATTGGACTTGGTAGCTATCTGGGTTACTGGTTACATTTAAGAAGCAACATGGAGTTTCCACTCTACTTGTTGCTGGGTTGTTTTCTATCTACAGCAATAGCTTTTTACCAGCTTTTTAAATCAATCTCTCCCAAAAAAAATAAATAAAGTCAGGTTTCGCCTTTCATTATTCCCCAAGAAAAAACTAATTAAATGAAGGCGCTATTTAAAAACCCATTATTAAGTTTACTTATTTTCACCCTTCTCCTGGCAGTAGTAATATGGCTTTTAGAGCAATTATTACCAGGGCCATGGTTACACATCTTGATTTATCAAATACTATTTTTCTTCGCCGTGCTTACTGGAGTAACAGGTTTTTTAGCAGGTAAATTGATGAAATTAGAAACATTTACTAGTGTTTCAGTCATTTTGGGAACCACCATTATTAGACTTCTTTGTTGTATTGTCTTCGTTTTTTTCATTTTATGGCTTGGTCATGAAAATTTACTTTGGTTTGTTGTGGATTTCTTTATCATTTATTTGTTGTACTTATTGTTTGATATGTACGGCTTAATAACTAATTTGCGCCTTCATTCGAAATAGGGGATAAAAATTGTTTTGATGGTCCGCAAAGTTATTAAATTAAGTGTCTTAATGTCAGTAGTTTTACTGACATTTTCTGCAGCAGTTATGGCTGCCTCAGGTGAAGATGAAGACAAGACGAGCTTCATTATGCACCACATTAAGGATTCTCATGAATGGCATTTTGCCACTTTGGGACATACTCATGTAACACTCTCTCTTCCTGTCATTATCTATTCAGCTGACAGAGGTGTTGAGTTTTATTCCTCTTCTGCTTTTGTAGATCCAGATACCCACCATTTTGGCGTGGAGCACAATGGGTACTACATAGATGAGCATGATAAGCTTCAGGCGGTAGATGAAAGTAGATCCTTTACTGATTTGAGCATCACAAAGAACGTAGCCATGATGCTTTTGATTTTGGCGGTAACTTTTTACCTGATGCTTTCTGCTTCTAGTTATTACAAAAAGCACCCCAACAAAGCGCCTAAAGGGATCGCCTCATTCGTAGAGCCCATCGTTATTTTCGTTAGAGACGAAATTGCTCGCCCAAACATTGGCCCTAAATACAAAAAATTCACTCCCTACCTTTTGACCTTATTCTTCTTTATTTGGATAGGAAATCTTTTGGGATTATTGCCAGGTGCAGCCAACCTAACCGGTAATATCGCTGTGACAATTACCTTAGCGATGATAACCTTCTTTATTACTAATTTTAATGGTAATAAGGACTATTGGAAACATGTGGTGGCTACTCCGGGGGTTCCACTTCCGCTATTGTTAATCATTGTTCCAGTAGAGATTATTGGCTTGTTTACAAAGCCATTTGCCCTGACTGTTCGATTGTTTGTAGCGATCACTGCTGGTCACATTGTAATCCTAAGTTTTATAGGATTGATCTTTGTCTTTGAATCTTACGCAGTAGGAGTAGCTTCCACACTGATGGTGGTATTCATTAATGTGATCGAATTACTGGTAGCCACTATTCAGGCTTATGTATTTACTTTATTCTCTGCCATGTACATAGGTTCAGCTGTAGCTGAGCATGGACATGAGCATTAATTATGAATTCTTTGTTCAATTAAATTAAATAAAAACGAGTATGTTAACTTCATTATTATTGACTGCCGGTTTTGCACTTATGGGTGCTGGTATCGGTGCTGGAATTGTTGCGATAGGCGCAGGTCTAGGTATTGGTAGAATCGGTGGACAAGCCATGGAAGGTATTGCACGTCAGCCTGAGGCTGCTGGTAAAATCCAGACTGCAATGTTGATCATCGCTGCCCTTATTGAAGTAGTTTCCTTGTTTGCTGTGGTAGTTTGTCTACTTATCGCTCTTAACGGAAATCTTACTTTCTAGAAAAAGAAATTGGACCGGCGTTAGGCCGGTCCTTTCTTAATTATTGAACAAAACTGATATTTAGCTTAAAAAATAAAAGAAATGGATCTGATTACTCCTGACTTAGGTTTGATTATTTGGCAACTGTTAGGCTTTGCCATCTTATTTTTCATTTTAGCGAAATTTGCTTGGAAACCAATTCTATCTGCGCTTGATGAACGAGAGGGTACTATTGAAGCCTCCTTAAGTGAAGCTGAAAATGCAAGGCTTGAAATGCAAAATCTTGTTTCTGACAATGAACGCCTTCTTCAAGAAGCCAGAGTTGAAAGAGACGAAATTTTGAGATCAGCAAATGAATTTGCCGCTCAAACCATGGAAATCGCAAAGGAAGAAGCGGCCAAAGCGGGTGCTAAAATGATCGAAGATGCCAAGGCTATAATAGAAACTGAAAAACAAGCAGCCTTAACGGATGTTAAAATTCAGGTAGCTGAACTTTCTTTAGATGTAGCTGAAAAACTATTGAGAAAAAATCTTTCTAGTGAAGGGTCTCAAAAAGAACTAGTAGAAGAATTTGTTAAGGATATAAAATTAAACTAACCTACAGGAATGTCAGCATACAGAGTAGCTTCTCGTTACGCAAAATCACTGCTGGAACTGGCAGTAGAGAAAAATGAATTGGAACAAGTACATGTAGATATGACCACTGTCCTGTCTTTAAGTACTGAAGATTCATCCTTCTCCGACATGGTTAAAAGTCCTGTCATAAGTTCTGAGAAAAAAATAAGTACTTTAAAGTTGCTTGCTGGGAAAAAAGCCTCTGCATTGACCATAAAGTTTTTTGAATTGGTTGGTGAGAAAGGCAGAACAGCATTTCTTCCAGAAATGGCCACTGCGTTTTTCAGGTTATACAATGAGCACCTTGGGATACAAACGGCAGAAGTGGTAAGTACCATTCAGCTAGATGACGAATTGCGAAATTCTTTTAAGGATATCGTTAAGGAGGTTTCTGGCAAAGATAAAGTGAAACTCATAGAGAAGATCAATCCTAACCTTATAGGTGGTTTTGTTCTTAGAATCGGTGACAAACAACTTGATGAATCCATCAAGAGTAAGTTGCAACAATTGCGTCTGGATTTCACCCAGAACTTGTATGAGAAAAAATACTATTAAGAAATTAAGCTGTAATCAATAATACTATACAACAATGGCAGATGTAAGACCTGATGAAGTTTCGGCAATATTGAAAGAACAACTCTCGGAAGCCAAAACACAAGCAGAATTGGAAGAAGTGGGTACTGTGCTCCAAGTCGGTGACGGTGTAGCCCGAATTTATGGACTTTCTAAAGTGCAAGCTGGAGAGTTGATCGAATTTGACAATGGCTTAAGAGCCATGGTTCTTAATTTAGAGGAAGACAATGTAGGTGCTGTACTCTTTGGAGAAGCTAAATCCGTAAGAGAAGGCGATACCGTTAAAAGAACGAAAAGGATCGCCTCCATTAAAGTTGGTAATGGTATGTTGGGTAGGGTGGTAGACACCTTAGGCGTTCCGATTGATGGTAAAGGTGAACTCCAAGGAGATCTCTATGAAATGCCTCTTGAAAGGAAAGCCCCAGGTGTAATTTATCGTCAGCCGGTAACTGAGCCTTTACAAACAGGTATCAAATCTATTGATGCAATGATTCCTATTGGTAGAGGACAAAGGGAATTGATCATTGGTGACAGACAAACAGGTAAAACTGCTGTTGCGATTGATACTATCCTTAACCAAAAAGAATTTTACGATAAAGGAGAGCCTGTATTCTGTATTTACGTAGCGATAGGCCAAAAAGCTTCTACCGTTGCTAACGTTGTTGCTGCCCTTGAAAAAGGTGGAGCTTTGCCATATACTGTTATAGTAAGTGCATCTGCTGCAGATCCTGCACCTATGCAATTCTTTGCCCCATTTACGGGTGCTACTATCGGTGAATTTTTCAGAGATACTGGAAAGCCAGCCTTGGTAGTTTATGATGATCTTTCCAAACAAGCTGTTGCTTACCGTGAGGTTTCCTTGTTGTTAAGAAGACCTCCAGGACGTGAAGCCTATCCTGGTGATGTATTTTACCTTCACTCCAGATTATTAGAAAGAGCTGCGAAAATTAACTCTTCTGATGAGATCGCAAGACAAATGAATGATTTGCCACCTTCCTTGGCTCCCCTGGTAAAAGGAGGCGGCTCTCTTACTGCATTGCCTATTATCGAAACACAAGCTGGTGACGTTTCTGCCTATATCCCTACCAACGTAATTTCAATTACAGACGGACAGATATTTTTGGAAACGAACCTTTTCAACGCTGGTATTCGTCCTGCAATTAACGTAGGTATTTCTGTATCACGTGTTGGTGGTAACGCTCAGATCAAAGCCATGAAAAAAGTGGCTGGTACCTTGAAATTAGATCAAGCAGCTTTCCGTGAATTGGAAGCCTTCTCTAAGTTCGGATCAGATCTTGACCCTACTACTAAAAGAACGATCGAAAGGGGTAGAAGAAACCAGGAAATACTAAAACAGGGACAATATTCTCCCGTAAGAGTAGACCTTCAGGTAGCCATTATCTTTGCTTCTTCTAGAGGTTTATTAGATAATATCCCTGTCAACAGAGTTAGAGAATTCGAAAAAGACTTTTATAATCTTATTATTGCTCAATATCCTGAAGCGCTTACTGCTATCAATAAGGGAGATCTGGATACTACAGGCAATTTGCTTAAGAAAGCGATTGAGGAGTTAGCTCCTAAATACAAAGCTTAATTAGCACTGGTCTTAAATAGTATATAAGAAGGATATAGAATAATTATGGCGAATCTAAAGGAAGTAAAAGAAAGGATCAATTCGGTAAGCTCTACCCAGCAGATTACCAAAGCCATGAAAATGGTAGCGGCTGCTAAATTGAGAAGGGCACAAGAGAAAATTGTGCAGATGAGACCCTATTCTCAAAAACTGACTTCCATCCTAAATAATATTTCTTCAGGAGCAGAAGGTGTAGCAGATATCGTGTATGCTCAGGAACGTGGTGGAAACAACTTATTGGTTATTCCTATTACCTCTGATAAAGGCTTGTGTGGTGCTTTTAATTCTAACGTGATTAAAGCAACAAATGCAGTTTTCTTAGAAAACCCGAATAAGAAAATCACGGTAATGCCTGTTGGGAAAAAAGCATCGGACTTCTTTAAGAGGCAAAATTTCCCATTGGTTTCTGACTACGCTGGATTGTTTGAAAAAATTTCTTTCCAACCAATAAAAGAAGCTGCTGAATTTGTTATGGAGGCCTTCGTTAATGGAGAGTTTGATCAGGTAATTCTGGTATACAACCAGTTTAAGAATGTAGCTACACAAATTGTAGTTAAAGAACAGTTCCTTCCAATATCCAAAATGGAGGAAGAAGGAGGAGAAAGCAAAGCGCAACAAGATTATATCGTGGAACCTTCCAGAGATTATATCATTGAGGAGCTAGTGCCTAATTCTTTAAAAATACAGTTTTATAAAGCCATTTTGGATAGCAATGCTTCAGAGCATGGCGCTAGAATGACAGCGATGAGTAAAGCTACAGACAATGCTGGTGATCTTTTGAAAGATTTAAAACTAGTTTACAATAGAACAAGGCAAGCAGCCATTACCAACGAAATCCTAGAAATCGTTGCTGGTGCGAATGCTTTAGAAGGAAAATAGTTATAAATAATATTTTATTAAATGAAACCGGTTGTGAAAGCAACCGGTTTTTTTGGGTTTTAGAAGCATCAATTCATTTTGCTTTTCTTGTACTTTTATTGTTAACTTGTCCTCAGTATAACATTTTTCTACGTGGCTGTTTATTAAATGGTTTTAATACTAACCTTGGTTCGGAAAAAATGAAGAATTGCATTATTGCCCTGACTTAACGGCACGCTTCTTATCATGCAAGTAATTGAAATTGATCAATTTTTAAGCAACAAAAATGACTTCCCTGTTTTAGATACTCGGTCGCCTGGAGAACATGCTGCTGGTCACATCCCAGGTGCGGTTAATCTTCCTTTATTTGACAATGATCAGAGGGCTATAATCGGGACGATATACAAAGAAGAAGGCAGAGAGAAGGCAATTAAAGTTGGTCTTAAATTGATAGGTCCAAAATTGGTAGACCTTATTGAAATTGCCGAATCATTAGGTTCCAAAAAGTTGCTGATCCATTGTTGGAGAGGTGGTATGCGGTCTTCAAGTCTCGCTTGGTTGCTCGAACTCTATGGTTTTGAAATCCTTGTTTTGAAGGGAGGATATAAGGCCTATAGAAACTACTTGCTTTCCTTTTTTGACCAACCACTGAAACTTAAAATTGTGGCAGGCACCACTGGATCTATGAAAACAAGTCTCCTAAAAGAGATGGAAACCAAAGGGGCACAGATAGTCGACCTTGAAGGGTTGGCGCATCACCAGGGATCCGCCTTTGGTAGTCACAAAGAAGAAAGTCAACCTAGTTCAGAACAATTTCAAAATGATATCTTGGAGAAATTCCTTTATTTCTCTCTTGAGAAACCCATTTGGCTGGAAGACGAGTCGTTTATAATTGGAAAGGCACACATTATAGCTCCATTGTACCAACTTATGCAAGAATCTCCTCGGTATCATATCGTAGTGTCGAAAGAACAAAGACTTAAGGTATTGGTTAATGGTTATGGGAGCCTTCCTAAAGATAAGCTGATTAAATCTACCTATGATATTGCAAAAAAGCTTGGGAAAGAGAACTGCGAGCTTGCCGTAAACCACATTGAAAATGGAGAGATGAGCCAAGCAGCAAGTATTATATTAAGTTATTACGACAAAGCTTATGGCAAAGGGCTCAACAAAAAAGCCAAAACTGTCGTAAGGGAAATCCCCATGAATTTAGATAACCTATCGGAGGTAGCTGCTTCCCTCATCAAAATAGAATAATATTTATGGAAAATCAGGAAATAAAACTTACGCAGTACAGCCATGGCGCAGGCTGTGGATGTAAAATATCTCCAGCAGTATTAGGTGAGATCCTCCAAAGTGAAGATTCAGGGAAAGTCAGTTTCCCTAATTTGCTAGTAGGAAATGAGGAAAGTGACGATGCAGCAGTAGTCAGTCTAGATGGCAAAACAGCCATTGTAAGCACTACGGACTTCTTTATGCCGATAGTGGATGATCCTTTTGACTTCGGAGCCATAGCGGCAACCAATGCCCTAAGTGATATTTATGCAATGGGTGCCATGCCTTTAATGGCCATTGCCATCCTGGGCTGGCCCATTTCCAAATTGCCTGCTGCGGTGGCGAGCAAGGTTTTGGAGGGAGGAAGGTCAGTATGCCATAAAGCAGGTATTCCATTAGCAGGTGGTCATAGTATAGATGCGCCAGAGCCTATTTTTGGTTTGGCTGTGACAGGGAGTATAGCAGTCAATCAGGTCAAAAGAAACAGCACAGCAAAAGTAGGCGATCGTTTATACCTTACCAAGCCAATTGGAGTTGGGATGGTAACCACCGCTGAGAAAAAGGGACTGGCGCACAAAATGGATGTGCTTTTGGCCAAAACATCAATGCTTAAACTTAATGACATCGGTGCATTGGCAGCAGGTTGGCCAGAAGTTCATGCAATGACAGATGTTACAGGCTTTGGCTTAGGTGGACATTTAACAGAAATGTGCAAAGGAGCTTCCTTTTCAGCGCAACTTGAGCTGGATAAAATCCCTTGTTTTGATTTCGTACAAAAATACATCGACCTGAATTGTATTCCTGGGGGAACACATAGAAATTGGGATAGCTACGGTACTGGCATCGCTATTACCGCTGATAGGGATAAATTAATTTTGGCGGATCCGCAAACAAGTGGCGGTTTATTGATGGCCGTGGACCCCAACAAAACAGCTTTATTTGAAAGGAAAATGACAGAAGAGGGCTATAACTTGATCTCCTTTGGTGAAATAATTCAAAGGAAAGATAAAATCATTTATATAAAATAAAGATACTTTTACTTACAAAGGAGCGATTATTCCTTCCTTATTTTCTATTTAGGTTGTTTATTTCATTCAAAATAGTGGCTCTTTTCATACGCACTTCTTTCCATGGAAGGCCTTTTTTCATGCCTGGGCGTTCATGGCCAATATGGTTTAGTAGGGCGTCTTTTGTGATGGATTGTCTTTCTTTAACTAGGGCAAGGACTTCTAAACCTTGATTCCAACTGCCTAACACCACTTGAGCGTTGTTCTCAGTGAGATTTTCCCCCTCGCCAATTCCTTGAAGTAGACTTCTAGCCATGAGCCAATGCCCAAGTTCAGCAGGATGAACGCCATCTTTTGCCAATTCGAAGGATGGATTAACCTCCCGCTGGTCTTCTTGAAATTTCCGCATTGGCCAATGCAAATCTATTACCTCCCAATTTTCAGTATACCGTTGGCTTACCAGCCAGGAAGAATAAATGTCCAAAACATTGGCGTAAGCGGCTCCTTTTTTCTCGTCATATATAGGAGGAGTACTGTGTATGATTTTAGCACCTATGGCCAAAGCCTTTTGGTGTAATTTTCTTTGACCTTGTTTATAGGCATCAAACCGTTCCTCATTGAATGGCAGGTAAATACCATCGTTCATTCCATAGTTGGAGAAAATCAAATCTGGTTTTATCTCTTCCAGAATTCTATCTAACCTTTCGTGTAAGTCTGGTCTAGGGAATTTTCCTTCTGCATGTCCCTCTTCAGAAAGCCCTGAAACCGTTTCACTTGGCAAACCTACATTCATAAAATCCCAGTCCCTATCAGGATGAGAAAGCCTAAGATAGGTCTCGATATAGTCTACATATTGCCCTGAGTAAGTTATGCTATTGCCGAGAAAAAGAATCTTTTTTGCGGAAGTTGGCATATCATAAGATTCTTGGGCGATGAGGTTTGGGGCCAGCATTCCCCATATGAGAATTCCGAGGAGAGATTTAAGTATCATTAGACAAAATTATGTGATCAAATTTTCCGTTGAATATACTTAAAAATAGTTTATTGGACTTATTTCTTGGCCTCCTTTTTAAGTAGCCAATCGGATAATTTCGCAAGGTCTTCTTCGATTATTTCCCGTTCTTTTTGATTTTCATTCAGTTTTTTCATCAACTTCTTAAGTTGGTAATCTGGTTTAACAGCCATCAGTCGGTAAAAAAAGCTGGCAAATATAAACCCTTCACGTGCTTTCATTAACAATGCCCTTAGTTTATACCCACGTGACAACTGGGATAGTTTGGTCACTTTTATCAGCCTGAGTGACCTTACAAATGAAACAAAAGGCAGAAGAATGATAAGCAGATCTATCCAGTTTTTTTTGATGTAGGTGAATTCATCATCCGTAATAGCGATCAGAAGGAGGAATTCAAAAGTAAAGGCAAGCCAGATAAAACCCTGAACTAATCCGAGTACTAAGGATAAGTCTGTGTTTAGAAAGTTTTCTACTTCTTCATAAAACTGCCATTCTATCAACAATACGGGAATAATCAAAAGAGCAATCACTATCATGGGAATAGAGAATTGCTTTTTTAGGTGGTTGAAGAGACCTTCATTGCACTTTGACCATCCATAAAAGGGCAGCCAGATCTTTTCTGGTTCAAGTAGATGGCGTTGCCCAATTGCCATGGGAGGAAAAATCAAAGACAATATTTTTCTAACAAAAGAACTTTGTGCTATTCTGACTTTGCTGGTATATGCCAAGCGTGCGACCAGCAATGCTTCTAGTAGGAAGAACAGCCACAATATGCCGTAAATAACAGCCAAGCTTGAAATGAAAGAAGAGTATTGCAGATGGCCTTCCTCATAGGAGAAATTATTGATGATGGCTGCTGAAATAAACAGCATGGTGAGGGAAATAAGAAATTTAGGCCAAACAATTATTTCCTGGTATTTGGAAAGGGCATTCTCATCCTTAATCGTAAGGTTTGTCTGTAAGGAAATATCCCTCGTCGATTGAACCTGAAGTAATAAAGGATAATCTTTGGAAAGAACACCTATAGGGCTTAGCAACTGCTCTCTTTTTAAAAGAGCCTCTATCTGGGCAATGACAAAAGGATTCTCAGACTGGTCAATGGCTGAAATTAAGGCTGCCCTTTTTTCATCAGAGATTTGATTCATAATAGTGGATTAAATGACAAAGGTAATTGCTTAGGCTGGTAAGCCAAAGCTTAATGGCTTTGCAGCGATCTTTGTGCTAACTATTTAAAAGTTGGGCTGATGGGATGGGTGATTGCTTTTAGAAATTAGAGCCTAATTTTATTTTTGTGTTTAATACTTTGGAAATAATACACCTGTAAGTGGCTGAAATAATTAAGGTTATAAAATTAACGCTAGGGTTTTTATATAGAATCATTGTAGTGATAAAAATAATGATTGAGAAAAGGTAATTGCTTTGTTTTTGTCAAAAAAACTTGGTAAATTTTCAACAAAGACTGATAAAATGAGCAAAGACAAAGGAGAAAAAAAGGACCCTAAAAAGAAAGCTGGAAAAAGCTTGATGGAAAAAAGGGCGGATAAGAAAGCCAAAGAGTTGGACAAGAAGCGTAACGGATAGGATTACCAACTAATTTGTAGGACAATGCCCAAGATTTTTCTTGGGCATTGTTTGATTTAAATCGATTTTTATGTTTCAAAAAAAATTAGCAATAACATTTAGGCTTTTATCATTTTCATTACTGGGATTACTTGGCACTACCTTAGTGAATGCACAAGAGCAGCATATAGTCATAGCTACATTTAATATTCGTTATGACAACCCCAATGATGCGCCAAATACTTGGGAAAATCGCAAGTTACCTGTAAGCCAGTTGATTCGTTTTCATGCTTTCGATATTTTCGGCATTCAGGAGGGGCTTCACCATCAAGTAAAAGACCTAGAAGGCCTTTTACCAAACTTTGCTTTCGTCGGTACAGGAAGGGATGATGGGAATGAGAAAGGAGAATATTCTGCTATTTTTTACCAAAAAGCGAAATACAAGGTAGAAGAGACTGCCACCTTTTGGTTGGCACCCGAGACAGATCATCCAAATAAAGGTTGGGACGCAGCTTTGCCAAGAATCTGTACTTGGGCTAAAATGTTAGAAATAGAATCAGGGAAAAGTTTTTATGTTTTCAATACCCATTTTGATCATCGTGGTGTAGAAGCAAGGAACAAAAGTGCGGCCCTTATTCTTGATAAGGTCAAAACCATAAATACCCAAAAATTGCCAGTATTTTTAATGGGAGATTTTAATGTCGACCAATCTACTGAGGCTTATCAATTGCTAAAAAATGCACCTGGTATGAAAGATACCTATGATGCTGCCGAATTTGTTTATGCTAACAACGGAAGTACCAATGGATTTGACCTGACCAAAAGCCATGACAGAATTATTGATCATATTTTTGTTAGTGAATCGCTAAAGGTGAAGAAATACGGTTTACTTACAGATACGTATCACAACCGTTTTCCATCAGACCATTTCCCCATAATGGCAGTGATTGCTTGGTGATAGGTCAAGCCACAGGGTTCCATAGCTGAACCTTAAAGGATCATATTACTGTAAAAGATTTAATAGCTAGTGCTTGCCACACGATTAAAGTGTAAGTATTGAATTAATAATTTTTTAACAGGTAGTTTGGATTTTAAACACTGGAATGAATTAAAATTACGCACAAATCAAGCTGTTGGTAAATACTACCAATTACCTAAACACCTAACCCATTGATTGGCATTGATTTTTGCCTATTTCATAGCAAAGTTTAAGTTTCTAACCGCTTACGGATAAGGTTTAGGATTTAGTTTTGATTTTTAATAAACTGCTTACAGTTTTTGAAGGTAATAGGAATACCTAATCAAAAACTTGGTATGATTTAGAATTTAAGCGTATAGCTTGTAGTAATCAATTGTAAACCTGACATGAATTCATCCAACAAAGACACTCGAAGAAGTTTTTTAAAGACCTCAGGAATGGCCACTCTTGGTTTTATGGGACTTTATCAGTTAATTAATCCTGGAAAAGCCTTAGGGCGTACGATGGCTCCGGCTGCGCTAGGGTATGGGCCACTAAAAAAAGATCCAGCAGGAATATTAAATTTGCCTGAAGGTTTTTCTTATAAACTCCTAACAAAAAAAGGGGATAAGATGGACGATGGGTTTTATCTACCCGGGGCCTCAGATGGCATGGGTGCATTTCAAGGGAAAAATGGAAGGACAATAGTAGTCCGTAACCATGAGCTTAGTCCCGATTCTTTAGAAAATTCCGGCTTTGGAAAAAACAATGAATTGCTTGATAAACTTTCCTCTAAGGATTTTTATGATTTTGGGAAAGGATTGTTACCAAGTCTTGGTGGAACGTCTACGTTTGTATATAACGAAGAAACGGGTGAGCTAGAAAAACAGTTCATTAGCCTGGCTGGAACTGTCAGAAACTGTGCCGGTGGCATCACGCCTTGGGGTAGTTGGTTGACCTGTGAAGAAAGTACGCTGAAAAAGGGCGGATATGATGGGCGTCTGGAGAAAGACCATGGTTATGTTTTTGAAGTGCCAGCCACTGAGAAAATTCAAAGAGCAAAGCCACTACCTATTAAAGCCATGGGTAGATTTAATCATGAAGCAGTAGCCGTAGACCCAGCATCTGGAGTTGTGTACCTTACAGAGGATAGGGGCGATGGTATCTTTTACCGATACATACCTAATGCCCCAGGTAAACTACACAAAGGAGGAAAATTACAGGCACTTGTTATTTTGGGAGAAAAAAGCAGGGATACCAGAAACTGGGAAGACAGTGAAGGACCTGAATTTCCATTAATGAAGAGCCATAAAGTAACCTGGATAGACATTGAAAATGTAGAAAGCCCAGAGGATGATCTAAGATTTCAAGGTTTTGAAAAAGGGGCCGCTGTTTTTGCTAGAGGTGAAGGAATTTGGTATGGTAACAAGGAAATTTATTTTGCTTGTACCAATGGAGGGAAGATAGGGGCTGGACAAGTGTTTCGTTACACTCCTAGTAGGAATGAGGGTAAACCTGAAGAAAAAAACAAGCCTGGAGAGTTGACTCTTTTTGTGGAGTCAGTAGATAGGGAAATATTAAAAAGTTGTGACAACCTCGCAGTAGCTCCATGGGGCGATGTGATTTTGTGTGAGGATCACAAGCATCCATTCTTGGTAGGAGTAACCCCAAAAGGAGAGTTGTACCACCTTGCTGAGAATGTAGGTTTTGAGTCAGAATTAGCTGGAGGCGTATTTTCTCCCTCTGGAAAAACCTATTTTGTGAATATTCAGGGACCTGGAATTACTGTGGCAATCACTGGCCCATGGAAAACGTAATAATAAGTAGTTTAAAGGAATTCCCCCTCTTCAGCATGGTTTTAAGAGGGGGAATTGTTTTTATTACCCTTTGTTAAAAACTTTGGTCATCAATCTTGTTCGGGTTTCAATTGTGGAATCAGATCAATATGTCCGATTATCAGTCTTTTGACTTTAATACAAGCAATTGGAATAACTTAAAGTAAATACCATCAAGATTTGTTTCAATACCATTAGGCTAAAGGCCGATCAGTATTGAAAACCTTAAAAAAACACAGTCCTATGGGGTCACTTTTCTCTTTTTTACTGCTCAGTCCACAATAGTTTTGTTATTCATTAAAACATAATCTATATTTGCCACTCAAAATTAAAAATGATGGCCACTCAAAAGACCAAAAAAGGGAGTCCAGCTCCTCATACATCCAATGAACTTCTAGAGAATCCTGAAGCAATAGCTGATCGTCTTGGTAGAGGTGAAACCTTTCTTAAAGAGAACACCAAACTAGTAGGTGGGATCATAGGATTCGGGATATTACTCATAGTAGGGATTGTTGGATTTCAGATACATAAAGCCAATCAGAATAAGACGGCTCAAGGTGAAATGTTCCAAGCAGTATACTATTTCGAACAGGATAGTGTAGATTTTGCGCTCAATGGAGACGGTGTTGAGCCTGGTTTCTTAGAAATCATAGATGAATATGGCGGAACGGATGCAGCTAATTTGTCAAATTTTTATGTTGGATCTATTTACCTCTCTAAAGGAGAATTTCAGTCTGCTGTAGATCACTTGACAAACTTCTCTTCATCTGACTTCCTTGTACAAGCGCATGCTTATGCATTAACAGGAGATGCGTATTTGGAACTTGGTGAATTGGACAATGCTATTAGCTATTATAAAGACGCTGCGGGTTACAAGTCCAATGAGTTTTTTACGCCTAAGTATTTATCCAAACTTGCCATTGCTTATGAAGAAGCAGGTGAAATAAATCAAGCAATAGCTACTTACGAAGAAATAGAAAATAAGTATGCTGATGCTTATGAATTCAGTGAGGCTCGAAAGCAAAAAGCCCGCCTTGAAGGTCTGGCTTCTTCTAATTGATATGAATTTAATCATTGATACTAAAGAGTAAGACCCGAAAGGTTTTACTCTTTTTTTGTGAATTAATTTTAAACTTATGGCTACTTCATTAAAAAATCTAAGTCAGCATACCCAAGAAAATGTAACGGATATAAGTGATAGAAAATTCGCTTTGGTAGTGGCTGAATGGAATGATGAAATCACCTCCTCCCTCTACAGTGGAGCTGTTGAGACCCTTTTGCGCTATGGTGCAAAAAAGGAGAATATTTACAGGAAAAATGTTCCGGGTTCATTTGAACTTACCCTTGGTGCACAATGGCTAGCAAAACTAGAAGAAATCGATGCTGTGATTTGCTTAGGATGTGTCATTCAAGGAGAAACACGTCATTTTGATTTTATTTGCGATGCAGTGGCCAACGGCATTACCCAAGTAGGCTTGAAGTACGATAAACCTGTTATTTTTGGTGTGTTGACACCAGATAATCAACAGCAAGCTTTGGACAGAGCAGGTGGGAAGCATGGTAATAAGGGAGATGAAGCGGCCATCACGGCAATTAAAATGCTAGGCTTTTAAGCCAATACAAATCAACATATTACAATAAATCTGGTATTCTAATGAAAATCATGAAATTTGGCGGCACTTCAGTAGGAAGGCCGGAAAGAATGCATCAGGTAAAGGACCTGATCACATTTGATGATGATAAGAAAATTGTGGTATTGTCGGCACTGTCTGGTACTACCAATGTATTGGTAGCCATAGGCGATGCCTTATCTGCAGGTAAAAAGGACGAGGCCAAAGAAAAGATAGAAAGCCTTCAGGACCATTACCTTCAGTTTTACCAAGAATTGTTGACCTCAGAAGCAGGAAAAGCCAAAGCATTACAAATTATCAACGAGCATTTTGAGTTCTTGAACATAATTCTAAAGATATCCTTCAACGAAGCGATTAATAAGGATATTCTTGCGCAGGGAGAATTACTTTCTACTAAGCTTTTCTTTACCTTTCTACAAGAACAAGAGATTCCAGCAGTATTTCTACCAGCATTGGAATTCATGTGCATCGATGAAAACAATGAACCAAATCTTGCTAAAATAGATGAAAACCTTGAGGCTATATTGGCAGGCTATCCTGACGAGAGCATTTTTATTACTCAAGGATACATTTGCAAAAATCACCTGAATGAAGTGGATAACTTAAAAAGAGGTGGAAGTGATTACACAGCCTCTTTAATCGGTTCTGTTATCTATGCTTCTGTGGTTGAGATCTGGACGGATATAGATGGGATGCATAACAATGATCCTAGAATAGTGGAACAAACAAGGCCAATTGCTCAATTGTCCTTTGATGAGGCTGCTGAGTTGGCTTATTTTGGTGCTAAAATTTTGCATCCCGCCTCTATATGGCCTGCGCAATTGCATAATGTCCCTGTGAAGCTACTCAATACCATGGAGCCCAGCGCTCCTGGAACTACCATTACTGGAGCAGGAGAAGGTTCAGTAGGTGTAAAAGCAATTGCCGCTAAAGATGGCATTACTGCTATAAAGATCAAATCCAGTCGAATGCTTTTGGCTCATGGGTTCTTAAGAAAAGTTTTCGAAATCTTTGAAAATTACAAAACTTCCATTGACATGATCACTACCTCCGAGGTAGCCATTTCTCTGACCTTGGATGACACCACCCATTTGAAAGAAATTACTTCTGAATTACAGAAGTTGGGAAAAGTGGAAGTCGACCATTTCCTTTCTATTATATGTATCGTTGGCAATTCCATCATGCAAGAGCGAAATGTGCTCAATAAAATCATGGCCAGTGTGGAAGATTTTCCGCTAAGAATGGTTTCTTATGGAGGAAGTAAGCACAATGTTTCTCTCTTAATTGATGGCAAACATAAAAACGAAGCCTTGCAAAGCTTGAATAAAGGTTTGTTCGACTTTAATTAACAATGAACGAGCCTGGAACAAATAAAACCAACTTTCTAAAAAAGCTGCAAACCAAATGGAAACTCAAGAGTCTCTGGCAGGTAGCGCTAGTGCTAGTGGTGTTTGCTTGCACAGGTTTCACCATTTTGTTAATTAAGCAGCCAATATTTGATTTTTTGGGCCTGGATACCACTGAGGGTAGTTTCTTGAAAACGTTGCTTTATCTATTGTTGGTATTGCCATTGTATCAAGTGTTTCTATTGATATATGGTTTTATTTTTGGGCAGTTTGCTTTCTTTTGGGAAAAAGAAAAGCAATTTTTCCGTCGAATGGCACGGCTTTTCTCCCGAAATAAAAAGTAATACTAAAATCGTTGACAGGTAAAAAATATTAATAAATGGCCAAGCAAAGAGGTTTACCTTTAGAAGAAAGTGACAAAAGAAAAATGAACAAAAAGAATTTTGAAAAGCTTTTTGGGATTTTCAAGTTTGCCATACCCTACAAAGTACCTTTTATCATTGGGATGGTTTTTTTGTTTTTTTCGAGCCTAATGCTTTTGACCTTCCCTTATGTAGCTGGGAAATTGATTGATGCAGCTTCTGGGAAAGACTGGATTGTAAACGACATCAATGGTATTGCCTTTATCCTTATTGGAATCCTTTTTATCCAGAGTATTTTCTCTTTTTTCAGGGTTTGGCTATTTGCCAAAGTCAGTGAAAAATCAATGCGGGATATAAGGGTTGCGCTATACGAGCGATTGGTGAGATTGCCCATGACATTCTTTGATCAGCGTAGAACAGGTGAATTGATCAGTAGGATCACCTCTGATGTTACGATGTTACAAGACACTTTCTCCATTACCTTGGCAGAGCTATTTCGCCAAATCATTACCTTGTTTGCAGGGATAATCTTTTTGTTTTACACTACGCCAAGGTTAACGCTTTTTATGTTAATAACCATTCCAGTGCTTGTGGTAATTGCCATGGTTTTTGGGAAATTTATCAGGAAGTTATCAAAGAAAACGCAAGATTATCTCGCCTCCGCCAATGTGGTAGTTGAGGAGACATTGCAATCAATAGTGACGGTGAAATCTTTTACAGGTGAATCTTATGAGATCAACCGTTACCGAAACAAGTTGAACAGTGTAGTAGAAGTGGCCTTGAAAGCGGCTGGATACCGAGGCGCTTTTATATCTTTTATAATTTTCGCACTCTTTGGAGGGATCGTAGCGGTTATCTGGTATGGTGCCACTTTAGTAAGTGCCGGGGATATGAGTGTAGGTGACCTAATTTCTTTTGTCTTGTATACCACATTTATAGGAGGCTCTATCGCTGGATTGGGAGATATTTATGGTCAGGTACAGAAGGCTATAGGTTCTTCAGAAAGGGTATTGGAGATCTTGAATGAAACTACCGAGAAACAGATAGTAGGCAGTTCCATCAGTCGAATGAAAGGATCTGTTCTGTTTGACCAGGTATTATTCCATTACCCAACAAGGCCTGAATACAGGGTGCTAAATGGTCTTACTATACATGCGGAACCAGGAGAGAAAATTGCTCTTGCAGGTCACAGTGGAGCAGGGAAATCTACTATTATTCAGTTACTACTGAAATTTTACAATGTTGGCAGAGGTGATATTTTATTGGATGGTAAATCTATAGCAGATTGGGATCCGCAGGCTTTGCGAAATAATATTGGCATGGTTCCTCAGGAAGTGCTTTTGTTCGGGGGGTCTATACGAGAAAATATCCGATATGCCAAGCATGATGCTACTGACGAGGAATTGCTGGAAGCGGCCAAGCAGGCCAATGCTTTAGAGTTTATAGACAAATTTCCCGAAGGCCTAGATACTTTAGTAGGAGAAAGAGGGATCAAGCTTTCTGGAGGGCAGAGGCAAAGAATAGCCATAGCAAGGGCGATACTGAAAGATCCAGCCATACTTATATTGGATGAGGCAACCTCATCCTTGGATGCTGAAACCGAATCGTTGGTGCAAGAAGCGCTTGATAAATTAATGAAGGGGAGAACCACCATTATTATTGCTCATAGGTTGTCCACCATTAGAAAAGTGGATAGAATCTATGTGATCAAGGATGGGAAAGTAATAGAAGAAGGCAATCACGATTCTCTTTCTGCAAGAGAAGGAGGACATTATGCCCACTTGGTTAATTTGCAATTTGCTGATGATACTAAACAGCCTTCAGACTGATATCAAGGCTTTGAACCTGATGTGTAAGTGCACCAACTGATATAAAATCTACCCCTGACTCAGCCACAGCAGCGATGGTGAATTCATCAATGCCGCCGGAAGCTTCCGTTACATACTTATTGTCAATTAATAATACCGCTTCCTTCATTATGGCTGGGGACATATTGTCTAACATAATGATGTCTACACCACCAATAGCGAGGACAGTTTTTACTTCTTCGAGATTTCTTGTCTCGATCTCTATTTTTAAATCTAACTTGTTTGCTTTTAGGTAGGAACGAGTAGCTTTTATTGCTTCGGCTATTCCTCCAGCAAAATCGATATGGTTGTCTTTGAGCATAATCATATCATACAAAGCATAGCGATGGTTTTGCCCCCCCCCAATGGCCACGGCCCATTTTTCAAGCATGCGGAAGTTTGGAGTAGTTTTACGCGTATCTAATAATTTTGCTTCGGTATGCTTGATTAGTTCATTGATATGGTGGGTTTTGGTAGCTATTCCACTCATTCTTTGCATGCAGTTTAATACCAACCTTTCGGTTGTCAATATAGATCGAGCACTTCCTGTAACCGTTAGTCCTATAGCTCCTGGAGTTACCGCATCCCCATCTTTTAATAGTAAGTTGACTTCTAGTGTGGGGTCGTAAAAATTGAATATATGCTTGGCCATTTCAATTCCAGCTATAATTCCTTTTTCCTTAATCAGTAGTTTTGCATTTCCTATTTGATTGGAAGGAACTGATGCCAATGTGGAGTGATCCCCCTCGCCTACGTCTTCTTTGAAGGCTGATTCCATAAATTGGGTTAACCTTTCCTCTGTTATATAGTCTTTCATGTTTGGCAAAATTAGCAAATTATTTGCTCCAAACAGCAATAATTATTCTCTGACAAAGTCAATGCTATAAACCAGCCAATTTTTATTATTTAGTTCTTTGCCTTTAATAAATACTTTAAAACTATTTTTTAGGGAAGTGTAATTACCTATAAGATAGCTGGTTTGAGAATCAATTTTTTGATGTTTTAAGAGTTCAAAACTACTTACTGGATTGCCTTTGAAAAAATTGGCTAGGACTATTTCAGCCTGATTTTTAGAAAAATCTCTCTTGTCATTGTCAAAACGAATTTCCACCATATCATCTAAAAAGGAGGAAACAGCTTTGCTTGATCCATGCTGAAGGGCAACAATAATAGGAGTTTCTTTGTTTTGGGCCTTGCCCACTATGGAATTTGAAAATATAAAAACACCAGCCAAAAGAAATGTAGTAATAATGCGTAACATATTAATTCTCTATCAAAATCCAGACCAATATATTAAAAATTTTAAGTTTTATTTCATGAAATTCTATGGTTTTACTTTTGGCAGTGACGAGTGTAGATTATTTTCCAATTTACTGAGGCCTATCTTTAATTGTCTTATATTTGTGGGGTAATGGATAAAATGCTGGGATGTTTATTTCACTAAGATTCCGAAACTAAAACAGCAATTTCCTCAGAATTTTTATTTGATTGAAACCAATAGAAAAAGACATGAATAAAAAAGTTTTATTGATGATACTAGACGGATGGGGCATAGCTTCAAATCCGGAAGTTTCTGCTATTGATAAAGCCAAAACGCCTTTTATCGACAGTTTATTTGAAAAATATCCTCACTCTAAATTAGAAGCTTCAGGTTTGGCCGTTGGTCTTCCAGAAGGCCAAATGGGTAATTCAGAGGTTGGTCATATGAACATCGGGGCTGGTAGAGTGGTTTATCAGGATTTGGTTAAAATTAATAAGGCAGTAAAAGAAGGTGATCTCAATGATCATCCTGTGTTGAAGAACGCTTTTTCTAATGCCAAATTGAAGGGAAAGAAGGTTCATTTCGTAGGTTTGGTTTCAGATGGGGGCGTACATGCACATATTTACCATTTAAAAGGTCTTTGTGATGCAGCAAAAGCAAATGGGTTGGATGATAATGTGTTCATTCATGCGTTTACAGACGGAAGAGATACTGATCCCAAGGGTGGTTTAAGGTATTTAGAAGACCTTAAAAGCCACTGTGAAGGTTCAACTGGTAAAGTTGCTTCCATAGTAGGGAGGTATTATGCCATGGATAGAGATAACCGTTGGGAAAGAGTCAAGTTGGCTTATGATGCCATGGTTAAAGGTGAAGGTGAAAAGTCCAAGGACATGCTTTCAGCTATTCGGAAATCCTATACCAATGGCGTTACAGATGAATTCATTCGCCCAATAATACAAGTGGACGAAGAGGGCAAGCCTCTGGCTACCATTGATGAAGGAGATACTGTGATCTGCTTTAATTTTAGAACAGATAGAGGTAGAGAGATTACAGAAGTGTTGACACAAAAGGATTTCCCTGATTACAACATGAAAAAACTTGATCTCGACTACGTGACTTTTAGTCGATATGACGAGAAATACAAGGATATTGCAGTAGTTTTTGAAAAGGACAATCTAAGAAATACCTTAGGTGAGGTGTTGGAAAGAAATCATAAGAATCAGATACGAATTGCTGAAACTGAAAAATATCCACACGTTACTTTCTTCTTTTCGGGTGGTAGGGAAAAACCTTTTGAAGGAGAAAACAGGATATTGTGCAATAGTCCTAAGGTAGCAACTTATGACTTACAACCTGAAATGTCAGCTTTTGAAATTGCGAAAAAAATCAATCAAGAACTTCCCAAAAAGGAAGCTGATTTTATATGCTTAAATTTCGCTAATGCAGATATGGTAGGACATACTGGCGTTTTTGATGCTGCAATGAAAGCATGTGAAGCTGTCGATGAATGTGCCAATTCTGTTATTGATGTGGCCTTGGCCAACGATTATACGATTATAGTGATTGCAGATCACGGCAACAGTGATGTGATGATCAACCCTGATGGATCTCCGAATACTGCCCATTCTACCAATTTAGTGCCCTGCATTATGGTAGATAAAAATGATCAGCTCGAAGTAAATGATGGTAAACTAGGAGACCTTGCACCAACGATATTAAAGCTTATAGGTGTGGATAAGCCTGTTGAAATGACAGGCAATATACTTCTGAAAGCCTAAATATAATGGGCAGATACTTGAAGGTTATTTGCCTGCTGCTTTATGTAGGAACCCTTTTTTCATGTAAGAAGGATGAGCAATTAGCTATTGCTAATCCTACTCAGATTGATCTCTATTTTCCTCTTTCTGATTTCTTACAAAAAAATATCGGGAAATTGGAATTTGCAGAGGTAGTAAAGGAAATTCATTTTAATGATGAAACTGAAATAGTAGACTTCAGCCTTGATAGTTTAGCGTGGAGGCAAGAGTTAGATTTCTTTTTTCAATCGGATATAAATAAAGCAGCCTTGGCTTCAGCCTATGAGACCAAAGAAGAACCTGATCTTCTAGTACATCAACTTAAGCCCAATGAGAAAGGAAATATTAAGTTGATTAAAGTCAAGAAAAATGCTGGAAAGGTGGTAAACATTACCATACTTTCAGAGATTAGTAATATGTTTTACCAATCTACTGTTGAAGGCCTCATAATACTGGATGCCAATGAGGAAATAAGTTCCTATGAAATGTCAGGAGATCAAAAAGTTTGGTTTTTACCAGGTACCAATCTTCATGTAGAAGGGAAAGTAAAGTGACGTGTTCTTAAATAATAAGCAATTAAAAAGCCAGATAGGATATTCTTATCTGGCTTTTTAATTTACCCAGGATTGTACAATGGAAATTTATAATCCGGCTTAATATGGGGTCGATATTTTCTATCCCTCATAGGATACAAGTAAACCTTCTAGTAAGAAGTTTAGGAAAAGGCGAAGAATACAAGCCAAGTAATAAATAGAATAGGAAGTAAAATAGGGATTGAAAATCTCAAAATGTATCCAAAGAAGGAGGGCATTTTAATACCACTTTGTTCTGCAATTGACTTCACCATAAAATTTGGGCCGTTACCTACATAGGTCATTGCTCCAAAAAAGACAGAAGCAATGGATATGGCCATAAGTTCAAATGAAGAATCAAAATACCTGTCCATGGCAAAATCCCTTACATGCTGTATATTGTTGATATCAGCTCCCTGAGAGGCCATAGCTGCGGCCAAGAAGTTGAGGTATGTTGGCGCATTGTCTAGAAAACCAGAAAGAATACCCGTGCCCCAATACAAGGTGTTATGCGTTATCATAGCAGCACCTTGCTCCGATTGAGCAAAACTACCTACCAATTCAAGGGCTGGCATCATGGTGCCGAAAATGCCTATAAAAATAAAGGCCACTTCCCGGATGGGCTCAAAGTTAAAATCATTTCCTAAAAGCGCTTGCTGATCGGCAAATTTGTAAGAAAAATAAGCCACGGAAAGCATTATCGTTTCTCTAATAAAACTGAAGTTTTGACCATCATAATGTATGGCCGGAACCCAATCAAGTACATTAGGATCTAAAAACACAGAAATAATGATGACTAGAAGCCACAAGAAATTCTTGGTCCCTTTTAGGGATATTTTATTGCTGAATTGGGTTTGCTCATTCAGTACTACACCGTCTCCTTTACTGCCAAACTTTCGATCAACAAAATAAAACAATACAGACAAAAAAGTTAGCGCCAATATCCAGGCCTGCCAATTATGTTCTAAAGTCCAGAAGAAAGGTACACCTTTTAGAAAGCCTAGAAACAATGGTGGATCGCCAATTGGTGTTAAGGAACCCCCAATATTACTTACCATAAAAATAAAGAATATGATATGGTAAGCCTGAATATTGTTTTTGTTTAAGCGAATAAAAGGGCGAATCAATAACATTGACGCACCAGTGGTACCTATTAGATTGGAAATCAATGCACCTATAACCAGTAAAAGCACATTGGCCATTGGCGTTGATTTTTTATCAACTTCTATTAAAATGCCTCCTGAAGCAATAAATAGGGAGGCTAGCAAGGAGATAAATTGAATATACTCTGCCAGGGCATGAACAGGGTTGTGCACATTACCCAATACAAATAAGTAGTAGAGAACCACCAGTAAAGCCAACCCTACCGCGATTTTTGGGTAGTTGTGGTGCCAAAAATCCTCGTAAAACAGTGGGCCAGTTGCAATCATTAGCAACAATGCGACAAAAGGTATAACTAGCCAAGCAGGAGCATGATGATGTTCCAATGCTTCTTCTAAGGTGGTTTCAGTTTGTGAAACATGTTCTTCAGACCGGCTGTCTTCTGCGTGATTCTCCCCCTGGGCAATGTATTGTTTAGCAGTAAAGTCTTGGGCTTGTAAGTGTTGAGGGACACTTACGCTTATTAATCCAATGAATAGGAGCCATGAAGCTAAATACTTCTTCATTCACTTGTATTTATTGTGTAAGAATGTTTAAGTTAGATTTTGTGATCGTGGTTGATCTATCAAATAATTGCTATTTAATTCCCTAAGCTAGCTAATTTGTGTATTAGTAACCAAATAAATTTTTTTCTAAGGTTAAAAATCCTCTAATTTTTAACCTTAGAATCTTCGTCAATAGGATTATTGTAACTTGTGAAGCGCAATTTCTAATGCCGTTTGGGCGATTTTCGTCTTATGAGGATTAAAAGTATGACATTTTTTTAAAGCCCTAAAAACTGTTTTACTTACATCCTGAAACATTGCTTCATCTGTAATTTGTGCCTTGCCTGACATTAAAAAGGCAGTGATTCTTGCAAGTCCGGCATTGGATATGAAATCAGGTATTAATGAGATTCGGTCATCCGCCATTTTAGTTACTGGGCCTAAGAATATATCGTTTTCCACAAAGGGGAAGTTTGCCCCACAAACGATTAATTCTAATCCACCTTTAATCAACTTGTTCAGATGATCTTTTTCAATCAATCTTGACTTTGCTGCTGGAATAAAAATGTCTGTTGGTAATTCCCAGATTTTATCTCTAGCATTTTCAAAAGAAATGAGCTTCTCACTTATTAGTTTGTTGTTTTTCTTGTTTAGAAACAATGAGGTAATCTCTTCAGGCGAAATGCCGTTTTTATCTATGACAGCCCCTTCTAATGACATGATGCCAATTATCTGAACACCTTCTTTGGCTAAAAAGTAAGCGGCTGCAGCACCTACATTTCCCCAGCCTTGAATTATAGCTTTCTTTCCAGAAGCTGTTCCTCCCCAAAGCTTGTAATAATGTAGCACAGCCTCAGAAAGTCCGTATCCAGTAATTACATCACTTATTTGGAATTTAATCTGGCCAGCAGGTAAATACTTTGGGTTTTCTACTATTTTCGATAACCCTTGCCTTAACTGACCAATTTTTTTTATTTTTTCTGGCGCTCCTCCTTTATTATACAGGACATTTACAATTCCTTCTTGAGGATGCCATAAGCCGTATTTTTCTGACATGGGAATGAGTTCGGTGTTTTCATCGATATTTATACCCGAACTTGTGCCGTAGTAACTTTTTAAAATGGGAGCAACAACCTTAAACCATCGTTCCAGTACTCCCGCTTTCCTTGGGTCATTTGGGTCAAAATTGATCCCTGATTTAGCTCCACCTATATCTGGACCTGAGATGGTATTTTTTATAGCTGTGTTTTTAGCCAACTGAATTACTTCATTTTTGTCTAATCCTAGTTTCATCCTGGTATCTCCTACAGCAGCTCCACCTCTTAGACTATTTATGACCAACCAACCTTCGGCTTCTGTTTCGCTATCGCTCCACTCAAAGACTATCTCAGGCTGTATGTTCTCAAAATTTTTCAGTAATTCTCTCATTGGTAATGATGTTTAGGTTCTTTTTAGTCAAAAAAGTCCAAAAATGGTGCCACCACAATTATTTTTAGTAGCTCCGGTAACGGATGCTAAACAATTGGTTTCTTTTCTAAGGCGCAAAACACCTAAAAATGCAAAAACCAATGCCTCTTTAAAATCTATGAGCTGCTTCTCAGGGAGGACTAGATTTACGCTATGGCAAATTTTATTTTGAAGGTTTTGGATAAAAAAACTGTTGTAAGCGCCACCTCCAGTTACCAATAGTCGATGTTTGGTGGACTTATCTTTAACATGGTCCAAAATTATTTTTGCAATACAAGCTGCAAAATGTTCAGATAATGTAGCAAGAACATCTTTAGGTAAATAGGTGTCGTGGTTTAGAACTGGTAAAAAGTCTTGACTGATATTTTCTCTGCCAAGTGATTTAGCTCCATATTGTTGGTAAAAATCCAAAGCATTTAATGCTGATAATGCCTCTGGAATAATGGAGCCTGATTTTGCTAAGTTACCGCCATCGTCATAAGCTTTACCAGATTTTAAGGCAAAGTGATTTAAAAGTAAGTTGAAAGGGCAGGTGTCAAAAGCGATTCTTTCCCCTTGATGATCCATTGAAATATTAGCGATGCCACCCAAATTCAAAGCGAAATCGAAATCGCTAAATAATAAAGCATCTCCAATGGGTACAAGTGGTGCACCTTGGCCTCCCAATATTACATCTAATTTTCTAAAATCATTTATTACCGGTAATCCAGCAGCATAACTAAGCGCAAATCCATTGCCAATTTGCTTGGTCATTTTCAAATCAGGTCTATGAAACACGGTGTGGCCATGGGAAGCAATGGCCGAAGGCTTGAGGTTATTTTTAAGACAAAAATCTTTAACAGCCTGACCCATCCATTCACCAAATTCTAAATCCAAACATTCTAAAGATTCAGCATCGAGTAAATGAGCATTTTGTAGTGATTGTTCTAATTCTTTAGTGAAGGGGATGGTCTCAGCCTTAATTATTTTAAAATGCCAGATTTTTTCATTAGTAAATTCGCAACAGGCAATGTCCAGCCCATCACCTGAGGTGCCGGACATTAGACCAATAATTGTAGATACGCTTGAGTTTACCATGGGTTAAAGTTTGTTAAAAAATAAAATCTTTCCCTAAAAATAATATATCACCGACCAGCCTCCAAAGTAAAATGACTAATTTTGAAACAGTTTATTTATAGTTTATGATACAAAGGCACTGGGTTGTCGATATTGGAAATACCCGAATAAAGGTAGGTCTCTTCGAAAAAGGAACACTGTTGGCGTCTAGATCGTTTTCGGAACTTGAAGGATGCCGCGATTATTTAGCGCCAGAAGAAGGGGACAGGGTTTTAATTACTTCTGTGAAGTTATCTATAGAGGCATTAAAGCAAGTGTTCTCTTTTCCTTTTCTGTATTTTGATCATCATACACCTTTAGAAATCACTAATGCCTATGAGACCCCTAAAACCCTAGGACTGGATAGGTTGGCCGGAGTTATTGGTGCCAGGTCTTTTAAGAAAGATGGCGCAGTGTTGGTGATTGATATGGGTACCTGTATTACTTATGATTTCCTTGATCTAAAAAATAATTACATGGGTGGGGCTATTTCTCCAGGGCTTAGCATGCGGGCAAGATCCATGCATGAATTTACAGCTAGATTACCCTTAGTAAAAGTGGGTAATGCTGAAATTTCTTACCTAGGAACAAGCACAGCGTCTTGTATGGAGTCTGGAATTTATCACGGTATTACTGAAGAAATCAAAGGGTTTATTCAAAAGTATCAGCAGGATTTCGGTCATGTTGAGGTCTTTATTTGTGGTGGAGATGCCGAAATCTTTGAAAGCTTAATAAAAGACCACATATTTGTAATCCCCAATTTGGTCCTTTACGGATTGGACAGAATCTTAAAACACAATGTTGAAAAATAAAATACACGTAGCAGCCCTAATTGTTTTTATAGGATGTTTTGCTACCCACCATATCAGTTACGGTCAATTATCATCTTCTACCTATAGTTCTTTGGGGGTTGGCGTATTTAACAATTCCGGGCTAACCCAAAACCAAGGCATGGGGGGCATGGGGATAAGTTTTGGTAATAGTTATAGTATCAACCACGTAAATCCAGCTGTTTCAGTTAAAAATACCGCTTATGGTTTTCAAGCTGCACTTAATTACAATAAGTTAACAGCAGCAACCGAATTGGCCTCTGAAGATTTGGATGGCGGTGGATTAAGCTATGTAGCCATGTCTTTTCCCGTAGTTCCGAGAAAAGTTACCTTGGGATTTGGCCTTAATCAATTAACCGGAGTAGATTATAATATCATCGTAAACACACCTGTAGCAGGAACCGATCTTGTTTCCAAAAATACCATTGTTGGCACTGGAGGATTGAGTCAGGTTTATCTACAAAGCGGTTTTCAGGTCTATAAAAACCTTAGCCTGGGCTTTGAAGGAGCTTATACGTTCGGATCAACAATTAGAAACAATCAGTTAAATCTTTTAGATACTGATTTGAATTCAGTAGGGATTTCATCAGAATATTATGAGAGGCTCACCTTTAGTGATGTGGTTTTTAAAGGTGGTGCCTATTATGCTCAGCCCTTGGGAAACCAACAATACCTTAATATAGGTGCCATTTATCAAATTTTTGGGGATGTTAATGGAAGAGAATTTGCGAAAGTGGCTGAATCTGGCCAAGCTAGCATCCCGAATAGTGATGGAGATGTCATCGCAGACAATGTTTCAGGAAATGTTTTCATACCTGCGAAGCTAGGTTATGGTGTAACTTATGAAAAAATTAATAAATTTGCGGTAGGTTTAGAAGCGCAATTTCAGGATTTTTCCTCTTTTCGTGCATTTAATGCTTCTTCACCAAGCGGTAATATGGGAAAAGCCTTTAAATTTTCCCTTGGAGGGCAGTATATACCCAATGCCTTCTCACTTGAAAGCTTGTTAAGTAGATCTACTATTAGGGCTGGTATCGAATATGAACGACTACCTTTTCAGGTAAACCAAAAGAACGTTGATGACATTGGCATTAATTTTGGTACTTCCATTCCGATATACAGTATGTCTTTATTGAATTTGGCATTGAAGGCAGGTAAAAGAGGAACAGTAAATGATGGATTAGTTAGAGAAAATTATATTAAAGTTTCTTTAGGATTATCAATAAATGATAACAGTTGGTTTTACAAAAAAGTATTTGAATGATGTTGACAAACATGAAAATTAAATTTGCAATTATAGGATGTTTGTCCTTCCTCATGGTGGGACTGGCTCAAGCACAGGATGGATGGAATTTTCCGTCAGATCCAGCAATGGAAAAAAAGGCTAGGGAATTAAATGCTGCCTATAATGATTACCTGAATTCAGAAGATTTTCTGAAAGCTAAAGCACCGTTAAACTGGTTGCTTATCAATGCCCCAGACTTGAACGAAGCACTTTATATCAATGGTGTAACGGTCTATGAAGGTGCTGCCAATCAAGCAACCGATGAGGCAGAAATCAGTGTTTATCAGGATTCTGTATTGATGCTTTATGACAAAAGGAAAGAACTTTATGACAACGAGGATCAGTGGATCATTAACAAAGCTTATTATGCCTATAAATTTTACAAAGGGGACAAAGATAAGGTAAATATTGCTGCTGATTTGTTTGAGAAAGCCATAGACATACATGGTAAATTGGATCCATCACAATTAAATGCAGCCTATTTTGATGCTGTATACAGAAATTATGTATACAATAAGGCTTATACTCCTGAAGAGGTTATTGAGAAATACGAGTTTATTTCTGGAAAATTGGACGAGGATGATGCTGCTGGAATCAATACCGCAACTTCAAGAAGCACTCTTGATCAGTTATTGAATGCCATGGAAATCATCGATTGCGATTTTATCGAAAAGAACATGGGACCAAAATTGACTGCAGATCCTACGAATCTTAAGTTAGCTAAGCAAGTGTTTCAATATTCCATCAAAGAGAAATGTACAAGTAGCGATATTTTCTTATTGGCACTTGAAACCATTGATAACGACAATCCTACTTTCACTACTTCTCAAGTAAGGGGTATGCGTTACATGCAAAATCAGGACTATGAAAAAGCTGGAGAGCTATTTGAGAAAGCTTTAACATTGGCCAAAACCGATGAGGAAAAAGCTGAAATTCACTGGGACTTGGCTAAAGTTCATGCTAATCTTGGTAGAAGAGGTCAGGCTAGAACTTCTGCTTTGAAAGCAGCTGAGCTAAATGAAGAGTTGAAAAGCGATGCCTACTCCTTTGTTGGTGGATTAATTATGTCTTCTTCGAATGCTTGTAAAGGTGGTCAAAGTAGGGTGAAAGATTATTCTATCTTTATCGCAGCTTACAATGCTTATGCAGTTGCCGGAGATAACAGCGGAATGGCCAATGCAAAAGCAAGGTTCCCTTCTAAGGAAGAATTGTTTACAGAAGGATTCCAAGTGGGTCAAACGATCAATACTGGATGCTGGGTAGGACAGACTGTAACGCTAGCCACTAGAGATTAAGATTATCCATCAAAAATATTAACTAGTAAAAGAAAAAAGGCGGTAGCAATACCGCCTTTTTTCTTTTATGCCCATTCCAGAAATGGGTTCATCATTTAAATTCAATTTCAGGTATTTTTTTATAGGACAGTACAACCCTTGCTTGGCATTTAATGTTAAGTTTTATAGATATTTAGACCGCAATTAAGGTTTTTAACGAAGGATTACTCAGCCATTTGTGCAATCCAAGTTAAAAAAATAAAATTCCTCCCAAAATGTCCTTACCTTTGTACGAATATTATGGTTATTAATAGTTTGAGCGTTCAACAATTGTACCGTCAAATCTTTCGATATGAAGCGAAGGTTGTTTTTTCTGCGGTTGCAATTAGGCATTTGTTGCTAGTTGTTATCCTGGTTTGTAATTTTGGCTGTAGGGAAGATGCTGACCAAAGCCAACTGGCCTTTTATGAAGGTCCCTATCGAACGAGCTTTAAGGTGGAGCTTCTTCACAGTGACTCGGCTATAGTAAGGACAAAGTTGATGGCTGATAAGCAACTTGAATTTAAGAATGGAGATGCGGAATTCCCTGAGGGAGTTGTCATTCATTTCTTCGATAAAGAGGGTGAATTGAGTACTACCATTCGCGCAGATAGAGGCTATTTAGATAGGAAAACCAATATTTATAGAGGTGAAGGAGATGTTCAAGTGCATAACCTTGTGAAAGAACAAAAGCTTAATTCTGAGGAGTTATTTTGGGACAAGTCTAAGAAAAAGATTTACACAGAGAAATTTGTCACTGTGGAACAACCAGATCGAATTATTAAGGGAACAGGAATGGAAGCTGACGAAGGATTTAATGAATATAAATTTACTAAGGTGACGGGTGTAATTGATAATGTTCTCTAAAATTGTAAAATGAAAATAAGTAGTGCAATTTTATTGTCTCTTGCAGCTGCTTTGGTGGTAATAGGTGCACACCTTACCATTAAGGCAGGTATAGTAGCCTCCTATCCACTCTTCATGTTTGCAGTGGTATTATTATTTTGGCACATGTACCGTAAAAACAAATTGGAAGAAACTGAAATGAACGATAAAAAATCGAATAAAGGTAAAAGTAAACGGAAGAAGAATTAATGGACAGTCATTACTTACTATTAGTACTTATAAGTCTGTTTTTTTCGGCATTATTTTCAGGAATGGAAATTGCCTTTATTTCGGCCAACCGTCTGCAAATTGAGCTACAGGGTAAGCAAGGGAAAGTATCTGGTAAGGTTTTAGCAAGTTTCATTCAAAACCCCGGTCAGTTTATAGGTACTTCCTTGATGGGTAAT
The DNA here is from genome assembly GCF_963977555.1 of uncultured Cyclobacterium sp. Classification (GTDB taxonomy): domain Bacteria; phylum Bacteroidota; class Bacteroidia; order Cytophagales; family Cyclobacteriaceae; genus Cyclobacterium. The sequence continues at coordinate 237,678 of NZ_CAXBPD010000004.1, read as the reverse complement.
ACCATTAGTTTGGTGCTTTATGGTATTTTTATGGCTTATTTGTTGGAGCCACCCCTAAGCTATTTATTGCCTGAAGCACTTAATACGGAGGCAGGAATAATGATCGTTCAGACACTGGTTTCTACGCTCATCGTGTTGGTTACAGCAGAATTTATTCCTAAAAGTATTTTCATACTTAATCCGAATAGGCTACTTACCTTTTTCTCGCTTCCTTTTGCAGTGATTTACTACTTGATGTACCCTATTGTGTGGGTGGTAGTCGGACTTTCTAAATTTGTCATAGTAAAGGTGCTCAATTTGGAGTACAACGATGAAAAGCCAGCCTATACCATTACGGATCTCAATAGCTTTGTTCAAAATTATATGGACACCAAAGGGGAAGATTTAGATATAGATACCAAAATTTTTGACAATGCAGTAGATTTCAAAAAAGTTAAGGTAAGAGAATGCATGGTTCCCCGTACAGATATTGTAGCCATGGAAGTTGAAGATGAAATTTCAGATCTTAGGGAACTGTTTGTAGAAAGTGGGCATTCAAAAATTATTATCTATAAAGAAACCATTGACGACGTTATAGGCTACTGTCATCACTTAGAACTTTTTAAAAAGCCTAAGTTGATAGAGGACATTTTGACTCCAATTATCATAGTCCCCGAATCAGCGCTTGCCAATGAATTACTGGTCCAGTTTATTAAAGAATGTAAAAGTTTGGCCTTGGTAGTAGATGAATTTGGAGGAACAAGTGGCATTGTGAGTATGGAGGATATCATTGAGGAGATTTTTGGTGAGATTGAAGATGAGTATGACAATGATGATTTAATTGACCAAAAAGTAGCTGATGGAGAGTATCTGCTCAGTGCTAGACATGAAATAGATTACCTGAATGAAAAATATGAATGGAACCTACCTGAAGGAGAGTTTGAAACTCTGGCAGGATTTATCCTCTCCCTAACGGAAAGTATTCCTCAGAAAGGAGAGTTTGTTAGCTATGGACCCTTTACGTTTACTATCGTTTCCAAGCAAGATCACCGAATAGATACTGTAAAAATCAAGATTATATAACCAACGTTGTAGAAATACTTTATTTATAGATGCGGTAATATTTTGAATTTACCACTATATGTAATTATTTTGCGACACTTCAAAAAATAGGAGAATGGCATTAATTAAACAAATAAGACAAAGAACAGGTCTGGCGATAGGAGTTATCGCTGTAGGGCTTATATTCTTTTTAGTAGGAGGAGACCTTTTAGGGCCTAACTCCATGTTATTGGGATCCAGTAGAACGACTGTTGGCGAAATTGCAGGGGAAGACATTTCCTATGAAGAGTATGTAGAGAAAATTGAACAGACCAAGCTCAGTTTTCAGCAAAATACTGGACGTAATCCTTCGGAAAATGAACTTTCAAGCATTAGAGACCAAGCTTGGCAGGCTTTAATTGTTGAAAAAATATTCTCTCAGCAGTATGAAGAACTTGGTTTAGTGGTATCTGATGAGGAGCTTGTTGACATGGTTCAAGGAAAGAACATCATTGGAGAATTAAGAAGGCAACTGACAAATCCGCAAACTGGTGAGTTTGACAGGTCTCAATTGATTACTTTTCTTCAATCCTTAGAGACTGCAGATCCTCAACAACAAATGTTTTGGGCGCAGCAAGAAAAGCTGTTTGCTGACTCCAGGCTAAGAATTAAGTATGACAATATGTTGGCTACTACTGAATATGCCAATTCAGCAGAAGCCAAAATGCAACACAAAATGGCCAATACAACTGCGGATGTAAGTCATATTCAAATACCTTATTATGCGGTTTCTGATTCCACAGTATCCCTTACGGATGGAGATATAAAGTCTTACATCAGTAAGAACCAAGATAAATATAAGGTTGTTGAAAGCAGAGGATTGAAATACGTTCGTTTTCCACTTCAGCCAAGTGCAGAAGATTCTGCAAATACCTTGGAAAACATCAAGAACCTAACCATTGAGCTTAAAGAGACCCAAACAGATTCTGCCTTTGTAATGAGGAATTCAGAAGCTGCTACTCCTTTTGTTACAATCAATCCAGGAGATCCATTGCCGGTGAATTTTACCAACAATGTAGATAACCCTGAAGTAGGTGTTGTATATGGTCCATTCTTAAGCAATAACACAAGCTATGTAACCTATAAAATCACGGACAGTTTTGACGGTGACGCTAGAATGAGAGCGAGTCATATCCTTTTGAGTACAGAAGGAATGGATGATGACGCAAAAGCGCAAGTTAAGGTGAGGGCTCAGGAAGTATTAGATGAAGTAAATGATACTGGTAACTTTGAAGTTGCTGCTGCCCAATATGGCCAAGATGGAACTTCTCAACGTGGGGGAGACCTGGGCTGGTTTTTCAAAGAAAACTTTGTCACTGAATTTGCTGACGCGGTTTTTGCAGCCAATTCTCTAGGTGTCATTAACAAATTGGTGGAAACTGAATACGGTTACCATATCATTAAGGTGACTGAATTGGCCCAGACGACTACTCAAAAAGTAGCCGTACTTGAACTGGAGCTTATTGCAAGTGACATCACTAGAAACGATATTTTTAGAAATGCCGATTTCTTTGCTGCAAATTCCGATGATGCTGCTTCATTTGAAGAGAATGCCAAAACGGAGAATTACCAGGTAACTACAGCTACGAACGTAGGTGCAAACGCAAGAAGTATCAACAATATGAATTCTGCGCGTGAGGTTATAAGATGGGCATTCAATGATGCATCCGTAGGTAAAGTTTCTACCGTTTTTGAATTGGATGATGCTTATGTAGTAGCGCTTCTTACAAGTAAAACTGAAGAGGGTGAAGGAAGCATAGAGAATCCAGAAATTAAAGCTCAAGCTACGATTGCCTTAAGAAATGAAAAGAAAGCTGAAATTATTAAGGAAAAAATTAAAGGATTAGAAACACTAGAAGCAATCAAGGAGGTATATCCGGATGCGTCCATAGGTACTACTCCAAGTTTGAAACTCAATGCTAGTGTATTGCCTGGTATAGGTTTTGCACCTAAGGCAATAGGGTCCATTTTCGGTCTTCAGAATACAGGAGACATGACAGATCCAATTACAGAAGACATAGGGGTTATCGTTGCCAAACTTAATGGCATTATACCAGCTACTGAGATTGCTGATTATACGCGTTATCAAAACGAAATTACGGCTAGCGCTTCTCAAAGAACAGCCTACATGATTATGATGGCTATGGAAGAGCTGGCTGGCGTAAAAGACTACAGGTACAAGTTCTTTTAACTGCCCTTCAAACCAAATAAAAATCCCATTCCTACCTAAGGAATGGGATTTTTTAGTTTTTAGGGATTTAATTTTACAAAAAATTGGTTGAATAACTAATGGAAAAATTAAATAGTAATTCAACTTTCAAAGAAAAGTTGGAGATGGAAACTAGTTTTCCATCCTTGTACATGTTTAAATTTATCGTGCCTAGCGGTAAAGAAAACGAGATTGGCGCTTTACTTCCCAATAATGAGATGGTCTTAAAATCATCTTCACAAGGGAAGTATGTTAGTGCTACCATAAAAGCAATGATGCGCGACAGCCAGTCTATTATAGACATTTATGAAAAAGCGTCAAAAATTAAAGGAGTAATCGCACTATAAAATAACCATTTGTATGTGGAAAGAAGAGAACAATAAATTATCAAGAAGCTTTGAATTTAAAGATTTTAGTGAAGCATTTGCCTTTATGACTAGGGTAGCCTTTCTCGCAGAGTCACAACAGCACCATCCCAACTGGAGTAATGAATACAACAAAGTTCATGTTGAACTTACCACTCATGACAAGGGAAACACTGTGACGGAGAAAGACCTCGATTTAGCCCAAGCCATAGACCGTTTAATATAGTATGTCAATCGCTACAAACACTAGCCTATACCTGATCCCAACACCAATTGGTAATCTCAAAGACATTACCCTAAGGGCACTAGAAACCTTGCAGGCGGTTGACGTAATTTTAGCAGAGGATACCAGAACCTCAGGAAAGCTTCTCAAACACTACGAAATCAAGCGTCCCCTAGAAAGCTACCACATTCACAACGAGCACAAAAATATAAGTAAACTTATAGAGCGGATGGAGCAAGGTACTGTATTTGCACTCATTACTGACGCTGGTACTCCTGGAATATCTGATCCTGGTTTTCTCTTGGTACGTGAGGCCATAGCTGCCAATATCGAAATATGCAGCTTGCCTGGGGCCACCGCCATCATTCCTGGGCTTGTTAATTCAGGGCTGCCCAATGACAGGTTTGTTTTTGAAGGATTTTTGCCACATAAAAAAGGTAGAAAAACTAGGATAGAGGCATTGGAGGACGAAAAAAGAACCATGGTTTTCTACGAATCACCCTACCGGTTATTAAAAACCCTTAATCAATTGATGGAAGTCTTTGGTCCAGACAGAATAGCTTGTGTGAGCAGAGAGTTAACAAAGCTTCACGAAGAAAACGTGAGAGGTAGCCTTTTGGAGCTTTTAAATTATTATACAGAAAACACCCTAAAAGGAGAAATAGTACTTACAGTCGCCGGAAAAAACTAATATGGAATTACAGGAAATCACCGTAAAAGTAGAAGCACTTGCCAAGAAGGCTGGTAAATTTATTCGTGAGGAAAGCAAAAACTTTAACTTGGATAAAGTTGAACAAAAAGGCTTCAATGATCTTGTTTCTTATGTAGACAAAGGTGCTGAGGAGATAATAGTTAAGGAGCTTGCGGAAATTGTACCAGAAGCTGGCTTCATTACAGAAGAAGGTACAAGGTCTGAGAGAGACAAAGAATATACCTGGATTGTAGACCCATTAGATGGTACCACCAACTTCGTTCATGGTATTCCGATGTATGCGGTGTCTATAGCCCTTGCGAGAGGCACAGAGATCGTTGTGGGCGTAGTTTACGAGATTAATCTTGACGAAAGTTTCGCTGCTTATGAAGGATCTCCTTCCACATGCAATGGAGTACCTATAAAGGTAAGTGGTGTAAGTGAACTTTCCCATAGTCTGGTAGCCGCAGGTTTTCCCTACGATGATGGGGGGAAACTCGAAGCGTATCTGCAGTTATTGAAATATTTTATCAAAAACAGTCATGGGCTTCGCAGGCTTGGCTCGGCAGCTGTGGATTTATGCTATGTAGCTTGTGGAAGAGTGGAAGGCTATTTGGAATATAATTTACAATCCTATGATGTAGCTGCCGGTACCCTTATCGTAAAACAGGCGAGAGGGAAGGTTACTGATTTCAGTGGGGGTCAGGATTTTATTTTTGGTGGTCAAATTTTGGCGTCAAATGAGAAGTTGCATCCAGCTTTTCAAAAAGCCCTGTCTGAAAAATTTGTGTTTTAAGGAGATATAATTGTTTCCTGTATATTGTGATTAACTACAAAAAACATAATTCAAAAAAATTAATTTCATATGTAAAAAAATAATTTGTATTTTCGCTATAATTGATTAGCTTTCAATCATTTAATAAAACAACCTGTTTTTCGGACTTATCACCCCCCGGTCTTCTATTGATGGGCATTGCGTATTTTACCGAAATGGGCTGTTTACTATTTAACAATTCGAATAAAATGAAAATAGGAATTTTAGGAGGTACGAATTTGGCAACTAACCTTGGGAACAAGTTTATTGCTAGAGGAATGGACGTAGCATTTGGTGTGAGGGAAGGGTTCAGTGCGAGGAAGGTTGAGTGGAAAATTCTTAAAATGCAAAACCACAATGTTCTGAACTATGCCGATGCGATCACTGGCTCGGATGTAATTATTATATGTTGTGAAAATGAATTTCTACCTGTAGTTTGCAAATACCTAAAAGAATTTGGTTCACCAGAAATGTTGTTTATCGATAGTACCAATGGAGTGAACGATGAAAGTGTAACCTGTAATACTACCCTTATTGGACAGGAGACGGGACATGAGCGTGTTTTTAAAGCATTTAACAATCTCGGAATTGATTACCCAAAATCGGACCCTTTAGCGCTCATTAAAGAGACCTACTTCTGTGGGGACAATAACAAAGATAAATTGGTTGTCAAAAAGCTGATTGAGCTTATTGGTTTTAAGGCAATTGATGCTGGGACCATTAAGAACGCTTGTTTGCTAGAGGCTGTATACCACCTAAGTAAAGAAATCTCTACCACCAAATCAGGAGATTGTCACTTCAGACTTATGTCTGTCTAATTCCCTTTCATTTTTTTATATCCTGTTTTTTTAAGATTCTATTTTTATCGGTATTGTTTTTGTAGTTTATAAAATAATTTAAACGCCTTGCGTTTTAAATTATGTTTACCAAATTAGGGTCCCACTTTTCTAATACGTGCTGAAATTACTTTAAATTTAAACTTTTGTTGATGTTGTTTTACAATTTAAATTTGAAGCGATTTAATGTAGCTTTTGTGCGCAGTTTGAAAGATTTACCCTAATTAAGATCCAATTCTCGAATTTTTAATTTTTCTTTCAATACATACACCATGAAAAAAATCGCTTATTTTATTTTTGCCTTTTTTGCTTTAGTCCTATTGGCTCTGGTGGCAGTGCCTTACTTATTTAAGGACAAAATTTTTGATAAGCTTGATCAGGAGCTGGCCAAGTCTGTAAATGCAACAGTCTATTATGACCGGGATAAGGTGAGCTTGAGTGTTTTTAGAAATTTCCCTAGCTTATCAGCTGGTCTAGGAGATTTTGGGGTTAAAGGCAATCCACCTTTTCAAAATGATACTTTAGTACATGTGGGAGAATTGCAGGTAGACTTAGATATTTGGTCCGTTATTTTCAGCGAAAACCCAAGTTTAAAAGGTATCCGGCTTCAGGATGGTCAGTTTTATATCAAGGTATTAGCGGATGGTAAGGCCAATTATGATATCATGTTTGAAAGCGAGGAAGGTGAGCCTGTCGATACTACTTCTTCCAACTTCCAATTGGGAATAGATTTGATAGAAATAGAAAACCTGGACTTTATATATGATGACAGATCACTTGACTTTTTAATGGTGATGTCGGCCATGGACTTTGTAGGAAGTGGTGACCTGACCTTAGATGTATATGATTTAATGATTAAGGGTGAAGGCAATATTGTAAACGTGGCTTATGAAGGGGTAGAGTACCTCTCCAATAAATCCCTCGCAATTGACTCTAAAATTAACGTCGATTTAAAAAACATGAAGTTCGGAGTGAACGGAGCTTCGTTGAAGCTTAATGACTTTGGCTTTGGTATTGATGGGTTTTTGGCAATGCCGGGAGACGATATTGAGATGGATGCCAAATTCTATGGCAAAGACAATGACTTCAAAAGTGCACTTTCTCTTGTTCCTGGTGTATATTCTGCCTCTTTCGATGATTTGAAAACATCTGGAGAAATGGATTTCTCCGGCGCACTAAAAGGGACCTATAGTGAAACCTCATTTCCAGCATTTCAATTTGGGCTTGTCATAAATGAAGGCATGTTTCAATATCCTGATCTTCCAAGACCCGTTCAGCATGTGAACATGGAATTGAAGGTTGTCAATGAAACAGGTGATTTGGATTACACGGCTATTGACCTTTCCAGGTTTTCTCTTGAATTCGGAGATCAGCCGGTTTCAGGAAGGTTTATGGTCAAAGATTTGATTAATTATGAAATGGATGGTCAGTTAATAGGTAAGCTCGATCTATTGGAATTAACTTCTATTTTCCCAATAGAAGACATGGAGTTGAAAGGGCAGTTGGCCATAGATGCTACGGCAAAAGGGAGATACGACAGTGTAGCAGAAATAATCCCAGTCATAAACGCAAAAATTGAATTGACCAATGGGCATGTAAAAAGTGCAGCTTATCCAGCACCTATAGACAATATAAACGTTAGGGCAATAGCGGCTAATAAGACTGGGAAAATGAATGATTTTGCAATTGATGTTCCCACATTCGGTTTTGACCTAGAGGGTGAAAAAATCAATGGTGCTTTAAAGCTTAACGACTTGACGGCCTTGAATTATGACTTTTCGATACATGGAGCTGTGGATTTAGGGAAGATAGTAGCCATCGTACCAATGGAAGACATTTTGTTGGAAGGCAAAATAAAAGCTGATTTAGATGCCAAAGGAAGTTATGAGGCCATTGAAGCCAATCGTTTTGGACAGCTCGACACGAAAGGCGAATTGCTAGTCAATGATTTTTACTACGCAGACAAAGACTACCCTCAAGGAGTAAGGATTAATGAAGCTTCTGCTAACTTCAGTCCAAAAGCCATAAACCTGGTTAAAATGGATGCACGGCTGGGTAAAAGTCCAGTACAAGCAACTGGGACTTTGTCCAATTACATGGCATTCTTACTTAGTGAAGAAGGTAGCAATGACCTTCAAGGGAGTTTAGATATTTATTCTAGCAGTTTTGATGTCAATGAATGGATGACAGGTGCAGAGAGCGCTAGTGAAGACACTACCGCGTTGGAAGTAGTTGCCTTGCCTGATAATATTGACTTCACCATGTCTGTAAAAGCGGATAAAATCTATTACGATAACCTTACATTAAACAATGCTTCGGGGAAATTATGGGTAAAAGATGCAGTACTAAAACTAGAAGGATTTAAAACAGATATGTTGGGAGGTTCATTGGTATTCGATGGGACTTATAACAGCAAGGATATTTCAAAACCTTCTTTTGACATGACACTCGATATCAGTAAACTAGGTGTTCAGGATGCGTTCAGATCTTTTGTGACGGTGCAAACCTTTGCCCCAATAGCGCAGCATGTCACAGGTATATTTTCCACAAAATTTTCTTTTTCCGGTTTATTGGGCCAGGACATGATGCCTGTTTTGTCAAGTCTTGATGGTTCGGGATTGATTCGGTTGGCAGAGACAGCTTTGAAAGACAGTCCACTTGTTAAGGGCATTACCAGTCTAACTAAATTAGAAGACACAGCCACCATAAGTTTAAAACCACTGAATATCACAGCAAGAATTGAAGACGGCATGTTGAATATTCCTCCTTTTGAGTTGAATTTATGGGATTACCCAGCAAAAATTCAGGGAAGCACTGGTTTTGATGGACGGATAAATTATTTAGTAAATATAGATGTGCCTGCTAGTAAATTTGGCTCAAAAATTAATGGGCTTGTAGCAGGTTTGGTAGGTACTGATTTATCTAATACCAATGTTCCCTTAGCTTTCAATATCGGTGGCAGCTACGCTAGGCCAAACATAGGAATGGCTTCTTCTGAAAGTCTAGAAGCCTATATCTCTAATGCACTGAAGAGTAAAGTTTCAGGTCAGAAAGAAGATGTCAAAGACAAAATCACTGCTGATTTTAAAGCGAAAGAGGACAGCTTAAAACAGGAGTTTAAAGAAAAATCAGAAGTTGCTAAAGACAGTGTCGTGCAGGAAGCCACAAAAATTATAGACCAAACCAAAGAGAAAGCAGTGGATGAAGTTAAAAACCTGCTCAAAGGTTTTACCAATAGGAAGAAAACGACTGAAACTGAAAAGCCAACACCTGAATAATTCCAGGTATTTGTGGAAAACGTTTGGATAGTACTTCCGCTTAAATCGGAAAATTAAAGCCCTTTTTTCATGGCAAAACCATAGGAGAAGGGCTTTAATTTTTTTTTTTTCTATCTGAAGTACTCTAGAATATAATACCACATCGTAAGGGTAATGACAGAAAGAGGAATACCTACTCCGACTAGCAGTGAAGCAAGCTTAGGTCTTATGTTATAATTGGTAGCAATAATGGAGGAAGTAATCATGGGGGCCATAGCTGCTTCCATGACACTTACCTTGAAAATCAGATTTTGATCGGGATTATCAACTGGAATCCAATGGTAAATGGTGTAGATCAAAAGTGGGATAAGTAATAATTTATGAGTCAATCCATACCATAAAAAATTGTCCTTTATGTCTTCAAGTCTAATTTTGATCTGTAAGCCTACCGCTATTAAAGCAATGGGTGTTAATGTTCCTGCGAAACTCTGAAGGACTTTCTCCGCTACGCCACTAATTTCTACCTTGAAAATATTAAGCATCAGGGCAATAATAAAAAAGATAAAAGGGGGAAAGAATAACATCTGTTTTGAGATATCTCTTTTTCTCATTTTTTCAGACCCATACAGTGAGGCCACGATTATTGCAAGACTGCTGACTACTAAAAAGGAGCCAGTTTGGTCTATCAAAACAGCGATTTTTAAACCTTCAGCGCCATAAATCGCCTCGATTACGGGGTAGCCTATAAATCCGGTATTGGAAAGACCTCCGCAAATGATCAAGCAACCTATGGTTTTTTTGTTCCAGCCAAATCTTTTCCCCAGGTAACCAAAAACCAACCAAGTGATGGTGAAGATGATCCAGCCCACCGAAATGGGCAAAAGCAATGCGGGCCCCAAGTCTAGTCTTGAAATATGAAGAAGGGAAACTGCCGGTAATACAACATAGATCAAGTAAGCATTTAATACCTTTGGAGCTTCAACAGGGAAGTTTTTAACTTTTTGTAAAATGATACCTATCAGTATGGAGGCAATGACAATGAGTATATTGGCCATGGAAATAAATTGTTGGGACTAAGGTGATAGCGGTTAGAAACATTTCGGAAATTGATAGCCTCTATTTAATCAAATGAATCCAAAGTGATTTCTCTTTTGATCAAAATAATCTTTAAGCTGCGGATAAAGCGTGCTTTCTGCTACAGGAATGCCCAATAAGGTTTGGTTAATTGCTCCCATTTCACCTTTCTTTGCTACCTCCATTGATTCTATTAATAGTATCAATTCCTGCAGTTTTAATGGCTTACTACTTTCATCGGGCTTTATGGAATACTCATTTCCATAGAAATCTACAATTTCATAATAGTTTAATCCGTCAATTGTGGTGGCAAAAATGCATATCTCCTCACCCCATTGACTTTCAGGGTAAGTAAGTTTTGCTATAAGCGCATTGGCACCTGTTCCATTGAAATACGTCTTTGGTTGATAGTCAAAATTCATATTCAGGCAAATATATGTGATTTAAACGCGAATTTGAAATTAAAACCAAATCCCTTAAAATAGCATAAATTATAAATTGAGGACGTTTGTCGAAAATGTTTTTATCTAATTGTAATTAGAAAAATCAATCTTATCTCAGCCCTTTAAAGAAGTTGTTGCAATTCACTTTTGGAAAAGCACCACATTTATTGAATTTAGCAACAATCAAATTGAAAAGACAATTGGATTATACATTGTTTAAGAGTAATTTTGGCTTTCGAAATAGAAATAGGTCTGATTTTCATTTCTTTTACGTATGTTACCAAGAATGAAAAATCAGAGCAAAGAACAGATCATTACATGAAAAGAGATCAATTAATATTTGACCTGATAGGGAAGGAAGAGGATAGACAGAAAAGAGGGATAGAGCTAATCGCCTCTGAAAATTTCACTAGTAAGCAGGTTATGGAAGCAGCTGGAAGTGTGCTGACTAACAAATATGCCGAAGGTCTACCTAAAAAACGGTATTATGGTGGTTGTGAAGTAGTAGATGAAATAGAGCAAATTGCTATAGATCGCGCTAAAGCACTCTTTGGAGCATCTTGGGCAAATGTTCAGCCTCACTCTGGAGCACAAGCCAACGCAGCTGTATTTTTAGCTTGTCTAAATGCAGGTGATTCCATTTTAGGTTTTGATCTTTCTCACGGTGGACACCTTACACATGGCTCTCCCGTGAATTTCTCAGGTAAACTTTACGAGCCACATTTTTATGGGGTGGAACAAGAAACTGGTGTAATTGACTACGACAAAGTAGAAGAGCAAGCCAAACAAGTTAAGCCTAAATTGTTGATCTGTGGCGCCTCTGCATACAGTAGGGATTGGAATTATGAAAGGTTACGAGCCATTGCAGATGAAGTAGGTGCAATATTGCTTGCAGATATCTCTCATCCGTCAGGGCTTATCGCAAGAGGTTTATTGAATGATCCTTTGGAGTTCTGTCATGTGGTTACTACTACTACCCATAAGACGCTTAGAGGTCCTCGTGGTGGTTTGATCCTTATGAGAGATGACTTTGACAATCCATTTGGCTTGAAAAATCCAAAAGGTGAATTGAGAAAAATGTCCGCTTTATTGGATTCTGGCGTTTTTCCTGGTACACAAGGCGGGCCACTGGAGCACATCATTGCAGCTAAAGCCATTGCTTTTGAAGAAGCACTTTCCGACGAATACATGGAATATGTGGTTCAGGTTAAGAAAAATGCGGCTGTGATGGCAGAAGCTTTTGTGGCAAAAGGCTACCAAATTATCTCTGGTGGTACGGACAATCACATGATGCTGATTGACCTTAGAAACAAAGAACTAACTGGCAAAATTGCCGAAAATACGCTTGGAAAGGTGGACATAACCATTAATAAAAACATGGTTCCATTCGATACTAAGTCTCCGTTTGTAACTTCTGGAATGCGTATCGGTACTGCAGCCATCACTACTCGTGGGCTAGTAGAAGCGGATATGTTGAAAATAGTAGAATTGATAGATCAGTCGCTTTCGAGCCATGAGGACGATGCAAAGCTGGCAGAAATCAAGTCTTCTGTGAACGACTGGATGGTACAATTTCCTTTATATTAAAATAAAAATAAGTGGCACTGGATCAATATAACGAAGAAGAGGAAGAAGAGAATGGCATGTCCTTTCTGGACCATTTAGAACAGTTGAGATGGCATTTACTGCGATCGGTATCAGCTATTCTTGTTTTTATGGTGCTTGCATTTCTTTCCAAAGGATTTGTGTTTGGTCAGGTAATCCTAGGTCCATCCAAAGTAGATTTTGTTACTTATAGGCTTCTTTGTAAGCTATCAGACATGCTGTCGCTTCCAGCGCTCTGCATAGATCAGCTTCCTTTTATCATACAAAGTAGGCAGATGACAGGACAGTTTTCTATGCACGTCACTTCCAGTTTGGTAGTAGGACTGATCGCAGCTTTCCCCTATGTTTTTTGGGAAGTGTGGAAATTTATCAGCCCTGGCTTGTATTCTAAGGAACGAAATGCTGCAAGAGGAGCCGTTTTCTTCGTAAGTTTATTGTTTTTCTTAGGAGCCAGTTTTGGTTATTTTATTTTAGCACCGCTATCCATAAACTTTCTATCAAACTACCAACTGGATCCGTCCATAGCGAATGAGTTTGATATTACCTCCTATGTTTCAACATTGGTAATGTTGGTATTGGCATCGGCTGTAATGTTCCAGCTTCCAGTAGTTATTTATTTCCTAACTCAGGCAGGACTTGTATCTTCTACAATGCTTAAGGCATATAGGAGACACTCTATTGTTGTGATTTTAGTGCTTTCAGCAGTAATTACACCACCAGATGTGATCAGTCAGATCTTGATTGCAATGCCTATACTTGTGCTTTATGAAACAGGTATTTTGATAGCAAAACGTTTGGAAAGAAAACGTCGAGCAGAAGAATTGGAAGACGAATTATAAATAATCAGGTATGTCAAATATAATCGCAATAGGAGGAGACCATGCAGGATTCACCTATAAGCAAGCGTTAATAGAAATCCTGCAGAAGAAAGGTTTCGAAGTAAAGGATTTCGGCCCTTATTCAGAGGGATCTGTTGATTATCCCGATTTTATTCATCCATTATGTGATGCGATAACTTCTGGAGAAATGAATCGAGGTATAATTATTTGTGGTAGTGGCAATGGTGTTGCCATTACAGCGAATAAGCACCAGGGAATAAGAGCAGCTATTTGCTGGAATGAAGAGTTGGCATCACTTTCCAGGCAACACAATGACGCTAACCTAATATCCATTCCAGCCAGATTTGTTACTTTCGAGCTAGCAGAAAAAATGGTTGATGTTTTCCTTAAAACAGAATTTGAAGGCGGAAGACATGCCCGAAGGGTAGATAAAATCGCCTGTAAATAAATTAAGAATAATTTAAATCATCAGGTTTATTCCTGTATCTCCCTATATATTAGTCCATTTTCGGATCTAGTATATAGGGTTTTTAATTTTGGAAGTTCCTGAACCCAAGAGTCAAAAACTGCGGCTTCATCTATGATTATATCAGGGTTTTCTTTTTTCAAGTCCTGATAGAATCTTGTTTTCCATTTCATTTCCCCCATTTTAGCAAAGTAGATTTCTGTAAGCCTAAAGTTCAAGTAGGGACTTGCCATTACAGCGTTTTGATAAGCGCTATGATTGTCCCCTAAAACCATTACTGATTTACCTTGAGGGATATCATTTGCTGAGGTAGTTTCTTGCTTATACATGTCAAAAGAGGCGTCATTTAACAGATAAAACGTCCAACTATAACCGATCAATGGGACAATCAGGAAATAACTATATCCGATAACATTTTGTGCCAATTTATTTTTCGTGATCGTGAAAAAGTAGGTGATAAAATAGGTCAATATGGGTATAGTACTTATGAACTGGAACGGGCTTACTCTGTCCATTAAAAAAAACATGCCTATATTAAAGAGTAAGAAAAGGAAAAATAGCTGGTTTTGCTTTTGCTGGTTTACTGTCATTCTCCTTAGTACGTTGTTTCTGAAATAACCTACAATGGCAATTGCTATTGGCAAGGTGAAGAGATAGCTGAGGTCTTTAAAATTGACGTGGTAAATTTTCTCTAATTTTAAGGCCAAAGTGAAATACATTTCTATGAAATTGGACAGCCCATCTTTCCAAAAATAAAACAATGCACAAATTACTACAGGCAAAAGAAAGGCCGTAAGTATGAGCGAAAGTTGCTGAAAAGAAAATCCATTGATGAGTAGTCCAGAAAAAATCAACAGGGGTAAAAACAAAAGGTAGGGGAAATGAAAACAAAATGCAATGCCTGCAAAAAGTCCCATAAGTAGAATGGATGGGACCGTATTGGTGTTGACAGAAGTTTGGCTTAAAAGTCTAGAGAGTGCCAACAAAACAAAGGTGCTGCCCATCAAGGCAGGAGAAAGTGTCATGAAGTCGAAAGACAGTTGGAACAAAATCATCATTACAAAAGCAGGGAGGTAGTTTGATTCCTCATACGCATTGTTTTGAATGAGCATGTGATTGGTATAAAACACCTGAAAAAATAGGATCAAGAAAGCGATGATTCTGAAAGAAACCATCGAATTGGAAAACAGTATGCCATTCATCCAATAGACCATTGCAGAAAATGGACCTGTATTGTCGATAATATCCACGTACAGTAGGTTTCCTTCAGCCATTTGTTGTCCTAAAAGCCTCCAGATTAGTTCTGGCTGCAATAGGGGGACGTCCATTAGATAATAGGGAATCTGTAGCAGAATGAACAGGAAAAAAATTCCAATCATTCTTAGAGGGTCATTAATTTTGAAAAATTCCAGCAAAGCCTATATTTATTTTATAACTCAATTTACGAAATTAAAGGTTACCCGTATATTTCACTAAATTTGTGAAGATTAAATATTTTAAAATGGAGAGTAAACGACAACAAAAATATTCCAAACTGATCCAAAAGGAGTTGGGTGAAATATTTCAGAAGGAAGGACGAGCGATAGTTGGTCAGGCCATGGTTACAGTTACCAGGGTTTTGATGAGCCCAGATCTGGCCCTTGCAAAAATCAATTTGAGCTTCTTATTAGGCGAAAATACGGTTTTGTTTGATAAAGTTGACAGTAATAAAGGGCAGATTCGAAAGTTTCTTGGAAGAAGAATAGGGAAATCTGTGAGAATCATTCCGGAGTTGGCTTTCTTCCTAGATGAATCAGCTGCTTATGCCCAGCATATGGATGGCGTTATTTCCAAACTCAATATCCCTGAGGCTCCTGAACAAGAGGATGATGAGGAGGAAGACGAAGATTAAAATCGAAATATGCGATAGTTTATTAATTAGATGACCAGATCCTTTTCTGAGTTAATTGAGGGCATTACTATTGCAAAATCCGAGTTAAACCTTTTTAAGGTTTTATTTAATACTATTTTTATAAGACTAAATAAAAGCTATTGTAAATTTCAGGTTAAGGCTAATTAGAAAAAATTGAATCTCTCCTATTTTATAGCATCCAGGTATTTTAGAAGTAAAGCCAAGAAGAATTTCATAACCGTTCTTTCCAGAATATCAATGATAGGTGTTGCGGTAGGAACAATGGCATTGGTTGTGGTGTTGTCGGTTTTTAATGGATTGGAGGACTTGATTAAAGGACTCTATGCATCCTTTGATGCTGACCTTAAAGTAATGCCCTATGAAGGGAAGTCTTTTGAAGTTGATGATGCATTTTTAGCAGAAATAGCTCAATTAGAAGGGATAGATATCCTGACGGAAGTTATTGAAGACAACGCCTTGGTAAAATACGGAGATCATCAGGTAGTCGCAACACTTAAAGGAGTATCTGGTAATTTCATTGATCAAGATAGGTTTAAAGATGGCTATCTCAGTGGAGAAATGAGTTTGGGGGAGAA
Organism: uncultured Cyclobacterium sp.; assembly: GCF_963977555.1. Lineage (GTDB taxonomy): Bacteria > Bacteroidota > Bacteroidia > Cytophagales > Cyclobacteriaceae > Cyclobacterium. The sequence goes on along the minus strand of NZ_CAXBPD010000004.1, from coordinate 221,289 downwards.
AAATAAACCGCAGGCATTGATCGGCCGTGGTTTGTCCTATTTTTTACTACTCAACTTGGAAAATGAATTTGATTTAATCCAAGTTTTTTACCCAAAGGATCCAAAATCTGGAAGCATAGATCCGTCAAGTATGTACAACCGAGAAGTTATTCAACCCGCAGGGATTTTCAGCGTAGAAAAGCAAATTGATGATGAATTCCTTATAGTACCCTTGGATTTTGCCTCCAAATTATTGGAATATGGAAACAGAAGAACAGGCCTTGAAATTATGGTAGCGGAAGGGTATAATGTGCAAACGGTGAAAGCCGAATTAAGAAGCTTGCTTGGTGAGACTTTTATCGTTCAGGATAGCGATGAACAACATGCAAGTCTATTAATGACAATAAGATTAGAGAAATTATTCGTGTTTTTAACGCTTACCTTTATTTTAGCGGTGGCTTCCTTCAATATATTTTTCTCATTAAGTATGCTGGCTATAGAAAAGAAAAAAGACATTGCTGTATTAATCGCGATGGGAGGGACGAAAAAATTTATCCGCTCCATCTACCTAAAAGAAGGTGCCATTATTGCTTTTTCTGGTGCTGTGGTTGGTTTGGTTTTGGGTTTTTTAATTTGTTGGACGCAAGACACCTATGGACTTGTTTCACTAGGTGTAAGCTCATCTGTAATAGATGCCTACCCTGTCAAAATGCAATGGAGAGATTTTTTATACACTAGTTTAAGTGTGGTAATTATCACAATGATAGCCTCTTATCGCCCTGCGTTGATAGCCTCTCGAGTGAATACTACCGATCATTTGTAGGGTTTTAAATGTAGGATTTATTTAATTGTTTTAAATATTTCTGTAATTTGCAAACTGCCAATTTCTCAAAAAAGCACATTTTAGTTTAAATCCTGTTTTAATGAAAGTAGCTTCAGATAAGCCATTTGAAATCGTTTATTCCTTGTTTAATCATGAATTTTTAGGAATTCTGTTTGAGTCCTTTGCCGTCCAGCTTGACGAAAAAGGAAGGTTGTCATTTGCTTATCAGAATATTTCCTATCAAAATGCCCGAGAGTTTGAGGAGCGATTGGATGATACAGATTTGGAGTTGATCAAATTGATGGACAGCATGCAGCAGGAAGCCATTGTCAAGAAGTACAATGTCAAAAACAATAAACCCAAGGAATTCTTAAGAAAGGTTTTTGATAAAGAGCATTCTATTCAATCCCATAAAGAAGTACAAAAGCTAATAGAGGCCAAATTAGAAATTACACGTGCCAAAATATTAGAGAAAATTCAGCAGAAACGACTCTTTGAAATGGGGAACGACGGCAATCCTGTATGGAAGGAAATTGCTGTAATGCCCGAAAAAGCCTCTGTTTTATTTCATTTTAGAAGGAATGAAGAAAACACGCATTATTTCCCCACGATCAAATATCAAGGAGAGAAAATAGAATGGCAGTACAAGGGTAGTTATTTGATTTGTCACCAGCCTGCTTGGTTGGTGGTGGATGCTATGTTGGTTAGTTTTGAAAAGGCCGTAGACGGAAAGAAATTACTGCCTTTCTTAAGTAAAAAATTCATCGTTATTCCACGCAAAGTCGAGGACAGCTATTACCGTAAATTTGTTACGCAGTTGGTTGCTTCATTTGACGTTTATGCCAAAGGCTTTGAGATAAAAGTAGCACGGGACAATCCAGAGCCTGTACTTTACCTTGGTGAATTGCAAGGAAATCCTTCAGTGGATATGTTCGGCAAAAAGATTTCTGCCGATGAAGAAGAGAAAATGGTTTTCGACCTTAGGTTTAAGTATGGTGATTATTCCTTTAAAGCAGACCAGGTCAAGCCAACCAATGTGGAACTGGAGAAGAATGGGGACGAATATGTCTTCTATAAGGTGGTGAGAGACTTAAAGAAGGAAAGCTTTTATGGGAATTATTTAAAGGAGAATGGTCTTGCGGTGCGCGCTGGAAGGCAGTCCATGCCTAAAAGAGAAGCCTATGAATGGATCATCAATCATCGACCTGAGTTAGATGATCTAGGGATTAAAATCCAGCAAACCACCAATGACAAAGGGAAGAATTACTTTATTGGTACAGCCAAGATTACGGTCAGGATCAATGAGAAAATTGATTGGTTTGACGTAGAGGCTGTTGTTACATTTGGGGACTTTGAGATTTCTTTTCAAAAGTTTAGAAAATTATTACTTAAAGGAAAGTCTGAAATAGAATTGCCTAATAAGGAAATAGGGATTATTCCTAAATCATGGTTTGTGAATTATGGTGAGATTTTTTCTTTTATCGAGGAAGAACAAAATGAGGACGGTAATTTTAAATTAAAGAAACACCATATAGCACTTGCTCAAGAATTGGAAAAAGGGAACCTGCTTAAATTGGGGCTAAGCGAAAGGTTAAACAAGCTTAAAGACTTCTCTACCATTGATGATTATCCACTGTCCAATTTTTTTAAAGGAACCTTAAGACCTTATCAAAAGGCTGGGTACAATTGGATGCGCTTTCTAAATGAATACAATTTTGGAGGTTGCTTGGCAGATGACATGGGACTTGGTAAAACGGTTCAAACCCTTGCGTTGCTAGCCATGGAAAAGGAACGTTCAGAAGGGACCACCTCTTTGTTGGTAATGCCCACCTCCCTGATTTATAACTGGGAACTAGAAGCCAAGAAATTTACTCCGAAATTAAAAATTCTAATTTATACAGGAACACAAAGGATCAAGGATTGTAGCCAATTTGGGCGGTATGATTTGGTATTAACATCTTATGGTATTACCAGACTAGACATAGATATACTTAAGGATTTTTATTTCAATTATATCATCCTTGATGAAAGTCAGGCCATAAAGAATCCTGATAGTATAATTTCCAAAGCAGTGGTTCAATTGAAAAGTAACCACAAATTAATACTTACAGGTACACCCGTGGAGAATGGTACACTGGACCTATGGTCACAGATAAATTTCATCAACAGGGGCCTTTTGGGTGGGCAGGCTGCATTTAAAAAGCAATTTCTATTGCCCATTGAAAAAAAGAACGATAAAGATAAAATCTTGAAATTGAATGCGATGATTAAACCTTTTATTCTTAGAAGGTTAAAATCTCAGGTCGCAACTGATCTTCCTGAGAAGGTGATCAATGTGAAATATTCTACAATGACACCTGACCAGGAACAGGCATATGAGGAAGTGAAAAATTATTTCAGAGAGAAAATAATTGATGAAGCAAGTTTGCCAGGCAAATCTCAAAAATCCCTAACACTGTTGCGCGGACTTACACAATTAAGGCAAATGGCCAATCATCCCAAAATGGCTGATGAAAATTATAAAGGCGACTCTGGGAAATTGGAAGATGTCTCACACATGGTGAAATCTACTGTAAGTGAAGGGCACAAAGTATTGATTTTTAGTCAATTTGTTCGCCACCTGAGTATTGTAAAATCATTTCTAGAAGAAGAGAAAATACCCTTTGCCTACCTTGATGGAGCCACAGTAGATCGGCAAAAACAAGTGGCTTCTTTTCAGGAGAATCCTGATATAAAAGTTTTTCTGATCTCCTTAAAAGCCGGGGGAGTAGGTCTTAATTTGACCAAGGCGGAATACGTTTTCCTACTAGATCCTTGGTGGAATCCTGCAGTAGAAGCCCAAGCAATTGATAGAGCGCATCGTATTGGACAAAAAAATAAGGTTATTATTTACAAGTTCATTACCAGGGATTCAGTAGAAGAAAAAATAATGGCCCTCCAAGAGCGGAAAATGGCGCTTGCAGGAGAGCTGATAAGTAACGAGGAAAGCTTCATTAAAAGCCTAAACCAAGAAGATATAGCAGCACTGTTAGACTAATGACTCACGGTATAATTAAATGAAACATTAAAAATTTTACCTTAAATAAATAATGCATACAGCAATTTTAATCGTACAATGTAATGACAATAAAGGGATTGTAGCAGCCGTTTCCCAGTTTCTATATGAAAACAATGGCAATATTTTAGCAGTAGATCAGCATGTTGACGATGATTTAGGTGATTTTTTTATGAGAGCTGAGTGGGAATTGGATACCTTTGATATAGCTAAAGACCATATTTTGGAGGAGTTTAAGGCAAAGGTAGGCCAACAATTTGAAATGGAATGTTCGCTTTCATTCAACTTCCCTAAGCCAAGAATGGCACTTTTTGTTTCAAAACTCTCTCACTGTCTTTTTGATATTTTAAGTCGATATTATTCCGGTCAGTTTGATGTTGAAATTCCACTGGTCATTTCTAATCATCCAGATTTGGAGCCTGTGGTAAAGGCATTTGGTATACCTTTTTATCATCTCCCGGTTACCAAGGAGAATAAGGCTGACCAGGAGAAAAAGCAGCTTGAATTGATGGTAGCAAATAAGATTGACTTTGTGGTGCTAGCAAGATACATGCAGATTTTGTCTGGGAATTTTGTAAATCATTTTCCTAACAATGTCATTAATATTCACCATTCCTTTTTACCAGCTTTCGTAGGAGCTAAGCCCTATCATGCGGCTTATAAGCGTGGGGTAAAGATCATTGGAGCCACAGCTCACTATGTAACGGAAGAGCTGGACGCAGGACCTATAATTGAACAGGATGTTGCCCGCGTTCGTCACCACAATACAGTAGAAGACCTGGTGCAAATAGGTCAAGACGTAGAGAAAGTAGTACTGTCCAAAGCCATAAAATATCATTTAGCACGGAAAGTACAGGTGGTCGGAAACCGAACGATTATCTTCAATTAGACCCATTTAAGTAAATTGCATTCGAAGCTAAATAAGAAAGCCCCATCTATTCAATCAAGTGAATAGTTAGGGCTTTCTTGTCTCCACACTCACACTAAAAGGGATTTGCTTCCTTTTAGGTGTCTGGAATTCGGAGTTATATTTGTTCCAATTCTATGAGGATATTGCCACTCTCATCTTGTAGAATTAGATTTCCGGCATTGTAAGTGTATTTTTTGCTAGATTCAAGATTCGATAAAAACCGTTGCTCAATTTCATCGTTCTCACAAGAGCTGTTGTCTGAATAGAGTGTAGAAAATTTTATCTGTTCTTGATTATAAGTGGCCCCACCTCGGTAGTTATTACAACCTGCAAAACCACCGATTTTTTTATCTTCCTTGAAGAGTAAAGAAAGCTTTGATAATTCCTTTTTGGTAGCCGCAGAGCCTGTGAGGTCGGTCACCTTCCAATCATGGTCTGAAAGTTCGATAGGTTCTGAATTACAAGAAAAGCAGAAAACTATTATTAGAAGAATTAGGCTTGTTTTAAAGTCGAAATTCATTTTATTTCATTGTTTAGTTTCACATATCGGATTGATATATCCTTCATTTATGTAAGACACCACAAACACTGTTCTAAAAATAGTTTGGCTAGATTTTTTTTCTTGATAACTTGAAATCAAGGAGTTATCCTACAATAAAATTTATTTGAAACCTTGTCAAATTTTGCCCCTATCTCGACGGGCTAGCTTGCTATAAAGTAAATTTTAATTGACTCGAGCATATGAAAAATTCCTTTTCATATTGTCAATGAAATTTACCTATTGTCCATATACTAAGTCGATTCTACCAGACAAAAATCTGCGAATAATAATGGGTGGATTGAAATCACAGATTTTATTAGGGGACTTTATGTTACGATTTTTCTTGGAATGTCTTTTGGAAGCCTGGTCAACAACTCATAATTTACCTGTTGGGTTGATTCTCCAAATGAAGCAACAGTGATTTCATTTCTTTTTTGGCGGCCGATGATGACCACTTCATCCCCTTTTTTTACGTTCTTTAAGTCTGTGACGTCTACCGAGATTGAGTTCATTGTGACATTTCCCACTACAGACAGTGTTTTCCCATGGATTAGCACTTTACCTAAGTTACTGAGGCTTCTACCAAATCCATGACAATAACCAACAGGAACTTGGGCTATGGTCATGTCTCTAGCGGCCATATAGCTATTGCCATAGCCTATGAAATCTCCGATTTTAATTTTTTTAAGACTCATTATGCTACTTTTCCAGCTGATAAGTCTTTTTAATGGATTCTTTTTATTGGGAGCGAGTTGCTTGAACTTAAACATGTAGGTTTCCTGACTTGGCCAAAAGCCATATTGGGCAATCCCAATCCTTACCATGTCCATAATGGTTTCAGGGTAACTAAATGAGGCTGCTGAACAAGCAGTGTGGTAACGATCAAAATGAATACCATTGGCATTGAACCAATTTTTAAATTCATTGTATCGTTTAATTTGATTCTGTACCCGAACATAATTGGCGACACTTTCAGCACCAGCATAGTGGGTGCACAGTCCGCAAAGCTGAAAATGATTACTATTCTCTTTTAGGTATTCTAGTAGTTTTTCTTTTTCGTCCCATTCATAACCTGTTCTATGAAAACCGGTCTCTACCTCTATATGAATCAATGCTTTCTTTCCTAATACTTTGCTTTTATGTACGGCAGCTTCTAATCGATCCATTTCGAAAACATAGAAACTGATTTCATTCTCAATTAAATAGGGTAAATTTTCATTTTCCACCATTCCCATGATCATTACCTGGCTATTTTTAGTGGAAGATTTTTGAACCCTGACCGCCTCATCTGTGCTGAAAGCACTAAAATGTCGGATGCCTACACTTTCAGCAATCTTTACTGTGTTTTCTATACCGTGACCATAGGCATTGCCTTTAATGACTGAAGAGATGGTGACATTTGCTCCTATTTGACTCTTTATAAACCTAATATTATTGCTATAGGCACTTTTACTAATTTCAATGTAAGAAGTGTGCTCCATCATTTTAGTGGTTTAGTTTCTCTATAATTGTATTAAACAAATCAACTCCGATGGGTAGTAGTTCATCTGGGAAATCATAACTGTTTTCGTGCAACTGAGGGTGCGCTTTACCAGCACCTAAGCCAAATAGCATGCTTTTGGTAGTGCTTGATAGTGCGCCAAAGTCCTCTGACCATCTGAAAGGAGTGTGGGAATCCTTTTTATTAAGGCCTAGTTTCGTAACCGCCCCATCGACTAGTTCATGGGCTTCAGGATCATTCTCCACCACTTGGAATTCTTCTGTGAAGCTTATACTGCATTCCAAACCATGGAAACGCGATATTTGTTTGGCAAGGGAAATGGCACTTTCTGTCAATGTGTGCATGACTACATTGTCAAATGTCCTAAGCGTGGCCATAACAGTGGCTGCCCCAGGAGTGGTGCCAAAAGCTACTTCTCCAAGTTGTGCATGAATCACTGTAACCAATGAAAACGCTTGAATATCTGTAGGTAGCTTTTGGAGGCTTGAAATCAATTCGCACATGGCATTAGCAGGGCTTATCGCATTCTCTGGGTGAGCAGCATGACTGGTTCTGCCTTTTAGTTTGACGATCATTCCCTTGGATGCTGCAGTGAAAGCTCCTTTTTTCAATACTACTTCTCCTAAATCATAACCAGGTAAGTTGTGCAAAGCAAAAGCATAATCAGGTTTGATATTTTGGAAATTAGGAGCGTTGATAACCTGTGCCGCTCCCATACCAGTCTCTTCTGATGGCTGAAATAACAAGATAACCCTTCCGTATTGAGGTCTTCTTTTAGCTAAAATTAATCCTACTCCACAAAGGATAGCCATATGACCATCATGTCCACAGGAGTGGGCAACCCCATCAATTATACTTTTATAGGAGAAACTGTTGTTCTCTAAAATTGGTAAGGCATCAAGTTCTGCTCGTATCAATGTTGTTGGCCCTTTCTCTTTTCCGTTAAAAACGATGGCCAAACCATATCTCCCTAAATCGTTAACAATTTCATCTGGGAATAGACCTTCAAAAAAGGTTCTGATTTTATTAGATGTATTTAATTCCTTCCCTGAGACCTCAGGTGCTTGGTGAAGCTGTTTTCGTAAAGTACTTATTTCTTTAATAATTGAATTCATCTTAAATTTTTCAATATATAATATTGGCATGTAAACCAAGCCATGAAGCTGGATCCGGACAATTTTCTGAATACCTTTCTTTTTCTGAATAGGAACAAACGCCTGGATAATCACCTGAATTATTTCCCAGATTTCTGATCACTTGAAAGTGAAGATGAGCAGGCCAGTTGCCATTTTCTAGTGAAGATCCCAGGTGTCCTATTTTTTCTCCTCTTTTGATTGTTTGTCCAATTTTTAAGTCATTTAAGTCCTTTACACTCAAATGTCCATATAGGCTGTAGATCATTTCCCCTTCTAGGAAATGTTCAAGAATAACTGTTGGACCATAATTGCCAAAACCTTTATTGTCCTGAAAGCTGTGAATTACCCCTTGCTCCGGACAATAAACAGGGCTGTCAGAAATTGCCCAAATATCAATCCCTAAGTGAATGTTTCGGAATTTTGAATCAGCTGCATCCTCAAAAACCTTGCTTCTTTGGTAAATATTTCGTTTTTCTAAATAGCCTCCGATGCCAAACCTTTTTTTATTTTGCTTTAATAGCCCAGTAATGTAGGCTTCAAAAGCGGAAGTGTCTAGCAGATCCAATTGCTTTAGGGCAAAATTGTTCTCGCTCATGTCCATCAAAATGGTATTGCTATCATTTAGGCTTTCTCCCATTATTGGATGAAATTCCAGACCTTTGATTGACATATTATTTGGATATAATAAATGGGTGATTTGAAATAATTTTCAAGATAGGAAATTTAGTTTGCAGCAAAAGGATAGATTTCATTTTTCTTGACCTTAGTAATACAAGCTTGTTTTATTGTCTATGAATAAGAATATATGCAATTTTGATATATGGAGACTCGCCCAAATATTTCATCTATAAGTATCAGAGATGCAAGAGAAAGAATCGATCATATGGTTCACCGAACACCGGTATTGCATTCTGTTGCCATTAATCAAATGGCAGGATGTAGTTTGTTTTTTAAGTGTGAAAATTTTCAAAAGGTAGGTGCTTTTAAAGCAAGAGGTGCTGCCAATGCTGTCCTTAAATTGCCTGAAAAAAAACGTGAAAAAGGTGTTGCAACGCATTCTTCTGGTAACCATGCGGCAGCTCTGGCACGTGCCGCTCAGGTCACAAAAATTCCAGCCTATATTGTGATGCCATCCAATGCCCCTGAAGTGAAAAAGCAGGCCGTAAAAGGGTATGGTGGAATAGTAATCGAATGTGAACCTAATCTTCAGGCAAGGGAAGAAGGATTGAAGGATGTGGTGAAGGGATTTGGGGCGATATTTATTCCTCCTTATGAACATCTTGATGTTATAGAGGGGCAAGCTACCTGCGCAATGGAAATATCTGATGCTGGCTATTTACTTGATGCCTTGTTGACGCCTGTGGGTGGAGGCGGATTATTGGCAGGTACTGCTTTGGCGACAAGTTTTTATTCTCCTAATACCAAGGTCATAGGTGCAGAACCTGAAGGAGCAGATGACGCCAGAAGGTCCTTTATCGCAGGATATAGAATCCCTATGGAAAAGCCGAAAACGATTGCTGATGGTCTTTTGACTTCTCTCGGAGAAATAAATTTTGACATTATCTCTAAACATGTCCACGACATATTAACTGTGAGTGATGCCGAAATCATTGAGGCAATGAAGCTGATCTATGAGCGAATGAAAATTGTGATAGAACCGAGTTGTGCTGTGCCTTTGGCGGTAGTGCTAAAAAACAGAAGCTTATTTGAAGGGCAGAAAGTGGGGATTATTTTATCTGGAGGAAACGTAGACTTGGCAAAGTTACCTTTTTAAACCAGCACATTCAATTGGGTTTTATACAGGCACTCATCAGGTTATAGCTATTTTTAGCTGCAATAAGACGGATTACTAAGCCTGGTACAAGCCGGCTAGTATTTTTACTACCTGGTCTATTTCAGCTTTAGTATTGAATCTGCTGAGTGAAAACCTGACGTTTTCTCTTGAAGGATCTGCTCCTAACGCATTTAGAACATGCGAGCCAAGACGGGCGCCACTTGAGCAGGCAGAGCCTCCCGAAGCTGAAACCCCTTCCAGGTCAAGATGGAATAATAACATACCTTGATTGTTATCTGAAGGAGGGAAACTTACATTAAGTACGGTATATAAGCTCTTATCAAGGTTACCAGACAGCCCATTGAAAGCAACACCAGGAATGTTTTTTTCCAATTCACTTTTAAGATAAGTTTTTAGTTGAATAATTTCCATTGTATGCGAATCTTGTTCGTCCAACGCCAATTCAAGTGCTTTGGCCATGGCAATTATCCCAGCAATATTTTCCGTACCCCCTCTATTGTTTCTTTCTTGCCCACCACCAAGTAGGAATGGATTTATTTTTTTTGTTTTATTAATATAGATAAATCCAACTCCTTTAGGGCCATGAAACTTATGCGCAGATCCGGAGAGGGAATGAATGGGAAGGGCTTTCAAGTCTATGGGGTAATGTCCCATAGTCTGTACAGTATCAGAATGAAAATAGCTGCCATGCTGTTTACACAAGGCAGCTATTCTTTCAATATCGTTTAAGTTTCCAATTTCATTATTGCCATGCATTAGGCTAACCAAACTATTAGGCTCTTTTTCTAACAGTAAGGCAAGCTGATCCATATTTAGATTTCCTTCAGCATCACATTCAAGTAAACTTAGCCGGATGTTTTTTTCTTTTACCTCATGTTCTACTACATGCAAAACAGCATGATGCTCAATAGGAGAGGTGATGATATGCTTTATGCGATAAGTTTCAATGGCACCACATATAGCTGTGTTGTCGGCTTCAGTTCCTCCTGAGGTAAAAACGATTTCTCCAGGGCTGGTATTTAGAAGACTTGCAATTTTTTTTCTGGCTTTTTCTAAGGTTTCTCTTGCATTTCGGCCATGACTATGAACAGAAGAAGGGTTGCCAAAATTATTTTTAAAATAGGGCAACATTTCTTCAAGCACCCGTTCATCCATTGGAGTGGTCGCGGCGTTGTCAAAATATATAGGTGCTGATTTCATTGTCATACAGAATAAAATAATCAGAAATTATTACTCCGAGATTATTTCTTTGATGTCTAAGATAATTTTATTTGCCAAATGATCGGCCGTAGCAGATGTCCCTGATTCTGAATAAATTCGAATAATTGGTTCGGTATTAGATTTTCTAAGGTGAACCCATTCTTTTTCAAATTCTATTTTTACGCCATCAATAGTATTGACAGGGTAATTTTGATATTTGCGTTGAATTTTTTCCAGGATGCTGTCTACATTGATAGTAGGTGTAAGCTCAATTTTGTTTTTTGAGATAAAATAGCCTGGATAAGTAGCCCTTAATCTACTGGCTGACTTGCCGAATTTCGCTAAGTGAGTAAGGAATAATCCAATGCCTACCAATGCATCTCTTCCATAATGAGACTCAGGATAAATTACTCCTCCATTGCCTTCACCACCTATTATTGCATTTGTCTCTTTCATTTTGGTGACTACATTTACCTCGCCCACTGCAGAGGCGTGGTATTCTCCCCCACGGCGTTCAGTTACGTCTCTAAGCGCTCTTGTTGAACTAAGATTAGAAACGGTGTTTCCTTTCTGATGAGACAATACATAATCAGCTACAGCAACGAGGGTATATTCCTCCCCGAAAAAGCTGCCGTCTTCATTTAAAAATGCAAGTCGGTCAACATCTGGGTCCACAACTATACCGAGGTCGAAATTTCCATTTTCCAACTTCAAGGAAATGTCCCTAAGGTGTTCAGGCAAAGGTTCAGGGTTGTGAGGAAAATCACCGTTTGGTTCGCAATACATTTCTTCAATTACTTCCACTCCTAGTGCGGTGAGTAACTTTGGAACTACTAGACCTCCGGATGAATTCACGCAATCGATGACTACTTTGAATTTTCTAGCAGCGATGGCTTCTTTGTCCACTAGTGCCAAATCGAGCACATGTTGAATGTGGATATCAAGATAATCTTCTCTTTGGGTATATTTCCCAAGTTTGCGTACTTCTGCAAAAGTGAAATCTCCTTTTTCAGCTTTGTCCAGTACTTCTTTACCCTCAATGTCCGAAATAAATTCCCCTTGAGCGTTGAGAAGCTTAAGCGCATTCCATTGAATAGGATTATGGCTGGCTGTAATGATGATTCCACCACCTGCATTTTCTCTTGGTACGGCTAATTCTACCGTGGGGGTAGTGCTTAGTCCCAGGTCTATTACATGTAGTCCTAAACCTTGAAGGGTGCTGGCTACCAATTGGGAAACCATTTCTCCAGAGATTCTGGCATCTCTGCCCAAAACAATTTTCTTATTGGGTGAGTTTTCTAAAACCCACGCCCCATAGGCTGCTGAAAATTTCACTATGTCTAAAGGAGAAAGTCCCTCACCAGGTTTTCCGCCAATAGTTCCTCTAATACCGGAAATCGATTTAATTAATGCCATTTAAAGAATTTAATGGAAGGTTATAAAAATTAGTATTTGGTGGATATGGTTATTTGAATTTTGCCATCACCTTGTCAACTTCATTGTCGGGATTTCCGCAAGAACTTGCGTCATCTACTTTTTTGCCACAATAGCCACAAGTTTCTCCTGTCTTATTTAGATAGGGATTTTGAGAGGCGCATGTTCCTTTGAATTGTCCGTTTTTTAGGAAAATTAACCTCACAGACATCAAAATGAAAAATAATGCCACGAATGCCAATGTTAAATATACGGTTGTCATATCAATTTTATTTCTGCAAATTTACGTATTACTTTCAAAACGTTCATACCGAAATATAAGTTTCCTCTCTTTTTATGATTAATCCAGACAAAAGAAAAAAGCAACTTGCAGCCTTTGACCAACTATTGACGATCATGGATGAACTCCGTGAAAAATGCCCGTGGGATAAAAAACAAACCATTGAGAGCTTAAGGCATTTGACAATCGAAGAAACTTTTGAGCTTTCGGATGCTATATTGGACAATGATTTAGAAGAAATAAGTAAAGAACTGGGGGACATTTTATTGCACATCGTTTTTTATGCGCGTATAGGAGATGAAAAAGGTGCTTTTGATATTGCAAAGGTAATCGAGCAGCTTAATGAAAAATTGATTAGAAGACACCCTCATATTTATGGAGATACGAATGTTGAAGATGAAGAAGAGGTAAAACAAAATTGGGAAAAAATCAAGCTTAAAGAAAAAGGAAATACTAGTGTACTTGGAGGAGTGCCGAAGTCATTGCCCGCTTTGATAAAAGCCATGCGTATCCAAGAAAAAGCCAGGGGGGTAGGATTTGATTGGGAGGAAAAGCATCAGGTTTGGGAAAAAGTAGAAGAGGAATTGGCAGAGTTTCGTGAAAATTTTGATGCCACAAATGAACAGCCAGTAAATAAGGAAGAAGCGACGAAAGAATTTGGAGACCTGATGTTTTCCTTGATTAACTATTCAAGGTTTATTGGGGTTAATCCGGAAGAGGCATTGGAGAGGACAAATAGAAAATTTATATTCAGGTTTCAATACTTGGAAAATGAGGTGAAATCCTCTGGTAAAACCTTGTCTGAAATGAGTTTGGAAGAAATGGATGCTTACTGGGAAGCTGCTAAAAGTAAGGAGTAAATGGAAGCTTTTAAAATAAAATTCTGAACACATGGTTATCCACCCATTGGGCTTAGATTATTTTGTAAATAATATTGTTTTTTCAAGTTTTCCACAATTTCGTCAGTTTCTAATAAACGTTAATGTGCTTATAATAAGGAATTTAGGGGTTATTATTATAGGCATGTGGATAACATGTTCGAAATGTGGATAAATACTTCTTGTTTTTTTCATTCCTCAAATCCGAGAAGTGGAGGCCATTTTTGACTGATATTCAGCAAAATTTCAGGATTAATCGCTATCTGTTTTGCACTTCTATCTATCCCAAAAATAGAATCTTATTTGGTTTATTCAACCAATGGCAGTAGCGGCATTTGTGAAGTAGAAATGTGGGCTAAATCAATGATTATTTTTCGTTTAATCTGTAACCGTTTGTGGCTAATAAGCTAAGCTTTAACCGGCGTTTATAGAAACTTCAGGATTTCATCAATGTGTTCTCGGTTGTTAGAAAGTCTAGGAACTTTGTTTTGGCCACCCAAGCGTCCCTTTGATTTGAGCCATTTTTCAAATATTCCTTCAGAAGCAAAATGAAGAATCGGTAGTTTCAAGACCATGTCCTTGTACCGTTTGGCTTCATAGTCGGAATTTACATTCTTTAATTCCTGATCTAACCTTTGGAGAAAATCGTCTTTGTTAGTAGGCAACTTAACGAACTCAATGATCCATTCATGTGTACCTTGCTCATGATTTTCACCAAAATACACAGGTGCCGCCGTAAAGTTGCTGATGGCGGCGCCGGTAGCTTTGCAGGTGATCTCCATCGCTTTTTCCGCATTTTCCACGATCAATTCTTCCCCAAAGGCATTGATAAAATGTTTGGTTCGCCCACTTATTTTAATTCTATAAGGATTTGTAGAAGTGAACTTCACGGTGTCACCGATTTTATATCTCCAAAGACCTGCATTTGTAGATATCAGCAAGGCGTAGTTTTTACCTTCCTTCACTTTGTCAAGGGGGATGATATTAGGGTGCTCCCTTTCTATTTCTTCCATCGGGATGAATTCATAAAAAATCCCATAGTCTAGCATTAAAAGCAACTCATCTGAATCTTTTTGGTCTTTAATACCGAAAAATCCCTCAGAGGCATTATAAGTCTCCATATAATGCATATTTGGAGAAGGAATAAGGCTTTCAAAGATATTTTTATAGGGGCCAAAAGCTACGGCACCATGAAAGAAGACTTCCAAGTTAGGCCAAACCTCTAAAATGTTTTTGCTGTCGGTTTTTTCAAGAACTTTTTTTATCAATACCATCGTCCATGTAGGAACTCCGGTTAGGCTGGTAACATTTTCTTTTATGGTTTCGTCAGCCATCTTGTCTATTTTATTCTCCCACTCACTCATTAAAGCCACTTCAAGACTAGGAGTTCTGGCCATTTGGGCCCATTTGGGTAGGTTTCTCATGATGACAGCAGAGATGTCTCCAGAGAAACTGTCGTCATTATAATCAAGATTGTTGGTTTGAAGGCTTCCTCCTATGGTCAGGCTTTTACCTGTAAATAATTTTGTCTCAGGATAATTATTGATGTATAGAGAAAGCATGTCTTTGCCACCCTTAAAATGGCAATCTTCCAGGCTTTCGGGAGAAACAGGGATGAATTTGCTCCTCGAAGAAGTGGTACCAGAGGATTTGGAAAACCAATGAATAGGTGTTGGCCAGATCACATTTTGCTGGCCTTTCATGGTTTGTTCTATATAGGGCTTTAGGGCTTCATAGTCGTGTACAGGTACCCACTGATTGTAATCTTCGTATGCGGAAATTTTCTCAAAATTATACTTTTTCCCAAATTCAGTTCTTTTGGCTGTATGTATCAGCTTGAAAAGAATTTCTCTTTGGGTTTCTAGCGGGTTATTTTTGAATTTTTCGATCTGGCCTATGCGATTCTTTAGGATCCAGGTCATGAAAGTATTGATCAATTCCATAGTGGAGGTTCGGTCCGTTTTAAATTTTCCTTTTCAGCTCGAAATTTTTACCCAGATAAACTTTTCTTACTTGCTCATCTGCGGCGAGCTCTTCTGCTGTTCCTGCTTTTAAGAGTTTTCCCTCAAACATTAGGTAGGCACGGTCGGTAATAGATAAGGTTTCATTCACATTGTGGTCAGTGATGAGTATGCCTATGTTTTTGTTTTTTAGCTTGGCCACAATGGTTTGTATTTCTTCCACAGCAATAGGATCTACCCCAGCAAACGGTTCGTCAAGTAATACAAATTTTGGATCCACAGATAAAGCTCTGGCAATTTCTGTCCTTCTTCTTTCACCGCCTGATAACACCATTCCTAGGTTTTTTCTCACATGAGTGAGGCTAAACTCTTCAAGTAATTCTTCTACCTTTTCCTTCTGCTCTTTCTTAGGGGTATTACTCATTTCCAAAACAGCCATTATGTTTTCTTCCACCGTTAGCTTTCTGAAAACTGAGGCTTCTTGTGCAAGGTAACCAATACCTAATTTAGCTCTTTTGTACATGGGTAGCGGCGTGATGTCTTGGTTGTCCAGATAGACAGTACCTCCGTTTGGCTTTACCAGCCCCACTATCATGTAAAATGAGGTGGTTTTTCCAGCACCATTTGGTCCCAAAAGCCCTACAATTTCTCCCTGACCTACTTCAACGGAAATATCGTTTACTACTTTCTTTTTCTTGTATATCTTTATTAAATGCTCTGCTTTTAATATCATGGTTAGTCAAATTTGATATCCTTTACGTAAAGCTGCAAACTACTGGTATTTCTAAACGTATTTTCTCTAATTTCAAATGCGATGTTAAAACGCATTTTACTATTTAATAACTCGTAATACGCTGCAAAACCGAATCCGATACAAATTGGCCTGGTGCTTTGCCCATCCTGAATGAGTTCAAATCGCAGGTGTTTGTCCTTTAAAACACGAACATTTTCTGCAAAAACTTGGTTAGCGCAAAAAACGGGTTCAGGATTCCCTGGGCCGAAAGGAGTCATTTGCTTTAATATATTGTAAAATTTATAATTGATTTGATCCAGTATCAATTCATCATCCACCTCTAGAATTGGTTTCATGTGTATTTCACTAACCCTTTCACTCACTACCGCTTCAAATTTTGCCTGGAAGGCCGGAACATTATCAACCGAAAGCGTTAACCCTGCCGCATATTTGTGTCCACCAAACTGCTCCAATAAGTCACTACATTCTTCAATGGCATCATAGATATTGAAATCTATTACAGATCGAGCACTGCCAGTAGCTTTGTTGTTTGACTCAGTGAGTATGATTGTAGGTCTATAGTACTTTTCTATACATCTTGAGGCCACGATACCAATAACTCCTTTGTGCCAGTCTTCCTTAAATAAGACAGTGCTTTTGAAATCCCCCTCCAGTTCCCTGGTTTCGATCATTTCCAATGCTTCCCTGGTAATATTTTCATCAAAATTCTTTCGAGCAGCATTGACATCCTCTACAAGTTCTGCTCTTCTGATTGCTTCGTCCAGGTCTTTTGAAATCAGCAGCTCTACAGATGCCTTGGCATGTTCCAATCTTCCCGAAGCATTAATTCTAGGCCCAATTTTGAAAACAATATCTGTAATGGTAATGTCTTTTTCTAATTTCCCTTTAAGTATGAGGGCTTTAATTCCGGGTCTTGGTTTATTGTTCAATCTTTCAAGCCCGAAATAGGCTAGAATTCTATTTTCCCCTGAGATAGGAACGATGTCAGAAGCAATACTAATCACCAATAAGTCTAGGAAAGCATATAAATTGACTTCGTTTTTACCTGAAAATGTAGTGTAGGCCTGGACAAGCTTGAAACCCACGCCGCAACCGCTTAATTCTTTGAATGGATAGGGGCAGTCTTTTCTTTTTGGGTCTAAAACGGCAATGGCTTTGGGAAGTGTTTCACCGGGTGTATGGTGGTCGCAAATAATGAAATCCACACCTAAATCATTGGCCAATGCGATTTTTTCCATGGCCTTGATCCCACAGTCTAGTGATACGACAAGGCTGAAATTGTTTTCTGCAGCAAAATGAACCCCTTTTTCAGAAATGCCATAACCTTCCTTATACCTGTCAGGTATATAAAAAGCTACATTGTCATAAAATGATTTAATGAAGCTATAAAATAAGGCTACTGAAGTGGTGCCATCCACATCGTAATCGCCATAGACAAGGATTTTCTCGTTGTTCTCTATGGCTTGGTGTAGTCGCTGTACAGCTGCGTCCATATCCTTCATCAGGAAAGGATCATGAAGCTTGTCTAAATCTGGACGGAAAAAATCTTTTGCTTGTTGGAAATCGCCAATACCGCGATTCACCAATACGTTTGCCAATGTTGGGTTAACGTTGATTTCATTGCTAAGGTGTTCAACTAATTCGGAATTTGCCTTGTTTTTATGTTTCCATCTAAAGTCCATGGGGTGTAAATTACAAAACAAACAGGCGATTCAACTAAAAATGCACCTTAATAATTCTAATAAAAATTGAATGATTTACTTAAAGTCCATGAATTGAGTTCCTTACCGTTTAGTCGATTGCCTCGGAGAGAACTTCCTTAAGCGCTACTCTCTTGCCATCTTTGTAGGGAACAATCCAAGCTTCCTTTACACCTATTCTTCTTAACTTTTTCTTAAACTGATCGGCCATTTTATAATCTCTAAACTGACCTAAAACGTATTTTATGTACCCATCTTCATCAATTATTTTCAGGTCACTTCCATTTTCAGTAAGGTCTCTCAGGTCTAATTCATCGAAGGCAGCCAACTGTACTTTAAATGCTACACCAGTTTGCCATTCATCGGAGGTGGATTCTAAATTACCCTCAGACGCTTGATTTGATTGGGTACTTAAGCTAATCACTTGACGTGCCAATCGATCAATCTCGTCTTCCTTACTGGTTATTTTTTGCTCAAGATGAGCTGATTTTTCTGTCAGTGTAAAGTTTTCTTGTACCAGTTTAGCCTTTTCTTCTACTAGTGCCTTGAAAGCTTCAATGCTCATTTCCTTTTTCTGCTGTTTCCAAGATTTGTACTCTTCCTTGGTAAGTCCACCAAGTGTTTTAGAAGAACAGTTGAAAAATACTGCGGAGATTATTACTAATAGTAATGATTTGGTAAAAGTCATTTTAATGCAGGTTTAAAATCCAATTAATTGGTAAGTAATAGACAGTCAAAAGATACAAAAAATTAGCCATTTTCTTTTTTATACCTAAAAAAATCCTAACCCAGGACTAAATAACATGCATTTAGCCCCGGATTATTGAAAGATAGATCGTTAAACATTAACATGTCTCTCTGCGTGATACGAAGACCTAACGAGCGGTCCTGATTCTACATACTTTAAGCCTCTTTTCAGTCCTTCTTCCCTGTAGGCATCAAATTGGTCTGGATGTATAAATTCAGCAACTTCGATGTGCATTTTGGTAGGCTGAAGGTACTGGCCCAATGTTAAAATATCACAACCATGAGCAGCCAAATCATCCATGGCTTTAAGGACTTCATCCTGTGTTTCTCCCAAGCCGAGCATTATACCCGTTTTCGTACGTTTACCATATTCCTTAGTCAGCTTGATTTGCTCCAGAGACCGATTGTATTTGGCTTGTGGGCGCACTCTTCTGTAGAGCCTTTCAACAGTCTCTACATTGTGAGAGACTACTTCTTGTCCAGGACTTATCATCCTATACAATGCTTCCCAGTTTCCCTTTACATCTGGGATGAGCGTCTCAATAGTCGTTTCAGGAGAGCTTTTTTTAGTTTCAGCAACTGTTCTGTACCAAATGTCTGCTCCTTTGTCTTTAAGCTCATCTCTATTAACAGAAGTGATTACAGCGTGTTTTACCTGCATTAGTTTTATGGCCTCCGCTACCCTTCTAGGTTCGTCTTCATCGTACTCAGGAGGCCTGCCTGTAGCTACAGCGCAGAATGAGCATGACCTGGTACATACATTGCCCAAAATCATAAAGGTGGCAGTGCCAGCGCCCCAGCATTCTCCCATATTAGGACAATTGCCACTTTCACATATGGTATGCAGTTTGTGCTCGTCCACCAATTTGCGAACATGCGCATATTCTTTTCCCACAGGTAGTTTTACCCTTAACCAGTTGGGTTTTTTTCTTTTGGTTTGTTCTTCAGAAATTACCGGTAATTCTATCATATCGGGTTTTTAAGTCCGTTCAAAATTAGTCATTAATATGAGTTAACCCAAATGAGTACCTAACTCTCTACCTTCTAAACCCATAGTAAAGGGTGACATAGGCAGATTGGAAGACCTGCCTGTTCTCAGTAGTAGGCATTAAGGGAATCTCTTTGGTAAAACCCTCAAATTGGTAGCCTAGTTCCAGACCTGTTACGTTTGACTTTAAAAAACCAAATTCAAAATTAATAGCCGCTTTGGCATTTGCACCAAAGGCAATTTCCGATTCCCCGATTCCTTCAAATAGCCTACCTGGACCTAGAATGTTAAATATACTTTGATGTACAGTTGGATCATATGGCTCACGCCTAGTTTCGGTTCGACTAGTTGCATATTCTATATAATAAGGAGCAAGAAGACCAATGGTAGGACCAATGGCTGTCAAGAGGGAAATTTGTACCCCTTGATGCGGCGCTTTTTTAAATGTTATTATTTCCCTGCCATACTGAGGCCGGATAGCATAGAGATAATTGGATTTTCCGAAAATATAGGTGTTACCCAATGGAGTTGGATACCTGACCTCTTTAGGGTTTTTAACATTGGCCAATTCTAAATTGAAAAACTGAAATAGATTGTCATCTATTCTAGATCCAATTTTTAAGCTAATGCCGCCAATCAATCCTCCATTGGTGTTTTTATTTATACCAAAAAGAACTTCTTTGTCATAGTCGTAGTCTCCAGATTCTTCCTCTTGCGCCAATAAAGGGAAAGAACTGCCTAAAAGAAAAACGAGCAATAGGAAATATTTCATTTCTTTAGTCATAAATGATCAGCAATTTAAACGCTAAATTTGCAATTATTGTTATTTAATAGGTATTAAAAATAGACAGATTAAGTTTATCATGCAAAAGGACTTTGTATTGTTCCTGATTTGTATCAATATATATTTAGGTTAAGGCCTAACCTGCTCCTGAGAGATACCGATAGGAAAGGCTATACCTATACACGCATCAGCCCTTGATTTTGTTTATAATGTGTAATTCTATTACAATGTTTCAAGATGCTAATTTTCAACCATTTCAATTCCATAAATAAGGCTGGACTCAATTGGTACCCGAATTCGTAGAAATGATTTTTAGATAAATAATCGGAATTAAATAAAATTTCAGCAAGTATTGTAGCGTTTTTTGATTTGGTAACGTATGGGTTTTGAATCTACCCAGTAAAACAGAAGCTTTTGGAGAAAGATCTCATACAAGAAGCACAAAAGCGAGATAAAAAATCTCTAGAAAGGCTTTACAGGCACTTTTATGGCTATGCTATGAGCATTGCGCTGAGGTATTCGGGTAATAGAGAGGAAGCATGCGAAATCGTAAATGACAGTTACATGAAGGCTTTTGATAAACTAGATCAATTTTGTTTAGACAATTCCTTCAAGGCTTGGTTCCGCAGGATTATAATAAATACCTCCGTTGACTATTATCGAAAAAATCTAAAGCATCAGGTAGTAATGGATATTGATAAAGCACATGCGGAGACTTATGACCCTGATATTATAGAGGAGTTATCTAAGGAGGATATATTGAATTGCCTTGAGGAGTTACCTGATATTTTGAGAGTCATTTTTAATATGTATGAAATCGAAGGATATAAACATGCCGAAATTAGTGAAAAGCTAGGGATACCATCAAGCACCTGTAGGACTTATTTGGCCAGGGCAAAGGAGAGATTGAGAGAAAAAATTATCGCATTAAATCAAATAAAAAATGAAGGAGCAGTTCGATAAGAAACTGGCGGAGAAAATTAAAGCCTCCTTCAGCAAACATGAGGAGCCTTTTGACCCTAAAGAATGGGATAAGTTTTCTGATGCTTATTTTAAGCCAAAAAAGAAAGCTTGGCTTATATATTGGCCTTTTATGACTGCTGGTATAGCGGCAAGTTTGTTGTTCTTTTTCTTTTATTTTCCTAAACATGTAGAAATTGACCAAAAGGTAAAGTCAATAGCCGACGCTGTGATTAGCGAGGAAGCGCCATTTTTCAAAAAAGAAGAAAAGAAAAAAAGTGAAGAGGCTTTAACACCAGAATTCAATTCTAAAGCCATTGCAGAAACGGAACAAAGAGATGTCCCCAATCCAACGTCTGATGAATCTTCAGGAGAGAGACTTAGTAGAATTAATAGGCAACCTGTTTTAACCATTCCTGAAAAGGATCAAAACTTAGCGCCATCATTTCTAAAGTCCTTTACGAATAAATGGGATAAATTTCAGGCAGATATTGTTCAGCATTTTAATGATTTTGAAGGAAAGACAAACATAGAAAAAGATTGGACTTCCGAGAAATCCACGGCAATGTCTCAGACTGATGCCCAAAATTTAGTGGATGCATGGAAATCCTCAAGTGCTGAAAATGAACCTAAAGAAGTTTCTGAAATTCCAAAGTCCTTTAAGTTAGGAGTAATGGTGAGCCCTCAGTCAAGTTCAAATCCTGTGTCTGGGATGAATTTAGGTGCTGGAATTATGTCAGAAATCTCATTGAGCCGAAGACTAAAATTAGATGTGGGGTTGGCCTACGCTAACCAAAGCATGGGCGCACAAAATAATCAAAGTATAAACCTCATGCTGGATGCTGCTCCAGCTTCTGAAAGTCTAAAATCCAATAGCAATATTATTGATACAGATTACCAGCTTAACTTTGCCTCTCTAGATATTCCAGTGAATTTAAAATATAAGTTTTATGATAAGAAGCAGACCGGTTTGTATTTAATTACGGGCTTGTCTAGCATGGTGTATTTAAAACAGAACACAGTAGAATCCTATCAGGCACAGTCCTTATTCAATGCAAACAGTATTAATGGTGCTTTAGAATATACGCCTTCAGTTCAAAGCTTTAGTAATGTATTTACTCCCGAAACTGGGCAAAGCAATACCGATGTAGCTGGACTTTTGAACCTTTCGTTTGGCTATGAGTACCAGTTAAATAAAGAGTTTTACCTTTCCTTTGAGCCTTTTTATAAATTGCCATTAGGTGGACTTACTTTTGCAGACCAGCAGTTTTCAATCGGGGGAGTTAACCTTAGAATGAACTTCAATTTTAAAAATAAATAACAAACCAAATTTTAATTAATTATTGACCATGATTTTAACGAACAAGTTTACCTGGCTACTTGGCCTAATTATTTTAATGACTTCTTGTATTGATGAGTCTCCATCGGATTTGGAATTAGCGATGGAAAGAGATGATCTTATTTTAGAACAGTACATTGCCTCTAATAACATTGTTGCGACTAAGTCTCAATCAGGATATTATTATTCCAAAACAGTAGAAAAACCAGAAGGCGAACAATTTGTTAATGCTGATTATATTGGAGTGTACTACGAAATTAAAAGTATAGATGGTCAAATGATTGATTCCCATATGGACGAAACAAAGGAGCCAAAGATATTTAAATACAGCCAAGATGGCTTGTGGCCAATAGCCATTACTTATGCTTCTGGTCTTGCAAAGGTAGGGGAGGAATTAACAGTTTATACTCCATCCTATCTCGCGTTTGGTAATTATGGTTACGAAGCCTTGATCCTCCCTTCTTCTAATTTGGTGATTAAATTAAAGTATGCTGCTAAATACACCAAAGAGGAACTGATTCAACGTGAAGAGAACATGATAACTGATTATATCGCATCCGAACAACTAGAAGGTTTTACTGAGGTTGAAGATGGTGTCTATGTGAGAACGATTACCGTGGGCGACGATACAAAAACGAAGTCTAAATTGGGTAGCAATGTTTCGGTAGATTTTGAGCTTTTTGAATTGGGAAGTGATGATCCAGTATACGAGTCCTATACGGGCAATCAACCTATTTCCGTTACGATAGGGAATTCTGGTTTAGCGTTTTTGAATGAATCGTTAATTGATGTACTGCCTGATCAGAAAATTGAAGTATTGTCTACCTCATTTAATGCTTATGACGAATCAATTCAAATTTTCCCAGCAGCTATTCGAGAAGATTTGGTAAGTAAAGGAGAGCAGATAGATCTTATCAAGCCATTTACACCTATTCGCTTTGAAGCAGAGGTCATTTCTGTAAATTAAAATATTATGACATAAAAAAAGGGCTTGAATTTCAAGCCCTTTTTTTATGTCAATAAATTCTTCAAGAAAGGTATCTTTAATAGTTCCTCTACACTTAAGCCGAAAACAAAGGCCCATATCAATGCGCTTACAAGCATGGTTAAAAGGATTTTTTTCTTGGCAATGCCAAAAGATGTAAGTACTACTGTGCCACCAATTGGTGTCAAAATGAGAGGGGTTAGTAAGGCTATCCCCCAGATACCGAATTTTTTCCAAACCTTGATGACGTTTCTTGTCCTTTTGGTAAATCTTTTAGGCTTTTTACTTATTAAGACATTCCAATTTCGCATAAACCAGTCGCCTAAATAGGTGAATAACACCACTGATGTCATCATTCCAGAGACTGTCACTATAACTATTTCAAGAATACTATAACCAGCCGCCGCCCCTAAAAGTGGGCCTGCAACAAATTTAAAAAG
Source organism: uncultured Cyclobacterium sp. (assembly GCF_963977555.1). GTDB lineage: Bacteria > Bacteroidota > Bacteroidia > Cytophagales > Cyclobacteriaceae > Cyclobacterium. The sequence goes on along the minus strand of NZ_CAXBPD010000004.1, from coordinate 197,099 downwards.
GCATAAGAAGTAAATCCCTGCAAAGGTAATAAGGTACTCAATCATGAGATAATGAAATAAATATATAGCAAATAGCCGAAAATTAAGGCAACACCGTTTAACCTAGATATTTTGTAATTGATACGCATAATGGGTAGGAGGATGACTGTAAAGCCTAGCATCCAAACAAAGTCAGTGTAAATAAAATCGGTAGCAACATCAATTGGTTTTATCAGTGCTGTGATCCCAATAATAGAGAAGACATTCATTATATTACTTCCTAAAATGTTTCCCAGAGCCATTTCAGTTTCTTTTTTTATGGCCGCTAAAACTGAAGTAACCAATTCCGGTAGACTGGTTCCAATTGCTATAATGGTAACACCGATTATCCTTTCACTTACACCGAAATTTCTTGCAATTAATGATGCATTTCCCACTACTAATTCTGAACCAAAGTACAAACCTGCAGCGCCTCCCAGTAGTTGTAGGACTGCTAACCAAGGGGGTTGTTTTTTCATTTGGATTGCTTCCTCTTCAGAAAATTCTACACGTTCTATTGTTTTGAAAAAGTACCAGTTAAGTGCGACGAAACAGGTGAATAAAATTATACCCTCATAAAAAGTAATTAACCCATTAAATGCCATGATATAGAACATGACAGAACTTATCAAAGTAAATGGGTAATCTAATTTAAGTGTGCTTTTCTGTATATATATAGGGAATATTATAGCACTAATTCCTAATACGAGTGTGATATTGGAAATATTACTGCCGATAACATTTCCGATAGCGATATCACTTGAACCTTTTAATGCTGCTGTTACACTCACCAATAACTCTGGAGCGGAAGTTCCGAAAGCAACAATAGTGAGTCCAATCAATCCAGGACTTAAACCTAATCTCGCAGCAATAGCAGAAGCACCGTCGACAAGGAATTTCCCACCTAATAATAGGATAAGAAACCCTACGGCTAATATTAAATAGCTCATTTTAAAAGAATATATTAAATTTTAGAACCAAAAGCGAGGTCTCCCGCATCCCCCAACCCAGGGATAATGTAAGATTGGTGATTAAGTTTATCGTCTACGGCCCCAATCCAGAAACGGTGCGGGAGGTCTAAGTTGTCTTGGATATACTTTATCCCTTCTGGAGCAGCAATGGCACTTACTACCTCAATTTGTCTGGGGATGCCATTTTCTTTTAAGGCCTGTATGCTTTTTAAAAAAGACTTTCCTGTAGCCAGCATAGGGTCCACCATGATTACGGTTTTGCCCGTAAGGTCAGGGGCAGCCATATAGTTTAAGCTTATCTCAATGCCATCCTCCTCTTCATTTCTATAAGCTCCAATAAATCCGCTGTCTGATTGGTCGAATAGATTTAAAACACCTTGGTAAAAAGGGACTGCAGCTCTTAATACAGCAATGATTACTGGTTGGTGTTTGATTAGTGGGGTCTCTACTTCACCAAATGGGCTGGAAACGGAGGAAGAAGAATAGGGGAGTTTTTTGGATACTTCATAAGCCAAGATTTCACCTAATCTTTCTAGATTTTTTCTAAAACGCATCCTGTCTTTTTGAACATGGACGTCTCTAAGTTCAGCCAGGTAGTGATTGGCTATGGAGTTGTTTTGGTTGAGAATAAACATAGTAGGACAAAGTTAAAACAAAAAAACCCGATCTTTTAAGATCGGGTTTTAATTATTATGAAAGATGCCTATTTATTGGATCTCAAAACTTACTCTTCTTGCCATTTGTCTGGCATCTGTAGAAGATTTGTCTACGCTAGTATCTTCACCATATCCTTTGTAAGAAAGTCTAGATGCATCAACTCCTGTAGAAATAATTAGATCATAAACAGATTTCGCTCTTTTTTCAGAAAGTTTCATGTTATAATCTTCAGGTCCTAACTCATCAGCATAACCTTTGATTTCTACCTGAACACCAGGGTTTCTTTTCAAGAAGTTAGCAACATAGTTGGCAGAAGAAGCAGAATATCCAAGTGGTTTAGAACTGTCAAAAGCAAAATAAACGTTTACATATTGATCGTTTATAGATTTTGCTAAGTAATCAACCTCTTCAGTATCTTCAGGTGCACAACCTTCAAGAGATGCAGGACCTGGAACGAATGGACATTTGTCTAAATGATCAGGAAGACCATCACCATCAGAATCCATAGTTACACCATGAGAGTTAACTCTTGCTCCTGCAGGAGTGTTAGGCTCTTGATCTAAGTAATCTGGAACGCCGTCTCCATCAGAGTCTTTCAGCATGTCTTTGATCTCACCGATCTGAGTAGCCAACTCGTCTTTAGTAGCGTATTTGCTCTCTCTAATGTACCAATCCGCATGTGTATCACTTCCACCTAGGTAGAAAGTAAGACCCAAGGTACCAGTCCACCATACAGAGTTCATTCCGTAATAACCATTGTCAGTAGCTGGTGTAATGTCAGATGCTCCATCAAAAGCTACAGATTGACGACCTGCAACGAAATTTGATACATCTCCAGTAAGGGCAATTCGATCACTCAATTTAACTTGTAAAGTCATCCCAGTAATCATATTGTACTGCATGTCTTTTTCGTCAGCAAACATGTTTTCCTGAGGGGTAAGCTGGCTTATACCGCCACCAAAGTGACCCAAAAGGTTGAAAGTTTGAGAAAAGGTCTCCCAGTTCATTATTCTGCCAATGTTGGCAACTCCTTGTAGGTTCAAACGGTAGTAATTCGTAGAAAAATCAGGAGTGTCAGCAGCATTTTTAAAGCTACCGAAACCAAAATCTAATTTGGTTCCAAATTTTTCATTAAACATGTACCTGACCCCAAGATCGGCATGACCAAGGTTTAACGTAGGAGAGAAATAACCTGGCGTCATAGGAGCCATTGGTTTGTTGAATCCTCCGTTAACCTCTACAGACCATTTGTTGAAGTCGTCTTGAGCATTAGCACCTACAGCTAAAGCACCAACTAGTAGTGTTGATAGTATTATTTTTTTCATGATAAAAAATTTTTTACAACATTCAGTGTTTTAAATGATTTTGATTGCTATTAGATTTTTACTCGGTTTATGATACAAATGTATATTAATTTACGGGAACTTTAAACATCTATCTCAATTGTTTCAATAAAAACTAATTTGATCCCGAAATTTAGAAAAATAATTAACATAAACTATGCCATTCACAAAATTATTAAAAGAAATTCTCCACTTAGATAGCGTCTCAGGTGATGAATCTAGGATTTCAGCTTTTATTCTTCAATATATTTTAGAAAAAAAATCTACTTGGAAAGTCACTCCTGAAATCCACTGTGGGGAAGGTTTTCATGACAATATTATTCTGGTCTTTGGGAAGCCGAGAACAGCAGTGTTTGCGCACATGGATACGGTCGGTTTTACAGCAAGGTATGAAAATCAACTTGTGCCTATCGGTGGCCCCGAACTTCTCGATGGCGTTTGGTTAAGCGGTAGGGACGAAGCGGGACCTATAAGATGTATGGCAAAAGAAATCAATGGAAATGTTTTTCATGATTTCCCAAGAAAAATTCAAACGGGAACCCTTCTTTCATTCGAGCAAGACATTACTATAGAAAACGGGTGGCTACAAGCAGCACATTTGGACAATAGGATAGGGATATACACCTTATTAGGAATATGCGAAACTTTAGAAGATGGAATACTGGTTTTTAGCACTTACGAAGAGCATGGGGGAGGTTCAGTTCCTTTTCTCATTAGATTTATATATGAAAATTGGCAAGTGAAGAATGCCTTAATAGCCGATGTTACTTGGGTTACTGAAGGAGTTCACTTTGATAAAGGTGCTGTAATATCAATGAGAGATAGCTTCATACCCCGAAAAACGTTTGTAAATAAAATTATAGCCTTTGCCAGGGATTCGGGTATTCCTTTTCAGCTGGAAGTAGAGTCCTATGGGGGAAGTGATGGGAGGGAGATTCAGCTGAGTCCTTATGCAATTGATTGGTGCTTTATAGGTATTCCTCAGGAAAATCCGCATACGCCTATTGAGAAGGTGGCCATTTCAGATATGGAGAGTATGTTTAAATTGTATCAATATTTATTGCGATATTTGTAAGGGATGTGATTTTTCACTTATTTGGAGGGGGAATATTTTTAATCGTTATCCATCACCTAGGAAACTTACTTGTAGGAATGATTAAGTTAAAAAACTTATTTTTTGAACCATATCTTAGTGAAAAAGTCATTTTAAATAGGGTAAAAGAGCTTTCCAACTCATTAAATATAGATTATCAGGCAAAAAAACCCATTTTTTTAGCAGTTTTAAACGGTAGTTTTATGTTTATGTCTGATATTTGTAAGGAAATTTCAGTAGACATGTCTGTCAGTTTTATTAAAATGGCTTCGTATTCTGGTTTGAAATCTGATGGGAAAGTAAGGGAATTGATCGGCTTGGATGAATCTCTTAAAGATAAAGATGTAATAATTGTGGAAGATATTGTGGATACTGGTGTAAGTATGGCTCACCTATTGGAAATAATTAACAATGAGGAACCACGCAGTGTAGAAGTGGTCAGTCTCCTTATTAAGCCAGAGGCATTGAAGGAGCCAATTAAGGTCAAGTACATTGGTTTCGAAATTCCTGATCTATTTGTAGTGGGTTATGGCTTGGATTATCAAGGGCTAGGGAGAAACCTGAAAGACATTCACCAAATTGTTGAGAAAAATTAACACTTAATTTATATTAAAATTACACTTATGTTAAATATCGTTTTGTTTGGCCCTCCCGGAGCTGGTAAAGGGACCCAAAGTGAAAAGTTGATAGAGAAATACAATATTGAACACATATCCACTGGAGACTTATTCAGAAAACATTTGGGTGAAGGTACAGCATTGGGAAAGTTGGCCCGCAAATACATGGATGAAGGAAATCTTGTGCCAGACGAAGTGGTAATTGGGATGGTAGAAGATAAAATCAACCATTCATTGGATGCAAATGGGGTTATATTTGATGGTTTCCCTCGTACTGTAGCGCAAGCTGAAGCACTTGATGAATTGTTGACTAAGAAAGGAACAGCGATCTCTGGCATGATAGCATTGGAAGTCCCTGAGGAAGAATTGAAAAATCGCCTTAAGGAAAGAGGGAAAACCTCCGGAAGGGCAGATGATCAGGATGAAGAAAAAATTAAAAATAGGATTAAGGTATATAATGAGGAAACCTTACCTGTTGCCAACTTCTATGAAAAGCAGGGCAAGTTATCCGGAATTCATGGTGTTGGTGCCATAAATGAAATCTTCGAAAAAATTTGTGCTGTGGTAGATAAGTATTAATCACTATCTTTGCATAATAATTTTATGGCTGAGCTTACAAGCTTGGCCATTTTCTTTTCATCCAAAAGTTGAATGTTAAAGGATGAAAAAATTAAGCACTTAATTAAACTGTATAAGTAGTGGCAGGATCCAATTTTATTGATTACGTAAAGTTTTGTTCCCGATCAGGAGCAGGGGGAAGTGGGTCAGTACATTTCAGAAGAGAAAAACATGTCCCTAAAGGGGGACCTGATGGCGGTGATGGTGGAAGAGGAGGGCATATAATTCTGAGAGGAAATTCCCAACTATGGACACTACTTCATCTTAAATACAAAAAGCATGTCATCGCGGACAAGGGGAACAATGGTGAAGGTGGAAGAAGGAAGGGCTCAGATGGACATGATGTTGTATTAGAGGTCCCTATCGGAACTGTAGCAAAAGTTGCAGAAACGGGTGAGTTCAGGTGCGAAATTACCGAACATGGTCAGGAATTTATACTGACAAAAGGCGGTAGAGGAGGCCAGGGAAACGATCATTTCAAAACTTCTACCAACCAAACACCGCATTATGCTCAGCCTGGGGAAGAAGGTATAGAGGAATGGATTGTCATGGAATTGAAACTTTTGGCAGATGTAGGCTTAGTTGGCTTTCCTAATGCGGGGAAGTCCACTTTACTGGCTAGTGTATCTGCTGCCAAGCCTGAAATTGCTGACTATGCCTTTACTACACTTATACCTAATTTAGGTGTGGTTGACTATAGAGATGGAAAATCTTTTGTGATGGCAGATATTCCTGGTATAATAGAAGGAGCTGCTGAAGGTAAAGGGCTGGGACTTCGTTTTCTTAGGCATATTGAGAGAAACTCCATCCTTTTGTTTTTGGTGCCTGCAGATGCAGCGCATATTGGTGAACAATACGCCATTTTATTAGATGAAATTAAACGTTACAATCCCGAGCTTTTAGATAAAAAGCGAATCCTAGCCATCTCTAAAGCAGATTTGCTTGATAAGGAGCTCATGGAGGCATTGAAACCCGAAATACCTCAAGGAATTCCACATCTTTATTTTTCATCGGTTACAGGTTTTCAGTTGCCAGCCCTTAAAGATTTGATTTGGAAGGCATTGCAGTAAATATGTCAGAATGTCATATTTCTACAGTATGGCAAGTTAATTGTTTAGGAGAGATTGATTGTTGATAAACGAATTGAATAATGACAGATAAAGTGAATGAAGAAAAGGAACAAGGTCTGGATCAGACAGATTCAGTTGAAAACCTTAAAAATGAAGACGATCTGAACAAAGATTCCTTAGGAGAGACAAAGGACGAAGAAGTAGAGGGAATAGAGGATGCATCGGACAGTTTGGCAAAGGAAAACCTCGAACTGAAAGATAAATATGTCAGGTTATACTCTGAATTTGACAATTTTCGGAGAAGAACAGCAAAGGAAAAGCTTGAAATGATTAGTACAGCTTCTATCAGCCTTATTCAAGAGATTTTACCAGTATTGGATGATTTTGAAAGGTCATTTAAAATAGAAGGTAATGACCAGGAAGGCAGCATGCTGATTTACAATAAATTGAGTAAAACATTATCGTCTAGAGGTTTGGAGCCAATGGACGATTTGGTAGGAAAGAAATTTGACGCAGAATATCACGAAGCAATCACTCAAATTCCTGCTCCATCTGATGACCTTAAGGGGAAAATTGTAGATGTTGTAGAGAAAGGATACATGCTTTCTGGAAAAGTAGTCCGATTTGCAAAAGTGGTAATAGGAAATTAAAAACTTATGGCTAAGAGAGATTATTACGAAGTGCTGGGGATAGCAAAAAGTGCCAGCCCTGAAGAAATAAAGAAGGCTTACAGAAAATTGGCCATTAAATTTCATCCTGATAAAAATCCAGATGATCCCACTTCTGAAGACAAGTTTAAGGAAGGTGCGGAGGCATATGAGGTTTTAAGTAATCCGGAGAAGAGACAACGTTACGATAAATTTGGTCATCAAGGTGTCAGTGGCAATGGTGGCTACGGTGGTGGCGGAATGAATATGGATGACATATTCTCACAATTTGGTGACATCTTCGGCAGTGGCGGTGGCGGCGGCTTTGATTCATTTTTTGGTGGTGGTGGAAGAAGTTCCAGACGTACCAGAAAAGGAACCAACCTTCGCGTTAAATTAAAGCTTAACTTAAAAGAACTCGCTAATGGAGTAGAGAAGAAAATTAAAGTTAAGCGTCACATGATTGCAGATGGTGTTACGTTCAAAACTTGTTCGACTTGTCAGGGACAAGGGCAAATAAAGAAAGTGGTCAATACTATGCTGGGTCAGATGGTTTCAGCTAGCACCTGTCCAACCTGCGAAGGAAGTGGACAGATTGTTGACAAAAGACCACCAAATGCCAATGCCAACGGCTTGGTAATGAAAGAAGAAATAATCCCAATAAATATACCAGCGGGAGTTTCGGAAGGTATGCAACTGAGCTTGTCTAGCAAAGGGAATGAAATTCCTGGTGGTGTACCGGGGGATTTATTGATTCTTATTGAAGAGATTGAGGACAGTGAATTGGTGAGAGACGGCAATAATGTTGTCTATGATTTATACCTGAGCTTTGTTGATGTTGCTCTTGGCACCTCTTTAGAAGTGCCTACGATAGATGGCAAAGTCAAAATAAAAATTGATGCGGGTACGCAAGCAGGGAAAATCCTTAGACTGAAAGGTAAAGGGATTAAAGAACTTAATGGGTACGGGAAAGGTGACCAACTAATTCATATAAATGTATGGACACCTAAGGAAGTGAGTGCAGAAGAAAGAGAAAAATTGGAATCGCTTAGGGATTCCGAAAATTTTAAACCGAATCCAGGGAATTCTGAGAAAAGTATATTTGATAAAGTTAAAGAATTTTTCTAAAAAGAAATGGCCTACTTCTGGCCATTTCTTTTTGATAACCTTTTCAGTCTTCAATCGTATTAATTCCCTATGTTTAAGGAATTAAATATATCGATATGTTTACTCATTTTTGTTGCCATTTCTTCAGAAGCGCAAATACGGCGTCATTTTGAAGTTAAGGAACAAAATGACGTTAATTTGGTGAGTCTTAATTTCTCCAGTTATAAAGGAGCGGCACATATAAACCGTTCCTATCATGGCGTGCCATTGTTTGTAGATGCAGAGTTAGGTAAGGTCAATATACTTCCTTCCTTTTCACACAGCCTTATAGATGGAGTACTTCATGCCTCACTTGAGCATAAGAATGTAGAATCTGAAAGTTTGAGTAAAAATCTCTCCTACAGGTTATTTTCCAGTGGGGATGATGATTTTGATCATAAATGGGACGTAGGGCTTGACCCCAATTACCTTTACGATCTTCATTTTCAATTTGGAATAGGTAAAGCCCGGTTAGATTTTTCGAATCTTCCCGTCTCAAACTGCATTATCAAAACTGCATCCGCAGACGTTTTTTTAGATTATGCCAGTCAGGTATCCAATACGGTAAGTATGGATACACTAGCTGTTGCTATCAATATGGGATCGGTATATGCCAATGACCTGCAATTTTCTAATGCCCAATTATTGATGTTCGATGTCAACTATGGTTCTGTTAATTTAACGTTTAATGATACCATGGCGGGCCCCTCTCAGATTCATACTATGGTGGGAGCTGGGACCGTAAATATAAAGCTACCCCCAAAGGATTTGCCTTACCTGGTAAAGATCAAATCCACTGCCATGTGTAGGACCAAGGTGCCTTTAAATCTGAAAAAAATTGCGGATAAAACCTATGTGAGTAAGGGATATAGTAAAGGCGCCGAAAACCTCATGGTCTTTTTGATAGATGTTTCGGTCGGTTCCGTATCTTTAGAATAGTTAAAATTGGATGGTGATCTCTGTTCATTATAATGTTTCAAACCAGTTGTTAAACTTTTGTTCATTTGGAAATACTAAGCATTCGATCATTAAATAAATCTTATGGATCACATGTTGCGCTCAAAGATTTTGACCTTTCAGTAAGTCAGGGAAAAATTTTTGGATTGTTGGGCCCCAATGGTGCAGGTAAAACGACCCTCATTAGGATTGTTAATCAAATTATAGATAGGGACTCTGGAGATATTTTTATCAACGAGCAACCGCTGAAGATGGACCACGTGCGTAATATCGGTTACCTTCCTGAAGAAAGAGGCCTCTACAAGGGGATGAAAGTAAAAGAGCAATTGTTGTACTTTGCCCAAATAAAAGGAATCAAGAAGAATGATGCCAAACAAAAAATCACCGATTGGCTTGAACGACTTAACCTTACTCAATGGAAAGACAAAAAGATCCAGGATTTGTCTAAAGGAATGGCTCAGAAAGTACAATTTATCGCTACTGTTATTCATCGACCTGATCTACTAATATTAGATGAACCTTTTTCTGGGTTCGATCCTGTTAATGCTGAAATCATCAAAAATGAAATCCTTGAGTTGAGAAATCAAGGGGTGACCATTTTGTTGTCTACGCATAGGATGGAATCTGTCGAGCTACTTTGCGATGAGATAGCCATGGTTAATAGGTCGAGGAAGATTTTAGATGGTACGGTAAAATCTATTAAAGAAGAAGCGAAAACCAATGTTTTTAGGGTTAAAATGATTCCTGAAAATGCGGAATTTGTCCCAATAGGAGAAGGATTGATTAGGCAAGATGGAATTCTTGAGTTTCAATTGACCTTGAAAGAACAGAAGCCAAATGATTTACTGAGGGCACTTATGGCAGAAGGCGAGATTCTTGGCTTTGAAGAAATCGTGCCAAGCATAGAGGAGATATTTATTCAAAAAATCAATGAAAGTCATGGCGAATAAAATCTTCTTAGTTATTCAAAGAGAATATTTGGCAAGAGTAAAAAAGCGTTCATTTCTCCTTGCTACGCTTATTACCCCATTGGTTTTTCCAACTATTCTAGGTTTGTTTTTATGGATAGGCCTGTCTGATACTACAAGTGAGAACAGAAAGGTGATAGAAGTTGTAGATGAGAACAACTTTTTCTTTTTAGAAAGCGATGAATTGTATTCCTTTTCGTATGGAGAATTGGGACAGGAAAACGCGAAATTATTGGTCCAAGAAGGGGCAAGATTTGGATTTTTGTACATTCCTGATTTGGATGTAGAAAATCCTGACGGAGTCATTTTCTACAGTGAGGAAACACCACCCATTTCTATGATTACCAGTTTGCAGATGTTATTGCAAAGAAAAATAGAAGCCTTTAGACTGGAAGCATCAGGAATTGATCCAATGATTTTGTCTTCTTACAAGACGAATGTAGATATCCAAACGATTATCCTTAGTGAGGCTGGAGGAGAACGTGTTTCAAATTCAGTGGTGAATTATGCCATAGGTTTTCTTGCTGGTATATTGATTTACACCTTTATTTTTGTGTATGGAAATCAGGTCATGCAAGGTGTGATCGAAGAGAAATCCAGTAGGATTATTGAAATTTTGGTTTCTTCCTTAAAGCCTTTTCAATTGATGATGGGTAAAATTATAGGCATCGGAGCTGTTGGACTAACACAATTTTTGATTTGGATCGTATTGATTACTGCAGTGTCCTCCGTGGTCATGGGGTATTTTGGTATGAAAATGCCACAACAGCAAATGCTAGAAATGTCTAGCCAGCAAGAACTTTTCTCGACGGCAAATAATCCTGAATTATTAGAAATTTTGCAACTGATACAAGGGTTAGATTTTGCACAAGTAACCCTTACATTTTTAGTGTATTTTGTAGGTGGATTCCTATTGTATGGGGCATTCTTCGCAGCAATAGGGGCTGCAGTGGACAGCCCTTCTGATGCCCAACAGTTTATGTTTCCTGTAACTATCCCATTATTAGTAGCTTATATGGGGCTGTTTATTTTTGTTTTAGATGACCCAAATAGTAATGTCTCATTTTGGCTTTCTATCATTCCTTTTACTTCACCTGTAGCAATGATGGGCAGGGTTAGTTTTGGGGTGCCGTGGCAAGAATTGACACTTTCAATAGCGCTTTTGGTGGCGGGATTTTTATCTACAACATGGCTTGCTGGGAAAATCTACCGGATAGGTATACTGGTGCATGGATCTAAGGTAAACTATAAGGTATTGTGGAAATGGTTGAAGCAAAACTAGCGATGACCTACTAAAAGGCAGGTATAAATTAATTAATAGTTGTAGAATTTTCTCCCTTTCTAGGCAATAATGCATGGTTTATATTGTTTCTCATTATGAACTTACTTAAGTTCGGGAACACCAAATTTTGCAATGAAGAGAAAACTCCAAGACCTAGCATCCTTAGATCTTTATCAAAATAGGGAGAAAGTAAAGTGGGCCATATTTATTTTTTCCTTTGTCATAGGTTTGGGGTCAATCTATTATACCAATACCCTGGTAGAGGAGCTGAAGATTCGGGAAAAACGGCAAGTAGATTTATACGCTGAAGCCTTGGAATATGCCTCAGTAAATTCAGACAATTTAACGTTTGTCTTTCAGGTAATCATTCAAGAGAATAAGTCCATTCCGGTAATTACCGTAAACACAGATGGGGAGCCTATCGAGTATAAGAATATTAATCTCCCTGCCAACAGTTCAGAAGAAGAGATCAGGCTTTATTTGTTAGAGGAATTAGAATCCATGAAAGCGCTGTATGAACCCATAAGCCTTTCAGACGATGTTTTTATTTATTATAGAAATTCGGACCTTCTTACTCGTTTACAGTATTATCCTTATGTTCAACTTTCAGTTATATTGGTCTTTGGTCTTTTGGCTTATGCCTTTTTTAACCAAAGTAAAGTAGCGGAACAAAACAGGTTATGGGCTGGCCTTACCAAGGAAACAGCCCATCAATTGGGGACTCCATTGGCCTCTCTGATGGCCTGGATAGACTATCTCAAAAACTCTCCTGTCTACGACGAAAACCAAGAAGTAATCCTGGAAATAGAAAAAGATATCAATAAACTGACCATGGTTACTGAGCGGTTTAGTAACATTGGAAGTACTCCAGTGATCAAACCAGAGAATGTTTACCAAATAGTCGGAGACGCCATCAATTATTTAAGACCGAGGATCTCAAATAAAGTAAGCATTGAACTTAATTCTCATGCCGAAAACATTTATGCCCAAATGAACAGGTCTTTGTTTGAATGGGTAATTGAAAATGTATGTAAAAATGCGGTTGATGCCATGAAAGGGCAAGGGGCCATCCGAATCAATATTGTTAAAGAAAGTGAGCAATTCGTTTTTGTTGATATTTCTGATACTGGGAAGGGTATCGAGAAGAAAATGTTTGCCAAGGTTTTTAATCCAGGGTTTACCACAAGGAAAAGAGGCTGGGGTTTAGGATTAACCCTGGCCAAACGAATAATGGAAGGTTATCACAATGGGAGAATTTTCGTCAATACTTCTGAATTGGGGAAGGGTACAACTTTTAGGATTGTATTGCATGGGGTCACAGAACAGGATGAAATTGATTAACCAATTAAATACATTAGTTATGAAAGGAGTAAAGCAAATACTAGCATTGTCTTTTATATTATTAATAGGCTACTCCTGTCAAAACAAAGTTAAGGATCAGCCTGCCATTGAAGTTACTACTGCTCTCTATGGAGAACCGCATAGGCCTCAATACCACTTCAGTCCTCCGGCCAATTGGATGAATGATCCAAATGGCATGGTTTTTCATAAGGGGAATTACCATCTTTTTTATCAATACTACCCTGATAGTAATGTATGGGGGCCCATGCATTGGGGGCATGCCATTTCTAAAGATCTTGTTTCTTGGGAAAATTTACCTATCGCCATAGCACCAGATAGCCTTGGTTGGATTTTTTCTGGTTCTGCTGTTCTTGATAAGCAAAACAGCAGTGGCTTGGGTTCAATAGAAAACCCGCCATTAGTTGCCATCTATACTTATCATGATAATGTAAAAGGAGATGCCGGAAGGATTGATTTTCAGACTCAGGGCATAGCCTACAGTCTGGATGATGGTGTTTCTTGGGATAAATACAAAGAAAATCCTGTTCTTGCCAATCCTGGGATTAAAGATTTTAGGGATCCAAAAGTGACTAAGATGGAGGTTGGTGGCAAGTCTATGTGGATAATGTCTTTGGCAGTAAAGGATAAGATTAGCTTTTATTCTTCCTCAAACCTTTTGGAATGGACTCATGAAAGCGATTTTAACCCTGATTGGGCGGCTTATGGAGGGGTTTGGGAATGTCCAGACCTCTTTCCTTTGCAATCCCCTGATGGAGAACAAAAGTGGGTGTTGTTTGTAAGCATTAACCCTGGAGGACCAAATGGAGGATCAGCGACGCAGTATTTTATCGGTGATTTTGATGGCGAAACCTTTACTACCAATCAGCAAGATATAAAATGGTTAGATCATGGTACAGATAATTATGCAGGGGTAACCTGGTCTAATGTTCCTGATTCAGATGGGCGTAAAATATTTATTGGCTGGATGAGTAATTGGAACTACGCACAAGTGGTGCCCACCGAAGCATGGCGTTCTGCAATGACTTTGCCAAGAACTTTGTTTTTGTTCGGTGAAGGAGAAGAGCATTGGATTGGATCCAAGCCTGTGAAAGAGGTTGAGCAGTTGAGGGATCGGGCCTTAACTATTGAAGGTGAAAAAATAACACTTGAAAATGAATTGCTTGAGGTTTACCTCAAACCGAAAACAACTGATTTCTCGGCTACCTTTGAAAATGAATTTGGTGAAAGTCTGGTAATTGGGAAAAGAGAAGGTGAACTATATATTGACAGAACCAAATCAGGGCTTACTGACTTTAATGAGGGTTTTGCCTCGATCATAACCGCCCCGCTAAACGAATTTGATGTAAATGAAGTAAGAATATTATTGGACAGGTCCTCGATTGAAGTTTTTGTCAATGAAGGTACCTTGGCAATGACTGCCTTAGTGTTTCCCCAACACCCTTATTCGAAGTTATTGTTGAATGGTTTTGAAAAAGAAAACAAAGGCTTTTCTCTCAAGAAAATTTGGTAAAGAAAAAGGCATTTCTCTATTATAAGTAATGCCTTTTTCGATTCTTATCATTTATCTGTTCCTAGGAATGGATACCTATAGTCTGTGGCGCTGACAAAGGTTTCTTTAATGGTTCTTGGTGAAACCCAGCGGAGTAAATTAATTAAAGATCCGGCTTTGTCATTGGTTCCAGAAGCCCTGGATCCTCCAAAGGGTTGTTGGCCCACTACAGCACCTGTCGGTTTGTCATTGATATAGAAGTTGCCTGCAGCGTTTCGGAGTTTGGTAGTTGCCATTTCCACAGCATACCTGTCTTTGGAGAAAATCGCTCCTGTGAGGGCATAAGGTGAACTTTGGTCTACCAACTCTAGTGCTTCTTCAAAATGGTTGGCTTGATATACATAGATGGTCAGGACTGGTCCAAATATTTCTTCTACCATGGTTTTGTACATAGGATCTTGGACTAAGATCACCGTAGGTTCAATAAAAAAGCCTTCGGTTTTATCGCAATTCCCACCTGCAAGTATTTCTACATTCGGAGCCGTTTTCGCTGCTTCTATATAGCCACTTATTTTATCAAAAGCTTTTTCATCGATGACAGCATTGATGAAGTTGCCGAAGTCCTCTGTTCCTCCCATTTTCATGGAAGCAAGGTCCGCCAATAAAAATTCTTTTACGGACTCCCAGAGGTTAGTAGGAATATATGCCCTGGAGGCAGCACTGCATTTTTGCCCTTGAAACTCAAAAGCTCCACGGCTTAATCCTGTGGCTACTGCTTTTGGGTCTGCAGATTTATGGGCAATAACAAAGTCTTTGCCACCAGTTTCACCGACTATTCTTGGGTAGGTTTTGTATTTAGAGATATTGTTTCCAATAAGTTTCCATAGCGATTGAAACACGCCAGTGGAGCCTGTAAAATGAAGGCCTGCAAAATCCGGATGTGAAAAGACCACGTCACCAGCATCAGGACCATCCACATAGATCAAGTTAATCACGCCATCAGGCAAACCAGCTTCTTTAAAAACTTCCATCAATACCTTTGCGGAGTAAATTTGAGTTTCGGCAGGTTTCCATACCACCGTATTGCCCATCATTGCTGGGGCAGTTGGCAGGTTTCCTGCTATCGCTGTAAAGTTGAAAGGGGTAATGGCAAAAACAAAGCCTTCCAAAGGTCTTTGCTCTAACCTGTTCCATATGCCTTCTCCGCTTATTGGAGGTTGTTGGGCATAGATTTCCGTCATGAATTTGACGTTAAATCTTAGAAAATCTATCAATTCGCAGGCGGCATCTATTTCTGCTTGGTAGGCATTTTTGGATTGGCCGAGCATTGTGGCTGCATTGATTTTATCACGATAAGGACCTGCTAATAGGTCTGCAATTTTTAAAAAGATAGCTGCCCTTTGTTCCCATTGCATATTCTCCCAGGCAGGCTTGGCGCCTAGTGCTGCATTTATGGCTTGGGTTACATGCCCTTTGTCACCCGAATGAAATTGACCCAGCAAGTGCTGCCTGTTATGGGGAGGGTGAATAGGAGTTGTTTTTCCCGTTTTTACTTCTTCACTCCCTATATACATGGGGATATCTACGACCTGATCACTGGCTGCTTTTAGGGCAGCCTGTAAAGAACCTCTCTCTTTGGATCCCGGAGCATAATCCCTTACCGGTTCATTGCTTGGTTCTGGTACATTAAAAAAGCCTTTTAGCATAATAGTATGGTGTTTTAATTTTCAATCTGCTTATCACTCAAATATACAAAATATCGATGGCTTAGCAGAATTGTGCTGCTTACAGAATTGTAGTGAGTTCTGATAAATGATTTATAGTATAGGTAGGGCGAATCTTACTCTCGGTTTTTAAAGGATTGTAAAAAACCTGATCGATTTTGGCATTTTGAGCGCCCTGAATGTCTGAAAGTGGATTGTCACCAATCATTAGGCAATGCGCTGCTTCGGTTTTTAAGTGAAGAAGGGCATGCTCAAATATTCTTTTGTCGGGTTTTCTAAATCCCGAATTTTCAGAGGTCACAACAAGGTCAAAATAAGCGTCCAACTTTGAAGATTTGAGTTTGTTGTATTGGCTCAGGTTAAAGCCATTGGTAATTATGTGCAATTGATACTTGGTTTTTAGAAAATCCAAGGTTTCGAAAGCATGGTCCATTACCTTGGCTTTGGAGGATGTTCGTAATATAAACTGTTCCTCGAGGTCCTTGGGTATTTCTGATAAGGGGAGTTTGGCTTTACTAAAAACATTTTTAAATCGGATAGCCCTAAGCCCATCTTTGTCAATCAAGCCCTTATTGAATTGCTCCCAAAGGATATGATTGGTCGCATGGAAAGCTTCAAAAAACAATTCAAAATCAGGATTGCCTAAGCTCCCTAGGTCGTAATCGGTAAATAATTCTGTCAGTGAATCCCTGACATTGCTGTCATAATCCCAAAGGGTATGGTCTAGATCAAAAAGTAGGTGGCTGTATTTTTTCACGTTTAATTATTTTCTGTAGGGATTGTTTTCAAATTTATTGATAGCCAGCTCTCTGTTGGAATACAATATCTCATAAACCTCCTGATCACGTAGAAGGTTTTGATCCTTTTTGATAAATTTTAAAATTTGATTTAGAATTTCATGTGCCTCATCGAGCACATAGTAAAATGTCCACTGGTCTCTTTTTTTGCTACCAATTAACCCCGCATTTTTTAAATAGGTGACATGGCGACTTGTTTTCGTCTGGGTGAATTCTAAAATATGTTCAAGGTCTGATATACATAATTCTTTGTTTTGCATGAGCAAATGTAGAATACGGACCCTTGACTCCTCGGAAAGGGCTTTGAAGACACGCATTCCGTAGTTTAAACTTATGTTTTTTAACCGCATTTAATTAACTTTAACAAATAAATCGGTTTGAAGTTAATGAATTCAAAAGTAATTCACTTAATATCGTGTGATCAATGACCTTATTAAATTGTGTCGAAATTCTCTTGTAGAAATTTCAAGGGAGTTGCCCATGTAAAATTGTAAAAGTGAGACAAAGGCTAATCATATTAATTGTTATTTGTATAGGTTTTTTTGGAAATACTAATGATGTTTTTTCACAAGAAACACCTGAAAGAAAGGTCATTCAGTTTTCAGGGATAATCCTGAATGCCGATAGCACCACTGCTATTCCCGGGGTAAATATTTATGTGCCAAGAAAGGGTAGAGGTACTAGTAGTAACCGCTTTGGTTATTTTTCTATGCCTGTCGTCGCAGGCGATAGCATTGTGTTTTCCTATATAGGGTTAAAAAGACAAAGTATTAAGATCCCCGAAGACATTGACAAGGAGGATGTGAGTTATATTCTCACCATGGTTCAGGATGAAATCGCACTGCAGGAAGTGCAAGTAATGCCCTATCCTACAGAAGAAGAATTTAAAAATGCGATATTGGCAGTGAATATAGATGCTGCACCACCTCTAAATAGAGGGAACTTAAGTCCCCAATTATTATTGCGTTGGGCAGCAGATATGCCAGCTTCTGGGAATGAAAATTTCAGGCAATTTACCAACCAACAAACGCAACAAACAATGGATCGCTATGGTCCGAGACCTATGCCATTGCTAAATCCATTTGCTTGGGCCCAGTTTATCAAATCCATAAAAAATGGTGACCTGAAGAACAAGGACTAATTGTTAAGATTTAAAACTTTTATTTCCCGTTTATCCCAATTATGATTATTTACTACTGTAAATGCAATTTTTTGGGCGGCGTAAAGTTATATTTGCTGGCGAAATTTTAAATAATAGATTATATGAAAAGATTGATTATTCTGGGTTGCTTGTTGTTTTCCCAATTCAGTTTTGCTCAAGAATATTCCGCAAGGGAAGTAGAGCGACCAAAGTTAGTGGTAGGAATTGTTGTGGATCAAATGCGCCAAGAATATTTTTACAGGTTCCACGACAGGTATGTTGAGGGTGGACTAAAGCGTTTGATGCATGATGGATTCATGATGCAGAATGGGCATTACAATTATATTCCTACCTATACCGGACCTGGTCATGCTTCAGTTTATACTGGAACGACCCCTGCGACCCATGGAATCATAGGCAATAACTGGTACATTCGAGCGACGGATACTGATGTTTATTGTGCTGAGGACAGTTTGGTAACTGCAGTTGGAGGAAGCGAAGGGAACGGTAAAATTTCTCCTAAAAACTTATTGAGCAGTACCATTACAGATGAGTTAAGATTTGCGACTGGTAAACGCTCAAAAGTAGTAGGGGTGGCAATAAAAGACAGAGGAGCGGCCCTGCCTGCAGGTCATTTGGGAGATGCCTATTGGTATGATAGCAAGACAGGTGGTTTTATGACTTCCAGTTATTATCACGAAGAGTTGCCTTCATGGGTGGAAGAATTCAACAATAAGAAATTAGTCTCCAAATACCTGGATCAAACCTGGGAAACACTTTTTCCAATAGAAACTTATATCCAAGGAGCTGCCGATGACAACGAATTTGAATCTCCTTTTAAAGGCAAAGACAGGCCTACTTTTCCTTATGATTTGAAAAAATTACAAAAGGACAATGGCGGTCTGGGAATGATCAGTTCTATCCCTTTTGGAAATACCTTTACTGTTGAAATGGCTTTAGCAGCCATAGAAGGAGAGCAACTGGGTAAAAGAGGAGAAACTGATTTTCTAGCAGTAAGCTTTTCTTCACCTGATTATATAGGACATAGATTTGGTCCTCAAGCCATAGAAGTTGAAGACAATTACCTTCGATTAGACAGGGACCTGGCTAGATTCTTTGACTACCTGGACAGAGAAATAGGCAAAGGAGAGTACCTGGTATTCCTTACGGCTGACCATGGTGTCGCTGATGTGGTTAACTACATGAAAAGCGAAAGAATGGTTACCTCAGGAAGTCTAGATAGTAAAACCATGTTGACTGAATTAGATGCTTTCGTCGGTCAAAAATATGGTTCGGGCGATTGGATATCAAGTTTTTCCAATCAGCAAATATTCTTAAACAGAGAATTGGTTTCCGAAAAAGATTTGTCTCTTGTAGAAATGCAAAGAGCAGTAGCTGATTTTCTTTTGAGGTTTGATGGCGTAAAAGAGACCTATATTGCAGATGACTTAAGAAGGTATGAGTATACCACTGGATTTAAGCATTTGTTGCAAATGGGATACAACCACAAATCATCAGGGGATGTGATGGTAATCATGGAGCCTGCATGGCTTGCCAATGCAAGTAAAGGCACCACTCACGGAACAGGTTATACCTATGATACCAATGTACCTATTGTATTTTACGGTTGGGGCGTAAAACCAGGTAGCAGCAGCAGGTATGCGACCGTTACTGATATAGCGCCTACTTTATCCATGATGTTAAAAACCAGACTTCCAAATGGGGCAACAGGTCAACCGATTGGTGAAATTGTGGATGCAAAATAATAAAACACTATAATTTTTAAGTGGAAAATGCCTGGCTTTTAAGTCAGGCATTTTTTTGGGTAATTGCGAATGATTTCTTTAATCCGTATTCGAAGACATAGAAAAATGTAAGGTAATGACGCTAACTTGAAAGATTTTTGTCAGCATTGGTGCAGAAAAAAAAGCAACAATGCCACCAAAATCATTTGATGTGCATTCACTGAATCATGGGCTAAACCCGTGGCTGTGTTATTTCGCCCTTTCTGGGCTATGATTACCTCTGCTAGGAGTAGATTGCATCTAGTCCTTCCTGTTTTAAGGGAAGTTAGAAGGGAAAGAGATGAAATATTCAATTACCTAAACCGACAATAAAACTAAAACATGCCATTGTTATTGGCTGCATCGGTAGGTACTTGTTGGATGGCATCCCAGTGTTCGCAGATTTTTCCGGCCTCATCAAACCTGAAAAAATCCATGGTGACGTATTGGTCATTTCCTGGCCAGATCTGCTTGGTATGAAGTGCCACCAAATCCCCTTCAGCGATGCAGCGTAAAAATTCGATTGATTTTTCAGGGTATTCTCGCTGCATTTTATCAAAATAATCAATGAAACCTTGGGTGCCATTGGCTACTGCGGGGTTGTGCTGAATGTATTCCTTACCCACATATTTTTCTACCGCTTCTTTTGGCTTTCCAAGGTAGGCCGTTTTATAGAAGTTGATGGCGTTTTCCTTATTTGTATCCGTATTCATGGCTTTAGTTTTTCTTACAATAATGATAATATGGGTTAGACCAATCTGAAAATTTTATAAGAAACGTCTAGTTATCTTATAGGGTATGATTTTGTCAGCATTGTTGCAGAAAAAGAGCAACAATACCGCCAAAATCAATTGGCGGTATATTCCGTTTACCGTGGGTTGACACCACACGGTTATTATAGTTGAAGCCCTTCAGGCTTCTTGATGTGTTCTACAATTGCGTCACATTGGTTATAATCATTTCACCCCTTTCGTAGTTTATGGTTTGCGCAGAAGTTAATATTTGGCTTTGATATTGGCCTGTTACAATTGACGGAACATGGTAGGAAATCCTCTGCTAGGAGTAGATTGCATCTACTCCTTACTATTTAAAGGGAATTTAAAAGTGAAAGAGATGAAATATTCAATTACCTAAAACCGACAATAAAACTAAAACATGCCATTGTTATTGGCTGCATCGGTAGGTATTTGTTGGATGGCATCCCAGTGTTCGCAGATTTTTCCGGCCTCATCAAACCTGAAAAAATCCATGGTGACGTATTGGTCATTTCCTGGCCAGATCTGCTTGGTATGAAGTGCCACCAAATCCCCTTCAGCGATGCAGCGTAAAAATTCGATTGATTTTTCAGGGTATTCTCGCTGCATTTTATCAAAATAATCAATGAAACCTTGGGTGCCATTGGCTACTGCGGGGTTGTGCTGAATGTATTCCTTACCCACATATTTTTCTACCGCTTCTTTTGGCTTTCCAAGGTAGGCCGTTTTATAGAAGTTGATGGCGTTTTCCTTATTTGTATCCGTATTCATGGCTTTAGTTTTTCTTACAATGATGATAATATGGGTTAGACCAATCTGAAAATTTTAATAAGAAACGTCTAGCTATCTTATAGGTTATGATTTTGTCAGCATTGTTGCAGAAAAAGAGTAACAATACCGCCAAAATCAAATGACGGCATATTCCGTTTACCATGGGTTGACACCACACGGTTATTATAGTTGAAGCCCTTCTATGTTGCTTTCCTAATTTCCGAGAACATTTTTTTCTTGAAAGAGTTCTTTTTAACTTCAGAGCATGAACCTGAAGGGGAAATGGGCTCTGCTGGAGAGCAACTCATCAGCAATAAGGTTCATGACGGAGAATATACTCCCAGGCCCCTTTAAGTAGGGGCTTTTTATAGCTTTATAATTCTTTGTCTTTTGATAGCTTAAAAAAACTCGTTTTACTACTATCAAAAACCGCAATTTAGTCCATAAAACAACCTTCTATTAACAGTCTCAATGAGCTGCATTACCACTTTTTATTTATAGGATATTGAGCCGTAGCCTCTGGGATAACAGTCAACTTAGTTGCTGCAAGGGGTCGTAACGGTCTCAATAAAGTTACTCAATTGTTTTACGGAATAATACCTTGATGCAGTATTAACTGATGACTCCAAGCACATATGGTTGTTTGTTTTTTAGAACATATCTTATCCTGCTTAATAGTTTCTTCGCTATTCTGATTATCGCTTTGTTAGCGTTCATCCTTTTACAGTAATGGTTATAACATTTTGCTAATGCAGGGTCAACCCTTGCGGCCACCCAGGCACTTTCAATCAAAGCAGACCTTAGTACCTTATGCCCCCTTGAAGTTATATCACTTGTTCTCTCTATATCACCAGATGAATTAGTGGATGGAACTAAGCCTATAAATGAGCATAGCTTGTCTAATGAATTAAATCTCCCAATGTTCTCCAGCTCTGTTAATATGGTCATGGCTGTAATTTGCCCAATACCAGGGATGGTCCTCAATAAGTCAAAATTCTTTTCGTACTTTTCTGTTTTTGACAGCAATTCTATTTGCTTTGTAAGCTTCAGAGTGATTTGTCGCATATGGTTCAAAGTGGATAAATGGCTATCTAGAGTCTGTTTGTTTACATTTTCCAGTTCAAGTTCATCCAACCATTTTAGAAGCTTTTTATTCCATTTTGGGGTGTTAATCTCTTCCGGGATACTTATACCGTTAAAATAAAGACTGGATTTTATTCTGTTTTTGGTTCTAGTGGTATCATTAACAGCAGTTTTCCTCAACCTAAGAAGCTCTCTGTCTCCAAGGGACACCAAAGAAGGAATATAAATGGGAACCAATTCCGAGTTTTTTAAAGATCGGGCTATTTTCCTGCTGTCTCTAGCATCTTCCTTCTGTACTTTTTCCTTGGCAGTTGTAGGTATATCTGCAGGATTGACTACAATGGAATTGATCCCATGAGAAAGTAGTTTATAATGAGTCCAGTATCCTGAAAATCCAGCTTCATAGGCACTAAAATAAGTAGCACCAGGGAAGTTTTTAACTAGATAATTATATAATGTCTCCGCACAGGGATTCTGTGAGAAAGTTGTCTTAAAGAGACTTTCCATCATAATGGTTACTTTCCAACTTTTGAGGTGGACATCGATACCCACATAAATATTTTGGCCGGAAAAATCGTTTTTGCTACCTTGTGTCTGCATAAGTTTTGGAGATTATAGTTTTGTTTCAGAAAACTTAAACTAATGATTTTCTGAAACTTATGCTATCCCTCTTGCAAACATATGGCCTTCAGGCTTCTTGATGTGTTCTACAATTGCGTCACATCGGTTATAATCATTTCACCCCTTTCGTAGTTTATGGTTTGCGCAGAAGTTAATATTTGGCTTTGATATTGGCGTGTTACAATTGACGGAACATGGTAGGAAATCCCTAAATGAATTTTTAAACTCGTTAAAGAAAAAATTCACTCAGGGCCAAGAATGAACAGGAGGATAAGGAAAAAACACCTTACCCAGTTGAAATTTAGGGTTTAATTTGAATTCATTTCTGAGAAAAAACGACTATCAGAAGAGATTTTGGCGGTATATTCCGTTTACCGTGGGTTGACACCGCACGGTATTTATTGTTGAAGCCTGTTATTAAAATGGAATTCCCAATGGATAGCATCCTTGGCTACAAAAAAAAAATCGACCATCCAGGGCTCCGAATCCTTTCAAGTTGTAGATCGTATGCAATGTAAATTGCAATATAAATGTCCTATTTTCTCTTTTTATTGGACTTTAAGGTAGCTGGTGTTTTACGAATTGAGATTTAATTTAAGATAATTTAAGTTTTTTCCTCGATTACCAATTAGAAGAAGATATCAGAGTGGAGTTGTAAACCTACACCAATTTTAAGGCTTAGTGAGTCTTTGGGGATTAGTGGGGTTGATGTTTCGCTTTTATTCAGATTCGCTGGGTGTCCAGTGAATCATTACCTCTTGCTTGCCCCATTCCCGTGCTTTAGATACATTTGTACCCATGTAGATGTCAATTTTCCTGGTCCATCTGCGGTTCATTTTATCCAGTACTTTAAATTTCCCTTCCAACCCTTCAATGGCTACTTCCATGGTATGATGAAATCCTGAATCAAGCAAGTCTCTGGAAATTGCAATGGCCTTCATTCCTGGCTTCAAAGTGTCGCCCCAAGCAGTAATTGCCGGATTATTGGCTGTTTGTGCTTTTACTGAATTGTAAGCTGTAGCCGTAACCTCCATGGATTGAATTGCTTCACTGCCGCAGGCGTTGATTAGAATTGTTGTTGTGATGAAAAGAAAAATTTTGAATTTTTTTAAATGATCCATACATAATAAACAACTTTTATCTAAAATTGTTCATTGGGGAAAATACCTAAGTTAGTTGAAATTAAGGGTTTAAGGTGAATTAATTCAGAGAAGAAACGATTATTAGAAGAGATTTTGTCAGTATTGTTTCCTTTTTTTCTGCAACAATACCGCCAAAATCAATTGGAGTTTTATTGACCATTCCGGTGGCCTCAGCCACCGGTTATAATCATGTCACCCCTGTCGGGGTTTTAGTTTTGCGTATTGATTAGGATTTGGTTTTTATTTAGGAAATTGACGGTATGATTTCGGTGGTATATTCTGGTTTCCGTGGGTTGATACCGCAGGGTTATTATTGTTGCTTGAGGCTTTTTATACTTCCAAAACGTCTCATAGGCTAGTGACAATGGGGTTAAACTATTACCCTCCAGATCTCATAATTTTATTAAAATTTATAAAAGAACCTGTGAAGCCCCTTTTTCCAGGTCTATTTCCCATTCTTTGCCCTGATGCACAACCTTGGTCTTGCCACCGGAAATGGACAGAATTTCTGCTTTTGTGAGTTTGCCGGCTTCCCATTCCATGCTTATTTCAAAATTCCCTCTGGCTTTAAGTCCTTTTACTTTACCGGTATTCCATGCTTCAGGAAGAGCCGGTAGCAATCGGATGATTCCATCTTCGTGTGACTGAACTAGCATTTCGGCTATGCCTGCTGTGGCCCCAAGGTTGCCTTCAATCTGAAAAATTTTGCCTAGCAAGTCAAACATATTGGGAGACAATTGAGTGGCCATCATTTCATGGATATGTTTAAGCCCTTCTTCTCCTTTGTGTAATCGTGCAAAGAAATTGATGATCCAAGCCCTGCTCCAACCCGTCTGTCCGGCGCCACCATGTGCCAATCGCCTTTCAATGGTTTTCTCTGCTGCTTTAAATAATTCAGGTGTAGCCTTGGTGATTTGATTGGAAGGATACAAGGCATACAAATGAGACATGTGTCGATGACCGGGTTCCACTTCTTCATAATCCTCGTACCATTCCTGAAGCGTACCATTTTCACCAATTTTGATCGGTGGTAATTTGCTTGATGCTTTTTCTATGGCCGTAGTCAATTGCTTGTCTCCAATGATTTCTTCTGCTTTTAAGCAAGCATTGAAGATGTCATTGATGATTTGGATGTCCATGCTGGCAGCTGTGGTATTTCTTGATACTTTCCCTGTAATTGGGTCGATATAAGCATTTTCCGGAGAGTAAGAAGGGGAAGTGACCAATTCACCTTTTTTATTCTCCTTGAGGAAGTCCAGAATAAATTGCGCGGCACCACCCAAGACAGGATAAGCAGTTTGCTTTAAATACTTTTGGTCTTGTGTGAACTCATAATGTCTCCATAAGGAGAGGGACATCCAAGCCCCGGCAAGCGGGTTGGAATAGCCATTGGTCATTTGAGAGTCTTTGGTGGATCCTGACGGAGTCGTCCTACCAAAAGGATTGCTAACATGGTGTGCCATCCATCCGGATGAGCCGATGAATTTTTCTGCAGTTATTTCCCCATTTTTCGATAGTTTTACCATGAAATTGGACAATGGAACAAATGCCTCGGATAAGTTGGTCTGATCAGCCGGCCAATAGTTCATTTGGAGGTTAATGTTCAGGTGAAAATCTGATTCCCAGGGAGCCCACATCTCCTTGTTCCAGATGCCTTGCAAATTGGCAGGAAGGATGGCTCGGTTGACAGAGCTGCCCATCAAAAGATACCTGCCATATTGAAAAAACAATTCTGTAATGTGATTGTCATTGCTGCCTTTTCGCACCTGATCTAGTCGTTTGTCGGTAGGTATAGTGTCCTCAAGAGGGCTTCCTAGAGAGAGCGTTACCCGGTTAAACATTTCGCTGTGTGCTGCAATATGCGTTTCTTTAGCTGTGTTATAAGCTGTTTCAAGTGCCCCTTTTAATGATTCTAAAGCCTTTTCTTTTGCGTCAATGTTTCTGTCAAAGTTCAGCTTGGCTAAATTATAATCCGTTGCTGCACTAACAATAACGGTATATCCGGTGCTGTTTTCTATGTTGAGGGTATTCTCGTTTCCGCTGATGCTGCCATCGTCCAAAGTAGCTGTTATTTGGGAAGCGAATTTCATGTGTAAACCGGTTTTACCTGAGCCGTCGACATTGTCATCATAGCCGTCAGGATCGTCAAACACCTGTCCATCTACATAAAGTGTTTTCCCTTCACCTATGCTTTGAACGATGTCTTTTTCTCGGTCAAAACGAATGGTGCTGCTTACCGGCTCCCCATCTAAACTCTCAAAATGATAAAAAATCACGTTATACTTGGCGGAAGAGAATGCTTCCCGAAGGTATCTTTTTCCATTGATGGTGTAGGTGGAAGTTATCACTCCGGTTTCCATGTCTAATGTTCTTCGGTAATTTTCAGGAGATTTTTGATGGTCAAAGGAAATATGCAATTCACCCAACGGTTCATAAGATCGGATAGAAGTAGGTGATACGGCCAAATGTTCCATACCATAATTCAAAGCTTCTTCGTAATTCCCTTCCAAGTTTAATTGCTGGAAGGTTGCATAATGCTTCCCCACATTTTCCGGGTAGGGATCTTCTGGCATCCCTGCCCAAAGGCTTTCCTCATTTAGCTGAATTTGATCTTCCTTTATTCCGCCAAAAATCATGGCGCCTAATCGACCATTTCCAATGGGCAATGCTTCTAGCCATTCATTGGCAGGAGAAGTGTACCAAAGCTGCATTTTATTTGAATCGTCTTTTTTCTGGGCTTTGCTTTGACAGCTTCCAAGAAACAATATCAATAATGCAATAAAAGGTAGGATAAGGGGACGCATACTATGGTGGATTTGGTGGACAGGCATAATACTAAAATATTTTTATTCCTTTTTGAAAAACACTGTAAACGGTGCCTTTAAATAAGCAGGTGGGAAATTTATTGATTTCCCACCTTTGTTTTAAGGCGATACTGACAATTTGACACTAAAAAGAGTTTGGAACAAGACTTGATTTAAGCAAAATGATAATAATTGACTTTGTTTAAATAAAAATAAAAAATACCATGCAGGAAAAAGGTACAATTTCGATTCATACCGAAAATATCTTCCCCATTATCAAGAAATTCTTGTATTCTGATAATGAAATCTTTTTAAGAGAATTAGTGTCCAATGGAGTGGATGCTACCCAAAAAATCAAAAGGCTGGCTACTTTAGGCCAGTATAAAGGAGAACTGGGGGACCTAACCATTGACGTTAGCTTTGATAAAGACAACAAATGGATAAAAATTACGGACCGTGGACTAGGGATGACTTCGGAGGAAATCAAAAAGTACATCAATCAGATTGCTTTTTCTGGTGCTTCCGAATTTGTTGAAAAATTTAAAGATGCCAAGGATGCCAATGAGATTATTGGGAAATTTGGTTTAGGTTTTTATTCTGCCTTTATGGTAGCGGATACTGTTGTGATAGACTCTTTGTCTTACCAAGAAGGTGCGGAGCCTGCCAAGTGGACTTGTGATGGAAGTACAGAATTTGAAATCGGTCCTGGAGAAAGAACCGAGAGAGGTACTGAGATTACGCTTAATATTAACAGTGAATCTGAAGAGTTTCTTGATAAATTTAAGCTTCAAGGAATACTTGATAAATATGCCAAGTTTTTACCTGTTCCAATTAGATTTGGCACCAAAACGGAAAGTGTTGAAGATGGTGTAGATGATAAGGGTGAAAAGAAATGGAAATCTGTTGAGGTTGACAATTTCATAAATGAAACCAACCCAATTTGGACACTTTCACCAAGTGAACTTACAGATGAAGATTACCTAAAGTTCTATAAGGAGCTTTATCCGATGAGTGAAGATCCTCTTTTCTGGATTCATCTAAATGTGGATTACCCATTTAACCTCACAGGAGTGCTTTACTTCCCAAAGGTTAAAAATGATTTTGAACTTCAAAAAAACAAAATCAAACTCTTTAGCCGTCAGGTATTTATTACGGATGAAGTAAAAGACATTGTTCCTGAATTTTTAATGCTGCTTCATGGTGTGATTGATTCACCAGATATACCGCTTAATGTGTCAAGAAGTTTCTTACAGGCAGACAGCAATGTTAAGAAAATCAACAACTACATCACCAAAAAGGTGGCGGATAAACTGGGAGAGCTTTACAAAAAGGACAGAAAAGTTTATGAATCAAAATGGAAAGACATTGGCCTATTCGTGAAATATGGAATGATCTCTGAAGATAAATTCTATGAAAAAGCCAAGGATTTTGTCTTGCTTACCAATACCAATGGAGAATATTTTACTATTGACGAATACCAGGAAAAGGTAAAACCATTTCAAACTGGGAAAGACGATAAAGTAGTGTATCTATATGCCACAGATGCTGATAGCCAGGATACATTCATTCAGTCTGCCAATAAAAAGGACTATGATGTATTGTTGATGGATTCTCCCATCGACAGTCATTTCATCCAAAACCTTGAAAGCAAATTGGAAAATGCCAGCATGAAGAGGGTAGATGCTGATGTAGTGGATAAGCTGATTGATAAAGAGGGGGGATATGAAAACTTACTGTCCGAAGACCAGTCCAATAAGGTGAAAGAGGTTTTTGAAAAGTCAATCGCCAATAAAGCTTATACTGTAGAGATAGAAGGAGCAAGCCCTGAAGAGTTGCCAGTAACTATTACTATGGATGAATTCATGCGTAGGATGAAAGACATGGCGCAAAATGGTGGAGGCATGAGCTTCTACGGAGCGATGCCGGATAACTATAAAGTAGGAATCAATGGCAATCATCCACTGATTGATAAAATCCTTAAAACGGAAGAGGAAGAAGTTCAAATGAAACTAGCGAAGCAGGCATTTGACCTGGCCTTGGTTTCTCAGGGACTTTTAAAAGGAAAAGCCTTAACAGCCTTTGTTAAGAGGAGTGTTGATTTGATCTAAATTTAGATTATTAAGATATACATTGATGAAGCAAGAGTTTGATGAAAATCAGGCTCTTGTTTTTTTATTTGTTGCCGACTTTGTCCTGAATGGACATAAACTGCTATAGGAATTAAATTTTTGTTGGAAAGTGATTATCTTTAATTCGAAGAAAACTTTTACAATTGCCCATGCTATCTAAAAAAACAAAATATGCCTTTCATGCTTTGACCTATTTAGGTAAATATAAAGATCAGGGAGCCGTGCCTATTCAAGAGATTTCAGCTCACCATAGTATTTCGCATAAATTTTTAGAAAACATACTGCTAGAATTGAAAAAAGCAGGTTTTCTTGGCAGTAAAAAAGGTAAAGGTGGAGGCTATTACTTAATCAAATTGCCCAATGAAATTAGATTGTCAAAAATTATCCGCTTACTTGATGGGCCAATTGCCCTATTACCATGTGTAAGTTTGAATTATTATGAGCCCTGTGAGGAATGTGCCAGCCAGGAGAAGTGTGGCCTTAATATGGTAATGGCAGAAGTGAGAGACGAGACTCTTAAAATACTGGAAATGAAAACCTTGCAGGATATTTTGGAGAGGGAATAATTTTTTTCCATTTACTCTATAATATTTGTAGGTTTTGTGTACTTTTGTAGTTCCTGTTGGCTGTACTTTACAGTCCAGGATTAAAGGTAGCTTTCTAACCCACTGCTACTCCCAGAAAAATGAAGCATTATGAGTCAAGAAAATGAAATTAAAGAGCTTACCCAAAGGATAGAAAAGCTATCTATGGAGGATGCTATGAGCCTTTTGGTTGATCTATTTCCTGGAGAAATTATTTTCTCAACTTCTTTTGGGCAAGAAGATCAAGTAATCACTCAGAAGATAGCTGCAAGTAAGCTGCCTGTTGAAGTTTTTACACTAGATACCGGAAGGCTATTCTATGAGACTTATGACCTTTGGTCTAGAACAATAGTAAAATACGGCTTGTCTATTAAGCCTTATTATCCACAAACAGCTTCTGTAGAAGAGCTTGTAAGTAAGAATGGAATCAATGGGTTTTATCAATCCGTAGAGAATAGAAAATCCTGTTGCTACGTTAGGAAGGTAGAGCCTTTAAAGCGTGCCTTGAGCGGCAAAAAGGTTTGGATTACCGGTCTTAGATCAGAGCAAAGCTCAAACCGTCAAAATATGCAAATTTTGGAATGGGATGAGGGAAACCAGATTTTGAAATACAATCCTTTATTGCATTGGACAATGGAGGAAATGTTGGCTTATATTAAGGAGAAAAGCATACCTTATAATACGCTTCATGATAAGGGTTTTATTAGTATTGGATGTGCTCCGTGTACACGCGCCATAACGCCGGGCGAAGATGCCCGTGCTGGAAGGTGGTGGTGGGAATCTTCCCAAAAAGAATGTGGACTGCATGAGCAGGGCGTGATAGCCAACAAATCCTAACAAAATAGTAACAGCTAAAATTGAAAAATATTTAAGATGCAAAGTTTCAGAACTGAAATAGAAAATCCAGTAGTAGAAAAAGAAATTCTAGAACTGGAAAAAAAGATAACCTTGTTTCGCAACGGGAAAATTGACGAAGAAAAATTCAGAAGTCTTCGTTTAGCAAGAGGTGTTTACGGACAGCGTCAAGAAGGTGTTCAGATGATCCGAATTAAGTTGCCTTATGGAAGGGTGACTTCTGGGAAACTGAACAGGATTTGTGATGTGTCAGAAAAATATTCTACTGGCAGGTTGCACATTACCACAAGGCAGGATATTCAAATCCACTATGTAAGTCTTGACGACACCCCGGAATTATGGGCAGAATTGGACAAGGATGATGTCACCCTTAGAGAGGCCTGTGGCAATACTGTAAGGAATGTCACTGCTTCAGAGACAGCTGGAATTGACCCCAAGGAACCTTTTGATGTTACCCCATATGCTGACGCCACCTTCAGGTACATGCTGAGGAATCCTATCAGTCAGGAAATGGGTCGAAAATTTAAAATTAGTTTTTCTTCAAGCGACGAAGACACGGCGCTTTCCTACCTTCATGATCTTGGATTTATCCCTAAGGTTAGGCAAGTGGATGGCAAAGAAGTAAGAGGATTTAAAGTGCTTCTAGGAGGCGGATTAGGTTCGCAACCAAGACATGCTGATGTGGTTCATGAATTTTTGGCTACTGATCAAATCATTCCATTTGTAGAAGGAGTCGTAAGGGTTTTTGATAGGCATGGGGAGAGGGCCAAAAGGATGAAAGCAAGAATGAAATTCCTCATCAATAATCTTGGTGTGGAGGAGTTCTTGAGGTTGGTAGACGAGGAGAAACTTGCCCTTCCATTTCAAAGTTACCCAATCGATACAACAGCCAGTGATGCAGCCAATGCATTGCCTGATCCTGTGGTGCCTGAGTTTACAGTTCCTACAGATGAGGATTACAGGCGTTGGAAATTGACCAATGTTTTGGATCAAAAGCAAGCTGGTTATTTTTCTATTGGTGTCAAAGTGCATCTCGGAGACTTTTATCTAAAAGAAGCCCGTCAATTGGCCGCTTTGGTTAAAAAATATGCTAGTGATGAGATCCGTTTCACGCTCCGTCAAAACCTTTTGATTAGAGATGTAAAAGAAGAATTGATTCCTTTCTTTTACCAAGAACTTAAAAAGTTGGGAATGGTAGATTACGGATACAATTCCGTAGGTGACATTACCGCTTGCCCAGGTACTGATACATGTAATTTGGGTATTGCCAGTAGTACTGGCGCAGCAGTAGTGATGGAGAAAGTGATTATAGATGAATATCCTGAATTTTTACTCAATAAGGACCTAAACATTAAGATCTCCGGATGTATGAATGCATGTGGTCAGCACAATATGGCTTCTATTGGCTTCCAGGGGATGTCAATGAAAGTGGGTAAGGCTGTTTTACCTGCATTACAGGTATTGCTAGGCGGAGCCACTTTTGGAGATGGAAAAGGAAAATTTGCGGATAAGGTAATCAAGGTACCAAGTAAAAGAGGGCCACAGACTTTACGAGCCCTTCTTGATGATTTCAAATCTGGGGCAGAAAAAGAAGAAAACTATGCTGCCTATTATGAGCGCAAGGGTCAAATGTATTTCTATGAAATATTAAAACCATTTGCTGGAACAGACAATATTACAGAAAGCGATTTTGTAGATTGGGGCAATGACGAAGCGTATGTCAAAGCAATAGGCGTTGGTGAATGTGCTGGTGTGGTTATTGATTTGGTGTCTACTTTATTATTGGAGGCCAGAGAGAAGTTGGCTGATGCAGAGGACAGTTTGAATGCGGAAAAGTGGTCTGATGGGATTTATCAAACCTATACCAGTATGATGAATGCTGGGAAAGCAATCCTTACTGCTGAAGGTGTCAATACCAATAGCTTTGCCAACCTTGTAATTGAGTTTGACAAGCACCTGACAGAAACGAATAAAGTTAATCTTCCTGCTTCTTTTTCGGAATTGGTTTACCAACTTAAAGAGAATCAACCGTCAAAAGAATTTGCTTTGGCCTATTTTAAAATTGCCGAACAGGTGTTTGAAGCAATCAGCGAATACAGAGCAAAAGAAGTAAATGCATGATGAATGAAACTAGACCAAGAGTAACCCTGGTAGGTGCTGGTCCCGGTGATCCGGAATTAATAACCTTAAAAGGCGTCTTGGCATTGAATAAGGCAGATGTTGTCCTTTATGATGCGTTAATAGATGCTTCCCTGCTTAATCATGCCCCTGATAAAGCCTTGAAGATATTTGTCGGTAAACGAAATGGTAGCCGTCAAAATCCTCAGGAAGAAACCAACAGGATGTGTGTATACTATGCCAAAAAGTTTGGGCATGTAGTAAGGCTTAAGGGAGGCGATCCATTTGTGTTTGGTAGAGGAGCAGAAGAACTTGATTATATTCAACAGTTTGGAATAAAGGCAGAGGTGGTCCCTGGTATATCCTCCACCGTGGCCGTTCCAGCTGCTGCAGGTATTCCTGTGACAAAAAGGGGTGTCTCTGAAAGTTATTGGGTGATAACAGGAACAACTTCTAATGGTGAATTGTCTAGAGATCTTTTATTAGCCAGTCAATCCAAAGCTACAGTAGTGTTGCTTATGGGTACCAGGAAACTAGAAGAGATTGTTAGGATTTATGAAGCGCAAGGTTTTTCTGATAAAGCCATAGCCATTATAGAACGTGGAACTACGCGTGATGAGAAAATCGTCGCTGGAACCATTGCAGACATAGAGGAGAAAGCCCAAAAGGACCAAGTGGGTGCACCGGCTATTATCATCATAGGTGATGTGGTTCGAGAAAGTCCCAAGTTGAAAGCCGTTTATGAAGCTGTAGTCTTTGAAAATAAACTGAATTGAATAGATAATGAATGAACTGTACCCGGTTTTTCTAAAAGTACATCAGTTAGAAACTTTGTTGGTAGGCGCTGGAAATGTTGGGTTGGAAAAATTGACTTTTCTATTGAAATCAAGTCCCAATGCTAAAGTAACGGTGGTTTCCAAGGAGTTTTTGGATGATATTTCTACCATAGCAGAAGCCAATCTCAATATCAATTTGGTGCAGAATGCTTACAATGAATCCTATCTGAATGAAAAACACTTGGTGATCGCAGCTACAGATGACAAAGAAGTAAATAAAAAGGTTTACCACGATGCAAAAGAACGTTATCTGTTGGTAAATGTAGCAGATACACCTGAATATTGCGATTTTTATTTAGGAGGCATTGTGACGAAAGGAAATATTAAAATTGGCATAAGCACCAATGGGAAAAGCCCTACCACCGCCAAAAGATTACGGCAGCTTTTTGAAGAGATAATCCCTGATGATATCAATGAAATGGTAGAGAATATTAACAAATACCGGGATACTTTAAAAGGTGATTTTGAGGAAAAAGTAGATGCTTTAAATAAGTTGACAGTCGGGCTGATGAAAAAAAGTGACAAATAAAAAAGGGGCGGTTAGCCCCTTTTTATTTGTTCGTTTTTGAGATCGTTGATGTAGTATTTTAATAATTTTAATTTTTCATCTTCGCTCAGTCTTAAGTCAGACTGTAAGAGCCTGTTGTTATTCCTATACATTGGTTTGTTGGTTAATTGTAGAATTAAATATAATATATTTTTTAATTACTATACCATAATCATATGAATTTTTTATGTCCACAATATCTTCTAAAACACAGTGGTGCATCTTTATTCTGTTTTCGCCCTAAAAACCAAAGAAACCCGAAATCTGGTATCTAATGATTTTCCAAAGTTCTCAGGATAGCCGGTTGCTCGACTGCGACCCTGGAATGATATCTGGTGAAAAAGTTGAAGTAAGGCTTACTTTTCCTTTTAAGCATTGACCTAATTATACAGAATGAAGCCCAGCATCTACCAATTTTAATCAATAGCCCTGCTTAAGTCCTAAGTCATTTCTAATATTAACCTTTCCGGATAATTCGGTATCTTTTGAATTAAGCAAGAAGGTGTCTATCCTTTTCCAACTCAGATTTGCCTAATTCGGTTTTAAAAGGGAGTAAAAAAGTAAGTCATAAAATAATTCTTTTATGAAATTTAATTTTCATAGAATCACTTTATGACTTTTGTTACTAATAATTTTAAAAAAAAATGTTTTTGCTGTTTACAGATTTTTTTTGCCATTTGGCCAGTTAAAAGAATGATTTATTTCAATGTGATTGCTGTTACTTATAGTATAGATTTTTAAAAAAAAATCAAAAGGTGATATTATTTCTGCTATTGTAATTTTGACGAGATGCCTTAGATTAGACCAGGTTATAATCCAACGGAATGATCAGAATCCAGTAATTCTATGTATTCGCCAAAATACCTATTGAAGGTTGCTATTAAATGGTTCAAATCTCCATTTTGCATTTCCTTGTGGATGTTTTTAGTATCCATACCCAATGCTTCGCTCATCGTTTCCGCGTATTCCAACAGGTCCTCTCCGATTCCCCCATTGTTTTGCTGATCCAGATGGACCTGCATAATTGCCTTTGTTTTGGATGCCATCATTAAATAAAATTTAAAAGTTAGTTAAGTTTAATTTTCATTTTTATTAAAATACCAGGTAATCTATAATTTGCCAAAAAACCTATTTCAAATAGTGTATTTTGTTTTATGGAAGCCATTTAATGCAATTCAATTTTTGGAATATTATTTTATGTAATTAGAATACAGTTAAATGAAATCCTTATTATCTGTTATATTTTAATAAATAATAGAATAAATTCCGTATATGCAAATTGTGTTAAAGAATAATTATTTGGAGGAATTCTGAGAATTTCCCAAGTATTATTTGGTGGATTTAAAAATGAATTTACTATCAAGTATTTTGGAAAAAATCACGAAAAAGTAAAAAAAAAATGGGGCAAAATTATTTTGCCCCATTTTTTAAAAATCTATAGAAACCTGATTCCTAAGTATATCGTCCATGGTTTCCCTCTTTCGAATTAGGTGGTCTTTGCCATTTATAATTAATACTTCTGCAGGCCTAAACCTTGAGTTGTAATTGGATGACATGCTGTAACCGTAAGCGCCAGCATTTTTTATTGCGATGATATCGCCTTCTTTTACTTCTTTTATTTTGCGATCAGCTGCTATGGTATCTGTTTCGCATATATATCCTACAATGGTATAAACCCTTTCTGGCCCGTCAAGTTTAGAGATGTTTATAACGCTGTGATAAGCGTCATACATCATTGGCCTTAATAAATGATTGAGTCCGGAATTCACTCCCACAAAGGTTGTTGCAGGCGTAGGTTTTACCACATTGGCTTTAGTGAGTAAGTAACCACATTCGCTTACCAGGAATTTCCCAGGCTCAAACCATATTTCTAGCTCCCGTCCATATTCCTTACAAAATTCTTTAAAAGCGACAGAGACTTTCTTCCCGACATCTTGAATGTCTGTGGTGATATCTCCTTCCTTATACCCTACTTTAAATCCTCCACCGAAATCCAGAAAGGATAAATCCTTAAATTCTCTGGCGGCATCAAATAGTATCTCAGCTCCCTTAAGGAAAACGTCCGCATCCAATATGTCGGATCCAGTATGCACATGAAGACCAATAACATTAAGCCCATAAGCCTGAACGACTTTGAGTACATGCTTTAATTGTAGTATTGAAATTCCAAATTTACTGTCGATATGGCCTACCGAAATTTTAGCATTTCCTCCAGCTAGAATATGTGGGTTTAATCGAATACAGATAGGGACAGTTCCCCCATATTCGGTTCCAAAATGCTCCAGCATAGGAATACTGTCGATATTGACCATTACACCTAATGCGACTGCCTGCTTGATTTCATCAAAATCCACACAATTAGGTGTGTACATGATTTCATCTGGTGAAAATCCAACATGCAGACAAAGGTTTATCTCTTCAACGGAAACTGCATCCACACCCGTGCCAGCCTTTTTCATCAATTTTAAGATATTGATGTTTGAAAGCGCCTTCGTAGCATATTTTATTTTAAGCTTCACCTCAGAGAAAGCTTGTTTTATAGCATCTACCTGATGAAGAATTTTGGCTCCATCATATACATATACAGGACTTCCGTACTTTTGGGCGATATCCAATAGAGGGATTTCCCCTATGCAATATTGTTGATTTTTGATTTCCATCGCTTTTGATTTAGCAGGCAAAGATATATAAAGCATGTTAAAGTTAAAATTCAAATGAGATAAGTCATTAGGAAAAGGAATTTTGCTGAGGTTATCGCGGTTATTAAAGCGCTAGCAGGTAAATTTATTTTGTATGGTTTTTGTTAAATAAAGTTAAGGATATGATTTAGAGGGTGATATCTTTTAGATTTGTAATATGTCAAAAACGAGTATAAAGATAATTGTCTTTTTAATGTCCCTGGCTAGTTTAGGCTTGATAAGCTTTCAGTTCTATTGGGTCCGCAATGTGCTTAAAATCAATGAGGAACGTTTTGAGCAAAATGTATTTCAAGCACTGTCCAGTACTTCCGAGCGGATAGAGAAAGGTGAAGCAAGTGATATTCTTTTAAGTTCCCTCGCTAGGGATACCATTTTTCAAAAAGCATTATTGGAACCCATTGAGCCCATCCAAGTCCAAGTCAGAAGGAGGAAAGTAGCCGTTAATAGACCCTCAGTGTTGGATTCACTGTTTGATCAACCTATACCACAGATTTCGCCAACTTTCCGGAAATTAATTGCTAGTAGAGAGGGGGACCTTAAAAGTTTTAGTCAGATAGAGAAATATTTTAACATGTCTCCAAAAGTGGCTTCTAGTCTTTTTACTCCAGACGAATTGGCCATACTGCTTGCTGAAAAAGAGCGGCATTTAGAATTTTTAAGTGAGCAGGATCAAAGATTAAGCAAGCGTCAATATGCCAATAGAAGACAAAATTATATCATAGAGGAGCTTAATGTGTCACGGAATGTGGCAGAAAGCATCGTTAAGGCCAATATGAAAATCGAATTGGTAGAAGTGGTGATCCATCAATTGCTGGCTCAGGGCAATCAACATGTCCTTAATAGACTTGATACAACAGTGGTTAAAAATGAAGTGAGGGATCAATTGATCAATAGAAAAATTGACCAACCATTCGAACTTGGCATTGTTGATAATAGAAATAATATTGTAGGGATCGGGAATGTATCGGATTTAAACTTCCTAAAGGAGAATGGAATAAAAGCGGAACTTTTCCCCAGTGATTTACTTGGAGTGGAGAATTTTTTGGTGATCTACTTCCCTAAAAAGCAAAATTATCTACTACGACAGGTGTTTCTACCATTGAGTAGCTCATTGGTATTTATGTGCATTATTATTATTTGTTTTGTTTATGCCATTAAAGTTATCATTCGTCAGAAAAAGGTGTCTGACATAAAGAATGACTTTATTAACAATATGACGCATGAGTTTAAAACGCCAATTTCTACTGTAAGTTTGGCGGTAGAAGCCCTGCAAGACCCTGATTTATTTGGGGAAGAATCACTGCGGAAACGGTATTTGAATATTATCAAGGATGAAAACATTAGACTTGGAAAGCAGGTTGAGCAAGTCCTACATGCTGCTGCGTTAGAAAAGAAGGATTTCAACCTTAAATTAGAAAGAGTGGACCTAAAGGCACTTATTGATGCTGCCAAAAATCATTTTGAATTAATAGTAGAAAATAGAGGTGGAACCATAAGTAGTGAGTATTCACTCATTTCGGGTCAACTTGATGCCGATGTCTTTCATTTAAATAATATTGTTAATAATTTACTCGACAATGCAACCAAGTATTCAAAAAGTGCTCCTCAAATAAAAATCAGTGTCAATGAATCCGAGACTGATTTTACCATTGCCATAAGAGATGAGGGCATTGGTATTAACAAAGAGGCCCAGAGGAAAATATTTGATAAATTCTATAGGGTGCCTACGGGCAATTTACATGATGTCAAAGGTTTTGGTTTAGGGCTATCCTATGTCAAAACCATGGTGGAAGCGCACAAAGGAACTATAAAATTAGACAGCGAGCCTGGTCAAGGAAGCGTGTTTACTATAAACTTACCCAAAAATAAATGAGCAAGATCAAGATTTTATTGGTAGAAGATGACCCAAACTTAGGGGATATATTAAAAGAGTACTTAGGCGTGAAAGGCTATGAGGTCATTTTATGTAGGGATGGTGAAGAGGGATGGAACAAATACAAAAAGAACTATTATCAGTTGTGTTTGCTGGACGTGATGATGCCTATAAAAGATGGCTTTACCTTGGGTAAGGAGATAAGAAAGGTAGAAGAGCATATACCCATCATTTACCTTACAGCTAAAAATATGAAGGAAGATGTTATTCAGGGCTTCCGGATTGGAGCAGATGATTATATTACAAAGCCTTTTAGTATGGAGGAGTTATTGCTGAGAATTAATGCCATATTAAGGAGAACGAATAACAAAGGGGAAAAGACAGTTCTGAAATCTTACACTTTTGGAAATTTTACGCTACATTATGACAAACAAACTCTGGAAGGACCACAGGGGACCAATAAACTAACTTCAAAAGAAAATGAGTTACTTCGTTTATTGGCAGCTTCATTGAATGAAAATGTGAGCCGTTCTTTTGCTTTAAAGCAAATTTGGGGAGATGATAGCTATTTTAATGCCCGTAGTATGGACGTTTATTTGAGTAAAATCAGGAAATTGCTTAAGACGGATGACAGTGTGCAGATCATTACCCTCCATGGGGAGGGATTCAAATTAGTCGCCAACTAGTTGCTTTTTCTTTAGTTAATTGATTATTTAAATGAATAAAGTTTAATTTGTAGTCAATTAAATTTCTAAAAATATTATGGCCAAAGAAATAATCAATTCTCTAGAGGCTCCGGCACCGATTGGTCCTTATAGCCAGGCAGTAAAAGCCAACGGTATGCTGTTTGTTTCAGGACAAATCGCCCTTGATGCAGATTCAGGAGAATTACTTACCTCTAATATTACTGAGGAAACGCATGCCGTTATGAAAAACCTTGAAGCGATACTAAGGGCTTCAGGACTTACTTTTTCCAATGTCGTCAAATGCAGTATTTTTGTTAAAAATATGGGAGACTTTGCGACAATTAATGAGGCTTATGGACAATATTTTAAAGAAAACCCTCCTGCAAGAGAGACCGTGGAGGTAAGCCGTTTGCCAAAAGATGTAGCGGTAGAAATCTCCTGTATTGCCGTTTTGTAAAATCTCAGCTATTTAATTTGTTGCAGTATGGTGAAACTGGTTCCCGACTATAGCGAGACATTTGTAAGTACCCTTAGAAGTAAAGAGGTGATGTATAGGCTTAAATTGATCACTAAAAGCGTAGACTTCCTTGATGAAACAAGATTCTTGAACAGTAATAAATCAGTTTTTTTTAATGGTAAAATAGGCGAGAATAGCTTCAGTATCTCAAAAAAAATTGACAAGGCAGATAGTTTTTTGCCATTAATCAAAGGGGAGATATCACCGCTTTCTAAAGGCTGCCTAGTGTCATTGAATTATTCGTTTTTTCCTGGAGCGTCATTTTTTCTCGGTTTTTGGGCCATCGTTTCATTTGGGTTGACGGTTTTGTTTCTTGCAGTAGTCCAGGATTGGAAATTGGCGCTTTTGTGCTTTTCGGTGGGGCTTGCGAATTATGGATTTGCCTGTACACATTTTAAGCGAAAAGTACGGGAAAGTAAAACGCTTTTCCATGAACTAATGAAAATCTGATTGGGGTAAAATAAGAGCACTATTATTAGTAGAATCACTTAATTTAAAAGCTCACATTAAACTTCAAATCTTATTGCGCAATTCAATTTTAAGACTTGACCTTTAAATCAGCCCTAATCAAACAAGAATTTCCTTCTGCTTTATGGATTATGCCTGACCTGTCGTATTTTAGCAGAATAATTAGTCAATTTATAAATTATCAATACACAACATAATGGAATACAGGATAGAAAAAGATACCATGGGGCCGGTAGAGGTTCCTGCTGATAAATATTGGGGTGCCCAAACCCAACGATCTGTTAATAATTTCAAAATTGGTGGGTTAAAACACCAGATGCCTTTAGAGATCATCCATGCTTTTGCAATTCTGAAAAAATCTGCTGCTCAAACCAATGCGGATTTGGGCGTATTGGATCAAGCCAAAGCGGACATTATTAGTCAAGCATGTGATGAAATCCTTGAGGGTAAACTTGATGACCAATTCCCATTGGTGGTATGGCAAACAGGTTCAGGCACACAGTCAAATATGAACGTAAATGAAGTAGTGGCCTATCGTGCACATGTACTATTGGGTGGAAGTTTGCAGGATGAAAAAAAGAAAATTCATCCCAATGACGATGTGAACAAATCTCAGTCCTCTAATGATACTTTTCCTACTGCAATGCACATTGCCGCCTATAAAATGGTGATAGATACTACGCTCACAGGGGTGAAAAAACTCAGAGATGTGCTTAAAGCCAAGTCTGATGAATTCAAGACTGTGGTTAAAATAGGAAGAACACACTTTATGGATGCAACCCCATTGACATTGGGGCAAGAGTTTTCAGGTTATGTGGCACAGTTGGACCATGCCATGAAGGCGATTGATAATACCCTTCCGCATTTGTCAGAGTTGGCACTTGGTGGAACGGCAGTAGGTACAGGGCTGAATACCCCCAACGGTTATGCAGCGTTAGTAGCAGAGAAAATTGCTCATTTCTCCGGCAATCCTTTCGTAACTGCCCCTAATAAATTTGAATCTTTGGCGGCACATGATGCGATTGTAGAAACCCACGGGGCTTTGAAGCAGCTGGCCGTAAGCCTGATGAAAATTGCGAATGATATCCGTATGTTATCCTCAGGTCCTAGGTCTGGAATAGGTGAAATCCTTATTCCAGAAAATGAACCAGGTTCTTCTATTATGCCGGGAAAAGTGAACCCTACCCAAGTGGAAGCGATGACCATGGTGTGTGCTCAAGTCATAGGGAA
Organism: uncultured Cyclobacterium sp.; assembly: GCF_963977555.1. Lineage (GTDB taxonomy): Bacteria > Bacteroidota > Bacteroidia > Cytophagales > Cyclobacteriaceae > Cyclobacterium. Next base: position 155,697 of record NZ_CAXBPD010000004.1, on the reverse strand, counting down.
TGATGTAGCCATTTCTGTAGGTGGCATGAGTGGACAGTTTGAACTCAATGTGTTCAAGCCAATGATGGTGAATAACTTGCTAACTTCCGCCAGACTTTTAGGTGATGCCTGTGTGTCATTTAATGACAATTGCGTGGTAGGCATTGAACCTAATATACCCTTTATAAAAAGACATCTTGAAAATAGCCTGATGCTCGTTACAGCACTTAACCCGCATATCGGTTATGAAAATGCTGCTAAAATTGCTAAAAAAGCTCACAAGGAGGGAACAAGTCTTAGAGAGGCTGCCCTTGACCTTGAATTGTTGACAAATGAACAATTTGACGAATGGGTACGACCTGAAAACATGACAGGAAGTTTAAAATGATAGAAAAACCCCAATTCGCAACAGCAAATTGGGGTTTTTTGTTTTATCCCACTGGTGATTATGCTTCTTCAGTAGCAAATTCTGATGTGGGAATGCAACTACACATCAGGTTACGGTCTCCATAGGCAGCATCAATTCTACCAACAGATGGCCAAAACTTACGCTCCCTGACAAAAGGCAATGGGTAAGCAGCCTTTTCTCTGCTATAAGGTAGTTCCCAAGTGTCTGAGATGACAACAGCTGCTGTGTGAGGTGCATTTTTTAATACGTTGGAAACTTTGTCTGCTTTACCTTCTTCAACTTCTCTGATTTCTTGACGAATGGAGATCATTGCATCGCAAAACCTATCCAGTTCCTCTTTAGATTCTGATTCAGTAGGCTCCACCATTAGCGTTCCCGGTACTGGGAAAGAAACTGTAGGCGCATGAAAGCCATAATCCATTAATCGTTTCGCTATGTCTACTACCTCTATGCTCGCTTCTTTAAAAGCCCTACAGTCTAGGATCATTTCATGAGCTGCCCGTCCATTGGTGCCCGTATACAAGATAGGATAATCAGCTTCTAAACGCGATTTAATATAATTGGTATTCAGAATGGCGATTCTCGTGGCTTTGGCCAAGCCTTCCTCGCCCATCATGGCAATATAGGCGTAAGGAATGGGCAATATACTTGCACTACCATAAGGAGCAGATGAAATAGGAGTGATGGCTGCTACTCCTCCAGTTTTGACGTGAGGATTTCCAGGTAAGAAAGGAACCAAATGCTTGGCCACACAAATAGGTCCCATGCCCGGTCCACCTCCCCCATGAGGGATGCAAAAGGTCTTATGGAGGTTTAAGTGACAGACATCAGCGCCAATCATTCCTGGACTTGTAAGCCCCACTTGAGCATTCATGTTTGCTCCGTCCATGTATACCTGACCGCCATATTCGTGAATAAGTTCACAGATTTCTTGTATGGCTTCTTCAAAAACGCCATGAGTAGAAGGGTAAGTAACCATTAAGGCCGAAAGTTGATCCTTATGGGCGGCTGCCTTTTCTTTAAACGCGTCTACGTCTATATTACCTTTTTCATCACAAGGAATGATCACCACCTTCATCCCTGCCATCACTGCTGATGCAGGGTTAGTACCGTGGGCTGAGGAAGGAATTAATACTACGTTTCTAAAATCCTCTTCTCTGCTTTGATGGTAAGCTCTTATGACCATTAGTCCTGCATATTCACCTTGTGCTCCTGAGTTGGGTTGTAGGGAAGTGTCCGCAAATCCAGTGATTTCGCTTAACCAATTTCTTAAATCTTGAAACATCTCATAATAACCCGCTGCCTGATTTTGAGGCGCAAATGGATGCAACTGGCCAATTTCTGGCCAAGTGACGGGGATCATCTCTGTAGTTGCATTAAGCTTCATTGTACAGGAGCCTAATGATATCATGGAATGCACCAAGGAAAGGTCCTTGTTCTCCAACCTTTTTAAATAACGGAGCATCTCATGCTCTGAATGGTATTTTTGGAATACCTCATGTTCAAGAAAAGTGGATTCTCGTTCTAAAGTAGAAGGTATGGTAGACGCTATTTGACTAGGAATTTCAGGAATCTCTGGTTGAAGTTTATTTGTAGATTTCGCAAATACTTCAAAAATGTCAACAACATCTTGCCTTGTTTTTGCCTGGTCAAAGCTTAGTAAAATGTTGGATTCCTCGTATCTGAAATTTAGTTTTTTGGACAGGGCAAAAGCACGAATTTTTTCTTTCTGCACTTCGTCTACCTTGAAACGTATGGTGTCAAAATAGGCTTCGTTTATTTGCTCAAAGCCAAGCTTGCTAAGCCATTCAGCTGTCATGACAGCCAAGCCATGCGTGCGTGAAGCGATGGCTTTTAGTCCTTTGGGGCCATGATACACTGCGTACATACCAGCCATCACGGCCAATAAAACCTGAGCAGTACAAATGTTTGAGGTGGCTCTTTCTCTTTTTATATGTTGTTCCCTCGTCTGCAAAGCCATTCTGTACGCGTTACGTCCCGAGTTGTCAACTGATACGCCTATTATTCTGCCTGGGATTTGTCTTTTGAAGGACTCCTTGGTAGCAAAAAATGCTGCATGAGGTCCCCCAAAACCCATGGGGACACCAAAACGCTGGGTGCTTCCTATGACCACATCTGCGCCCATCTCCCCTGGAGGCTTGAGCAGGGTGAGGCTTAATAGGTCTGTACTAAATGCCGTGGTTATTTCATTTTCAATAGCAGAAGCTACTAATGCGCTGTAATCGATAACCTCGCCATCGGAATTTGGATACTGTATTAGTACGCCGAATATATCAGGATCGGTCAGGTCCAGGTCAGACAATGATCCGATTTTTAGGGAGATACCTATAGGAGCCGCTCGGGTCTTTAGCACCTCTTTTGTTTGTTCAAAAACTTTTTCGTCTATATAGAAAGTAGTGGCTTTCTTTTTGCTTCTTCCCTTGCTTGCGGCCAACATGGCCATGGCTTCCGCTGCGGCAGTTCCTTCGTCCAGTAGCGATGCATTGGCCAACTCCATTCCAGTAAGTTCACTGACCATGGTCTGGAAATTGATCAAAGCTTCTAGCCTACCCTGTGCTATTTCGGCCTGATAAGGTGTATAGGCAGTGTACCATCCTGGATTTTCTAGTATGTTTCGCTGGATGACGGCTGGTACTAAAGTATCATAATACCCTAAACCTATATAGGATTTAAATATTTGGTTTTTACTTACTGTAGCTTTAAAAGTTTTAAGGAATAAATTCTCTGACTGTGGAGGGGGTAATTGTAGGGGCTGTTTTAATCGAATGTTTTTTGGGATTGTCTCATCAATTAGTGTTTCCAAAGAGTCAACTCCAATGGTTTTTAGCATCTCTTGAAGATCATTTTCAGAAGGTGAGATATGCCTATTTCTGAATTTTTCGGATGAAGAGAGATTGATTTTCATAAAAAGATAAAATATGATTAATTTTGGCCAGACCAATAAACCTTATAAGGATTCGCAAAGGTAAAAATAATAGCTGATTTAGGTGTTGAATTGATGCTTAAATATCTTCTTATTAACCTTTTGAATTTTTTGGACTTAGCAAATAATGCTGTTTTGTAATCAATTAAATATATAAAATGAAAAATAAATTAACTTTTGTTGCAGTTTTACTTATTGTCTCTATTTCCTGTCCAACTTTTGGACAGGAAGACCTCTCTTTAAAATATGCTTCAACAATACAAAGTGCGGATTTGAAAAAGCACTTGACTTATTTAGCTTCGGATGAATTGAAGGGAAGAGATACAGGTTCAGAGGGGCAAAAAACAGCAGCTGAATACCTAGTTAATTTTTATAAAGACAAAGACTTAAAAGGTCCTGTTGATGGAAATTACCTACAACCTTTTCAATTGTCGAGTGTTAGTTGGAAAGAAATATCTCTTAAGGTGGGCAGGAATAAATTAACCTTGAACGAGGACTTTGTTTTTGTTGGTGATGCCGACATGAAGAAAAAAAGGAAGTCAGAATTGGTGTTTTTAGGCTTGGCGACTGAGGAAAACCTTTCAAAGGTAGCGATTGAAGGAAAATTAGTAGGCTTATGGGCAATTGGCGAAAGTCTGGGTGAAGCGGTAGATAAAGTAATGGAAGCAGGTGCTGCCGGAGCCATCATCGTAACCATGGAAGGACAAGCAAACTTTGACCGGATGGCTAATAGATACAAAAGCATGTCTGGTAAGGGTAGAATGGGTTTTGATAAGCCTACCGAGCAAAAGCCAGTGTTTATGGTTAGCTCCATAAAAATGGGAGAGCTCTTCGATACAGCAGTAGAGATATTAAAAGAAGCAGCAAAAAATGATCCTTCAGTTATCCCTGTTCAAAAAGTGGTGTATCAGGTGGTAAAACAGAAAGATATTGTAAATACTGAAAATGTAATGGCCTTCCTGGAAGGTACAGATAAAAAAGAAGAGGTACTTGTGATTTCCTCTCATTATGATCATGTTGGGGTGAGTAGTACTGGTGAAATAAACAATGGGGCAGATGATGATGGATCTGGTACCGTGTCGGTGATGGAGATAGCGGAAGCTTTTTCTCAAGCAGCAAGTGATGGATATAAGCCAAGAAGAAGCGTACTGTTTTTAAATGTTACAGGGGAAGAGAAAGGCTTACTAGGGTCTGAGTATTATTCGGAAAACCCCATTTTCCCTTTGGAAAACACGGTTAATAATATCAATATTGACATGGTCGGTAGGATTGATTACGAATATGAGGATGCAGATAATCAGGATTATATTTATGTGATTGGTTCTGAAATGTTGTCTTCTCAACTCAAAATTGTCAATGAATACAACAATATCACTTATACCGATTTGATTTTGGATTACAGGTATGACGCTGAGGATGATCCCAACAGGTTTTACTACCGTTCCGATCATTATAATTTTGCGAAACATAATATTCCTGTGATTTTCTTTTTTAATGGGGTACATGATGATTACCACCAGCCAACAGATACCGTTGACAAGATTGAATTTGAGTTGATGGAAAAGAGGGCCAAGTTAATATTTCATACTGCATGGGATTTGGCCAATAGAGCAAATAGAACACCTGTGGATCGCATCAATAACCGAAGTGAAAGGTAATATAGAAATCACATATATGAATTAAAAGAGGGTTGGACCATAGTTCCAACCCTTTTTTTATAATTGAATTTCCTTCAAGCCTTGTCTATTCAATAGGGGTAGAATTTTCTATACTGGGTTTTGCTTATTCATTTTTTTCTCAGTTCATTGGATGGCCCATTGATTGAAAGGGTCGAAATATAAATGCTAAAGAACCTTAATATAGTGGTAATCAATTGCTTCTGATGAACCTTGATTAAGTATCGGGATTTCTCCGCTCTGACAATAGTCAGGGCTAAACCCTGACCTGTATTTACGGGAAGTGTTGTAATCGCAATGACATCAGGCTGTAGGCAGATTTTAGCTTAGCATCGCTATGGTGAAATTGAAAACAGCAACGAAATGGCTGATTTTCTCCGCAGCGGCGGATCAACAGGCAATAGATTGTCTATTGCCTATTTCGGGGTGAAAGGTTTTCTGGATAATTTTTCAATGAAATCAAAAGATTGAGTATATTGATTAAAAATTACTTTAACCTTACAGTAGTCCTAGCCATGAAAAAATTATTGTTTAGTCTTTTCATTCTATTTTTGATAGGCCGAGTTGATGCTCAGCAAGTTCCTGATAAAACTGTTCAAATAAAGACGGCGGTCTTGGCTGCTCCAGAAGATTTTAGGAAAGAGGCCAAAGTTTATGGCTATGATAGCAATGGGCAATGGGCGGTTTTAAGGGAAGGTAGTAATGAAATGATATGCATTGCTGACGATCCCAAGGCAGATGGATTCAGCGTTTCTTGTTACCACGAAGATCTTGAGCCTTTTATGGAACGAGGCAGAGTGCTTAAAAAAGATGGTAAAAATTTCAAGCAGATATTTGATACACGTGAGGAGGAAGCCAAAAGTGGTCGTTTTAAAATGCCTGATGCTCCTGCAGCCCTTTATGTTTTGACAGCTGATAAAGCTGACTTTGATGGCTCCAAAGGAAAGGTTGACAATACCTATCTTCGATACGTAGTCTATATCCCTTGGGCCACTGAAGAAAGTACAGGTTTGGCTTTAAAACCTGACGTGCCAGGAATGCCATGGATAATGGATCCTGGTACTCATCGTGCCCATATCATGATTAGTCCTCCAAAAAAATAATCCATCCGAAGCATTTGAGAAGTTTTGATTCTCTCTATTGAACCCTGATAGTTGTATTCGTCCGGTCAAAATATAATTATTGAATACAAAGGCCTGATTAATCGTATAATTATAAGGTCTTTTAAACACGCTAGTATTACTAATGGAAGCTACATTTAAAACCTGGAAGACCAGTAGGGGCATTTACCTCAATTTTCTGGAAAACTATAAACTTGACCAGTTAAATAAAATACCTCAAGGGTTTAATAACAACCTTATATGGAATATTGGACATGTAATTGTGGCCCAGCAAGGACTTGTTTATAAAGGTGCAGGTTTGCAGGGACATGTGTCAGATGAGATGTTTGGAAAGTATGGGATAGGGACCAAGCCCAATGAGCCTGTATCAGCTTTAGAACAGGAAGAATTAAAATCGTTGTTAATCGGATTAATAGAACAAACGGAGTCTGATTACGATAGTGGTAAATTTATTACTTTCCATGAAAAAACTACAAAAACCGGCTTTCACTTAAGCACTGTGGAGGATGCCATTGTCTTTAATAATTTCCATGAAGGCCTTCATTTGGGCTATATGATGAGTATTCGTAAATTTGTCTGAATCCAATAGGCTTTTGATAGGTGAATTGAAAATGCCTATCACATGCCCACTAATGCAAGTGCTTTAATGATTGCAGCCTTGTTTTTTTTCAATGCAGCCTCATTTTCCATTTCATCGAGTGCCTGATTAAAGGGCTCGGTTCTGACAGGTCCATCATAACCAATTTCTACCAAACCTTCCAGAAAGGACTTAAGGTCGATTACACCTGTCGCTAATGGTAATTCACGTTTACCATCCCTTTGGGTTTCTCTGGTAAATCCACTTCTAGCATCATTGATGTCTACTACCACAATGTCCTCAGGTTTTAGTTGGAGGATGTCTTCTTTGCTGTCATTGGCAGTATACCAGTGAAAAGAGTCCAAAACAAAGCCTACATTGTTTTGGCCAGTTGCGTTAATCAGCTCCTGACCTTCTTTCATATTGGCTACAAACGGATATCGATTTTGGTTGAGTAGTGGTCTCGTTCCCAGGTATTCCAGACCGAGGCGGATGCCATGATCTTCCATTACTTTGGCGCATTCTCCTAGTCGAAAAGCATGTTGTTTCATGTTTTCCCTATACGGGAGGTCTTTATGGGAAGAGATGATCCATGTATTGATTCGGGTTGCGCCTTGTATTTCCATAGACTTGCAAAATCCCTCTAACATTTTAAAATCCTCCAGAAACCTGCGTTTGTCATTTCTATATTCTACTGGGATATTAGTGGAGCCATATCCAATATTATGGGTTGCCATTTTTGCTGTTAGTGCCGCTAATTCTTGTTCGGAGTAATGTTGCATTACTTCTTCCACGAAAGGGCTAATGGATTCGTAGCCATAAGTGATGGCATAATCTAGGGTTTGCTGCAGATTTGCTTTGACTCCTATAATCCCTGGGTTTAGGGCTATTTTAAACTTTCGGTCTTGTTTTATTCTAAAGGGTAAATCAGTAGCCCCTAAAAAGCCAGCGCTCAATAGGGCAAGTGAGCTTTTGGATAAAAACTTTCTTCTTTTCATAGCTGAAGGTATATGTAAGTTTGGATTCTTATGACAAAATAGTAAAAAATAGGTAGTGGGTAATTGAATAATTAATAAAAATAAAAGCAATTTTCACGAACATATAGGATAATAAGTGCTGAAAAAAGGGATAACTAAGAATATTTCTTTACTTTCCCTACCCAAACATAAACCATAAGAACAATGATAATTATCCGTATTCTTTTGCCTTTATTTTTCTTGACCCTTTCAGGCTTGATGGCCCAGCAAAGCAGGGTGTTTGATGCCTTGACCATGGACAGTAAAATTCTTAACATGGAAAGAAAGTTTGCTGTCTATTTACCGCCAGGTTATGAGTATTCGCAACGGTCCTACCCGGTGCTCTATTTGCTGCATGGGGCAGGGGATGATCAAACTGGATGGGTTCAGTTTGGGGAAGTGCAACGCATCGCAGATGAGGCATTTGCAGATGGTACAGCTACTCCCATGATTATCGTGATGCCAGATGCAAATACGGGAAAAAGAGGTTATTTTAATGATTTAACCAATGATTGGCGTTACGAAGATTTTTTCTTCGAAGAATTAATGCCATACGTAGAGTCTCAATACCGTATCAAAAGCGAAAAAAAATACAGGGCTATATCAGGGCTTTCTATGGGTGGTGGCGGCACTTATTTCTATGCTATGCATAGACCAGATTTATTCTCTTCTGCCTGTCCTTTGAGTGCTTCTTTGAGAAATTCAAGTTTTGAGGATTTTAAGGAAAGAATGGCGAAAGATAAGGTTTCAGTGAAGGATAAGGCTTCGCTACAGGCCTATTTTGATAAACACCAGGCCTTAAGACAGCTTGAGTTAAATGACCCTGAGGAGATAAAATCAGTTAAATGGTTTTTTGATTGTGGGGATGATGATTTCCTTTATGAAGGAAATAGCCTAGTACATATTGCGATGAAAAAAATGGAGATACCACATGAATTTAGAATACGTGACGGGGCTCATAATTGGACCTATTGGAGAGATTCACTTCCAGTGGTTCTTGGCTTTATTTCCCAAACATTCCACCAATAGTAGATATGAACTTAGGGAATAAAGAATTATCATAATGAGGTAAGCATAAAAACAAATAGGACTTATACGCCCTATTTGTTTTTATGCTTACTTTTTTTCTTCATTTGATTCCTGTTCCTTTTGGCCTTGCTGTTTTTATTCCCTCGCTTTTCTTCTTTTTCTTTATAAGCATTTGGAGGCCCCTTCTTTTCATGAAAGGCCCCTTTAAAATCAGGGTCGTGTCCTCTTTTTTGTTTATCTATTTCCCTTTCGTATGCCTGTTTTTCTTCAAAAGGAGTTTCATGTAGGGTGATGTCACCCGGAATTGGCTGCTCATTTACAATCATTCGTATGATTGTTTCAATTTTTTCGAAGTGAAACGCTTCAGCAGGATTTATAAAGGTTGCTGCTTTGCCCTCATTTTCTGCTCTTCCTGTTCGACCAATTCGATGGACGTAATCTTCGTAAATTAATGGCACATCAAAATTGATTACATGACTAACCATACTCACATCGAGTCCTCTAGCAGCCACATCCGTAGCTACCAGTATTTTTACCTCTCCTTTTTTGAAGTCATCCATGCTGTTGATCCTTGTATTCTGACCTTTGTTGGCGTGAATCACCCTGATACTTCCTGAATGATGATTCTGGAGGTATTTATAGACCGTGTCAGCATTGATACGAGATTTGGTAAAGATGATTCCTCTTTCAAAACCCTCCTCCATCACAAGTTTTTCAAGCAGGCTTAACTTTGTTTTAATATTTGGGACATAATATTTTAATTGTGCGATGGTTTCCGCAGTGGTTGCTTGCGGAGCGACTTCCACTCTTTCAGGGAATTCCAGAAAATCATAAGATAGGTTTTCTACCCGTTGGCTAAAGGTGGCAGAGAAAAGTAGGTTTTGCCGCTTAACGGGAATGACTTCAAGGATGGCTTTAATTTGTGGAAGAAAGCCCATGTCAAGCATTTTATCAGCTTCGTCCAAAACCATCGTTTTGATGTCCCTGGTGTAAATTTCTCCTTTTTGGTAAAGGTCATTGAACCTGCCTGGGGTGGCAATTATTATGTCAACACCTTCCTGAAGCTTTTCTATCTGTGGTTTTGGGCCAAGACCCCCATAAAGGCATACGTACCTTAGATCAGTGTATTTACCAAACTCCTTAATGGCTTCTTCAATCTGCATAACCAACTCCCTGGTGGGAGCCATAATCAATGCCCTGGGGTGGTGTCCTTGCGCATACTTTACTTTAAAAAGTAGGGGCAAAACATAGGCAGCAGTTTTACCAGTGCCTGTCTGTGCAATTCCCAAAATATCATGACCAGCCAGCGCCAATGGTATTGCTTTTTCCTGAATTGGTGAAGGTTTTTCATACCCCATTTCCTTCACAGCATTTAAAAGTTGGTTATTGAGCTTAAAATTATCAAAAGATGGTAGCTGATCGGACATGATTTTATAAATTTAGGAAAATATTAAGAGGTGTTTCGACCCATGCACCTACCCATTAAAAACAAATGCTATGAAAAGAATACTAATCCGTAATGCAAATATAGTAAATGAAGGTAAGATTATAAGAGGAGATGTATATATAAAGGAGGGGTTGATCTTTTCAGTTGGTGGTGATTTGTCAGGATACGAAGCGGATATAGACATAGATGCCAGTGGAAAGTACTTATTACCAGGTTTAATTGATGACCAAGTTCACTTTAGAGAGCCAGGATTAACCCACAAAGCAGAGATCTACACTGAAAGTAAAACGGCGGTTTCAGGAGGTGTTACGAGTTTTATGGAAATGCCCAATACGATTCCTCAAAGCACCACCCATGAGCTACTGGAGGAAAAGTATGCCAATGCTGCTCAAAAGTCACTGGCGAATTATTCTTTTTATCTAGGGGCTACAAATGAAAATATTGAGACCATAAAAAGTGTGGATGTTAACAATGTCTGTGGGGTGAAAGTCTTTCAAGGCTCCTCTACAGGCAATATGCTGGTAGACAATCCCAAGAGTCTGGAAGCGATATTCAGAGATTGCCCTATTTTGATCGCTACGCACAGTGAGAATGACAATATCATCAAGGAAAACTTAGAGCGTTATAAGAAAGAATATGGGGAAAATATTCCTGTAAAGCTTCATCCAAAGATCCGTTCGGAAGAGGCCTGTTACGACGCTTCCAAGATTGTAGTAGATATGGCGCGAATGTATGGTACTAAGTTACATGTGTTGCACATCAGTACTGGAAAAGAGGTTGGTTTGTTTGATAAAAACCTACCCTTGTCAGAAAAAAGGATTACGGCGGAAGCCTGCATTCACCACCTGTGGTTTTCTGAAGAAGACTATGCCACAAAAGGGAATTTTATCAAATGGAACCCAGCGATCAAAACGGTGGAAGATAGAGAGAGCATATTGAAAGGAGTCTTGGAAGGGAATATCGATGTGATCGCCACAGACCATGCTCCACATACGATAGAAGAAAAAGAGCAATCCTATCTTAAAGCACCTTCGGGAGGGCCACTATTGCAACATGGCTTAGCAACCTTACTTGAAATGTACCATGATGGTAAGATTAGTTTAGAGCAAATTGTGGAGAAAACGAGTCATAACGTTGCCATATTGTTTGAAATCGAAAAGCGTGGATATTTAAGGGCAGGTTATTTTGCTGATCTAGTTTTGGTAAATTTGGATGATCCTTGGGAGGTCAAGAGAGAAAATGTAATTTCAAAATGTGGGTGGTCACCTTTTGAAGGTCAAAAGTTTCGTTCTAAAATAACGCATACCATTGTGTCTGGACATTTAGCCTATGAGAATGGTGTCTTTAATGAAGAAAAAAAGGGCGAAAGGCTTAAATTCTCAAGAAATGTGTAGCTAGGTATTGCGTGACTGAAAAAAGCATATTACCTTTGCATTCCCATCTGATAAAAGAATCAGTAAAGGATTAAAAATGGTGATTGTAGCTCAGCTGGTTAGAGCGCTGGTTTGTGGATCCAGAGGTCGCCGGTTCGAACCCGGTCTTTCACCCAAACCCTCCCTATTAATAGGGAGGGTTGTTTTTTTTATAACTGCTTTTACATTTAACTGTCCAAAGCCTTGAACCTATAAGGTGAATTCATGTCAAGGAGTTGCGTTTCCACTCTTTTGCTTGTTGAATGATTGAAAAGCAGTGAGTTAGGGTGTGCTCAATAAGCTTGATAACTGGCTATGCCCATAGGTTATGCTATCTTCAGTAAGTGGCATGTTATTTGATTAGCGTCCGTTGTAGAATTCATTTAATTAAGTAGATCATGTTTAAGTTACTTCAGCCTTCAAAAAAAAGCCCCAAAATAAGATACATTAACCTAAATCAGGTTCAGATGTATATGATTAAGTTTGAGGAATCAATCAGAAATTTTGAAAAAATTCAAAAGGAAAGCGCTTGATAGGTATATAAAATATTTAATTCCAAAGGGACTCTTGTTGAGTTCCTTTTTTTTTGCTCAAAAATTGAGTTTGCCGCTATCATTTTACTTATTTGCTGTAGTTTTTATATTAAATATTTTTCTTTACGAAGTATTAAAGTATTTTTATAAAAACCTCAAACTTTTGTTTAAATGAGCTATATACACTTCGATAAGACTCAACTCATCAACCTTAATTACTCTTTGGATAAGGAGATCATAAGATCCAACCCATTGGGTTGCTATACGAGTACAACGATTATCGGCTGCAATACCAGGAAATATCATGGACTCTTGGTTGCCCCACAACCTCAAATAGACGGACAGCTTCATGTGTTACTATCCAACGTGCACGAAACGATTGTTCAAAAAGATGCTGTCTTTAATTTGGGCATCAATAAATACCCAGGTAATTATTCTCCCAGAGGCCACAAATACCTTGAAGATTTTGATTCCGAGCCAATCCCTAAGCTAACTTATAGGGTTGGAGGAGTGATTTTAGAAAAGGAAATTATTCTAGACTCCACTGAGGATAGGGTCATGATTAGGTATACTTTGGTGGATGCAGTTGTACCAACGATATTAAGGATTAACCCATTTCTTGCTTTTAGGGGGTACCATGGTCTTTCCAAAGCAAATACTTACGTAAATAAAAAAACTAAAAAAATAAAGAATGGTGTACAGGTCAAGCTCTATGATGCCTATGATCCGCTATCCATACAGATTTCAAAAGCCAATGACTTCGTTCCAGTACCAGATTGGTTTTATAATATTGAATACATAAGAGAGATTGAGCGTGGATATGATTATCAGGAAGATTTATATGTTCCTGGATACTTTGAGTTTGAGATGGAGAAAGGAGAGAGCATTGTTTTTGCTGCAGGACTGAAAGTAGCGGAAACAGATGAACTTCATTCCAAATTTAACGAAGAAATCAATCGACGTATTCCTAGAGATAATTTCGAGAACTGTTTAAAAAATTCTGCCGGGCAGTTTATTAGCCGACGTGACGGTGAAACACGCGTAGTGGCAGGGTACCCTTGGTTTGGTTGGTGGGGAAGAGACACCTTTATTGCATTGCCTGGTTTAACTTTGACCATGGGCGATACACAAACATTTCTAGATGTAATGGATTCGATGTCCAAAGATTTGCAGGGAGCGATGTTTCCAAATGTAGGCAGTGGGGTATTGACCAATATGAATTCCATAGATGCTCCATTGTGGTTTTTTTGGACATTACAACAATATATTATTTTTACTGGAGACAAAGAAACCATCAAATCCAAATACATAGAAAAATGTAAAGGGATTATAGACGGCTTTAAGAGGGGTACTGTATTTAAAATACATGTAAAGGAAAATGGCCTAATTAGTGGAGGAGTAGAAGGAGTTGGATTAACTTGGATGGACGCTGTCACAAAAGAAGGACCTGTCACTCCTAGGATTGGTTCTCCAGTGGAAATCAATGCTTTGTGGTACAATGCTTTGTGTTTTTACCATGAATTGACAGGGGATGAGGAAGTGCTCGAACTGGCAGATAAAGTTGCTTTATCCTTTGTGGATGGATTTTGGTCTGAAAAGAAAGGCTATCTGGCGGATGTAATAGACGAGGAAGGAAAAGACTGGTCTATAAGGCCAAATATGGTTTTTGCTACTTCATTGCCTTATAGCCCATTGTCCAATGAGCAAAAAGACAAGGTTTTGGAGATGGTTAAGGCCAACTTATTTACCAATCGTGGTCTTAGAACTTTAGCACCTAGTGATCCAAGATACAAGGGCTATTATAAAGGAGACCAAAATGAAAGAGACAATGCCTATCATCAAGGCACTGCCTGGCCTTGGTTATTGGGACATTTTGCTGAAGGGTACCTGAAATTACATGGCAAGCAGGGTAAAAAACTGGTAGAAAATATGATCAGTAGCTTTGATGGTGTGATGACCCAGTACGGGGTAGGAACTATTGCTGAGATTTATGAAGGAGATCCCCCCCATAGACCAAAAGGGGCCATATCGCAGGCATGGAGTGTAGGCGAATTGTTAAGGATGAAATATTTAATCAACAACTTGTAAAGAACCATCTATGAAAGTATTAATGTTTGGTTGGGAATTTCCTCCTCATATTTCCGGTGGCTTAGGTACGGCCTGCTACGGACTAGTAAAGGGAATGGAACACCACAAACAAGACCTGATTTTTGTTGTTCCAAAGTTGTGGGGGGATGAAGATCCATTGGCGGAGTTTGTAAACGCGAGTGAAATTGAAATAGATTATCGCGAACGCCGCTTTCGGGACATTTGGAAAAGCCTCACCTATCTTGAAGTAAGCTCTTTTTTGGTGCCTTACTTAAGCCCTGAGGAATATCATAACCATACCGAACGTTTGTTAAAAGATCAGGATGAACTTGAATCTGGTGTGCTGGCTAACAAATTTAACTTTAGTGGGAAATATGGTAAAGACCTTATTTTGGAAGTGTCCCGTTATGCCTTGGTCGCTGCACAGATTGCCAAGGATAAGAAATTCGACCTCATACACGCCCATGATTGGCTTTCTTTTCCTGCCGGAATTGCGGCCAAGAAGATAAGCGGAAAACCGATGATAGCCCACGTTCACGCCACTGAGTTTGATCGCTCAGGCCAAACCGTGAACCAAAGAGTGTATGATATTGAAAAGGCGGGAATGGAAGCAGCCGATAAAGTTATAGCTGTAAGCCAACTTACAAAAAACACTATTGTTACCAAATATGGTATACCAGAAGAAAAGGTGACTGTAGTGCACAATGCCGTTTTAGATGCCAGTATAATAAAGTCAAATTTTGTAAAGCAAGTGCCTGAAAAAATTGTCACCTTTTTAGGCAGGATAACCTTCCAGAAAGGACCTGAGTATTTTGTGGAGGCCGCAGCAAAAGTAATTGAAAAGGATGAAAATGTCAGGTTTGTGATGGCAGGATCAGGTGATCTTCTGAACCGAATGATTCAAAGAGTTGCTGAATTGAGGATAGGGACAAAATTTCATTTTACTGGATTCCTCAAGGGAGATGATGTGGACAAAATGTTTGCCTTAAGCGATGTATACGTCATGCCGTCAGTATCGGAACCCTTTGGGATTTCACCCTTGGAAGCCGTTAGACATGGCACACCTGTGATCATTTCCAAACAGTCGGGAGTAGCAGAGGTGCTGCAAAATGCTGTAAAAGTTGATTTTTGGGACATTGATGCCATGGCGGATGCTATTTTTGCGCTATTGCATTATAATGGAATTTCCAAAATGTTTCAAGAAATGGGAAGAGAAGAACTAAAAAGGCTCAAATGGGAGCACGTTGCCGAAAAGGTAATTGGGATTTATAAGCAAACCGTTAACCAATAGAATATGAGAACCATTTGTTTTTATTTTCAAGTACACCAACCCTTTAGATTAAAACCTTATCGCTTTTTTGAGATAGGGGATGATCATGATTATTGGGATGACTACTCGAACAGAAACATCATGAATAAGGTAGCCAAAAAGTGCTACCTGCCTATGAACCAACTTTTGTTGGAATTAATCAGGAAACATGATGGAAAGTTTAAGGTATGCTTTTCCCTGTCTGGGACTGTTCTCGACCAGATGGAGGCTTATGCGCCGGAAGTATTACATAGCTTCCAGGAATTGGTGGCCACAGGGCATGTTGAATTACTAAACGAAACCTACGGACACTCTCTGTGTGCCCTCAAAAGTGAAACTGAATTTAAGGACATGGTAAGCTTACACCAGGAAAAAATTCAGCATCACTTCAATGGTTACAAACCTAAAGTTTTCAGGAATACCGAGCTGATTTATTCAGATAATATCGGAGAAATGGTGGCAAAAATGGGTTTTGAAGGCATATTATCCGAAGGAGCCAAGCATGTTCTGGGATGGAAAAGTCCTAATTTCGTTTATGTTAATGCTAAAGAACCTAAACTTAAGGTGTTACTCAAAAACTTTAGGTTAAGTGATGACATTGCTTTTAGATTTGGAGAAAAAGCATGGAACGAATACCCGCTAACCACTGACAAATTTATAGGCTGGCTGAACCAGGTGCCCAAAGACGACGAAGTCATCAACCTGTTTATGGATTACGAAACCTTTGGTGAACACCAATGGAAGGAAACAGGAATTTTTGAGTTCATGAAAAAACTTCCTGATGCCATATTACACCAAACAAATTTCAATTTCTCCACGCCTTCAGAAGTGATTGCGAATGCGTCTCCTGTGGGACAAATAAATGTTCCCACTCCCATTTCTTGGGCAGATGAAGAGCGCGACCTTACCGCATGGTTAGGGAATGACCTTCAGGATGAAGCGTTTGATAGGCTTTTTGAGTTGGAAAAACAGGTCAAAAGATTGGATGATCAGGACATTAATAAAGATTGGCGCTACTTGCAGACAAGTGACCACTTCTATTATATGTGTACCAAGTTTTTCTCCGACGGAGACATTCACGCTTACTTTAGCCCTTATGAAAGTCCCTATGAAGCATTTATAAATTATATGAATGTACTTAGTGATTTTATCCTAAGACTGAAATTAGCAGAAAAAGCCAAGGCATAAGCTATTTTTACCTTTCAATACAATTGCAAGCATCCCTGGATTTAGGGATGCTTTTTGCTTTTATTGGAAACTGTACAAGACCTGGCTACCCTTTTCAGGATCCAATACTATATTGGCGAAAACTTCTATTTCTTGCTGCAATTCTTCTACGTGGCTTATGATGCCCACTATTCTATTTTCATGACGAAGTGCTTTTAAAGTCTCAAAAACAATTCGGAGTGATTTCTTGTCCAATGCACCAAAGCCTTCATCAAGAAAAAAGAAACTTTGGTCCGCTTGATTAAGTGATTTGACTTTTTCCGCCAATGCCAATGCCAGACATAAGGATGCCTGAAAAGTTTGGCCACCAGACAAAGTCTTTAATAATCTCTTTTTGCCTTCATTCAAATAGTCCACCACCCAAAAAGTATTGTTGGCATCAATCTCTAGTCGTAGGCTATTTTTGGTAAGTTGAGTAAATCTTTTATTTGCCGTGTTACACAATTCTTTGAGGTAAATACTACTGACATATTTCACAAACCCACTGCCTTTAAAGAGTTGCTCTAATTCTTTTAAATTGGATGCCCTGTTTTCCATGGCATCAAGTACTTTCATCAAGCCTTTTTTTGTCTCTAATTTTTCCTGCAGGTCTGAAATGTCCCGGTCCAGATTGATTTTTCCCTTCTTAACACTTTCGAGTTCGGTTTTTTTGGTGTCACAGTCTTCCTTAAGGGAATCAAAATGAGTTTGGTCAAAGTTTGAAATGCCCTCCTCGGCTTCTAATGCGGCCAAATGAGACTTTACAATAGAACACTCTTTTTCATAATCTCTAATCTCACGGTCAAATTTTTCTTCGTCGAGGTTACTACTAAAAAGTTTTTCCAACAGAACTTGATCCGTTTGACCCAACTTGATTTTTAATTCACCATATTCTTTGGTTAACCCCTCTAATTTAAGCCCTGCCTCTTCTTTGTCCTTTTTGAAATTTTCCAGGTTGGCCAAGTTGGTCGCTGCATCATTGCGTTTTTCCTTCAACACTTTCTGTTTTCCATCCAATAAATTGGCAGTATCTTCAATGTCTTTTTGTACAGAATTAATTGTTTGTCGGATGGTTTCAGTAGAAGATTCCATGTAGCCATTGCTGAAATTTGGGTCATTTACTTCTTCTTCCTTTGCTTTAAGTGTGCTTTTCTGTTCTATTGTTTTTTGCTCTTCCGCTCTCAATTGCTGCTGACCATTTTCAATTTGTGTTCGGAGATTTTCCAGCTGCATTCTATGTTCTTTGGCCGTTTTACGAAGGGACTCTTCTTTTTGTATTTGATCAGTAAGGTTATTAAGTTTTAATTTTAAATCTTCAAGATTGTTCACACCTTCATCTACCAGGCTGGTTTTCAATTTTGAAAACTGAAGGTTTAATGTTTTTAAATCATGCTCTTTATCAGTGCAAAGCTTTGATTGATTGGTCCGTTGAAGGTTTTGATCATAAAGTTGACGGGAAAGTTGCTGGATCTTCTCCAATGTCTGCTGGGAATCATTTAGCTGCTGGTTGTATGCGGCTACTTGCTTCTCTGTCTGATCGGTTGAAAGGGGTATGGGATGGTGTACCGAGCCACATAGGGGGCAAGGCTCACCTTCTTTTAAATTTTTAACATGGGCTTGTAAGGCTTTATTTTCGATTAACTTTTCTTTGGCTGTCGCTATTGTTTTAAGGTTATTGTTTTCCCAACTGGCCCAACCTTCCAAGTCATTGAATTTGTCTGGGACAGTAGCGGTGATTTTTTCCTCCCTGCCTTTTATGATCTCAATCTCCGATTTGATCTGGTCTAAAGCATGCTCTAGGTTGCTTTTATTTTCCGTGAAAGTATTCCAATCCTTGATGTCGCCGGTAAGCTTTGCCAGTTGGGTGCTAGTTGCTTGACTCCTACTATTGTCCAATTCATGATCAAGAATAGAAAGTTGTTTCTCCAGCATCTTTTGCTTTTCCAAGTCTTCATTTATTCTTGGTTGAAGAGAAGCTACCTTATTCTGGGCTTCAATAAGTCTTTTTTTAATGACTTGAATCTCCAATACCATTTTAAGATCCCGGATTTTAGCCTCTCGCAAAGGTCTTTTTTCAGCTTTTTTTCTTAGCTCTCTTTCCTGATCTTCTAGTTTGTGGATATCCTCAGAATAGGTCTCCTTAAACCTATTGCAATTGACCAGTCCAGTAGTGGCCTTTTCCAATTCCATTTTCCAATCTTTTATCTGATTCCAGATAGGACGTAGGTGGCTATTTGCTTGGATGAAGGCTTTCAGTTCTTTCTTTTTGTCTTCAATCTCAGTTTCACGGGTTTGAAGTTGTGCCCATTGTGATTTGAAATCAAGTAGTTGTGTGTGCTTCTTTTTTATAGCTTCAAGTGACTGTAGTTTTATGTAGGCTTTTTCTAAACTTTCTTCAGCATTTTTGACAGTTTCTAAGAGGTCTTTTCTTTTTTGAGCCTTCTCTTTTAAAACTTCCTCAGAAGAATCTCCTAATCCTTCCAATTGGGTTTCCAATCGAATCAGTTCGTTTTTCGCCGTTTTCAATAGACTCCCTGTTTTAGCAGACAAGTCAAACCGCTCCAAGCCAAAGAGCTCCTTCATCATTTCTGCTCTTGGGCCAGGTGTTAGGTCTATAAATTCCCTGAATTTACCTTGGGGGATAATTACTGTTTGTTTAAAATGCTCCTTTTTCATGCCGATGATCGCTTCGGCATTTTGATGAACAGGTGTAATTTCTTCTCCCTCCTTGATGTAAAAAGTGTGTTCAGCAGGTTTGATCTCTTCAAAGTTTTTGGCATTCCTTTTCACCGAATACCTCGCCAAATAATGATGGCTATTATTTTTCCCAGCCCTAAATTCAAAGCTGATCAATAATTGATTGCTCTGAAGGTTGACCATACTGTTCTTTTCTCCTCTGTCGGAAAGCCTTTCTGTACTGCCGTACAAAGCCAGCAAAATGGCTTCTAAAATGGAAGATTTACCACTGCCAACTGCACCAAAAATACCAAACATGCCCGCAGCAGTAAGTTTTTCAAAATCTATGGTTTGCTCTTCTTTGTAGGAGTATAATCCTCGTATTGTAAGCTTTAACGGAATCATATATTTTTGTCTTGACTAAGAATCTCTTTAAAAACGGACATTAATTCCTCGTTAGGTTTCTGACCTTTTTCACTTTCGTAATACATGTTAAACAAACTGGTCATGTCTTTCTCTAAATCTTCTACCTGCAATTGGTTATTTGCCGCCTCATCGAGGTTTTTGATTTGAGGAATAAGGTTGATGATCCCATCATGCGCTTGGAGTATACTTTTTCTGGTGGCCGCATCTATGGAATTCTCTGTTTCGTAGGTCAACTCCACAAAGCAATAGGGGTTTTCCTTCAGCCATTGCACAGCTGTCGTTAGTTCGCTGAATTTTTTGCGCTCCAATTTTCTGCCCTGCTTCAGTGAGATAGGTCTATAACTTACTGTTTTTCCCGGCTCACCTTGTATAAGCACCACTTGTTTTTCTTGTCCTGCTTCGCTAAATGAATAGGCTAGTGGAGAACTGGAATATACCACAGGAAATGGGTTTTTGGTTGTGGCGTGGTAGCGGTGCAAATGGCCCAATGCAGCATATTGGATTTGATGAGGTATATTAGACGTATACAAGGCTTGAGTGCCTCCTACATGCAGTATGGGGCGCTCACTTTCCGGTTCCGGTTCTGGTTTTGCCCCTTCTTTTACAAAGAAAAAATGACCTATGAATAAGTTTACACCTAAGGTGTCACAATATTGGTCAGCAAGAGCGGTCCATTTATCTTGCAATACATTTCTCAATTCATTTTCTCTATCGCCTTCACCAAGGTAGGTGCGTAAGGATACTTCATTGGCATAGGGTGCCAATAGGATGCGAACAGGGAAATCCCACTGTGGTAATTTCAGCGAAACGAATCCCTTGTCGGAAGCGACCACTTCAATTCCACTGTCAAGTTTCCCTGTTGGGATAATGGTGTCGTATCTACTGTAAAAAAATATACCCATTTCTCTTGCCAGTGGATCTGGCGCTTCTATAAACTGGGTGCTGTCATGGTTGCCTGATATGGCGACAATGGGTCTTTGCCCATTTTTAGATAGCTTTCGAAGGGTTCTGTAAAGTAATTCGATGGCTTCATGGCCTGGATTAAACCCATCGAAAATATCCCCGGCAATCAAAATTAAATCGACCGCTTCTGTATCTGCAATGGCTGTGATTTCCTCTAGCACAAGTTTTTGCTCTTCCAATCTTGAGGCTTCTTGAAGCCTTTTTCCTAAATGCCAGTCTGCAGTATGTAATATTTTGATTTGCATTATTTTGAAAAGCTATTATGAATATTGATAATTAAGGCCAAAATATCTAATTTTGTGCTGGTATCAGGTCAATAACAGTAAATTTTCGCCCGTTCCTTATCTCCAAAGCCTTGGCGGAGCCAATTCCACTGATTCTCTGGTGCTTCCACCATTAGTATCACCGTCCTTGTATAACCCGAGTTAAACATGGTTAAATTTACGGTAAAGACAGACGGGGACAAGCGCATTTCTTTATTTTTGAGGTAAATTCTATAAGGAAATAAAGGATTGCGTTCAATTGTAGTGTTCGTACAAGGGATTCAAATTTGCTGTTCAAGATTTGCCAACAATGTCTGAAGGTCCTCTAGCATGTCTTGTATTCCTATTGGTTTAATTCTTTGATAGGTGGTTTTATTTAGTTTGGATTTCATATTAATTTACGATTTTGATGAACAATTCCATTGAATACATTGAAAGTCAGACGCTATGGACCAATTGGAATAATTATTGTATGTAGTAAAATTATTATGAAAAGAATTTTGGCTATATGCCTATTGCTTACCTTAGGTTTTGAAAGTGCTACATTGGCGCAATCGCCTTTCTCTTCCCCAGATTCACTATTGATTATTCAAGAAGGAGTGGCAAGTTTTTATGGAACACGGTTTCATAAACGCAAAACAGCCAATGGTGAAGTGTATGACATGTGGGAATACACTGCAGCACACAAGCACCTGCCTTTCGGCACTTTGTTAAAAGTAACAAACCAACAAAATGGATTAGAGGCAATCGTCCGTGTCAATGATCGTTTGCCCAAGAGTTCAAGACGTATAATAGACCTTTCAAAAGGAGTTGCAGAACAACTAGAAATGGTAAGTGATGGCATTGTTCAGGTCAAGCTTTCACTTTTGAGTGAGCAGGCTGTCGAATGGGTGCGAGGCCAATACAAGAAAGTTCCGAAAGACATTCGTCTAAGAAGTTTCCAGCCTGCAATTGCCTTTCAGAGGGATGAGGAGGAATTGATGAAGCTCGAAAATAAGGCCTTCTGACTCAATGCTAGCTCAAGTGGCTTTAGGATATTTTCCTATTTGATTCCTATAGGTTTAATGCTTTCTTATTACCCGGGAATTCAGGATTAATATTTTTATGCAGGAGAATTCAGTAGGTGATTTTTCGTTTGCCACATTCTTTATTGTCGGAATTAGATTCACCCTATCCTTTTTTATTGAAATAGTGAATTGAATCTGTTGTCTTGATAACCTGTTTCAAGTCAGTAGTTTTATAAACGAAATTTTAATTTTTTTATACTAAAACAGCCATTAAAATAGCCCTTTTTAATTTAAATAGGCCTTTGTTTTATGTTATGTCATTACATTATATTGCTTACTTTTGATGACTTAAATTCCCCCTAAATAAATCAATATTATGAGCAAAGTGAGAGCTAAAAAACATTTGGGTCAGCATTTTCTGAAAGACTTAGATATAGCAGAGAAGATAGCAGTGTCGCTTACTGGCCATATGGACAACAATGTTGTGTTGGAGATTGGGCCGGGAATGGGTGTGCTCACTGATTTCCTAATTGAAAAAAACTGGGATTTAAACCTTATTGAGATAGACAAAGAGTCGATTACCTTCCTCAATAATAAATACAGTTCAGACAAGCTTAATATCATGGAAGGTGATTTCCTGAATTTTGATTTTAGGGAAAAGTTAACCGGTACCCATGCGATCATAGGGAATTTCCCTTACAATATATCCAGCCAGATTTTCTTTAAAGTGTTGGAAAAAAGACATCTGGTAACTGAAGTAGTTGGTATGTTGCAAAAGGAAGTAGCGGAAAGGATGACTTCAAAGAAAGGCAATAAAACCTATGGTATTTTAAGTGTATTGCTTCAGGCTTATTATGATGTGGAATACTTGTTTACGGTGCCACCTGAAGTTTTTGATCCCCCACCCAAGGTCAACAGTGGAGTAATACGCATAAAGCGAAATGGAGTGGAAAAGTTGGATTGTAATGAAAAGCTGTTTTTTAGACTTGTTAAACAAGCCTTTAGTACAAGAAGAAAAACGCTAAGAAATGCGCTAAAACCTATGGGACTCTCTGAGGAATTCAAAGCAGATCCGGTTTTAGACTTGAGAGCCGAACAGCTTGGGGTACCTGAATTTGTTTTATTGACCCAAAAACTTGAAGAAGATTGGAAAGAATAAAAGCATTTGAGCTGTCCAGGGAATACCTGGAGGCACTAAAAGAGAATATTACCGGCGAGCACATAGTATCCATTCAGGAATCTATGCAAGATGCCAATAAAGCAGATGTAGCGGCCTTATTGGATGAGCTGGACATGATGGAGGCGCTTTTTGTATTAAGGGCCCTCGATCCGGATTTTTCCGCGGATATATTGATTGAGCTGGATGAAGATCCCCAGTACAAAGTCATCAAGGCGATGCCGCCAGAAGAACTGGCCACGCTTATAGATCATATGGATTCCGATGATGCGGTAGATGTATTGAATCAGTTGGTCGTAAATGATCGTGAGGCCGTTATTAGTCATCTTGCTACCAAAGAAAAGTCCCTCCATATTATTGAGCTTCTTCGTTATGATGAAGACAGTGCTGGGGGGTTGATGGCCAAAGAGATCATCAAAGCCAACCTGAACTGGACAGTGGTCCAAACGATAGATGAAATAAGAAGGCAGGCTGAAAATGTAGAAAAGATCTTCAGCATTTACGTCGTTGATAATAAGGAACAATTGCTGGGTCGGGTAGCCCTGAAAAAGTTAATTCTTGCCTCTTCGGATACGAAAGTGGCAGACCTCTACGAAGACAACCTTATATCAGTGCCTACCTATATGGAGGGAGAAGAAGTCGCAGAAATAATGCGTAAATATGACTTGGAAGCTGTGCCTGTAGTGAACGTAAAAAATAAACTCGTTGGAAGAATTACCGTGGATGATATCCTGGACTTGATAAGAGAACAGGCGGAGGAAGATATCCAGGCAATGACTGGTTTCTCGGATGATGTAGAAGAATCTGATTCCGTTTATAGACTTTCCAGGGCCCGATTGCCTTGGCTTTTAATAGGGATGGTAGGAGGACTGTTGGGGGCAGGATTTATAGGTTTCTTTGAAGAGGGACTAAATGCCGTAACGGCGCTGGCTTTTTTTATTCCATTGATCACCGCAACTGGTGGAAATGTAGGCATTCAGTCTTCTACTTTAGTCGTACAGAGTCTGGCCAATAGATCCGTATTTGAAGATAGTTTGACCAAAAGGTTGCTCAAAGTGTTTCTAGTTGCGGTTTTAAATGGCCTGGTTTTGGCTTTGTTTGTAATGGCGACAGTTGTTTTTCTATATGACAAGGATGTCAAGTTCGGTTTGGTTGTAAGTATCGCCTTATTTAGCGTGGTTTTGTTGGCTTCCTTTATGGGGACAATTACCCCTATTGTTTTAGATAAATTGGGGATCAATCCGGCGATGGCTTCAGGACCTTTTATCACTACCGCCAATGATCTATTGGGATTAGGCGTGTATTTTATGGTAGCCACATTGTTATTGAATCTTTAATAAACGCATGAAAATATTAATCATTGACCAGATGCATGAAAGCATCGTCCCGCTCTTGGAAGAAAAGGGGTACGAGGCACATTATAGGCCAGATATAGATAGAGAGGGTATTCTTCAAATATTATCCGATTATCAAGGGCTTGTTATTCGTTCCAAAACACCCATTGATAGGGATTTACTGGTAAAAGGAATTAATTTAAAGTTTGTTGCACGAGCGGGTGCAGGCCTGGACAATATTGATTTGGATTACCTGGAGCAAAATGATATTGCACTTTATGCTGCCCCGGAAGGTAATAGAGATGCAGTTGGAGAACATGCTTTAGGGATGCTTTTGGCTCTGTTCAATCATTATGTACAGTCTGATAGTCAGGTAAGGCGTGGTGTTTGGGACAGAGAAGGGAATAGAGGCGAAGAGCTTTTTGGTAAAACGGTAGGTGTTTTTGGTTTTGGGAACATGGGGGCTGCTTTTGCACAGCGGCTTAAAGGTTTTGGTGTGAAAGTACTGGCCTATGACAAATACAAGAAGGGTTTTGGCAATGAATTTGTTGAGGAATGTAGCTTTGAAACCATTCAGGAAAAAGCAGATGTTTTAAGTATTCATGTGCCACTGACGGAAGAAACGAAAGGGTTTTTCACTACCGAAATTATCAACGGGTTTAACAAACCATTATACCTGATCAATACAGCACGTGGAGAGGTCATTAGTTTTGAAACCTTGAATGAAGGACTCCAGAATGGGAAACTAAAAGGGGCTGCTTTAGATGTGCTGGAAAAAGAAAAACTCCAGAACTTAACTGTTGCTGAGAAAAAGTCGTTTGAGCAACTAACTGGCTTTAAACAGGTGCTTTTTTCACCGCATGTAGCAGGGTGGTCCAAAGAGTCTTACTACAAAATAAATGAAGTGTTGGTGGCTAAAATAGCGGGTCAATGGCATGGTTAAAGGCTTAATAAAAGATAGTTAAATTGTAAAATATGAATTCTTATTTTATCTTTGCCAGTACAAAATAATGGAAGCATAAGGAAACGGTCTCAATGTTGTGGCCGTTATTTTATTTATATACGAGGTTAACAATTAATTGATATGGGAAGCATACAATATTATACCGAAGAAGGGTTACGGAAGCTCAAAGAAGAGCTTCAGTTCCTGAAAACCAAAGGCAGAACAGACATTGCCAAGCAAATCGCTGAAGCCAGAGATAAAGGTGACCTAAGTGAGAATGCTGAATATGATGCAGCCAAAGATGCACAGGGTCATTTGGAATTGAAGATTGCCAAATTGGAGAATGTCGTTGGTAATGCTAGGGTATTGGACAACTCCAAAATGGACAACTCTAAAGTAGGAATTCTTTGCACAGTGAAGATAAAAAATGTAAAAAATGGCATGACTGTTTCTTACATGCTTGTTTCTGAAGAAGAGGCAGACTTGAAAGCCAATAAAATCTCATCGGCATCTCCTTTTGGAAAAGGCCTTTTAGGTAAGAAGGTTGGTGAAATTGCTCAAATTCAAGCCCCTGCAGGTTTGGTTGAATTTGAAGTTTTGGAAATCAGCTTATAATTTTTTAATCCCGGTTGCGATGCATCGGGATTTTTTTGTGATCAATAATTAACTTCCCCAATTATGCCTTCTATTTTCACAAAGATAATCAACAGAGAAATTCCAGCAAATATCGTTGCTGAGGATGAACATCATATTGCTTTTTTAGACATCATGCCTTTGGTAAAAGGCCACTTGCTCGTGGTGCCAAAACAAGAGGTCGATTATATTTACGATTTGGAAGATGAGTTGTACGCCAGCCTCCATCTTTTTGCCAAAAAAGTAGCCAAAGCCCAGGAATCGGTCATCAAATGTACCCGAATAGGTGTCGCCGTAATAGGCTTGGAGGTGCCTCATGTGCATATCCATTTGGTGCCTCTTAGGAGCATGGATGATATTAATTTTAGCAGGCCGAAACTTAAATTGGAAAAAGAGGAAATGGAAGATATAGCCTCAAAAATTAAGCAAGCTTTCGATCGAGCTGATTGACAGGGGTTTTCCTTTGCTTCCCATCCGGCGGCTGAGCGGAGCCGAAGCCTTAGGGTAATGCGAACGTCAGATCTACCCCTTCGACCCTGTAGTTCTTTCACTTTTTATCTTCTCAGGGAATCTCTTGAAGCTGTTCAACACCTTCAGTGTTGAGTGTAGGTGTGTTTGTCTATCCCGTGGGTTGCCACCCACGGCTATTATAGTTCAGACCCTTCAGGTCTGTTTTTTTAAGAAAAGTTGATCATTTTATTACTATAGTCATTCCAATCGGATCGTCATTGGGAATCCATTCGGTCAAAAAAGGTCAACAACCTCCTGGCGGCTGAGCGTAGTCGAAGTAATTGGAAATGTGAACTTCAAACCTACCCCTTTCGAATCCGCTCAGGGTCCGGTTATTTAAACCAATATGCTTAGCTTTAGTGAAAAGTGAAGAGTGGAGCTGGGTTTTTATTGCTTTATTTCCCTTGGGAATCCTAAGAAGCCTACAGGGCTTCAACAACAATAACCACGGGTGAAAACCCGTGGACAGCCGATCAACCATCATCTTTCCAACCCCGTATGGGGTTGAACAGGTCCCGTAATTAGTTTCTAATAATGCGCATATCCGTGATAATCGGTATGGTTTCGGGAAAAAACAAAGTTTAACAAAATACTATTGTCCCATACAACACATCAATGTTTATTAAATCATTCGGTTTAAATTGGTTTCCAACCCTTTATCTGGAATTTTAGAGTGAGTTTGATTAAGTTCAGAAATCATTCTTAAAGTATTAACCCCAAATATTATTTTGGAAATTCATCTTTTTATTTCGGGAATTGGCAAGGGCTGATTAACTTTGCGCATGGCAGAACAGATTTTAATCCTAGACTTTGGTTCTCAATACACGCAGCTAATCGCCAGACGTGTTAGGGAACTGGATGTATATTGTGAAATTCACCCCTTCAATAAAATCCCCCCTATCACCCCAGACATAAAAGGAATCATACTTTCAGGCAGTCCATGCTCTGTTAGAGACAATGATTCGCCTGATCTGGATATTGATGCACTTCGCGGTAAATTACCAATTTTAGGCGTATGCTATGGCGCACAGCTAATGGCACAGAAGTACGGTGGAAATGTAACCCCTTCAGAAATTAGAGAATATGGAAGGGCCAAAATTTCCCATTTGGACACCCATTCCAAGCTTTTTAGGGAATTGACACATGATTCCCAAGTGTGGATGTCTCATGGAGATACCATCAAGGAATTGCCTGAAGGGTTTGATGTCATCGCCAGTACGCACTCGGTTAAAATAGCCGCTTATAAAGTACAAGGTGAAGAAACCTACGGTATTCAGTTCCATCCGGAAGTGACCCATTCTACAGAGGGAAAGAATCTCTTGAGAAATTTTGTGGTTCAGATTTGTGACTGTGCACAGGATTGGACTTCAGATGTATTCATAGATGCCACCATCGATTCGCTAAAAGAAAGCATAGGCAAAGACCGTGTAGTAATGGGTTTGTCTGGTGGAGTGGATTCATCAGTAGCAGCTACCTTAATCCACAGAGCAATTGGTGATCAATTGACTTGTGTCTTTGTGGACAACGGTCTTTTACGAAAGAACGAGTATGAAGAGGTACTGGAGTCTTACAAAGGAATGGGGCTAAACGTCATTGGTGTAGATTCCAAGCAAAAATTTTACGATGCCCTTGCAGGAATCTCTGATCCTGAAGGAAAAAGAAAAGCCATAGGTAAAACATTTATTGAGGTTTTTGATGAGGAAGCACATAAAATCAAAGACGTCAAATGGCTAGGACAAGGCACCATTTATCCTGATGTGATAGAATCGGTATCCGTGAACGGTCCATCTGCAACCATAAAATCCCACCACAATGTGGGAGGGCTTCCAGATTTCATGAAACTTAAAGTAGTGGAGCCACTAAATACGCTTTTTAAGGATGGTGTAAGGGAAGTTGGTAAAGCCTTAGGGATCTCAGATGCCATCATTGGCAGACACCCTTTCCCTGGTCCGGGACTTGGGATTAGAATTTTGGGAGATGTTACTCCAGAAAAGGTGCGAACGCTTCAGGAAGTAGATTATATATTCATTCAGGGATTGAAAGATGCAGGCCTATACGATGAAGTATGGCAGGCTGGATCCATGTTATTGCCAGTGCAATCTGTAGGGGTGATGGGTGATGAAAGAACTTATGAAAGAGTGGTGGCGCTAAGAGCAGTGTCCTCTGTAGATGGAATGACTGCGGATTGGGTTCATTTACCTTACGATTTCTTAGGAAAGGTATCCAATGACATTATCAATAAAGTGAAAGGTGTCAATCGGGTGGTGTATGACATCAGTTCTAAACCACCGGCAACCATAGAGTGGGAATAAAAAAATAACAGAAAAACCTGATGTAACTATCAGGCTTTTTTATGTAAATATGCTCAAGGAAAATTTAATTTCGTAATTTTGGTAGGATGACGGTTTTTTGTGAAAAAAGGTACGAAGTTTGAAATTACACCATTAAAGAATTCTTCACCACATGAAAATAATACTATACTTTCTATTGCTTATTCTTCCAATATCTTCTCTGTTTTCGCAAGAGGGTTTTGATCAATTTGAGCAAGCTAAAAAGCAAATAGAGCAGGGCAACCAACCAGAAGCAATGGAATTGCTAAGGCCCTATCTTGACAAAGAGAAATACAGTTCATTGTCTGATTATGCGAGATTTCATTTTGCAAGAGCAGCTTATGGCAACAGACAATTTGAACTAGCCAAAGAAGCACTCAATGTTCTTCTAGAAACAAGAGGTTTTGATAAAAAAGATGATGTGCGTTATTTGTTAGCACTGTGTCATTTTCAACAGTCTGCCCCAAATGATGGCCTTCGGTTAATTAATGAAATTACTGACGATACCTTGAAAAAAGAGGGCTATCGGGCAAGTTATGATTTTTTGAAGGTAAGTGCATCAAGTTCTCTAGCTGTACAGTATGGGCTTTATCCGGATAACGATGGGCTGGCCATGGCTCTAAAAGAAAGATTGGAGATCCAAAGCGCAATGTCATCAACCGAAAAGCAACTGTATGAGACGATAAAAACCAGGACCTTTTCAATGGGGGATGATGATGGAGATAACGTTTCTGAAGTTAAAGACAAGGTTTTGGATATAGCTGTAGTACTGCCTTTCAATTATGAAGGGAGATCGGGTGTACAGTCTCTCACTTCAAATAACTTTGTTTTGCAGCTGCATCAAGGATTAATACTTGCACTTGAACAAGCAAGAGCCAAGGGTTTAAAATTGAATTTTAAAACTTTTGATACAGAGAGAAATGATGCCAAAGTAAGGGGGATTCTTGAAGACCCCTTCTTGCATAAAGCAGATATAATTATTGGGCCACTTTACCCTGAAGAAACGGCAATAGTTGCAAACTTCGCACAAAAAAAGCATATTCCTCAGATTAATCCCTTGTCAAATTTGGATGACAATGTGAAGGAGTTTCAATATTCCTATTTGTTCCGACCTTCCATTCAGGCAATAAGCCAGAAAGTAATGGACTATTGTCGCAAGTTTGAAGGGAGAAGAGTGGCATTGGCATATTCAGGAACAAGCAGAGACGAATTATTAGCCGCTACTTTTGTAGAAATGGCGAGAAATAGCGGGCTTCAAATAGTGAAGAATCAGAAAGTAACTACCAGAGACATGCATGGCTTTTTCGAAAGCCTTGAACTAAGTGGAGGTGGCAGACCGACAGCTGATATTATGGTTATTTTTTCTGATGATCCTAATATTGCTTCACCTACTTTCGGCCTAGTAGAGTCCTTAGGAGCGGGTATGCCAGTAGTGGTGATGGAAAGCTGGTTGTATTTCGATTTTGCCAATTACGACATGATGGAGGCACAGAACTTCCATTTCGTTGGAAATAATACGGTAGACTTTAATAGCGAAGTACTCGATGAATTCAGAGGTAATTACTTGGATATTTATAAAGCTTATCCTTCATCCTTCGCCTATATGGGCTATGAATTAGCAGATTTTGTAACAAAGGTTATCAATGAAGAAAATGGGTTTGACTTTCAGAAAAATCTTGACAGAAGAAGTTTTATCAAAGGGAATTTGACCTTTGGATATAATTTCTCTCGTGTGAAATCTAATAACTATGTTCCAATATTAAGTTTGGAAGAGGGTGTATTGACTATTGAAGAATAATTAAATGACGACAATTAAAAGCAAGCAACTTTTTGAAAAGGCTAAGAAATTTATACCTGGTGGAGTAAATTCACCTGTTAGGGCATTTAAGGCTGTTGGAGGTGATCCTATATTCATCGCCAAAGCCGACGGTGCTTATATCTATGATGTTGATGGGAACCAATATATAGAAGCCATAAACAGTTGGGGGCCAATGGTGCTGGGCCACAATCACCCACTGGTGCGTGAAGCGGTAATTAAAGCCATGGAAAATGGTACCTCCTTTGGCGCACCGACAGGCCTGGAAGTAGAAATTGCCGAATTGATCACAAAAATGGTCCCTTCGGTAGAAAAGGTGAGAATGGTCAACAGTGGCACCGAAGCTACCATGTCAGCAGTTCGCTTGGCTAGAGGATATACAGGAAGAGAAAAGTTTTTAAAATTTGAAGGAAATTATCATGGTCATGGTGATAGCTTTTTAATAGCTGCAGGATCTGGCGCCATTACGATGGGTAATCCAAATTCTCCAGGCGTTACCAAAGGTACAGCCAAAGACACTTTGCTGGCTCCTTTTAATGACTTGGAAAAAGTCAAAGAAGTGGTAGCGGCTAATAAAGATGAAATTGCAGCGATTATACTAGAACCTGTTGCTGGGAATATGGGCTGTGTGCCACCTGAATCAGGCTTTCTACAAGGATTGAGAAAAATTTGTGATGAAGAAAGCATCGTATTGATATTTGATGAGGTGATGACTGGCTTCAGGCTTTCTTCTGGAGGAGCACAACAACTTATGGATGTTAACCCAGACCTTACCACTATGGGTAAGATCATCGGTGGAGGCATGCCTGTAGGTGCTTATGGAGGCAAGGCTGAAATCATGGATTTTGTTTCCCCATCAGGACCTGTTTACCAAGCAGGCACACTTTCAGGAAATCCCATAGCCATGGCCGCTGGCCTAACGATGTTGAAATATCTTGATGAAAACCCATCGGTTTATACCCAGTTGAGTAAAACAGGTGATACGCTTGTTGATGGATTAAAGGAGATACTTAACCGATTGGGACTTCCTTATACCATAAACAATTTGGGTAGCATGTACACCCTTTTCTTTACCGATCAAAAAGTAAAGAATTTTGTAGATGCCCAAACCTGTGATATAGAAATTTTCGGTAAATACTTTAGGGGAATGTTGGATAAAGGTATTTATCTTGCTCCTTCTCAATATGAAAGTTTGTTCCTTTCCACTGCTTTGGAGCAAACACATCTGGATAAAATCTTAGATGCCAACGAGCAAACTTTAAATAGTTTATAGATTAAATAAAGAAAAAAAAGGGGAGCCTTTCGATATTCGAAAGGCTCCCCTTTTTTTGTTATTAATAGATGGGTTGGGTAGCTCCAATAATTTTTTGAACGATTCCATTGTCATTCTCGGTATCCGATATGACTTTTCCATTATTTGAAGCGTAATCTAGTAGCTTCTCAAGTTTTGTTACTGCAGAAGGGGACCCCTCCTTTTTGATTTTTTCTGTCAAATCATTTGCAGCAGCTTCATGACCAGTGTTTTTCAAGGCCAGTATTACAAGTGCCTGCTCCTGGCTATTAATGTTTAGCTTGTCAGCCTGCGAAATAACGGCTTCCATGTATTTTGAAAATTGCTGTTGGTTATTTCTCGCTTTATTTACCATAGCAGCCAAATAATCCTGAAGAATTTCTCTTGGGTTATAAGGCTTGCCTACTCCCAGGTTTTCAGGCCAGATTCTTGATTTTTCAATTTTACTAGTTGCCGCAGTCCATTTTTTATTCTGAATGTCTTGAAGTGTAGCATTTAGATACACATTTTCATACAGTGTTCTTCCGCCTCCGGCACCTTCATGTGGTAGCACCTCAATTTTATCCAATAGGTTTATGGCAGTTTTATAATCACCATTTTTATTGAGAAGTTTGATGAATTCCATCTCAAGGACATAATTTCCGGAGAAAGCTTTTGTAGCCTCTCTGGCAATTTTCATGGCCTTTTGATCGTCACCAGCCGCCACATGATGCTTTATGAGTTGAAAATAAGTTCTCCATTCTGTTTTGTCTAATGCTAGCGACTTTTCCAAGTCTTTCAAGGGACTTACTCCCATTTGAGTGTCCAGAAGCATTGCCCTACTCAAATAGAAAGTGGCTTCATCCGCAGATTGCCCAATTTTTTCTAATAATCGGTGGGCTTCAGCCTCCTGTTCCATGGCCAAAAGGTTGAGCGCAAGATAATAATCGACCTTCCAGGAAGATACTTCTGATTGGGCCCATTTTAGCATCGGAAGCGTTTCTTTTCTGAAAGGCAGCACAAATGCTGTGGAATGATTCAACATTTCTTTTAGTTGAGCATCTTTTTGTGCAGGATCCAGAAAGGCTAGCCATAAATTCACCAAAGCATGAGAAGGGCTATTTTCCAAAACCTCAAGGGCAGCTTCTGTCTGATTGTATTTTTTATACACAGCTGCTAACTCCAAATAAGTTTGATAAGGAAACTCATTGTTTATCGTTTCCTTAAATTTAGTCAATGAAGCCGGAGATTTTTCAATAAGGTAGCGCTCAAATCGAATGAAATGATTAAGTGGATCAATCTCCCAAAGTTTTTCCAATGTCGCTTTGGCGGATTCTTTTTTTCCTTTAAGCCTTTGGATTACAGCCAATGGCTGTAGTGCCATTACGTTACTTGTATTGTTACGAAGTGCTTTTTGAGCAAAATCTTCCGCTTGGCCAAGCAGTCCCTCTGACAGGTATATTTCAGACATGATGGCATAAGCTGAAGACCTGAACTCCATAGATCTGGCAGCCCAGCCGAAGGCTTCAAGCGCTTGTGTTGTCTGTCCTTTGGCCAGGTAAATGCTTCCCGCAACAAAATTAGCCTGGTGGTCAAAATAATCGGTAGCAAGGGCTTTATAAATGTGCTCCAAAGCCTCGTCGTATTGCGTAAAACGCAATAGCAGTTCCGCATAATCTATCCTTCCCTTTTGATTTCCAGGGTCATTTTCAAGCAGCGTTTCATAGCTGGCTTTTGCCTTTTTATAATCTCTACTGTAGTATTGTTGTCTGGCCTCCAGATACAATTTTTGATTCTCTGAAAGTTCTGGGGCATTCACTTGATCAAAAGGGCGGCTGAGTTTCATGTCGTCCGTATCAGACCATTTATACAGTTGCTCTCCTTTATAGGAAACAATCATTTCTTTTAAGGGTACTTCCAATTGAAACTCATGCGTGATTACGTCCATTGGATTTGCCTGAATGGGTAAGGTTTGAGCAAGTTTCCCATTGACACTAACCTCCAATGTCCCGTCCACTTTTTGGAAAGGATTGAAGCCCAATTTTACCAGATTGTTGGCTCGTTTCATGTGGATGACGCCAATTTTAGAAACGTCACTTATACCTCCTATCTGTTTGGCTGGAAACCAAAAGTTCGACCATTGATCGACTGTATAGGGGGCAAAACCTGCCTTTGTGAGTGGAGTATCCACACTTTTTGATGGAGAGAATTGGTTCAACATCCTTCCAGCTTGGAATTCCATGTATTGACCATTTTTATCGGTCAATAGGTCTTCCCAAATTCCACCGTTTCTAGACAATGCCCATAACCATAGTTTTTTACCAGGGCTGTCATCGTAGGTGGAGAAATGCCCAAATCCTATTCCTTGATCATGAAAATAGCCACCAAAGTGATTTAAAAATGAACCAGCGATATGTTGGGATTTGGCACCTCCAAAATTATTGTTCTTGTAATGGTTTATGGCAATGCCATCTTGCTCTGGCCAGTCCTTTACTTCTCCACTGTGCTGCAAGGCAATGTGACCAGGGTAAAAGAATTCCTGATCATTAGCAACATGGGCGGCTGCTGTCATCCAGTTGTAGTAAGGCTGTCTCAGGGGTTCTGGATTGTACCAAAGGGCCTCTGTTTCAAAGTAAGCTTTGTCTTTTGGTAAGTTGATTTTGACCCTCCATTGTGTTCTTGAGGGAAGATCTATAGTACCCACTACGCAGGTAATACTTCCATCTTCATTTTCATAATACATGTAGTCCACTGGGCTGGCTGTAGCAGGTGAGTGGCCAATAATACCAAAGTTAAACTCAATGCCACCGGATGTCCAGGGCCCCCTCATGGCAATATTTCTAAATTTCACTACTTCATTTTCATAAATGAAATCCTCACCGGTTGATTTTTCTAAGGCTCCCCAAATCCTTCCACCGATTTCTGGCATTACAGTGATTTCGAGGTATTCATTTTCAAGGGTGACAACATTCCATTCCTTCTTTTCAGACTTTACACTGAAGCCGTCAAAATTAAAATAAGGATAAATGCCCGGCTTGTGCGCAAGTGAAGGAATTGGGTTAGGATCTGAGAAAGGGTACGTCTCAAAAACGGTTTGCTGTTGGGAAATATGTGCTTCCTGAGCTTTTCCAAAATTCACGAAGGCCAACATCAAAGTGAGGAGAGCTACTATCTTTAATTTCATATTAAATAGGTCTTTTTTTTAAGAGGAGAATCTTGTTTGATTTTGGGGATATACAATAGCTATTTTGGGGTGTGCGGGTGTAAAAGGTTTTCGCAGTATTTAGGTGTGATATAGTACTCAGTTGATTTTCAACGTTTTTAATCTATTTGTGTGAAGTTCATTTACTTATTCCTGAGTAAAATTTCTTTAATAGAATTTAATAAGCAATCAATTTTTGACAAAGGGTTTCTTTTGGAGTAAAGTGGAAGAAGAAAAGCCTTTCTAAATAGTTTAACAATAGACCTTGCCTGGTGATTCGTTTGGGTTCAATTTTTTAGAGGATGGCTAAAGTTGATACCCTGGTTTTGGGTGTCTTTTCAATTTAATCAATTTCATAGGAGCGATATTTATCCCGTTTAAATCACCCTGCCTCCCATTAATTTAAGGTTTGGGCTTGCTGAAAATGAGGTTTGGGTTGATTATGGGATGGTTTGCTTAATCGAATAATTGCCCATGTGCTTAGCAACGCATAAACACTAACAACCCTTATTTTCTATATTTGAACTCGGATGATTAGGGTCAGAAAAGTAAACATTCCGACTAATTCCGGTACAAATTAAGCCTTTATTGCTACCTTTATTTGAGTTTTTTACAATCCTATTACTTCAGGTTTTGTAAAGAACATGGCGAAAAAACAATTAATAGAACCAATAGAAAAATAGCATGAGTGTAAAGATTTATGGCATAAAAAATTGTAATACGATGAAGAAAACCTTTACCCTGTATGACAACTTGGGCAAGGAGTATGAATTTATTGATTATAAAAAGCAACAACCAGACACGAAGCTATTAGAAAGCTTTATTGAAGTACTTGGCTTAGATACGGTTGTTAATCGAAAAGGTAC
Source organism: uncultured Cyclobacterium sp. (assembly GCF_963977555.1). Taxonomy (GTDB): domain Bacteria; phylum Bacteroidota; class Bacteroidia; order Cytophagales; family Cyclobacteriaceae; genus Cyclobacterium. The sequence goes on along the minus strand of NZ_CAXBPD010000004.1, from coordinate 119,535 downwards.
CACTTTCAGGAAGCTGGAGGACGATACCAAAGCAAAATTGGAGCGTAAGGAAACAGCAATCCCCGTATTACAGGAAAAAAGCAGCATGATAAAACGTCCAATTTTGGTGTTTGATGATGGAAGCATGCAGGCTGGATTTGACGAAGAGTTGATCCGGGAGAAAGCCTAATAAGCAGATTTAGAATAAATTCACTATATTATTTGTCCTTCTGAGGTTTTGGAAACACATGGAGTGGAGAAAGGTAGGCTGGTAAGAGCAAGGGAGGCTGAAAGCCCTTTTACCTCATTAATTCCAGCAGCGTGTTTGCCTTGATGATCTATGGTGATAAAAGACAATCTTATTTCGGACACTGCTTAATAGGTCGAAATAAGATTGTCTAATTTTGTATTAAGAGAATTTCGTTTTGTCAGATTTCTCCATGGGTAAAAAGTCTACTTCCAGATATCCGCCAGAGGCATTTGGACTGGTCAGAAACTGAGGGATACCTTTGGCCCAATCAATGGTTTGCTGATGAATATGTCCTGCAAATACGCCCAGAAGGTTCTCGGTGTTGAAAACGACTTTGTGAAATTCCATGGTTGTGCTATTATGGCCGTTTTCTGGCCAACGCTCCCTTCGTTCAATTTCAAAATTCCTGTCAGTTTGAGCATTGTATTCAGGATGACCACAGCCATAGCCCAAGGTTCTTCCTGGGGCATAAAGTGGAATGTGCATCATTAAGAGCATGGGTTTTCCTTTTTTTGCTTCTGCTTTATAAAAGGCCAGTTGCTCAGGAAGGATCTCATAATAACTGTTGTCTATATTGACCACATTAATACCCTTCACATCCACTGCGTACATGAGTGGATTTTTGCCCTTGTACAGTGGGAGTAACCGTTCGTTTATCCAGGTTTCCCTCAATTCGTGCAGGCTCCCTTTCATTCCCTCATAATGCCAATCGTGGTTGCCACTGGAGTAGAAGTAGGGGATACCCGTTTTTTCCAATTTATCAAAAGCCCATTCTATGGCTGCTTCCGAAGGGAAACTAAATAAATCGCCAGTCAATGTGATCGCATCTGCTTTTTCCTGCTTCGCAATTTCTAGTGTAGCTTCAAATGCTTCCTCCGGATGGGTGAGTTCACCACTGAGAAAATGTTTGGTCTCATTGTAAGCTTTAGCCATTCTTCCGCTAAACTCTCGGAACTTAACACCCCTTTCGTCATCCATCCATAAATGCGTGTCGGTGACATGCATGATTTTCACCTTTTGGCTTAGATTGGGTACATTATAGGTGATTTTATGACCATTTACACCTACAATAAAAGGATGTTTTTTAAAGTCTGCTTTAGGTTGTGCGGCCAATAGGCCATCGCTCACGCCCAGGGCCAATCCAGCAGACAATGCGCCGGCATTTTGGAAGAAATGTCGTCTTTTCATAAATAGGTTAATTTTTATTCATCCCACATAGGAGCAGTTAGGCCATTTAAGTCCCAGACCACTTTACCTGAAAGGACAGTCAATTCGTTTTCTATTTTGTATTTGCCGGTCATTTTACCAATACCAGTTTTCTCAGTGAAGCCAAATTCCCCTTCGAGAACATTAAAGATGGCAATGTCAGCAGTTGCTCCCTCACTTAAATGACCCAATTCTGGTCGCTTAATTACTTGAGCAGGTGTCCAAGTGGAAGCTGTAATTACTTCTTGTAAGTTCATGCCTATGTTAAGGAATTTAGACATAACATTGTTCATGTTTTTCATGCCACTCATGATACTACTCAAATGGCTATCTGTACTAATCGTGTTTGGTTTGATACCTTGCTGAATCGAAGGAATGGCATGTTTGAATTGAAAACTCGATCCGCCATGTCCCACATCGTAAATAATACCTCTTTCTTGGGCCGCTTTTATAAAGGGGCGTAATTCTCCTGTTGCATCTACCAAGGCCTCTCTGCCTGGGCCACCGCCACCAAAAATATGTGTGTAGATATCGCCAGGTCTAAGTTTTTCCATAAAGAGAGTCTCCAAAGACAAGGCAGGGTTTGCGCCTCCAAAATCGACCATCACTGGGATATCTGCCATTTCACCAGCTTTTACCAGTCGGTCTATTTGTTGCCATTGATGACCTGAAAAATGCGCAACTTTGACGCCTACAATGTAATCAGGGAATTGCTTGGCAATCAATGCAGTCATTTTAGGATCCATGTCTTCTAGGTTTTGTTCATATAGAGAGCCTTTCATTCCGTGACCTACGATATTAAGCATTACCAAAACCCTTGTCCTAACCCTATCGATAACTTGTTCTTTAAACTGGACGAAGTTTCTCCAGCCCGATCCGCCTGTGTCCACTACAGTGGTTACCCCAAAAGGTAAAGTGTATCCATCAGGATGGATGGCGCTATAGCCGCTACTGTATTGCCCCCTTGGATCAAGACCGTAGAAGTTATGTGTATGAATATCTACCAAACCTGGGCTCACGTATAATCCAGAGGCATCGATTACCTCTGAAGCCAAATCTGCAGCAATTGTTTTTTGGACCAATGCTATTTTATCCCCTATTATGGCAATATCCATAGGCTCATCAATATTGTTTTTGGCATCCATCAAATGGCCACCTTTGATCAAAAGATCATATTGTTGAGCAATGCCTTGTAGGGACACTGTCCCTAGTAGCATAAATGTGAAGGCTAATTTCAGCCAATTAGAAGCAAGTTTTTTAATGCTGTTCATGCGGTATTTATTATTTTTTAATTTCTTGGGATAATTTAGCGCATAAGCTTCGTAGTAGCAAGCGAATTTTGCTAATCGGCTTTTGGGGGAGATTAAAAAAAAAACGGAGGATATTAGTCCTCCGTTTTTTTTATCAAGTTTTTTAATTTTATACAGCTTCTAGAATAATTTGATGAATGTCTTCATCCAATATTTCTTTTTTCATATCAGCATGTTTTAGGAAAACATTATAGACTTTGTCCAATTCCACTTTGGAAAGGGAGTGGCCTACCTTATGCGCCCGATAAGCAAGTGCAGCTCTGCCAGATCTTGCGGTAAGTACGATCATGGATTCATCCACTCCTACTTCTAGCGGATCAATGATCTCATACGTTTCTCTATTTTTAATCACTCCATCTTGATGGATGCCAGAAGAATGGGCAAAAGCATTGGAGCCAACAATGGCTTTATTGGGCTGTACCATCATGCCCATTCTATCAGCTACCAAGCGACTAATGGGATTAAGTAACCGGGAGTTAATATTATTGGTGACATCAAGCCTTGGGTGTTGTTTCATTATCATGGTTACCTCTTCCAAAGAAGTGTTTCCAGCCCTTTCTCCTATTCCATTGATGGTACACTCAATTTGGCGGGCACCATTCATTATGGCAGATATAGAATTGGCAGTTGCAAGACCAAGGTCATTATGGCAATGAGCAGAAATGATTACATTCTCAATTCCCCTTACATTGTCGGCCAAGTATTTTATTTTGGCCCCATATTCATCTGGTAAACAATAACCGGTGGTGTCGGGTATGTTTAGAACAGTGGCTCCAGCTTTGATGACTGCTTCACAAACCCTTGCCAAGTATTCATTGTCTGTTCTACCAGCATCTTCAGCGTAAAACTCTACATCCTCTACAAAGCTTTTTGCATACTTCACCGCATCAGAAGCCCTTTCTAAAATGCTTTCTCTGTTGCTGTTGAACTTGTGTTTGATATGGTAGTCAGATGTGCCTATTCCAGTATGTATTCTGGCACGCCGTGCAAATCTAAGCGCTTCGGCGGCCACATCTATGTCTTTTTTTACACCCCTAGATAGCCCGCAAATAATAGGCTCCGTGATGTTTTTTGATATTTCGATGACGGAATTAAAATCTCCGGGACTAGAAATAGGAAAACCTGCTTCGATCACATCTACACCTAAAGCCTCTAGTTGTTGTGCTATTTCTATTTTTTGAGGGGTGTTTAATTTACATCCGGGCACTTGTTCCCCATCTCGTAGGGTTGTGTCAAAGATCAATACGTGATTCTTATCCATAATTTTAATATTTTAATAAAATCTAAATTAGAACCTTCCAATTAGCCAATAAATTCGATTAACTTTATATGTCCGACACCTGACAGTAGTTTATGTGAAATAAATAGCTGTAAATAAGATGTTTAAAAGTAATTATATTATGATACCCAATAGTAAGAAAGATTTTTTGTTTGACCTGATAAATAGCTTGTCTCCTTCTGAAAAAAGAAATTTCAAATTATTTGCCAAGCGGCTCGCCGCAAATGAAGGGGCTAAATTTCTTTTGCTTTTTGATGCTTTGGACAAAATGAGTGCCTACAATGAGCAGCAATTGCTCGAAAAAGCGCCGGTTACGAAAAAGCAATTGTCAAACATGAAAGCGCATTTGTACAAGCAGGTTTTGACTTCACTGCGACTATTGTATGCCGATAGGAACATAGAGTTGCAGTTGAATGAACAAATAGATTTTGGCAGGATTCTGTTCAATAAGGGATTGTACATGCAAAGCCTGAAAACCCTGGACAAAGCCAAACAGGTTGCAAGTTTGTACAGTCTCGATACGATAATGCTCAGGGTTGTGGAGATGGAAAAAGTTATCGAGTCACAGCACATCACCAGAAGCATTAAAAACAGAGCAGATATTCTGAGTGAGGAGGCTTCGGTCTTATCGAAAAGGGTAGACTTAAAGAATCGGTTTTCAAGCCTTTCATTGCAATTATATGGTATCTATTTAAAAACAGGTTATATCAAGGATAGGGAGGGTAGGGAAATGCTGGAGAGTTTTTACAAGCAAAACATGCCCGTATATGATTTTATGACACTGGGGTTTTATGAGAAAATGTATCTGTTTCAAGCCCAAGTTTGGTATTTCCATATTATTCAAGATTTCCCGGTATGCTATAGGGCGGCCCAGCACTGGGTAGATCTATTTCATTCAGAGCCCCAGATGATAAAAGTAGCCACGGGCAGTTACCTTAAAGCCTATCATTATTTGTTGGATACGCTGTTCTATTTAGGGTATTATGAACGTTTTGCCATGGTATTGAGGGAATTCAAGGTTAGTGTGCAGCAAAAGGACTTTATTTTGGATGGAAACAGTAGGATTCTTTCCTTTCTGTATCTCTATTCTAATATGATTAATTTCTATTTCCTTAAAGGTGACTTTACGAAAGGGGTTAAAGAAATCGTGCCTGATTTATTAAGGGATATTGCGCCGCTCAAACGAAAACTTGATGTGCATCACCTTATGGTTTTACATTATAAGATAGCTTGCCTTTACTTTGGAAGTGGGGACAATGAAAGGGCTATAGTTTACTTGGACCAAGTGATTCAGAATAGCCAAATTGGTTTACGGGAAGATTTGCAATGTTTTGCCCATATCCTAAAATTAATAGCAAGCTATGAGGCTGGAATTGATGAGAAATTAGATGGGCAGATCAGGAATGTCTACCGTTTTTTAATTAAAATGGATGATTTACACCAAGTCCAAAAAGAGATGATGCGCTTTATTCGGAATTTAAGTCGAATTTATGACCATGAACTTAAAGGAGCATTCATAGAGCTAAGAGAAAAGTTGCTTGTCTACGAAAACCATCCCTTTGAAAAAAGGGCTTTTTTATATTTAGATATTATTTCCTGGCTAGAGAGTAAAATAGAAAACAGACTTGTACAGGAAATAATCCGACAAAAATTTTCAGAGAAAATTAAGCGGGAAAAGTACAGAATATCTAATAATGGTTTATGAAAAAGCTGCCTGGTCTTTAGCAGATCAGGCAGCCCTACAGGAATATTTAGGAAATTAGGCTAAAACCTTTTTTTCCATGATTACCTGACCTTTGTAATACAATTTGTCTTCAAGCCAGAAAGCTCTGTGAGGTAAATGAAACTCTCCAGTGGTAGGACATTGAGCCAAACCAGGTGCGTTTAATTTATAATGTGTCCTTCTTTTATCTCTTCTGGTTTTGGAAATTTTCCTTTTAGGATGCGCCATATCTATGTAATTTTTAGATTATTCGTTATTTTTTAAATTCTTTAAAGCTTTCCAAAACGGATTTTGGTCGTCTTTCATTTGTTCTTCTGTTAAGTCACTGTCTCCTGCTTCATACACAATCCAGCCCTCGTCCTCATCATTTTCATCCTCTTCTGTCAGGTGATCAGGATGAATTTTTTTTGCAGGGATTCCGAGCAAAATAAATTCATAGATCAATTGCATCACATTTATGCTTTGTGTGTCATGCGTTATGAAAAAGATCTCGTCGTCTATTTCCGCCTCTTCCTGTCCATACTTGTACAAGATCTTATGAGACAGGTCAGTAGGTTGATCAAAATCCTCAAGACTTCTGTCACAAGTAAGGTTTACCTTTCCCTTCAAATCAAAATTAGCTTCAATTAAGTTAATTCTTTTGTCGAGTTCTAGGTCCACCTTAATGGCTACGTCATTTACGATATCACCACTGTTTTCAAAATGCTCAAGAAACTCGGAATCAATTTCAAAAGTGAAATTGTGCTTCCCTTCTTTCAGTGAGATAATGTCAATATCGAATTTCCTTATGAATTTCATTTTCTGAATTAAGACCGCAAATTTAGATAAATATTTCTGATTAATAAAATCTACCCTTCAATAATTTCATTAAGTGGCCATTAAGTTTTCTTTTCGTTTAATCATATCATGCGCAAGAAAAATCGCAGAACGCATAGAACCGGGGTTTGCATCGTTTTTCCCAGCAATATTGTAGGCTGTGCCATGATCAGGACTTGTTCTTATTATTGGTAGTCCAGCGGTGAAATTTACCCCTGAATCGAAGCATAAAGCCTTGAAAGGGATTAGTCCTTGGTCATGATACATGGCCAAAACACCATCAAACTTTTTCTGATGCATCATTCCAAAGAAACCATCTGAGGGATAAGGGCCAAAAACCAAGGCTCCTTCTTCTTTAAAACTTTTTACAACAGGTTGGATGATTTCCAGCTCTTCATTACCCAATAGCCCATCTTCTCCTGCATGTGGATTAAGGCCCAATACAGCGATTTTAGGTTTTGAAATCCCGAAATCATTCTTGAGTGAACGGATCATTATATTTAATTTGGCCTTGATACTTGCTTCTGTGACCCCAGCCGCAATGTCCTTCAGAGGAATATGTCCAGTGACCAAGCCTACTCGCATGTCTTCGGAAACCATGAACATCATGCTCTCATTTGTGTCAAATGCATTGGTCAAGTACTCAGTATGCCCTACGAAGGGTGTTTCAGTACTGTTAATATTGTTTTTATTTAGTGGAGCGGTTACCAATGCGTCCAGTTGACCGCTTTTTAAGTCCACTATGGCTTGATCTATAGCTGCTAGCGCCATACTGCCTGCATCTCTGGTTTCAACCCCTGGCATCACCTCAGGTGATTCCTGTACGACATTGATCACATTAATCTTTCTGTGATGAACCTCTTCGATACTTTTGATCTGAATAAAATTAAAATCATTCATGTCTAGCGCTTTCCTATAAAAGGTAAGCGCCTTTCCATGGCCATAAATGACAGGGGTAATCATTTTTTGAAGCCTATTGTCCAGCAAAGCCTTCATTGTAACCTCTGTGCCGATACCGTTGATATCACCTATGCTAATTCCGATTACGGGTTTATTCTTTTTTATGCTCATGGACTTTTTATCTTTGGCTAAATGACAAAATTATAATATAATTTAATCCTTATTCTAATTTAATGGGTTTTATCAGTTAGAATGCGGTGTGAATTCAGCGTTAGCGTTTACTCTTCTATAGATTATCCTTGTTTTGATCAAGTCAAAATGGCATTAATTTGCTAAGCCTTTTCTGATAAAAGCACCTTAATAGGAGACTTCAACTCTGAAGCGATTGTTGACTGCTTTTAACTGATCAAAAGCTGCCTTAGACAATTTGATCAGTAATTTATTATTGTCGCCTGTTTCAGGTAACACACCAACAACACGTGCAAAAACAGTCACATCATTCTCTTCATTTCTGACCCTCATTATCGTTCCCACTGGAGCGTTTCTATGCAGCACTAGAAATTTTTTGTGGTTCCCTGTACCTTCTATCACTTCTGCCTGACCACTCTCGCTTACATTTTTAAAAGCAGTGGATGTGCTGATATTGTTTGTTGGAGCCGTTGGTGCGCTTTCAGAGATGGTAGGTTCAGCTGTAGGTTTACTGTTTCCAGGTAACTCAGTTACAAGGATATTCGCGTTGGTCTCTCTGCTAACTTTTAAGGTTTGTCCCACGGACAGGTTGTTTGAAGAAAGGCCATTCCACTTAATGATATCGCCTACATTGGCTTCATACTTTTTGGCAATGGCAAACAATGTCTCCCCCTGAACCACTTGATGAGATATCCAGTTGCCTGTGGTAGAAACTGTAGGTGAAGCCTCTACATTGGGGCTTGTGACCACAGGAACACTTGCTTTTACTGTTTTTTCCTTAGGCTGTTTTTTAGGGCTGTTTACTTTTGCTGTAGTGACAGCAATTGTTTGATCCGCGATGGCGGCTGTTTCTTCCACCTTTTTCACAACAACAGGTTTTGAAGGTTCCTCAATGCCTTCTATTATAAGTGCTTGCCCTACACTCAGGTCGGTTCCTTTTAGGCCATTGGTATCCATTAGTTTTTCCATGCTAATATTATAGGATTTGGCAATGGAAAAAAGGGTCTCCCCTGGAGTGACATGATGAACTTTCGCACCTTCAGGGATCATCTTCGGCTCTATATAAGGTACCCTTATGCGTTGGCCTATTTTTAAACCATCCTTTAAAGCGTCATTGTTTTGGACAAGTTCATTTACAGGAGTATTGTACCTTCTTGAAATCCCAAACAAAGTTTCTTGTGGATCCACCTGGTGAATAATGTAGGATTTACCTCCAATTTTCTCTATCCCCACAGAATCTGATCCCACAAGTAATGCTCCTTTAGATGGGACAGCAAAGCCAATTATCCCTATAATCAATATCCAGCACTTCATTTTACTAACGGTTTTTTAACAATAAATTTCTAATAATCATGCAAATTTGATATTTATTTTATCAATTGCAACTCCATTTTACACCAATAGGGGGGATGATCATTTTTATTGGTATATTCAATCATAAATATTAAACAGGTATTTAAAATGAAATTCTCGTTTGGTTTAACGCTCTATATATTATTGAATTGTGTAGGGGCCCCAATTGCACAAGGGCAATCAGAAACATCTAAGGACTCTCTACAAACAGTTTATGTGTTTGAAATGAAGGACGATATAGACCCTAGAATGAATAGGAAAGTAAGAATGGCTATGGAAGATGCCGCGGAGAAAAAAGCGGCATTGATTGTTGTTCATATGGATACTTATGGCGGGGCAGTAAATGATGCTGATGATATTCGAACACTCTTTTTGGAATCGAAAATACCTATTGTGTCTTTTATTGACAAAGATGCTGCTTCCGCAGGAGCTTTGATCTCAATTTCATGTGATAGTATCTACATGGCCAAGGGTGGGAGCATAGGAGCCGCCACCGTGGTGATGGGTGGATCCGGTGAGGCGGCGCCTGACAAATACCAATCTTATATGCGCTCCATTATGAGGAGTACTGCTGAGGCAAGGGGAAGAGACCCTAAAATTGCGGAAGCCATGGTGGATGAAAATATTGAAGTGGAGGGAGTGTCCAAGGAGGGGGAAGTCATTACCTTTTCAGTTTCAGAAGCCATAGAGAATGGTTTTTGTGAAGCTGAAGTATCTTCCATTGAACAAATAATTGAAAGGTATGGGCTTGAGAACTATGAGGTTTACAATTATTCCCCATCCGCTACCGAAGACATTATCTCTTTATTTCTTAACCCAGCAGTAAGTGGCTTTCTAATTTTAATCATATTTGCGGGGATTTATTTTGAAATACAGACACCTGGTATAGGCTTTCCACTTGCTGCAAGCGCAATAGCCATAATACTGTATTTTATACCATATTACCTGACAGGTCTAGCGAGCAATTGGGAGTTGGTGGTCTTTATCGTAGGGATAGTCTTATTGGCTTTGGAAATATTTGTTGTGCCAGGATTTGGTGTTTTTGGAATCCTGGGGATTATCTGTATTCTTTCTGGGCTAACCATGGGGATGTTGCCTAATGAGCAGTTTGATTTCACTTTCGTAAGTTCTGGGAAACTTTTTGCTGCCTTGTTAACGGTAATTTTAGCTGCTACCATTGCCACTGTATTGATTTTTACCCTGACGCCAAAAATCAATCAATGGGAAAGCTTTAGCAGGATATCATTAGCAGATACCCAGCAGAAATCGGATGGATATACATCAACTTCCTATTCTCAGGATTTGCTTGGGAAGGTAGGCATTTCTCATACGCGCTTGATGCCAAGTGGAAAAGTGATCATTGATGATGAGATGTATGACGCCTACTCCAGAGGCGAATTCATTGAAAGAGGAGAGAAAATTAAGGTGATAAGTACTGAGGGCACCTCGCTGAGAATAAAAAAACTAGAGGCCTAAATCCTAAACTTGATTAGGTTAAAGTAGTTATAAGTCTTCTCTACAAAATAGTTTAAGTTTATACCAAGACGCTTAAAATTGGCTTCGGATAAACAAATTCTAAGAATTCCTGTCACTTTATCTTACAATCCCTTAATTTTGTCATAGAATGAGCGTTATAATTGCGCTACAAGCCAATAAAAGCAATCCTACATGAACCCATTTTCGTAGAAGAATGTAGGCTTTAAGAAATATTAGTGATAAAGTGCCAATGTTTCAATAAGATACAGCGGCAGTTTGGCAAAGACAATAATTCATTAGTGAATAAAAAAGACAATACATGAAACTAGATATCAATTCTCTTAAAAAAATTGCTCACCTAGCAAGGCTTGAGTTTGACGAGAACAGTGCGAAAAAAATGACGGCTGACATGACTCAAATTTTGGATTGGGTAGAAAAACTAAATGAGGTAGATACTAGCAATGTGGAGCCCTTAATTACCATGTCTTCTGAAGAAAACATCATGAGGAAAGACGAAGTTGGAGCGCATCTGGATCACGAAAAAGGCTTGAAGAATGCTCCTCAAAGAGATTCTGATTATTTCCGCGTTCCAAAAGTTATGGAGTAATGCGCTGGTCAATTTGGCAGCGCTCATTTTTTTTTATCTTTCTGGTTGTACTTATTGGTTCCGTGGTTGGACTGCTTTGGATAGTTGTATCGGGGAGTTCTTTTCAGTCAATTGAAGCCATAACCCTCTCTGAAGAGGTGAATGTGCCATTGGGTGAATTTTTGTCAGGCGCTGGTTTTCTTGAATTGGAGGTGCAAAATTTCCTTCTCTTTGACCAATTCATTGCTGTGCCACCAATTACTTATCCTGCCCTAACCCAGGTCATGGGGATTAGTGTGTGGGCACTTTTATTATTGTTTATTGTATTAATAACCCTGCTACAGCGTCAGGCTTTTTTGATTGGAGCAGGCCTGTTGATACTGTTGCTAAGCATTAGTGGTGTGAATAGCTTGAATATTGGTGGCGTAGGCACCAACTATGCCATGGCCATTTGTTTGCTTTTTCTTTTGGCTCCTGCAGCTATAGTTCGCCTCTTCTTTGATTACCTGTCATTAAGATTTAGGATGGCTTTGATAATGGGGTTGGGTATTCTGGGCTTAGCGGTTTTAATATATTTGGCTCAAGCCCCCTCTCCAACTTATTTGTTTTCAGAAAACATATTTTTGATGGCCCTGGTTATGGCCTGCGGCTTTATTCTCTATATAGGTCACGCTTTCGTTTCAAGTACTTATTTGGTTTTAGCTAAGTTAAACCGAGATGTTGGTATAAAAATAGGCTGGCACTTTGCCATTGTTTCAACCTTATTTTTGTCTTTGATGGCACTGGTTTTCCTGGAAGCTACGGGAGATTGGATCAAATGGCCATTGCCACCTTTCCAGATTTTGCTCGTTTTGATTGGTATAATTGGCTTCTTGGATACCCACTTTAAAATAAAACAATATCCCCAGACCTTCAGCGAAGCTTGGGTAGGTAAAGCATTTTATTTGGGTGGCTTTGCTATCTGTCTACTGGTTCTTTTCAAGGCAGAACTATCAGGAAATACGCCCATGGTAGATTTTTTGAATCATATATTTGCTTATAGCCAGTTAGGGTTTGGACTGCTGTTTACTTTGTACATCTGGGTAAATTTTTCTGCCATCATTAATAGCGGAAATGCCATTGAAAAAATAATGTACAATCCTCCGTTTTTTCCTTATTTCCATATGAGGCTAGGAGGGACGATTGCAATATTGATTTTCATGGTTTATGCGCAAGGGATAATAGCCATACAGTTCAGTACTTCGTCTACACAACTGTCAGCGGATTATTATTACACCACCCAAAGGCCTGCTGAGGCATCTGTCCTTTACGAAAACGCTTTTGATAGGTACCGGGCAAATGACAAAGCTCTTTATGCCATGAGCAATATTTATTTGGAGCAAAATCAACCCACTTTGGCCCTGAAAACATTGGAACGAAGTTTTGAACAAAACCCCCAGGTAACTGATATAGTATTATTGAGCTGGTTATTAGAAAAACGATCAAGAGCCAATGAGGCAGTTTTTTACTTGGAAGAAGGTTTGAAATATTACCCAGAAAATCCCTACTTAGCCAATAATTTGGCCTTGATATACCATAGAATGAACCTTCCCAAGGAAGCTTTAAATGCCTTGGATAAAATGGATGGGTTCAAGCAAGTTAGGTTACTTAATGCTACGGGTGTCATGATTGCCCATGATCTCCCTTTGAAAGATGAAATCTTATTACCAGAGCTTAAGAATAAAATCAATCTTTTGGCAGGGAATAATAAAGGTTTTGGGAGGAAGGATTTAGATTTTGATCCAAATAATAAACTTTTTGATAATGATGTGATAGGAAGGGCATTGATAAGGAATTATCTAACCAGTACCAGTAAAGGTACTTCTGGATTTGACTTCGGAACCCAAATTGACTCAATGTTATTGAATGTAAATCTTCCGCTTTCTATCGAACAAAATTTAAAAGAATCCGGCCTAATTTTTAAATATAAATCAGGAGACATCAAACGATTACTCGAACATCTAAATGGTATGGCTTTTAGGTTTAGTCAGGATGCAGGCTTTTACCATGCTTTTGCTGGCTGGGTACTTTCTGAGCAGGGAGATTTTGAAAAAGCAGCAATTGAATGGAAACAGGCATCCTTAAAGGGCTATTCTATGTTCACCCCATCCCATTTACCATATTTGTATTTCGGTAAAATGGAAGAAGAGGCCGTCTTTATTTCTGGAACTCAAAAAATAGATTTTCCAGAATGGATGAAATTTGATAGTTCAGGGGGATTATTGTACAATGATACTGTACAGCTCTATAAAACTTTGGCATCTTTACCTGGTTTGCTAGGTAAGGAGCTGCTCCCTGCCTTGGATTCCCTAGAAAACAATGTAAATAAAGGGATACTTGCCAAAGAAATTTTACAGAAAAAATCACATTGGCTAGAGGAAGAAGAGATTAAAAGCATGCTTGCACTGGTTGAAAATTATGAAAAAGCTACGGGACAGCAATTTTTCATGGAAAATTTTCTTGAAAGTGTGAAATTGGGGGGTGATAAAGCTATCGAAAAAAATAGAGAAGAAGACCTCAACCCATATTTGACTCCTTTGGTTTTAGCAAAAGTGGATCAATTAGAGGACGATGAAAAGAAGTATGAAATGCTACAAGGCGCCTGTCAATTCAACAAGGATCCAATATTGTGGGTAACGTTAGTGAAGTATTGTCGTATAATTGGATTAGATAAATATGCGAGTGCTAACCTAAGGCTTATGAGTGAATGGATTAGTCAAGATGACTTGACTGAATTACAGCTAAAATTCCTATAAACCCTTTGGTATAATTTAACAAGCTGAATTCCTGTTTTTGAGCAATATACGCTATCTTCACATTTTAAATCCCAATCTATGCCAGAAATAATCAGAACCAAGGAAATACGTAAAGTTTACAGAATGGGGACAGAGGAGGTGAAAGCACTGAAATCTGTTAGCATTGAGGTAGACAGAGGAGAGTATGTGGCTTTTATGGGACCTTCTGGCTCCGGGAAGTCAACTTTGATGAATATTATAGGTTGCTTGGATACTCCAAGTGCCGGGAAATACATCTTGAATAGCAAGGATGTAAGTGACATGACTGAAGATGAGTTGGCAGAAATAAGGAACAAGGAGATCGGTTTTGTTTTTCAAACTTTCAACTTGTTACCCCGCGCTACTTGTTTAGAAAATGTGGCTTTGCCCTTGATTTATGCAGGGTATAACAAGGCAGATAGGGAGGAAAAGGCTTTTCTTGCTTTAAAAAGCGTTGGCCTGGATGATCGAATTCATCATAAACCCAATGAATTGTCCGGTGGACAAAGGCAAAGGGTAGCCATTGCCCGTGCTTTGGTAAATGATCCGAGTATCATTCTGGCAGATGAGCCAACTGGTAATTTGGATAGTAAAACTTCCTATGAAATAATGGACCTTTTTCATGTATTGCATCAAAAAGGGAATACCATCATTATGGTTACCCATGAAGATGACATTGCCCATTATGCGCATCGGGTGATTCGGCTTAGGGATGGGCTAGTAGAGTCTGATGAAAGAAATCCTAACCCTACCGTAGTGGATAGAGCAACTGTGTGAACCAATTTAAATTAAATGAAAATTTATACCAAAACGGGTGATAAAGGCAATACATCTCTTTTTGGAGGGACAAGGGTAAAAAAATCGCACTTAAGGATTGACGCCTACGGTACTATCGATGAATTAAATGCCAATATCGGATTATTGAGAGATCAGGTTTCTAACAAATCCATTTCAGAGATACTTTATAAAGTCCAGGACAGACTTTTTGTTATAGGTGCTATTTTGGCCTGTGACCCTGAAAAGAAAGCGCTGAAGCTTCCTGATATAAAAGGGGAAGATGTTTATTTTCTTGAATCGAGAATTGATGAAATGGAAGAAACTCTTTCTCCCTTAAAAAATTTCATTATCCCTGGCGGACATCCAGTGGTTTCTTTGGCCCATATTGCGCGTACGGTTTGTAGAAGGGCTGAAAGAGCAATGGTTTTGTTATCAGATAGTTCTCCAGTGGATGAAATATTGTTGGAATATATTAATCGGCTTTCAGATTTTCTGTTCGTTCTAGGAAGGCAATTGGCAAAGGAATTAAATGTAAATGAAATTACCTGGCATTCAGGTGAGTAAGTAGATATGGATAAGAGATTAAATATAACTGTAACTAAGGCTTCTACATCAAAATTGGCAACTACTAATTTTGATGAACTTGCTTTTGGACAGACTATTAGTGACCACATGTTTGTGGCAGATTACATAGATGGAGAATGGCAAAACCCAATGGTAGTGCCTTATGCACCACTTCAACTTAACCCTGCTAATGCGACCTTGCATTATGGGCAATCGGTTTTTGAAGGATTGAAAGCTTACAGGAATGAAGAGGGCGAGATTTTGGTTTTCAGAGGTGATGCAAATCAGCAAAGACTTAATGAATCTGCGAAGAGGATGTGCATTCCCGAAGTTCCAAGAGAATTTTTCATGGAGGGAATGCGAGAATTATTAAAAGTGGACCGAGAATGGGTACCTGAGCAGTCAGGATGCTCACTTTATCTTAGACCATTTGTGTTTGCAGCAGACGATTACTTGGGGATAAGACCTTCAAAGAAATATAAGTTTATGATTTTGGCTTCTCCTGTAGGGAAGTATTATGCTAAACCAGTTGCAGTAAAAGTAGAGACCAGGTTTGCTAGGGCCATTGAAGGAGGCACAGGTGCTGCCAAAGCAGCTGGTAATTATGCTGGTTCGCTTTACCCTGCGCTCAAAGCTCAAAAGGACGGTTACGACCAATTGTTGTGGACGGATGGTAAATCTCATCAGTATATCGAAGAGAGTGGGACCATGAATGTGATGTTCGTAATAGATGGGGTTTTGATAACGGCACCTACAACCACGGGAACAATTCTCAAAGGAATAACCAGAGACAGTATCCTGATCCTGGCCAAAGAAATGGGAATGCCAGTTGAAGAGCGGTTTTTAACGGTAATAGAACTAGAAGAAGCACTTAATTCCGGGAAATTAGAAGAGGCTTTTGGTACTGGTACTGCAGCTACGGTTGCTTTTGTCCGATTGATAAATATTCATGGCAAGGACTATGAATTACCAGACGTTTCACCCAATGCATTTTCTGTCCAGGTTCTGGAAGCCCTAGACAATATCAAATATGGAAAAGTTCCGGATAAATACAACTGGATAATGAAGTATTAAGTAGTTCCAGGTTTATCGGTCTTTGATTCTCAATTAGCTTATGCGCGTTCTTGCTAGGGTTTTTGCCCTGATTGGTTTATTTTATCTGATTCAGGGTAGTTTATACGCCCAGAATTATTTGGCTTTACAAAAAGGTGCCAATCAAAAATCACGTATCACCTATGAAGTAGGGGATACTTTTATCTATTTGCAAGAAGGAAATGATTACTACATTCAGGACGTAATTGTTGAAATTGAAAAAGACTACATCGCGTTGAAGGAAAATGTTTTAAGCTTGAAGCAAATCCAGGCCATAGACATTCGATATAAAGATGAGAGAAATCAAACCTTAGGTAATTTTACCTTGCTTCCAATTGCAGGGGGTACTTTGTTGTTGCTTGCTGGAGGGATAAATAGCCTGGCTGAGGATGGGGCTATCCATTACAGTACTGGTGTTTGGGTAACTTCAGCAGCGTTGATAGGTGCCGGGATTTTAATTAAATCTCTAAGGTATAGGAAGTTCAAAGTAGGGGGCAAGAGGAAACTAATGGTAATCACTGATGTGAGGTTGGAGTAAAGAGAAAGGGCAGGTTCTATTAACACATATAAAGGTGTCCAATCGAAAAAGTTCAGGGTTTAAAACGAGACCTAAGCATTTACTCATAGGACTTGTTAAGGTTCAAAGATTCTGTAATCGCTTATTAGTGTTGAAAATTGTTCTTTAGAAAAGGTTTCTAAAGGACCTCGCCCTCTATAGTCTGCAGATTTTCTTTGGGTTAAAACCTGTATTTTTATTGCTATACCATAATCTACGTATAAATTGGTTATTGAGTAGTAATTAAGCAAATTTGCATTTTAAATAAATAAATAAATTTAACATTATGACATCAGATCAATTGAAAGATTTGAAGGCCCGAGTAACGGCCTTGAGGAGGTATCTTTGACTACGATCGTAAGAAATCAGAAATAGAAGAGTTTGAAGCCATTTCAGCACAACCAGGTTTCTGGAATGATACTGAAGAGGCGGAAAAAATGATGAAGCAAATTCAATCCCGTAAGGCTTGGACTTCTCAATACGAAACCATCGATACAGGTATCCAGGATCTGGAAGTATTGTGGGAGTTTTATAATGCTGGAGAAGTTTCGGCTGAAGAATTGGACGTTGAATTTGACAAGTACCTCAAGCTCGTTGAGGACTTGGAATTGAAAAAGATGCTAAGTGGTGAAGAGGATCAGCTTAGCGCCATGTTGGAAATCAATCCAGGTGCCGGAGGTACTGAAAGCAATGACTGGGCCTCAATACTTCTTCGCATGTATATTATGTGGGGAGAGAAAAATGGCTATAAAGTTAGAGAGGTAGATCTTCAAGAAGGTGAAGTAGCAGGGATTAAGTCTGCTACCTTGGAATTTGAAGGTCCACTTGCTTATGGCTTTTTAAAATCTGAAAGTGGGGTTCATCGTTTGGTAAGGATTTCTCCTTTTGATAGTGGAGGCAGACGACATACTTCTTTTGCCTCTGTTTATACCTATCCTGTGGTAGATGATACCATTAATATTGATATCAGCCCTGCAGACATAGAATTGCATACCTCCCGTTCTGGCGGAGCTGGTGGGCAAAATGTAAACAAGGTAGAAACCAAAGTTCAGCTAACGCATAAACCTACCGGAATCGTAGTGGTATGCCAAATAGAGCGATCACAATTAGCTAACAGGGAGAAGGCGATGCAAATGTTGAAATCTCGGTTGTATCAATTGGAGATGGAGAAAAGGAATGCCGAGAGAGCAAAGGTGGAATCTGGAAAAATGAGAATAGATTTTGGCTCACAAATCAGGAATTATGTGCTGCATCCCTATAAATTAGTAAAAGATGCTCGAACAGCTCATGAGACTTCAGATGTTCAGGCAGTGCTGGACGGGGGACTAAATGAATTTATTAAGTCTTACCTTTTGGCCCAAAGCGAAGAGGAAGTAAAAGATAAAGATTAAATAAAAAGGCCTGAATTTTCAGGCCTTTTTTAATTTAATACGATCTCATCTACCATGAGGTAGGCTTTTTTCCCTGCTGAATTGTGCCAAGAAGGGAGTTTTTCTAATGGTTTTGCAATTATTTTGAGGTATTGCACCCCTTTTTCAGTATAGGGTACCTGGACCTGCCGAAGGTAGGTGTCATCCTCTTTTTGAAGTGCCTTTGGTCGGTAGGACTTTGAAAGTTTCCAGTTTTGGCCGGTGTCCGTCCTTGTGTAAATTTCTACCTCCTGAGGCGGGAAAAACCTTGAACCTAAGTTCTGCCAAAGTGAGATGGCCATGGATGAGATATCTGTGGGCTCTTCAAATTCCATCTCTACTTCAAGAGGGTTATTATAAAACCCAAGCCAATTAAGGTTCCATACATCGGGAATGGCTTTCTTTTTATCAAAGAGGCTTTTTCCCCCATCCCCCTTGTACCTGTCTTCTGGTAGGGAAGTCATTTCATAAGTAGAAGGACTGATGGTGGCACTGATAAATTCAGCTTCTGAAACACTGCTGCCTATCCAGCCTTCCGCAAATGCCCTTGCTTTGATTGCCACGTTCTCTTTTATTTGTAGCGGCTTATCATAAAGCGTGAAATTGCTACTGTCAGGTTCAGTACCATCTAGGGTATAGTAAATGCTTGTTGTACCAATAGGATGGGTAAGTTTAACTTCAAGATTGTCCTTAAAAAATGCTTTGTCAAAACCAATTACTGGTGGGTTAAGCATCAGTAAAGTCGACTTTTCCTCCGTTCCTATTTCAATGGTAGTTTGAGGCAAGGCGTTCATTATTTTTTCCAAAGATTCTTTAGAGAGCCCCGTATTCCAAAGAAATAGCTTTTTTACCTGTTTAAGTTGAGACAAGGGTGCTACCGCTTCATCCGTTAAATTGCTTCCAGAGAGTGAAAGTAGAGAAAGATTCTCTAGACCAACTAAGGCTTGTAAACCTTGTCCTTTTATTTCAGTAAAATTCAAATAAAGCTTTTCGAGGTTAGGGAATGAACTGAGAGAAGATAAATCTTCATCCTTAATCGGCATATTATTTAAATTAATAGAGACCGTTTGCACATTGACTTCGGAAAGCTCAGCAAGTGAGGCTGGGTCAAAATTCGCACGGCCAAAATAACTGACAGATAGGGCAGGGGATTCAATTCCCAAAGGCTGTATTTTTCTGTAAAAATTATTAAGGTCGTCTAGTTTATCTTTAGAAACGGCGTCAAATTCATAAACCTTTGGGGCTGCGGCAAATTTTTGTACAGCCAATTTGTAGATACTGCTAGTATCAGAAAGCGCTAAAACCTTTTTATCAGTAATGGCCCCTGAACTAATCCAGGCATCCAGAATCATTTTTTCTTCTTCAGTAAGCTGTGGTTTACCTTCCGGAGGCATGTGGTCTTCATTGTCTTCTGGTAGGTTTATTCTCTGCGACATCAGGCTGTTTTCCAAATCAAATGGCTCAACAGCGGCTCCCGATTCCCCTCCTTTCAATAAATTTTCAGGTGTGTCCATTCTCAGCTCCCCCTTCTGTTTGGAGGCTTTATGACAACTGAGGCATTTGTTTTCGATAATGGGGTAGATCAGGTGTGGGAAAACTTCTGCTTCTTCCAGACTTACGATCACCACATCATTGTTTTCAATAGGAGCGGTAATGAAATTTTCACCATGAGTAATAGAAGCACCCAAATGGCCAGATACGATTACAATCAATGCCAAGAATGAAGCGCCTATTTTGATCATAAGGTGCTTTTGACTATCGATAAAATAGTACAATATGGAGGATCCCCAGAAGATGCCCAAGCCTGTCCACTTGTGCCAGAAAAGCGCTTCTTTCACATATCCGGCTTCATGAGAAAGCAAAAGCCCTGCGATGACTGTGAATCCTGCAGTAAGCGCTCCTATAAGGAGAAGGTCAGTGCCATAGGTATGACTTTCTTCTTTTTTCTTTAAAAGTTCAGGAATCCCAACCAATAAAATAGCCAACAGGATAATTACAATGGGAAAGTGAAGCAATAAAGGATGCATCCTACCAAATACATGGAGCCAGTCAGGAATTAATACTTGGTTTTCTGCAAGTACTAAGAACAATACGAAGACATTTACTGTAAAAAGCACTTGGCCCAGTATGGCCTTCAATTTGGATGTAAACATAAAAGGGGAAATCGATTTTATACCAAGGATTTAAATTGTTAGGCCAAGATGCCATTGACTAAATTTCCGGCAACATCTGTAAGCCTGTATCTTCTTCCTTGATGTCTATAGGTGAGTTTTTCATGCTCCACTCCCAGGAGGTGTAGCATGGTTGCGTGAAAATCATGCACATGTACTGGGTCTTTGATAATGTTGTACCCAAGTTCATCGGTTTCTCCATAGGTAATTCCAGGCTTTACTCCTCCGCCAGCCATCCACATGGAAAAGGCTCTCGGGTGATGGTCTCTTCCGTAGTTGTCCGCAGAAAATCTTCCTTGGCAGTAATTGGTTCTTCCGAATTCCCCACCCCAAATGACCAGGGTTTCGTCCAATAAACCCCTTTGCTTTAAATCTGTAATCAGTGCGGCAGAAGCCTGGTCTGTATCTTTAGCCTGCATGGCCATTTCATTGGGTAGGTTTCCATGCTGGTCCCATCCCTGATGGTATAGCTGAATGAACCTGACGCCATTTTCGGATAGTTTTCTGGCAAGTAGGCAGTTTGCTGCATAGGTGCCGGAAACAAGGCATTCAGGGCCGTATAGCTTGACGATGCTGTCTGGTTCCTTGCTTACATCTGTGACTTCAGGAACAGCCGTCTGCATCCTGTAAGCCATTTCATATTGTTGAATTTTGGCATTTATTTCAGGGTCACCAAACGATTTGTAATTTATTTGGTTAAGTGCTGCTATCTTATCCAGCATCCTTCGTCTGTCCATTTTGTTCATCCCCTCAGGATCATTGAGATAAAGCACAGGATCATCACCGCTAGAAAATTGCACTCCTTGATGTACGGATTCCAAGAATCCATTGGTCCAAAGCTTGGAGTAAACTCCCTGCCCATTTCCTTTTCCTCTTGACAAGAGTACACAATAACTCGGTAAATTGTTGTTTTCACTTCCAAGGCCATAACTTAGCCATGCTCCCATGCTTGGGCGGTTTCCTACTTGTGCTCCTGTTTGGAAAAAAGTAAGGGCGGGGTCATGGTTAATGGCCTCCGTGTGCATAGACTTTACGATGCAAATGTCATCTACGATTTTAGCGGTATGAGGAAAAAGGTCACTTACCCAAGCCCCAGATTGTCCATATTGATTGAACCCATAAGCCGAACCAACCAAAGGGAAAGAGGATTGTCCGGCAGTCATACCGGTTAGTCGCTGTCCTTGTCGAATCGAATCAGGAAGTTCTTCACCAATTTTTTTGTTAAGCATTGGTTTGTAATCAAAAGATTCCAATTGGCTTGGAGCTCCATTTTGAAACATGTAAATAACTCTTTTTGCCTTAGGGGCAAAATGAGGTACCGCTGCCATTAATTTATCCGTATCCAACTGGTTATTTCCAGTTAAGAGGTCTGGGATTAAAAGAGAGCCAAGGGCTACACTACCTAGCCCAAGACTTAATTTGGATAGAAACTTCCTTCTATTTTCATTTAATCCATTTTCTACAATTTCTTTTTCCATATCAAGTTTTGGTAATCGCTTCTTCTACATTATAAATGGCCACCACTACTTGCATTAGGGCAGCTGTCTCGGGTGTATCACTAAATTGATCCAAGGGAAACTCTCCAGCTTTTACCGTCTCTAGCACAGTTTCAGGCTTCTGCTTGAACCTTTTTAATTCTTCCTGATGGTATTCAGTTAGGAGGGCAATTTCCTCTTCATTAGGGGCACGGCATAAAATCCTGAAAAAGGCCTCTTTAATCGCCTCTTCATTTTTTTTCCCTTCACTTATCAAATTATTGGCTAAAACACGGGAGGCCTCAAGTACCAATGGGTCATTTAGCATCGCCAAAGCTTGTAGGGGTGTGTTGGTTCTATTTCGGGTTACTTCGCAAACATCTCTGTTGCTGCCATCAAATATAATAGGCTTTGGAGGTGGAGAAGTTAGTTTGATAAAAGTATACAGCCCTCTTCTGTAAAGGTCGGCTCCTTCATCCTGTCGGTATTCTGCCAATTCTCCTCTGCCGGAGGTGGCGGCTTCCCATAAACCCTCGGGTTGGTAAGGCTTTACACTAGGGCCTCCGATTTCTTTGGACATTAAGCCACTGCTAGCGATAATCATGTCTCGAATGTTTTCAGCATTTAACCTTATTCGCGGGTACCTGGCCAAATAAAAATTATCTGGATCCATCTCTGTCTTCTTTCTGTCTACTGTCGCCGATTGCTGGTAGGTGGCTGAACTCACAATTTTTTTAATTAAATTTTTCACGTCCCAACCACTTTCTCGGAAATCTACAGCAAGCCAATCTAGCAATTCTGGATGCGAAGGTAATTTACCTTGCATACCAAAGTCACCAGCTGATCGTACAATTCCAGCACCGAAAAATTCTTGCCACATAAGGTTGACAAATACTCGAGCAGTCAATGGATTGTCGTCTGAAAACGTCCACTCAGCCAATCCTAATCGATTTTTTTCGTATTTGCTCTCATCAAATTTAAGTATAGCCTCTGGAGTAGAGGGGAAGACTTCGGTCGTCGGTTGGTCATATATTCCCCTGTCCAGCACAAAAGTCTGCCTCAAAGTATCCTTATAATCCTCCATGACTGAAACCATGATTTTGCTGGAGTCTTGGTGATTTACAAAATCAAGTATGCCATCTAAGTCTTCTTTTTCTACCCACATGATGGGATGCTTAGCTGGTTTGGAAATACTTACATCTCCTTCATAACCCTGCTCCGGTGTATTGTTGAAAAAAGCATACATTTGAAAATAATTGGCCTGAGAAATTGGGTCGAATTTATGGTCATGGCACTGTGCACATTCCACGGTCATGCCAAGTATTGCCTTACTAAAAGTATTGGTCTTGTCTAAAATATATTCAACCCTGTATTCTTCAGGTATTACACCTCCTTCTTCGGTGTATTTATGATTCCTATTGAAAGCAGTAGCCAGTATTTGTTCTTTATTCGGGTTGGGTAGCAAATCACCTGCTAATTGCCAGGTAATGAATTTATCATAGGGCATGTTTTTGTTGAAAGCATGAATAACCCAATCTCTGTACGGCCATTGTGTTCTAATATTGTCGTCCTGATAGCCATATGAGTCTGAATAACGCGCTATGTCCATCCACAATACAGCCATTCGCTCACCAAAGGAAGGGCTGTCTAGTAGTTTGTTGATGATTTTCTCGGTTGCATTCTCCGAATTGTCTCCTTCATATGATTGTGCTACTTCTAGTGTTGGGAGTAGGCCTGTGATGTCCAGACTCAATCTCTTAAGAAGGAGCATTTTGTCTGCCGATTCGTTGGGTTTAAGGCCTAATTGATCAAGCTTTGCCATGACGAAATGGTCAATCTCATTTTTGGGCCAATCTGCATTAGAAGTTTTAGGAGGGGTGCTTTTGGTAGGAGTTACGAATGCCCAATGGGGCTGGTATTTAGCTCCTTGTTTGATCCATTTTTTGATGGTTTCAATTTCATTACTACTGAGTTTCAGATTTGATTCGGGTGGAGGCATAATTTCCGCCTCATCTGTCGCTTCTATCCTGAGAACGACTTCTGATTTACCAGGCTTTCCTGGCACTATTGCGTGTGCATCAGGGTTTTCTTTTAGAGCTGCAAAGGCACTTTCTTCAGTGTCTAGCCTCAAACCTGACTCTCTTTTGTTTTCATCTGGCCCATGGCAGGCAAAACAATTGTCTGATAAAATAGGTCGGATGTGAAAATTGTAACTGATCTGATCCCCTGAGGTCAATATATCAGCTTCTGACTCTTTTTCTGAACAAGAAGTGAAAATTACAATTGTAATTAGTAGTATTTGGGTTAGGTGCTTAAGCATATAAATATATCTTGCTTTGCTTAAATTGTTAATAATGAACAATTTCCTAATTTTAACCTGAATAAACAAGCAATGTTTAATATTGTGTATCAATAATCAATCCTTTAATTTTTTTTACTAAATGGGCAATTGCCCATTTTTAGGGGTTAGAATCGCTTTGAAATCAATCGATCGTTTGTGTTTTTCATCTCCCTGTATTTTTTTTCTAAAAGTTTGCTTTACAGCAATAGCATCTATCCCTATCAAGATACGAGGAAGGTTGTTGTAAAGAACCTACTGAGTATTTAGGCGATGGCATTAAGAGTCTTGATTGAACCCTAAATATGCAATAGGCCTGCTATTACGTACCGATAAGCCGCGGCCGACAAAATCAGCCACTTTGCACCCGTTATCAATTTCACCATGGCAATGCTATGCTAATATATTCAAACAGCTTGATTTTTTTGCGATTTCAATCCTTCCCGTAAGCAGGGGATAGTCCTCACCCCTGACTATTGTCTGGGCGGAGTAATTCTATTAGATAATCCGGGTTGTATAGCGTTTTATTATAGGGTGAAGGTGATATAATAAAAAAGGAGAAGCAAAACGCTTCTCCTTTTCAAATGATTCATGTGATTGATTTACTGTAAATCAATTATGATTTTTTAATCTTCGAGAAATCAAAATCCTCCAAAAATTTAGTAGTGAAATTCCCTGCAATAAATTCAGGATCTTCTAATAAAGCCAAATGGAATGGAATTGTAGTTTTAATGCCATCAATTACAAACTCTTCCAATGCACGTTTCATTCTTACAATGACTTCCTGTCTGGACTGAGCACTTACAATAAGCTTGGCAATCATGGAATCGTAGTTTGGTGGGATAACGTATCCAGCATATACGTGACTGTCAATCCGCACTCCCTTGCCACCTGGCAGGTGAAGGTTTACAATTTTTCCAGGACTAGGTCTGAAACCATTTGCCGGGTCTTCAGCATTGATCCTACATTCCATAGCGTACAATTTAGGGAAATAATTTTTTCCACTAATTTTTTCTCCTGCCGCTACTTTTATTTGTTCCTTGATAAGATCAAAATCAGTTACTTCTTCAGTAATTGGATGTTCTACCTGAATTCTGGTATTCATTTCCATAAAGTAAAAGTCTCTGTTTTTATCTACCAAAAACTCAATGGTTCCTGCACCTTCATATGCAATGGCTTCAGCACCTTTGATTGCTGCGACTCCCATTTTTTCCCTCAATTCATCTGTGATAAACGGAGAAGGTGTTTCTTCCACCAATTTTTGGTGACGCCTTTGAATGGAGCAGTCCCTTTCGGACAAATGGCATGCCCTACCTGAGGAGTCTCCGATGATCTGAATTTCAATATGTCTTGGCTCTTCTACAAATTTTTCCAGGTACAGTCCGTCATTGCCGAATGCAGCTGCAGATTCTTGTCTAGCATCATCCCAAGCTTTTTTGAATCCAGAGGGATCCTTTACTATTCGCATTCCTCTACCACCCCCTCCGGCTGTTGCCTTGAGGATAACTGGATAACCGATCTTTTCTGCTAAAGGAAGTCCTTGTTCTATTGATGCTAATAAACCTTCAGAACCAGGGATTGTTGGTACTCCTGCTGCAGCCATTGTGGCTTTTGCGGTTGCTTTATCCCCCATCTGATTGATCATGTCTGGGCTGGCTCCAATAAATTTTATATTGTATTCTTCACAAATACGTGAAAATTCAGCATTTTCAGACAGGAAACCATAGCCAGGGTGAATGGCGTCTGCATTGGTTATTTCTGCAGCAGCTATTATTCTGGGAATATTTAAATAGGAATCTTTGCTGGATGGTGCACCTATACAAACTGCTTCATCAGCAAAACGAACATGTAGGCTGTCCTTATCGGCAGTAGAGTAGACAGCGACAGTCTTAACCCCCATTTCCTTACAGGTTCGAATGATCCTTAAGGCAATTTCCCCTCTATTTGCTATTAATATTTTATTAAACACTATATAAAGTCGGTTTGGTTAGAAAACAATCAATTCTGAGGTTCAACCAAAAACAGCGGTTGGTCATATTCAACAGGGGATGCATCATCCACCAAAATCTTAACAATTTTACCTGAAACTTCTGATTCAACTTCGTTAAATAGTTTCATTGCTTCAATGATACATACAGGCTGTCCTTTTTGAATGGAGTCTCCTACGTTTACAAAGAATTCAGCATCAGGATTAGGAGACCTGTAAAAGGTACCTATCATAGGAGACTTTACTTCTAAGTAATTTGTCGCTGGGGGAGCTGCCGTTTCGGCTGGAGCAGGAGCTGGTGCAGGAGCAGCTTGAGTAAATTGAGGGTTGTGGTTTTCAGACTGTTTCACTACAGGAGTGTCCGAATTCTTTTTGATGGAAAGCTTGAACTCGTCCGTCTCAATTTTTACCTCTGCTAGTCCAGAATTGGAAATAAAGTCAATTAATTCTTGTATCTCTTTTGCTTTCATAAATCTATCTCTTTGAGAGTAAGCTCAATCTTTGGCTACCCTGTTTCAAATATACTTGGTTATTAACTTAAGTAAAACTATGTAAATTAATGAATAATTTTGACGTTAAGCGGATTATTTCACTCTTTCTGAGTAGGATCCATCACGTGTGTCTACCTTGATCATTATGTCTTGGTCTACAAATAGAGGCACCATTACCACCGCACCGGTTTCAAGTGTGGCAGGCTTTAGTGTGTTAGTAGCTGTATCACCTTTGATGCCGGGCTCAGTATAAGTCACCATTAATTCTACAAATGCAGGAAGTTCCACACCTAAAGGTGTCTCGGTTTCATCATGGATGAGTATATCTACTAATTGTCCTTCCTTCAATAGTCCTGGTCTTTCAATTAATTTTTCCTCAATTGGAATTTGTTCGAAAGTCTCTGTGTCCATGAAGTGATAGCCCATATCATCACTGAATATGTACTGATGGGGTCTTTTTTCTACGCGGGCGGTTGTTACTTTTTCGCCTGAATTGAAAGTTTTATCAAGGACTTTTCCGTTGGTAAGACTTTTTAGCTTTGTCCTAACGAATGCTGGCCCTTTTCCAGGTTTCACATGTTGGAAATCAACAATTGTCATAATGTCATGATTAAACACCAGACAAAGGCCATTTTTAAAATCAGCAGTACTTGCCATATTTGTTTAGTTTTTGATTAAACGCTTTTAGGGTCATATCCCCACTTTAAATATACTGCTCCCCAGGTAAATCCACCACCAAAAGCAGCTAAAATAAGATTGTCTCCTTTTTTTAATTTGGATTCATAATCCCACAAGCATAACGGAAGGGTCCCTGCGGTGGTATTGCCATATTTTTCAATGTTTAGCATTACCTTTTCAGGACCAACACCCATTCTCTTTGCGGTAGCATCAATTATTCTTTTGTTTGCTTGATGTGGTACCAACCATGCGATATCATCTGCAGTCAAATTGTTTTTCTTCATGATCTGAGCGCTTACGTCTGCCATATTGGTCACGGCAAATTTAAATACGGTAGAGCCCTCTTGGAAAACATAATGTTCCCGGGCAGTAACTGAGTCGATTGTTGCCGGCTTTTTACTTCCTCCTGCTTCAATTCTTAAGTAATTGGCTCCTGATCCGTCAGTATGAAGCATTGAATCCATAACGCCAAGATCTTCCTCTGTGGCTTCTAGCAATACGGCACCACCGCCATCACCGAAAATGATGCAGGTAGACCTGTCTTGATAATTTACAATTGAAGACATCTTATCCGCCCCAATGATAATTACCTTTTTATGTGCACCAGTTTCGATGAATTTACTACCTATGGATAGTGCATACAAAAATCCAGAACAAGCAGCAGAAATATCGAAGCTGTAACTGTTTTTGGCCCCTACATTGTCTGCAATGATATTGGCTGTAGCAGGGAATAACATATCTGGAGTTACCGTTGCACAGATTATCAAATCGATGTCTTCTGGGTTGGTATTGGTTTTTTCTAATAAACCTTTTACTGCTGCTGTGCCGATGACTGAAGTGCCTTGATTCTCTCCTTTTAGAATTCTTCTTTCCTTGATACCTGTACGACTGGTGATCCACTCGTCATTGGTATCTACCATGGTTTCCAGTTCTTTGTTGTCAAGTACATACTCGGGTACCCAGCCATGCACTCCTGTAATAACAGCTCTTTTTTTCATCTGATTGGTTCTAGTCTCACATTGGAAACGGGTTGTCCTGTCTTTCGTGCGATATTTTATTGAAAGTAATTTAGGGCAAATCCCATGTTAATTTATACTGTTTTTATTAGAAGATGTGTACAGTATTAAAATTTCGAATCCCAAAATTATTTAAAATGTGCTTGTCCACCAAAGAAATCATGGATATGTGAAAAATAAATCCCAATGAGAATCAATATTTTAACTGATTCAGGCTGATTGTTGGTATAGCGTGAAAAAATTCATAAATTATAAATCAGTGCTATACTTCCAGATTATATAATGAAACTACGTGTAAACAATAAAGAATATTCGGTAGAAGTGACCAATAACCCAAGTCTACTGGAAGTCCTAAGGGATAGATTGGACCTTACAGGGACTAAATACGGCTGTGGCGAAGGGGCTTGCGGAGCCTGCAAAGTTTTAGTAAATGGTATACCTACCCCCTCATGTATTACGCCAGTTACTTCCCTTTCTGGTAAAAAGGTCATTACCATAGAGGGTTTGGCCAAGAATGGTGAGCTTCATCCTGTACAAAAGGCTTTTCTGGAAGAAGATGTTTTTCAATGTAGTTATTGCGCACCAGGCATGACCATCACTGCTGCCGCTTTGCTGGAAAAGCAACCTGACGCCAGTATCCAGGATTTAATAGATGGGTTAAATGGAAATATCTGTCGCTGCTGTACTTACCCGGCAATAATCAATGCACTTGAAAAATTAATTCAAAAGGAGGGTGACCTATGAAATCTAAGCCAAGTAAAAAGGAATCACCAGTAACCAGTAATCCCGCAAAGGTAATTGGTGACATTTCCAGAAGAAGTTTCTTTAAATATATGGGGGCAGGGGTCGCTGCCTATATTGTTTGGTCAGATATTTTCGTCGCATCCGCCGTTCAAACCAATCCTAAGCATTCAACATTTCCTGACCAGGAGCTCATTTCATCTTGGATTCATATTGCTCCAACTGGTGACATTACAGTTTTCACTGGTAAGGTGGAAATTGGCCAAAATATAAGGACTTCTTTGAGCCAGGTGGTGGCGGAAGAATTATTCGTTGCTCCTGAAGCTATAAACATGGTCATGGGGGATACTGCACTGACACCTTATGATAGAGGAACCTACGGAAGCCTAACTACTCTTCAGATTTCTCCCATATTAAGGGTAGCAGCTGCAAATATTAGAGAAATTTTGGTGGAAGAGGCACAAAAGACTTGGGGAGTTAAGTCCTCTAGTTTAACCTTAAGCGATGGGATGGTCATAGATCCAGCATCCAATAAGATGCTGGCCTATGGTGACCTGGTGAAGGACAAGAAACTCTTCAAAAAAGTCAATAGAAAGGTAAAAACCATCGCTCCAGAAGAATGGAAAGTTGCAGGCCACTCAATCCCTAAAATGAATGGCAAAGATTTTATCACCGGAAAACACCGGTATGTTTCCGACATGGTATTGCCAGGTATGGTTTTCGGAAAAGTTTTACGGCCGCCTGCTTATGGCGCGAAATTACTGAGTGCGGATACCAGTGAAGCTGAAAAAATCCCTGGCGTTATTGTATGTAAGGAAGATAACTTTATAGGTGTTACGGCAGCGAATCCCTTAACTGCTGCCATTGCTTTGGCCTCAATTGAGAGTTCCTGGGACCGCAGTGCTCCTGTGCAGCGTTCAGAACTATTTAAGCATTTAGTGGATACTGCTGCGGAGAAGAAAATAGTAAGTGAAGCGATGGGTGATGCCTATGATCAGGGGAATGTAAAGCTGGATAGAAATTTTGAGATAGCTTATATTGCACATGTACCTTTAGAGACCAGGGCGGCATTAGCGTCTTGGAAATTGGGGCATTTGGAAGTCTGGGCGGGAACGCAACGACCATTTGGCTTACATGAGGATTTACAGAAAACCTTTGATTTGCCTGAGGATAGCATTCGGGTTTATGTGCCTGATACAGGTTCAGGTTATGGAGGGAAACAAACGAGTGAGGTAGGGTTGGAGGCTGCTAGATTAGCCAAACATGTTGGGAAGCCAGTAAAAGTATGTTGGACTAGAGAAGAGGAGTTTAAATGGGCTTATTTTAGGCCAGCAGGAGTGATTCAGGTACGGGCCTCCTTAAGTAACGGTGAAATTTCTTCATGGGAGTTTCACAATTTTAATTCAGGTTCAGCAGGAATTGACTTTCCTTATATAGGTGGAAAAAGACATCTGGAATTTCACCGCTCTTCTACGCCATTAAGGCAAGGCTCCTACAGGGCTCTGTCTTCTACGGCTAATGTTTTTGCCATGGAGTCGATTGTAAATGACCTGGCAATTGCTGCAGGTGAGGACCCTTTACAATTTAGGTTAAGGAATTTGGAGAACCCCAGGTTAAAAGCTGTGATTAAGGCGGCATCTGAAACCTTTGGATGGGAAAGACAAGGAAGTCAAGAAAATATAGGTTTTGGAATGGCTTGCGGGACAGTTAAGGGTGGTTTTGTCGCTACTTTTGTAGAGGTCGAAGTCGAAAAAGGCTCAAGAAAATTAATTGTTCGGGAAGTGGTGACGGCATTTGAATGTGGTGTAATCATTAATCCCCGACATTTGGAAAGTCAAGTGACAGGCTGTGTACTTCAAGGATTAGGAGGTGCTCTTTTTGAAGAAATTGATTTTAGAGATGGAAACCTGACCAATGCCAGCCTAGGGTCTTACCGGGTTCCCAGATTTAAAGATGTGCCTAAGATGAGCGTTGTACTGCTAAACAGAACTGATTTGCCTTCCTCAGGAGCAGGAGAAGCTCCTATTGTAGGTATAGCACCTGCCTTGCGCAATGCTATTGATGATGCTTCAGGGGTAAAACTCTACAAGTTACCAATGTTGCCATCAGGCATTGTTCCTGACAAGGCCTGATGGAAAATTTCAACATTTATTTTACAATATATATTGGGAAAGGTCCCTGTTTTTCACCAAAGAATTTAGTCTTTCATTAACCAATTCTTTGGTTATCATGATCTTGCTGTTTGGCCCTATACTGTCTGGGACATCAAACAAATAGTCGTTTAATAAATGGCTCATCACAGTATGAAGTCTTCGTGCGCCAATGTTTTCAACTTCCTCATTGATGCTGAAGGCTATAGAAGCAATCTCCTGAATGGCATCATCAGTATATTCCAAGTAGACCTCTTCTGACCCAAACAATGCTTGATATTGTTTTGTAAGAGCGTTTTTCGGGTCTTTCAAGATTTTATAAAAATCTTCTTGTGTGAGGCTTGTCAGTTCCACCCTAATAGGGAACCTTCCCTGTAATTCAGGAATTAGATCAGATGGTTTGCTTACGTGGAAAGCACCTGCTGCGATAAACAATACATGGTCTGTATGTACCAAACCGTATTTAGTGTTGACCGCACTTCCTTCTACTATTGGTAATAAATCTCTTTGAACACCTTCTCTACTGACATCTGGTCCACCGGATTTACCCGAACTTGAGGCAATTTTATCAATTTCATCGATAAAAATTATGCCATTGTTTTCTGTAAGATGTATCGCCTGTTCTTTTACCTCATCAAAGTCAATAAGCTTTGAAGCCTCTTCTTCCATTAAGATTTTTCTAGCTTCAGATATGGTAACTTTTCTTTTTTTAGTACGCTTAGGCATCATATTACTGAGCATGTCCTGAATGCCTGCCATACTGGCTTCATCCATCATGCCATTGCCTACCATGCCAATGCCGGCTGGAGAAGATTGTTTCACATTGATTTCAATCTTTCTTTCTTCAAGCTCTCCATTTTTCAGCTTCTCCTTGAACCTTTCCCTCGTCTTTTCATTGAGTTCTTGTTCACTGGCATTGTCAGGGTTGAAGTCCTCCTTTTGATTAGATGTACCGAACCCCGTCCCTCTTACAGGGGGAATCAATATGTCCAGTAGCATGTCTTCTACGATTATTGCCGCTTTTTCCTTTACTTCTTCGTTCTTTGATTCCTTTACCAGGGTGACGGCATGTTCTGCCAAATCCCTAACCATAGACTCTACATCTCTTCCAACATAGCCTACTTCTGTAAATTTGGAAGCTTCTACCTTTGTAAATGGCGCATTGGCGATTTTAGCCAATCTACGCGCAATTTCCGTTTTACCGACTCCAGTAGAGCCGATCATAAGGATGTTATTTGGTACAATGTCTTTTTGAAGATCAGATTTCACCATTAGTCGGCGAATCCGATTTCTTAAAGCAATGGCGACGTTCCTTTTGGCCTCCGTTTGGCCAATGATATATTTATCCAGTTCAGCAACAATTTGCCTTGGTGTTAAATCGTTCATTTTTTCCATTCTTTACTATGCTTCAGATTTCTTTTCCCCTTCATCGAAGGTAAATTTCACAGGGTTGGAAACTTTTTCGTCAAGAAGAGCTAACGCTAAAACTTCATTTACCTGATCGACAAAATGAAACTGTACCCCTTTTAGGTAAGAATCATCGATTTCTTCAATGTCTCTTTGATTTCTTTTACAAAGAATAATGTCTTCAATTCCAGCCCTTTTAGCGGCTAGTATTTTTTCTTTAATGCCTCCTACTGGCATTACCTTACCTCTTAGGGTTATTTCTCCTGTCATTGCCAACTTCGTTTTGACCTTCCTTTGGGTGTAAATGGAGGCTATGGCAGTTAGCATGGTAATCCCAGCTGATGGACCATCTTTGGGTACCGCGCCGGCAGGCACGTGTATATGAAGGTCATATTGATCAAATACGCGATAATCTATGTCCAGCATCTCTGCATGGGATTTCAAGTAAGAGATGGCGGTCATGGCTGACTCCTTCATGACATCACCTAACTGACCAGAAAGCGTCAGTTTTCCTTTACCTCTACTAATGCTCGCTTCAATAAAAAGAATTTCTCCTCCCACTGAAGTCCATGCCAATCCTGTCACTACTCCTGGGATGGAATTGTCCTGATAAATTTCCTTGTCAAATATCTCTCCCCCAAGAATTTTTCTTACTTGGGCAGTGGTTATTTTTTTCTGGTAGGTTTCCTCCATCGCTATAGATTTAGCGATGTTTCTAATTACTTTTCCGATTTGCCTTTCCAAACTTCTTACACCTGACTCCCTAGTATAATCTTCTATGATTTTGATTAAGGAATCATTGGAAAAAGAAATGTCTTTAGATTTAAGGCCATGTTCTCTCCTTTGTTTCGGTACCAAGTGCTTTTTGGCAATTTCCACCTTTTCTTCCATTGTGTAGCCCGTAACCTCAATGATCTCCATCCTGTCTCTTAGAGCAGGTTGTAGATTTTCCAGCGTATTGGCAGTAGCAATAAAGAGTACTTTGGATAAATCGTAGTCTACTTCAACGTAATTGTCTACAAATGCGCTGTTTTGCTCAGGGTCCAAAACCTCCAAAAATGCAGAAGATGGATCTCCTCTAAAGTCTGTGCTTATTTTATCTATCTCATCCAAAACGAAAACAGGATTTGAGGATTTCCCCTTTTTCATGTTTTGAATAATTTTGCCAGGCATAGCTCCTATATAGGTCTTTCTATGCCCTCTTATTTCTGATTCGTCGTGAAGACCACCCAAGGACATTCTTACATACTTCCTGCCCAAGGCTTTGGCAATGGACTTGCCTAGAGATGTTTTACCAACACCAGGAGGGCCATAAAGACATAAAATAGGGCCTTTAAGGTCTTGCTTTAATTTTAAAACCGCCAGGTATTCAATGATTCGGTCTTTTACCTTGTCTAGTCCAGAGTGATCTCTGTCTAGAATTTTCTTGGCTCTGTTAAGGTCGAAATTATCTGTCGTAAAATCATTCCATGGAAGATCTACCAATACTTCAGCGTAATTAATGGCTATGGGATATTCTGCAGTAGCAGGATTCATCCTCATGATTTTATCCAGTTCCTTATTGAACTGAACGGCTACATCTTTCGGCCACTTTTTCTTTTTTCCTCTAAGCCTTAATTCTTCAACTTCTTTATCTGGGCCTTCATCACCTAATTCTGTTTGAAGGACTTTCATTTGCTGTCTCAAAAAATAATCTCGCTGCTGCTGATCGATGTCAGTATGCACCTTTTTTTGGATTTCATTTTTGAGTTCAAGCATCTGAATGTCTTTCATCATGAACTCAAGCAATAGCGTGGCCCTTTCTATGCCATCATTTATTTCCAGTAGTTTTTGTTTGGAGTCTACCGGCGCATTGATGTTTGAGGAAAGAAAATGTGTAAGAAAGGAAGTGCTGTCGATATTATCAAGCGCTACTTGGGCTTCTCTCGGGATTTCTGGGTTTAACTGCAGCATTTTAAATGCTGATTCCTTGAGAGATTGCTCCAAGGCTTCTATTTTTTTGTCATTCTTAGGGAAGGTCTCATCTAAATAGGATACCCTCGCCTGGAAATAAGGATCTTCTGTTAATTCTTCCTCTATCTTAAAGCGTTTTTTGCCTTGAATAATTATAGTTGTATTACCATCCGGCAAAACAATCATTTTGACAATTTTAGCAAGCGTTCCAACATGATAAATATCGTCCCAAGATGGATCTTCAATGTTTGGATTTCTTTGGGCACAGACTCCGATAAGTTTATCTCCTTTATGGGCTTTTTTAATGAGCTTAATAGAACGCTGCCTTCCCACAGTGATCGGAATAACTACACCAGGAAACAATACAGTGTTTCTGACTGAGAGTATGGGAATTTCTTTTGCGTAGTTTTCTTCTTTTATGCTAGTTTCATCTTCGTCATCAGTAATTAACTGGATAAGATCTCCTTCTCCTGAAAAATCCCCTAACATAAGTGAATGGTATAATTGATTGTCGTTATTGTTCATACAGACATTATGACAGATAATGTGTCATGTTATTTTATGGAAATAAGAAAAACCCCTATTAAACAGGCTATTAAACAAGTACAGTCCAAGGCTTATGCCAATTTATTTCCTTTTACAAATTGGCAGACAATAAAAATTAGGGGTAAATTAAAAATGGGGATATATTATTCCCCATTTTGAAGATATGCATTTATTAGCTACCTGTGAAAAGCTTAAGTATGTCGTTTCCTATTGCGAAAACCATGATGGCTAACAAAAGGACCATTCCGATTTTTTGTGCATTTTCAAGAAATCTATCAGAAGGGCTTCTACCAGATACCATTTCATACAATAGAAACGTAACATGACCACCATCCAATGCAGGAATTGGAAGCAAGTTCATAAAGGCCAGTATCATGGAAATTAGACCTGTGATGGACCAGAATTTTGTCCAATCCCATGTAGAACCATAAATTTTGGCCATCCCTATTGGCCCACTGACATTTTTTGTGGAAACTTCTCCAGTAAACATTTTACCCATGGCTTTGGCATTGATTATGACCACACTAAATGCTCTCTCTGTTCCAATAGGAATAGATTGTGCAAATGAATATTTTTTGCTTACTGGTTCAAGTAGGTTGTTTGCAGCAATGCCTATGGTTCCATCTTCCATTACATCTAAATTTGTAATGATTTCCTGCTGGTCTCTCAATAAAGTTAATTCTACGGACTCGCCTTTATGCTCCCCGAGAGCTTCCTGTAGTTCGTTGAAATAGTTAATAGGCTGTTCATTTACGGCAGTAATTTTATCTCCTTTTTCAATCCCAGCTTTTATAGCTGTCCCTTCGGGATTTAATTCTAGGATGGTAAACGGGAAGCGAATACTAATGAAGTTAGACATGCTTTCTTCATTAGAGAAGGAATTAATAAAACCTCTGGGGATATTAATTTTCATTTTTTCACCATTCCTTTCAACCGTATAATAGCCATCAGAGCTGAGTAAAGCGTTTCCACCGCTTAGGTCGTTCAAAGACTCGTAAGGAAAGCCATTGATATCCAGTATTTTGTCTCCATCTTCAAAGCCTATTTGTTGACCGATATCGTAGGCTACGATACCATTTTCAATTACCTGGTCTCTAGAGAAATAAGTTTCACCTTTACTGTATACTAGAAAGACGAAAATGATGATACCGGTAACAACATTTACAATAATTCCTCCCAGCATCACGATCAACCTTTGCCATGCAGGCTTGGAGCGAAACTCCCAAGGCTGAGGCTCTGCAGACATTTGTTCGGCATCGAGTGATTCGTCTACCATTCCGGAAATTTTGACAAACCCTCCCAAAGGGATGGCGCCGATAGAATATTCAGTTTCTTTCCATTGGAAACCGATTATTTTTGGAGGGAATCCTATAGAGAATTTTTCAACTCTCATTCCAAACATTTTTGCTGCTAGAAGGTGTCCCAATTCGTGTAGGCCGACTAAAATCGACAAGCCGAGTAGCAATTGCGCTACCATTATTAATGTATCCATTCTTTATTTTCTACTAATTAATTCTTCTGAAATTATTCTCGTTTCTCTGTCGGTCGCAATTAAGTCGTCCAAACTAGGTCTTTTTATAAAACTGATTTTATCCATGCTATGTTCAATAAGGTCAGACATTTCAAGGAATTTGATTTTGTCTTGCAAAAATGCTGCCACCGCAATTTCGTTGGCAGCGTTTAAAGAACATGCGGCATTTCCACCTTTTTCTAAGGCGATAAAAGCCAAGTCAAGGTTTTTAAAGGTTTCCCTATCTGGCTTTTCAAATTGAAGGCTAGGATAATCCATGAAATCGAATCTTTGAAAATTAGATTTGATTCTATCAGGGTAAGATAAGGCAAATTGAATAGGAATACGCATATCTGGAAGTCCAAGTTGCGCTTTTATTGATCCGTCCTCAAATTGAACCAAAGAATGAACGATGGATTGTGGATGAACGACTACATCAATCTGATTTGTTTCTAAACCAAAAAGCCACTTTGCCTCTATAACTTCCAGCCCTTTGTTCATCAAAGAAGCTGAATCAATTGTAATTTTGGCTCCCATTTCCCAATTGGGATGTTTGAGGGCTTGCTCTTTGGTGACATTTTTCAAGTAATCACGGTTCTTTCCTCTAAAAGGACCACCAGATGCAGTTAGGATGATCTTTTCAATAGGGTTGTGAAATTCTCCAATTAGGCATTGAAAGATTGCCGAATGTTCGGAATCTACCGGGTAGATGTTTACCGCTTTTTCTTTGGCAAGCTTAGTGATAAGGTCTCCCGCAACCACCAAAGTTTCTTTATTGGCCAAGGCAATTGGTTTTCCTGCTTCTATGGCTTTGATGGTAGGTATCAATCCTGCGTAGCCTACCAAAGCTGTCAGAACTATGTCAATGGTTTCCATTTCTACTACCGAAGCTATGGCTTTTTCGCCAGCATAAACTTTAATCGGATGGTTACCGAGTGCTTCCTTTACTTCCTGATAATGACTTTCATTGCCAATAACTACGACATTTGGCTGAAAAGCAATTGCTTGCTTTATCAGGAGGTCTTTGTTATTATGAGCAGTAAGTACTTCTACTTGAAATTTATCAGAATGTTGCTGAATTACATCTAAAGCTTGGGTACCTATACTGCCTGTTGAGCCTAAGATGGCCACACGTTTATTTGTAGACATGGAAATTTTTTACTTTCAAAAAAGCACAGTGCTGAACATGGCACTTTACGTTATCTTTAATTGGCAAATTTACAAGGTAAAACCAGTATTCCCGTTTTTTTCATGCTTTTTAAAGAAGATGTTTTTTTTTCAGCAATTTAGCGAAAGAGTATGCTGCTAATTTTTTCACTATAAAAAGTTTAAAAAATGTTAAATTAATTGACTTAAAAATGTGAAAAGTCGTATTTGGTATTGAACTCAATATTTTAAGTTATGTTTAAAAATGTTCTATTGGTTTTAGTTGCGTTTACTGGTGGTTTAATAGGCGCATGGGTTTTTCAGGAATTTTTAAGTGCTGAATTATCTGTTGAGAAAAAGGATGGTTATACTTTGCTTCAAGATCTCCCTAATTCCCAGCTTACTAATTTAACACATTCGAATGGGGGGGCAGAATCTCAAATTTCTCCTGTTCCGGATTCATTTGTTGAGGCTTCAGAAAACAGTACCAGCTCAGTCGTGTTTATAAAAAATTTCTCAGGTACAGATTCCCGAAGGTACAGTGTCTTTGATTACTTTTTCGGTCAGGGAATGGCACAACAAACCGTTAGCACTGGATCGGGTGTGATCTTTTCAGCCGATGGCTATATAATTACCAATAACCATGTCATAGATAAAGCCGAAACGATAGAAGTAATCCATAAAAAGAGGACGTATAAAGCGAGTTTAATAGGTTCGGATGCCAATACGGATATTGCTGTGCTGAAAATTGAAGCCGAAAACCTAAAAGCCATTGAAATAGGTAGCAGCCGTTCCTTAAAGATAGGAGAGTGGGTTTTGGCAGTTGGAAACCCCTTTAACCTCACCTCTACAGTGACGGCAGGGATTGTTTCTGCCAAGGAGAGACAGATTAACATTATGGGGGGAGAATTTCCGTTGGAATCTTTCATTCAAACTGATGCTCCTATTAATCCTGGGAATTCTGGAGGAGCCTTGGTAAATACCAGGGGTGAATTGGTTGGGATCAATACTGCAATTCTAAGTAGAACGGGGTCCTACACAGGGTATGGCTTTGCTGTTCCTGTGGATATAGCTACAAAAATCGCCAATGACCTCATTCGGTTTGGGGAAGTTCAAAAAGCAATACCCGGGGTCGAGGTAAGCGTCATTACTCCAGATCGTGCTACCGAAATGGACCTTAAAACTTTAGACGGTGTCATTGTCTCTCACGTTATCAGAAATGGTGCCGCAGAGAAATCAGGAATCAAAGTAAATGATGTTATCGTTCAAGTCGATGGAAACGCAATATCAGGTAAAGGAAGCTTTGAGGAAGCCTTGTCCTATTATTATCCTGGTGATAAAATAAGTATCAGCTATTTAAGAGGAGGGAAAAAGAACAGTATTGAACTTACACTGCAAAACTTACTAGGCGGCACTGGTGTGATCAAAAGATCTTTTTATTCCTCCCCTCTATTGGGGGCTAAGTTAGAAACCATCAACGCAATAGAAATGGATCGTTTTGGTATTCCTTACGGGATAAAACTAAGCGGAATGACCAGAGGATATCTAAGAGATTTAGGATTTGGAGAAGGTTTTATCCTTACCAGTTTGAATGACGAGCCTGCAAAAGACCCAGAAGTGGTAGGTAAATTTTTAGAAGACTTTAGTGGGCAATTGAGAGTGGAAGGGCTTACGCCAGGAGGACGTTCCTTTGCACAATCTTATTCAGTTAGATAGTGAGAAAATAATGATGAATGCTTGACTTGAGCACAAATTAAATCCTTATCGGGAAAAAATACTACCCCGATAGGGATTTGTTATTTTTTTTCAGTCGATTTTATTGGCTTGGCATAAGGTAACCTGCCCAGTTTATTTACAGTATGATAGCTGTCTAAACCTGATACGGTGATTGTTCCCAATTTGTCAAGTGAAATAAATCCATCTTCTTCTACCGCCTGAGGCCTTACCCACACTTCTTCAATGCTCCCGATAATTAA
The DNA here is from genome assembly GCF_963977555.1 of uncultured Cyclobacterium sp. GTDB lineage: Bacteria > Bacteroidota > Bacteroidia > Cytophagales > Cyclobacteriaceae > Cyclobacterium. Next base: position 79,672 of record NZ_CAXBPD010000004.1, on the reverse strand, counting down.
AACAGTCTCGTTGACAGCCAATGTAATCTTGTCTTTTAGAAGGCAAGCGATTTTTAATGGGCTATCTTTTACAAAGGGAGCTTTAAAATTGTTCAGGTACTCTTCCTCAAGTCCCGTTGCTTCAAATTCTGATTTATCCCATCGCGCACTACAGAGGTGCGCTTCTTTATAAAAGGATTCCGTCACTTGATTTAGTGTGAAATGGCCATTTTGTAGTATGTTTTCCAGGGTGTGTCTTTCCACTGAATGCGGGCGGAATAAAATACCTACAGTAGCAGGGTTTGCGCCTACATGGAAAACCTGGCTAAATGGCGCCAGGTTGGTTGCTGAATTTTCTTCATTTATACTGCCTATTAAATTTAAGCTTTTATAACCGCTTAAGCAATTTACGAAATTCCGATTGTAGGATTTACCCGCTGTTAGTAGTGTTACTTTGGTGAAATGTTTCATCAATTTTTGATTGCCTCCTCTATGGTGTCACAATATTTCATGTCTAAATCATTGATTATATTTCCTGGATAGTCCTCCAAAATTTGTTTTTTTGCGATCATCACCATTTTTTTAAACCAGGCTTCATTGGGCAATATTTTTCTATGGGTTTTGATTCCATAATGGTAAACTTCTTTTTTCCAGTCTATAAAATACCATTCCATGCTTGGCTGGTGGAAAGCCCTCAAAGCCCTTTTGTCAAAAATAAATTTATGGTATGTACCTTTTTTAACGATTGAAGTAATTTGATGAAAGATTGCTTTAAAATCGGCTATGGGTACATAGTCGACCAATAATGTGCAAATGATTATTCCCTCAGATTTATTCGTCAAAACTTGGGCGTACCTTTCTTCCAGAGAAACTTCGAAATTTTGCAGTGCAGATTTATTCAAGGTGTCGGTCATAATTGGTTAATTTCTTACCTGTTACCTATTTTTACGGTTAAAATGAGTAATAGATTCAATGAAAAGAGCTTTTGCTTTTGTTTTTTTTGCTTTCAACTTCCTTTTTGAAATTTCCTAAATCATCTTCCAGCTTTATGGCATAATTGATAGTAGTTTTCATCAATTCTTGTTGTGCAGAAATTTGTTCCTTTAACCGAGAAAGTTCTCGATTAATATCGGCCAAATTTTCTTCATACTGTTGTCGTAATTGCTCTTTTTCAAGTTTTGCCTTTTTTAATTCTGCTTTAAAAATTAAATATGATTCCGGTGGAGTCCTCATTTCTCTGCTGTTTTGGTGCTAGGAACGATCCTTTTGCGATCTTGACTTTAATAATCCCCTAGTAGGAGTGACCTAAATAATTATTTAATAACTGACATACCACCATCGACCTTTAATACCTGTCCGGTAATCCAAGAGGATTTGTCTGACAATAAAAATGCAGTTGAGGAGGCAATGTCTTTAACTGTTCCAAATCTTCCAAGCGGATGTCTTTTCGCAGCAGCCGCTTTCTTATCATCAGTCGAAAGTAAAGCATTTGCTAAGGGGGTATCAGTAAGGGATGGGGCGATAGCATTTACTCGTATTCCCGAGACCGCCCATTCAGCAGATAGGGATCTCGTAAGTCCTTCAATGGCTCCCTTTGCCCCAGCTACCGAGCTGTGAAAACCCAAACCTGTCTGAACAGCCACGGTGCTGTAAAGCACCACAGAAGCAGATTCGGCTTTTTTTAACAAGGTTTCCAGACTTTGAAGTACTTTAATAGCCCCCAAAAAATTTATTTCTAAATCCTGTCTAAATTCTGAAATTTTAAGCCTTTTGAAAGGTTTGAGATTAATGGTTCCAGGACAGTAAACCAAGCCGTGTACCACATCCGGTAGGTTTGGTATCTCTTCAAAATCATCTAAAATATCCAATTGATTGGCACCCGTTTTAGACCTTGAATAAGAATAAATACTAGCACCTTCGCTTGAAAGTGTTTCGGCTACTTTTTTACCTATACCGCTGTTTCCTCCGATAATTACTATGTTCTTTCCCTTCATTGATCCATTCATTATTTACCTATAAGAATGAATTAATGAGCAAATTGTTTAATAAATCTTACTGAAAAGTCGGATATCCTATGAAAAAGTTGAAAGTAGATAGAAAAAGCTGCCATAAAAGGGTGGCAGCTTTTGCTCATGAAGCTTGTTGAATACTATAGTGGTAATAAAGTTCCTATTACCTGGCCATTGAAATGTATTTCAGGAACTCATTTCTTTTTTGAGGATCATTTTCAAATTGTCCACTATAAAAGGAAGTGACTGTGCTACTGGTGGTGTCCCGTACACCTCTACTTGATACGCACATATGATCTGCATCTAAAATTATTGCAACATCGTCTGTTCCCAATGCTGCTTTTAGCTCATTGCCAATTTGGACCGTAAGCCTTTCCTGAACTTGAGGCCTTTTGGCGAAGTATTGTACAATTCGATTGATTTTAGATAATCCGATTACACTGCCATTGGAAATATAGGCTACATGTGCTTTTCCATAAATAGGGACAAAATGATGTTCGCAATGGGAGAAAAAAGTAATGTCTTTCTCTACCAACATTTCATTGTACCGGTATTTGTTCTGAAATAATTTTACCTCAGGCTTGTTTTTTGGGTCTAAGCCCGAAAAAACTTCTTTTATAAACATTTTTGCTACTCTCCTAGGCGTTCCTTTAAGGCTGTCGTCTGTGAGGTCCAAGCCAAGAATGTTCATGATTCCTTTAAAATGGTTTTCAATCAATTCCATCTTTAGGTCATCGTCCATTTCAAAAGCATCTTCCCTCAATGGTGTTTCATGGGAGGAAGAAATATGTTCGTCGCCAAAGTCGTCAATGGTTTGATTGAGATCAATCCCCGCTGAATTCAACAAAGTTTCTTTCTGTTTCATATAATCGAATTGTTAAGTCGTATTTTAATTCAATTTCTTCTCTCAAAATATTCCAAATAACCACAGCAATGTTTTCTGCAGTTGGATTAAGGTTTTTGAATTCATCGACATCTAAATTTAAGTTTTTGTGATCAAATTTGTTTGTTACATGTTCCTTTATTACCTCCTTCAGTTTCTTCATGTCATAGACATAGCCCGTGTCAGGATCTATAGGACCAGACAGTTTTACGACCAAATCATAATTGTGACCATGATAGCTGGGATTGTTGCACTTCCCGAAAATGGCATTGTTTTTTTCCTCTGACCACTTTGGGTTATGAAGCCTATGGGCAGCATTAAAATGTTCTTTTCGGTAGATGGCTATTTTCATAAAATATCTAACAGACTATCTGTAATTTTGTTTATCTTGATCGTATTATATCACCAAAGGATTAAAATTGCAAAGTAGCTAATTTGCTAAATGACTGATAACTCGCTTTAATCCTGATTTTTTTATACCAACCGAGAGAACAAATAATTAGGGGGTATCGGTTCAAAATTAATTAAAATATGGATGATGTTGGTTTATTGGCTAAATTTAACTTGGTGAAAAAGCTGGCTGATTGAAGTATGGTAAGCTTCATTTTAGAAATTGTTTTTCACTGATTTAAGCATATCAAATTTCCCGAAACATTTTAAAATTGCGGGATAAAGGCAGCTAATTTTTTTCAAGGGAAGTATAATATTTCCATTTAAAAACTGTTGTGATTCTGTAGTTGTTTTTGTCTACCCTTTGACTGTCTGGGTTTTCTAGAGGAGAAGATTTCGTTAAAGTAGGAATCTTTGAATAGATAGAGCTGTTATATTTAATGAAATGGGAGGATTGGTTCTAAAGCGAATGTTTCGGATGCTAATTTTACTTTTAGAGAAGGTTTTCATTTTTTCATGTTTGGTTTATTCTACATCTTCTTTTCAACTAAAAATTTATGATTAAAATTATTTTCTTTACACTACTTATTGTTTGTCCGGTTTTTTCTTTTGAAAATACACAATTACCTGAGCTTGTTAAAAAAGTGGAGCCCAATTCAAAATCAGGTAAAATAGCCTCCTCAGTAGCGACTATTTGGGAGCGCATTCGTTCGGATCAAAACTCGTTGAAGAAGGAGGTATTGCTGATGGCAGTTGAAGGTTACCAGAAAATGTTGGATAATGGCTTACTTGAAGAAGGTAAGCCCTTGACAATTATTGATTATGACCTGCCTTCCTCGGAGGAAAGGCTTTGGATAATAGACATTCAGAATCAAGATTTGGAATACGTGTCTTTAGTGGCTCATGGAAGAAACTCCGGTGGACTTCACGCCAAAAAATTCTCCAATGTCCCGGAGAGTTATATGAGTAGCCTTGGCTTTTACCTAACTGGTGAGACTTACATAGGTAAGCATGGGCAATCTTTAAGGTTGGATGGAATGGAGGAAGGAATCAATGATAATGCTCGGTTACGGGCAATCGTAATACATGCTGCTGATTATGCTGAAAGTTCATTTGTTAAACTTCATGGCAGGCTAGGTAGAAGCCTGGGTTGTCCAGCATTACCCGATGAAAATTTTAAAGAAATAATTAATTTGATAAAGGATAAAAGCTGTCTGTTTATCCACTCCAGTGAAAACAACTATAGCTCCCAATCTGCTTATATTGAACGTTTGACGGCGAGCTGATCCCAAATACCTCCTAAATTCAATAGAAGCTCATCAATGGCTTCTGCAGCAATTCAAAAAGTTCATCATCTCTCGAATAGAGGTCTTTTCTTACTTGATCAGTATTTTTGCTGTCTGTCCAAAAAGTAAGATAGAGAATAACGACGGGGATTTTTCTGGTAAGGGTGATAGATTTCTCTTTATTCGCCTCCATTGCTTTTTTTATCAGATCATCTGTCCACAAAGGTTGGTCGGCAAGTAACAATTTTGCCAATTCAAATGGCTGCTGAATTCGAATACATCCTGAACTCAAAGCTCGGTCTTCATTAGAAAAAAGACCTCTGGATGGAGTGTCATGAATGTATACATTGTGCTTGTTCGGGAACATAAACTTCACTTGGCCAAGAGAATTGCTTTCTCCCGGATCTTGCCTTACCATGTATTTGAAGTTTTTGCTATTTACTGAATTCCAGTTAATCTCAGAAGGATTGATTTCCTTTCCTGAATAATCAAGAATTCGCATGTTTTTAGCAGACAGGTAATTTTGATTTTTCTTGATTGATGGAATGACATCATTGTTTAATATGGTCGGAGGGACCGTCCATGTAGGACTAAATACCAAATAAGACATGGCGGCATTGAAAACAGGTGTTTTTCTATACGATTTTCCTACGATGGCATTGGAGTGCAGCAAAGTGTCTTTCTTACTGATATAATCCATGGCATAATTGGCAATGTTTACAAGTATCATTTCCTGGACCGTAGTGTCAGGAAGCCACCTTAAACGTTCCATATTTACCCTGATCTGTTTGATGACTTCCAGAGGGCTCTTGTTCAACGCATCAATCGTGGCCTTTCCCAAAACACCATCTGCCTGTAAGCCATTTCTTTTCTGAAAAACCTTGACACTTGCAAATAAAAGAGAGTCATAAACCTCTTCAGTCCCGGAATGAATGGAGGAATTCTTCAAATCTCCCCAAAACAGTAGCCTTTTTCTGATAATTTCCACCACTGGGCTTGTCTGTTCCAGCTCAATCTTTTCTTTTATCGATATCTTTTCCCAGGTTTGACTGTCTTTTTTCTTTTGAAGACCTATGTGCTTGATCAAGGACTGCCTCATGCGCGTGTAAATGGCAAACTTAGGTTGAAGGCTGAATAACTGTGCCCTGACATTGCGTTGGGAAACAGCTAAGATAAGTTTTTCTACAACCTTAGGCTCGCTCTCTTTTTGCATAATTTCCCAAGAACCATTGATATGCTCTGGATGAACTTTCCCCCCATAAATATGATTGGCATAAACGATAAATGCATCGCTTAGCAAGAAATCAACCTTGGCCAATTCATGAGCTGTTAAAGGGGATCCTGAAAAAAATTTTTCAAAGTAGGGGTTGATTGCATTCAGGTGGTAGTCTTCCGGAACTAAACCCTCTAATGCAGCATTTTGTATAAGCAATCGCAATTCCAAGGCATTGCATGTCAATGTTTGGTTTTCAGACCATCCAGGTTCAAATGCCCTGTCGGAATAAAAGACAAGTAGTTCCGTGTTTGAATATAAAGGGCTTTTATTGAAAAGATTATTCAAATAAGTACTATCTCCTTCCAGTATCGTTCTGATTTCGTTGGTCACCATTTGGCTTTGTGAAAAGGCACCGATCCTTAAAAAAACCATTTGGATTAAGAGGAGGAAATAGAAACTATACTTTGCTTTTCTCATGAAAGTGAATAATCTTTAAATTGATTTCCTACAATCCATGCACTTTTCAGCATAGCGAGAAAGCTATCCATATCAGCAAGGGGGATCATATTAGGGCCGTCGCTCAAGGCCACGGTTGGATTTGGATGGGTTTCTATAAAAAAGCCATCGACACCAGCTGCGCCAGCTGCTCTTGCGAGGTAGGGTGCCATTTGCCGTTGACCCCCACTGGTACCCTTGTTTGCTCCCGGCTGCTGTACACTATGGGTGACATCAAATATTACAGGGGCAAACTGCCGCATTATTGGTAAAGCGCGCATGTCTACCACTAGATTATGATAGCCGAGTGAAAAACCTCTTTCCGTAAGTGCTACATTGTCATTGCCAGTAGATCGAATCTTGTCTACAGCATATTGCATGTCTTCGGGTGCCATAAACTGACCTCTTTTAATTTTGATAGCCTTGCCGGTTTTTCCTGCGGCTACCAAAAGATCTGTTTGCCGGCAAAGAAAGGCAGGGATCTGCAAGACGTCGACTACATCTGCCACAGCATCTACTTGATAGCTTTCATGTACGTCTGTCACTAAAGGTACCTTAAGCGTATTGCCTACATTTTGAAGTACTTGCAAAGATTTTTCATGCCCAATACCCCTATAAGAATCAGATGAGGTTCGGTTGGCTTTGTCGAAAGAAGCCTTAAAGACATATCCAAAACCATGTTTTTCGGCAAGCTTCTTAACAGTGCTGCCGATTTCGAGGCAAATGTCAAGGCTTTCTACTGCACATGGACCGGAAAATAAAATAGGTTGATTTCCACCCAATAGCAGGTTTTCCCCAATGGTCATTGTATGCTGACTTCTTTCCATTTTTGACTTTAAAATTAATTATTAGGTATGGTTTTTAACAGCTATTGAAGGTAGGTTTCCACTAGCAAAGAGGATTAAGTCAGCCAATTCTCTAAAGGCTCCCTGCCCTCCCTTTTTCAAGGTAATATAATCTACTTTATCTTTGATATAATGTATGGCATCAGCAGGAGCTGCTGAAAAGCCAACATTTAACAACAATTCCAGATCGATAATATCATCTCCAATATAAGCAACTTGATTCGGATTTAATTCCATTTCTGCTATAAGCTCCAATAAGGTAGGCCACTTTTCCCGAATGCCATGAAGATGGAAATCTACACCCATTTGTTCGCATCGGATTTTGGATACGGATACATTACGACCAGTGATGACTCCAGTTTTTATTCCATTTTCACGAAGGTAAGGAATGACTTGCCCATCCTTTACCTGAAACTTCTTGTACTCCATCCCATTGTCGTCCAAAAGTATTCCTCCATCAGTTAGGACACCATCCAGATCAGTAACCAGAAGTTTTATTTCTCTGGCTTTATTGAGAACCTCTTCAAAGTTGGCATTGAAGTATTCCATTATCGCTTGTTTTTCCATTGGATGGAATACAAGTCCAACCTCCGTTGTTCAAGATTTCTTACACTACCAGTTTTACGTAACTTGGTCAACAATCCCAGATCTACATCTGCGACAATTGTGGTCTCAGTATTTAGGGAGGCTTCACCTATGATTGCATCATGCGGAAAAGAAAAGTCTGAAGGGGAATAGATTGCTGCTTGGGAATGTTGAATGTCCATGTTTTCAACGCGTGGGAGGTTACCTACAGATCCGGTAATAGCAACATAACATTCATTCTCAATGGCTCTGGCTTTGGCACAGGTGCTTACTCTCAGGTAAGCATTTTTAGTGTCTGTCCAAAATGGTACAAAAAGAATATCCATTTCCTTCTCTGCCAATATGCGTCCCAATTCAGGGAATTCTACATCATAGCAGATGAGTATGCCTATTTTCCCAGCATCTGTATCAAAAACTTTTATTTGATTTCCCCCTTGGAGACCCCAGTAGGACTGTTCATCTGGAGTGATGTGCAGCTTGTATTGTTTGTCCATGGTGCCGTCTCTTCTGCATAGATAACTTACATTTCGCAGTTTTTTCCCATCATATTCAGGCATACTCCCAGCAATAATGTTGACATTATAAGACAGTGCCAGGTCACGCATGCGGTTTACAATTTCCTCAGTATAATCGGCAAGATTTCTAATTGCTTCAGAAGCATCCATTTTGTTAAAACCTGCTAATAATGGTGCATTAAAAAACTCTGGGAACAAACAGAAATCTGATTGGTAATCAGAAACAGTATCAACAAAAAACTCTACCTGCTGCATCAAATCGTCTACATCGGTGAATCGCCTCATCTTCCATTGGACAAGCCCTAACCTTACAATTGTTTTTTTATTGCCAATTAATTTCTCATCCTTCTCATAATATATATTGATCCATTCCAGCAAGGTGGCATAGGCGCGGGAGTCCGTGTCTTCAGGCAGGTATTTGGTGATTACTTTCCTAACGTGAAATTCATTGGCCAGTTGAAAGGAAAGTACAGAGTCAAATATTTCTTTGTTCTTCACCAATTCAATGTATTTCCTCGGTGACATTTGATCAGCGAATTTACTGTAACCTGGTATTCTTCCTCCGGCTATTATAGACCTTAAGTTTAGGTTTTCGCAAAGTTCTTTTCTCGCATCATAAAGCCTTCTTCCTAGCCGCAAGCCCCTGTATTCCCTGTCTACAAATACATCAGTGCCGTAAAGAGTGTCTCCATCCGGATCATGCGTATCAAATTTTCCAAATCCAGTGATTTGGTCATAGGAATGGTTGTCACCATATTTAGCATAATCTACTATAAGGCTCATGGCTACGGCTACTACCTTGCCATTGTCCTCCAAACAAATCTGCCCTTCAGGAAAGGCATTAAGTTGATTTTTAAATTCCTCCTTAGTCCAAGACATTGCCTGGGTTTTATAAGTAGAAACCATTATTTCACGAATGTCATTAAAATCAGAATGTTTGATATTTCTGAGTTTAAGCCTGTGTTCGAGTTCTTCCTTTTGTTTACTCATGGGGATAAAATTAGCAACAAATGTACCTAAATTGCACGCTTAATGGGAGTAGTTAAGAAAAATTAAGGGGAATTTTAGCCCTCAATAAGTTTTATTTAACTTTTTGCTCCTAAGCGTGTTAATTTGAAGAATATTCAATTAAGAATTTTTATTTATTTTTCTGTAGCTTACAAATAGCTTTATTAGGTTTCATTGGTTAAAACCATACTTTATGAATGAATTAATACAAGAAGTCAAAGAGGGGAATTTTCTGGAGAAAATAAATGAGTTTCTCAACTTGAAAATAATAATGTTTGGAGAAACAACGCTAACCATAGGTTTGTTTTTAGGATTAACCATTTCAATTGTTCTAGTATTCGTTGTTTCTGAATTGGCGCGTAAATTTCTCGCCAATAAGATATTAACCAAGTATAAGCTAGAAATTGGTGTTCGCCAGTCCATTGCAACTATTTTCAAGTACCTTCTTATCATTATTGGCTTGGTTACCATTTTGCAAAACAGTAATGTAGACTTGAGTGCTCTTGGAATTTTGGCTGGAGCGATTGGTGTGGGTATTGGTTTTGGACTGCAGAATATAACAAATAATTTTATAAGTGGATTAATTATACTGTTCGAAAGGCCGATAAAAGTTGGGGATAGAATAGAGGTAGATGAGGTATATGGGGACGTAGTGTCAATATCTGCCAGATCTACCACTATACTTACAAATGACAATATTTCAATAATAGTTCCTAATAGCCAATTTATAGACAATGCAGTCATCAATTGGTCACACAATGATAGTAATATTAGGTTTAATATACCTGTAGGGGTATCGTATCGGGAAGATCCTGAGAAAATAAAGGAGATCTTGCTGGAAGTGGTGAAAAGAAATACTGGTGTGCTAAAAATACCGGAACCTGATGTGCTTTTTGATAAATACAATGATAGTAGTATTGATTTTAATCTCAGGGTATGGACGACGGAGTATACCAATAAACCAAGTGTCCTGAAGAGCCAACTTTATTACGAGATTTTTAAAAAATTTAGCGAGGAGAAAGTAGAGATTCCATTCCCTCAAAGGGATTTGCATATCCGTTCGGGCTTAGATAAAATTGCACCAGACTAATTTTTTTATTTCCTGTTTCTATTTACCTTTAGGGGGGTTATTGCCAACAGGTTAATGGCTAGGGATAAGGGATAAGAGAACGATGACCAGGAAAATATTTTTTATAGCATTTTTTTTTATAGCGATTTCAAATCAAATATTTGCTCAAGGTTTTAACCGGTATGCACGGGAGAAAGCATGGTCTTTTTCTTTACAGGGCGGACCTTCTCAGTATTTCGGAGACCTCTATGCCCTTTGGGAATACAAAGAAGGCGTTCAGCCAGATTATAATGTTGGTTTAAGTGCTCGGTACACTTTTGGTACAAATTTGAAAGCCAGAGGAGATATAGGGTTTTATCAGATTTCCGGGCAAGATGATCATGCAGACCCTGAAAGTGGAAGAATACCGCGAAATTTGAATTTTAGAAGTAGAAACTTTGAAGCTGCATTAATGGTAGAATACTATTTGTATCCCGTAAAAGTGTACTACGTCTCTAGAGAGTTTTATAATCCATATGTGTTTTTTGGAATAGGAGCGACTACCAATAACCCACAAACACTTTACAACGGAGAATGGGTGAATTTGCGCCCGTTAAGAACTGAAAATGAATATTACAATGAAATAGTTACCGTTTTTCCCATGGGACTTGGCTTTAAATATAAAGCAAATGTTTACATGGACTTTTTTATTGAAGGGAGTTATCGGTTTACCTATTCAGACCATCTTGATGATGTTAGTGCATTCAACATCTCTGGTTTTTATGAGGAATTAATAGAAGATTATATTACAGGGCTGAACCCTGACCGTTTGCGTTTTTCAATAAGAGAAGACAGATTTTTATTGCCAAATGGGGAGCCCAATGTCGAGTTAATAAGGAATACGAAAGGGAGTGCCAGAAGAGGTAGTGGTGACCCTAGAATCAATGAACCTGGAGCACGATACGATGGTTATTTTACATTAAACTTTGGGGCTGAAATTTATTTCTCTCTGGATATTTGGGACAATTGGATATTTAGCAAAAGGAATAGAGGGTTCAAATTCAGGTGATTTTGTGTCAGGTTATTTTTCTTAATTAACGAGTGATTCACATATAGTCATCTATATTCGAAATGAATAGGGATATTTTTTATACTTTTGGAATTGAATCGACCAATAATTTTACAATTACTGAAAATGTCTGAATATAATTTTCGCACCATTGAAAAAAAATGGCAGGACCGTTGGGAGCAAACGGGAATTTTCAATGCCAATCCTGAGGTAAATAAGCCTAAATTTTATTCTTTGGATATGTTCCCATATCCATCAGGAGCGGGGCTGCATGTAGGGCATCCACTAGGGTATATTGCCTCTGATATTGTCACGCGTTATAAAAGGTTAAAAGGATTCAACGTACTACACCCAATGGGGTATGATTCTTTTGGCTTACCAGCTGAGCAGTATGCGATACAGACTGGTCAGCATCCGGCGATAACGACCGAAGAGAATATTAAAAGATATACCGAACAGCTTAAAAACATAGGTTTTGCATTTGATTGGACCAAGGAAGTAAGGACATCAAATCCTGAATACTACCGATGGACACAGTGGATCTTTATGCAGCTTTTTGACAGCTATTATGACTTAGAAGCCAATAAAGCGCAGTCCATAAGCCATCTTATCTCAGTTTTTGAAAAAGAGGGAAATCAAAGCATCAGAGCAGCTTGCGATGAGGATACTGAAGGATTTACCAAAGATGATTGGAATAATTATTCTGATGAGGAAAAGCAAAAGACACTTTTAAGGTATAGACTAACCTATTTGGCAGAAACTACTGTGAACTGGTGTGGTGCCTTGGGAACGGTGCTTTCGAATGACGAAGTCAAAGATGGCTTTTCTGAAAGAGGTGGACATCCCGTAGAAAGAAAACGCATGATGCAATGGAGCATGCGGATAACTGCTTACGCAGAACGTTTGCTCACGGGTTTGGAAGGTCTGGACTGGCCTGATCCTGTCAAAGAAATGCAAAGAAACTGGATCGGTAGGTCATTGGGTGCCGAAATGGTATTTGATGTAGAGGGGAAAAATGACAAAATCAAGGTTTTCACTACGCGGATTGATACCATTTATGGAGTGACCTACTTGGCCTTGGCTCCAGAACATGAGTTGGTAGCTGATTTGATCACTGAGGATCAAAGGGAAACGGCTGTTGACTATGTAGCTCAGGCTAAAAACAGGTCCGAGCGAGACAGAATGTCGGATGTGAAAACCATTTCAGGGGCATTTACGGGTAGTTATGCTTTAAATCCGTTCAATGGCGAAAAAATCCCAATTTGGATTGCTGATTATGTTTTGGCTGGTTATGGAACAGGGGCTGTTATGGCTGTTCCTTCGCATGACGAGCGGGATTATAATTTTGCGAATCACTTTGGCTTAGAGAAAAGACAAGTAATAGAAGGAGATATGTCCAATGGTTCCTTTCCAGGCAAAGGTGGGACCATCATGAATTCAGGCTTTATAAGTGGATTGAAAATGCAGCCGGCTATGGATAAAGCCATTTCCTTTCTTGAAGAAAAAGGAATAGGAAAAGGCAAAATTCAATATAGAATGAGGGATGCTATTTTTACACGTCAAAGATATTGGGGCGAGCCACTTCCTGTTTATTTCAAAAATAATTTACCTTACCTTATTGATGAGCGTGATTTACCTCTAAGGTTACCTGAAGTAGATAAATATTTACCTACAGAAGATGGCGCTCCACCTTTAGGCAGGGCGAAAGAATGGACTTATAAAACAGAATCAGGAACTTATCCACTGGAAATGAGTACCATGCCAGGTTGGGCAGGTTCAAGTTGGTACTTTTTCAGGTACATGGATGCCAATAATAAAGAGGAGTTTGTAAGTAAATCCGCCGCTGATTATTGGGGAGCTGTTGATTTGTATATAGGAGGTGCTGAACATGCTACCGGTCACTTGCTTTATTCCAGGTTTTGGACAAAGTTCTTATTTGATAGAGATCTGGTTTCTATTGAGGAGCCTTTTCAAAAAATGATTAATCAAGGAATGATACAGGGTCGTTCCAACTTTGTTTATCGCAAGAAAGGAACCAATACATTTGTCAGCCATGGATTAATCGGCGAGCACGAAGTAAGCCCAATGCATGTGGATGTAAACATCGTTTACAATGATCAACTGGATCTGGAAGCTTTTAAAAGTTGGAGACCTGATCTTAAAGAGGCTGAATTCCTTCTTGAGAATGGCAAGTACATTTGTGGGGCGGAAGTTGAAAAAATGTCCAAGTCCAAATACAATGTGGTCAATCCAGATGATGTAATTGAGAGCTATGGTGCTGATACTTTAAGGCTTTATGAAATGTTTCTTGGCCCATTAGAGCAGTTTAAACCCTGGAATACCAACGGGATTGATGGTGTATTTAAGTTTTTGAAAAAACTTTGGAGACTTTTCCATGACCAAAAAGGAGAGTGGAATGTATCTGACAAACCCGCCTCCAAAGAAGCGTTAAAATCCTTACATAAAACTATGAAAAAAGTGGAGGAAGATATAGAGCGACATGCTTTTAATACTTCTGTTTCTTCCTTTATGATTTGTGTAAATGAATTGTCTGCCTTGAAATGCAATAATAAGGATGTGCTAGAGCCACTGTTGGTAGTGTTGTCGCCCTATGCACCTCATATTGCTGAAGAATTGTGGGAACGCTTAGGACATGAAGAATCAATTATTAATTCTAAATTCCCTCAAGCAGAAGAAAAATACCTTGCAGAAGAAAGCCACCAATACCCCGTGTCTATCAATGGTAAGATGAGGGCAAAAATTGAATTGTCATTGAGCCTTTCAAAACAAGAAATAGAAGAAGCAGCGCTGGCTGACGAACATATCCTGAAATGGACTAATGGCCAAAAACCTAAAAAGGTCATCGTCGTACCTGGTAAAATCGTGAACATTGTACTCTAAGCCGAAATAGGTATTTGTAAAATTATTTCTATTGCTTCGTTCAAATTTAAAATTTTAAAAGCCCAATTCAATCTGATTTGGGCTTTTTGCTATTTAATTTATCCAAAAATAATCTTTGGTTATTGGCATGAAATTTTTTCAAACAGAGATAAAAAATGAATATGGGGAATCAAAAGGAATTAATTGAGGATATCCACAATCTATTTGGTAAATTTGAAATATGAACATAGGGGATAAGGTAAGGTTATTGCATGGAAAGGAGGAAGGTGTTATTACCAAGCTTTCTTCTGGTGGGCAGGTTGAAATTGAAATTGAAGACGGGTTTAGAATTCCGGTATTAAAAACTGAGTTGGTGCTTATCAACGAAGCTGAGGAAACTTATTTTGACCCAAAGCCCAAAAAGTCCACAAGTTACTTTTCCAGTGTTCCTAAAAGTAATGTTGCTGACAAAGAGGAAGGGGTTTATTTGGCCTATGTTCCTTATAACGATCAGCTGCATGATTTGGTGCTTGTAAATAACTCCTCCAAAGATTGCCTTTATTCTTTTGACGAGAGTCAAAGCGTTAAGACAAAAAATATAGGCGCAGGTGTGGTTAAAGCCAAGTCATTTACCAAGATTGGTGAGAAGATGCTTCAGGAGTTTGAGCAATGGCCACCTTTTAGTGTAATGATGGTTTTACTGAACAAGCAATTTGAAAAGCAGCAGCCCGTTCAGGTAAGGAATATCAAATTAAAAGCCTCATCCTTTTTTAAAAGTATGGGCAAAGCTCCATTACTGAATAAAGACGCCTATTTTTTCAGGATTGATGATACCCTAAATACCCTGAACGTCAGTAAATTAAATCAGGATCTCAATCCAAAGCCTCAGGACATTTATCCTACCGCTAAAGTAAAGAGGCCTCCCGCGTCGGTGGATCTTCATATTGAGAAGTTGACGGATGATTTCGACTTGATGAGCAATAGTGAAATGTTACAATTGCAGATGAAAACGTTTGAAACCAATCTGAATGATGCAATTGTTTCAGCCATGGATGAGATTGTTTTTATTCATGGCATTGGGAATGGCGTTTTAAGAAAAAATATCCATAAATATTTGAGTCAGTTACAAGGGATCAAATATTTTAAGGACAGTCAGAAGACCAATTTTGGATATGGAGCTACAACAGTAAAAATAAACGAATAGCGATGGAATCGTCTACCTTACCGCTGATTTTACATGTTTTTGATAAGCACTATGATGCCGGTAAGGCATTGTTTGAGGAGCTCTCGAAAAAGTTGAAATCAAAAAAATCAATTGAGCTTGAATCTCATTTGGATTTTTTCAGTGTCTATATTCAACTGCTAGAAAGAGCACATTTTGAAAAGAAGCGAGAGATAAGTCAAATACTTTCTCCATTTAAGGTTTTGCACAAAAACCTTCGCAAAGTAAGGCATATTCGGTTTATTCAAGATGGGTTTTTAACCTACATGCATGTCAATAAGTGGCACTATTCAGATTACGAAAAACTGATCTCTTCAGATAAAAACAGGGTTTATTCTGATGTTTATGAATTGATTTTATCAATCCCATTGCAAAAATGGGAAGATCTTTACAAGAAAATTTGGCAATACTCAAAAGGGATGTCTATTTTGAGTATTAACACGGCTATTAATCAAATAATCAATGAGGAAGTGGAATACTTCCAATTCGGGACTAAAACAAAACTCGACGCCCAAACAATAAGTGAAATCTATAAAGGCCTCAAGAAAGTTACTGTTTTAGAAAAAATAAGGTTATCCATAGGCCTGAATAGTATTTTTACCCATGAGGTTCATGAGGAGATTGATGCCCTGGGAACAGTGATGGTGAATTGGCATAAAAATCATTTGCTACTCCAACATCTTGGTAGTCATTTAGGTAAAAAAGAAGATATAAGTAAAAAGTACCAACCAGTACTTACCCTTCTAAAGAAAAACCACAAAGATTTAACAACAGATATCGACAATAAATGTCAATATCTGTTTAAGAAAATGTTGCCTTGATTTAATCTAAAGCTTGGGCAAGGTCATTTTTTAAGTCTTCAGCATCCTCAATTCCTACACTTAATCGAATCAAAGAATCTGATAAGCCTACTTTTTCTCTTTCAGATTTAGGTATACTTGCATGTGTCATTGTTGCCGGGTGACCACAAAGGGATTCAACACCACCTAGTGACTCTGCCAAAACAAAAATCTCAAAACTTTCCAAAACTTTAATAGCATCTTCTATTTTGTTGTCTTTTAAAGTGAACGAAATCATGCCGCCAAAATATTTCATTTGTTTTTTAGCTATCAGATGGTTAGGATGGTCTTCAAAACCTGGCCAAAAGACTTTATCTACCTTTGGATGATTAATTAGATAAGCCGCTATTGTTTTTCCATTTTGGCAATGCCTTTCCATTCTAATGTGCAAAGTTTTTATTCCACGTAGGACCAAAAAACAATCTTGAGGTCCCGGTACAGCTCCACAGGAATTTTGAATGAAGGCCAGGTCATCTGCAAGTTTCTTGTCTTTGACAACTAGAGCCCCCATGACAACATCTGAGTGGCCAGCAAGGTATTTGGTCACTGAATGCATGACCAGGTCAGCACCTAAATCCAAAGGCGTTTGTAGAAAGGGTGTGGCGAAAGTATTGTCAACGCCAAAAAGTACTTTATGCCTTTTTGCGATCTCCCCTAATGCTTTGATGTCAATAATGTTCATCATTGGGTTAGTGGGTGTTTCTGCCCATATCAACTTGGTATTCTCGTTGATAAGGGATAAGATGTCTTCCGGCTTTTCCATGTTTACGAAATGAAATTTTATTCCGTATTTTGAAAAAACTTTAGTGAAAATCCTGTAAGTACCTCCATAAAGATCATTAGTGCTGATGACCTCATCTCCTGGCTTCAACAATTTCAATAGGCAGTCGATAGCGGCCATCCCGGAAGAGAAACACAATCCATGATTGCCATTTTCCAATGCTGCCAGGTTGTTTTCTAAAGCTTGCCTGGTTGGATTTTGAGTTCTGGAGTATTCAAAACCTTTGTGATCACCGGGCGATTTCTGTACGTATGTTGAGGTTTGGAATATAGGAGTCATGATTGCCCCTGTGCCTGGATCTGGTTTGATCCCTGCATGTATGGCTTTTGTAGCAAATTTCATATGTTATATATATAGGGTTATTTAACCAAATAAGGCTATTTCCTATCCAAAGGCATTATTTGATTAAATATTAGTCAAAATTATTTTTAGTTTTGTTCAAAGATGGACAAAAAACCTCCTATTTTCAAGCATTTTAGAAATATCTATAGCAAAAGCCCTTGGGTTTTAGCGTCAATTCTCTGGGTCAGCATACTTCCAACAATAGGTGCTATTACCCTTGGTAATTGGATATACAAGAATTGGGCAGAGCTAGAAATATTGCCAATTGATCAACCCAATATTGCCTTCCTTTACTGCCTTATAGGTACGGTGTTAATGGGCTTTGCATTGGTTCCGACGACTTTTTTTGCAGTAGTGACAGGGTTCTTGTTTGGCTGGTTAGCTTTTCCGTACCTGGTATTATCCTATACACTAGCAAGTGCGGTTGGGTATTTGTTAGGGAGAGTGTTGGAGAAAGACAGCCTTGAATGGATCTTGGAGCCCTATCCAAAGGCAAGACAATTGATTCACAATAAAAAGGATCAAATGGGGGTATTGATTTTTTATATACGGATCAGCCCAGTAATTCCTTTTGCTATTTCTAATTTGGTTTTCGCACTTTTAGATACCGGTTTGAAGCGGGTTTTGTGGTTTGGTTTAATAGGGATGCTACCGAGAACCTTGCTTGCATTTTCCTCAGGTGCATTTGCTGGCAATATCCAGGATGCACTCTCCTCCAATGCTCCCTTTTGGCAATATTTATTGATAGGAGGGCTACTAATACTAAGCGTTTGGGGGATTTATAGTTTCTTCACCAAACCAGGCAAAAAAATGAATTCATAGGTAAATCCTATTGACTTCATACCCTTTGTTCTTTAAGAGGTTAAGGATTCCATTTGGCCCTCCTAGATGTCCTGCTCCAACGGCAATGAAAGCACTGCCTTCATTCATGATTTGAGTCATGGGGGCCACCCATTTTTTGTTTCTATCAGAGAGAAATAAATCTTGGTAATCGTTGTATTCAGGGCTTTCTGAAACCATCTTTAAAAGAGCGAGAATTTTCTCTTCTTTATAGGCTTTTATTAGTTTTCTGAACTCTTCCTGCCCCTTGTCTATGTCATTCACATAGCTATAAAAACTTCGGTATTGGCTCTTAAGTGGGATATGGTCAAAAAGAGACATTTGGTCGTCAAATGTCTCTAATCCTGTTACTTCAATCTGAGCTTCTTTTGCAAGAATCATTAATTCATTCTCAAAAGACTTTGTTTCGCATTCCAGTAAGTTATTATAGATCAGTGACATCAATACCATTGGACGCATTTCCTGTAGCATGTCCATGTCCATGCCGGTTCTTTCCTTTAGGAAAGTATACACGGTAAGGTACTCTTCCTTAGATAGGAAATCTTTTATTTTTTGCCCATCTTTATTGTAAAGGTTATCCCTCATGCTTCCCTGCAGGGCAGGGTCGTCCAGGTCTACTTCAAGCACAAGCACATCAGTTTCTGATATCTTCTCAGAAATCTGGGGGTTTATCGTAAAATTTCCTTCACAAATAAGGTGAATGGTCCCAAAAAGATAGGAGGGCTTAGGATTGTTTTGACTTGATATTTCCCAAAAAACGCCCTCTTCTTCTTGTCCAAATGCACTTAAATATCCTAGGAAAAACAGCCAAATAAAGTAAGCTCCCTTTAACATTATAATATTATCTTTTCAACCGCTATAGGTTTTGTCTAAGTGGCGGTCACTTGATTTTACGTTTTCAAATTCCAAAAATTGTTCCCAAAATGCTTCTTCTGGCAAAGCGGCCCTTAAGATTAATTTTTCCTTTTTTATAGGATGAATAAAGACCAAATGAAAAGCATGTAGGTTTATACTTGCGTCAGGATTCGGCTTTGGAAAGCCATACTTTACATCTCCTCTTATGGGGCAATCCATGGAGGCCAATTGCACTCGCAACTGATGTGGCCTACCTGTAACAGGGCGGAGTTCTAGTAACCAATGATCGTTTAATTTACCCAACCTTTTGTAAGTCATTTCAGATTTCTTGGACTCTGGAACTTCCTTATCGTAAGCTTTTGAAACATTTTTATCAGCATCTTTAACCAACCAATGGGTTAATTTACCTGCTTCTTCTCTTGGCTTTCTTTTAACCAATGCCCAGTAAACTTTGTGAACTTCTCTTTTCCTGAACAAAGCAGTCATTCTTTCCAATGCTTTGGAGGTTCTTGCAAAAACCACCACGCCACTCACAGGACGGTCTAGTCTATGTACTGGGTGCAAGAAAACAGCGCCTGGTTTATTGTATTTATTTGCTATGTAGGTTTTACATAGATCTGTAAGGGTTTTGTCTCCTGTTTTATCTCCCTGGACCAAAATCCCAGCAGATTTGTTGACTATCAGCAAATGATTGTCCTCAAATATTACATTAAATGGTTTTTTCATGTTTTCTCAGGTTTGATAAATAGGTTAATATTCTGATGTATTATGGAATTCAATTTCAGGGAAATTTTCCTGAACCATTTGTAACCAGGCCTTGGTCTCAGCCATGAATACTAATTTACCATTTCTATCTTTTGCAATATGTCTTTGTTTAGAACGGATGAACTCATCCAATTTCTTTTTGTCCGTGCTGGTGATCCAACAAGCCTTGTATAGATTCATTGGGACGAAGTCAGCAGTGGCATTGTATTCATTTTTTAACCTGAACTTTATTACTTCAAATTGAAGTTGACCTACGGTGCCTACCACTTTTCTAGATCCTATTTCAAAGGTAAAGAGTTGTGCAACCCCTTCTTCCATCAATTGTTGCAAGCCTTTTTCTAGTTGCTTGGTTTTCATGGCATCCTTATTTACAACTTCCCTGAAAATCTCTGGGGAAAAACTAGGGATGCCTTTGAAAGTTAGGTTTTCACCATCAGTCAAACTGTCTCCAATTTTCAAATTACCTGTATCGTAAAGCCCTACGATATCACCGGGGAAAGCTTCTTCGATTATTTCTTTGTCCTGAGCCATAAAGGAAGTGACATTTGAAAAGCGAAGTGGTTTAGTTCCCCTTACATGGTTATAAGGTTTATTTCTTTGAAAGGTCCCTGAACAGATACGTAAAAATGCGATACGGTTTCTATGTTTAGGATCCATGTTGGCGTGAATCTTGAAAATAAATCCGCTGAAATTATCTTCATCAGGTTTGACTTCACGTTCATCCGTCTGTCGGCTTTTTGGGCCAGGAGCTATTTTGATAAAGGTATCCAACATTTCTTTTATGCCAAAATTATTGACCGCAGAGCCAAAGAATACAGGAGCAACAGTACCTTCCAAGTATTCCTTAGGGTCAAAATCGGGATATACCCCTTCAATTAACTCCACGTCTTCTCTGAGTTGATCTGCCAAATTGGTTCCTATACGCTGATCTAGTTTTTCAGAACTTAGGTCTTCAATAACAACCCTGTCATCGCTGAGTTTTCGCTGACTGGGGGTAAACAGATTCAATTGTTTGTCATAAAGATTGTAAACACCTTTAAATGATTTCCCCATAGAAATGGGCCAGGAGAGTGGTCTTACCTTTATATTTAATTTGGACTCCACTTCATCTAGCAAGTCATAAGGGTCACGTCCTTCTCTATCGAGCTTATTAATAAAGCAAATAACAGGCGTCTTTCTCATCCTGCATACTTCCATTAATTTTTCAGTTTGAATTTCCACCCCCTTTACGCAGTCAATAACCATAATTACTGAATCCACAGCAGTGAGTGTCCGGTAGGTGTCTTCTGCAAAGTCCTGGTGACCTGGGGTGTCAAGGAGATTTATTTTCTGCCCCTTATATTCAAAACCCATTACAGAAGTAGCCACAGATATTCCTCTTTGCTTTTCAATCTCCATCCAATCGGATTTGGTAGCAGTATCTATCTTATTTGATTTTACCGCCCCCGCTGTTTTGATAGCACCTCCAAAAAGCAGCATCTTCTCTGTTAATGTGGTCTTACCCGCATCAGGGTGAGCTATAATTCCAAAAGTTTTTCTTTTTGCTATCTCTTGAGTTAGGGTCATGGTGCATAGGTGTTTTCAGCGTGCAAAGGTAGGTAAATCAGTTGACAATGTCAGACATTATCCCGATGGGTATAGGTATTGTTTAGGAAAAGTTGAATTTTGTTTGTTTGCTTAATTTGCCTTAATTTTGAAATTGTATTAATTAATAAATGAATTCAATTGAACTTTTCTTCCACAGGTTTTTCAAATTTATTTGGAATGCCATCTTCGTGCTGACTTATCCCATTCTGGCAACTTTTGGGTTAGTGTTTATCGGTTTTACCTTATTCTTTTCGTGGGTTTCCTCCTTTTTAACCAAATTCAGTGGTTCAGTACCTAAAATATTGAATAAATCAGAATGGGTTTTACTAACTAATGAATCTAACCTGATTGAGGGAAAGCTTCATAAGCAAATAATTTTTGGCCCTGAGTGTTACCATATTCGTCGGACAGATGGAATACCTTCCGTGCTTGAAGATAATGTTTTTGGGAAACGAGTCATAATTTTAAAAGAAGGATGGTTGCTTGAAAAATGGAACACGACAGAATTGGCAAACATCCCCGATTTTGACATTTGTCTATATGATCCTGAAGAGGATAAGATAACTAGACTAACAAATATTAAGTGCTTTGACTGGCATGTTGCTGAGCAAGACGAGCAATCTTTATTGCTCAAGTGGTTTGATGGTACCCAAGGCGGTGAAGTAAAAGTGGCACTTACGGATGGATGATTTAAAGGGTTTTCTAGATGAAAAGGTAATGCTTTTTAATCAACCATCATTTATTGAGAATGACCCCATCTCCATTCCCCATCGATTTTCGAAATTGCAAGACATTGAGATTTCTGGTTTTTTTGCTGCTGTTCTCGCCTGGGGCCAGCGCAAAACCATTATCAATAAAAGTTTGGAGTTAATGGATATGATGGGCAATAGCCCTTATGATTTTGTTTTAAACCATTCTGAGGATGAACTAAAACAATTGATGAAATTCAAACACCGCACGTTTAATGATTTAGATACGCTCTATTTTATCGATTTTTTTTCGAGGTATTACCGCGAAAACCACAGCCTTGAGCAAGCTTTTTCCATTGGTTTTACTCCTGATATAGATGTCATGGAAGCGCTTCTCACTAATTTTCACGACAATTTTTTTCAATCTCCCGATGCACCCCAACGCACCAGAAAGCACGTTGCAACCCCAAAGAAGAAGTCCGCATGCAAAAGGATCAATATGTTTTTGAGGTGGATGGTGAGAAAGGACAATATGGGAGTAGATTTTGGCCTTTGGGATAAAATAGCTCCTTCTCAATTAATATGCCCTTGCGACCTTCATGTAGATCGAATAGGTAGGTCCTTGGGGTTGATTCGAAGGAAACAAACAGACTGGCTTACAGCCATGGAATTAACAAGGAATTTACGCGCTTTTGACGCTGTAGATCCCGTTAAATATGATTTCGCTTTATTTGGATTAGGGGTGTTGCAAAATGAGGAAAAGACAGGCTTAAAGTAAAAGGTTTCATAGATTTTGATCCTCAAAATAGAGTACTGGCCCACTCTAATAACCACCTTAGGCTCTTAAGTTTTTATGGCTGCCACACATCTGGACTTTTTCGCCATTCTGCCAAGGTATTCATGTCCTCTTCGGATACATATCCTTGTTCTAAAGCTTGAGGAAGCAAAGAGCTGTAGTCGCTCAAACAATAAAGTTTCACGTCTTCCTTCTCGAAATTGATGTCGGATATCTCAAAACCGTAGGTGAAAATAGCAACCATTCCCAATACCTCAAAGCCTGCTGCTCGTAGATCTTTAACAGCTTTAAGTGAACTTCCTCCTGTAGAGACAAGGTCTTCTACGACCACCACCTTTTGGCCGGGGGTGATTTTCCCTTCAATCATATTCTCCATCCCATGTCCCTTTGCTTTGGAACGAACATAGATAAAAGGAACATCAAGTTTGTCGGCAATTAACACTCCTTGCGGAATACCTGCTGTAGCTACTCCTGCTATAGCTTCAATATTTAGAAAGTGAGTACGAACAACACTTGTTAATTTTTCTTGAATAATTTTCCTAACTTCTGGATATGAAAGAGAAAGCCTATTGTCACAGTAAATAGGGGATTTCCATCCAGATGCCCAAGTAAAAGGATCCTTTGGTGACAGTTTGATGGCTTTTATTTCAAGTAGCTTTTTTGCGATTAGAGAAGCGGTGCTTTGATCATAAATTTCCATGCGATAAATTTAACATTTAAAATTTACTCAGGGTTGTGCACACTGGAAAAAAAATGCATTTTTGAAAAAATTAGATCATTTTATGAAAATCTTTATCAACGATAAACCACTGGACCTTGTGGCAACAAAGGATTTCCTGCCAAAAAAGTCATTTGAGTGTGTTTATGATAATCCCGTAGAATTACCAGCGTCAGCAGATTTTTATGATGACGTTCTGATAAAAAACCCTTCTAAAGACATAATTGTTCAGCTACTATTCTTAATGCGAACGAGGAAACTTAAAAACTTGGATAGTATTACCCTTGTGACTGAAGCAAAATCTGAACTTAAAAAATTCATAAAAAGCAGGTTTGTAATCATTAAAGCCGCAGGGGGTGTAGTGACCAAGGAAGATAAGGTATTGTTTATTTATAGGCTAGGTAAATGGGATCTGCCAAAAGGGAAATTTGAAAAGAAAGAGACGCCTGAAGGATGTGCTGCCAGGGAGGTAGAAGAAGAATGCAACATTAAAGTGAAGCTTGAAGATCTTATCTGTGTAACATGGCATACCTATACTCAAAACAGGAAAAGCATACTTAAGAAGACCTATTGGTACAATATGAAATCTCTTAATGATTCAAAAATGAAACCTCAGATTGAGGAAGGAATTATGGATACCAAGTGGTTGAAGCATCATGAAGCTAAAACAGCATTAATTAACTCTTACCCATCAATGCGGTACCTTTACAAGCAGTTTTTAAAGACAAATCCAGAGATTCTTCAGACTTTATAGGGTAGGAATTTGTTCACATTTCCGCCATACTTATGAACTTCCCGAATGATAGTAGAGCTGATGGCAGCATATTTAGGGGTGGTGATCAGAAATACTGTTTCTAATGATTCGTTGAGGTATCTGTTCATCTGACTGATAGTGTTTTCATACTCAAAATCAGTAGTGTTTCTTAGTCCACGGAGCAAATACCTGGCTTCGTACTTTTTGGCTAGAGATGAGGTTAACTCATCATAAACAATCACTTTAACAGATGGGTTTTTTTTATAGGTGTTTTTGATTTTTTCGACCATAAAATCAATGTCAAAATACCTGTTTTTCTTACTTGTATTGTGCCCTACGCTGATAATAACCTCATCGAATATATTCAATCCCCTCATGACTATGTCATGATGACCATTGGTGTAAGGATCAAAAGAACCTGGGAAAAGGGCTGTTTTCTTCATGAAAAATTTTTTTGTTGCCAGAAAGCCTCTAAAAGTTGTGTATTCATAAAGGATTCTGCCCCCTTGAGGTAGGAAATATTTTGAATGGGGGTATTTAAATGTACGTTTTTGAAATAGAGCTCCATGTTATCCATGTTGGTATGGAGCCATTCAGGGTTGCCAAAGAAACGAATTTTACAATGGGATCGATCAAAGGCCATCTGTTGGATAAAGGTGAACAAATAGCGTAAAAACGCAGCTTCATCCGTAATAATAAATCGGTTGAAAAGATTCAGTTCACCTTCACTGAAAGCTGCCAAATACATACAGTCTGGGGAAGCGTGTATAAATAATTCTTGGTTAAGTAGGTCATGTGTTTGAGTCAGAAAGAAGCCCAACACATGTGCTGCGCCATGGGTTATTTCCAGCTCAGGTAATTTTTTGTCAAGACTGTTTATTAAGTTTTTATTTACCGTCCCAAGAATTTGAATGGTATTATTAGAAACACCGGTATAAGTGACACTATCCTCCAATTCATTGACCTCAGTGGCAAAGCTTAGGTACTTAGCCCCTTGGGAGGGGTTGAATAGGGAGGTGGGGACCAAAGTGAATTTTTGGTGATGAACATACAGCTTTCCTACAGTATTAGGCGCATTGAAAATTGCTTCCGTTTCTATGAGGTGCTGAATGGTATTCTGGTCTTGAAAAGAATAAGTATAAGTAGCTGTTATGTCCTTCTTCTCACCTTCGTGTGCGATGACAACTAGTAATTTTTCATATAAGAAAAGCGATAAACTTGATATGGCTTGCATATCAAATTTATCGCTAATGAATTTGCTTTGGATATGGGAACCTACCGTATCCAAATTTATTCCCAGTTTCCTGAAGTAGAAGAGTCTGTTCTTGAACCAACTCTTAAAGCTTTTTCATTGTTATTTCTTCTTCTCTCTGGATTACGAGGTGCTGGGTCTCTGATTTCAAACACAGCGATTTCTCTGCTGCTTCGTTCGATTTTGTCAGCGAAGAATTCAAATGTTTTCCCTCCTGATCCAGGTACAACATTTAATAATTCCAGGTCAAAATCAGGATATTTGGCTTCGTTGAAAAGAGAATCCTGAACATTAACAGAACCTAAAGTATCTAACGTTACAGTAGTTTCTTCTTTACCATAGTCTAGCAACTTGGTGGTTTCAGTTCTTTGAACCAAGTATATACTACCGTCTGTAATGAACTTTTTAAGTTCTTCCCAATTGGAAGCATAACCATCGTTGGCAGCTTGGTAGGCAATTTGGGCATCTCTAAGCATTTCAAGCTTTTCAATAATCCTTTCTTCAGTCCTATTTAGTACTTTTTCTTCTTCTACAACTTCGTCCACTCCCAGATAAAGTTTGTACCCGAGACCTAAGGCTCCCAATAGAAAAACAATCGATAAGATTTTACTCAATGTCATTTTGAATATCTTTAAAGCGTAATTAAATTATTATAAAGAATTGATGGTTCGTAATTAGAATGCTATTTTATGCATTTATTTCCAAAATTAAAATATCCTTTCCATATTCTTACATCTTTCAGAGAATTTATTCTTCCAAATAAAGCATGTTTTTGATGGGAGGGTATTTTTTTGATTTCCTCAATGCTAAGAAATTTCACCTCTTCTATTACCTGTTTGTTTGTATCTAGCTCAGGATCAATTCCAACTTCTAATTTACCATTTGTTTGGCTAACTTCAAAGAACAATTCAATTGCGTGCAATGGTGGTTCCAAAAATTCATGCACAAATAGGTACGCTCCAACATCAATATATAAACCAGTTTCTTCCAGAAATTCCCTTTGTAAATTCTCTTTGGCATCCTGTCCGAACTGCATGCCACCACCAGGGACATTCCAAAACCAGTGGTCGGCGCCCATATGATGTTTGATCATTAATAATTTATTGTCCTGAATGAGAAGGCCGTTTACTCTGGTTCTGAGCCGGTTTCCGAAATTATCAACAATGTCCTTTTTTATGTTCGGCTTTTTCATCTTAGTTTCGCAATAGATGCATAAAGATAAGCAAGCAAGTCCAAAGCCATCAGAAAGAATTAGAAAATTTTTCCCGCATGAGCCAACCTCTGATCAGGATAATTTCTTTGGTTCGATGGATAAATTTTTAGATAAAACAGCGCCTTCGGGCGCAACATTTATTCTAAAGGGGTACGCAGGAACAGGAAAAACCACGGTTTTGGCTGCCTTGGTCAAGGTTTTGCCATCATTGGGATTGCGTGCTGTAATGCTGGCTCCTACCGGACGCGCCGCAAAAGTAATGAGTACCTATGCCGATAAGACAGGCTATACCATTCATAAGATCATCTACCGGGCCAAGCAAGGAGCTGCTGAAGGGGCTGAGAGTTTTACGGTGCAGAAGAATTATTATCAGAAATCTGTATTTATTATAGATGAAGCATCCATGCTTTCCGATGATAGAATGAGTGGGAAGTCGCTCTTGGCAGACCTTATAGGTTTTGTCTTTCAAAACCCAGAGAACCGCCTGCTTTTAATAGGAGACATTGCCCAATTGCCACCGGTAGGGAGTGAAGATAGCCCTGCCTTAGATAAAAATTACCTCATAAGGAATTACAAACTTGACGTAAATGAAGCCTTGCTTACCATCGTTACGAGGCAAGAGCAGGATTCAGGAATTTTGGCCAATGCAACCTCTCTGAGGAATGAGGTGTTAAATGTCAAGCCAAAAATATTATTTACTTCCAAAGGGTTTAAGGATTTTTACCGAATGACCGGCGAAAGATTAGAAGATGGTTTGAGGTATGCTTATGATAAATTTGGCTTAGACAATACGATGATCATTACCAGATCCAATAAGGCTGCGGTTCAATACAATAAATACATTAGGAATTCTATTTTTTATTATGAAGACGAATTAAGTGCCGGAGAGCGGCTAATGATTGTTAAAAACAATTATACTTATATGGAATCTTCTGATAAGGTGAGCTTTTTGGCCAATGGGGATTTTGTAGAGATACTTAAAATTCGTTCATTTGAGGAGTTATATGGCCTAAGGTTTGCTACACTTGAATTAAGATTGATAGATTATCCAGATGAGGTACCTTTTGAGGCGCGCGTTATATTGGATACCTTGCACTCCAATAAGCCTGCTTTGACATTTGAGGAATGGAAGGCGCTTTATCAGCAAGTGGCTGAGGACTATCAGGATCTGGAACAGAAGAGCAAGATTAGGGAAGCGATGAGTAAAGACCCTTATTTGAATGCCCTTCAGGTGAAATATGCCTATACCTTAACTTGTCATAAATCACAAGGTGGGCAGTGGGATGCTGTTTTTGTTGATCAGGGATACCTGAACGAAGAGCAAATTGATAAAAATTATGTCAGATGGTTGTATACAGCCATGACGAGAGCAAAAAAAGAATTGTTTATGGTGAACTTTCACAACAATTTTTTTATTAAATAATAATGTACCAGTAAGTAGGAATGAATTAAATTGATGAATATGAAAAGGTTACTAACAGTAGTATTGGCGGTTGTTTTAAGTACAGCATTTGTGATCGCCCAAGAAAAAACAGTAAATGGTCCCGTAATTACCTTCGAGTCTGATTCAAAAGATTTTGGAGACATCAAGCAAGGAGACAAAGTGGAGAATGTTTTCAAATTTGAAAACACCGGCAAAACTCCATTAATTATTTCAAATGTAGCAGCAACTTGTGGCTGTACAGTGCCAAGCTGGCCCAAAGAGCCAATAGCACCCGGTAAAACAGCTGAGATAAAAGTGTCTTTTAATTCCGCGGGGAAAATGGGCAAACAAAATAGCGTGGTGAGGATATATTCCAATGCTAGTGAGCCTATCGAAAAGGTATCACTCATTTCAAATGTCCTCCCTAAATAAAAACGAACTATTGCTTTCCAGCAATTGATTTAAACCTGCCCAATTAAATTGGGTAGGTTTTTTATTTTAATTTGTCAATTCTGATGAAGAGCGTACCTAAACCAATTCATCCAAAATCTCAAAGTGAATGGGCTTAAAAGTCCCACCATTGCTGTCTTCTGCTGAACAGGCTGTCAAGGCAATAATAAGGTCCATCTTGGCTTCGAAAAGTAGGTAATCTCCTGCCTTGCTTGTTGGTGGAAGGACTTTTATTTTTCCATCTTGATCAAATTGAACATTCATGAAAAGATTAAATGCCGTGGGAATGTCATCTGGTTTAATTCCATAGGGTGCTAAATTGGTATACAAATTCTCAAAACAACTCGGGTGATAGTCGTCAAACTTATACATGATTTTAAATGTCTCTGGACTACATGGCGCAAGTAGAAAGTCATTTCTTCCATTGGTATCCATTATTATTTGCATCATTTGATTACACCTATTACTCCAAAGGTAATTATTGGTAGATACGAGAATTGTTTCTTCAAAATCCAAAGTCTTCCCAGAGGACAATTTCTCACCAATATCATTTGCATTAAAAAGCACCATGTCACTCACTTGCATCCCTTCTGGGTCGATGACTTTTAACTTTTGACCTTTGAATAATTTAAAGGCAGTTCCCGACTGTTTTTTAATAATATTCATGCTAAGCTTTTGAGGTTTTCAATAATTGTTAATTGTATGGATAACATTGGATAGTTTGATTTGCGCCTAAATTTTAAAATTCACTTTTTGAGTGAAAGGGACATTTCCAATTTTCGGCTGTGTTTCGACCACTGTATTGAATGGCTTCACTATTGTCCCCATAATCCTTCAATACTGGATTTATGTAACCTTGAAATGCAATATCCCGGGCTCTGATTTTATCACGTACTTTACGGAAAGCATTCATTTCCCGTAACTTTTCAAACTGACTGTGCAAATTAAATACCAGCGTGGGGTAGGCAGATCTTCTGGCCATTCGTGAACTATGAGGATGCATACCCACAACATAAAAAGCATGGCCTGCTATGCTGAAGCTAAAATTAGCATTTTCAGGGTCACTACTTACATTTGGATCCCAAGGCTGCTCATCTATTTCGTGGATATATTGCAATTGTTTCCACAACAACTTTTCGAATTCTTCTTCTGAATCTACCTCTGATTGAGGAAAAACAGCTATAAAGGATTTAAACGTATTCTTGTTAAATTGGTAATTGGACAAATAAGTTTTAATCGCGTTTAACATTTTACCAGCGGTGGTTCTTGAAGCCAATTTATCAAAAAGGTTGAGTTCGAAATTATTTAATTTGAACACCGCATTGGCCATTATACATGGGTGTTCATTCTCAATAATAAATTCCTCTAATTCCTGTTTTATCTCCAGTGGTTTAGGACCACTTTTTGGATTCTTATTAGTGGGTTCCATGATAATTAAATTTAAGTTGGTTTATTTTTAATCTTGAATTATTAGTACAACTTTCAGACCTTTTACACCTTGATATGCTTTAGCGCTAATTTTTAATTCAATAGGGATAAGCTGCAAGCTTGTTTACCAAATTATAGCTTAAAATCTAGGTTAGTCATCCCTATTAAATGGTAAATGATACCATATTGAAATACAGTTTTTCATTTATTTCTATTTCCTGTTCTCATGAGTTAAAGAATTCATTAATAGCGTCATTGAATTGCTTTTCCCAGTATTAATTTGCTTCTATAACTAAACAGTATTATGAATAAACCAAAGGAGTTTCCAAGTCAATCGCAGCAACAACCTGGTGAGGAACATAAGATGAAGCCGGTTCCTGAGATCATCCGAGAAAATTATAAGGGAAGTGACAAATTGAAAAATAAAGTAGCACTTATAACAGGGGGAGATAGCGGTATAGGAAGAAGTGTGGCGGTACATTTTGCAAGAGAAGGTGCGGATGTTGCTATTGTTTATTTAAATGAAATTACCGACGCAGAAGAAACCCAAAGGTTGATTCAAAAAGAAGGGCGAAAATGTCTTTTGATAGAAGGAGATGTGAGGCAGGAAAGCTTTTGCAAAGCTCTTGTTGAAGAATGTGTGAGCTCCTTGGGTGGGTTGAATGTTTTAGTTTGCAATGCTGCTACGCAGTTTCCAAAGAATTCATTGTCGGAAATTAACAGTGATCAACTGCATAAAACATTTGAAACAAACATCTATTCATTTTTTTATATAACGAGGGCAGCTTTGTCACACTTAAAGGAAGGGGATGCTATAATCAACACAGCTTCAGTTACCGCTTACAGGGGCAGCGAACACTTAATCGATTATTCGAGCACTAAAGGTGCAATTGTAAGTTTCACGCGTTCTCTTTCTCAAAATTTGGCAAAAAAGAAAATCAGGGTAAATGGCGTCGCACCAGGGCCTATTTGGACCCCTCTTATTCCTGCTACTTTTGACGAGGTATCAGATTTCGGACAAGATACTCCTCTTGGGCGCGCAGGGCAGCCAAGTGAGGTGGCACCTGCCTATGTGTACCTTGCGAGTGAGGATAGCAGTTATGTAACAGGGCAATTTATCCACGTTAATGGAGGGGAACTGATTGGTGGTTAAATGGGCAACCCTAATTTGCTGTTCCCCTGACAGGAAATAAAGCTTGTTGCTTCATTAGTAAGACGACTACAATTATGGTTATCAATTGATTACATGCCTTTTTCCTGCTTTTAATGGTCTGCCATCCCTTTGAATACTTCACGGATCTGATATGCCCATTGGCTGTAAATATGCTTGCTGGGGTGTAATCCGTCAGTCACCAGATTTTTTTCTAAACCACCTATTTCTCTGTAGCTGTTTGTTATATTTAAAAAATGCAGTCCATATTTTGAAGCTTCATCTTTTATTACAGCATTAAAGGCATCTATTTCCTTTTTAATTTGATGTTGAGGTTTTGCTGCGGATTGGGCAAAACTGGTAACTCCCCAATCAGGGATTGAAATGAGCACTAAGTTTTTTTGGTTATTATCCCCAAGAAACCCTTGTGTAATAACTATCAATTCAATCAATTCTTTCTTGAACTGATCTAAGGTTTGGTTCCTGTATTGATTGTTTACTCCTATAAGGAGGCTGGCGATGTCAAAAGAATTTGCTCCAATGTTTTCTTGGTTTACTGCGTCAAGCAGTTCTCCACTTGTCCATCCTGTTTTTGCGATTACCTTGATAAAGGAGAAGTTGAAGCCTTCTTTTTCAAGCATTTTTTCTACTAGAAAGGGATAACTGTTTTCAGTCCTTTCGCCTTCTCCTATAGTATAACTATCTCCCAAAGCCAGGTATTTTAATCCATCGGTCTGGGCTTTCGTAATGGGGATGTTATTATTTTCGATCATAGGTTCATTGGATTTACATGAAGCGATTACCGATACGCACAAAATAGAAATTGCAAGTACGCTCCAGGGTCGAATGGCACTCAAATAGACCTTCACTGATTTATCTGAACTGTTGGAAAATGGGCTGCATGGTGGTCAATGTGCCTTTGTCAGCATCCAGCATAACTTTAGCGCCAAATGGCAAAAGGAATTGTTTTGGCACATGGCCAATCATAGCTCCCCGATAAGCGGGAATTTTATGGGGAAGGAGGTAATCATCAAAAATCTGATCTATGGTGAGGTTTCCATAACCTCCGCTTGGATCACAGTCTGTACATTGACCAAAAACAAAACCTTTTATTTCCTCGAAAACGCCCATTAACATTAAGGTGCTCATCATGCGGTCTATCCTGTAGGGTTCTTCGCCTATGTCTTCAAGGAAAAGAATTTTATCTTTGAACGACGGAAGGTAGGGGGAACCTGCGAGGGAGGTAAGTACTGTCAGGTTTCCTCCTATAAGGTCTCCGGTAGCCTTGCCGGGGTAAATTGTCCTTGTTCTGTTCTTTTTTATGACCAGGTCATCCGTTTCTTCTACCTCATTTTCAAAATGGATATTGTCATTTTGCTCAAAAAAAACGCTTTTAAACTGAGCGACATTGAATTCCCCCCAAGTTCCGGAGCCATTCGGTCCATGGAAAGTTATGAGGCCAGTTTTTGAATGGATGGCATTGTGTAAAGCGGTGATGTCACTGTAGCCAAGAATAGGCTTGGGATTTTTTTTAATATTTTCGTAATCGATAAGGGGAAGTATTCTGGAAGCACCAGAGCCACCTCTTATACAAATAATTGCTTTTACCATTTTATTGGCGAACATCTCATTTAAGTCTGCTGCCCTTTCTTTGTCTGTCCCCGCCAAGTGTCCATTTCTGTTTCGGAGGTGCTTTCCTTCGATTACTTTAAACCCTAATCCTTCCATGGCTTCTTTGGCAAAAGTAAATTGCATCAGGTCCGCAGTAGCAGAAGATGGGCTTACAAGCCCCACCAAATCTCCTGGTTTCAAAGCATTGGGTAATAATTTTTTAGGCAGAGAGGTCTTTTGAAATGGATGCGAAAACCCTAAAACTGGCAAAATCCCAAGTCCAACAGTTTGCAAGAAGCGTCTTTTTTTCATGGTGGTATCTAGAAATTATCACGGATATATAACAGTACCTTTTCCATTTCAGTCCTTACCGCTGTTGCTTTGTAGGGGTAGTTGTTGTTCATAAATGCAAAGGCATAAATTTTATTTTTTTTTGTTTTCAAATAACCGACCAGACTATGGTTGTTACTAATGGTTCCCGTTTTAGCCATAATATATGGTATAGAAGCGGAATAATTATTTTTCAATGTGCCAGTTCTTCCCCCAGTTGGTAATAAACTGAAAAGTTCTTTGTCTGGGAATAGGCGATAAATTTTTTCTGTTAAGGCCACCATAGTACGAGGAGTGAACAAATTGTGCCTAGACAGGCCAGAACCATCTACCCATTGTGGGTCATCCGGTAAGTCATAAAGATAAGTTTTTTTAATGTATTCAATTGCTTTTTCACTGTCCAGTTCTAAAAAGACCTGATCGGAAATTTGTAAAAGCAGTTGTTCGGCAATAAAGTTATCACTTTCCAATAACATTTCTTTATACAGTGCCTTGGTTGGAATGCCCTTTAGAAGGTAGTGGTCTGGGGGTAATTTCGAATCAGAAAGTTTAACGGGAATTCCCCAATCCTTAGTAGCCAAAGTTGCAAAAATTTCAGGGGAGGTCATAAAAGGTACCTTACTGTCCCTTCCATTATATGTTCTCGGGTTATAGTAAAATTGATTGTTTCGCCAATTTCTTTGCACATTTCTTACTGACTTGTCTGAGTATTCGACAGAGAAGATATTTGGAGTTAAAACAGGCTTGTTATTGACGTTTCTGGAACTTGCTAGGTTACCATACAATGGTATAGGTGATTTTTCTGCAGCATAAGAATAATAGTAGTCGTCCCATTGCCATCCAAAACCAAAAGGATCGTTTTTCCAATTGCTTTCTGAGTACTTTATTGTGTCGTAAGTCGCTAGGAATGCTTTAATATTTGGATTGGGTAGAGCAGGGTATTTATAGGAAGGATCACCTGTCCCCCATATGGTTACATTTTTTCCATTGGGTACAAATCTTAAAAAAGTAGTGCTGTCGGTAAGAACCATCATCGCCCCAAAAAAAGTGAACAGTTTAGTGGTAGAGGCAGGGATAAAATACAAATGACTATTTTTCTCGTAACGGACCGTCTGGCTATCAAGATCATAGAGCATGAATCCCGTAAGGTGATTGTCAAAAAAGGAATTCTCCCCCATTAACTTATCTAAACCTAAAAATGATGACTTTACATCTTGTGCCTGAACGTTTTGAAAAATAAACAGCCATATTAAAATCGCTGATAAAAACTTTAACTTCATAAATATGTATTAGCTATTATTTACCGAAACTTAATAGTAACATCACCCATCCCAAAATAAAAGAAAGCCCTCCTAAGGGTGTGATGGCACCTAACCATGTGACTTGGCTCAAACAAAGGAAATACAGGCTGCCTGAAAAGACTAATATTCCTACAATGAAGAAAATAGCGCTGTAATTCAGCCGTTTTTTATCAGGGAATAAATGGTATAAAATACCGATAAGTAAAAGTGCTAAAGTATGGTAGAAATGATAATTAACAGCGGTTCCATAGGTCTCCAATCTGCCAGTACTCACCAAAATTTCCTCTAATGCATGGGCTCCAAATGCCCCGAAAATTACAGCAAGCGCACCAAAAACTGCTGCTGTTTGAATTATTTGACTAGCTTTCATATTGTTTAATTGTAATTTCTAGAACCAAAAATAGCACTTCCTATCCTTACCATAGTGCTTCCTTCTTCTTGTGCCAGCAGGTAATCACCACTCATGCCCATTGAAATTTCTCTCATTTCGACATTTTCAGGGAGGATAGCCTTTTTCAAGGCGTCAAACAGAGCCTTTAAAGATTTAAACTCTCCTCTAATTACCTCTTCATCTTTAGTGTTAGTAGCCATTCCCATTAACCCCACTATTTGGATATGGTGCATGGTGCTTACTTCATTTCCTAAAAGGAAGCAATTTAACTCTTCTTTGTCCCAGCCGAATTTTGTCTCTTCATTTGCTATATAGACTTGCAACAAACAATTGATTGTTTTACCCGCTTTTCCTGCCTCTTTATTAATTTGTTTTAGTAATCGCAAAGAATCCACACTGTGAATCAAATGAATAAACGGGACAATAAATTTCACTTTATTGCGCTGCAAGTGTCCTATCATGTGCCACTTTATATCTTTGGGCAACTGGGCAGCTTTATCAGTGATCTCTTGGACTTTGTTTTCCCCAAAGTCTCGTATGCCTGCCTCATAGGCTTGTTGAATTGCAGCATTTGGTTTTGTCTTGCTTACAGCTACCAGAAGGCAATCTGGATTTGGAAAAGTGGCTTTTACGGCTTCTAAATTTTGGCTTATTTCTGTTTTTTGCATTTTCTAATGTAATTACATCAGTTTCGATTCTGAGAACAAAGATATTGGTATATTATAGACATTACTAAAATATTAGAGGCTTAAACGAGCTTAAAAATTATTTTTATTTAATAAGAGGCTTTCTCGTTTAGCATTTATAATAGTAAACTTTGGATGAATTTGATGTTTTCACGTTTTTTTATTACCATTTTAGAGGCCAAAAATATTTAATAAGTGTGAATGTATCTTTAAATCATTTTTTCATGAGGCCAAGGAGAAATTCTTTAAAAAGTTTTAATAGCAATTTCCGGTCGTGTAAATATTTTCCCGATTAAAATTTGAAAAATGACAAGCACAATTTTTTTTTATGTTTTTAATATTCTACATTTCTGAGAAATTTAAGTTTATTTAACCTTTCATCATCATTTGGAGCCAGTTGTAAATATTTCCGTTTTCAGTAAAGTGACTTAAGTCCTTTATTTTAAAAAGAGTCTTCGGGGGTGTTTTCCACTGGTGTAAAAAGAGAGGAGAGGGTTAATAGATATTTAAGTTTTGTTTTTAACACCAAAATAACCATTTATGAAAAACCTATTACTTATCGTCTTTATGGCACTGCTGACTTCTATGGGAGGTAGTGTTATAGGACAGACTATTACGGGAACAGTCACAGACAGTTCAGACGGAACACCTTTACCCGGGGTGTCAATTCTTATTAAGGGTACTTCCACAGGTACTGCTACAGATGTGGATGGCAAATACAGTCTCAATGTTCAAGGTGCGCAGACTGTGTTAGTCTTTTCCTTTTTGGGTTTTGAGGCCGTTGAAGAAACGGTTGGAAACCGTAGCACAATTAATGTTGGCTTAGCAGAAGATGCTTCGGAATTGAACGAAGTCGTAGTAACTGCCTTGGGTATTGAAAGAAATGTCAAAGCCCTCCAATATTCAATGACAAAAGTAGGAGGAGAAGAATTCACTCAAGCCAGAGAAAATAACATTGCCAATCAGCTTGCCGGTAGGGTAGCTGGTGTGAATGTGAGTAATGTGGCCTCTGGACCAGCAGGCTCTTCGCGTGTAATCATTCGAGGAAATACTTCTCTGCAAGGGGGAAACCAACCACTCTATGTTATTGATGGGGTGCCAATGGACAATACCAATTTTGGACAAGCCGGAGTTTGGGGTGGTGCAGATCAGGGAGATGGCATGACCAGTGTCAATCCTGATGACATTGAATCCATGTCGGTACTAAAAGGGGCCAGTGCAGCAGCACTATATGGTTCGCGAGCAGCAAATGGTGTAATTCTTATTACGACCAAAAGAGGAACTTCACGAAAAGGAATTGGCGTAGAATTCAATTCCAATGTGGTGTTTGAAAGAATTAACAATCAAACCGACTTGCAAAGGGAGTTTGGATCTGGAAGGTTTCAAGGTGATCAAATTACAGGAAGCGCTGTAAGACCAACTTCTGTAAGGGATGGTTATGATTGGGGAACCCAAGCTTGGGGAGAACGATTAGGTTCTGGTACCTCTATGCATTTTGATGGAATAGAAAGACCCTATGTGGATGCAGGGGACAATTGGAATCGTTTTTATCAAACCGGTAAATCTTTTACCAACAGCCTCTCATTGTCTGGAGGAAGCGACACACAAACGTTCCGATTCAATGTGACCGATTTAAGGAGTTCATCCGTTATTCCAAATGCAGGGTTTGATCGCATCAATATGTCATTGGCCACAAGCGGTAAATTTGGTAAAAAGTTAACCTTTGATGCCAAAGTGCTTTATTCCAATGAACGAACTCAAAACCGGCCAAGGCTATCAGATTCGCCAGGTAATGCCTTTCAGTCTATTTTTGCTTTGCCACCAAATGTCAATGTACTTTGGGGACAAGGTGATCCAGATAGGTTGGGAACTATTCCTATTGGAACGGATCCAGCATTATTGAGCACTTGGGGTTTTGCAGAACAAGAGGAATACTTGATGACCAATAATCCTTGGGGTCAAAATCCTTATTTTTCGACCTACCAATTGTCAATCAGTGATACCAGGGATCGAATTATCACCTCGGGGTCTTTGAAGTATGACATTACAGAGCATCTTTATTTATCAGGTAGAGCAGGGATGGACTGGTATACCCGAAGAGGTACTTCACTGACTCCACAAGGAACGGGGTACTCAAGAGGTGGGAACATGTCGGAGGCTGAGCGAAGGGTAAATGAAATTAACCTGGAAGCCATGTTGGGTTATAATAGACAGTTTGGTGATTTTGGTGTAGTAGCCTTTTTAGGAGCCAATAGAATGCGTCGAGAAGATGAAACCATTTCAGCTAACGGTACTAATTTTAATGTGCCATTCTTCCATGCGATCAATAATACAGTCACCAGAAATTTTGGATATGGTTATTCCGGATGGGGAATTAATTCGGTTTATGGATCTGCAGAAATTAATTATAAAAACATACTATTCCTTACAGGAACAGGTAGGACAGATTGGTTTTCTACTTTAGATCCTTCTTTAAATGATATAACATATCCTTCAGTGGGAGGTAGTTTTGTATTTTCTGATGCCATGGAGGATCTTCCTCTCTGGTTAAGTTTCGGAAAAGTTAGAGCTTCATGGGCCAGAGTGGGTAGTTCTACCGTAAGCCCCTATCAGATTCAAAATACCTATACTTTATTGGGTGCTCCTGCTGTTGGTTTTGAAGGCAATACGGTACCAATGGCCTCTTATGCAACTGCTGGGAATAACAATGGAACCATTCCAAATCCATTTTTAGTACCCTTGTTGTCCACAGAGATAGAATTCGGCTTAGATTTTCGAATGTTCCAAAACAGATTGGGTTTGGATTTCACCTATTACCATCAGAAAAGTACCAATGACCAGTTGAATGCACAAATTTCAAGGGCTTCAGGTTTTGGATCAACATTGGTGAATTTAGGAGAGATGGAGAACAAAGGAGTTGAAATTTTATTAACCGGTTCCCCAGTACGCACCAAAGATTTCAATTGGGATGTTTCATTCAACATTGCCAGAAACAGAAACAAAGTTTTATCCTTAATTGAAGGGACGGATATCCTGAACGTAGAGGAGCCAAGAACAAGGACGGTATTTGTACAACATAGAACCGGACAGCCTTTTGGCGTACTGGCAGGCTGGGTACAAAAAACCTCACCTGATGGGCAACCAGTTTTCGAAGAAAATGGAGCGCCTGTACAGTCCGACCAAATGGAAGTAATCGGAAACGGTATTCCCGATTTTACCGGAGGATTTAACAATAGTATTACTTATAAAGGTTTTAACCTTTCTGCGTTGATTGATTTCAGAGTAGGAGGAGAGATTTATTCAGGTACTAATGTTAGATTAACCCAATGGGGATTGCACAAGCAAACAATACAAGGTAGAGAAGGGGAAGACCCGCTTTCAGTATCCGGCGTTATTCAATCAGGCACAACCTCTGATGGAACTCCTATTTATGAGGCATTTTCTAAAACACTTTCGCCAGGTGAAGCCAATAATTATTGGAACCAAATGGGCAACAGGGTGCAGGATCATTTTATCTATGATGGGTCATTTGCCAAGTTAAGGCAAATTACCTTCGGTTATAATTTCCCTAGATCCTTAATGGAGAAAACGCCTTTTACCAATGTGAGCCTTTCCTTTGTAGGGAGAAACCTATCCATCCTATGGAAAAACGTGGATAATATAGATCCGGAGTCGGGCTATTCTTCAGGAAATGGGCAAGGCCTTGATTTCTTTGGCATGCCTCAATCAAGGTCTTATGGGTTCAACTTAAGGGCTTCATTTTAATCGTTAAAAGAAAGAATTATGAAAATTATAAATAAATTTCTTCTGTTTGGTTTGGCGGTTAGTGTATGCTTTACCTCTTGCAATACAGAAGAACTACAGGATCTAAATATTAATCCACAGGCAGTAAATGAAATAGATTTGAATTTCATGTTCACGGCTGCTCAGCTAGGATCTGCTTCAGGAGGATCTGCTGGAGACAATAGGTACCTTGATTGGAGAACCAATATAGGCATGACTGCCTACTTGATTCAGCATTTGGCCAATGCTGGTGGTGGAATCGCTCCTGGGGATAAATACACTGAAAATTTTGAGTCAAATAGCGCACCTTTCGAATTCTTCTATGGAGATGCATTGAAAAATATTTCAGAAGTAATCAAACAAACAGGTCCGGGAGGATACGATGAAGGGAATAAAATAAATACTAGAAACGCTGCACGAATTATGCGGGTTTTGAATTTCCATCGACTTACGGATTTTTATGGGAATGTCCCTTATTTCAATGCGCTCCAAGGAATGGAAGGTGTTTTCTTTCCTGAATACGATGAGCAATCAGCCATTTATCCTGATTTATTAAAAGAATTGGAGGAAGCGACTGCGGCAATGAGTACCTCTAATCCAGATGATGGCTTTTCAAAAGCAGACATTATTTACGAAGGGGATATAGCCAAATGGAAAAAATTTGGTTATTCACTGATGCTGCGGTTAGCGATGAGGGTTTCAAATGTAGCGCCTCAAATGGCCGATGAATATGTTACCAAGGCAATTGCAGGAGGCGTTATGGAAAGCAATGATGACAATGCCTGGGTGCCCATGTCAGAAGGTCCTAGCGTTTGGATCAATCAGAATGGTATTTCTAGGGCTTTCTATCCAGGTGATGGAGGACAGCCTACTTACCTAAGCAATACCCTAGTAGATTGGTTAAAAGCTGGTGCAACTACAGCAGATGAGGTAGACCCACGATTAATGATCATTAGTGGAGGAATAGCTGATTGGTCAGCAGTTGCATGGACTCCTACCAATACCAATCCATTGGAACAAAGAGGGATGCCAAATGGATATGATGCCTCTGGCTTGGATGAGCTGGAAGGAGAGCAAGTAAATTTGGTAACAACCTATTCCAAAATTAATTACCTGATGCTTCAATTAGATGCGCCTTATATCTTCATGAATTATGCTGAATCTGCATTTTTGCAGGCGGAAGCTTTGGAAAGAGGAATTGGTTCTGGAATTCCAAATGCTGCTGAGGATCATTATGAGGCTGGTGTGAAAGGTGCCATGCAAATGTATACCCCCTTTGATGCTTCTTTAACTGTTTCTGATGAGGCAGTAGCCGCTTACCTTCAAAGACATCCTTATGGTGTAGAAAAGCCTGCATTGGAAATGATTGGAGAGCAAATGTGGGTGAGCAAGTTTTTCAACTGGTGGGAAGCATGGTCTGACTGGAGAAGAACTGGATATCCTCAGTTAACTCCTACCAACTACCCTGGAAATATTACGCAAGGACAGATCATGAGAAAACTTAGGTACCCATCATCTGAAGTTGCAGCCAATGCGAATTTTCAAGAAGGAGCTACTTTGCCAGATATAAACACTACTCGTGTATGGTGGGACGTAGCAAACTAAAGTGAGGTTTTGCTTTGAAAAAAAAATCAATGTTTTAGAAACAAAGAATGTTTTTACTTGGTTAATTTAGTGTTTTATAAAAGGCTGCCCATGGGCAGCCTTTTTATTGTTTATATATTCCATCTCCATCGGATCCCATGATAGCCCCCCACAGTGGTTTGTCTCTTATTTTTATAGGCAAGTCGATTCTTTTAATCTTCATTCCGAGAAAGGATAATATATCTCCGTGACTAAAATACTGGCAATGTACCAAATCCAAATAACCATCGCTGTCCAGGTCCCCGATCCACGGTGTAGAAAACACATTTTTAAACCCTTTTGCTTGATCCAGAATGAAGGTAGTGTCTGCTTTGAAATCCATCAACATTAATTTGTTTTCGATCAGAAAAGCTGACCGATCGTCGATGGCTCTACTACAGTCGTATTCATTGATGCTGAATATCACCTCATCCATATCGTCATTATTGAGGTCATAGGCTATGGGTGAGGAAAACCCGGTACATCCCATTTCTTTTTTTATTAAAGGCTTACCGGACTTACCATCTATCATTACTTGCACTAATCCCGTGTTTTCTGGCCATATTCCTTTACTCACAAAAGTAAATAAGTCAGGAATGTCATCGTCGGTGAATTGACCCACCGCAAAACTATTACTGCATTCGGTGTCAGGCAATTGAAGTTGCCATATTGTGTTTAGGCGATTACCATCGATAGCCGTAATGGTACTTGCATGAGAAATGCCGATAAAATCTAAAAATCCATCTTTATTCAGATCTACTAATACCGGTGAAGCAATAAAGCCATGTCCCTTTTCACTTACCAAGGGTCTAGCGTTGGACAAGTTATTATCCATAAGATCACTCAGTTCTGCTATATAAAGGCTTCCAGGTAAGGTTTCTCCACCTGTCCCAAAAAGTACTTGCTGAGAACCTGTAGCTTCCTGGTGGATATACAAAGGTGACAAATAAGTTTCTCCGGCATCTGGCATGGTATCCGCTGCCATGATTTCACCATTTACAGGGTTGATCACCATTAAAACCCCAGGATACCTGCCTTCAGTAACATTGGGAGCAATTTTAGCATTTCCCCCATTACTAGAAAGCAATTCTTCTACTCCATCTCCATTCTGATCAGGTATAGTGACGCTATTGTTGAAGTTAAACCTGGCATGTTTTAGAACGGGATGGTTTAAATGATCCAATGTATCAAATTCCCAAATCAAACTTCCAGACTGACCGTCGATGGCCTTAAGGTGAGGTCCCCGACCTCCAATAAAAACATCG
Organism: uncultured Cyclobacterium sp.; assembly: GCF_963977555.1. GTDB lineage: Bacteria > Bacteroidota > Bacteroidia > Cytophagales > Cyclobacteriaceae > Cyclobacterium. The sequence goes on along the minus strand of NZ_CAXBPD010000004.1, from coordinate 37,370 downwards.
GGTATTCCATCTTTGTTTACATCCAAAAAAGTAGCTGATCCAAATACTTGGTCTTCCGTTTCCTGTGTCCACAAAAGCTCACCATCCAAGCCGTTAATGGCTAAAATACCTGATTCTGTGTGCTCCAATTCATTCTTTCCTGCCCCGATTACAAAATCCAGTATTCCATCCCCATTTAGGTCTGCAGACCTAGGTGATGATTGCGAACCGATCACCGGGAAGTTAGCTTCCCAGATTAATAAACTCTTCTCTTTTTTGTTACATGATGAAACAATAAGGAGCAAGATTATACAGGTAGGTAACTTATAGTAGGACATTTTTCAGGTTTACTTAAGGTTGTTTAATAATAAAGAAATTTTAAACATTGAACAAACCGAGAGTGAAGCTACTCAATTGAATACTTCCCTTTAGTGAGGCAATTGCTTTGGGTTTTATGTTGGTACCTGTTTTTATGAAGAAAAATAGCAGGATAGTACGATGATTAATCGTGAAAATAGCGCTTAAATAGCCAAAGTTAATAAACTCTTTTATTACAGAATATTTTAGCCTTACCCTTAGCTAAGGGATGTCTGCCATCAGCATTTCTAAATTAATTGTAAGAAGGGAAGAAAAACTGCGAAAAGTCTATTTTTAGCCTTTTAAAGTGCAATTATACCTATTGTGCGATCCCTCGAAAAAATGTAGATTTACTACTGAGCTCCATGGTTAAATATTTAGTGGGAAATAGGGGAGAAAATTGCGTTATGAAAAACAATAATATTTACGTCGTTTTTGTATTGTTCTTATACCTTAGTCCTTTTTGGATGATGGCACAAGGTTTTGATAAAATCTCAAGTCGAAAAACTGGAGTTAAGTTTCAAAATAAATTGATAGAGAGCCAGCACACCAATATTTTAACCTATGAATATTTTTATAATGGAGGAGGTGTAGCCATAGGTGATATTAACAATGATGGCTTGGATGACCTCTTTTTTACTGGAAACATGACTTCCAATGGCCTTTATCTAAACCAAGGGGAATTTAAATTCAAGGATATTGGTAAGGCTGCAGGAGTGCAAGGTAAAAATGCTTGGACTACCGGAGCTACTATGGCGGATGTCAATGGAGATGGTTACCTGGACATTTATGTTTGTTATTCGGGGAAAGGAGACGCCATATCCAGAAAAAATGAATTGCTGATCAATCAAAAGAACAATACTTTTATAGATGAGGCCGAAAAGTACGGATTGGCGGATCCAGCCAATAGCATTCAGGCTGCATTTTTTGATTATGACCTGGATGGTGATCTTGACATGTATTTGCTCAACCACAATACGCAAGTAATCAATGAAATAGATTTTGACGCGAAAAGGAAGGACAGAAATTCCCTTTCAGGAGACAAACTTTTTAGGAATGATAATGGCGTCTTTACTGATATTAGTGAAGCGGCTGGTATTATTGGGAATTCTATGGGGTTTGGCTTGGGTATAGCAATTGCAGATATTACCGGGGATGGCTTTCCTGATATGCACATTTCAAATGATTATATAGAGCCTGATTATTTGTATATAAACAACGGGGATGGCACTTTTTCGGAAAAGTTGACGGAATATTTACAACACATTTCTTATTACTCTATGGGTTCTGATATCAGTGATGTAAACAACGACGGGCTATCGGATATTTTTACCCTGGACATGCTTCCTAAGGACAATGAGCGACAAAAATTACTTTATGGACCGGAGAATTATGAGCAATATGCATTGATGGTGATGAAAGGGTTTTACCATCAAAACATGCGAAATATGCTCCATATTAACCAAGGGACTGGTTTGTTTAGCGAAATTGGGCAGCTTGCGGGAGTTTCAAATACGGATTGGAGTTGGGCCGCTTTCTTTACGGATTTTGACAATGACGGTTGGAAAGATCTTTTTGTAAGTAACGGCTATTTTCGAGATTATACCAACAGGGATTTTTTAAAGTACAAAGGGGACTATTATTTCAGCAAAGCAAGGGCAAAGGAAAAAGCAGATACCCTACACCTCGTGACAAGTATGAGTTCTACACCTATTCAGGATTATATGTATAGAAATAAGAATGGGCTAGTTTTTGAAGATGTTTCCGATGATTGGGGCTTTTCTGAACCGAATTTCTCGAATGGAGCGGCTTATGCTGACCTTAATAATGACGGCGCACTGGATTTGGTTGTCAACCATTTAAATGACTATGCAGGTGTTTATGCCAATGTGTTGAAACCTGAAAAAAGTGCAGGGAACTACCTTAAAATAAAGCTGCAGGGTGAAGGCTTCAATACCAGTGGCGTAGGAGCGAAAGTCTCTGTGTACACGGGTAGTGAACAGCAGTATTTTGAACAGCAACCTACTCGGGGCTTCCAATCCTCGGTCAGCCATGTTTTGCATATAGGCTTAGGAAGCGTAGCCAATGTCGACTCTTTGAAGATTAGCTGGACTGGAGGCAAAGAGCAATGGATAATGGATATCGAAAGCAATCAATTACTTGTTCTCGAAGAACGCAATGCAAAGACCAAACTGCCAAATGCTTTAGAAAAAAAACCACCTCTTTTTACTAAAATTGTTTCCCCCATTCCTTATACACACACAGAAGCTGGATTCAATGATTTTAAGCGTCAACCACTTTTGTCACATATGTTGTCTCCTAGTGGGCCAGTGATAGCTGTGGGAGATGTGAATAAGAATGGGTATGCAGATGTATTTATAGGGGGCACTACTGAAAAACCGGGAAAATTATATTTTCAGGTTTCTACAGGTCAATTTTTGGAGTCTCAAGGATTGAATTTAACGGATGAAATTGGAAGTGCTACTACTGATGCTGTTTTTTTTGATGCGAATGGAGATGGTTTGCAGGACTTGTATATTGTAAAAGGAGGGTATCACGACTTTGAAAGAGATTCTCCTGAATTAAAGGACCAATTGTACATCAATCAAGGTAGTGGAAACTTTAAGTTTCAAGCAGATGCATTGCCGGAAGCTTTGAGCAGTGGGAGCGTGGTGAAGCCCATAGACCTTGACAATGATGGAGATTTGGATCTTTTTATTGGAGGAAGAGCTGTTCCAGGACAATACCCAAAACCTGCCGCGTCTTTTATTTTTATCAACGACGGAAAAGGTAAGTTTGAAGACCATACCACTGTGCTTTTTCCAGGTTTATCAGACCTAGGCATGGTTACCGATGCTTCATGGCTGGACATTGATCAAGACGGATGGCAGGATTTGATAATTGTTGGCGATTGGATGCCTATAAGTGTTTTTTTGAACAAGGAGGGGAAAAGTTTCATTAACCAGACTTCCCAATACTTTGAAGTCCCGTTGGTTGGGAAATGGTCAAAATTGGCGCCGGCCGACTTTGATGGTGATGGGGATTTGGATTTTATTGTGGGAAATTTTGGTACAAATAGTCAGTTAAAGGCCAATGTGAAGGAGCCTTTGACCCTAGTATATGCTGATTTTGATGGCAATGGTTCAGTAGACCCCATTTTAAATTACTATTTCGAGGGAGAGCTTGTACCTTTTATGAGCAGGGATGAATTATTGGATCAAATGTACGGAATGCGTAGTAAGTTTACCGATTATGCCTCCTTTTCAAAAGCCACACTTGAGGACCTATTTAGCAAAGAAGCGCTAGCTAAAGCTCAAAAGTTAGAAGTTAATGAACTGAAAACGATTTATTTGGAAAATAAAGGTGATAAATTCGAAAGACATGAATTGCCGGTAGAAGCACAATATGCCCCTGTTTTTGCGATTAGTGCTATGGATTTTGATGAGGATGGGCATCTGGATTTTATTCTTGGTGGAAATCAGAATACAGCCAGGCTTCGATTAGGCATGATAGATGCCAATTTTGGTCAAATTTATCTCGGAGATGGAAAGGGCCAGTTTTCAACAGTTCCCCCATTGGAAACTGGATTAAACTTTATAGGCGATGTGAAGAATATACAATTTATAGCATTATCGTATCTTAAAGTATTGTTGGTTGGTATAAACAATCAAGGAGTGGAGGCCTATGTCCTCAACAATAGTTTAACAAAAAAGCCTTTGAAAAACTTGTCTAGAAAAAATCAGTAAACCTATTATGTATTCATTCAATGAAAAACAGAAAGATAAATTTAGAGGAAAGGGAAATACCAGAAAGCTGGTACAATATCGTAGCAGATATGCCTAATAAACCATTGCCACCATTAAACCCTGGAACCCTAGAACCTCTAGGTCCTGAGGCTTTGGCTCCTTTGTTTCCAGAAGCTTTGATCAAGCAGGAGATGACAAGCGATAAATGGGTGACGATACCCGATGAGGTTCGGAATATGTATGCTATATGGAGACCTACTCCTATGTACAGGGCATATGGTTTGGAGAAAGCACTGGATACACCTGCAAAGATTTATTATAAATATGAAGGCGTAAGTCCTTCTGGGTCTCATAAACCCAACACGGCTATCCCACAAGCTTATTACAATAAGCAGGAGGGTGTAAAAAGGATTACCACAGAAACTGGTGCTGGGCAGTGGGGAAGTGCACTGAGCTTTGCCTGTCAGCATTTTGGTATTGAGTGTGATGTTTACATGGTTAGGCTTTCCTATAATGACAAGCCCTACAGGAAAATGATGATGAACACCTGGGGAGCCAATGTTTACCCTTCTCCCTCAGATAGAACAGCTGCGGGTAGAAAGATCCTTGCGGAGCATCCCGATTCTCCAGGAAGCCTTGGGATCGCTATTTCTGAAGCAGTAGAAATGGCAGCCACTCGGGAGGATACTAAATATGCCTTAGGATCTGTGCTTAACCATGTGAAATTACACCAAACGATTATCGGATTGGAAGCGATCAAGCAAATGGAAAAAGCGGGCAGTGATATGCCAGACATTGTAATTGCTCCCTTTGGTGGAGGATCAAATTTCGCTGGACTTTCTTTCCCCTTTTTGAGGTTAAACCTGGAAGGGGGTAAAAAAATTCGATGCATTGCCAGTGAGCCGGCCTCCTGTCCAAAACTTACCCGTGGCGTATTCAGGTACGACTTTGGGGATACCGCAGGGATGACACCATTGTTGCCAATGTATACCCTTGGACATGACTTTATTCCTGCCCCAATTCATGCTGGAGGTCTTCGATATCATGGAGCAGGGGTAATTGTTAGCCAATTGCTAAAGGATAACCTGATTGAGGCGCAGTCGCACGATAACCTTGAAATATTTGAGGCTGGGGTGCTTTTTGCCAGATCAGAAGGAATAATACCTGCTCCTGAAGCCAATCATGGTATTGCCACAGCCATTAAGGAAGCCAAAATATGCAAGGAGGAAGGGGTATCCAAAACCATCTTGTTTAACCTCTGTGGACATGGTAATTTTGATATGAAGGCCTACGATGATTATTTTTCTGGAAAAATAAAAAGCCATGAACTTAGCCAGGAAGAGATCGACAATTCTATTTCAAAATTAAATACGCCTACAATTCCTGTTTAAGAGATAAGCTTATTTAGTCTATGCATAGAAGAGGTTTTATAAAAAAAGGAGGTTTAGCTTGTGCTGCCTTGACATTACCTGGGGGAGTTCCGTTTTATGACATTGATCCCAATGATGTTGAAAAGGATATTCCCTTGATTGACACCCATCTCCACTTATGGGATTTAAATCACTTGGATTATCCTTGGCTACAGAATCCTGAAAACCCTCTTTCCAGAAACTACTTATTGGCAGACTATAAGGAAGCGACTGCTGGATTACCGATTGAGAAAATGGTTTTCGTAGAATGTGCGAGGGATCCTGGTCAATACCTTCAGGAAGTAGATTGGGTGAGAGGGATTCAAGAAAAAGACAAGAGGATTTCTGGAATGGTGGCCTATTTCCCATTAGAGAAGGGCATGTCAGGGGCCAAGGAAATGGAGGTAATGGCAGAAAGAAAAATTGTTAAAGGTATTCGGAAAGCTTTTATGCCAGGCCACCAGAATTTTCTGGAGGGTATTAAATTGCTTGGTCAATTTAATTGGTCTTATGATCTCAATATACGACCTAGGGATCTTCCGGCAGCATTTAAATTTGCTAAATCAAACCCAAATTTGGTGATAATTTTGGACCATATAGCCAATCCTGATATTGGAAACAACGATTGGGAAACTTGGGAAAAAGCCATTTCACCGTTTTCATCCTTGCAAAATGTCTCATGCAAAATTTCAGGAATGCTGACCAAAACAGATTTAACGGTTGGAAGTATTGAACAGATGGAACCTTATTTTGATACCGTCTTAGAGGTCTTTGGGATTGATAGGGTACTTTTCGGTGGGGATTGGCCGGTTTTGTTAAGAGCCGCAAGTTACCGTGATTGGATAAAAGTTTTTTATACAATGACTCAGGGTTTGACGTTCAGTGAAAAGAAAAAATTGTATTACAGAAATGCAGCATCCATATATAGGTTATGAGAAGGCAGGTATAAAATTGTTGTAGCTAGGAATTCAATGTTTTAAGGAGATTATCGATAGTTTTTTTATATTTATTAAACAAAAAAATTAACAATGCTTGATAAACCAAATAAAGATAAAAAGCCTGGCTCCAGGAGGGATTTTATTAAAACCTCTTCATTAAGTGCTGCGGGTTTTTTTATAGTACCAAGATTTGTTCTCGGGGGTAAAGGTCATGTAGCACCAAGTGATAAAGTAAATGTTGGCATGGTGGGAGTAGGGGGTAAAGGTCGACAAAATGCCCAGGATTTAATGAAACTTGACGATGTGCAAATCACTGCCATTGCTGATCCTGCTGAGTACTGGGATCTTGCCAATTTTTATTACAGGTCCATCGCCGGAAGAAACCCTGTGAAAAGAATGGTAGAAGACCATTTTGAAGACAAATCGGAAAACTATAAAGTAAATGAATACCTTGATTTTCGGGAAATGCTCGAGAAGGAAAAGGGCTTGGATGCAATTTGTTGCTCGACCCCAGACAATACCCATGCCGTTGTCACCTACGCCTCTATGAAGCTAGGGAAGCATGTTTATTGCGAAAAACCCCTTACCCATAATATTTGGGAAGCCAGAATGATCAAGGATTTGACTAAAGAAACTGGATTGGCTACTCAGATGGGGAATGTAGGGCATAGTACGGATGGCATACGTCAAACAGTTGAGTACCTTAGGGCTGGTGTCATTGGAAATGTTCAGGAAACCCACTCTTGGGTGCCAGCTTCAAGGTGGATAGACGAAATGCAAGCCGTACCTACTACCAATACACAAAAGCCTCATGGCTTTGACTGGGACTTATGGTTGGGCCCCTCAGCCAACCGCCCCTTTCATGAGTGGTATACCCCTGTGACATGGAGAGATTTTTGGGATTTCGGTTGTGGTGCTCTGGGAGACTTCGGCTGCCATGATATGGATGCAGCGACCTGGGCTTTTGAGCTTGGTCACCCTGATACTATCGAGGTTTTTCCTGCAGGATTTAGCAATGAAAATATCGCACCTTATGGAGAGATTGGTTATTATAATTTCCCTGACAACAATACAGGTAAGCCCATCCAATTGACTTGGTATTCAGGTGGACTTAAACCCAAACTTCATCCATCCTTGCCTGAAGGATATCAGTGGCCTTCAAGAGGAACTTTGTTTGTAGGTGATAAAGGAGTAATAGTGAATGGAGGAGATCGAGTGCCTCATGTTTTTCCAGAGAGCCTAGCGGCAAATTTGAAAAAGCCTAAAGAAGTTATTCCACGTTCCAATGGTCATTTTAGAGATTGGGTGGATGCTATAAAAGGAGGACCGGCAGCAAGTTCAAACTTCGAGTATGGTGCTCATTTGACAGAAATCACTTTATTAGGCGTGCTTTCCTTAAGAATGAAAGGACAAAAAATTAAATGGGATGCCAAAAATCTTAAAGCAATTGGCTTAAGTGAAGTGGATCAATACATTAAAGAACCAGTTAGAAATGGATGGGAGATGAGCTAAGCCATCATAGACCAAAAAAAGCCGACTTAATAAATAAGTCGGCTTTTTTTGGTCTATTTTATGAAAAATAGAAAAGATGGGTTAGGTCATTGGCGCATCTCAAGGTTTGTCTGTAGGTTTCTTTGCTATCCTTAATCCAATAGAAAATTGTTGAAAAATGTACTTTTTAAAGCCATCCACGCAAAGAAAAACAGTATCCCCCACATGAGGTAAGGCCTGTAATAGTCCATTGTTTCTTTGTACCTGGACTCTATGATTTCAGCCTTCTCTAATTCGTCTATTTTCGTGAATATATTTTCCAATGCCTGGTCATCTGAAGCCCTAAAGAATTCAGCTTTAGTGATGCGGGCTATATTCCTTAATGTTTCTTCATTGAGGTAACTTTCTATCATCTGTGGCCTGCCAAAAAAGTCAGTACCATAAGGCACCATCCCATCTTTACCTACAGCAATGGTGTAAATTTTCACATCCATAGCTTCAGCAAGCTGGGCGGCGAAAACCGGGTCCACGTTTCCCGCGTTATTGTCTCCATCACTCAATAAGACCATTACTTTGGATTTGGCTTCAGATTCCCTCATGCGGTTGATCCCAGTGGATACAGCACTGCCAATTGCTGTGCCTTTGGCGTCCATCATGTTGAAGGTAATGCTATTTACCAAATCTGTTAAAAGTTCATAATCAGTGGTAAGTGGGGCTAAAGAAAAAGCTTCACCTGAGAAGATTACCATGCCTATTCTATCGGCGATTCTACCGTTGATAAAATCAATTGCAGTTTCTTTCGCTGCCTCTAATCTATTGGGTGTGAAATCTTGTAAGTCCATGGATTCGGAAATATCCAATACCAGCATGATGTCTATTCCTTCGGTGTATTGTTCTACCTTTTCATTCGTTCGTTGTGGTCTTGCGAGGGCTATTATCACCATCCATAAAGCAAGCAGAAAGAATAGGGAAGGAATAAGCCGAAGGTAAGTCCATGGATTTTTGGAAGGGACAATTTTCGGTAGAGAGAGTTCTAATACTGGCTTTTGCAGTTTTTTAATCAACTTCCTGATTAAAAGTACTATTGGAATGACCCAAATTAGATGAAGTAAGAAAAAGTTTTCCCACTCAAAGCTGCGGAGGGTTTCCGGAGAAAACCAGCTCCAAGAGAAAAAGGAAGAGAAATCAGTCATGATTGTAAATTTTATCTATTTTTTCTTCCAATAGACCTTCAGATATATTTAATAGATTATCACAGGCTTCCTGAATATTATCATCTACGCGGTTGGCATAAATAATGAGTTCGACTTTTCTAAAGTCCTTAATTATCTCTGGTTTATTTAGGTGAACCGAGATTTCGGTAGCGGTCCACTCCTTGTAGGGTAGGCCGGTTAAATTCTCTAAATAATTTTTCCATAATCCCAACAACTCATCTGCTTCCTGAATACCTGGGTTTTTCACTAGGGAATTCATAGAGCCTTCCCAATTGGAGATGAATGTGCGCCATTTTTTTCGTTCCCTATAAGCTTTCCAACGCTTAAAGAGGCCTTTTCCAAATACCAGGAAGGCGAGCACTATTAGAATTACCAGAACTGAAATGCCAATGATTAAATATGGGTAATTGAAAGCAACAGGTATATTGAGGTAGCTGTTGTTTTCTTCGAAAGCCAGTTCTTCAGGTATTTCATCTATTGTTAGTGTCAGCCCCAGCATAGCAGGTTGAGGGAAATGACTGATACTGTCATAGTTTAGCACTTCAAACACAGGCATGCGAAAAGCTTGCACCGAATCTAAAGAGAAATTTGAAATCCAGTAAACGGCACTGTCCAAGGTGAGACTGTCTTCTGAAAGGGAAGAAAATACCTGTTTGTTCAAATATTCAAAATTCCCAAAGTTATAAGTTGAATCTGGGAATATTACAGGTACATCACTTGGATAGCTAGATTTTAAAACATAGCCTACTCTTTCCCCTAATTTTGCAGAATCCTGCAAAAAATATCCTTCTACCACAACATCTTGCCCTTGAGCAAAGGGAATAGATGAGATAAGAAAGATAACCAAACAACCTAGTTTTACTATTCTATCCACGTTTCATGGTTTTATTTCTCAACTTAAATAATTCCATCAAAGGTAGGACGATGTCCTGATCAGTTGCTATCTGAAGATAATTGATCTGGTTCTTTTTGCAAAAATCTTTGAGGTTGGTCCTGTCGCTAGTAAATGACGTGGCGATTTTTTTCGAAAATCCACCGAAAGCAGTATTTACCCAAGTGGTTTTATCTTCCTCTTTATCAAAAACAGGAATTATACCTAAAGAAGGCAAAGCCGACTCTATTGGATCAGTCATTTGCAATACAACTAAATCATGTTTGAAAGCCAAGGCTTTTAAAGGCCTTTCATATTCTTCATCTATAAAATCTGATATGACGAAAAGAATAGACCTTTTTTTAATAAGGTTGAGACAAAATGTAAACAAGCCGTTAAGGTCTGTTTTTTTTGATTTTGTTTCTGAATTAAATATTCCTTTTATGATTTTAACTGCTTGTCGAGTTCCTTTACCTGGGGTAATAATGGTTTCTTTTTGATCAGAATAACTTACTAGTCCCACTTGTGATCCTTCATGAACGGATGCCAGTGTCAATACCCCTGCAATTTCTTTACCGAGGTCAATTTTTTTACGCACTTTGCTACCGATATCTTGGGATCCGCTGACATCTAAAAGGAAATAAATGCTTTGGTCTTTGTCCTCTTTAAAGGTTTTGACAAATGTCCCATGTCCTTTTGCAGAAACTTTCCATTCAATAGTTCTCACATCATCACCATACTGATAGGGACGAAGATCGTCAAACTCTAGGCCGGCACCCTTGAAAATAGAGAGATGATCCCCTTGGAGATGACTATTCGCCACTTTCCTGAGTAGGATTTCATATTTTCTAAGCTTTTTTATCAGTTGGTTCATTTTCATTTTTGAATCAGAGGCCTAATTTAGCAGTCTCATTCGAATAATAAAACGACTTAGCCTATACTTATTGTCAATTTTAAAAGGAATTAGGTAATTTTGAAATGTGAAACACCTATGTATAGCTTTTGCTTTTCTTCTCGGGACGATTTCCTGTCGCGATAATAATGGTTCAGATGATATTTTATCTGAAGACACCATGGTCAATATTCTTGTGGAAATACATATGACAGAGGGCTTTGTGCAGTCCCTCTCCATTCCGTATGATTCTTCCAAGGTCCTTTATCCGATTTTGGAAAGGCGTATTTTTGAAAAGTACGGTATCCCTGATTCAGTTTATGTTAAAAGTTTGGAATTTTATTTGAGGGATGCCGCCAAAATGGAATATTTATATGAACGGGCAATTGATTCATTGTCAGTCAAAGAAAAAGAAGCGCAGCAAAACCAACAGCCATAAATGAAATTATATCCTGATAATTTAGAGGAGAAAATAGACTTTGACAAGATCAAAGATTTAATCAGACAAGAATGCACAGGTATTCTGGGGGCTGATTTTGTAAAAAAAATTGCTTTTTCGAAAGACCGACGATTACTTAGTAGGCTTTTGTCTCAAACTGAGGAGTTTAGACAGATATTGGTCTCAGGTGATCCATTCCCTAGTAATAATTATATTAATATTTACCCTTATCTAAACAAAGCGAAGATTGAAGGGACTTTTCTCTTTGAAGAAGATTTTCATGAGATTCGACTCGGATTAAAAACACTTTCTGGCTGTGTTCTTTTTTTTAAGAAAAATGCAGAAGAATACCCCCAATTGTACCAACTTTTGGGAATGGTAGAAGACAATATACCTTTAGAGTTTAGTATAGATAAAGTACTTGATGACAAGGGTAGAATGAAGGACAATGCTTCCAAGGAATTGAACCTTGTCCGAACCCAACTTTCTTACGAAGAAAATAGAATTCGGAAAGTACTTGATAGTATTTATAGGACAGCAAAAGCGCAAGGGTTTACCCCTGAAGATGCCTCTATTACTATAAGGGGAGGCAGAATGGTCATTCCTGTATTGGCTGAGTATAAAAGGCGTATCAAAGGATTTATCCACGATGAATCGGCAACAGGGCAAACAGTGTACCTTGAGCCTGCAGAAGTTCTGGACATCAATAATGATATCAAAGATCTCCTATACATGGAGCGGAGGGAAGTTCAGAAGATCCTTATGAGACTAACTGACGAGCTCAGAGAATTCATACCAACCTTAAGAAGGGCCTTTTATTTTCTAGGAATGGTTGATTTCATTAGAGCGAAGGCCAAATTTGCTGTAAAAATCAATGGCATAAATCCGGAGATGGTTAAAGAAAGAGAAATGTCTTGGGTAAAAGCCAGACATCCACTCCTGGAAATGTCGCTCAAGCAGCAGAAGAAAGAAATTGTACCTGTAACCATTCACCTGAATCCTAACAATAGGTTATTGGTAATTTCAGGCCCAAATGCAGGCGGAAAGTCCGTTACCCTTAAAACTGTAGCCCTTGTGCAATTTATGTACCAATGTGGTTTGCTTGTTCCGATGGAGCCGAAATCAAAATGTGCCATCTTCGATCAATTTTTTATAGACATAGGAGACGAACAAAATATAGAGAACGATTTGAGTACTTACAGTTCACACTTGATGAACATGAAGCACTTTACTTTCTTTGCCAATAAAAAAACGATATTCTTCATTGATGAATTTGGTACTGGAACAGAGCCGCAGTTTGGTGGTGCAATAGCGGAAGCCCTATTGGTGGCCTTGAACAAGTCAGGTGCTTTTGGCTTGGTTACCACTCACTATGGTAACTTGAAACAACTGGCTTCCAAAAGTCAGGGAATGGTAAATGGTGCAATGAGGTTTGATGTGGATAGGCTTGAGCCACTTTATGAGCTTGAGATTGGAAAGCCAGGAAGCTCATTTGCTTTTGAAATTGCCGGTAAAATAGGAATACCTGAAGAAATTGTTCTTCATGCGAAAGCACAAATCGGAGAAACGAGAGTACGGTATGATAAGTTGCTGCTCAAAGTTGAAAGTGAGAAAAGTAAATATGAAAACCTGATGGCTGAAGTGGAGCGGAAAGACAGGTTGCTTGCCATCAAGCTAAGGGAGTACAATTCACTAAAAGCGACTTTAGATGGTCAACAAAAGGTTATTTTAAATGAAGCCAAAGCGCAAGCCAAGGTATTGCTAGATGATACCAATCGGAAAATCGAGAATACCATTCGTTCTATCAAAGAATCTCAAGCAAACAAAGAAACAACCAAACAGATAAGGAAAGAGTTTGATGCACATAAGGCAGCAATAAAGCCCGAGAAAAAGCCTGTTGAACCAAGAGAAACAATCAAGGTTGAAAGTGGGGCAATTGGCGTAGGGGACCAAGTGAGAATTAAAGACAATGGAGCCTTAGCAGAAGTCCTTGGAATTAAAGGGAAGCAGGTATCTGTCACTATTGGTGACCTTAAATCTACGGTGAATCTAAATCGATTGGAAAAAATATCAAATACGTCTCTTAAAAAGGAAAAGAGAGCGATAGAAAAAAGAATTACTTACGACACCTCTTCAAAGATGGCAAATTTCTCACCAAATCTGGATATAAGAGGGAAAAGAGGGGAAGAAGTATTAATTTTGGTTCAAAATTTCATTGATGACGCATTTATGTTGGGCATCAATGATGTCAAAGTAATTCATGGAAAAGGGGATGGTATTCTAAGGGAGCTAACAAGGAACCTCTTAAGAAGTACTTCCTCGGTGGCAGGGTTTTCGGACGAGCATGCGGATAGAGGAGGCTCTGGGGTAACATTGGTGCAGTTTAAAAATTAAAAAGCACTGATGAATGTTACCCCTCCCCATCTAATTATCTTTTGTATGCCTGACGAGCAAGTAAAATCCAGCTTTTTCCTTTTTTGTGCCAAACGGTCAAAACGCCAAGATTTACAGGTTCAGGACCGCTACCTTTATTGAGAGTTTTTCCAATTAAAAAATGCCTAACAAGTGCAATTTTTCCAGTAATGTTTACGGTTTGATTCTCGATGTTTATTTCTGTGAAATTGGAATTGCCTGAACTTAATGCTTCGATAAATTCACTTTGGTTTTCTAATAAGCCACTAGAGTGCCCATAAGTCAATTCAGAATCTGTGATCTTTTCTAGACGGGAAGCATCACCTGCCACCATGGCATTGACCAATTCGGTGACGGCACTTTCTACTGCCGCTACTTGCTTTTCCTGAGCCATTAATGCTGAAGAAAAAAGGAAACAAAGGGTAAAGAGGTATTTGAACATTTTTAATCGGGTTTGTTTAATTAATAATTGTCAAGTCAAAAACATAGAAGCCTGCCAATGCATCTACTCGGGCATTCTGAGGTGCAGGAACCACAAACTCCAAACGTAATTTCTCCTGATTTTTAGTAAAGGAAATCTCTTTGTTTGATGCTGGCTGAATTCCCGAAAGAATAATTTTATCAAAGTTAGCTCCTGAAAAGGCCCAGTTACCATTGGTGTCGAAAAGCAAGTTACTGTTTTTTGACGTATAGGTATTGCCCGCATTATTGGCAATAAAGCGAATTTCAAAACCGCTAAAGTCGGATGTAACCGTAGCCCCATCTTTCGAAACGGAGCCTCCATTTTCTAAGGACCAGGTTTGGCTGCCACTTGCACCTGTCAGCAGCTCGGTTGCAATTTCTTCAGGTGTTTTTTTAGGATCTTCGGTCCCACTTTCCGTACAAGCTGCAAACACGAACAAAATAAAAATCAAATAATTGTTTACTAGCGTTCTCATAATCATATCCTTAAAAAGTAAAATTAATCATTTCCGAATTTTATCAAAGTATTCGCTTTAGTTTATAATCTTCAATTGAAACAATTTTTTCACAAAAATCGAATTCTCTTGTGTCATTTGAGGCGATAAGCAGGCACTTTTTGCTACTGTATTTTTCTACTAAATCTCTGTACCAGCTAATTCCTCGCTCATCGAGATTTGAGGTAGGCTCATCCAATAGTAAAAATGGCGCATCGGAGAAAAAACAAATGCCCAATTTTAGCCTTTGTTTCATGCCCGAAGAAAAATAATTTAATGGTTTATTTATTGAGTTTTCAAGGTACATCAGTTCGATTAGCCGAGGAATATCAATTCCATCTATAAGTTTTTTGAATTTAAAATGAAAACTCAAAAATTCCTTTAAAGAAAACTCTTCAGGAAAATCCAGATAGGGAGCACTAATGGTCAGGTGCTGGTAAATATTCTCTTCTAACACCTCTTTTTTATTCAGAGTAAAATGCAACTTTCCCTCAGTAAGTGGCATTTGAGAGGAGAGGCATTTGATTAATGTGGATTTTCCAGAACCATTACTTCCTATGATTGCCGATTTTGTACCTTCAGTGAAGTCAAGGTCTAGGTTTCTGAATATCCATTCACGCTGAAATTTCTTTCCTCCTCCTTCCAGCTTTACAGATAACATATTACTGAATATATCCTTTCATTACACCTCTTTCAGATGATCGAATGAAATTAACTATCTCATCACGTTCCTTTGTGGCAGGAAGATTAATTTCTATTTCTTCCAAGGCCCTGCTATTGTTCCAGTTATTTAAAAAAAGAAAACGATAAACTTCTTGAATCTCACTGATGGTTTTGCTTTCAAACCCTCTTCGCCTTAACCCCAATGAATTTACACCTGCATAGCTTAAAGGTTCCCTTGCTGCTTTAGTGAATGGGGGCACATCTTTCCTTACCAAAGATCCGCCTGAAATCATACTGTGCATCCCAATTTTCACAAATTGGTGTATGGCACTACTGCCTCCTACAAAAGCCCAGTCATCTATGGTTACATGTCCTGCAACCTGCACAGAGTTCGCAATAATTACGCGATTTTGAATCAAGCAATCATGTGCGATATGTACATAGGCCATCAACAGGCAGTCATGCCCTATTTTGGTGGTTTGTTTGTCAGCAGTTCCCCTGTTAATAGTTACAAATTCACGAATGGTCGTATTGTCTCCTATTTCCACAAGGGACGATTCACCACTGAATTTCAAGTCTTGAGGAATAGCAGAGATTACTGCACCAGGGAAAATTCTGCAATTTTTACCTATTCTGGCTCCAGGGTAGATGGTTACATTAGAGCCTACCCATGTGCCATCACCAATTTCAACATCAGGATGAACGGACGAGAAAGCTTCTATTGAAACATTTTCTCCCAAACGGGCCTTTTCACTTACTTCGGATAGTTTACTGATCATGCGTCTTTTCTTACAATGCTGGCAGTCATTATGGCTTCACAAACCAAGGCATTACCTACAAATGCCTCCCCTTTCATTTTTGCTATTCCTCTTCTGATTGGGTTCAGTAATTCACATTTAAAAATTAATGTGTCACCAGGTATAACCATTTTCCTAAACTTGCAATTTTCTATGCTAAGGAAATAGGTCCAATAGTTCTCAGGATCCTCAACAGTACTCAAAACGAGAATACCCCCTGTTTGCGCCATGGCTTCCACTTGAAGAACGCCTGGCATGACCGGATTATTTGGGAAGTGTCCCATAAAAAAAGGTTCATTGATGGTTACATTTTTCACGCCTGCTACCACTTTATCATCCAGGTATATGACCTTGTCTAATAATTGGAAAGGATACCTATGAGGTAAAATATTACTTATTTGATTTATATCTAAAACTGGAGGTGATTTTGGATCGTAGTATGGGATATGCATAGGGCCTGCCTTTTCCATAGCCCGCTTTATTTTTTTTGCAAAAGCGACATTGGCCGCATGCCCAGGTCTGGCTGCTAAAATTTGAGCTTTAAGTGGACGCCCTACCAAAGCCAGGTCACCGATCACATCTAGCAGTTTATGCCTCGCTGGTTCGTTTTTATACCTTAGATCTACATTGTTTAAAATGCCTTCTTTCTTTACTTCAACCTTTTGCTTGTTAAACATTTTGGCTAGATTAGCTAGTTCGGCCTCCTCGACAACCCTGTCCACAACCACTATGGCATTGTTAAGGTCTCCACCTTGTATCAGGTTGTTTTTGTATAGCATTTCTAACTCATGCAAGAAACAAAATGTTCTGCAGGAAGCGATTTCGCTTTTAAATTGGCCAATGTCCGTAATAGAAGCGTGCTGACTTCCCAAAACAGGTGAGTTATAATCTACCATCACCGTAACCCTAAAGTCGTCTAGCGGCAAAGCTGCCATCTCTACTTCTCTCGCGCTGTCTTTGTAATGAATGCTTTCTGGGACTTCAAAAAATCTCCTTAGCGCATTTTGTTCCTCAAGCCCTGCTTCTTCCAGGACGTTTATGAATTGTATGCTACTACCATCCAAAATTGGAGGCTCAGGGCCATTAAGCTGGATAAGTACATTGTCTATTTCCATCCCTACAAGCGCTGCAAGCACATGTTCGACTGTGAATACTCTTGCACCGCTTTGTTCTAAGGTGGTGCCTCGAGAAACGTCTACAACATTATCCACATCTGCATCAATAATAGGCTGACCCTCCAGATCCATTCTTTGGAATTTATATCCATGGTTAGGGCTCGCTGGTACAAAGGTCATGTTAGCTACAATTCCCGTGTGTAAACCTACACCGTTCACGGTAACTTGTTTTTTTATGGTATGCTGTTTTACTTTCATTAAAATAAATAACTATTTACTAGAGGTGGACCAATTCAGATTGCGAATTTATTGTTTTTTTTCCAGCTCTCTTAATTTGTCCTGAAGTAAAGGTAGTTTTTTGAATACAGAATAAGATTTTAAGAAAGCTTTTACATCAAAACCTATAAAACCAAATAAAGTTGTTCCTGGTTCAGTTACTGATTTCATTACACCAGTATTACCTCCAATAGTAGTGTTATCGGCCAGTTCAATGTGCCCAACAATAGAAGATTTCCCTGCTAAAACGCAGTTTTTACCTATTACTGTAGAGCCAGCTACACCTGCTTGAGCAGCAATAACTGTGTTTTCTCCTAAAGTGACATTGTGAGCAATCTGAACATGATTGTCTATTTTTACCCCATTTTTAATTAGCGTTGACCCCATAGTAGCACAATCTATGGTGGAATTAGAACCTATGCTAATATGATCTTCTAAGATGACATTTCCTAACTGAGGTACATTATTATAGGTACCGTCCGGCTGAGGGGTAAAACCAAAACCATCGCTACCAATAATCGTTCCGCCGTGGATTTCGCAGTAGCTACCTATTTTTGTTTGAGCGTAAATTTTTACACCCGGATGAAATACGCAATTGTTACCAATGGTGACATTGTCCCCAATAAATACCTGAGGATAAATTTTAACATTGTCTCCGATTGTGCAGTTTTTACCTATGTAGGAAAATGCTCCTCGGTAAAATCCCTCCCCAATGGTACTGTCCTTTCCAAAAAAACTGGGCTCTTCTATACCAAGTGGATTTGGTCTGGTGAGGGCTGCATAGCTTTCCAATAACTTGGAAAAAGCAGAGTAAGGGTCTGTCACTTTTACCAATGTTGCCGTATAGGATTTTTGTGGTACAAAGTCCTTTGAAACAATAATTGCTGAGCAATTGGTGCTGTATAGGTGTTTTTCGTATTTTAAATTAGCGAGGAAACCTATGCTTCCTGGTTTTCCTTCCTGGATTTTTTCCAGGTTATTGATCACCTGCGAACCATCACCTTCTACAGTTCCATCCAAAAGTTGAGCAATTTGATCGACGGTAAATTCCATTAGGTATTAATTAATTTTTAACGTAAAGTTATGTTTTTAGCATGACAAGCATAGTATTTTTTAACAATTTTACTCATGGCTTTTATATTTGGTAAATCTGCTGCCGTTGCTACATCCAAAACTTCCCCTTTTTTAGTCAGGATTAAAATTTTATTTTCTTTCAAATAGCCATAGTTGCTTATTTCACCTTCTGAGAAAAAATAATTTAATTCTTTGTCGGAAACCATTAGCTTTTTTTGAACTTTCGATTTCATATCAGCTACTTTGCTAGTAGTTAGTGGCAGGTTGCTAAGATGTATTTTATACAAATTTCTAGTCAAAAACATTTTTGAGATTTGGCTTAGTACTACGTCGTCAAGGTCTTTCCAAAGTTTGATGGCTCCCCAAATATCCAAATCATCTAGTTGCGCAAAATCATCCAGCCAATCTGGGTTTTCAATATTACCTGTTTTGGGTAGGTCATTATTCAAAAAACCTATGAACTCAATGGAGCCTGGCAGTGGATACCCTGCACGCCCAAGGTCCTTTGCTCTTAAGATCAGATTAATTAGCATTTTCTCGGCACAGACAGTCGTTTTATGCAGGTAAACTTGCCAGTACATAAGTCTTCTCGCGTTTAAGAAATTTTCTATGCTGTAAATTCCTTTCTCCTCGATGACAACTTCATCATTTACGATGGTCATCATTTTAATGATACGATCTGCCCCTATAGTGCCTTCTGATACCCCTGTAAAAAAACAATCTCTTTGTAAATAATCCAACCTATCAATGTCCAATTGGCTAGATACAAGTTGGTGAAAGAATTTTCTTTCGTAACTTCCAACAAATATTTTTCTCGCCAGTGAAAGCTGGCCATGAAATTGCTTATTTAATTCGTCAAAAAAGAGGAGTGAAAGTGTTTCATGATGTTGGCCCTCTAGTAATATTGATTCCAAAGCATGAGAAAATGGGCCATGGCCAATATCATGGAGCAAGATGGCGAGTAGTGCAGCTTCATATTCGGTCTCAGAAATCTCTATACCTTTATTCCGGAGCTGGTCTAAAGTGATGCTCATAAGGTGCATCGCTCCAATGGCATGATGGAATCGTGTATGCAGTGCGCCGGGGTAAACCATATCCGTCAAACCAAGCTGCTTGATTCTACGTAACCTTTGAAAGTAAGGGTGGTCAATGACGGCAAAAATCAGCTCACTAGGAATGTTGATAAACCCGTATACTGGGTCATTTATGATTTTATAACTTTTCAATGTCCTGTTCATAGAGGTATCTTGCCAAAAGTAATTAAACTAAAAAAGAATTAAACCAATTGATATGCAAAATTTCAAAATATTATGGGCAGATGATGAGATCGATCTCCTAAAACCACATATATTATTTTTACAACAAAAAGGCTATGACATTGTTACGGTGAATAGTGGATTAGATGCTGTTGAAAAGGTAGAGGAAGATAATTTCGATGTGATTTTTTTGGATGAGATGATGCCTGGTATGACAGGTCTAGAAACCCTTCAGCAAATCAAAACCATTAAACCACAAATACCTGTGGTGATGATCACCAAGAGTGAAGAAGAGCATATCATGGATGATGCTATCGGTGGAAAAATTGCTGATTACTTAATCAAGCCCATAAATCCGAATCAAATTTTGCTTTCAGTGAAGAAGATCCTTCAAAACAAACAACTGATAAGTGAAAAGACCAACTTATCCTATCAACAGGATTTTAGGAATATAAGTATGGCTTACAATGATGCTATTGACCATGAAGAGTGGGCAGATATCTATAAAAAGCTTACCTATTGGGAACTTGAAATAGATGAAACCGAAAATAAAAGTATGCAGGAAGTGCTTGAAACTCAAAAAGTAGAGGCAAATGCAAACTTTTCCCGATTTATAAAAGAAAATTACCTGGAATGGCTAAATGTGCCTAACGTTAGCAAGCCTGTTTTGTCCCATCAGGTGATGAAGAAACATGTGTTTCCAAAAATTGAAACGGATAAGCCTTTGTTTTTTATTGTAATTGACAATTTAAGACTGGATCAATGGGAGATGATAGAAACCCAACTGAGAGATTACTTTTTGGTTAAGGAGAATGGGACCTATTATAGCATACTGCCTACAACGACAGCCTTTTCAAGAAATGCCTTGTTCAGTGGTATGATGCCTCTTGAAATGGCTAAATCGCATCCTGATTTATGGGAAGGTGAAGATACAGATGAAGGGAAAAACAACAACGAAGCCGAATTTTTGAAGGTTAATTTAAAAAAGAACCGTCTTTCTATTCGTTCAAGCTACAATAAAATATTGCAAACCAACCAAGGGAAAGCAGTATTGGATCAGTTTCCCAACTTGATGAAAAATGAGTTGAATGTTTTGGTGTATAATTTCGTGGACATGATGTCACACGCCAGGACTGATATGAAAATGATCAGAGAATTGGCCCCAGATGAATCTGCCTATCGCTCTTTGACCATAAGTTGGTTCCTGCATAGCTCTTTGTTTGAGCTTTTTAAGAAAATTAGCGCCGCAGGTGCAGAGGTGATTGTAACAACTGATCATGGAACCAAACGTGTGAATAAACCTTATAAAATCATCGGAGATCGAAACGTTACCACCAACTTAAGGTATAAACAAGGAAAAAACCTTAATTTTGAATCGGGAAAGGTCTTTGAAATAGATAATCCGGATGAAGCGAGGCTTCCTCGTTTGAATATTTCATCCAGTTATGTATTTGCTGTAGAGGATTATTTCTTTGCCTATCCCAATAACTATAATTATTACGTAAACTATTATAGGGATACTTTCCAACATGGAGGGGTTTCTCTTGAAGAAATGATTATTCCTATTGTACATTTGCAGCCAAAATAATTTTAATTGAAACGAATATTTTGCGATCATATTAGTGAGATTTCAAATGCTGCTGAGGCAATCATTGATTTATGCAGGGATATGAAAATTTGGGTTTTCCAAGGAGATATGGGAGCGGGTAAAACCACTTTGATAAAAGCGATATGCGAAAAACTCAATATCATAGACCCTGTAAGCAGTCCTACATTCTCAATAGTTAATGAGTACACAAGTGATCAAGGGGATCCAGTGTATCATTTTGATTTCTATAGAATAGAGGATCCAATGGAAGCCTTGGACATGGGGATAGAAGAATATTTCTCCAGTGGCAATTATTGTTTTGTAGAATGGGCAGAAAAAATCCCTATGTTTTTGCCAGATAAATTCGCATTAATTACGATTGAGAGTGATCAAGTTGAAAAAAGAAATATTGCCATTAAAACCATCAATCAATGATAGGTAAAACAGGTTTTACCGAAATTGCCGAAGAGCCTTTGGTGTACACCCAGGAATCTATGGACCGTTTAAAGAGGAAAGGTCCTCCAATATTGATTGGCATACCTAAGGAAACGGCTGATCAAGAAAAGCGGGTCGTTCTTACGCCCGAGGCAGTGACTTTGTTAGTTAACAATGGACAGCGGGTAGTCGTTGAAACCAATGCTGGTAAATTATCAAAATTTTCTGATAAGGATTATTCAGATGCTGGAGCAAGGATTGTTTATACCAGTCAGGAGGCTTTTGATGCTGAGGTAGTTTTAAAGGTTGAGCCCCCCTCTGCTGAGGAAATTGGCTATATGCGCCAAGGTTCATGTTTGATTTCAGCTCTCCAGTTAGGCAAGCAAAAAGCCGAATTTATTCAGCAACTGAATGTGAAGAAAATTACCGCAGTAGCTTTTGAAAATCTGGAAGATAAAGTAGGAGGCATGCCTGTGGTGAGGGCCATGAGTGAAATAGCGGGTAGCACTGCCATGCTAGTGGCTGCGGAGTACCTCAACAGCGTGAATGACGGTAAAGGATTAATTCTAGGGGGGATAACTGGGGTTCCGCCTACTCAGGTTGTAATTATTGGTGCTGGAACAGTGGCTGAGTATGCGGCCAGAACAGCTTTAGGTCTTGGTGCTAACATTAAAATATTTGACAACCAAATATATAAATTAAGGCGAATTAAGCAGGTCCTCGGTCAGCAAGTGTTTACATCTACCATAGACAATTACGTCTTAGGTCAGGCCTTAAAGGAGTCAGATGTTGTCATAGGAGCGCTTAGAGCAGAGAAGGGTAGGTCAAAAATAGTTGTGTTTGAGGAAATGGTTTCTCAAATGATGGAAGGAAGCATTATCATTGATGTAAGTATAGATCAAGGCGGATGTATAGAAACAGCAGAAATGACCAGCCATAACGAGCCAGTGTTTAAAAAACATGGCGTTATCCATTACTGCGTACCAAACATCGCATCGAGAGTTTCAAGGACAGCCTCCTATTCCCTTAGTAATATCTTTACCCCCATTTTACTTCAGATGGCAGATATAGGAGGGCCAGAAGAAATGGTTTTCAATTATAAATGGTTCATGAAAGGGGTATATACCTACCGTGGCAGTCTTACTAGTGCACATTTGGGCCGAAAATTTCAAATGACCCACAAGGAGCTTCAATTGTTACTGGCCGCCAGATATTAAAAAAGGACTATCCTTAAAACAAAGTTAGGAAAGGAGGTTTTGCCTAAGGAGAAACTCCAATTGATCATTGGCTTTGAGCAAGCTGTCTGTTAATTGCTTATTCTCCTTTCTTAACGAAAAAACTTCATAGGCATTTTTTACTACCGTTCTGAGATAGTCTTCTTCCCAGGGTTTTGTAAGATAATGATACACTTTTCCTTTATTGATAGCATCAATAACCGCTTGAATATCAGTATAGCCCGTAAGTAAAATACGCATAGGATCTGGATGCATAGGAATAATTGACTCCAAAAAATCTACCCCGTTTTCCTTAGGCATTCTTTGATCAGTAATGATAATGTCAATGTCTTCCTGAAGCAGTATGTCTCTTCCCTCGTCAGCAGAATCTGCTAAAAATATTTTATATTCCCTTCTAAAAGTGGCCTTAAACGCTTTTAAGTTGTTGACCTCATCATCCACATAGAGGATTCTGATTTTATTATTTTCCATACCTTAAGTTTCGAAATACCACAATAAATTGCTAAGAACAAGAAATTCAATTTTTAATTTTAAGCAAATTATCGCTCTTCTTCAAATATAATTTACTAGTTTAAACTTAATATATTTATATTCAAAAGTTTATTCTATAAATTAATAAATTTAAACCTGAAAATCAAAAAATATTAAATTAATTCTACTCACTTGATTATTTGTAATTACAAAAATATAACTTTACTTACAGTATATCCTTTTTTCAGTTATTAATATTTATGGAAAACTCAATTAAGATTAATGAGTTTAATCAGGCCTATAAGCCTGTTTTGTTCTCACCTCGAAATAAGAAGGACAAAAAAGATCTCAAACAGCTTAAAGAAACAGGTAAGGTAATGTTTTTTGATTCTTTTGATTTACAACTTTCAGAACTCATAAAAACGCAAAACCCTAAGAGAAAGTTGTCTCATGAGGAAGCAGCAGAAAAAAAAAATGAATATTTCTCAAATTCTGGATTTTCCGAATCTGAAAATGGGGTCTGGGTTTTTTATCCATGGCGCAATACGGCAGTACGAATATTGGAGGAAAAAGATTTTGTAAAATTACGTACCATTCGGAATCGCTACAAAATCACAGATGAAGAGCAGGACTTGCTTCAGAATAAGATTATTGGCATAATAGGTCTATCTGTCGGGCAGAGTGTGGCAATAAGTCTGGCGATGGAAAGGTGTTTCGGAGAGTTGAGAATTGCTGATTTTGACACCTTGGATTTGAGCAATATGAATCGCATAAGAACTGGTGTGTACAATATTGGTATAAAGAAATCATGGATTGTTGCTAGAGAAATTGCTGAAATAGACCCATATTTAAAAGTTACATTATATAATGAGGGGATTATCGAGGATAATATCAATGATTTTTTTAACTTAAACGGAAAAATGGATCTATTGATTGAAGAATGTGATAGTTTACCAATTAAAATTCTGAGTAGAATAAAAGCAAAGGCTCTTAAAATACCTGTAATGATGGATACAAGTGACCGTGGTATGATTGATATCGAAAGGTTTGATCAGGAACCGGAGAGATTGATTTTTCATGGACTATTAACTGAATATGGCCCAGAGGGAGAAATTATTTCTAAGCTGCAAGAAAAGGCTAAGGATATAATGATGTCTCTATTACAATTTGATAACCTTTCGCCAAGGGTAAAATTTAGTTTTTCTGAATTGGGAAAAACCATAACATCGTGGCCTCAACTTGCATCCTCTGTGTTTTTAGGTGGAGCAGCTTGTTGTCATTATGCAAGACTGTTACTTTTGAATCACAAAGTAAAATCAGGAAGGTTTTATGTTGATCTGGACAAGATAATCGATTTTAATGAAAGTTAGAGTTAGGATAGTTAGAGCCATTGATGATGTCGATGCTACCGAAAAGTATATTTTCGGTCACCATAAGGTTTTAGAATCTTATGGAATTACGAAAGTGACATCCGCTGATAGGTCATGGGCTTTGAATCCCCATGTTTACCTGATTCTTTTTGAGTCCATGGAGGATCAAAGAATATTAGGTGGAGGTAGAATTCAATTAAGAACGGAATATTTCCCCTTGCCCTTTGAATTGGCAATTAAAGAAATTGATCCTAAAATTGGTGCTTATCTGGCAGAGTTTAAAGACCTGGAAGTAGCCGAGTATTGTGGCTTGTGGAATAGCCGAGAGGTTGCAGGATATGGGATTGGAAGTATTTATTTGGTTAGGGTTGGAATTGCCATTCTTCCACAGTTGAATTTGAAAAAGCTTTTTGGTCTAAGTTCTCCTGTAACATTGAGTATCTCTAAGAGCGTTGGCTATGAGATAATTACCGTTCTAGGAGATAATGGTTCGTTTTATTATCCAAAAGAAGGATTGATAGCAACAGCTTTAGAGATCAATGATATACCTGAACTGTCTCACGCTCAGGAAACGGAAAGGAATTATATATTTGAATTAAGGAATAAAATTAATTTTAATACTGTAGAGAGTGGTCCGAAAGGTGAAATGGAATTACAGTTTGAACTTCAAATCCCTAAGCCACAGAATGAAAAATAAGACTTATTTCAAATATGCATCTTTAACAATCCTTTCATTAGTGGTGGTGATATTGCCAATAATTTCCTTTTTGGGGATGTTAAAACAGGATGATGATTTACGATTTACCAATTATTCCTATTTTTTTGGAGAACAAGATGCCATTGGTGAGGATTTAGACCTAACTGCCTTCGATTCTATAGCTCTGGGAGGTGTGGACCTTGGGGCCGTTAAAAAGGATTTATTCGTAAAACTCGATCTAGATGATTTTGGCTGGTTAAATAAAGACAGTGTTTACTTTCTTGAAATCAGCAACCCATCATTTAGGGAGGTGGAATTATACCGGTTCAATAGAAATGGAGAACTGGTTTATAAAGAGTTGTCAGGTACTGTCTTGAAGAGCGAAAACTCCCTGCGCAACCCAAATCCATATTTTAATCTTCAGCTTGACAATGAATTTAGTTCTTCAGTTGTTCTAAGAGTTTATTCTAAAGTGCCTTTAAAATTTGAGGCCTTTATTTATCCCTACTCCTCTTTTTATTCAAATTATAGTCTGCGCCTCATTATCATAAGTTTCTACTTTGGAATAATGGTTGCGCTTTTTCTTTACAACCTGATCCTCTATTTCGCTGTTAAGGATAGGGTTTATTTATTTTATTGTTTCTATATTTTGTTTATTGGGCTGGCTCAGCTCTCTATTTCTGGACATTCTTACTTCCTGCTTCAAAAGGACGTATTCCTATATGAGTTGAGTATAATTGGGTTTACTACCCTGTCCAGTGTCTTTGTTATTCCATTTATTCAGTTGTTCCTGAGAACCAATGAATACATTCCTAAATATGAGAAATACCTTTACCTAATCCCCTTGTCCTATGTGATATCCCTGGTGCTGTGGCAAATGGGCTTTGTTGAAATAAGCTATTCCATGATGGATTTGAACGGGCTTATATTTGTTGTTTGTTTTTTCACTATAGGGATAGTAGCCGCGCGAGGAGGTAATAGGTCTGCTTATTTCTTTTTGCTGGCCTGGAGTTTCCTTTTGATCGGGCTGGTAGTGCTAATACTTCATAACCTGATGATAATTAATTTGGGTTCCTATGCGAATGCACCTTTACTTGCGGGAACTGCCATTGAAGCATTATTGCTTTCTTTTGCTTTGGCTGATAAAATTAATATTTTGAAGAAGGAGAAAGAAGATGAGCAGTTAGACAAGCTTGAAGCTGTCAAAGAGAATGAAAGACTAATCAAGGAACAAAACGTTTATTTGGAGGACATGGTCAAATCCAGAACAGAGGAATTAGAATTGACCTTGAAGAATCTCCAAAACACGCAGACTCAACTTGTTAATCAAGAAAAAATGGCATCTCTAGGTCAGTTGACAGCAGGAATAGCCCATGAAATCAATAACCCCATAAATTTTGTTAGTTCAAATATCTCTCCTTTAAAACGTGACCTCAAAGACATTCTCGAATTGATGGATGTGTATAGGGAGAAGGGCAAATTAGAGTTTTCTGAGGAAAGTAAAGAGCAGCTCGATGAGATGGAGGAAGAAATTGAGTTCGATTACTTATTAGAAGAAGTTGAGCAATTGCTTAATGGGATGGAAGATGGTGCTAAAAGGACAGTAGAGATAGTACGTGGTCTGAAATTATTCTCAAGAGTGGATGAACAAGATGTCAAAGAAGTTGATCTTCGTGAAGGATTAGATAGTACATTGATTCTCCTTAATAGTACTATGTCTGGTGTTATTAAGTTAACCAAGAATTATGAAGACGTTCCTATGGTAGAATGTTTGGCTGGAAAGATAAATCAGGTCTTCATGAATATAATTAGCAATGCTATTCATGCACTTCTTGATCATCCTATTGAAGGTAGAGAGCCTGAACTTACCATAAATGTTTTCTTTAAAGATGAGATGGTTGGAATTCAAATTAAAGACAATGGAGTTGGTATGCCAGATAAAGTGAAGGAGAAGATATTTGAACCATTTTTCACTACCAAGGCCGTTGGTCAAGGTACGGGTTTAGGGCTATCTATAGTTTATACAATCATTGAAAATCACAAAGGGTCCATTAAGGTGGATTCTGAGCAAGGTGTAGGAACTGTTTTTAATATCGCATTGCCAGTTAACCAAAAAGGATAACAGATGACGAAAAGGATTGAGGTGCTGTATATTGATGATGAAGACAATAATCTAAACTCATTCAAGGCAGCATTGAGGAAAGAATTTAGAGTGCAAACGGCAATAGATGCTGAGGATGGGTTGATTCTTGCCAAGAACCATGAGTTTCAAGTTGTCATAGCGGACCAAAGGATGCCAGGTATGACCGGGGTTGAGTTTTTTGAAAAACTGGTTGAAATTAATCCTGATCCGATTCGAATTCTTTTAACAGGATACTCCGATATTACTAGTGTTATTGACGCTATCAATAGAGGCGAGGTCTATCGATTTATAGATAAACCATGGAACATTGAGCAGATAAAAAATGCAATCCTAAATGCAGCAGAGATTTTCAATGCCAGAAAAGAGTTAAAAGAGAAGAACAATCGACTGCAAAAGCTTCATTCTGAGATGAATCAGTTTGTATACAGTTTGTCACATGAATTGCGTGGCCCACTGATGAGTATATCAGGCATATCCAAACTTGCAAAAATGGAAGTAAAGGATCCGGGTATAATTGAGTATTTTGAGATGATAGATTCTGCGACCTTGAAGCTAGATGATTTTATTTATAAAATGCTAGATTTTTACAGGTCAACAAAAATCGAAAATAAAATTGTCACGATAAAATTTGAAGATATCCTTAGGCAATTACTGAATGAATACAAATTAAAATGGAAACTAGATGGGATTGAAATATTTTTGTCCATTGACCAGAAAGACGTGTTTCATTCAGATGAATCAAAGATTAGGGTGATTCTTAATAACTTGTTCAGTAATGCCTTCAAATTTCAGAAGGACGAAGAAGGCAAATGGATAAAGATCAATATTGAAGTGAATCCTAAAGGGGCGATGATTGAAGTCTCTGACAATGGAATAGGCATTGAGGACAAGCATAAAAATGATGTCTTTAATCTATTTCACAGGGCTACTCAAAGAAACGTGGGATCTGGCCTTGGGCTATACATGGTGAAAGAATCAATAGAACAGCTTAAAGGTCATGTTATTCTTAATTCCGTTCCTAAAATAGGCACTAAAGTCCATGTACACCTTCCTGACTTGTTAGAATTATAACTTTACCTAAGTAGCTTCAATCTTATTCAAAGAAAAATGTTTGAATTTTAAACAAGTTAAAACTCGCAATTTTCTATTGTATGGTACGTTTAAATATCCTGATACCCTATTAATATTCTCCAAAGTTCTTTGTTGAGATATAAAATGGAGGTAATTTGCAACATTAATTTTTATTAAAAAATGTTTTTTTATGATTAACCCTTGGCATGATGTGAGTATTGGGCCAAACTCACCAGAATACGTAACTGGAGTAATAGAAATACCCAAAGGAAGTAAAGGAAAGTACGAACTTGATAAAGAATCAGGTATGTTACTTTTGGATCGTGTGCTTTTTTCAGCTGTGCACTATCCTGCCAATTACGGCTTTATACCTCAAACTTTCTGTGAGGATCGTGATCCCCTTGACATATTGATTATTTCCCAAATAGACATTCCTTCGATGACGCTTGTAAAGGCAAAAGTTATTGGAGTTATGCGAATGATTGATGGTGGTGAAGCCGATGATAAAATCATTGCTGTAGCTGCTGATGACCAGTCTGTAAATTATTATGAGGATATTTCTGAACTTCCTCCCCATTTAATGAAGGAAACTCATCGTTTTTTCGAGGATTATAAAAAACTCGAAAATAAGGAAGTGAAGGTGGAAGATTTCCTAGGAAAAGAAGATGCTATGCGCATTATTAATGAATCCGTAGAGCTCTACAATAAAACCTTTAAGACTATTAAATAGGGGTTTACTCTCTCTAATTATTGAAATATTAGTTTAGCCCGAGTTGCGAAATAATTTATTTATTTCACAACTCGGGCTACTGTATTTATATGGTAAGTGTTTGGAAGCGCTTCATCAGCGGCCCTTTTTGAGGAAATAGGATCGCATAAAATGCTTAAGCCTAGCCTAATTTGTTAATGTTGTCCTCCAATGCTTTTACCTTAGATATGGCATCTTCCATCTTTTGCTTTTCTTTGGCCACCACGGCTTCTGGAGCATGGTTGACAAACTTATCATTCTGCAGTTTTTTAGAAACAGCCTTCAAGAAGCCTAAAGTGTAATCTAGTTCTTTCTGCAAATTCTCTCGTTCTTGCTCAAGATCGATTTTCTCATTCAAAGGAATAAAGAACTCATCAGATTTGACTACAAAACTAACGGCATTGGCTACATTTTCCCCAAACTGTATTGCGCTTATATTGGCTAGTTTGGAGACAATTGCTTCATACTTTGTGTATAATTTTGGATCGTTTGTGTGTATGGTAAGTTCGAAAGCCTCTTTAGGAGAAATCCCTTTTGAAGCCCTTACATTACGGATTTGCGATACGATCTCAAATATCTTTGAAGCCTCTTCTATGATTTTAGTATCAAACGATCCTAATTGAGGCCAATCTGATAACATTAGTGCTTCATTGGTTTCTCTTTTCCCCAATTGTTGCCAAAGCTCTTCGGTGATGAAAGGCATAAAAGGATGTAATACCTTCATCAGGTTTTCGAAAAGGACTATG
Organism: uncultured Cyclobacterium sp.; assembly: GCF_963977555.1. GTDB lineage: Bacteria > Bacteroidota > Bacteroidia > Cytophagales > Cyclobacteriaceae > Cyclobacterium. The sequence goes on along the minus strand of NZ_CAXBPD010000004.1, from coordinate 6,981 downwards.
GTTTTATCCTTAGTTTTCTTGTCTATTGGAGCTTGATATTCCGGCTTGACCATTTCCAGGTACCAAGAGCAGAAGTCATCCCAGATAAGCTTGTAAACGGACATTAAAGCGTCTGAAATCCTGAACTTATCAAAGTGGTCAGCGATTTCGGCGAGGGATTGGTTAAAACGGTTTTCAAACCAGTCAATTGCTGTTTGATTGGTGCTTTCATCCTTTTCAATAACTTCCCAGCCTTCTATCAATCGATAGGCATTCCAAATTTTATTGGAGAAGTTACGGCCCTGCTCCACTAGTTTTTCATCATAAGGGAGGTCATTACCAGCAGGACTACTAAATAGCATGCCTGTCCTCACACCATCAGCACCATATTGCTCAATTAAAGCGAGCGGGTCTGGAGAATTGCCAAGTGACTTGGACATTTTTCTACCCAATTTGTCCCTAACGATTCCCGTTAGGTATACATTCTGAAATGGTTTTTCACCCGTATATTCGTATCCTGCAATTATCATTCTGGCTACCCAGAAAAACAATATCTCTGGGGCAGTTACCAAGTCATTTGTTGGGTAATAATAAGCAAGGTCTTCATTCTTTTTACCTGTTTTAAAGAATTCCGGATCAAAAACTGAGATAGGCCATAACCAAGAAGAAAACCAAGTGTCCAGAACATCTTCGTCTTGCCTTAAGTCAGCTGCAGTGAAATTGCCCCCATTATCATTGGCCAAAATTACCGCTTCTTCTATTGAAGCCGCAACTACATATTCGCCATTAGGAAGATAAAAAGCAGGTATACGGTGACCCCACCAGAGCTGACGAGAAATGCACCAGTCCCTTACATTTTCCATCCAGCTTTTGTACATGTTTTTGAATTTCGGCGGGAAGAGCTTCACGCTGTCATCCATAACTGCTTTAAGAGCAGGTTGGGTTATTTGCTCCATTGCCATAAACCACTGCATCGATAGTTTTGGCTCTATTACAGCATCAGTTCGTTCGGAGTGGCCTACATTGGAATTATAAGCTTCTTCTTTCTCTAGTTGTGCTGCTTCTTTTAATAATTTTGCTATCTTTTTCCTTGCTATAAATCGATCTTCTCCGACAAGTAATTGGGCTTTTTCATTCAATGTTCCGTCATCGCTAAGAATATCAATTACTTCCAATTGATGCCTGATGCCAATTTCGTAATCATTAATGTCATGCGCTGGAGTAATTTTTAAACAACCAGTACCAAATTCCATGTCTACATAATCATCCTCAATGATGGGGATGGCTTTATTGATCAATGGAATCAATGCTTTTTTTCCTTTCAAATGCGAAAAACGTGTATCCTCTGGATGAATACAAATTGCCACATCGGCCATTATGGTTTCAGGCCTGGTGGTAGCGATCGTTAGGTATTCATTTTCGCCTTCTATTTGGTATTTTATATAATAGAGCTTAGAAGGAATCTCCTTAAATATAACTTCGTCGTCAGATAGAGCAGTTCGGCCTTTTGGGTCCCAGTTCACCATCCGGATGCCCCTGTAAATTTTACCTTTTTTGTGTAAGTCTACAAATACATTGGTCACTGCTTCACTAAGGTCCTTGTCCATGGTGAAACGTGTTCTTTCCCAATCACAAGAAGCGCCTAGCTTTTTAAGCTGCTCAAGTATTATACCGCCATATTTATCTTTCCATTCCCAGGCATGGGTTAGAAAAGATTCTCTGGAAAGCGATTTTTTTTCAATCCCTTGTTCCTTTAGCATGGCCACTACTTTTGCTTCAGTAGCAATAGATGCATGATCTGTACCAGGTACCCAGCAAGCATTTTTACCTTCCATTCTCGCTTTCCGGATCAGGATGTCCTGAATGGTATTGTTGAGCATATGGCCCATATGCAGTACGCCAGTCACATTGGGAGGGGGGATTACTATTGAATAAGGTTCTTTATTGGCGTCAGGTTCGGAATGAAACATTCCGTGCTCCATCCAATATTGGTACCATTTAGATTCAATGCTTGAGGGGGTATATTTGGTAGGTAATGCCATGGTCTAATCAATTTGAGGTGCAAAAATAATACAATTATACTCTTTGGAGCACCTTTATGAGAAGGATTACCAAAAGTTGTATATTTTGCTAAGGAAAAGTGAATGAATTTTTAGTTGCCTATGTTAACTTTCACCATCACAGGGAAATGATCTGAAGGGTATTTTTTACCGTAATTGTCGGAAAGAGTACCTTGGTGCGTGACGCTTACACCATCGTTGACAAAAATATAATCAATTCTTTTTTCTGGGAGCATGTCCCATTTGAAACCGGTGAAAGTACCTAATGGGCCGTAGGGAGGATTCTTGGATTCCATCTTACTGTCCTTCATCCTATCGTCCTTTACAATTTCCTTGTACGCAGGATTGTCGTCTTCTATATTAAAATCTCCTGTTAAAATGCTAGGGAGATTTTGTGTGTTAATGGCTTGAATTTTCTGGATTATTAATTTGCTGCTTTCTTCTCTAGCTTTTTGACCCCTATGGTCGTAGTGTACATTGAATACATAAAATTCTTGACCTTCTTGCGTTTTGAATTTACCCCAGGTGCAAATTCTATTTAAGGAGGCATCCCAACCTTTTGAGGGTTTATCTGGTGTAGGAGAGAGCCAAAAGGTGTCTTGATCAAGAAGTGTAAATTTCTCAGGATTGTAAAAAACAGCACTAAATTCTCCTTCTTTCTCTCCAGTATCTCTTCCCACGCCTATGTATGGGAAGTCTAGCCCTTCCTTAATCATTTCAAGTTGGTTAAATAGCCCTTCCTGAATGCCTATGATATCCATTTCGTGAAAACGGATGAGATTTATTAAATGTGGTGCTCGATCTTCCCATAGATTTCCCTCGTCATTTGGATTGGCATAGCGAATATTATAAGTAGCGATATTGTATTTTCCTTGAGCCAATGATGTTTGAGCCTGAATAAAAGTAAACAGTATTAGGATTATAGAAAGCGTGAAACCAGAAAGTTTGAAATACCGCAATTTTAATCGGAAAGAGGTGAAAATATTCATTTTTATAGGTAGTTATTTTATTTCTGATTGAAATGGTAATAGAACCATTCTTCCTTGCAATTTTTCGATTTTTTCAAGTGTGTTGAAAATCTCATAAGAATAACCCAATTTGATTCGTTGGTAGGTGCTTTGTACATCACTTCCCAAATCCTCCATTATCTGTTCAAAAACACTTTTTTGCTTTGGATAGACAACAAGTCTGTAATCATCTGCTATTCCCGCTTTTTTAGCTGCAATTTCTATGGCATCGTCAAAATCACCAAGCACATCTACCAATCCATTTTCTTTGGCTTTTTTTCCTGACCAAACCCTACCTCCAGCGATGGCTAAGACTTGCTCCCGGCTCATGTTTCTTCCTTCTGAAACCCTACTGATAAAGGTATCGTAACCTTCTTCTACCTTTTTCTGCATGATGGCTTTTTCCGCTTCCGAAATGGTTTTGGTAGGGTCTAGCAAATTAGAGTAGGTTCCAGTGCTGACTTCATCTGTAGTGATGCCCAGTTTGTTGTTTAATAACCCTTTGGCATTGAACCAAAGTCCGAAAATACCGATAGAACCAGTAATGGTGTTTGGATAGGCAACGATGGTGTCAGCTGGTGCGGCAATGTAATACCCACCCGATGCAGCATAATTGGACATGGAAGCGATTAAAGGCTTTTCTTTTTGGGCCTCGGAAAGTTCTCTCCAAATTACTTCAGAGGCAACCACCGATCCACCAGGGGAATTTATTCGTATTACAATTGCTTTTACATCTTCATTTTTCCTTGCTTTCCTGATTTCCTTTAGAAACCGTTCAGAACTAATTTGGTCTATGGCTTCTCCACCTACGATTTCCCCATCCGCAATGATCAAGGCAATGGTATTTTCAGAAAGCCTGTTCTTGGATTTGGCGGATTGATTGATGGCAGTAATACCAATGGTATTGATGTCTTCATCTTCTTCTGAAATCTCTAGTTTATCCTTTAAGCGTGTGATTACCTGGTCATCGTACCAAAGGCCATCAATTAATTTGTAATCCAAAGCATCCTGTCCGTTTCTAACCAACATGCCATCATTGATTTCTCTAACCTTTTCAGTTTCTAGATTACGGCTATTGGCTACTTGCTCCACCATCACCGTATTCATGTCATTTAGATAGGTCCTGGTTTGAAGACGATTTTCTTCACTCATTTTTTCTAAAATAAATGGCTCAATGGCACTTTTAAATTCGCCTACTCTAAAAATAACAGGTTCAATTTCCAATTTTTCAAACATGCCTTTGAAGAATACAGGAGCACTGGAAAATCCATTGAATTCTATATCCCCAATTGGGTTGAGGTAGATTTCATCTGCTACAGAACTAAGAAAATAGCCGGGTTCGGAATAATATTCAGAATAAGAAACAATAAACTTCCCCTTCTCTTTAAATGAATTGAGCTCATTTCTGATTTCTAAAATATGTGCCTGCCCAGCGGATAGCATACCACTCTCGAGATAAATGCCTTTGATATCATCATTTTCAGCGGCAGTCCGGATGGCTTTAATTATTTGATTAAGGCCTATAGTGGTTGTGTTGCCAATATACGGTAGAGGAGGCAGCCCTAAGTCATCGTCTGGGGCGCTTTCTACAATTGGGATGCCATTGAGTTTAATATGTAGAACAGAATTTTCTTCAATTTCCGTTTGGTCTCCGCTGGAGCTGATAGCGATTATTCCGGCCAGCATAAAAAAGCCAATTACCCAGAAAATCAGCAATCCAACAATGACAGCCAATACATTGCTTAAAAATTTCATATCTTTATCCTCTTTTTATAATCTTCAAAATTAACCTATTTTTAACAAAACTGTTGATTTTGATTTAATTAATTCAGTATGCATCAGGTGGTATTGGGCTTAGGGGGGAATATGGGAGATAGACTTTCTTTATTAAAAAATGCAAGAAAACTGCTAACTCAACAAATGAGCCTCGAAAAGGAATCGTTAATATATCAAACAGCAGCTTGGGGTGGGGAATCAAAGACGCCTTATCTCAATCAAGTGCTTGTCTTGACTACCAATTTAGATGCTATAGATTGTCTGGATTTTATTCTTAATATAGAAAATCAATTGGGAAGGGAGCGGGTTATAAAATGGGGGGATAGAACGATGGACATCGATATTCTATATTATGATTATGAAATAATCAATACTGAAAGATTAAAAGTGCCTCACCCTTATATGGTAGATAGAAACTTCGTTCTTGTGCCTTTGGCGGAGGTTTTGCCTGACTTTGTACATCCACAGATGGGAAAGTCGTCTATGGTTTTGAGGGAAGAATGTGAGGATAGCCTGAAGGTGAAGCCATGGTGTGATATAAGCTAAAAGGGTCAGGAACTGAGGGGCTGTTTTTCGATTTTGATTTTCAACGGTTTTATGAAGATGATGGTCGTACCATACGCGTGGAGGAGGACAGCGATGGAATATTTGAAGAATATGAGCGCTTTGAGTACGATGAACTGGGTAGGGAAGTCACTTATCGGCGTGGTGATGATGAAATGTATGAGTTGCACGAATATTTTTACATAGATGATAATGACCGATTAATTAGAGAAGAGCATTTCCGGGAAGCAGGAATGGAGAACCCTTTTTATCGGTACAGATATTTATACAATGAAAGAGATTTATTGATAGCCAGATCCTTAAAGATAATAAGCCCAGAATATTGACCCGCGTTTGAATACAAATATTATTTGAACGATAGATTAATTGAAGAAATTACAAATGATTTGTATTTTGGGACGCAAGCTGTCGAGCGTAAAACTTTTGTCTACTACTGAAGTTTACCAAAGTATTGAAAATAAAAATTGAGTCTATCTTTAATGTTGAAGATAGACTCAATTTGTTTTGCTAGCAGAATTAGTTTTCCCGCATTAATCAAGTGATTTGGTCTCTACTTCATTGTTAATTTTTTTGACTAAACCTTGCAATACTTTCCCAGGGCCACATTCTATAAAAAGCTTGGCGCCATCCTTGGTCATGTTTTGCACAGACTGTGTCCATTTTACAGGAGCTGTAAGCTGTTCGATTAAATTTTCTTTGATCGCATTTACGTCACTGACGGCAGTGGTACTTACATTTTGATATACAGGACAAATCGGATCAGCAAAGGTGGTGGAATTAATGGCAGCTTCTAGTTTTAGTTTGGCAGGCTCCATCAATGGAGAATGGAAGGCGCCACCTACAGGCAATGGTAAGGCACGCTTGGCTCCAGCCTCTTTTAGTTTTTCGCAGGCGATCTGAATGCCCTCTAAACTACCTGATATCACCAACTGTCCTGGACAGTTATAATTGGCAGGCACCACTATGTGGCCTTCTATCGAAGCACAAATTTCTTCTACTTTCTCATCGGACAATCCGAGAATAGCAGCCATTGTAGATGGATTAATTTCACAGGCTTCCTGCATGGCCAAAGCCCTTTGGTGAACCAGTTTTAAAGCATCCTCAAACTGTAAGGATTTGTTGGCGACCAAGGCAGAAAATTCTCCCAATGAATGACCCGCTACCATATCCGGATGAAAATCAGGCGCCGTTAAAGCGGCTATGGCAGAATGAAGGAAAACCGCAGGTTGGGTTACATTTGTTTGCTTCAGCGCTTCTGCTGTGCCATCGAACATGATGTCGGTAATGCGAAAGCCAAGAATTTCATTGGCCTGATCAAAAAGCTTTTTGGCTTCTGAACTGCTCTCATAAAGTGATTTTCCCATTCCTGGAAATTGGGCTCCTTGGCCCGGAAACATATAGGCTACCATTGTAATTGGTTCAAGTTTTAAATAAAGCCTCAAAGATAAGTAAAAAATTGGGTAGGCTCAATTTTTAACTGGGGAGCCAATTCTAAGAAAGAAACCAATGGTGTATTTTATTCCGAAAACAATAACAAGCTACGTCATACTAAGTTAGTAGCGGAAAAAATGTTGTAAAAATATCGGAATTTTATT
>NZ_CAXBPD010000003.1:0-405628 GCF_963977555.1 uncultured Cyclobacterium sp. | reverse complement strand
CAATCGATTTTGGCGGTATTGTTGCCCTTTTTTATGCAACAATGCTGACAAAATCACAATGGAACTGGTCTTTACTGAAACTATACATTAACCTTTACGCCAACTAAAACCCCGGCAGTGGTGATATTTTTGTAGCCAGTGGCTTCAGCCACTGGTTCAGAATTGTAAAGCCAATCGATTTTGGCGGTATTGTTGCCTATTTTCTGCAACAATGCTGACAAATTCTCCCTGTTGACCGTTTTTTCCTAGAAATGAATTGGGCTTAAAACTTGAATTTAACCGGAATAGGGTAATTTTTATATGTTTCCACTGTTCATTTTTGGCTTGACCCAAAAACGAACCAAAAAAGTCAAGGCTGTCAAATCTCATTTCAAATAATGGACAATGATTACATAAAAAAATTCATATACGAATCCATTATTTGATTTTTGGAGCTGGACTCCAGGCTAAAAATGAGTGGATCTCCTTGTTGGAGCTAACTCATTTTCTTAACGCCCTCCATCCATCCCCAAAAACCATAAGCTTTGAAGGCCGAAAATGCCTAATAAATCATACTGTCATAGAATGTTTCCTACTTCACAAGCCCTGAGGGGACACAATATTACAGTCACGGGTTTCATGCAGCGGACTCGTGTTTAGGCTTATAGTAAAAGTATCGTTTATATTTTCGCTCCCAAAGAAGCCTACAGGGCTTCAACAATAATAACCGTGTGGTGTCAACCCACGGAAAATGGAAGTCCAATCGCCAATCGATTTTGGCGGTATTGTTGCCCTTTTTTATGCAACAATGCTGACAAAATCTTCTTCATAGCTTTAGGATGTCCTTAATTTCTTGCGCAATCCTTTTAATGAACATTAGGAAAAACAGCTCAAATGTAATAACTTTGTAATTACACTAAGGTCTTGAATTATGGAAATATCAGTGGTAAAAATAGGGAATTCTAAGGGAATTAGGCTAAGTAAAACGCTTATAGAGCGGTATAACATTAAAGACACGATTGACCTGATTCTTGAGAAAGACCAAATTGTTCTAAGGCCATTAGCTACTCCCAGAAAAGGCTGGGAAAAGGCTTTTAAAGAAATGAATGAAAATGGGGACGACAAGCTTTTGATTAATGATGTCTTTGAAGATGACAATCTAGAAGAATGGAAATAGAACAATATCAGATCATCTTGGTGAATCTAGATCCTACCATTGAGAGTGAATTAAAAAAGACCAGACCTTGTGTTATCATCTCTCCCAACGAAATGAATAAATACCTCAGGACCCTTGTTATTGCCCCTATGACAACTAGCTCCAAGAACTATCCCACTAGAATTGAGGTGAAACATGACAATAAGATTGGCTGGATTGTTCTTGACCAAATTCGAACCATTGATAAAGGGCGAATTGTAAGACCTTTGGGCCGCCTATCAAAACCTGAAATAAAAGAATTGAAAGCCATTTTTAAAGAAATTTTTGTAGATTAAGAACAAATCAAATTGCTGATATTATATAGATTAAGCCATTGTAAATGGCCTTTTTAAAATGATTTTTCTAAAGTTAATGGGTATTGATAGAAAGGTGTAATTGCAAATTACACCTAGATGAAGATCAAAATCCCAACGTCCATTCCTTACCAAAATCATACACCAAGTCCTATGATTACACCAAGCCCTGACGGGGCGCAATACCACAGCCAAGTGTGTCAGCCCTCGGTGAGGAAGATTATACACATCTTGATTTTGGCGGCATTGTTGCTTGTTTTCCGAACAATGCTGACAAAATCACAACGGAACTGGTCTCTACAGAAACCACACATTAACCTTTACGCCAACTAAAACCCCGGCAGGGGTGATATTTTTGGAGCCAGTGGCTTCAGCCACTGGATTAGTGAAAAAAACGCCAATCGATTTTGGCGGTATTGTTGCCTATTTTCTGCAACAATGCTGACAAATTCTCCCTGTTGACCGTTTTTTCCTAGAAATGAATTGGGCTTAAAACTTGAATTTAACCGGAATAGGGTAATTTTTATATGTTTCCACTGTTCATTTTTGGCTTGACCCAAAAACGAACCAAAAAAGTCAAGGCTGTCAAATCTCATTTCAAATAATGGACAATGATTACATAAAAAAATTCATATACGAATCCATTATTTGATTTTTGGAGCTGGACTCCAGGCTAAAAATGAGTGGATCTCCTTGTTGGAGCTAACTCATTTTCTTAACGCCCTCCATCCATCCCCAAAAACCATAAGCTTTGAAGGCCGAAAATGCCTAATAAATCATACTGTCATAGAATGTTTCCTACTTCACAAGCCCTGAGGGGACACAATATTACAGTCACGGGTTTCATGCAGCGGACTCGTGTTTAGGATTAAAGTAAAAGTATTGTTTATATTTTCGCTCCAAAGAAGCCTACAGGGCTTCAACCTTTATAACCGTGTGGTGTCAACCCACGGAAAAAGAAAGCCCAAACGCCAATTGATTTTGGCGGTATTGTTGCTTTTTTTACTGCACCAATGCTGACAAAATCTTCAATTAAGTGGAAAAGGAAGGTTAATCAGCGGAGAATCACGTTGTATTAAAAGGCTAGCCACTGGACAATGATGGATACGTACAAAAACAGCGTGGCTTTGGGACGTTGTTGCCCTATGTTTATTTATAACAATTGACTTTAAATATTTTTAACTTAGGCGTGAATTCAAAGAATTCATAAAAGAAGATGCTATGAGCAAATGGAAGGGGACTTCGTTCTAAACCTCACTTATCAAAGCTAGCCACTGACTATAATTCTGAAAAAAATAATTAAGTTATCAATTTGGTAACTTTTTCATTATATTTGTGGCAAACAAATTGAAGTGAAAATATTTTCCAGGGGAACATTGCGAGATTTTTGGGAGAAGCACAATAGCTGCGAACTTCAATTGAAAACCTGGTATCGTGAAACTGAAAAATCGAATTGGTCATCTATCAATGAGCTCAAATCGGAATATCCACATGCAAGTATTTTGAAAGGCAATAGGATTGTTTTTAATATTAAAAGCAATGATTACCGACTGATTGTAAAATTTAATTTTGAGTACCAACTTGCATGGGTACGTTTTATCGGTACGCACGCTGAATATGACAAAATTAACGCAAACGAGATATAGGATGAATATTAAACCGATTAGAAATGAAGAAGATTATCAAAGAGCGCTTAAGCGCTTAGAGGTGATTTTTGATGCTAAAAGAGAGACTGACAAGGGCGACGAACTCGAAATACTTGCAATCCTAATTGACAATTATGAAAGTGAGCATTTCACGATTGGAATGCCAGACCCAATATCAGCCATAAATTTTAGGATGGAACAAATGGGTTTGAAACAAAAAGATTTGGTCGATATGATTGGTTTTAAAAGTAGAGTGAGCGAAATAATGAATAAAAAACGCAAACTGACTTTAGATATGATTAGAAAACTGAATGCCAAATTAAACATCCCCACTGAAGTTTTAATTCAAGATTATTGAACTCTATTGAGAATGGCAACAAGAAAATAGCCGGGCTGAGTCTATTGCTAAAACAAATCATAAATTAAGTTATACCTCTTCCAGCCACTGGGCCGAAAACCTATTTTAATTCAACAGAGCCCCCCCCCCAAAAAAAAATAATCTATGGCAATAGGTTATAAGACTACCTAATCAACTTGTAATTCATCAAATAAAATAGTCCAAAGTTAAACTCGACCTACCTTCCGATCCTTTGCTGCCGCTTTCAGGTAGCTGCTAACATTAATAATTTACTGATATTTTTTTTCGGCCATCTTTCCGTGGATTCAATGAATAATGCCAATTCTATCACAAGTAACCTTTTCTGAGGTGATTTAGGGATAGTCCACTACAAATGGCCTTTAAAAAATAATTTTTCTATAGTTCATGGTTATTGATAAAAAGGAGTAATTGCAAATTACACCTAGTAGAGGTTAATTTCATTTTATGATATCACCAAGTCCTATCGGGGCGCAATAAAATAGTCATGGGTGTCAGTCCAGGGAGAATTGTGAACCTCCACCAAAATCCCAACGTCAAATTATTACCAAAATCGCACAATAATCCTTACGAAAGCACTAAACCCCGGTAAGGGTGATATTTTTGTAGGCAGTATCGTAAGCCACTGGTTTATCGATTTTGGTTTGAGTTTTTGAGTTTATTTAATGTCGATAAAGAAATGTTCACGATTTTAGCAAGATGATAACGTCCCTTTTACAAAGTCCGTAGAAGCCTACAGGGCTTCAACAATAATAACCGTGTGGTGTCAACCCACGGAAAATGGAAGTCCAATCGCCAATCGATTTTGGCGGTATTGTTGCCCTTTTTTATGCAACAATGCTGACAAAATCACAACGTACTCATTCATTTTTTGAGCTACTTAACAACCTTTACGCCAACTAAAACCCCGGTAGGGGTGATATTTTTGTAGCCAGTGGCTTCAGCCACTGGTTTAGAAATGTAACATCAATCGATTTTGGCGGTATTGTTGTCCTTTTTTCTGCAACAATGCTGACAAAATCTCTATCGAGATTTGCCAATCAGATATTCCCTCCTTACCCATTTGTCTCCCGATTTTAATTGAAAATGTGTCTCTTGGTGGAATTGTTTGACCTATAATTGTAAATTGGCTTAAATTCGTTTAACAAAGGAAAAGGACAATGAATCATATGAGAATTAGTAGGACTATTGGATTATTATTGGTTTTTCTCATGCAATCTATGCCTATGGCCTTTGCAATTGCAAAACAGGTCAACGAAAAAGAAATTACGGTTTATGTAGCTCCCAATGGAGACGACAAGAATAAAGGAACCATCGACCAACCCTTGGCAAGCCTTATTGGTGCCCGTGATTGGATTAGAGCACACAAACAGAACAATGGGACTACCGGCCCGGTTACAGTGTTGGTAAGAGGTGGTGAATACCAAATGATGGCTCCACTAGAATTGTACCCAAAGGATGGAGGCTCAGAGGATGCTCCTATAGTATACAAAGCCTATCAGGATGAAAAGCCTGTGTTCAGCGGCGGAAAAAAACTAACTGGATTTAAGGTAAATGAACTGGGTATTTGGGAACTGGACCTTGATGAAAGCCGGTATTACAAATGGCGCTTTGACCAATTGTATGTCAATGGAGAAAGGGCAACCTTGGCTCGAACCCCAAATAAGGATTTTATGCACATAGGCTCGGTAAGGCAAAATGACTGGATAAAAGGTTCCGGAAGAGTAGTTGAAAAAGCACAACAAATCCTTTCTTTTGATGAAGAAAACTTTTCTCACCTTGAGGGAATTCAAGCAGAAGAATTAGAGCTTGTTCGATTCAGGGCCTATCATAAATGGGATTTCACCATGAGGCATATTGATGATTTGGACAGAGATAGCGCAAGGGTAATTACTTCAGGCAAGGGAATGAAGCCCTGGAACCCAATTAAGGAAGGCGGTAGGATTGTGTTTGAAAATTTTGCGGCAGCACTAGATGAACTCGGAGAATGGTATTTAAACCCTGAAGGCACCTTGTATTATATGCCGCGACCGGGAGAGCAACTTGAGGACTCAGAGGTTATTGCTCCTGTACTGGAAAACCTGATTTTGGTTAAAGGGGAGGCTGCCAAAGGAGGGCCGGTTGAGCATGTTCGATTTGAAGGCCTTTCCTTTATGCATTGCCATTATGCGGTTCCGCCTACAGGTTCTGAGCCCAATCAAGCGGCAGCTTTGATCAATGCAGCGGTGATGCTGGAAGGAGCCAATCATGTTGATTTTGTGGATTGTGAGATTTCGAAAACAGGCCAACATGCCCTTTGGTATGGCAAAGCTTGTCATAATTCTACGGTAGAACGCAGTTATTTACATGACCTTGGCGGAGGTGGGATTTACCTGGGAGATTTTAGAGCCCGAGAGGGTGTAGACCATACTTCCCACATAAAACTGTACAATAATATCCTGCAGACCGGAGGTTTAGAGTATCCTTCTGCAGTAGGCGTGTGGGTAGGCCATAGTTCTGACAATGAAATCAGCCACAACGATATAGGTAATTTTTATTATACCGGAATTTCAGTTGGCTGGGTTTGGGGATATGCTGAAAGCAAAGCCAAAAGGAATAAAATCACCAATAACCATATCCACCATATTGGCTGGACGCTACTTAGTGACATGGCAGCGGTTTATACCTTGGGAAAATCTGAGGGGACTGTGATCAGCAACAATAGGGTCCATCATGTGCATGCTTATTCCTACGGAGGCTGGGGTTTGTATACCGATGAAGGCTCTTCTGATATTGTGATGGAAAACAATTTGGTTTACAGTACCAAAACAGGTGGTTTTCACCAGCATTACGGTGCCAATAATACCATCCGCAACAATATCTTTGCCTTTGCCAAAATGTACCAGGCGCAGTGTACCAGGGTGGAGGAGCACCGGTCTTTTGATTTCACGAACAATATCATCGTATTTAATGAAGGGGTAGTATTGCAAGGGGCATGGGAAAAGATTGATATTGCCATGGACCATAACATGTATTGGAATACCGGAGGAGAGGATTATGTCTTCAATGGGAAATCTTTTTCTGAATGGCAGAAGTTTGGGCACGATCAACACAGCCTTATTTTAGATCCCCGTTTCAAAGATGCGGAAAACTTCAATTTTGAGTTCAAAAACAAACGAGCCATCAAGCACATAGATTTTGAGGTTTTTGACCTTGACAATATTGGTGTATATGGAGAACCGAGTTGGAAAGAAAAAGCCAAGCTTCCTTCGAGTATATTGGAAGCATTTGACAAGCAGGTAGCGAAGAATATGGAAAAGGAGTAGTTGATATTTTAGAATGTTAGCGTTATAAATCCCCCTTTGTCCCCCTTTTTTGAAGGGGGATTTCGCTATTTCCAAGATTGGCGAGTGGCCTTACTGACCTTAAATTAAGTCAGCACGTTTAAGTTTTATCATTTCAGCATTCAATTATAATTTCCACAAGTCCCCCTTGACAAGGGGGCAGGGGGATTTATAAGGGAAAGTTATTCCTTTTCAACTTGATATTTTAGAAGGTTTGCGTCCGGAATCCCTTACGACTTTGGTCGGAACAAACTCTCTGTCCTTTCGCCGTGGCGGATGGATTTCGCTAATTCCAAGATTGACGATTGGCATTATTGTCTTTAAATTGAATCAGCACCTTTTTAACCACCACTCAGCTTTTCATTCTATATTCCGTAATTTTACTTCAAGGGGACTTTGACGAAAAAAAGCCCTGACTACCTTTTAAAGTAATCAGGGCTTTTTTGTAGGGAATTTTCTACTAGTGAATATTTATTTGACTTATTCTTTTCCAGCCTCCCCCCACCATTACCTTATTCCTGTAAATTGAAATAGTTTTTATAATATTGAAGTCTTTGGCTGTCCACAGTAATTCTATTCCAGGAGTCTTTGGCTTTGGCCTCCGATCGCCGGTCTATAATTTCCTGAATCTGTTCCCTAAATCGTTTGTAGGCATAATAATCCGTTTCACAGATGGCATTTAAGCGGTTTTGAAAAAAGGTAACAGGGTTGAAGAAATAACTGGCTTGAATCAATCGATTTCTTTCTTCGTTGGCTTTTTCTATATCGGCTGCTGCCTTGCTGGTTTTTCTATTGGCCAAATAGGGTAGGGCATTGCTAATTAAGGGTTCTTCTATTAGACTGTCCTTTCCCGCAAGGGTTTGGTGTAACTCTAGTTTTGGATCCAATAGTACCTTTTGTAAGGAATCCTGACTAAAACTATACATTGCGTAGAGCTCATTTCTCCCATTTCTTTGTGCGTCCAAAAACTCAGTCATATAGCTGGATGGGTGGGACAAGGCCATCCATTGATGGACAGATCCGGGAATCAAAACAGCCAATACCAGCCAAATAGCAGACATCGATACCGCTTTTATGGTGCTTCCTGTATTCATTGCCATAATCAAAGACAGGATCACTGTCCAAAACAACAGGTAAAGGGCAACGGTAATGAAAAACGTGATAAATGCCCATGTATTTGTCAGCAATACTCCCGCTATTCCACCATAAATAATCATCAAGAACAGAATGGTTGCAATTACCAAAAGGTAGTAGAATGAAATACGAGCCATTAACCATTTAGCGAATGAATTGACCTGAACTTTTAAAAGTCCTATCATGTGATGGTCCTGTTCAAAGCCTTTGATATTGTAAAGAAGGATGATTAAAAGCAGTGGGCCCAAATAAAGCACAGCAAAACCAAAATCCAAATAGCTGGCTGCTAGCTGTTCGGGGTTGGCTATTTCCTGAATTAGGTCATTGTCGTAAATCGTTGACCACTCCATAACTTTTTTATAATATCCGAAATTTCCTGATTGGCCAATACTGTAAACCATCATTGGAGAAGGTTGCTTTACCTTCCATGAAGGAGTATACCAGATCGCCCAGAGTGTTTCTGATATGTCCACATAATCTTTGCCTTCAGGTCCCTTGTGTTCCTTATCCATCCAGGCGCTTACTGTTTTAAAATCAGCCTCCTGAGCTGAAAGAATTTCATTGGACTCCAGGCTTTGTTTGGTGTATATCGCATAGCCGTTGTTCATGGCATAGAGACTCAATGCCATGAATAATAAAAGCGCAATGACCTTGGATCGTGTCCTCCACAGATGTTTCCATTCCAATATGAATGTATCTTTCATAGTATTATTCCAATTTCAGTTTAGGGGCAAAAAAGGTAACCAGCAATACCAGCAGAAAAGTCCAAAAAACCAGTACAGCAATGTCGACTACGTATCGATTCAAGATCGTGTTGATTTTTGGTTTGTCGTAAGTGTATTCAGGGATGGACTGGTAGAATTCTGCCTTGGCTTTCCAGCTCCAATCTCCGGTTTTCGAACCTCCGTAAGCATGCTCATCATTCATGGCTTTGATTATTTCTCTACGGTAGTGTTCTGCCTTGACCTGAAAATCTTGGGCATGCAAGAGGTCATTGCCACTTAGTCCCATACTCAAATGTTGCAGTGCCATAAAAGGATCAATGGCACCCATCAGCTGCCGGGTTCTTTTTTGGCGATTTAAAATGGTATCGTTCTTGCCAAAATGTTTGTCCCAGACCATATTGCCATATTCCTCATCTGCTTGCATGATCAGTCCATCAGCATTAACGGGAAGTTGGCTTTTTTCCTCTACATTATAAACTGCCAGTAAACTATCAGTAAAGGCTTTTTGCCTTTCCCCTGAAGGATTGTGTCCATTGATTCCTTGGTGACGGTCATGTTCCATTTCAGTTTTGAAGGTTCGACGGCTGGGTAAGGGGTGGATTTCCTCAGAAATTGTTCCTATAACGATAGGGATGCATATCACCCATAGTACCCAAAGGGCAAGTATGGCTGAAAGCGAAGCGGTGGCGCTTTTGAAAATTGCCGAGAGGCAGACTGTTAGCAACACCAATAGGAAATAAAATACCAAATAGGCAGCAAATAACAGGATGAGACGAAATGTCTCATCCTGACTAATTGAAGTATCAGCTCCTAATAAAGTAATGGCAAGTACCATTGTTAGCATAAGCCAGCCAATTGTGGCTACTGCCAAGGTTTTGCCAAAGATGATTTTTGGGGCCGATAGGCCTTGTACCAAAAGCAAGCGGATTCTCCCCGATTCCTTTTCACCACTTACACTGGAAAAAGCCACAAAAATTAAGAGTAGCGGCACCAGATATTGTAGGATAAGTGCTGGTTTCAATTTCCCGAAATAGGAAACAGCCAGCGATCTGGAAGCGTCAGGAAATGTCATTTCATTTTGCACATGACCTTCAAGTCTGATAACATTGCCTGTTACCGCTTGAACACCCTCATCAATACTGCTCAAAAACCCATAAGGTTTGAAAGCGAAAGTGCCAAAATGAACTGCATTGTGTGGGTTGGTATCTCCCATGTCATCCCATTGCTCACGCATATGTTCCTTTGCATGGGTATAAAGTTCTCCTTGACGTTCCACTTGCCATTGTCCTAAAAATGTCACCCAAATTGTAATGACAAAACAAAAACCACCCAAAAATAGCATAAGCCTATTTCTCAGTTGGCCCTTCCATTCATTTTTTATTATTGCTAACATTATGATACAAGGGGTTGTTGCATGAAGTCCAGGTAGGTTTTTTCTAGTTCCTGTATACTGATTTCTGAAGCTTTATACTCGCCTTTCAGCTGGCCATCCTTTAGAATCCCAATATGGTGACAGGTTTCCTTTGCCCAAAGGATATCATGGGAGGCAATTAATACCGTAGCACCCTGCTTGGCCAGTTTTCTGAGCAAAAGGGACAATTCCTTATTGGCAGCAGGATCCAGTCCACTTGCAGGTTCATCGAGCAGGTAAACCGTGGCCTTCTTGGCATAAGCAATGGCGATGCCCACCTTTTGACGCATTCCTTTGGAATAGCTGCATAAGGGAAGGTCATGGGAATGAGAAGGAAGTCCGCATTCCAAAAGTGTCTCCTTGAGGGTCTCTTTAGGATATTTGAGTCCGGCAATTCTGCAGAAATAATCGAGATTTTCTACACCACTTAAATAGGGATACAGGCTAACATTTTCTGCAATGTAACCGATGCTTTTCCTGGCCTTGGATGGCTGGTCAAATGGGGAGGCTCCGCTGAGCTTTACCTCCCCCTGATCAGGCTTTATGAATCCAAGCAATAAGGATAGTGTGGTCGATTTGCCGGCGCCATTACTTCCCAGCAGGCAATAGATTTCCCCTTTTTCCAAATTCAGGGTTAAATTGTCTAACGCAATTTTATTTCCAAATGATTTGGTTACCTTATTAAGATGGATCATGAACTGTACCAGATTTTGTTTGAAGATTTTTCCTTGAATTGACAAGTTATTGGGCCATTAAAAGGACCATTTACCAGTGATAAGGAAATTACGGCCCATTCCAGGTAAATAATCTACATAACCTCCACTGATGGCATACTCCTCATCAAATAAGTTGTTGACGTTTAGTTGTAATTTGTATCGCTTAAACCCTACACTTAACATGGCATCAGCTACAGTGTATTCCGGGATATCTCCAAAATAAGTGGTACGATCTCCCACATAATTTACACCAGCACCGATTGTAGTGCTTACTGCCCCTCCTTTAGTCAAGGCATATTTAATCCAAGCATTGGCCAGATCTTTTGGAGAATTGTAAAAAGTATTCCCCTCATTTTCAGGACTGTCGCTTTCTGATACCTCGGTATTGTTGTAACTATAATTGGCAATCAAATAAAGTCGGGCTGTCAAGTAACCGGAAATTCCTACTTCAACACCTTTACTTTGAACCTCCTCTAATGGTTTGTAGCCATATCCATCAGGTAGGTCGGGATCAGTATAAAACACCAATACATTTTCTTTTGTGATATGGTACAATGCCAAGGTGGTATGTAGTTTGTTTTTGAAATACTCCCCTTTGTAACCGATTTCATATTGGTGAGAAATTTCTGGATCGAACGGCCCTCCAAATTTCCTTTCGTTGCTGTATTGTGGTACAAATCCTTTGCTGTAATCCACATAGAAGGAAGTGTTTTCTTTAGCTTTGTAAACTAATCCTATACTTGGGGTAATGGCCTCTGTATTTTCAGGTTTCTCATCATAGATGGCATTTCCTTCAGCATCGTCTGCATAGTACCTCATGTAATAATTGGTATAACGTACTCCGAGCAGTGCGTTGAGTTTTTGAGAAAGTTCTATTTGATCCTGAAGGTAGACTCCCACGGTGTTATAAGTGAACTTTTCCGTATGACTGCTATAGCCTAAATAATCTCCTGTTATTCCTGATGAATAATTTGGGGAATTGATGTTTAGTGGAAGGGCATCAAAATATTTTATACCATTGGGGTAATTGCTCCTGGAATAAGTAAGGTCTATCCCTGCGGCAAGATTGTTTTTTACTTTTCCGATATTGAATTCACCGTCAATATAGGGATTGACAGTAATGGTGGGGGAGATAACTTCCTGCTCAGTATAACTTCTGCCTATGTCACCGGTTTCTTGGTCATACATCCATGATAAACCATATTGATTCCGCTGTGCCTTGCTTTGGCTAGCGCCGAAAAGTAGGTTGGTTTTCCAGTTGGCGTTCAGTTTATGTTCTGTAATTAATTGGATCTGGTAGCTATTGCCATCATAATAGGCATCATCAGACTGGTAATTGAATTCCCGAGGCAAGGAAAAGACCGGTAGACCATCCAAAACAGGGATTTCCGGTGCCCAGTTACTGGTAGCACGATCCATATTGAAATTGGCATTAAGCTGCATGCTGGTTCTTTCAGAAGCATCCCACTTCAAACTACCATATATCTGAAAGTTTTCATTGTCAAAATTATCTGTTACCCTTCCTCCGCTTTGATAGGCAGCACCCATAAGAAAATAAAGGGATTCGGACGAGTTTAGTTTACCTGTCACATCTCCCATGGCCCTAAAAAGGCCATAATTACCACCGCCAACAGATACATTGGCGTGTGATTCTTTTTTAGGTTGTTTGGTTACCATGTTTACACGGCCACCCAATGATCCCTCGCCATAAAGAACAGAAGAAGGGCCATGGATTACTTCCACAGCTTCCACATTGGCTAAAAGTGGCATAACACCGGCAGGATAGGGAGTGCCCTTCATTCCATTGACCAATGCATTGACAGCATTGGTGCCAAAACCACGGATATTCATGGCGCCATTGGAACCGGAAACATTTACGCCGGCAACATTTTTCATAGCCTGATCCATAGTAAACATTTGTTGATCATCCATTGTCTCCCTATCCACTACTTGGACCTGCTGGGGAACGTTGATCAATGGTATACTTGTCCTTGTTACTGATTTACTCTCAAGGGATAAGGGAATGGCTTCTACCACCACTTCCTGTAAATCGGTTTCTCCCTCTCTAAGTTGTAACTCAAGGTAAGTTGTTCTTCCCTGCTGGATTAGAATTGAAGTTGATTTTGCCTCATATCCTACCCCGGAAGCCACAATCACATAGGAGCCTTCAGGTAAATTGTTAAAACTGAAAATACCTGCTCCATTTGTAGAGGTGCCATAGGATGTGCCTTCCAGCATGATGGTTATTCCAGGTAGAGGGACTTTGTTGGCATCAATAATTTTCCCCTCGATGGAGGCTTGTTGTCCCCATACAAGAATGGGAACCAATAAGAATAAATGTGTAAAGAATAGTTTCATTAATTGAAGAAAGTTTTGATTAATTATTAGTTAGTGTGTAGCTTTTAAATAATGCAATAGTGTTGCGAACATAAACGATTTTTTTTATAATTGCAACTCTATTGCATTTTATACTTTATGTACAAACCACCTTCCGTATTAATTTGTCCTAATTGTGGAAATTCCCTTGATTCAGAAGCCTCGATTGATGCTTCTTATGTCTCCTGCAACAACTGTAAATCGAGATTTCCTTTGATTAAAGGGCGAATTCCATTTTTATTTCCACAGCCTGAGAAGGTCCTTGGACAGTTTAGCAATTACTATCAGCACTATATCGATAAGGAGAGAAAACGCATCGCTGAATTTGAAAGTCAGGGGCGTGAAATCACAGACCGTCGTCCTTTTTATGATCTATTAGTAAAGGGGTTAAACCATAACCTTAAGGTGATCGAGGAGGTACAAAGTAGCCTGCACAGTTTCTTGCCAAAAGAATCGATTGATTTTGAATCGATTGAAAAAATGGCTTATACTACTGACCTTAGTTATTTGTTAAGAGATTGGTCAGGGGAGGAGGTCCATGAGCAGGAGGTTTCGAAGATTGTGGATAGTATAGGAGATATGTTGTCTCCCTATTATCAATCTCATGATCGAATGTTGGTTTTAGGTGCCGGAATGGGACGAATAGCAGTGGAAGTGGGCAAAAACTTTAAGGAGGTTTTGGCATTGGACAACTCTCCGACCATGGCCATTTGCTTTGAACGCCTACTGGATAGTTCCATAGATTTTTATGATGTGCAATTAAAAAGGGCCTTTACCATTTCTGAAATGGTACAAGAAAAAAACGCATCATTGCTAAATAGAGACAAGGATTTGTTAATATCTGCACAAAAAACCAACTACATTTTAGGCAATGCCTTGAACATGCCTATTCAAGACAAATCCATAGAAGTGGTCTTATCCGCCTACTTTACAGATGTATTTCCTCTGGATTTACTTTTGGACGAGGTGAATAGAGTGCTCAAGCCTGGTGGCTTGTTCTTGCACTTTGGACCGCTAGAATACCATTTCCCTGATGAATCTTCCATGTATGCAGCGGAGGAGTTTAAAGCAATTTTTGAGCAAAAGGGCTTTGAATGGGTGAATGAATCGACTTTGGAGAATACCAATTTTAGCCGTCCAGGTTCAATGCTGCAGCAAAGCTATATGAATTGGCAATTTTTGGCAAGGAAAATTAATAAAGGCCCGGTAGAGGCTTTGCAAAATAGCTCCTATCTTTCTATAAGCTGTGCGGTTTCGTATAAGATTGAAGGACAAATATCCGAACAAAACGAACCTGTTGTAACCCTCTTTCCGGAAGGATTAGGATCCTTGGCAACAACACCAGTGGTACTTGAAATCCTCAAGTTAATGGGGGATCCCATTAAACTGGAGGACCTTCTGATTCAATTTTGCGTCCTTTTTGAAGTTTCTGTGGAAGAGATTCGGGGCATGGTGTTGCAATCCTTGGAACAGTTACTGGAAAAGGGTGTGGTTAAAATTCAAGGAAGCTCTCTTTAATAAAATAGGCAATAAAGGGCTCATCCTTATTTAAAATCCCCAACCGATTATTGGTCATGTGGACATAGCTTTCTAAGACGGGCCACAATTTTCGGTTTGTTTCTTTGTCGTTTGTATAAGAAGTTTGCCATGAACTGTTTTTTTGAGCTGCCTCCAAATCTTGAGCTACCTCTTTCATTCCTTTTAACCAAGACGGTATCCATGTGCTTTCAATAGCCTCAGGATTTTCCAGTAGTTCCCAAAATGCTTTTATAAAAGGACTAATTACTGAGCGTTGGGCTTGAAACTCCTGTTTAAATATCATTTCTGCCTCAGAACGTTCCTTCTCCATGGCCTTCGTTTTATCATTTAATTTAAAGGCCGAAAAAAACCAGTCTTCATAGATCTTGCCGAAAAATATTGGGGCTTCTGTCGGCCCCAACCCAAAGGTATGAAACAGGCTGATGTGAAATTGAATCGCTGTACCAATTAACTGGTCGTAAGAGGTCAAGTATGGAAGGGCTTCCAATACTGCTCTTGAGGAATAGAAGAACTGCTTTTCGGCAATTCTAATTGCATCCTTTCCTCCATAGCGATTGGTTTCCGGTACATATTCTTTAAATAAAATGGAATCGTTTGGATACCAAGTCTGCCAATCCGGATAGTTTTTGATGTCATAATCGCCCCCCCTCTCAGAGGGATTGGCTTTAAAATAATCTTGAAAGTAACGGATCAATTTCGGCTTTATTTCCTGTTCCTTTTCAATGTCAAAGTAGGGTATGCGAAGCCTGATATGAGAACCTTTGTCCCAATAACGAATGAAAAAGAAGCTATCATTACCTACTTTGTATAATTCATTGTTTATGAATGGGCGGACAGCTTGCAATAGGAATGTCCTCATGTCTCCTTCATGGTATAAATGGGCGGAAAGCCAATAAGGTTTGACTTGTGAGCACGAATCCTCAATTTTGGAATTATTATGACTTAATTGTACCATTGGAAGACACATTCATTTACGATCTGATTGCCATTCATTCGGGCTAGTTGAGAGGGTTGCGGAAGCATTTCCTCTATTTTCAAAACCTTAGGGACTTTTTGGGTCATTTTTTCGAATAAACGGATGAGAATAGGGTTGTAAAAGGATATATATTGAGGTTTCTGGTTATCCAAGCCTACCTTTTGTTGCTCTTTTAGGGGCAGGGCTGCCATTTCTTGGGGAGTTGTCACATAGATAAATACCTCACTTGGAATTTCATTTTTCGTTCGCCACTGGTTCAAGCGTAAAAAAAACATTGCATCCGATTCATTGGGATGCCGGACAGGAATTCCCTTTTTGGCAAAAAACCAAGTCTTTCTCTGGATGATTATATCCTCCTCAAAAGTTATCCTTGGGAATTGAACCGTTAGGGCACCTTTTTCTACTTTATTAAGGTATAAGGCTGAATTTATCGTTTCAGATAGCAATGTTGGATAAACATAGGTGGCCGGAGTAAACCTTTCAAGTAACTGGTACAATTGGGAACGGCCCCTTAGGGATTGAAAGCCAAGGTCAAACAAATAGAGGGGTTTAGAGCTAGGCTTGTGAATGAGTTGCAATTGATCGGTCTTTTGGCAATAGGTTATTCCTACTTCCGTTACAAGTATTTGATTTCCTTCAGGCAAATTACGGTGGCCATTGGGTACCTCCAATTCATAGGGCATCAGGGGAGGCCTTAAATTTGCATTGAAATAAGAGGCGTCTGTGTTTTCTACCATTAAGCCTTCTTGTCCCATTTCTTGGTTTTTCTCTCTTAGCAGCTCTGAAACCTCAGGGTCTACAATATGCAAAAAGCGGGAGTACATCCTGCCATATCCGGCATAAGTGAGGTTGAGAACCGCTTTCCATTCTTCTCCTTCTGTCTTGAACAACTGAGTAAATGCCGACAAGGATTGGACGGTTTTTAAGGAAGACTTTACCTCTTTTTCGTTACTGTTAAGCCCTTCCAATAGTTCGGTAGTTAAATTCAGGTGGTTAGCATTATGCAACAACAATGGTTTCAAGGCTTCGGCCAATTCCTTTTCCCATTTTTTGTTCCTTTCCTGACGGGTTTTAATGTCCGGTACTTCTAATACCTTATGAATGCTAACTTTGGATCCCGGCATGTTGATACCATGGGTTATTTCAGGTAATTCTACATCTCTGTAATAATTTTCATAGAAGGCAAGAACATCTACCACTTTTTGGTCCGAATAGTGAAGGGTATAATAGTGTTTAAGTTTGTCTTTTCTGTCCAATTGTACTTCAAACCTGCTCATTAGGCGGCATAACTGGTTTATCTTTTCGACTAAAGGAGTAACCATTGCTTTTGAAACCCTGAAATTAGCAGTATGCTTGCTGTCCTCAAATACAATTTGATGGGGTTTTAGTTTAAAATCTTCAAAATGGATTTGTTTAAAGGCTTGCTCTTCCAATTGCTTATCCCCTTGGAGAACAGCATCGCTTGAAATGGAGGATGCATTTAAGAGGTTGGTGTAGACTTGGCTAAAAAGGCCGTGAATATCATTCAGTAGGGTTTTACGTTCTTTTTCACAGGCATTTTCCATGTTGGAAGTGAGCTGTTTTAGCTTTTGAAGGGCATCGATTAAGTCTTTAATCAAAGGATTTTTATCTTTTAGGAGCTGTAATTCCGCGCTAAAATGAATGTCCCAGTCTGGATCTACTCCCGAAGTGGAAAATTTGAACTCAACAAAACCAATATCGATTAGGCTGTCAAGATATTCCTTTAAGGATTGGTAAGGTGCATCTACCTGTTGACCTAAAATATCCAATAGGCCTTGGTATTCAATTTTTTTGGAGGATATTTCCTCCTTAATCATAGTGTTGACCGGGCTGAGTGGAATTTGCTGAAATGACTCTATATTGTTACTGTTGGTCAAGAAATAAAGGTTTTCACCTTTAATACTCACTGATGGGTTTAATTGAATAAAGCACTGCTTCCGGATGAATTCGACATTTAAGATGGCTTCTTTAAGATAGGCAAAGAGGTAGTTGTTCAGCCTTACCACACTTTTTGCCCCCCATTCCCCATCAAAATCCCATTGTTTGGGTAGCGAATCCTCAATTGTGCCAAGCCCAATATTATTGAAAACACTGAATGGAGATGTTTTCGTGGTCATCCTTGTTAAATATTTCATCATTCCCAAGATGGTCTGCCACTCTTTTTTTCTGGGGCTGTTGTTCAATACCCTTGGGATGTATTTGTCCATATTGTCAATCAGTGATTGATTGGATAGTACCATGCCCTTGCGAAGGTTTTCTTCTAATGATAGTGTATAGAGGTGTTTATAGGTTTGTTTTAGTTCACTGTTGTAAATGTCCTCACATTCAGCCTTTAAAGATTCCAAGGCCCGCTCAAGTTGCATGTAAACGTTGATGTCATCTTTTAGCTCAGAACTTGTTTTAAATAGTGGCAGATCAAAGATGTTTTCATTTATTGGACGCCGGTTATGGATGTCTCGTTTTAGCTGTAACAGTTTGTTTTGAAGGTTTGTGTCCGCTTGTTGAGATATCGTTTCAAAAAGATTTTGGTTGATTTTATTTTTCAAAAGATCAATTTCAGCTGTGGCCTCCATTATTTTTTGCACCTGATCAACACTTTTTGGTACCTCCAATCTGTGTAGGTTTTTCATGTTTCCACTTGCCAGCCGAATGATAAAATAGGGGAAAAGCTGCATGTTTTATATTTTGTTGTTTATGAGATGATTTAACTTGTTAAAAAGTCTTGACAATAGGCTAAGGTCTGTGGTGACGATTTCAGCAGTCCCTCTTAACTCAGGCTTAAAATCCAGGTTTTTCCCATAAGAAGAGACGAGTCCCTCATTGAGACTTACACGAATTCTATATCCATCATCGGTGGGAAGCAGTGCAATCTCTTCTACCGTTCCCAGTAATTGCCCATACTGGTCTTCGGGATAAGCGTCTAGTTTGATTCGCACCCTTTGCCCAACTTGGACCTTTCCTAAGCCATAGGAGGGGACTTCGATATATCCAATGATGTTTTTGCTTTCATGAACTAGGGTCATAAAGTGTTCATTGGTTCCTAAAAATTGATTCTCCTCCCATTTTTCTTTATAAACCACTTTTCCGTCTATAGGCGCTATGAGAAGATATCGTTGTTCCCAATCCCGGATTTGCCGCTTGATCAGGTGAACCCCATTGTTCAATGTGTAAAGCAGTTCCAAGAAAATGACCTCTTTATCTCTTTTCAAATCCAATTGTTCTGCACTACTTTGACTAAGACTAATTCGGTGGTCGATTAGGCTTTTTTCCAGTTCGGGAACCTCTCGCATTTTCTTTAGGTAAATGGCCTTGTATTCTTCATATTCTATTTTGCTTTTCACCCCTTGCTCATAGAGCATTTTATTGATTTCATGGTGTTGCTTCACTATTTCCAGCTCTTGTTGGGCAATGGATATTTGATTAGATATGACCTCGATATTTTCTTTGTAATTTCTTATTTGCTCCTCCAATAACGCATTTTTACTAGCGAAATAATGGGTAGTCTTAAGGTCTTTGTACTTATCCATCGCCGTGAGGACATTGTTGTAGGATTCCTGCATGGTACCAGTTCTCAAATGCCTACTTAATTCAAAAGATGGTATTTGGTTTGGGTGTTGAAGGGCTTTTTCCAGAGAATCAATTTGTCCTTTCAAAACCATGATCTCCTCCAAATTTCCTGTGTTTTCAATTTCTGCAACAATATCCCCGGACTTCATTGTTTCTCCATCAGAAATCCTTAATTCCCTGATTTTCCCGGGACTGTTGGACACAACTTCTATGGGAGGGGATACTGTGGAAATGAGGATCTTACCAGAAATAATATCCGGATACTTTATAAATGCAGAGACAATAAGGATAAGCACTATGGTTAGCGCAATGAAGCTCATGCCCCACTGAATTATCCAGTGGGGCATTTTCCCCAAAATCTCCTGAACGTCCTCACTCCGTTCTTCCTTTTCTATATGCTTTTTCAATTACCTAACTCCAATTGGTTTTTTACTAGATGATAATATTTGCCCTTCAATGAGGTGAGTTCTTGGTGGGTTCCTTGTTCGATGATTTTGCCCTGTTCTAGAACTACAATTTGATCGGCATTTCTTACCGTACTCAGCCTATGAGCAATGACCAGCGTTGTTCGCCCTTTAGTAAAAGAGTTGAGCTGGTGCATAATGGTCTTTTCATTATTGGCATCAAGGGCACTTGTGGCCTCATCAAATAACATGAAAGAAGGATCTCTGTATATGGACCGGGCAATTAGAATTCGCTGCTTTTGACCCACACTCAGTCCAGAACCATCCCTGCCAATCATGGTATCAAATCCCAAAGGAAGCTGATCGATGAATTCTGTGGCATTGGCTACCTTGGCCGCATGGCGCAATCGGTCAAGGTCAACCTCATCTTCGTTTACTACTATATTGCCCGATACTGTGTCAGAGAAGATATAACCATCCTGCATTACTGTACCTGTATATTTCCGCCATTCATTGGTGGATATGTTTTCCAGGTCGATGCCTCCTACCTGAATACTGCCTTTGGAAGGGGGATAAAACTTTAGTAATAATTTCAGTAGGGTGGTTTTTCCACTTCCACTTGTTCCCACAATAGCTGTGGTCTTCCCAAAGGGGATGTCCATGTTTAGCTCTTTAAGCACATAGGCATTGTGGTCACCCTCGTACTTAAAGGATAGGTTTCGGATATGGATGTCGGGTGATTCCGGAAGGGTTAGGGTTCTGACCACTTCTTTCGGATCTTCTTCTTGGTGGTCATAAATTTCAGAAATTCGCTCCAAAGCAATCCGGGCGTCCTGCCAATTCCGAATCATACCGATGGCTTGTAAGATAGGATTGTTCAACTGACCAATTATATAAGACAAAGCCAGCATCATACCAAGGGTTATTTCTCCATTCACCACTTGCTGGGCAGCCATAAATGTGATAACAATATTTTTGACCTCATTGATGAAAAGAGACCCTCCCTCTTGGGTTTGTTTTAGGCTAAGACTTTTGATATTAACTTGATACAACTTTGCTTGAATCCCTTCCCATTTCCAGCGCCTATTCACCTCGGCACCATTTAATTTAATTTCTTTCATGCCAGTAAAAAGTTCTATTAGGTTGCTGGTATTACGGGCATCCTCCGAAAACTTTTTATAGTCAAGTCTTTTTCTTTTTTCCAGAAAAATATAAATCCATGCAAAGTACGAGGCACTACCGACAAAAAAGACCGCAAAAATATCTAGGCTATAAAAAGCAATGATTATGCTGTATATCAGTAGGGTGGTGACCCCAAACATTAAATCTGGAAGAGTGGAATTGAAAAAGGTACCAATCCGTTCGTGGTCCGTAATTCGCTGAAGCAGATTTCCCATATGCTTGGTCTCAAAAAATGCCAAAGGCAATTTCATAAGCTTAATCAAGAAATCTGAAATTATGGAAATATTAACCCTTACACCTAAATGGAGAATAATCCAGTTCTTTATAAAATCTATGGTGGTTCTCCCTACAAATAGAAGCAACTGGGCAAAAAGGATCAGGTAGATAAAACCAACGTCTCTATTGCTGATGCCTATATCCACCATCGCTTGGGTGAGAAGGGGGAATATTAATTGGAGAACACTGCCTGCAGCTAAGCCCAAAAACAACTGAACGATGAACTTTTGCTGCCCTTTTAATTGCTGAAGTATGGCTTTTATGCCAGGTTTATAAGGTTCGTGATCCTCCGTTTGTTCATTGAATTGAAGGGTTGGTTCCAGTAATAATAGGTTTCCTACTGTATTTTCCTTTTCAGATCCTGTCCAATGTTTGATGAATTGCTTTCGAGAAAATTTCAACTTGCCGTAGGAAGGGTCGGCAATATATGCTTTGTTTTTTTCCACCTTGTACACGACCACAAAATGGTTCTGGTTCCAGTGCACAACACAAGGCAGGGGTACCTCCTCATACAATTGCTTGTAGTCTGTTTGTATGGGGAGTGCCCTAAGTTGAAGTTTCTCAGCCAACTTTCCCAGACTATGTAATGACAATCCAATAAAAGAAACATCGCTCATTGCCTTTAAGCGAGCCAGAGATACTGACTTACCGTAAAACTTGGCAATCATGCGTAAACATGTATGGCCACAGTCAGTATAGTCGTGTTGTCGATAAAACGGAAATTTTCCCCAACTCATAATACTTCCGAAGGGTTGTTGGGAATCCTGTCCTTATGCTTTTGAAAATAAGGAGCAATATCCGCAGGTATAATGATTTGTTCTTTCATGGCTGCCACCACGTTTTGGATATAAAGTTGGTAGGTTGATGTGATGTTTGGAAGATTGGCTGTATCATATGATGCCAAAAAAACATCAAACGCAGCTCTTATGGAGGTTGCGTTTTGAAATTGTTGACAAATTTCAAAACGTAATTCGTCCAGTTCTATAACAATGACTCCGTTAAACGCTGGTCTGTGTACCAGGTAACTGCCTGACTCGTTCTGTGCGTGTTCATTCGTCCTATTATACTCCAAATCAGGATTTAGAATTAACATGGTCTCTGTTAATTTTTCGGATTCGAAGAGAAGGATGTTTTCCGTCCTTTCTTGTACAACTTTTGATTTAATGTAGGAAAGGACATCACTGGTACTTTTCCAATCAATTTGTACTTTGGCCCATTCTATTTTAAATATTTCTTCAAGATGGTTGTTGGAGGCGGTCGAATCTAGAAGTTTATGCTCCATTTCCTTTAGGGTTTGATCAATATTGCTATTCGGATCAGTTGAGGATGGTAGCGAGGAAAATAGCATGCTATCAATGGATTTTGGAAAGGACTTTTTTAAGAGGTTTTTCTTTAATGCACTCAAGGAGAGGTTTAGATAATTGAAGCCTTTATCTTTTGAAAGCCATTTTTGCCCGCTAATTTGAGGTAAGAGTACGGACCCTACTTTCTTCCCGTCCAATAAACGTAAAAAGTGGTGTCCAATTCCTGCGGTCCCCATGAACAAACTGATGTCTTCAGCGGAATGGCCTCCATATCCACATCGGAGCAAGCCCTGCTCTTTGTGTTGAGCAATGGCTTTTTCCGCAACGTAGCAGGCATGTTTGAAATAAGTCTTGTCGCCGGTTGTTCTGGCGTATTCCAAAAATAATTCGGCATTCCCACAGCCTCCATGACATAGAGTATAAGAACCAAAAGGGTTGTCCTCCGATACATCAGTCTGTACAGTTTTCCTTGCTGCATTTTTAGCATCTTGCAACAATTCAGGATCTTTGGTAAGTTGGTACCCTTTCAAACGGGCAAGCCCAATGCCTACAGCACCATTGCACCAGCCATTGAAAAAGGTAGGTGCGGTGAAAATTGACTCATTTCCCTCTTTAAATGCCTGTATCCATTGGCTTTGAATGCTACTATCACTAATTGAGGTTCTGAAATCCGGCCAATTTTGTTCTTTTTGATTGAAGTAATTGTTTTCATAACGAACAGCTTCTTTGGCCAACCAGTAAAAATTGTGGTTTCCGGTGTACTCGCCAACAGTCCACAGCGCATAGGCAATTCCTGAAGCCCCATGCGACAAACCGCATAATCCATGAATTTGATCAAAATTTCTATCCCAGCAAATGCCTTCTTTACTTAGGTGAGCTCTTTGTAGAATGATTTCAATGGCCTTATCAACTCTTTCCAAAAGCCAAGCTTCACCAGAAATTTGATGGAAGCAAAGCAATACAAGGATGACACCGGATAAACCATTGAAAAATTCTGCAGGAATGGAGTTGGGATAGGTTTCAGTACATTTTTTTAGTTTTTCTAAGCCTGAAATAAGGTATTTTTCGTCTCCACATTGTTTATATAGCATAAGCAAGGAATAGGCTATACCGGATTCGCCCAAATAAAATGAAGGAATGGGGGCCTCCGATTTGTTTTGAATCAGCCAGTTTCCGATGCTTTTTGACATTTGCAAAAACCTTCTTTCTCCTGAATAGGTGTATAGGGCATCAAAGAACAGAAGGATTCCCGCATTGCCGGTATAGAGGCTGTCATCACAGGAATAAATGTGATTTCCATGGCTTAATGGTTTCATGGTCAAAAAATGAGTGCTGTCCTTGCTTTTGATGGATTGGGAGGTGATCTTATCTGCTATACTGATGATTTTTTCATAAAGCAGGGCTTTGTCCATGGGTATTCATTTGTGATTATAGGAAAGTTAAAACCTACGGTAAACAAGGTTGTTTACCGTAGGAGTAAATCAACCCAATTTCAGGCTAACTTCGCTAGCGCAGCAATGCGCTGTATCTTTTGATTTTTTAGTGTGAATAGTGGTATGTGCATCATCTGCCAATACACCTGCAGCACCAAAAGCATCTTTAGGGCTAGTAACAAAACTTTTTACTTTGAAATCGTCTAATTTTAACTTCTTTTTCATGGTAATAAAATTTTTAAAATTAAGCTTACTCTATTAAAGGTTTTCGGCTACCCCTTTTTTCAATGTTGCAACAATATTGCATATATAGCAAATTATGATCTGTTATGCAATAATGTTGCATAAAAAAAGATGTAACTATTGTTTTAAAATATTGCCTATTTTTGCTGTTGTTTGGTTGGAATTGATTAATAATTAGAGGGAAAGGGTGAAAACCTTCACTAAAAAAATATTTATTTAATTTAAAATTCAAACCAGATATTTTACCTGATAGGGTTGTCGTTTTGGTCGGGACTCCTTTTTTATGATGGGAAAAATTGCGCTACAATTGGTACCAAAACAAGCGACAGCCCAATCGAAAGGACTACGACCAACGAGAAGCGCTCCTCATCTGTCTCCAGGTATGAAGCGAATAAGGAGATATTGGAAGCGACCGGTAAAAATGGGATTAAAATCAACATTAAATAGTCTTCTGTTTCCAGATTTCCCCAAATCAAGTACTCAGCTCCAATAATTAAAACTGAAATAAGTATGGCAGAAATAGTTCTGAAACCTAACAATTTTCCAAAATAAGGGATATTTATATTTTTGAAATTGACGTCAGTCAGGTGCACACCCACGATCATCATCCCAAGGCAAGAAATCACCCAACTACCGATGTCCATGGCTGGATCTACCTCTTCTGGGATTTTTACACCCAGTACCTTAATACCGATCGCAATTATGAAAACATAGAGATAAGGCACTTTTATCATTTCTTTCAAAGCCTTTTTTGTGGACAACTTTGTCTTTGCGACTTGAAAATAGCCAATGACATTCCCATACATGGCAGTACCTAAATACACGCAGATAAGTACACTGGTGGACTCCTTTCCAAACAAAGCGATGATAACCGGAATTCCAAAAAAAAGTACATTAAAGAAGGTAAATGAGCTTTTTAACAAGTTAATGTCTTCCTCCTTGGCAATCGTCTTTTTTGCCAAAAGGGCCGGGAGATTCATAGCTAATGAAATCAGAAAAGATAGGACAGGAATTACAATTATTTTGGATGTATCTGCTTCGGACACATTGTAAATTACCAGTGGGGGGACAAGCAAAAAAATTAATGGGATGGAAATGATGTTTGGTTTAAGATTAAACCACTTTCTTATAAAATAACCAACTCCAATAAACGCAAGTACTGGGAGAAGGCTTTTATAAAGGTCAAAAAAAACACCCATATTATATTTTTTTCTTTATGTGGTTACAAAGTGTTGCAATTGACTTTACATTGAACCACACGGCATTGACATCCAGCAACATTCCGTTACAAATATGTCCCGCCGTATAAAGATTTCTATGTGGATTTTTCGAACTAATGACTTCCATTTTATCGGCATCTATGTAAATTCCTCCAATGGGATGAGCTTCTATAACTCCGCTTTTCAATAAATTTTGCAACAAGGTGGATTTCATATTTTCAACTCTATTTGCCGGACCTGTTGCATTGATTAAATACGCTCCTTCATGTTGCTTTTTGTTGCCATGCTGAAAAATGAATTTTTTCTTATCTCCATCATAACTTACCTTATACAGGGGGGAGTGGACTTCCAGTTTTCCGCTTTTGAACAGTTCTCTTAATCTGTGTGCATTGATCAAGGGCATGCCATAACGTGTTACCGTCCAATACGGGCCCAACCACTGCTTAAATTTTTGTTTCTCAGAAACAGAAAGCCATTCCCAAATCTGAGATGTTTCATACCGTAAACTATACTCACAAAATGTTGATGAATGCATCGCCGCCCTCTTTTGCGATCCGAATATCTTCTTCAAGAAGTTGATCCGCTGGAATTCCCTTTCGCTCTGTAGTCTTCCAGTCAATTGGATGGCCTACGTAGTTTTCCGCTTCCTGCTGAAATAACCGAAACAATTCTTTGATCTTTGGTTTTCTCCACGCTGTTCGTCGAATACGGTGTATGTTAGAAAGCGTCAAAAACTTTCTCCCGTACGAAGATTCATCTTTGGGCTGAACCCTGGGCATTAAGCCATCCAATGAGAAAAGAGAGATTTTGCCATAGTGACCACTATCTGTTAGTGTCTTTATCGCATCAATGGCACTGAGGCTAGAACCAAGAATAGAAACCTCAGCATCTTGAGGTATTCCCTTAATAATTGGCTCACTAGGCCATGGAAACCCAAAGTAATTTTTCAAACCGTCAAACTCAGGAAAGTTGTTTGGCTTAGGCGTTCCGGGAACGAGTATTACATGATCCGCACTCCTGTTTGGTCCATTTTTTAATTTAATCTGCCAACGGCCCTTTTCTGGAATGAGATCAATTGCTTCATCTTGGATTATTTCAATGACTAAGCCAATTTCTTTGGCTTCATTAAGGTAGCGATTGACTTGTTCCTGAATATATTTCCCGTAAAGACGACGCGTGGCATAGGATTGATCTAAATTATTCCCCCCTTTCACCTCTGGGTTGTTGTCTTCTCCATTTTTTTTTAACCAAAATGAAAAATGCTTAGGTTCAAAGGAATGTATCCCCATTAAATCTGCCTGCGTGTTTAGCAAGTGACCCTGCTGACCGGTGCCGAAGGCGAGTCCCACTCCTAATTCTCTTCTTTTTTCTATTATTAATACTTTTGTGGATTTATGTTTGCCTGAGATTTTCAGCTGTACCATCAACTCTGCCAGCGTAGCAACCCCGCAAGCTCCTCCGCCTATAATGCTTACTATAGTTTCTTCCATTTTTCAGATTTTGGCGTTATTTACTAAGCATGTTAATTTTTAGTTTGGGAACTCAAACTATTTTTGATAACAAGAACCAAACAGAATCATCTCTATGCTCAATTTTCATACCAGCAACATATTAATGAAAATCAGCTGTCGAGAAAACTACCTTAGCTCCATTACTTCATAAAAACTTTCTACTTCAGTCAATTTTTAGATTATGGGAAACAAATTTCATTTTAAACTCGACAAAGTGGATATAACGATGAGTTACTCGAAAATCAGGTTCTAAATAATAAAAGAGCAGCTATTATGTGATATTTAAACCATCGTGTACTATCCTAAACAATCTCTTCTAATGCTGATTTCCATATTATAAATCCTATTTTGTTATCTGAATAATCATGCATAATTCTAGTAAAGTTTTCAGGATTATTTTCCAAAAATGCCTGTCTTCCTTTTTTTCTAATAGTGCTTAATTGGCTGTCAATTTGTTTTACTTCCTGAATTAAAGACGATTTATTTTTAGGGGAATGCCAAATGTAAGTCGCCTCTTCTGTGTCCAAGGTTTCCAAAACAACAAAATAACTTTGCTCTCCTGCAAGCAGAAATACGAATGAAAATGGATTGAGGACAAAACGAA
This sequence comes from uncultured Cyclobacterium sp., assembly GCF_963977555.1. Classification (GTDB taxonomy): domain Bacteria; phylum Bacteroidota; class Bacteroidia; order Cytophagales; family Cyclobacteriaceae; genus Cyclobacterium. The sequence goes on along the minus strand of NZ_CAXBPD010000003.1, from coordinate 378,153 downwards.
TTTTCATTATTGAACTTTCATGTCTTTCTGCTAAATATTGAATGTGTTGGGAATGTTTGTATTGCTTATTTTTAAGAATTTCAGTCAATAACTCTTCTGCGTTTGAATAAATTTTATCCTGCTCTTGTAATTCATCAGAAGTCAAAATGTTTTGATTTTTGGCGCTGAATTGTTTGAGCAATCCTTTATTTAAAAATTGAAATTTCACTCCCTCAACCACTTCTTTATTGATTCGGTCAATATCAGTTGATAGTGCTAATTGAGAAACCAATTTTCCGTTTTCAAACTCGGCTAACAATTCTACGGTAATATTTTTTGACTTCAATGTTTTGATGAAATAGGGTTTAAGAACCTCAAATCCTGGTCTAATCTCGTTGTTTTCGACCTGAAATTGAAGTTCGGTATTCATCTCTACAACTGAATATTTGAACGCTATACTTCCGTAATGAAAATCCAATTCCTCAATTGGAACCTTGATTTTCTTTTCTAAGGATATAACATGGTTTGATTTTGTGATTTCGTCCTTTGGTTCATCAAACAAAGTTGCCTGCTTATCGATTTTTCGATAATACGTATTTCTCTTTAAGAAAAGTCTGTTGAGATAATCAATCTTATAATCTCGATAATCATAAATGATCGGATTTATTTCCGAGCGTTGCACCCTGCCTATATATTGGATCAGTTTGCCTTCAAAAGAAAATGGATAGACCAAAAACAAACAGCTAACATTTTGTAAATCTGTTCCTTCGCCAAAATATTGTCCTGTTGTAATTAAAACCTGGAAATTCCCTTCTTTTAATGTTTTCCATTTGGCTTTTTTAGAAGTTTCTGAATCTTCTCCGCTCAGCGTAATAGCTTCATACGATTGTTTTAAAAATAAATACAGCGTATCAATATGCTCTTTTCGTTCGGTGATGATAACCGCTTTCTTACCCTGATTCAGTTCTGTTTTTACATCTTCCAATATCAGTTTGTTTCGAGCAGTATCGTGAACTAAAATTTTTGACAATGTTTCAAAACTATCTGTCTTAGAATTATATGGAACATTTAATTCAGTGTTGTGGATGATGATTTTCGCCTGTTTATAATTTTCAATTTCAGTGGGTTGAATATTGGCAATAATTTCTCCCAAATGGGTAAAAATCATTTTCCCATCATTGTACTTTCTGAAAGGGGTAGCAGTCAATCCATACAGATAATATGCTTGTAGTTTTTCAATTGTTTTCCTGAAAGTTTCGGCAGGAACGTGGTGGCATTCGTCCACTATGATAGTTCCAAATTGATTTTCAACAGATTCTATATGTTTTGGCAAACTTTGAATTGTTGCTACGGTAATTTGTTTGCCTATTTTAGATTTTCCTTGACCGATAACTCCAATATCTCTTTTGGGAATGCCTAAAAATGCTTCAATCCGTTCTGTCCATTGCTCCAATAACTGTTTTCGGTGAACAATAATGAGTGCAGGTTGTCCTTTATCCCCAATTATTTTTAATCCAATCACTGTTTTTCCTGAACCTGGTGGTGCAACTATTACTCCGTAGTCCTTTTTAGAAACCGCTTCTATTACTCCAAGTTGATGGTTTCGTAAAGCAGCATTAAACACAAAAGGAATAGTTGGTTTTAGTTTTCTTTCATCAACAAACCCAAATTCGATTTGTGATTCCTTGCAAAAGCGCAGTAGTCTTCCGATAAATCCCCGAGGAATGAAAACCTCACCTTCTGATTCCTCAATCAGTTTAAAATAACGGACTGTTTCAAAGGTGTTTCTTCCTGATTTCTTTTTGATGAAAAATTCAGAGTTTGCAAAATTTAATTCTTCTTTCAGAAAATGAGTAAGCGTTGGGGTTAATCCATTTCTGCTGATTCGAATCGTATTGTTTAAAGAAATGCCAAGTTTTTCATTTATTGGCTGCGATTTTATTATCGGAACATTAGGCGATAATGTTTTGCATAGCTCGTCTAAAAAATCTGTGGAAACCCTTTGAATATTTTTTAGGAAACCCCATTGGTCTGGGAATGGTTCAAATGTTTCTGGATGAATAAAGCAATTATTTCCCTTTTCAAAAGTTGGCTTAAAAAGCGGCAATGCAATCAAGTTTCCAAAACCTTTGCCTGAAAGAAAATCCTGATTGGGGAACAATCTATCGAAACTGGAGCTTTTATCAAACATTGAAAACGCTCCCGATTGTTCTAAAATTGAAATGAATATTTTGCGACTTCTTATGGCGGGATATTGTTTATCAAAAAATATCCAAACGTGTCCACCGTTACCTGAACGTGAACGCTCCAAGTAGGCAGGGATTTTTTTTTCTTTACAAGTATTAAGGAAAGTAACGGCTTCATCTTGCCAATTCGCTTTATCAAAATCTGCAGCTAAAAACCAAGTGGTATTGTCTTGAAATAGAGGGTAAATTCCAATATGATGAAAGCCGTCCAAATGCTTTTGGATTTGTTCATCTGTATATTTCAGATAAGACTTTTCGGTAAAATTCTGAAACGTCCCTCCATTCATTTTATGCGCCCTTAAACGATAAGGGTCATAAAAATAGGCTGGCATATAGCCTGATTTGTTTCCCCCGCCTGACGGACGGGCAGGTTTCTCCCAACGAACGGCAAATATGTTTTCACGCCCTTTGAATAGGGAGCGTAAAAGGTTGATATTTTCGTGATTGGAAACCATTTTATTGATAATACTCATCCCCAATCTTCAAATTCCCGTTGCTTCATTGGTGTTTTTCTGATTTCAGCAATATTGGATAGGGTTATGTTTAAAGTTTTTCTGAACGCATTTTCATTTACTTTTTGCCCAAAGAAAATACCATCAATAATATCTTCAAAATCATTCATTTGAAGCCAATCTTTTATTAAGGCTTCCGCTTGATTCTAATAGTCGTCATCATCTTTACAACTGGACGCCAGAACACCAAATTGCAAAGTCAACTCGTGATTGAATTTTTCGGCTTCTAAAATGATTCCTTTATAAGTTGGTATTGATAAATCGTCTGTATCCATAGTTGATTATTATATGTCCCAAAATGTCCCGCGTTTTTGTAACGTGTCCTAAAAACGTATAAATTGTCTCACGTTTTCAGGACGTGTCCCAAAATGTCCCACGTTATTTTTAGCCATTTTTCAGTAAATTATACAGTTTTTCATTTACGTATATAACCTCTTTTCCCTTTGAAAGTGACTTTAAAACGTCTATTTCTTTTAAATTATTCAAATGTCGTGAAGCTGCTTTACGTTCTAAGTTTAAATTTTTCACCAAAAACTCTATTTTACAATAAGGATGAACGAAAAGCTGCTCTATCAAATCTTTCGAATAGATTCTAGGTAATTTCTCCTGCACCAATTTTTGTGTTTCGTTGAACAGTTGATTGATTTTATTTATTTGCTCAATTGTACTCAGCGCTGTCTGCTCAATACCTTTGAGTATAAACAAAATCCAATCTTCCCAGTTATTTTTAGTCTGAACCTCCTGTTATAATCGATAGTAATCTCCCTTTCTGTGGATAATATAAGAACTCAAATACAATACAGGTTCGTTTAATAAACCTTTCAAAATTAAATACAAGACATTGATAATCCTTCCAGTTCTACCATTACCATCATAAAAAGGATGGATGCTTTCAAATTGATAGTGTTGAATGGCTAACTTGATTAATGGAGAAACATCATCTTCATCAATGTTGATATATTCTTCAAGGTTTTTCATTAAGCCACTAATCGAATCAAAATTATCAGGCGGAGTATAAATCACTTCATTAGTCAAGTCGTTAATTAATGCCGTTCCAGGAAGTTTTCTGAGTCCAGCATTATTTTCTTCCAATTCTTTCTGAATGGTAATTATTCCGTTTGTATTAAGAAATCTTTTTTCTTTGATTAAAATCGTACCCATCAGAAGTGCTTCTCTGTATCGTAAAACCTCTTTTGTTGCAACATCTGGTTTTGCTGATTTGGCGTATAACGCCTGATAAAGTTTGTCTTGGGTTGTAATCACGTTCTCAATTCCTGAACTCGCTTGAGCTTCTTTTAAAATAACAGCATTGATGAGAATATTTGGATTCGGTAATGTACTCGTAAGACCTTTTAATTCTGCCAGTGCAACTGCAGATTTACTTTCCTGTTTGAGAATAGCAATTGTCTCTACCAAAGATTGTTTTGGAGGAAGAAGAGGTAAATCGTTAAATGCTTTATGTGATTTTGTTGCCATAGCCTAAAATTAAAATGCGTATTCCTATAAATTACAACTCATTGATCTCCTTTTCAATTAGCCGGTATTCATCCTTTCCATCTTCTCCTGAATAAAAGTCTCGCAAGTCCTTTTTGGTTAATTTTCATTATAGGATTTATTTTCCCAATTGTTTTAAAATTTCTTTGTTATTGTCAAATATCTTTGTCGATTTTGACTTCCTTCGTATTTAAAGCAATATTAGTTCATTTACTATTGTAATTAGACCTTTTCTTGATTTCATTCAAATAGTAACTTTCCTTTGCTGCTGAACTTACCAACTCTTAAAATACCCTTTCCGGTACATCAAAATACTGATAAACAGCCCATCGTTAATTCTATTTCTAAAACCTTCTTTTCTGCAACATAGTCTGCCGAGGCAATATTGGAAGACACTACGGGAATGCGTCCGGTTTTTCCTGTATTATCTTCCTCTTAAATTAATAACAATTGCTTACCAAGTTCAGTGCTAAGATATTGCTGGTCTCTACTCCTGAATTTCTCAAGAAGTGTGAGTTGAAACCAAACTGCATCTATCAAAGGGTTGAAATGGTTTCGAAAATTTTTGGGGTTATTGTATAATCCAATTTTATCGAAAATTGCCTTCCTAGACTTTGGTTCTATGCAATATTGGAGCAGCTGTTTGGCTTTTGTGGTAATGCTGTTTTAATGGCCTCTTTGTCTCTGTCTCCACTTTCAGAGACAGAGAGCCTAAGATAAGGATTAATGTCAATTAAGCTATTGAATTCAAGTGTTGACATAACCATTGTTGACATATTATGTCTAAAGTTGGAAAAGATTTTTGCGCTTCACAATCAGCTTCTGATTCCAGTTAGAACCAATTATTATTTTATAAACGTTTTCTTTTTTTCTGATTTTTAAATGGTTGTGCCGTTAATTTTACCTATCAAAATCTGCCCTCCCCTAAAAGGAATATTTCACAAACACAATCAACCTACTACTTACTACATATAGGTTGCAAATTAAAGAAAATCAGTACCTTAACCTGTAGTAAGATAGAGTAAATCAAGTTACTACGCCCTACTACAAAAAAGACTTTTGTAGTAAGGTGGATCTTGAGTCATGATGCTCACAAAATACAGGTTACCAATTAATTAAATGCCATATGTAGTAAGGTAGTAGGTGTAGTAGGTGGTTTTCACGGAATTTTAAACTTTAAAAATAAATGAAAATAAATATGGCTTATATAATGTCGGGAGCTTGGAAACAAACTGCCTTCTAAGTGGATTTACTTTTTTCTTCATCAGCCAGCTTTTTCCCGAACTGACTTCCTATTGAGTGTCTCAGACTTTATAATCATTAAAAACTAACCTGACGTACAAGGAATTCCGATTAGAGGAATATTTTAGCATCACGGAAAAATGATAGTTGGAGTTAGGCTTTCCACCTGCCCGGATGGTTTTCAAATATTTACATATACCTATAATTATCTTTATGTCTAAATATTAAAAATAATATACGTATACCTCAATACATAATTTTTCAGATACATAGATCGAGACACATAGGGATATTTGACCATCCTTATAGGTTTTTAACTAGATATACCCATATTGAAATAATAAAAAAAGTCATGTCCTAAAATAAGTAAATTTGATTATTGATAAAATAGTCTTGAATAATTCGTCCAGTGCCAAAACAACCTTTTGGTCACACCACCATTTGGCTGTGCGGGGTCTTTGCAAGTTGTGTCTTTGTCCGACAAAATCCTATCGGTTTTATTGTGCCAAAAACGAACTTGCCTCACCAATTCCAAACCCGACGAGCTGGTTTTGAAATTTGCTGGGGAAATGAAAAATCCTCGCAACTCGGATTTTTAAAGGACGAGAAGAGAAAAGCAACTGATAATGGCTGGAGACAAAACTGGATCAAGAACTAACTATCCGGAAATTCCGGATAGTTCAATTAGAAGGCAACAGAAAGATCACCAGGAACATTGATCATTATATTCTTGATAGGATCATCTTTAACACTTTTTATTACGACCAGTAAGCCTTAAGAAATGAAAACCGTGAAGAAATTGGTTAATAGTGTGCTGAATAGAAGCAAGTAATTGCTCATCTTGAATTATTTTTTGCAATTTTTTTTGATCGTCGAAATTATGGAAAAATAAAAAACCTTAGCCGGACCGTTAAAAATTGAAACATTCCGCCCCATAATCCGCCCCAGATCTAAAAATAAAAACCCTAAATTACTATATTTCAAGTATTTAGGGTTTTAGTTTGTGGAGCTGGCGGGAGTCGAACCCGCGTCCAGATAGGGAAACACCGTACCGTCTACATGCTTAGTCAACTATTGAATTGTCGACCGAAAGCCGCTGGCTGACACACCTACTTTCGGCTTATCTGCTTAATTTCGCACCTGATTAGCAGTATCACAAGCACTAGTCCTTCCTTATCGACACCCCAGTATCAACCCCGAAAAGACACAGGGTTGCGGGATGTGGCCGGGGAGTATCTATCGAAACTCAACCCTTTAAGCATTATCTAGTCCCCTAAGGGTAAGATTAGGCAGCCATGGCGTAATTATTTTCGCCAATTATGGTTTGTATGAATCGTTCAAGGCAGTACATACTCCAGCCTGCATGCGAGCCCAATCTTTACTCCTACTGTCAAAACCGGTCAGCCCCATGTGAATTAAGTTGACAAAGCTAACACAAATTTGGTTCCAAAACCTAAATATTTTTGTAGTTAATAAACCTTGAAGAGGGCTAAACGCATCAATACTTATGTGGATTTACCTCATAGGAAGCCTTCTAGTTAAGGTCGTTATAAAAAATAAGCTTTAAACCTCACTTTTACCCCAATTGAGAGGAATGAGGAAGGTTAGATTTTTATCTGAGGATTCCCCAGGCATTACCCTCCCAATGTTCTTTCAATGCCAAAAGATGACAGATTCTAAAACGCACGGTTAAGGGGGGACTGGTACTGTATAAAAGCCGATTACCTCTGAAGTACGATTTTAAAGTAATTGATTAATAGTTAGATTCATAAAGGTTAACTTGGATTGGTCTTATTAATGCCAATGAATGCCTTTGCCTAATGTGCGGACATATAAAAATAAAAAAAGGCCATGGAGTCGTAACCATGGCCTCTGAACTAAATAAGCTAAAAAAATCACCTTTCCGAAATATTGTCTGTGGCCGGTTTAAAGCGTGTTAATATTTTTATCCAAGCTGTTTTCTTAATTATAAAAACAATTACGTACAGTTGTCTTTTTTGGATCTTCGCAGCCTTAAATTAATTTAAATAGTTTGCTAGCAGTTTAATTATTTTTTAATCCAATGGTAAAGAATAACTTACTCCAAGCAAATAAACAATAAGCTGAAAGCATAGACTTATCCTTTATGAATTCAATTAAAGTGCCAAGGAAAGTTACTTTTATTCCTTCGACCTATTTTTTTGTTTCCATTTATTTTTCAATTTTAAAATTACTTCTAGTCTTAGTAGCAAAAATGGCCTACGGAATTTGATACAAAGAGAGGGGATACTTTTCAAAAAAGCGTTAAATTGCTTGAAGGTTGGAACGGGTTAAAGCTTGCTCCAATTACTGCCATTTAATATGTTTATTACGAGTCTTATTTTTATTCTTAAAGCCATTAATGAATGTTCGACGCCGATTCCAGGAGTGGAGCCAGGATTCTCTACAGGAAGCTTAAGTTAAATTGGGTTTTCAGCACTTCTACCTTTATTGGCAATTTCCTTATCACATTACTAGTAACCTATTTTTTTAGTAAAATAGGCTACGATGCTCAGGTCAATTTCGTCTTCTTTATCAGTATTCTGGCGATAGGTTTGTGGATATCCGAAGCTTTGCCTCCTTTTGCGGTGGGGATTTTTATCATTGCGACTTTGTTGCTTGGGTTTAGCACCGATTTCTTTTTTGACAAAACCATGCCAGCGGAACTCTACGTGAGTACCTGGACCAGTAATGTGATATGGCTACTCTTAGGTGGTTTTTTTCTGGCCAAAGCCATGAGTATAGTAGAATTGGATCAGCAGTTGTTTCAGTTTACGGTTAAAAAATTTGGACAGAAACCAGAGCGCCTATTATTGGGGCTAATGTTGACTACAGCTGTTGCGAGCATGATCATGTCCAATACTGCTACCACTGCTATGATTATTTCCTCTATAATTCCATTGGTACGTTTGATAGGTAAAAATGCGCCTTATGGCAAGGCACTGTTGACGGCAATTCCTGCTTCGGCATCGGTAGGTGGCATAGGCACAATTATCGGAAGCACACCCAATGCGATTGCAGTGGGTGCATTACAGGAGAAAGGGATTAGTATTACCTTTATGGATTGGATGGTGGTAGGCTTTCCTACCGGATTATTATTGGTTTGGTTGTTTTGGAAATTTCTGTGCAGAACCCAGGATTTCTCTGATGTTAAACTTGATCTTTCCCTTTTGCCTAAAGGAGAAGGGAATGTAGGCAGTTTTGAAAAATACGCGGTAATTGTCACATTGATTGTTACTGTATTGATGTGGTTGACTGAACCCCTGCATGGGATTCCTGTTGCAGCTACCTCTGCAATCCCCATAGTATTGCTAACAATGACTCAGGTGATTCATTCCGAGCATGTGCGAAGTCTCCCATGGGATACGCTTATGTTGGTGGCTGGTGGGCTAGCCTTGGGCATTGCCCTGGTGGAAGTAGGTTTGGCAGAAATTGTCATGCGAAAAATCAATGCACTTCCCTTGCCCAAGGTTTTTATAGCCATTATCTTTTGTTTGGTAGCGGTGTTGCTATCCAATGTGATGAGCAATACGGCAGCAGCTTCCATTCTGGTCCCATTGAGTCTTGCTTTACCGGGTATTTATGGTATTGCAGGACCTGTGATGGTTGCCATTAGCTGTTCTTGTTCATTGTTGCTCCCCGTTTCTACTCCCGCCAATGCCATTGCATTTGCTACAGGGATGGTGGAGCAAAAAGATTTCAGGACTGGTGGTCTCTTCTATATTATTCTCGGGCCTATAGTAGCTTTTTCAGCTGTAATGGCCTGGGTGCTCTTATTTCATTAAAAAAAATAGGCTATGAAAATGTACTTGTTAGTGCCCATGCTTTTGTCTTTATCCTGTGGAGGCCCGAAGGAGAAACAGGAATTAAACCAATTGGAGAAGGATATTCAAGACCTGATGCAGGGGGTAGAAGGAGAATTTGGCCTGGCCTTTAGGTTGCTGGACGATTCTGATAAGGAATTATTTATAAATGAAAAAGAGGTGTTTCATGCTGCAAGCACCATGAAAACCCCCGTAATGATCGAACTTTTTAAGCAATCTGCTACAGGAAAGTTCTCCTTGCAAGATTCGATACCAATACGCAATGAATTTAAGAGCATCATGGACGGCAGCACCTACAGTATGGATTTGGGAGTGGACAGTCAGGAGGCTTTGTACAGTCGAATTGCCAAAAAAGGCAGCATCTATGAATTGATGTATCAGATGATTGTCAAAAGCAGCAATCTGGCGACTAATATATTAATCGAAAAGGTAGGCGCTGAAAATGTAACGCAAACCATGCGGGATTTAGGGGCGCAGGATATTCAGGTGCTGAGGGGAGTAGAAGACCTGAAAGCTTTTGAGGCAGGCCTAAGCAATACCACTACAGCCTTTGATATGATGCTGGTCATGGAGGCCATTGCCAAAGGCAAGGTGCATGGATCGGACAATATGATTGAAATTCTCTCCGACCAGCATTTCAATGGATTGATTCCAAAATATTTACCCAAGACTATAAAAATAGCGCATAAAACTGGGGCTATTACAGGAGTACAGCATGATGCTGCTATAGTGGATTTTTCCAATGGGGAAAGCTATGTATTGGTTATTCTGAGCAAAAACCTTAAGAATGAAGAACTGGGTAAAGAAACAATTGCGAAAATCAGTCAATTGATTTATACCCATGTGGTAAAACCATAGCATGGAACGCTATTGGGCTTGCCTTCAGTTTATTCCCTTTCTAAAAAACCAAATATTATTTTAATTAAACATTATTTTAATATCTTTGCACCTTATTTATTCGCCAGATATGGAGTAAATACCAATTTTTTAAATTAATCAATGCTTTAATTATAAATTCACCTATAATTTTGATCCATGACACAGGCCTTTTACAACTTATTCAAACCAAAAGAAGCCAATCTAAAAGATGAAGTTCTTTCAGGTTTAACTGTTGCCTTGGCTTTGGTTCCCGAAGCAGTAGCCTTCTCTCTTATAGCAGGAGTTAGTCCTTTGGTAGGACTATACACAGCTTTCATAATTGGGCTAATCACCTCCATTTTAGGAGGTAGGCCTGGGATGATATCAGGAGCTACAGGGGCCATAGCGGTAGTTGTGGTAGCATTGGTAATCGATCATGGGATTGAGTACCTTTTTGCTGCGGTTGTATTAATGGGATTGATTCAAATATTGGTAGGAGTGCTGAAACTTGGGAAACTTATTCGGTTGGTTCCTCATCCAGTTATGTTTGGATTTGTCAATGGATTGGCGATTATAATTTTCACTGCCCAGTTTGCACAATTTAAAACAGTAAATGCTCAGGGAATTGCCGTATGGATGACCGGTTATCCTTTGTACTTAATGTTAGGGCTTGTTTTGGTGACCATGATTATTATTAAATTTTTGCCTCTGTTGACCAAAGTAGTTCCTTCCGCATTAGTGGCAATACTCACTGTTTCTTTAATTGTGATTTTCGGTAATCTAGATACCCAAACAGTAGGTGATATGGCCTCTATATCTGGAGGACTTCCTGAATTTCATATCCCAATGGTGTCTTTAACCATGGAGACCTTTTGGATTATTTTACCTTATGCAGCCATTATGGCTGGTGTAGGTTTGATCGAGAGTTTGCTTACGTTGACACTCGTAGACGAAATTACTGAAACAAGAGGAAGTGGCAATAAAGAATGTATTGCCCAGGGAGTAGCGAATGTAACTACAGGGTTTTTTGGAGGAATGGGTGGATGTGCCATGATCGGTCAGTCACTAATCAACGTGAATGCAGGAGGTAGAAACCGACTTTCTGGAATAGTAGCTGCCCTGGGTTTACTTACCTTTATCTTGTTCTTCTCCTCTTACATAGAAATGGTGCCCATGGCCGCCTTAGTAGGGTTAATGTTTATGGTAGCAATAGGGACTTTTGAGTGGGCTTCTTTTAAGGTATTTAGAAAAGTGCCAAAATCTGATGTGCTGGTAATGATTTTGGTAACCTTGGTAACCGTCTTTTTACATAATCTTGCCTTGGCAGTACTGATAGGCGTTATTATTGCTGCACTGGTTTTTGCCTGGAAAAATTCTAAAATGATTCGTGCTAGAAAACGTGTTGACGAAAAAGGCATAAAACATTATGATATTTTTGGCCCCTTGTTTTTCGGTTCAGTAACTGCTTTCGGAGAGAAATTTGATCCAATAAATGATCCTGATGAAATAATCATTGATTTTGAGGAAAGTAGAATTGTTGACCATTCCGGCTTAGAAGCTGTACATAAAGTGACTGAGCGTTACAGCAAATTGGGGAAAACGGTTTATATCAGACACCTGAATACTTCCAGTAGGGCATTGCTACACAAGGCCAGTCCAATAATTCATGTGAATTATAAAGATGATGATCCTGAATTTATGCATGCTGATGAAAAGGTATTGAAATAAGATTTCAGGTTGAATGGAAAAAAAAATCCGGGTTGATTAATTCAACCCGGATTTTTTTTGGATTATTGCCAAGGGGATTAATCCTATCAAGTTACCTTTATTGCTTTCTATTTTTCCGTGTATTAAAATTTGGGTTTAAGTCCTAGTTCTAGCCAATTTACAGAAATTGTATGCGTCTCTATTAAGCCTAATTATTGCTTATGCCTGAATCTTAGTGAACGTGTTTGGGGTTTTATCACTTTTTTGACAAAATTAATAGTCAATATTTGCATGAGATTTAAAATTTTAGTTAATTATATTCCTTCAACCTAATATTAACCCTTTAGCCAAACATAGACATGAACAAAACCCTCTTATTTTGTTCCTTAATTTTCTTTTTCGCCTGTAATGAAGAAACCCAAGAAATGGAAGAAATTCCTATGGAGACTTTTCGCGATGAAGTGAAAGCTACCCCTGTGAAAGTCGGACTTTCTCAAAAAAAGTCCTTTGATTACCTGATCAATGCCTCAGGGAAAATAGAAGCAGAAAATGAAGTCATGTCCATTGTAGAGCGTAGTGGTTATCTTATAGATCTCAAGGTTGAAGAAGGACAGCAAGTGAAGGAGGGGCAGATTATCGCATTGCTGGATAGGACAGACAGTCAGCTGGAATGGGAGAAAGCTCAAGTGGGCCTGCGAACTGCAAGCGCGGAGTATCAGAGCCTAAAAATAGTTTCCACGGTAGAAACTACCTTTTCGGAAGACCTGGATAAAAATGCTAGAGATGAATTCTGGAAGGCTTCTAGTGGATTATTAGCAGCAGAAATTGCTGTACGAGAGGCTGAAAATAACCTTAATAAAACAGAAGTTAAAGCACCCATCACAGGGGCAATTGCAGACCTGAAAATTAAGAAAGGAAGTCTTGTCAATGCCGGCGACGAAATTTGTTTGGTGCTAAGTACTGGTTTATTAGAAATGAAAGTGAAAGTTTTGGAGTCAGACATTTCCTTTGTAAAAAAAGGACATAAAGCAGAAATTTATCCTGTATCAGGGGCGAGTGAAAGTATAGCAGGTACAGTTATAAGCATTAATCCCAAGGTGGATGAAAATGGATTGGTACAGGTTACAATAAAACTCAATAAAGGTGGAAGCCTATTACCAGGGATGAATGCAAGGGCGGTCATCAGGGCCCCACAGAACAATAACCTCGTTGTTCCAAAAGAAGCGGTGGTTTATCGATCTGGTCGGCCTGTCGTTTTTACAATAGATAAGAATGAAGCCATATGGAATTATATAGAGGTAGGGAAGGACAATGGAAGAGAAATTGAAGTATTGGATGGGCTTGAGGCTGATCAGACAGTTATTGTGAGCAATAACGTGCAGCTAGGACATCAGGCTTCTGTGGAGATTACAACAGAATAAGCTATGGTTAGATTTTTACTTTCAAGACCGATAGCCGTAGGAATGACCTTTTTGGCCTTCCTAATTTTTAGTGTGATTTTGTTTCGAACACTACCTATTTCATTGCTGCCTCCTATAGATGTGCCGCAAATTGTCATTAAAGTAAATTATCCCAATTCTTCCCCTGAGTCCATAGAACGGAATGTGCTGGAACCAATCAGAGAAGGCATGGTCACTTTAAATGGGCTAGAGGATTTAGAAAGCAAGGCAGGTTCTGAAGTTGGGGATGTTCGTTTGACTTTTGATTTCCAGACAAGGATGGAGCTGGCGTATATTGAAGTCAATGAAAAAATTGACAGGCTTACCAACAGTCTTCCGAATGACATGCCGCGGCCACAGGTGGTTCGAATCAATTCCAATGATATCCCGATTGTACGGTTACAAATAATTCCTAAAGAAGGTGTTGATTACGCTGAAGTTTCGATGCTTACGGAGAATGTGATAAAAAAGCGGCTGGAACAATTGAAAGGCGTGGCGCTGGTAGACATTAATGGCCGGCAGGAAAAGGTGATCACTGTCACGCCAAACAAACCCATAATGACTGGCTTGGGCCTTAAAGAGGCAGACTTAATCAGTGCCGTTAAGGATGGGAACAGTGAACTGCCAGGCATAAGTGTGGAGGATGGTCAATTCAGGTATTACTTGCGATTAGCTTCCAGGCTTGAAACGGCGGAAGACGTTGGTAACCTCCCCGTAAGAGGACCATCAGGAAATACCGTAACCCTATCAAAAATAGCAGAAGTCCACCATTCACTGGCCAAGCCAACAGGCTTTCATTTGTTTCAAGGCAAAGAAGGACTTGTGGTGACTGTGCACAAACAGACTTCAGCCAAAATGAATGAAACCATGCCGCTGATTTATGAAGCAGTAGAATTGTTTAAAGAAGATTATCCGCAGGTAGATTTTGAATTGACACAAGACCAGTCCTCCTTGCTAAATGCAGGCATCAATAACCTGCAAACCAGTTTGCTCTTTGGGGGTTTGTTTGCTTTCGCAATTCTGTTTGTTTTCATGGGCAATTATAGAACGCCAATCATTATAGGAATCAGCTTACCGGCTTCTCTAGTGATCAGTTTTATGGTGTTTTATTTTTTCGACATCTCCATTAATGTAATCTCTTTGAGTGGACTGGCTCTGGGTTTGGGAATGCTTATTGACAATGCCATTATCGTGTTGGACAATATCAATCGAAAGCGCGAGGAAGGTATGCCACTGTTTGAGGCTTGTGTCAATGGGGTAAATGAAGTTCAGTCAGCCCTTATAAGTTCTGTGCTAACGACATTGGCCGTTTTTGTCCCATTGGTCTTTTTAAGTGGGGTGGCCGGAGCTTTGTTTTATGACCAGGCCGTATCAGTGGCGGCTATACTATGTGTTTCTTTATTGGTAGCCTTTATCCTACTTCCTTTATTGTATTTCTTGCTCTTTAAAAACAAGACGAAAAGTACGATAAAAGATGACAGTCGCCTTTACAAAGGTATGCTAAGCGGGTATAAATTAATTTACCAGAAATTGTTTGCTCGTCCTGGCTTGTCTTTGCTGGTTTTGTTTCTGATGATTCCCTTGCTGTTGGCCACTGTTAAATTCCTGAAAGTGGAGGGCCTGCCACCGATAGAGAAGTTTGACGTATTGATTTCTCTGGATTGGAATGAATCTATCAATGCAAGCCAAAATAGAGACAGGATTCAAAGTCTACTGGCCCAATTGGAGGGTGAATATACCGTTGCTGAAAGTGATTTAGGGCTAAGGCAATTTATCTTGTATGAAGGTGAAAATGCCATTCAACAAGCCGATCTTTACCTGATGTTTGCCGATAATAAAGGCAAAGAAAATGTTAGCAAGCAACTTCATGAATTTTTCCGCCAAAACTACCCAAAGGCCAGTTTAGAAATAAAAGATGCCCCCAATGCCTTCGATCAACTGTTCAGTTCAAACAAACCTTATTTCGAAGTACGTTTGAAGCAATTAGAATCTGAAAAGCCAATAAGCCCAAGCCAAATGAATTTATGGATGGAGGAATTTCCTTTAGCTACCGTTTCCAAAGGACCAGGGCTGCAAGAAGGGTCTTCTGTGATATTTAAGACAGACCTTGAGAAATTGGCTTTATATGGTTTGGGAGTAGATAATTTGATCACTACAATAGAACAGTTATTTGGCAATTACCTGATTACCGATATTCGGCAATTCGGCGAGATTATTCCCATTCAATTGAGAAATGACCAATTGGATTTTCAAACGCTACTGAAGCATAATTATATCTATGGAGAAGAAGGAGTGCCCTACGCTTTGGATGAATTCATAGCGTTTTCTTACGATTCGCATTATAAATTTGTGACCTCCGACAGGGCGGGGATTTATCAATCCCTAAACCTCGATGTGTCCGAGTCTGAAAATCATGAGACAGCCATTCTGGCTTGGGGTGTTGAAAGAAACCTTGCTGTTGGGTTTGCTGGGCAGTACTTTCAAGATCAGGAAACCATCAAGCAGTTGCTGGGCATTTTGATGGTATCCATTCTATTGCTTTATTTTATTCTGGCGGCCCAATTTGAGAGTTTTCTACAGCCACTTATTGTTGTGTTCACCCTTCCTTTAGGAGTGGGAGGAGCTTTTTTGGTGCTATGGCTCTCAGGTACATCATTAAATGTAATGTCTGCTATTGGATTGGTGGTGATGTTAGGGATTATGGTCAATGATGCTATCCTCAAGATTGACACCATCAATCGACTAAGAATTACTTACCAGGCTAAAGAAGGATTGCTTGCAAGAGAAGCCTTGGTCAAAGCACTTTATCATGCTGGTGAGATACGATTGAAGCCAATAGTGATGACGTCAGTTACCACTATTCTTGCACTGAGCCCTGTAGTTTTTGGTGCTGGGTTGGGGGCAGATTTACAAAGGCCCCTGGTTTTTTCTGTTATAGGAGGACTGACGATAGGTACCTTTACGGCTTTGTATTTTGTGCCCCTTGCTTATTGGTTTCTGTCTGGGCAGCGAGGAGCGGTGAAATTTCAAGGCTGAAAAAACATAGTCCCTATTTAGCTTAAGCTGATGCAAAAGCTGGACAAGGATAAATGTTTATCCTTTTTTCAATTCTATTACCGTAATCTCTGGCCAAATACCTACTCTTCCAGCAAAGGCATGGAAGCCAAAACCTCGGTTTACATAAAGGTATTTCCCTGCCTGCTCAGCGATTCCAGCCCAGTTGGTATAGCGGTATTGCGCAGGGCTCCAACGAACAAAAGGCGTCTCTATACCTATCTGCATACCATGGGTATGCCCACTAAGGGTAAGGTGAATGTCTTTGGGGTGATTTTTCACTTGTTCATCCCAATGTGTAGGATCATGAGAGAGTAAAACTTTAAAGGCATCGTCAGGAACGTTCCGAAGGGATTTCTCAAGATCACCCTTAGACTGAAAGCCCAATCCCCAGTTTTCTACGCCTAATAAACTTATTCTTTGTCCATCTTTCTCGATCACTCTGTTCTCGTCAAGTAAAAGATCGAAGCCCATGATTTTATGTTTGTCTTTTAGCGACTGAAGATTTTTCACTTTGGCTTCCGGACTTGGCCAGGAAGTATAATCTCCATAATCATGATTTCCCAAAATGGAAAATTGACCAAAAGGCGCCTTGATTTTTGAGAAAAGATCAATTATTGGGTCAATTTCATCCGCTTTGTGATTGACCAGATCGCCAGTAAATACAAAAAGATCAGACTGCTGGGCTGCAGCCATGTCAGCTCCTTTTTTTACCGCCTCATAATCGGTGAAGCTACCCGCATGAATGTCTGATATCTGGGTGATGGTGAACCCATCAAAGGCCTCTGGGAGGTCTTTAAAGTAAAGTGTTTTTTTAATGGTCCTGAAATCATATTTTCCTTTTATGATTCCGTAGATAAATCCAGTCATAGGAATAGCCGCCACGGCAAAAGCTATCTGGCTTATAAATTTTCTTCTGGAAGCCATTAGCGATCCATTTTCATTTGATGCACCTGTTGCATAGCCATATACAGAGCCAATTCCCCTGACGATGTCTTCTCCAAACAGAAAGACAATGACGGTGAGCTGGGTGACAAGAATGACCAAAAACAAGTTAAGGGATTGCTGAGAGGAAGCTGATATTTTGCCTTCCCGCATAATGGTGTAAAAAGTAAAACCCAACCAAATAGCCACGGCTCCTGCTACTGTCCAATATATTATTTTACCTTGCGTTAAATAGTCTGCAGGCAAAATTGCTTTAATTCCTTGAAATACGTACCAATCTAAAAAAACAATAATTGATAGTAATGTAATGATAAATAAGGTGCCTCCCACTTTTCTCATGATAGTTTATGTTATTCTATTAAACTGGTAATCATGTAAGAAGGTTAATAAAATTTTGTTTCTATCGTTTCGATTTAAGAAAACAGGGTTTTTCTTTTAAATTCGGGTCAGCCTTTATTTCTCACTATCCTTTCAGGATGAGAGATTTAAGTGGGTGGAGGTATTATTTGGTTTAAATTTGTTGAATGCTGACAGAAGTGTGAAGGGTAGAAGGTTTTAGATTTTCTCCCCCAAAAGAACCATGGACCGGAAGTGTGTTTTCAGGAAGAAAGCTGGCTGCAAGGGGAATATAATGTTCGTCGGCCATTAGCCCAAGACTTGGGTCCAATCCTACCCAACCGGCACCAGGCAGATAGGTTTCTACCCATGCATGTAATTCGTGGCCTTCCTCCAATTCAGGATTGAAAGCATAACCACTGACAAACCTTGCGGCCAATCCTACATGCCGTAACATTTCAATTAACATAAAAGAAAGATCTCTACAAGAGCCTTTTCCAGCAGCAAAGGTTCTGGCTGCTGACCAAAGATTTTCTTCTTCTCTTATGATGTGGTGCCAATCGGCATGAATGGCAGCATTCAATTGTGTCAAGAATTGAATTGGGTCATCGCTGTTCAGTTTTTCAAGTGCATAGCTCTTTAGTAAATTGTTATTGCTATGGAGTAAGTAAGGATTTAAAATTGGTAAATTTTTTTGCTGGTAAGCAAATGGAATGTCATTTTCAGGGTTTAAGTTTTGTAAAAACCACTGGTCCATTAAAAAGAGGAAGGGGTTAAAATGACTGGTGTTTACCTCAAAATCTACTTTAATGACCATATTTTCTGTCTCTCCTGTAAACCAAGCTTGAAAATAGGGGTTTCCTTCAATGCTGTACCTTTCATTCATACCTTCTGGCTTGGGATTTATATCCAGCGAATAGGCACTGATTTTCAGGTGATTTCTTTGAAGTGGTTTAAGGTAAAAGTGATGGGGATTTAGCCTCACCAACTTTTGGTATCCATAGGTGGTGGTATGTTGTATTTTCAGATGCATAATTGCTAATGATTTAATTTAGAAAAGACAACATTATTTACGCATGCTCAATTAATTATTATTAATATACTCTTTTCGAGAGAATGCCTTTTCAAGGATTTCTGCAGGAAGACTATGGATGGCTTCTTTCAGTGAATCGTTCCAAATCTCAGATAAATGATTTAATTCATGCTGTTCAAATCGATTTTCAACGATATTGTAACTGTCATTCTCTAATACCACTGTATCTATAGGGTAATCCACATCATTTGAGCTTATTCTAGTGGCATCGAAAGCCAGAAAAGCACTTTTAAGTGCGAGCAATAGTGGTTCGTCATACTTGAGAGACCTCCTTAAGACAGGATTACCAAATCCAGTATTGCCGATGATGACAAAAGGCGTTCCTTGTCTGATTTCTATCCAATTTCCCTGTGGATATAGTAAATAGAGCTTTGGTTCTTTGTCCTCTTCAAGTTGCCCACCTATGATAGAAAACAAATTGAAGGAAAACCCAGAACTTTCCAATGAAGCCATGTCCTCTCCTGCAACGCGTTTTACCTGATCGGCAAAGCCATTGACAGCCTTATAAAGTTTGTCATAGGTAGAATCATTTTTTTCAATTAATTCTCCAAAATAGGTAATGGCCTTGTCTCTTACGGAGCGAAGCCCAGATGTCATAATAAAGAAGGAATGATTTCTTCTATTTACAGTATATACCTTCTTAGAAGTGGTAGTGTCATTACCTGAAGTAATGCGGGTATCTGATAAACCTACAATTCCGTCTTTTGTCTTTATTCCAATGCAAAATGTCATTCTTGTCCCATTGTTTGGGAGGCAAAGTTATCTTTTATTTGGAAATAATTGTCGTTTATTTTATTTGAAATATTATTAATCTTGATTTGCAAGTGTTCGATATATTCATGTAAACCGCTGGAAATAATGTCATTGACATCATCGTATTCCAGCTTAGAGCGGAGTTCTCCCATTTCTTTCTCTGCGCTGTTGGTATAGCCATCCCCATTAGCACCTGAAATTTTGTTGAGGCATTGCTCAGCTTCTTTTAAGCAAAAGAAAACTGATCGGGGAAAGTATTTATTCAGCAGCAAAAATTCCACCACTCCTGAAGGGGAAATGTTGCCATATAGCCTCCTGTAAGTGTTGAAGGCAGTGACAGATTTTAGCAAGGCCATCCAATGAAGAAAGTCTAAGGGGGAACCCACTTCATCTGCGGAAGGGAGTAAAATGTGGTATTTGACATCAAGGATACGTGAGGTTTTGTCTGCTCTCTCCAGGTACTGGCCCAATTGTCTAAAATACCAACCCTCTGTTCGTGCTACCGTGTTGTCTGCTAATCCGTAGAGAAGCAAGATCTGGGATTTTACCTCTTCAAAAAAATCTCTGGGATCATCCTTTTTCCATATTTTTGCGTCAGAGGCATTTTTTACAAAGTGATAAGTTTCATTTAATTTTTCCCAGGTCTCCTTGGTGAGGTTTTCCCTTATCATTCTTGCATTCTCTCTGGCTTTAGAGATAGAAGAAATAATCGCATTCGGGTTAGACTGATCAAAAGCCAGGAAGTAGATTACTTCCTGCATGTTATAACTTAGGTTCCGGGATTTGTATAGTTCATGGTCTCCTGTGGCCATAATTAAAGGTTCCCATTGTTCCTTTAAGTCAGGTGGTAAGTCCAACATTAAGTTGAAATTAACATTGATAAATCGGGCATAATTTTCAGCCCGTTCCATGTATCTCCCCAGCCAGTAAATTGAATTTGCAACTCTACTTAACATATCGTTTGTTTTTTTTAATACAATACCCAGGTGTCTTTGCTTCCACCACCTTGAGAACTATTGACTACAAGAGAACCTTTTTTTAACGCTACCCTGGTAAGGGCACCGGGAATTACTTCTACTTCATTACCATACAATATATAAGGTCTCAAATCTACATGTCGTCCCTCAATGGTCTTATTGTCTACAATGGACGGTACCGTGGAAAGTGAAAGTGTAGGCTGGGCGATGTAATTGTTAGGGTTTGACTTGACCAATTGTCTGAATTTCTCATGCTCTTCAGCATCAGCCTTAGGGCCGATCATCATGCCATAACCTCCTGCGGCATTGGTTTCTTTTATAACCAGATCTTCAATATTTTCTAATACGTGTTTCCTGTCTTTTTCCTCTCTACAAAGGAATGTTGGTACATTATGGAGGATTGGATCCTGATCAAGGTAATACTTTATAATTTTGGGCACATAAGCATAAACCGCTTTATCATCTGCCACACCTGTGCCAGGGGCATTGGCAAGTGCGATGTTTCCAGCTCTATAAGCTTCAAAAAGTCCAGGGACACCTAGCATTGAGTCTGGATTAAATGCTTGTGGGTCAAGGAATGTATCGTCTATTCTTCTGTAAAGCACATCTATTTGTTCCAAACCCTTGGTGGTTTGCATATAAACCTTCTTGTCCCTTACGATTAAATCCAAACCTGAAACCAATTCTACCCCCATTTGCTGGGCGAGGTAAGAATGTTCAAAATAAGCGGAATTATAAACACCGGGCGTCAGTACTCCTATTTTGGGTTTTGGTTTGTCAGACAAAAACTGCAACATTTCAAGCAATTTTGCAGGATAATCTGACACAGGCCTTACACCGAGTTTGTTGAATAAATCTGGGTAGGCACGCTTAATGATTTCTCGACTCTCCAACATGTAGGAGACGCCGGAAGGGCAGCGTAGATTGTCTTCTAAAATATAAAACTCCCCATTATTATTCCTGACCAGGTCAGTGCCTGTAATATGACACCAGATTCCTTTTGGAGGCGTCAAACCCATGCATGGTTTCAAGAAATCTTTGCTCCCCAAAATCAAGTCCGAAGGAACTACTTTGTCTTTGAGAATTTTTTGGTCATTGTAGATGTCTTGAAGAAAGAGATTTAATGCAGTAATCCTTTGCTTGAGCCCTTCGTTTATTATATGCCAGTCCTTTCCAGGAATAATTCGGGGGATAATGTCCAGATGTAGAATTTTTTCAGATCCTTCCTTGTCATGGTAAACATTAAAAGTCATCCCCATGGCCATCTGGGCTTTGTCTGCCGAGTATTGTAACTGGTTAAGCTTTTTGGGAGAAGTGTTCTCAATAAACGCTCCGAAACTAGAGTAGTGATCACGTAATGTCTGATGTTCATCAAACATTTCATCATAAAAGGAATGTTGGTTTTCGTGGTTTACCTTCATTTTGCCTAATTAAAACAGTTGGATTAATGACTTATGAATTATAGAAGTTATAAAAATTAGGTATAATATTTTAATTATGCAAATAAACGAAGCTTCTTATTAATATTTAAGAAAATTGTTCTGTGATTATGAAGTGCTGCTGCATAAAAGATTTGTTTAGTGATCAAGTCAAAAGCCTGAGCCCAGTTTCAAGTTCAATTGGTTGCTTTTTGAGGAGCTGAGCAATTATCAAATGGAGTAGCTATTGAAAGCAATAAATTTAATGCTTATGGAAAGTTGTTAATTCAAACGGTATATACTAAATTTTCAGTTATATAAAATGGTAAGTGTGCCTTATAAGGTTCCTGTATTATAATTTCAATGCCTTCAAGTATGGACCTCTTAGAAAGTAAGCTTAATAGCTGTTTTTTTAAGCAAAAAGGGCAAAACCAGAAAATAGCATCATCAAATTCATTAAAAGGCTAACATGAGCAGCAGACAAAAAAAATAGGCAAGAATAACCTTTACAAAATCGCTGGATTCATACTGCTTTTGGTATTTGTTTCTGCTTGTAATAAAGGTGAAAACCTGGGCAAAGCAGATGCGTCTGTGGTATCAAAAGAATTAGTTAAATCTTCAAAATCTTTAATAATTCCGATTGATTCATTAACGGTAAATAGAAGTACACAACTGGTCCATTACCAAGATTCTAAGGATTGGTTGTTTAACCTTAACATGAGTACCAACGAGATACAGATGTATGATTTGAAAGACAAATCCCTTCATAAAAGATTGAAATTTCCCGTTGAAGGGAACAATGGCGTTGGTCGGATTTTTTCGTTTCACATATACAATCTGGACAGTATATTTCTCTTTCAGCAGTTTAGCACTGATATATATTTAACCGACACAAGTCAGTCGATCAAGAATAAAATTACAGTTCAGGTACCAGAAATGCATACCCCTCCGTTTGTACACTCCACTTACTTTTCATCTCCAGTAGTGGTTATAGCTGACGCGTTAGTGGTGAAAACCCGTCCTGCTGATGATTATAAAGAAATAACAAATGATGTGCTGTCTAAAAGACATTTGACTTATAGCATCAACCTCAACGATGGGGAGACGGAACTCTTGAATCATAAATACCCCAATGACTATTTGGAAGAAGGGTATAAACTTTTCGACTTCAGTTTTGCAAAAGGGAAAGACAGATGGGTTTATTCCTTTCATTCTGATCATAACCTGTATTATTCAGATTCGATGCAGGAAGGGTTAACAGCAGCACTTTCAAAAAGTAAATACATCAATGGATTCCAGAACTTCGACGTGTTTGGTTCGCGAGAGCAACATTATAAATACTACGCAAGTGCTGCTAATTATAAAAGTATCCTTTATGATAAATTTAGAAACGTCTACTACAGGTTTTGTTATCCGGAAATTGAGGTGAGCAGTGAGGAGGATATAATGAAGTATAGATTTATACCTAAGCTTTTCTCCATATTAATATTAGACACTGACTTGAGTATTATTGGTGAAACCTTATTTGATAAGGATAAATTTTTGTCAGACAATGCTTTTATAACTGAAGAGGGATTATACCTCTCCAAAAACCATCCAGATAACCCTGAACTTAAAGAAAACTACCTGTCTTTTGCCTTATTCGAGCTAGCTGACATTGATTAAACCCCAATTAGACAAGGCAATCTATTAAGTGCTTAAACCGCTTTAAAACCAGTCGTTTCGTTGCTGCTTGGAGATTATAATCGTCGATACAGTATTCCTCACAAAGAAATGAAGTTTAATCGTTCGGCATTCCCCAGCCCCAATGGGCGTAATAACTTAGCCAAGGGTGTCAGATCTTGGTAAAAAGATTAAGTGCAGATCCAGATTTTGGCGGCATTGTTGCTTTTTTTCTGCAACAATGCTGACAAAATCTCTTCATTGCGTATCATTTTCACATGTCTTCGAACCTGGGTTAAAAGGTACTCTTTTTGCTTTTAATTCTCTGCCAGGAATATAATAAAGGCATATTCCATTGCCAATTCCTTTAAAGCACTAAATCGACCTGATGCACCGCCATGCCCTGCCTCCATATTAGTATGCAATAATAATAGGTTTTGGTTGGAGCGCATTGCCCTTAATTTTGCCACCCATTTGGTAGGTTCCCAGTATTGCACCTGACTGTCATGTAAGCCAGAAGTAACCAGCAGGTGCGGGTAGTCCTGCGCTTTCACATTGTCATAGGGAGAGTAGGATAGCATATAGTCATAATAGGGCTTTTCTTTAGGATTGCCCCATTCGTTAAACTCACCTGTAGTTAAAGGAATGCTTTCATCCAGCATTGTCGTCACCACATCTACAAATGGAACGGCTGCTACTACACCATGAAATAAATCTGGTCGCTGATTGATCACAGCACCTACTAGGAGTCCCCCAGCACTTCCTCCCATGGCAAAAAGCTTTTTAGGATGGGCATATTTTTCCTGAATTAAATATTCACCACAGGCTATGAAATCTTCAAATGTATTCTTCTTCTTTAACATTTTGCCATCTTCATACCAGTGCCGACCCATTTCCTGACCACCTCTGATATGCGCAATGGCGAATACAAACCCACGATCCAATAGGCTTAATCTACTAGAGCTAAAATAAGGGTCTGAACTTAGGCCATAAGAGCCATAACCATATAGCAATACAGGGTTTTGACTATCGTGATGAAACAAGTCTTTTCTATAAATTAGTGACATGGGAATTTCTGTTCCATCCTTAGAGGTCGCCCATACACGTTCTGATTGATAATTTTCGGGTGTATGTCCTCCGACTACCTTTTGGCGCTTCATTAGCGTTTTATCCCTGGATTCCATGTTGTAATCATATACAGTGGCAGGAGTTGTCAATGAATTATAACCATACCTAAGCACATCGGTATAGAATTCTGGGTTATTGCCGATCCACACCGTATAGGCAGGATCCTCCATTCTAATGGTGTGTTTTTTATCGCCATCCCAGGACCTAATTTCAAGGCGTTGCAATCCATTGAACCGGTTGGCAATGACTAAGTGATGCTTAAAAACTTCAAATTCTTCTAAAAAAACATTTTCCCTGGCTGGAATGATATCTTCCCAATTCTCTTTTTCAGGTTTGTCAATAGGGGTTTTCACCAATTTAAAATTAGTGGCCTTGTCTGCATTGGTAAGAATTATGAAATGCTGTTCATAATGGTCGACTTCGTATTCCAGATCATCCTGTCTTTCTTGTATCACTTTCCAGCTTTCCCCAGGCTGATCCACCGAGAGAAAACGATATTCTGAGGAAATGGTACTGTGACTGGCAATGAATAAAAATTTTCTGGACTTGGATTTTTTTATTCCTACAGTAAAGGTTTCATCTGTTTCTTCATAGATCAATTCATCCGATTCTTGAGGCTGGCCTAAGACATGTCTGAAAATTTTATTTGGCCTTAGGGTCATGGCGTCTTGCTGGGTATAAAAAACGGTCGCATTGTCCCCCGCCCATACCAGATTTCCTGTGACGGAGTTCAATTGATCCTCCAATACCTCTCCGCTCTTTAAATCTTTAAAATGAATCGTGTAGATACGTCTGCCGACATTGTCAAACGAATACGCAAGCAACTGATTGTTTTCAGCTACTGCCAGTGCATTCACATTCATGTATTCCTGCCCCTCTGCCAGGGTATTGATATTTAAAAGCGTTTTTTCTTCGGCATCCAGGTTCCCTTCTTTTCTGCAATAAATAGGGTATTCTTTGCCTTTTTCAAAACGATTATAATAGAAGTAGCCATTTTTGAAATAAGGGACACTGGCATCATCTTCTTTAATACGTCCTTTCATTTCCTCAAAGAGGGTTTTCTGTAAGGGCTCTGTTTTCTTTAGGCAATGACGCTTGTATTCATTTTCCTTTTCCAAATACTTCACAACTTCAGGATTTTCCCTTTCATTCAACCAGAAATAATCATCACTTCTGGTTGAGTTTTCATGTTCAAGCGTTTTGGTTATGATACCTGCTATTGGTTGAGTTATATTCTTTATTTTGGTCATGCCTATTCAGTATATATAATGTTTGGAATATAATTATTTTGTAATAGTCATAGAATTTTTCTTATATTGACAGGCTTATCAAGTTTATTTATAAATTCAACTTATAACCATTAACCAACAAAAGTATGGGTTTGATTAAAGAATTCAAGGATTTTGCTGTAAAAGGCAATGTAGTCGATTTAGCAGTAGCTGTCATCATTGGCGCAGCATTTGGGAAGGTCGTTTCTTCTCTGGTAAAAGATATTATCATGCCACCTATTGGCCTTTTGGTCGGTGGAGTAGACTTCACAGATTTAGTATTAGTCCTCAAGGAGGCCTATATAGACCCGGCCGGAGAGGAAATTAATGCAGTAACCATTAATTACGGTACCTTTATTCAGTTTACTGTTGATTTCGCTATCGTTGCTTTTGCAGTTTTTATGATTGTTAAAGTGATTAATAATTTGAAAAAGAAAGAGGAAGCAGCTCCTACACCACCACCACCTACTGTTAATAAAACGGAAGTGTTATTGGAGCAAATCAGGGACTTGCTTAAAACCAAATAATTTCAGATAAGGAAAAATTGGCCGGTAAGGAGCTATTAAGCATCCTTACCGGTTAAATTGATACCTTAGCTGAAACGTTGTTTCTACCAATTCGTTGCCTTGAATTTCTTGCAAGCCGGAACCAATACTTTCTCTATTTGTATAAGTCGTTTTCGCCCACCTGCCCCAAAATGTGAGCCTTCGACTTAATTTATATTGTGCTAAAAAATATACACGAATTCCCTGATCATAGAAATTAGGTATAGAAAAGGCCCAAAGCACATTTTTTTCATACAAGTATTGCCTGTTTTCATAATCGTCTGTGTCAAACAGCGAAATCCTTCCTGATAGTTTCCATGCACCGATTTCCCCTGATAAATCTTGAGAGATTGCATAACCTTTGGATTTATGGCCACTGATGCGGTAAAAACTTTGCTGCACACGTGTTTTAGCCTGCCACCAGCGACTGGGTTGGTAAGTCAGGTTCCACACCAAGTTTTGCCTTTTCCCTTGCGCTAGCAAGTATTGATTGGTGGTTTGATGTTCTGACAGTACGTTTCTACTTTTTAGCTCTTCCCGAAATTGGAAAAACAGCATAAATTGCTTGTTTGGCTGAAACTTTATCCTACTAAGCCATTCGTGCCCAGTGGATGGGGCATACATTCTGAACCGCATCCAGGGAAATTTGAAGTAGTCATAATAAGCAGACCAGCTAATTTTTCTGCTGGGTTTAAAGTGAATTCCAAGGTACAGACCTTCTTCATTAATTGGTCGGGTCCCCTCTGAAAAAGCATTGCCATAGCGAGAATGAAAACTGCGGTCATATTTTCTCCAAATCATGGAGAAATCAACCTTGCTATTCAAGCTACTCATAACCCCTGCCACATGCCCCATACCACCACTTTTGGATATCGCAGATTCGCCGAATATATAATGATTTCGATAATTGTAGGTGAAATATAGACTGTTGGTGACATTGTTTTTCCCTTGGAATTCAAATTGATTGTAGATTCTCTCCAAAGGAATAAGTGGCTGGCTATATTGTGTGTAAAGGTGGTTTGAACCTAATCTGAAAGCTTTATTGGGTTGGTGGTAATTAATGTTTAATCCAATATTTTGTTCGGTTGCCTGGCCTTTTTTTTCAATTTCGCTTACTGTCCGGTGTAGGCCAGACAAAACCAATGAGGACAGATAGGAAGATTCGTTGGCAAGGCTGTCCTGAATGTATTGTAAATTGGCATCCCTAGAGGTTCTGGAAAGCATGACGGTCCATTCTAGGTTTCCTGATGAGTAAGTCCCGGCCAGCCCTCTAAAAAACCCTGCCTCCATTACGGAAGTGTAAGGTCTTAATCCAGTCGAACTTCTTTTTACTGTGGTGATCGTCTCAGCCCCTTTCCCTACAGAAAATCCCGATCCGAAAACCAGGCCTTGACCGAATTGCAATTGGTAATCTCCCAAAGTAAGCGTCTTTAGTTTTCCCTTGTTGTAGAGGGTATAATGGAACGAAAGAAAATTGAATCCGTAGCGTTTGCTTTCAGGATCCCAGGTAAACTTTTCTCCTGAGTCTTTATCTAAAGTTAGTCCAAAACTGAAATCTGCTGGTTGTTGTAATCGAAATCGCATGTAAAAGTCATTGGGGTCTCCCACATAGCGGTTACTCAGGTCACCATTGCTTAAGGTATCAGGAGCAGTGAAGCCTTTTCTTGTTTGCCAGACCCTTCTTTGTCGAAAGAGCAAATAAGCATTTTCTGCTTTAATGATACGTTTAAACCCTGGGTTGCTTTGATTGGGATGGGTGGAATTGATTACCACAAATGGCAAAATATTCTCTATGGTTTCTAAAGTCCACTCGGGGATTGCCTGTAACTCATAAATGGAAGAGAATTTCCCAAATCGATTTCTATATTTAACAAAAGATTGGATTTGTAGAGGGCTGAGTAGGTACAAGGATTGAAGCTCAGCGCTGGTGGCCTCCTGTAGGTTTAATGGCTGAAAATAGCGCTGGAGAAGGCTTTCATACAAGTCCTCATAAGGAATGTCTTCCTCCTGCATAGCAAATCGTTCTTCTACAAAAGCTTCTATATCGAGTTCTTTTCGCGAAGGTATTTGGGAAAATAAGGCAAAAGGCACCATATACAGGGCAAGACCGATGACAAGTCGGCCAATCAAGGTGCTTTAAGGTTATAGTTTAAAGAAAAATGATGTGTAAACCCAAGCAGGTAATTGCGACTCATTGCATAATCTACCTGGAATCTTCGGGGTCTAAAACCTATACCAAAATACAAATTGTTGGGCTGGCTGCTGATACCTGTTCGCGCCCAGAATTTCTCTTCAAAGCTATAAGCGACCCCAGCTTTAAATTGTGGAGGAGAAAACAATTCTTTTTCCGTTTCGATGTTCACCATTAGGTTTGTGGCCGGCCGGTAGGATACCCCAGCTTTAACGATTGTGGGTAAATAATCTAAACTCGCTTTGCTTATGGCGGCTCGGGTAATGTTGTATACATGCGCTCCAAAAAACAAAGCAGGAATAAGTTCGGCTGTTCCACCGAGTTCAAGGACTGGTCTGGCACTTCTTCCATAGCCTTCGATATTGGTCTGGAAATAATTGATTTTTATACCCAAACTTGCTAAGCCAAGTTGTTTGGCCAGACCCAAGCCTATCTGTTGTTGGTTAAATAACTCTCCACCGTAATTCGAAATCCCAATTCCTATTGTTCCTGTTTTTTCTGTAGGTAGTGTAATGCCTGCTGCAAGAGTGGTCAATTCATTTAACCCAAGTCTGTGATCGTATCCTACTATGGCATAGGTTTCAGATGGAGATTTGCCTAAGGCGCCAATATTGTTGAATATAGCCCAAGGATCGCTTAAGGTTACACTTGCATTTCCAATACCCATGCTCTGGGCCCCTTTTGGAAAATGATCCATGCTGTTTTGAGACCAGCCTAATCTGGAAATAAGCAAAAACATAGCAAGTAGCACCCATTTCTCCATAATAAAAAAATAAGGGAAAAAAGAAAGTATTACTTGAATATACTATAAAAAAACGTAATGAAGAAACAGAAAACGAATTATAATGGCGCTTTGACATTGATAAAGAAACTTCCGGTACCCATATTGTTGACAGAGTACTCAAACCTGAAAACGGCATCATACATCCCGATCAGGTCCAAACCCATTCCATATCCACTCAGGTACTTGTTGGTGAGTGCTGCATTCTGGGGCAATCGGTTGGCATCTCTTACATAACCATGATCAAAATTACCACTGAGGTATAGTTTAATAGGGAAAACTGAAAATTCTTCTATGGGCATGAAATCAGAAATGTCATATGCCACATCAAACAGCTTATAGCGCAAACTGTTTTTATGGACGATCAATTGTTGCCCTTCGATGACGTTGAGCTCATAGCCCCTTATAAAATCTGGCTTATAGCCAATGCCACGGACCAAAGTATAGGGTTGATTATCGCTAAAGAATGCTGAGCCCGAAATTCCGGTAGCAAAGTGTGCTTTATCTCCAAGCCTTTTGTAGGTGCTGGCCATGATACTAAACTCAAGCTCATTTATGTCATCCTTCCCAAACAGTCCGTATTTGGTTAAGCTAGCATCCAATAAAGTACCTTGGGTAGCATAGGCCACATTGTCTCTATTGTCGTGCCGGTAGCGATAAGACGCCAGGAAATATTTCAGTTTTTTTCCGTCATGAGTAAAGTAATCTGGATTTTGAATGATCACATCTTCATGGATTTGGGTATTGTTATAGCCTGCTGTAAAATAATGAAAGTTATAAAAACTCCCTCTAAAGCTATAGGTTAGCGAGCCATTGAGGGTTTTTAGCAATACGTCTTCCTCTTGATTCCTGAAGAAATATTGCTTGTTGCCAATGGACCTGACGGGTATGTTTTTATTTGTGAAAAAATTAAATTTTGCTGCCAGGCCATGGAGCTGGTTTTTATCAAAGTAAGGGATGGTGTAATTTAATAGAATGGCTTGAGTAAAACCCATCTGGCCGATCACCCTGAGTTTTTCGTTTCTTCCCCCTATATTATTGTGATCCAGCTTTACACCATAATTCACCCTGGAAAAATCCCTGTTTTGATTGGACCACCACTCAGAGAAATTCCTGTCGGCAAGCTTGAAAATTATGCTAGGTAAAATATACCATCGTTCTTTCAGGGAAACCAAAAGTTCTACCTGCTCATCTCCTACAAAAAGCGGTGTTACGGTAGCAGTTGTGAAAAGTTGAAGGTTGTATATTTTTTTTTGGTCTGCCGCTACTAATGCCACAAATTCCTCCCAATTATAGGTCATGTTTTCAGCAATATCCATTTCCCGTAGGATGATGTTTTTACGGGTTTTTTCATTCCCAACGATAAAAATATTATTTACCGTAACCTGCTTAGGGGTAGTTACCTTATCTGAACTGATGTACAAAGAGTCAGTGTTTTGGGCAAATAGAATTTTACCACCACCTGTTTCCAGAATGAATAGGAAAAGGAGTAGCCAGTAAAATAGTGGTTTTAGGTTCAATTGAATCTTAATTTTGATTTTCGAAACAGAACTTTAATTTTAAAAATAGACTTGTTTAATGTAAATACGAAAAAGTGAAGAGAATAGTGAAAAATATTGCAGTATTTCCCATTTTGATTTATCAATATGCTATCTCTCCTTTGATTCCAAGGTCTTGTAGGTATTATCCTACCTGCAGTCAATACGCCAAAGAAGCCATAATGAAACATGGCGTTTTAAAAGGTGGATGGATGGGAATCAAGCGAATAGGGAGATGTCACCCCTGGGGAGGACAGGGCCACGACCCTGTCCCTTGATTTAGTTTTGGATGGATTTATTTTTTTTATTCATTAAGGAATATACAACAAATCCTAGGCCGATAATGACCAATGGAATGCTTAGCGTTTGTCCCATGTTAAGGGTGAGGTTGTCCTCAAAGTCTACCTGGTTTTCTTTGAAAAACTCCCAAAAGAAGCGCATTCCGAATACGGATATGAGAAATAATCCCAGGTATAAACCTTCGGGTATTTTAGATTTGTATTTAGTCCAGCCAATAAATAGCAAGAAGAAAATTAATAAATAGGTGAGGGACTCATATATTTGAGTGGGGTATTTCGCTTGACCAAATGTTTTAACCACTGCCAGATAATGATCTCCTTGATCTTTGATCTCCAAGTCCAAAGGAGTTTCTGGATCTTCAGCCATATATTTTTTGGAGCTATTGAACCGAGTCAAGGCATACTTGACATCCCTCTCAAGCACAGACCTTAGATTTGCCTCATCAAAACCTCCTTTATCAATTTCAATGTCAAAATTTACGGGTACACGTCCTGTTCCAGAAAGTTCGCTTTGTCGGTCTTCAGGTCTATAAGCCTTGATAGAAGATATCGGGAGTTTCATTGTATTCAGAATCTCCTCTGTATCTCGAGCAAAGACAAATCCACTGTCTGTACCAGTAGGCATACCACCTATTTCTGAATTCATTAAGTTGCCAAAACGAATCAAAGCACCAGTTAAAGCGATTACAATTACGACCCTATCTACTACCCATAAATAAGACTGACCGGGAGTTCTTCTGACATACAGCCATATAGCTATAGGGATAACGATGGCTGCACCATGACTGGCAAGGCCTCCTTCCCAAACTTTCAAGATGTCAAGGGGATTGCTTAGGTAGCGCTCTGGCTCATAGAATAAAACGTGACCGAGTCGAGCGCCAATGATGGTGGCCAATACCATGTAAATGGTCAATTTGTCCACCAGGTTTTCATCATGCCCTTCTTTTTTATAGAAATGGATCATCACCTGTTGGGAGATAATAAAGCCTAATGCAAAAAGCAGGCTGTACCAGCGTAACCTGTCAAATCCTGAAAAAATCGAAGGATTTGGACTCCATACGACGTAATACAAAATACTATTGATCATGGGTTATTATGTTTTTGATGTTTGTCGTTGATTTACTCTTCTAGGGTTTCCATTAGTGCCAGCTCTTCCCGGTACCCTCCGGAAAGTACAGGAAAACGGTACCAGGTTTTAGGGTCTACATTAAATTCATCTAAATGAAAAGATACCGCCAAACGTTCCCTTTTCCATTGATTGATTGACCAAAGCCTAAAGAATTTGGCAATGTAAGCTTTTAAAAGAGATGGTTCAAGAGAAATTTCTTCTTTCAAAATCAGGTATACATCCATAGGAGACCTTCGGTCTCTTATGGCTAATTTTTCAATAGCAGAGATAATAGGGTAGGGCATAAGGTCTTCTTCATCGGTCTGACTCTGCTCCTGAGGCCTCAATTCTGCAGTTGGTTGAAGGGCATTGACTTCCTTTAAGCCTTCATAGTCTTTTTCCTTTTCAGCCCATTGCAACCACTGTAAAATAAAATCTTTACTTACTGCTGCAATTGGGGATATACTGCCGCTGGTGTCGCCATCCATTGTGGCATAGCCTAAATCGCCTTCACTTCTGTTGGAGGTACTCAGGAGTAGGTGGTTTTTTATATTGGCCAACATCCAGATGATCGGAGATCTTGCCCTTGCCTGGATGTTTTGAAGGGCTATGTCATCTTGTTCCCAGGTCAGTTCCCTGCCCAAAGCTTTTTCAATTTTCTTGGTGTAGGAGTCTACTTCGGCATCAATTGTCCAATGGTGAAAGGTGGCA
This sequence comes from uncultured Cyclobacterium sp., assembly GCF_963977555.1. Taxonomy (GTDB): domain Bacteria; phylum Bacteroidota; class Bacteroidia; order Cytophagales; family Cyclobacteriaceae; genus Cyclobacterium. Next base: position 345,027 of record NZ_CAXBPD010000003.1, on the reverse strand, counting down.
CCCAAACTCTTTGCTAGGTTCCGGGCACTATTCAGGGTGGCAGCAGAGGAGTTTTTTGTTCCTTGGTAGGCTGTAGTAAAAAGCTTGCCGGTAATCTCTTGAATACTGCTTTCTGGCTCAATGTCAGAAGTGCGATTGATTTTTTTTAAGAACAAGGCTGTTCCTAGATCCCTCACTCCCCTCTTTACCATGTCGGCCACAAGGATGGCTATTGAAGACGAATCAGCTCCACCACTGAGTGATAGGACAAAACCCCTGCTTCGGCTTTTTCTAAGGTAATCAAACAGCGCTAAAGTGGAGGCTGCCATGAATTCCTCATTCTTGGTATGTGAATTGTGTTCTAGTTTTAATGGTTTTGGATCTTGAAAAGGATAGGTTACTGTTGCCAATTGATAAGATTGATAAGAGAGCAATTTGTTTTTCACCAAACATTGGCCTTGTTCGGAGTAAAGTATTTCCCCATCAAATATCATTCGGCCACTTTCATTTCCAAGCAAATTGACATACAGGTAGGCCACCCCCAGGTCTCTTGAGCTTTCTTTAACCAAAATTTCCCTTTGTTCACTTTTGCCCATGGCAAAGTGGCTGGCACTAGGGTTAAATATAATGTCAACTCCTCTTTCTTTTAGGCGGTATCCAGGTCTGCTATTGGCTCTCCATGCGTCTTCACAGATTTCAAAGCCGTATTTGTGTCCGTTTTTTTCAAAAAGGATATCCCCAAAAGGGTACTGAGAATCGAAGCATTCCAAGGAGATTTCTTCTCCTGCTTTCCAAGGCGTAAACCACCTGGCTTCATAGTGAACTCCATCTATTGCTAAAAATTGCTTGGGTACAAAGCCTAGGATCTCTTGGTTTTCTAAGACCGCCATGCAATTGTACACATGATTGCTAATCCTGATAGGAAGGCCTACAAATACAGTAATGCCTTCGGTATGTGGAAGGATTTTTTTAATGTTTTCAAGTGCTTTCTTTGGGTACCAATAGCTTAAAAACAAATCCTCACTTCCGTATCCAGTAATAGATAGTTCCGGAAAACACAAAAGGTCCACTTTTTTTTCTTTTGCTAGGGAAATTGCCTGAAAGATGTTATCCAGGTTTCCTTCCCAATCCAGTGGAGTTTGATTGAGTGTGGCGCCAGCCAGAAGTAATGAAGACATGATATTTTATTTTGAGACCGAAATGAAAATGCTTGGATTTAGGGGATTATCTGGAGCTTTTCGCAGGCTATTCTAGCGGCTTCTTGTTCAGCTTTTTTCTTTGTAGCACCTTTCCCCTCAGAGAAAGGCTCGCTATTGATATTTAATTCAACTTTAAACTCTTTAAACCTTTGGCTTCCTTCAACAGATTTAAGGTTAAAGTCAATTTCTTTGTTTTCTTTTTGTGCCCACTCAATGATTTTACTTTTAAAATTGGTGGTAGTAGCGATGATATTGTCCAAATCAAAAAATGGAGTGATCAGTCTACTGTTTATGAATTTTCTACAAAAATAATATCCTCTATCGAGGTATATAGCCCCTATGAGGGCTTCAAGGGTGTCACCATAAAGTGATTTAAAACTATAAGGAACTTTGCTACCCATCTCGGATTCCACGATTTTGGGCAATCCTATCTTTTGACCTACTTGGTTCAACGCTTCCCTATTTACGATTCTAGACCTTGTTTCGGTCAAGAATCCTTCATCACGATAGGGGAATTTTTGAAAAAGGTATTCGGCCACAATTGTACCCAATACCGCATCACCCAGGTATTCCAAGCGTTCATTACTGATTTTTACACCGGATTTTACTTCCTTCGATGCAGAAATGTGTCTGAATGCAAGTCTATAGAGAGATAAATTTAAAGGCTTGCTACCCACTATGTTTTTAATAGCGAAAGCAAGCCTTTTATCTTTCTTATTGTAAGTTAGCTCCTGAATTCTGAGCAACCGAAGTAATTTCAAATTTATTCTGCTATTTTTCTGAAGATGATAGAGCAGTTATGCCCTCCAAATCCAAAAGTGTTACTCAATACTACATTGACTTCTCTTTTCTGGGCTTTATTAAAGGTGAGGTTCAATTTTTCATCCACTTCTTCATCATCACTAAAATGATTGATGGTAGGAGGAATAAGACTGTTTCTCATAGCCAAAATCGATGCTATGGCTTCTACAGCACCGGCAGCTCCCAGAAGGTGACCTGTCATGGATTTTGTACTACTGATATTAATTTTATACGCGTGATCGCCAAAGATTTTTTTAATGGCTTTCACTTCACTTAAATCTCCAAGTGGAGTAGAAGTACCATGCACATTTATATAATCGATAGCTTCAGGTTCTAAACCGGCATCTTCTAGGGCGAATTTCATTACGTTGGCAGCTCCTCGTCCTTCCGGGTGAGGTGCAGTAATGTGGTAAGCATCACCAGTCATACCGCCGCCGATCAATTCAGCATAAATTTTGGCACCACGTGCTTTCGCATGTTCGTACTCTTCCAAAATCAATGCACCGGCACCTTCCCCAAGAACGAAACCATCCCTGTCCTTATCAAAGGGTCTGGAGGCTGTTTTTGGGTCATCATTCCTTTGAGACAGTGCCTTCAAAGCATTAAAACCTCCTACACCTGCTTCAGTTACTGCAGCTTCAGATCCTCCAGAAATGAAGACATTGGCTTTTCCCAATCGGATATAATTGAATGCATCCAATAAGGCATTAGTAGCTGAGGCACAAGCTGAAACGGTAGCAAAATTAGGCCCTTGAAATCCATATTTAATGGAAATAAACCCTGCAGCGATATCAGCTATCATTTTAGGGATGAAAAAAGGGTTAAATCTTGGTGTACCATCTCCGCCGGCAAAATCAGTGACTTCGTCCTGGAAAGTTTTCAATCCACCTATACCAGATCCCCAGATTACTCCGGCTCTAGTAAGGTCAATTTTTTCTAGGTCAAGTCCCGAATCTTCCATGGCTTCCGCTACGGCAACCATTGCATATTGTGCATATGGATCAATCTTTCTGGACTCTTTCCTGTCCATAAACTGAAGGACATCCAAATTTTTGACTTCGCAGGCAAATTGGGTTTTGAATTTTGAGGCATCAAAACGGGTAATAGGCGCAGCGCCGCTTACACCATTCGATAAACCGTCCCAGAATTCTGGAACGGTATTACCGATTGGTGTAAGGGCACCTAAACCTGTTACTACAACTCTTCTTAAATTCATAAATGATTTTAAGTATGGGTTATTTTACGTTAGCTTCCAAATAGCTAACAGCCTGACCAACCGTGCCGATCTGCTCAGCCTGGTCATCCGGAATAGAAATGTTGAATTCTTTTTCGAATTCCATGATAAGTTCTACCGTATCTAAAGAATCAGCACCAAGGTCATTGGTAAAGCTCGCTTCAGGAGTAACTTCAGATTCTTCGACGCCTAACTTATCAACGATAATGGCTTTTACTTTTTGTGCAATTTCAGACATTTTGTGATCAGTTTAGTTTAAACACTCCGCAAAGAAAATTATTATATACCTTAATGTCAAAAAAAATGACAAACTAAATTAAGAACTTTCACTGAAAGGTTGAAGTTGGAATAAAATTTTTACCTTTGAGCTTTTAAATTCTTCCTGAATGAAGAAAAGCAAACTTCTTTTTGAAACCACCTTTGATTTTGATCTTTTAGGCCTTGTAGCCCCTTTAAAGGACTATAAAATGGCTTGGCTGATCAATGGTGCTTTGGGAATTAATCTAAAAAAAGCAGAAGATTATCACATGGAATTCTTAAATCAACCCGATTTAATTATTTCTCAATTTATTATTAAAAAAGAGCATGGATTCATACAGTTATTGAAAAACAAGTCCTATCCGGTGGGTGGTCACTCAAGATACCTGATTCCTGAACTCCAAAGTATGGATTACTTTTTACTCTGTCAGGACTTTACAGATGAAGTGGATTTAAATACGTATATTGACGGCCTTTCTATAGTAAAAGGTATTCATAGTATAGTGAAAATTGATACTATAAAGTTAAAATCAAAAGAAAACCTGTTAACATATTAAATAAATAGAAAATGAGAGTACCTGTTTTTAATAAAACCAAAATTTTAGCCACTATTGGACCTGCCAGTAATAATAAGGAAACCATTACAGAGCTTGTGATGGCAGGGGCTGATATTTTCAGGTTGAACTTTTCCCATGGCGATCATAGTATTCACGCAGCGGTTATCAAAACCATTCGTGAAATCAACGATAGCATGAATATTAGTTCTGGTATCTTGCAAGATCTTCAAGGTCCAAAAATTAGAGTGGGCGAGATTGAAAATAATGAGGTGCTAATTAAACCAGGAGATCAGATAACGATAACCAACGATCCAGTGGTGGGCACGGCCAGTCTAGTAAGTACTGTTTATCAAAACTTGCCAAACGATGTTGAAAAGGGCGACAGAATCCTGATTGATGATGGAAATTTAGAGTTGGTCGTACTTAGTACAGATGGTAAAAATGTGGATTGTACAGTAATACACGGTGGAATGTTGAAATCCAGAAAAGGAATCAACCTGCCAAATACCAAAATTAGTGCACCATCACTTACAGAAAAAGACCTTATTGACCTTGAGTTTGGCTTGGAAAATGAAGTCGATTGGATTGCCTTGTCTTTTGTACGTACCGCAGAAGATATTCTTGACCTTAGGGAAAGAATTAAAAAAGCTGGAAAATCCTGTAAAATTGTAGCTAAAATTGAAAAACCTGAAGCCCTCGAAAATATCGATGAGATCATAAACGCAACAGATGCAATAATGGTGGCCAGAGGTGACCTTGGAGTAGAAGTTCCTATGGAAATTGTTCCATTGTGGCAGAAGCGAATGGTGGAAAAATGTAAAATCGCTTGCAAGCCAGTTATCATCGCTACCCAGATGATGGAAAGCATGATTGTAAACCCAAGGCCTACCAGAGCAGAGACCAATGATGTGGCTACCGCTGTATTGGATGGTGCTGATGCCGTAATGCTTTCTGCGGAAACAGCCTCTGGAAAATTCCCTATTGCCGCGGTTAAAGCAATGAGTAGTATCATTGATCACATTGAAGTCAACGCTGATATCTACCACAACCTTTATAAGATACCAGAAGATACAGAAAGCTATTTGAGCAATAACTTATTGCTTATGGCTAGTAGGTTGTCTAGAAATGTAAAAGCCAAGGCAATCGTTGGGATTACCGCATCTGGTTTTACAGCCCTTCGAATTTCTTCACACCGTCCTTCTGCTGATATTTTTATCTTTACCCGTAACAAAAAACTACTTACCCAACTTAGTTTGGTTTGGGGTGTAAGGGCCTATTATTACGATAGCCAGGTTTCAACAGATGGTACCTTTCAGGACATTCAAGAAAGATTAAAAAGCGAAAAACACGTTGCTGCAGGTGACATTGTCATTAATACGGCAAGTATGCCTCTCAAAGCAAAGGGCAGAACCAATATGTTGAAGATTCACGTTGTAGATTAAATGAAGGCTTCAAAAAATTGGAATGGGTTATCCTTCCAGTTGAAGAAATGAATTATAAAAAATGGCTGCCTGATTTGCTCGGCAGCCATTTCTTTTTTTAATCGTTCTAGAAAGGGTTAGTCAACTTATCAATGTTACACGGCCTTGAGCACGGCCATTAATAGTATGGTCCTAATACGAGTACTTGTGGTGGCTTAAATTTCCTCCGGGCCTTCTGGCTTCACTAAAATCACCTTTTCACGGTCTACTTTAACGGCCCCAGGGAGAGAACCTTTGACTTTTCGTACATATTTGCAAGGAGTATACATGACTGCTGCAAGGGAGGCAGTTTTGTTTTTTGAATAATGTGCTGCCAGTGCTGCTGCTCGTTCAAGTACCAATTTGGTGGGCACCATTCCTGATTGCGTTTTGATAATTACATGAGACCCCGACACATCTTTTGCATGAAGCCAAAGGTCCTCCTTCCAGGTGTACCTTCTTAGTAATTCATCATTGGCCTTTGCTGATTTTCCCACCCAAATTTCAAACCCATCTGTTTCAAATCGTTTGTAGGGCAATTGTAACTGTGGTTGCACTTTTGAAAACCTATCTCCAGTTTTGATTAATGACTTAATCGATCTGAAGTCCTCAGAATCAAGCAAGAATTCTTCTTCTGTCGCTATTTCTTCAAGATCTTTTTCCTTTTGCGCCAGGTTTTTACGCAATTGCTCAAATTCAATTTTCTTGTTTTTACTTTTTTTGTATAGCTGTTCGGCAAACTTTTGTGGGCTCAATCCTCTTTTTAAGGCGATCTCTCTAGTTTCATTGGCATAAAAATCGAAAAGGCTCACCAGCTCTGTTCCAACAGGGATCTGGTGAAGGTTTGCCATGATTATATCTGCCGTTTGACTAGGAGGAGGTTCATTTTCCATCGCTTCCAGTTTCTGTCTGGTTTTACTTATATAATTTACCGTTTTCTTACGTTTCTCAGAAAGGGTACGGAGCAATTGGTTTTTTACGTTTTCAAAGTTCTTTTTGACTACTGCTTTTTGAAAGTAGATATTAGAAGCTTCTAGCGGATCTGAAGTGCTCGCTATTGGAGTCGTGCAAGGTAAGAGGGTAAGGTAATAATTGTCGTTTTCATTGATAACTGAAAACAATGGACTTTCGAGCATGTCCATCACCTCACCCATCAATGCAAACCTTGTTTCTATATTTCCCTCCAAGTAACCAGCCTCCTTGAGCCAGGCCCTTGGGCGTTTACCTAATGTGGGTAAAAATTGAGAAGCATTTCCTTCAAGTTCCAAAAACCTAGCCTTCGTTAATTCCAGTGATTTTTCAAGTTCGGGTACAGTCAGCATAAGGTCTTCTTTAAGCTCCTTTCTAAAGATGCTAAAAGGAGTGGCCTCAAGATCCTTGAAATACAATAGATTTGACCTGCTTCCATGCATTTTGAATAACAATGCCTGACTTTCACCTAAAGCGAGGTAAAATGCCCTTTCAAAATTCAATAATTTGATGTTGGTAATTTTCTTTCCAATAATTTCAGGAAATAAATCAATATTGTTTTTTTTACTCCTTTTAAAATCTTTGGGAAAACTTATGCTTGTATTCGAAGGCAGTAGTAAAGCCCTGATAAAAAAAGGGCTTCCATCAATTTTGCTAACCTCTATAATTAGCTCTTCTTTATTTTGAGAAAAACAGGCGGAAATGGTGCCTCCTGAAATTTCATCTTTCAAAGCAGGGCATAAAAATTTAAAGAAATGATAATTAAGGTGCATGTTAAAGGTGCAATTTCAGCCCATCATAAGAGATGGCTACGTTTGGAGGCAATGTATCGGTTACTTCCTGGTGTGTCCCCATCTGATGGCTAATATGCGTTAAGTAAGCCTTTTCAGGTGCGATTAATTTGATGAAATCCAATGCCTCTGAAAGGGTGAAATGGGAAATATGTGGCTTTATTTGTAATGCATTTACAACCAGAATTTTACTTCCTTTAATTTTTTCAATTTCCTCTGGTGAAATATAATTCGCATCAGTGATGTAGGTAAAGTCTCCAATTCTGTATCCAAATACAGGCAGTTTGTGATGCATTACTTGTATAGGAGTGATTCGAATGCCCTTAATTTCAAATGGTGAATTGGAAATTTCATTCAGAATTACCCTTGGCACTCCTGGGTATTTGGTTGCTGCAAAAATATAAGAGAATTCACCTTTAATCTGCTCCAGGACTCGATTTGTTCCAAACAGTGGAATATCGATTTGCTGTTTAAAATTAAATGGACGAATATCGTCAAGTCCTGCAGTGTGGTCTTTGTGCTCGTGGGTGAAAATCACGGCGTCTAGGCGTTTTATGGCCTCTGTTAGCATCTGTGTTCGAAAATCTGGGCCAGTGTCTATCACAAGGCTTAGCCCATCTATTTCGAGGTGTATAGAAGACCTGAGTCGTTTGTCTCGGAAATCCAAAGAAGAGCACACTTTACAATTACAACCGATTACCGGTACGCCTTGCGAGGTGCCAGTTCCTAAAAATGTGATGTTCAAAGCTTCAATTCTGTTTGTTTTAATTCAATAAGGAAATCCTGCTGTTTTTGATTTTCAAAGGATTGAGGATTGAAATCAAGTGTTTTAAGTAAGTCCAGCAAGGCATTGATTTTTCCTTCCAGCGTAAAGTATTTGTTAACGATGACAATCTTTGTTTCTTTTAAAATACAATAACCAGATTTAAAATTGCCCTTTTCATATCGCAAATGATACTCTGATGAAGCAAAGATATTCTCCAGTTTATCCAAAAAATTTTTGGTGTATTTTACTGCCATTTTATTTGTAAATATGTTTTTTCACGGTGGACAACAATAAATCGTAATCTAGCGGTTTCTGAATATAATCGTCTAATCCAGCCTTTTTAAAATCATCTAAGGTGAAATTTTTATAATTACCTGTAATGGCGATTATAGGTATTTTTGATTTTACGGGGTCAGAAAGATTTCTTATGGCTTTGGTGCAAACTATGCCGTCCATTACCGGCATATTTATGTCCATAAGAATCAAATCAAAATCCTCTTTTTCGAGTAGGTCTAAAACCTGTTTGCCATTTTTGACGGCAGTCATTGAAAAATTCTCGAAGGAAAGTACATTTCTTGTTAAATTGATAATAACTGAACTGTCTTCAGCTACCAAAACTTTTTTTGCATCACTCATATTTTATAAAAATTTTATCGTTTTCAACCAAATGTTTGAACTTACTTAGGCTGGACTTCAATTGATCAATATCATCATTTAATTCTTCGGTAATCGAATTTTTGATTTTTTTCTCAAACAAAGCAGTTACCTTGTACATCACGTTTACACCAAGTGTACCGGAATTGCCTTTCAATATGTGAAGTTTTTCTCCAATTTCTTCAAATTTATTGAATTCTGCCAATATTTTTATTTCTTCCGTGAGGTTTTCAGCCTCTTCTAAAAAATCCTTATATACGGATTTGATGTTATCCAAGCTATGGTATTTTAATAATTGTTGGATTACAGATTCATTTATATCAACATCAATCTCTTTTTCCTTTTCTGGAATGTTTATTCTAGTCTTATTCTGATTTAAATGAAAGTGGATTGCTTCTAGCAGATCTTTAGGTTTTACCGGTTTGGCAATAAAATCATCAAATCCTGTCGATAAAAAATATTCACGGTCTCCCTGATTTGAATAAGCAGATATGGCTATGACAGGTATATCTGTTATTTCTTCCTCCTTTATAATTTTGAGACAACTTATCCCATCCAATTTAGGCATCTGTATGTCCATCAATATGATGTCATATTTGCTGCTTTTTAATAATTCGATTGCCTCAAGTCCATCAGATGCAGATTCAAAAAAATAATTGTGTCCGATTACATTTTCAAATACCTTCCGATTTAGGGCATTGTCGTCTACTATCAAGACTTTTTTGTTTTTCATAGGCGAATTTGCTTAAATTCGAAGCTTAAAATAGCTAATTGAATCTTGACTCCATTAAATAAAATAATCCTGGTGATAACAGGTCCAACAGCTGTTGGAAAAACTGATTTGTGCATAAATTTAGCCAAAAAATTTAATACCGTCATAATTTCTTCCGATAGTAGACAATTTTTTCAAGAAATTAATATAGGTACAGCAAAACCTTCTGAAAAAGAACTGGCAATGGTACCTCACTATTTCATTGGGAATAAGTCTATTCATGATTTGTATGATGTTAAAAAGTACGAATCCGAAGCGCTAGCCTGTATCGATTCCTTGTTCAAGGAAAATGACTTGTTGATTTTAACCGGTGGGTCGGGCATGTATACTGATGCTATTGTTGAAGGGTTGGATCATATGCCACAAATTGATTCAAGCTTCCGCGAAGAATTAAATGCTGTCTATGCGAAGGAAGGCATCAGCTACCTGCAGGAGATGTTATTAAAATTAGATCCTGATTATTTTGCAGTTGTAGACAAACAAAATCCTCAACGCTTGATTCGAGCTTTGGAGGTTTGCTTGGGGACTGGCCTTCCCTTCAGCAGCTTTAGGATAAAAAAGAAAGTTATTAGGCCTTTTAAGACTGTCAAAATTGCGCTGAAAAGGGATAGGGAAGAACTGTATGAAAGGATAAACAGGAGGATGGACAATATGATTCAAGAAGGACTTTTTGAAGAAGCCACCAAGATGTACCCCTATAAGGCCTTGAATGCACTCAATACAGTAGGTTACAAGGAGATTTTCGCCTATTTAAATGGCCTTTATGATAAAGAAGAAGCCATAAGGCTCCTGAAGAGAAACTCTCGAAGGTATGCTAAAAGGCAGTTGACCTGGCTCAATAAAGACAAAACATACCATTGGTTTCATCCAGATGAAATCAATGGTATGGTCGATCTAATAAAGGCTCAAATGGAATGATCTCTCATGAGGGTCGCCACAAAACTATATGGTTTTGTTTTGATTAGTTTGTTATAGTTGTAGCGAAGCCTTTTAATTTCGCCTAATTTTTGACGGAGGGCATTTGTTTCGATTTGAACCTCGGCAGTTTTATCCTTCTTATTTAAGGATTGCAATGATCTCTCTACATCCTTGATATTGACCTTCTTTGGAACGGTTTCTCCAACAGTATTTGTTTTGGATAAGCGACTGATTGAAGTAGAAATGGACTTTAATTCGCTCTCAAATAGGTGTTTTTTCTGTTTAAAATTTTGATGAACTACCATCATGAAAAGAAAAACAAAACCTCCAAGGGTTAAGAAAATTGGAATAAAACCCATGTTTAAATACTTAAAATTTCCTGAAGCTTAAGATAGTCTTTGTTCAGAGGTTTACTTTTGTTGATACAATCGTCAAATGGAGTATAAACTACCTGATCATTTATTATCCCGGCCATACAGTTGTATTGGCCATTTAGCAATCCTTCTACAGCAGAAAGCCCACTTCTACTGCCCAATAACCGGTCTTTAGCCGTAGGGCTTCCTCCACGCTGAATGTGACCCAATGTAGTCACTTTGAATTTTTTTTCATCACCAATGAAATCAACTTTCACTTTCTCCATTATCGTATTTGCGCCACCTTCTTCATCACCTTCTGCTACTACTACTATACTTGAAGTTTTTGTTTTTCTCAAATTCTTTAAGTAGTCAGTTACTTCACTAATGGTTGTGCTTGTTTCAGGTACCATCACCATCTCAGCACCTCCGCCTATAGCGCACTCTATAGCGATGTAGCCACTGTCTCTTCCCATGACTTCTACAAAAAACACACGATCGTGCGCTGCTGCAGTATCCCTGATTTTATCTATGGCTTCTAAAGCAGTGTTGACCGCTGTGTCAAAACCAATGGTGTAATCTGTTCCGTAAATATCATTGTCTATGGTGCCCGGGCAACCTACTACAGGTATACCAAATTCCTCATAGAAAACTTTTGCACCCGTAAAAGTACCGTCCCCGCCAATGGCTACCAGCCCTTCTATTCCATGTTTGGTGAGTTGCTCATAAGCCTTCTGACGCCCCTCTTTGGTGCGAAATTCATTGCTTCTGGCTGATTTTAAGATAGTGCCACCCCTTTGAAGAATATTGCTTACAGAATGAGACTGCATTTTTTTAATGTTGCCATTAATAATGCCATCATATCCGTATTTGATGCCATAAACTTCCAGGTTGTAATAAATTCCTGTTCTTACTACTGCTCTTATACAAGCATTCATTCCGGGAGAATCCCCACCAGAGGTATATACTGCAATTTTTTTCATAAATGTTTTTCATAAATGAGCAATACTCGGTATTCCGGTAAAATGGGCTACCTGTCAAATCCCGAGTAGACCTGAAATGTAAAATTAACCAATTAACAGTACACACTTAATGTTTGAGCAAAAAAAAGGATGGAAATTTAATTCCATCCTTTTTTTTTATTGAGCGTTCTGCGCTTTGGCAGCTCTATTCCTTTCGTTTTCTTCCAAATAGATTTTTCTCATCCGTATGCTTTTAGGAGTGATTTCGAGATACTCATCCTTTTGGATATACTCCATAGATTCTTCTAATGAGAATTTTTTGGCGGGAGCAATTTTTGCGTTGTTATCCGATCCTGATGCACGCATGTTGGTAAGTTGCTTACCTTTCTGTACGTTTACCACTATATCATTATCCCTTGAGTGCTCCCCAATAACCATACCTGTGTAAAGGTCATCTCCTGGATCCACAAAAAAGTTACCTCTATCTTGTAATTTATCAATGGCATAGGCCGTGCACTGACCTGAGTCCATGGAGATCAATGAACCGTTGATTCTTCCTGGAATAGGGCCTTTAAATGGCTCATAGGAAGAAAAACGGTGATTCATGATCGCTTCACCTTGAGTAGCAGTCAATACATTGTTTCTTAATCCAATTAATCCTCTGGACGGAATGCTAAATTCAAGGTGTTGTAAATCTCCTTTAGGTTCCATTACCAAAAGCTCTCCTTTTCTCTGGGTAGCTAATTCGATTACTTTTCCTGCAGAGGTATCAGGTACGTCAACTACTAAGGTTTCAATCGGCTCGTGCTTAACACCATCGATCGTTTTATAAATAACCTGAGGCTGGCCTACTTGCAATTCATAACCTTCTCTACGCATTGTTTCAATGAGTACTGACAAATGGAGAATACCTCTACCATATACCAAGAATTTATCTTCACTGTCTGTAGGGTCAACTCTTAGCGCAAGGTTTTTCTCTGTTTCTTTCATCAACCTTTCTCTCAAATGACGAGAAGTAACGAACTTGCCTTCTCTTCCAAAGAAAGGTGAGTTGTTAATGGTGAAAAGCATGTTCATAGTAGGCTCATCAATTGAGATCCTTTCTAATGCTTCTGGATTTTCAAGATCTGCAATGGTATCTCCAATGTCAAAACCTTCTACACCTGTGATGGCACAAATGTCTCCAGCTTGAACTTCTGTTACTTTATTTTTGCCTAATCCTTCGAAAACGTGGAGTTCTTTTACTTTAACTCTCTTAATAACGCCATCTTCTTTGCAAAGCGCGTATTGCTGACCTTCTTTGATACTTCCTCTTTTTAACCTTCCAATGGCTATACGGCCAACGAAATTTGAATAATCTAAAGAGGTGATTTGCATCTGAGTAGTGCCTTCTTCAATCTTAGGCTCAGGTATATACTTAACTACCGCATCCAAAAGAGGGAAAATGGTGTCATTTGGGTTTTTCCAATCTTCACCCATCCAGTTGTTTTTGGCTGAACCGTACAAGGTGTGAAATTCCAGCTGCTCTTCAGTGGCATCGAGGTTGAACATTAAATCAAAAACTGCTTCATGAACTTCATCAGGGCGACAGTTCTCTTTATCCACTTTGTTAATTACTACTATAGGGGTAAGACCAAGCTCAAGTGCTTTGCCCAATACAAATCGTGTTTGGGGCATAGGTCCTTCAAAGGCGTCAACCAAAAGAATAACACCATCTGCCATTTTTAAAACCCTTTCAACTTCACCACCGAAATCAGCGTGACCAGGGGTGTCTATTATGTTAATTTTGGTATCTTTATACCTAATAGAAACATTTTTTGAAAGAATGGTAATACCTCTTTCCCTCTCTAGATCATTACTGTCCAGAATTAGGTCATCAAATTGTTGATTTTCCCTAAAAAGTTTTGAGGCGTGTATTATCTTATCTACCAAGGTTGTTTTTCCGTGGTCAACGTGTGCAATAATTGCAATATTTCGAATACTCTGCATGTGTAATATTATTAAGACGCAAAAGTAAGAATTAAAATTCGGAAAAGTATTTAAATCTCTTATTGATAATTATAAAATAATATATTTTATCAAATAAGATAGCCTTTGTTCCAAATGTTATTTTACTTTAAAGGGTTTACTTTTTAACACTACGTTAGTTCCTGGGTACGTAATATCCATACTATTTTCTGCCGTAATCAAAATCATAGTAGGCTTGTATATGGTCTCCGCTTCAAAGGAGGCTTTTCCTTTATTACTGAAAACACCTCGGTTGTTTGAGATCTCTCCAAGTTTAGTAATTCCCTGACCTGAAGCCTCTATCCAAACCATATAGTGCTTTTTTGGAGGGGAAAGTCGTTCTGGAAGTGCCAAATTATTAATGTTTATTTTTACATCATAAGCACCTTCTTTGTTTTTACTAATGCTTGCAGTTGGTTCTGCTGCCGGTACAATATTGGAAACAGGAAAAGTGACTTTTGTAGAACAAGCTGAAAAAGCTAAGGCCACTGCAAAAACGGTGAAATAGGCGAAACAGCTTTTTTTAGTAAGTAGGTAGGTTTTCATTTTTTATTAGTTTTCGGGAGGCGTTTTATTTTTAACAATTGTAGCTTTTAACTTAAATCACTATAAAATGTTCCTCTTAGGATTGAAAATAAGTGTTATATTTCAAAGAGATCGTTGCAAAATTAGTTGATTCTGTGACAGGCTTTGATAAAATTTAAATGGCTGTTTAATTTCACGAGCAAATATTAAGCCTAATGCGGGAGGAATAAATCCCTTCATTTACTTTAATGGATTCTGGTTCTCTTTCTCCGACATGAATACCCAGGTCACTTTCCCAACATTGTTTGGCTTTTCGGCATAAACAGCTGATATTGAGCCCTTCCATTTTCCATTGGATTCCCTTGTCACATTTATTTCTCTCCAAGAATAGTGCCCATTTTCATAATCATAGGATATTCCATCATCATCATACAAAGTGAATTGACCTGGTGATTCCCCATAGTGAAGTATTTTTAAATCGTAGGGTTGGTTCTTACCGGGTGCATGGAGCATGGGCTCCATTAATGGGACAATTCCACCATCCTTGACAAAGACTGGGATTTGGTCCAAGCGAGCGTTTATGGTAATGACTTCACCATTTCCTACATATTCTCCCGTGTAAAAATCATACCATTTACCTTTTGGTAAAACTACTTTTCGGACCTCTTCTCCTGCAAAGATTGGGGCTACCAATAAGGATGGACCTGCCATGTATTGATCATTTAATTCTTTTTTTATGGCTTCTTGGTATGGATTGTCCTCTAGGTTTGAAGTGGCATTTGTTTGTCTTTCATTGTTTAAAACAAATCCCTTTTCAAGTTGCATGGCCCTAAATGGGGGAATTCCCTCAAAATGGTATAGTGCAAAACTACTGTACCAATAGGGCATCATTTTCATTCTTAATAGCGCCATATCTTTAATCTCTGTTGCTACCTCGGGATAAGACCATGGTTTTGTTCCGCTGGCCCAGGCATTGATCATCGCCATAGGAGAAAAAACAACTGTCTGGAATCTTCGCAGCCATTCCTCTGAGGTTTTTGATGCCCTTGCTTCCGGTGTCCACAAGAGACCTGAGAATCCACTATTAATCATAGCCGTTATGAAGTCTCTATGGTCATAATAATCATTGTAAATGACATAAGGGAATGAAACACCTCCTCCATTTGAAGCCCTTACAAGTCCATAAGTCCTTCGGTTTTGTTCTCGGAAAAGCTTGCTGGATTGTTTTTGTACCAGCAAACCGTAAGTCTGACGAAGTTGTTCGGCAGCGAGTCCCGATGGGAATTGAGCCACATCAGGCCACAACCAGCGGTCGTATCCATCGACTTCATCAATCTTATATCCTCCGACGCCGGGAAGAACATGATCTTTTTTAAAACTTTCCCAATAAATTTTTTGTGCTTCGGGAATACTTAAGTCGGGGACGGCTCCAGCCCACACGGTATGGCTTCCATAATAGGGCTTGAGTTTTTCGTAGAAGCTTGCTTCTGGCGAAACATACGGGTTGATCCAAAGATTTAGACTAATGTGTTTTTCTTTAAGTTTTTGAATTAACTTTTCTGGCTCTGGAAAACGACTTTCATCCCAGGCAAATGTATTGGGGTAGGATTTGCTCTGCCAGCCAGGTTCCAGTCCTATGAAATCCAATGGGTAGCCCTTTTCTTCAAATTCATCCACCTCCGCCAATACTTGATCCTGATCAAAAAGTCGATGTACTCTTTGCGTAAAACCTAGGCCCCACCTGGGTGGGATAGGCCCTCCGCCATTGAATAAATTAAACCGCTGAACAGCTTCCAACATGGAAGGACCTGCAAAAATGTAAACCTCAACTCCATTGGCTGGTACTAGAATCTCAATCGCATCTGAATAGGGGGAAGCGGTCCAGTCTGAATTGGTGTTTCTGTCCAAGGCCTCTGCCGGATTCTTACTGTCTAACCTGGATCCGGTGCCCGCGTAAACGTCCAAATACCTTGAAGAATTAATGAAAACACCGTAACCACTGCTTGTTACATAGAATGGAACCGGTGCATGCGTCCTTCCATTGTCCTGTCCTCCATAATGATCCACATGAAGCCGCATGATTCGGCCCCTTTGGTGAATGGTTTTGAAGTTTAAGCCAAATCCAAAAACTTGTTCCTCTCTCTCAAGTGGAAGTTGTAGCAACGTATTACCATCCAAGATCTTGGCCTTGATCTCTGCTTTTTCTATAGGGAAGGTTGCTTGCCCCAAGCGAGAAATAGCAGGAATATTTGGTTTGCTATCCGCGGCAGTGAGTAGGTTGTAAACTTCTGCTTCTCCTACGGTACCCTTCCAAATCCCTGGCGCTATATTTTCCCAAAGCAATTGCTGGGCATCAATTTGGTGAATATTGAAGATAAGAAAACAAAATAAGAACAGATATTTCATGGCTTTAAAATTAGTACCTATCAATATGAAGAATTAAGTAAGGTTGGTAAGATTAAAAATAATCTTGTAGAATACCTTGTGTGAAACAATGGTACTATTTAATCATTCTAGCGTATATTTGAAATATAAATTTGAATTCTTGATGCAAATGACCCTCAATAAACTAAAAATTTGTCTTTTACCAGTATTATTACTCATGAGTACTTCAACGCTCTTTTCACAGGAATTGTGGCAGGTTAGGCAAGTAACCAATCAAGCCCAGAACCATGCAATGGACAATAATCAAAATTTCTCTCCTGATGATGCATGGATTGTCTATGATACAAGGCCAAATGAAGGTGGGATAGGGGAAAACGCGATTATAGAGAAAGTAAATGTTGCAAATGGTAAAACAGAGGTAATATACAAGACGAAAAATGCCGATAAGCACGGCCCTGGAGTGGGAGCCGTAAGTTATCATCCAAAAAAAAATGAAGTTGTTTTTATTCATGGTCTCCCACCAACCAGTCAAGAAAATCCTTATGCCATGCACAGGAGACTGGGTAAGATTGTTAATGAATCTACCAAAAAAGCCTATTGGATGGATAGCCGAGATATCGACGCACCATTTACTGCCGGAGCTTTGCGTGGTGGTACCCATAGACATCAATGGAGCGGGGATGGAGATTGGTTAGGGTATACCTATAATGATGCTTTAATGTATGAGTTGGAAGAAAAGACAGGAGATACATATAATTTAAGGACTGTAGGGGTTTCTGCGAGAAATATTAAAAGCCCTAAAATTTCAGCTTCAACCGGTGAAAATTTTCAAGGAGAGTGGTATTCTGTACTTGTGGTAAAAGTGGTACCTAACCCACGGCCAGGAAGTGGGGAAATCAGCAAAGCCTATAGTGATTGGTGGGTAGGAGAAAAAGGCTATCAAAAACCAAATGGGAGTTGGCAGAGGGCTAGGGCATTTTTAGGAGACCTAGTGACCAGCAAAGGGGAGAACCTGACAGAAGTTTTTCTGGTAGATGTGCCAGAGGATATAAGTGTTGAAGGAGATGAAGGTCCTTTAGCTGGAACTTCAACGACCATGCCCATGCCTCCAGCGGGAGCTACCGTCAGAAGATTGACTTTTACGGAAGGGAATAAGTACCCAGGAGTCACCACGGAATTTAGACATTGGGTAACTTCATCTATGGATGGGGCCTTTTTAAGTTATTTGGCCAAGGATAATGAAGGAATCGATCAGGTATTTGTCATTCCCGTAAATGGAGGTACACCTAAGCAGGTCTCTTTTCATACTTCACCGGTTCAGAGTACGGTGAGGTGGCATCCTAAGAAAAGAGAGTTTGCTTATGTTTGTAACAATCAGGTTTATGTCAATAGGGTAGATGCGGCAATGAATCCTGGTAAATCTATTGCTGTAAGTGAGGTTTTTGAAACAGCACCCTTTGCAATAAATTATTCAAATGATGGAAATAAAATAGCCTTCAACAAAGATGTTGAAGGCCGGGTACAAATTTTTGTTGCAGAAAGACCTTGAGCTAGTTTTTCAGTTCATACCATTCGATGTTCACCAACGGTGCCCTCCGGCTCGAATTACCTTGATTGGCATTTTCTGGCGCGTAGTTTTTCGATAGATAATCAAGAATCAGGTCTTCCTGAGTGCCGAGCTCCCAAAGGTTTTGGGAGCTTTGCATCCATCTTATCATTTTCTCCCAGCCAGCGCGATCTGCATGATTCTGTGTTACCAGTTTGGCAGAGTGACAGGCCGTGCAGTTGGCAATGACTAAGTTGAGCCCTTCGTCTGCAATTAAACCTGTTGGCATATGAATACCATTTTCAATCTCAGTGTCCAAAGGATTCGCCTCAATGGGTGCGTCAGCCTTTGTAAATTCCCCATCCGCTAAAGGGGTGTCTCTAACTGACCATAGGTAACCGCCGATGGCTACTAGAGCTATTAGTATGCTGATTATGATAATTCTTAATTTTCTCATATTAGGCTACTTTTATGGCGATTCTGTGACAAGCATTGTTGAGGTATCCTTTTGGATTCCATCCAGGAGTGACCATAGGCTGGCCAAGGCCTTTGTTGTCCGTGGCTTTGGCCCAGACCTCATAATATCCTTTTTCAGGAAAATTTATTTTGGCTTTGAAGTGTTGCCAAGAGTAGCGATTGGCTGCTTTCTGAAGGGTACAGGAATGCCAAGTAGCTCCAAAATCTATGGAATATTCTACTTTATTTATGCTCTCAGCACCTGTCCAAGCATGGCCTCTTATTTCAAGGGCTTGGTTTGATTTAATCATTGCGCCAGATTTAGGATAGGAAATCAATGATTTAACAGGCATGCTTTCAATGATTTTCATGTCCTCATTCTTCACCTCAGCACCAGGTTCAACGGTGTACTTGGGGACGGAGTAGGAAGGGGCTGCCATTTTCTCACCATCGTGGACCTTGTCCCGGATGGACAAGCTTTTTACCCACTTTCCTGAAACCGATGCAGGAAAGCCAGAAGCGATCAAACGCAATGGATGCCCGTGAGCAATAGGAATGTCTTCTCCATTCATAGCAAATGCCAATAGGGTATAATCCTCCATGGCTTTGGCAATTGGAATGCCTCTTGAAATGGGTTCTTTGTTGGGGTCTCGGCTGATGTGTTTGTCAGCTCCATGGTAGCCTATATAGACCGCATTGTCTTTTATACCAGCATCTTTTAATAAATCTTTTAAGCGAATACCTGTCCACTTGGCACAAGATACAGCACCCAAGGACCATTGGTTGCCTTTTGCAGGGGGGTAATATTCTTTTCTCCCATTTCCACCACATTCCAATACTAGCTGGTAAGTGTGGACTGGGAATTTCGTTTTTAAGTCTTTTAGTGTGTACGTTTTTTCTTCATCAATGGCCTCGCCTTTGATGGTCAATGTCCAATTTTCAACATCTATATCATCTGGAATCAATCCATTGTTCCTAATGAACATTTTATCCGAAGGGGTTACGGCATCATCCAGTAAATGGGCTTTGGATTCTACATTCCACGGTTTGTCGTTTAACACGATCATTTCCTTATCCTTGCCGAAAAGTGTGAATGGGTCATTGTCCTGTTCAAGTGCTACAGGAATGTAATTTTCAGGAAGCGCAAAAACTATATTTGAGCCTAATAAGGCCGCCATTGAACTCAATGCTGTTTTTTTTATAAAGTTTCTCCTATTTGGATTTTCTGCTAATGCCATAGGTATTTTGGTTTCAAATGAGATTGTAAATTAAGCCAATTTAAACAGAAAAACGCAAGCGAAAACCTATAATATCTCCAATGTACATGAGAGGTCTTTTCCGTCCTTAGAGGCTTAATGTTAGTTTGGAATGGTTAATTAAAACGACCTCCAAGGGCTTGGAACAGGATTACTGCATCCTCACTTGGTACCTAGGTAATTCCGAAGTTTAATGAAAAAACGAGGTCGTAATGCTGTAAGTTGGAGAACATCAAAGTGATAGAATTCAAATCCCGCCATCAATACCCATGTAATCAGAATACATTCAATTTTTTATAGATTGGACTGATTGATCGTTTGTTTTAACTGACATTGAAGTAATTGTTTAATTCTTCGGTCATGTGGCTTTTGTCATCCAAGTCTTTAATAATTATACCTTTTTCAAGTAGGACGATTCTTTCACATATCTCTGCCACATGGTTAAGGTCATGGCTAGATATTAAAAAGGTGACCAGGTTTTCTTCTTTTTCTTTTAGAATTAATTTTTTTAACCTGATTTGTGAGCTGGGGTCAAGGTTCTCAAAAGGTTCATCAAGCAATACTGCTTCAGGCTTTCCAAGTAGCGCTGCGGCGATTCCTACTTTTTTAATGTTACCTTTAGAAAGGTCTCTGATGTATTTTTTGGATTCTAATATTTCACCATTAAAAAAATCATGAAATTTTTCCAGGTGCAATTGAAGGTCTTCTTCCGACAAGCGGTAGATCTTTCTTAGGGCAGTGAAATACTCTTCCGGGCTAAGGTAGGAGAGTAGCATGTTTTCATCCAGGTAGGCTCCCACGTTGTTTTTCCATTGTTCACCCTTGCTTACTTCCTCTTCATCTACAGTTACGGTGCCCTCTGTAGCCCTGACAAGGTCAAGCATAACGCGAAAAAGGGTGGTTTTGCCTGCTCCATTATTGCCAACCAAGCCAAGGCATTGGCTCTTGGGTATGGTAAGGGCAGGAATATCCAGTACTGTTGTGGTGCCGTATATTTTTTTTAATGCGTCTATTTTAATCATAACTCTTGACGAAATGCAGCTGAAATTTCATATTTTTTATCTACTACAGCATCAGCCATTTTTGTTGAGATCATAGGGAAAATGAGCAAGCCAAACCCGCCGATAATGCTTAATGCAAGCAATCCAGAATAATCACCAAACCAATAAGCAACAGGAAGAAAAACTGCATACGGAACAGCTACCAGCGGGATGATCATCAGGAATTGAGAGAGTCCCATGCCTTCGTAATTGAATACGGAGCCCTTGTGTAAGTTCATTGGCTTAGGTTTCCATAATGCCATGTATATCACAAGGTGAATGGTTACCCCCATGTTAAACAAAAACGTAGCGAGGTGGATAAGTAATACGTTCCAACCGAAATATACATAGGGTACAGACAGAATGAAGCATAAAAAGGAAATGCCTATAAATAAAAGGTATTTCCCTTTTACCAACGCCCTAAGGCCATTTTTTTGGTGCACATAGAAGTCGAAGGTAGGAGAGTTCCAGCTTAGGAATAATTGTCCGTATTGAAGCATAAATATGCCCGTGATAAAGGTGCCTACAAAGATGAACAAATAGCTGAATCCACTTTCTTTTACATAAGCAGGATTGTTGTAAAATATCAGTCCATAAAGGAGGAATAGTAGGCATAAGGTAAGGTAGGTACGGCTTTTTTTATGTCTAATTATTAATTTCCATTCCAAATTTGCCAACTCACCAGCAAGCCCAAATTTGGATAAAAATCCTAAATCATGGTTGGCAAATTGCAAATGGTCGCCCTCAGACAGTTCCTCCAAATAGGCATTTTGTCGGTAGAAAGCGAAACACAGAAAATAGCTTAAAATCAATACTACTGCCAAAAGGAAAACAGGAACTGGGTTTTCAAGTGCAAAAGTAAAAACAGGCTCGAAAAATCCTCCAAGATCATAAAGCCCAAAATAGCTAGAGCCTATACTTATCAATAAGGCACTAAAAACGACCAAGGTACCGATAAGGCTGTCCTCAAACCGCTGTTTGAACCATAGCACAAACCAATGCATGGACCAACTAGTGAGTAGTACTGCGCCCAACCAGGCAAAGGCTGGACCGGGACCAAAAGTTGCATTTAGTTCTATAAAAGCAAAAGGACCAAATATTAAAAAAGCTATGATGTTCAGTGGAGAAAGGAAACTACAGACCAAAAGGAAATGAATGATCCCTGATTTGGCTATGGGTAGATGCAGGTAATTTTCTAAATTGATTACAGGAAGTTGTTGAATAAAATACCGGTATATAAGCTCTAAAAAGAAGAAATATAGCAAATTACTGTTGATGAAATAAATAGCATCAGGCTTTTCTAAAACTTCCGTTATCAGCTTATTTAAGAATAAACCAAAAAGGAGTAAGTAGCCCAGTAATAAAATACCTATGAACAGTACAAATATGCCAATTGTCAGGCTTCTGGCAAATGAAGTGCTTCTTAACCTTTTTAATAATTCTAATCTTATCAGGGTTTTCACCATATAAATAGCCGGGTTATTATTGGGTTTTGAGGGTTTGAATTTCTAAAATATGAAAAATTTCATCAAATGCAGTTAATTATTCCAGTTTACTGGTTTATATTTCATATTAAGATGTCTTTAAAAATATGGATTCGGAATTATTTATAAGAGAAATGCAGGTAGAAGACCTGGATGCAGCCATGAGGCTGAAATCTGAGGAAGGTTGGAACCAAACAAGGGGCGATTGGGAGCTGTTTTTAGTAAATAACCCTGATTTATGCCTCGTGGTGGTAGCGGAAGAAAAAGTGGTAGGAACCGTTTGTTCCTTTTCCTATAAGGGGGAACTGGCATGGATTGGGATGATGCTAGTGGACAGGATGTACAGAAGAAAGGGCATAAGTAAAAGACTTATGCATGAAGTTATCCAGCGAATAGGCGGAAATCAAACCATCAAATTAGATGCAACACCTGCAGGTCAAAAAGTATATGAACAAATAGGGTTTGTAAAAGAGTACTCCCTCTTTAGATGGGTTCGACCTAAGGGAGCATTCCAATGGATAAACCCTCTTCCTCATGAAGTGTTAAAAATTTCTAAAGAGGATTTCACCGAGATATTGCACTTTGATAAGAAAGCCTTTGGAATAGATAGGGAAGTGGTACTACTTTATCTGTTCAAAAAATTTCCTCAGGGTGCTTTTTTAGTTAAAAGAGAAGGTGAATTAGTAGGGTTTGTTTTGTGTAGATTAGGGAGTAAATTCTTGCAACTAGGCCCATTGATAGCATCAAATGATGCTATTGCCCAAGCGCTTATTTCTAGGGTTTTAGAAGACTTTCATGAAATAGATCTCGTTTTGGACTTGGTAGAGCATCATTCAAATTTAAATCCATGGCTTGAAAAAAGAAGTTTTGCCAAGCAGCGTGAGTTAATTAGGATGTTTATTCCTCCTCAAGCTACAAAAGGTGATATTGATAGTTATTATTTGATAACTGGACCGGAGCTAGGCTAAGTCCTGAAAGTGTCATTGGCTATTTTTCAAATTTCAAATAATATTTAAATTAGCATGTTACCAGCGTGTTAGCTAATGTGGGGGGCTAAAAAGGCAGGTCAGAACGTTTTAAGTTCGATTAATTTTATAAATTGCGGTGATGGAAAATTTTGTTGTTTCTGCCAGAAAATACAGACCCTCGGACTTTAAAAGTGTGGTGGGCCAAAGCCATATTACCACTACACTAAAGAATGCGATCAAAAATGATCACTTGGCGCAAGCTTTTTTGTTTTGTGGACCAAGAGGTGTGGGTAAGACAACTTGTGCCAGAATCCTTGCCAAAACCATAAACTGTGAAAACAGACAGGACAACGGGGAAGCGTGCAATGAATGCAGTTCATGCGAGGCTTTCAACTCCAATAGCTCCTTTAATGTTCATGAATTGGATGCGGCATCAAATAATTCTGTGGATGACATGCGGAGCCTTGTAGACCAGGTAAGGTATGTGCCCCAAAAAGGCAAATACAAAGTTTACATCATTGATGAGGTTCACATGCTTACCACCCAGGCTTTCAATGCTTTTTTGAAAACATTGGAAGAGCCTCCCAAACATGCTATTTTTATCCTCGCTACGACAGAGAAGCATAAAATTATACCTACCATTCTTTCCCGTTGTCAGATTTTTGATTTTAACAGGATTCAAATTCAAGATATCAGTCAGCATTTGGAATACATTTCTAAAGAAGAAGGAGTAGATTATGAAGCTGAGGCCTTGAGATTGATAGCTACCAAGGCTGATGGCGCCCTAAGAGACGCGCTCTCTATATATGATTTGATAGTCACTTTCTCGGCAGGTAAAAAAGTTACTTACCAGGAAACGATTAATAACCTACATGTTCTGGATTACGATTACTATTTTAAAGTAACGGATTCATTGTTAAAGGAAAGTATCTCTAAAGCATTGTTGATTTTTGACGAGATTCTTAAAAAGGGTTTCGATGGGCATAATTTTCTAGTAGGCCTAAGTGAGCACCTTAGGGATTTAATGGTTTGTAAGGATGCTGATACGGTGGTATTACTCCAGGTTTCTGACACTGCCAAGGCTAGGTATGTGGAGCAGGCTGCAGAGATTCCTTTCTCATTTTTATTGTCCGCTTTGAATATTTGTAATCAGGCAGACTTGTCTTATAAAACCAGCAAAAACCAAAGATTACATGTAGAGTTGGTCTTAATGAAATTAGCGAAGTTGCCTCATGCCATTTCACTTGCAGCTGTGGCTAGCGATGAAGCAAAAAAAAAAGCCTGACAAATGAACCAGAAATAAAGGCTGAAAATTCAGGGTTTTCAAATTCCGCCAGTCAATCTGGTTCCATTCCACCGGTCAAAAAAAAGAGCTTTACCATTCCCTCCAATCTTGAAGCTGTAGAAAAACAAATCAAAGATAGGCCACTAGAAACCCAAACTAAAAAAGAAATTGTAAAAGAGGAAGTTTCTGAGTTGAATGAAAATCTTCCCAGACAACCGCTTAATTCGGATACCATCAGAACGGCTTTTGACGAAGTATTGGTTGAGTTTAAGGAGGACCATAAAAATATGGAAATGGCTTTGCTCAGTCAACCCTTTGAGCTAAGGGGGCGAGAGGTCGTATTTATGCTAAGTTCTGGTTTACATGAAGATTTATTCCCTAAGTTAAAACCAGAGCTTACCGGTATTTTAAGAAGAAAACTGAGACATCCTGATGTAGAGGTTACCTACGAAATCACCAAGGAGGCAAAAAACCCTTTAAAAAACCTATATACTTCCAGAGAGAAATTAACTTATTTAATGGAGAAGTCGCCTGCACTAAAAGAATTGAAAAAACGTTTTGGTTTAGATGCTGATTTTTAAAGCTAAAGATAGCGGAGGTGTTTCATCACTTAAGCTAAAAATACATGCTTACACCGCAATTTTTAAAAATGATTTAAAAGTCTAAGGCAATCCCGAAATTTAGCAGGTTTTGGAGCTGAATGGCTCTTGTGGCTGGTCCATCATCTTGTGAGATATAGACACTTTCATCGTAGATCATTATGGTAGCAATTCTAGTAGTGATGTATTTGTTTACCTTTAAGCTGATCACTGAATTGAAGTTGACGACCGTATTACCCAATTTCTCATAATTGGTAAAGAGATTCAGGTCCATTTTCCAATTGATATTCTCCATTACTTTAAAGTCGGCAGAAGAACTCAAGGAAATACCTGCCTCTGGTTTTACTTTCTCACCGGGGATGACACCAAATGCGCCAGCCATACTCAGAGAATCGTCCAATACTACTGTAAATCTTCCTGTGAAGGGGGAAAGAATGGAGGAGAACTTGCCGCCATTCTTGGAAGTGACTTGGAAATTTAAACCTGTGGAGGACTGTACATATCCCGGACTTAAAAAATCTGAAAGCCGACTCCGACTGTCCCTTTCAGCACCCGATTCTCTATAATAGCGATAACCTTCCATTAATTGAGTTCGTGCATCAATTTGGGTGGAAAGGTATATTTTTTTACTTAACTGACGCCCATATTTACTGATGAAAATAAAGTTGTCATTGGATTTTCGTGTTGGGAAAGCCCTTCCGGTTTGCCTGTTTATCCCATAATTGAGGGTAAGATTGGTTTCCCAGATAATATTCTCTTTTGCATAATTGGCGAACAACACTAATCCGGTATTTAAAGCAAAAGAACTTGCTCCACCAGCAGCCCAGTTGCTCAGACTTACTTGCTGCAAGCTAAAATTAAAGTTGCCACCGTTTTTCCAATAAATAGGTTCTACTTCTGTAGTGAAAATCAAAGAATCTCCAAGCATTACCAGTGTATCTCCACCGATGATTACAGTATCTGCCTTTGACAATGCGTCCTGAGCCTGTACGAGGCTGATTTTTGTGGCAAATAGTAAAAATAAAATTAAAACAATCCTTGTGTGCATGGCGAATAAACGGTGGAATACAAATATACAGTCAATTATTTTATTTATTTTCGAATTTCCAGTTTTTGTCCAACAGAGAGGATATTATCTTCACTTATGTTGTTCCAATTTCTTAGTTCCAATACTGTAACACCGTAATTTCTGGAAATGGAATACAGTGTGTCACCCGGTTTTACCTGGTGTTCCCTATAATTAGTTTTTGTTTCTACAGGTATTTGGGATTTAGGCGTATTTGCTGGTTTTTTATCAGGTACAGGTATCGCAATAGATGTCGGGCGTTCTACAGGAGCAGTCCTTTGAGGTTGCTTTTGCTGGGTTGCCGTTCTTGCTGGTGCTACAGGTGCAGGCGTTAATTTAACCCTTGCAATTGCCTCGTTTTTTTTGTAATATTTCCTTAAGCGCAATACCATGCCGGGAAGAAGTTGTTCGTCCTTGTAAACCCTATTTTTTGCCATCAAGCTGTGTTTACGGATGCCATACAATTGAGAGATTTCCCAAAGGGTTTCTCCGGGTTGAACAATATGTTCAGGTGTTTTTGCTTTGCTTTTTTTGTTTTTGATGTAATAATAGCCTCCTGCCTGTATAGGATCAGAAGCCTTTAAATCATTTACCCTTCTTAGTTTACCCTCACTTATCCCTGCCTGAATGGCAAGTTGACTTTGGTTGTTGGAAATCGCAACAACTCCCTTAATCCCGTTTATTTTTATTTGATTAGGCTTTTTAGGATTCTCGGTGATTTTCGGGAATCCCAAGGCATTTGATTTTATAGGAAGTAGGCCGCTATCCTTGGTAGAAGGTGGGTCACTGGCAAGTAATGGCCGCTCTGGAACTATCCCTTTTAAAATATACGTGACGGTATAGGTCCTGTCGTTTGGAATGCTGCCTTTTAAGCTCCATTTGTTGTATTCTTGTAAATGATTTTCGCTCACTCCAAGTGTTTTGGCTACTGATTTGAGGTTGGAAGGACCTTGAATAGGGTATTCATGTAAGTAACTTCCATTGCTAACCATTTTCCCTAATTGACCCTGATAGGCAATTTTGTGCGCCAGAAACTTTTTGAGATACCAGTAAGTGTTCCTATCAATGTCCATACTTTGCTGGCCTTTGTACTTGTCTTTATAATAACCTCTAGCTCCACCCAAACCCATTTGATAAGAGACCAGTGTGGTGGCCCAGTTTTCCATGTATCTCTGATGTTTCTTTAAGTATTTCGCTGCTCCCCGAGTGGATGATACAATGCTTTTGCGTTCATCTACTTCATTGTCTACCCTTAAGAACACTTCTTCTGCTGTGCCTTTTTTAAACTGCCAAAAACCCACAGCATTGGATGTGGATACCGCATCGGAAATCAAACTGCTTTCCTGAATGGCTAAAAATTTAAAATCATCAGGTACTCCTTCTTCCCTAAGCACTCTTTCGATAATCGGCATGTATAGGTTTACTCGATCCAGCTTTGTTTGAAAATGAGTAGCACTTCTATACTGTGCATCTACATCTGCCTGAATGTCCTTTCTCGCGGCATCGTTTAGTTTTAAGGTGAGTCCTGCAAAGTCAATGACTTGTGGCACCTGTGGTGCCTGACCCAAAACAGGCAAGTAAAGTATTGAAAAAAATAAGATGCTTACAATTACTGTTTTTTTCATTCTCATTACTGTTAAAGCTTTCTGACAAGCATGATGCCATCCCTAATCGGTAAAATCACATTTTCTACACGTTGATCAGCATTTACTATTTTGTTAAAAGCTAAAATAGCGGCTGTGTCCTTATCTACTTTCTTGCGGTTTTTAGACAATACTTTTCCTGACCACAAAATATTGTCAGCTAGAATAAAACCTCCCGGCTTTAATTTATCAACGATAAGATCATAGTAATTGACATAATTGCGCTTGTCTGCATCAATAAAAATAAAATCAAATGGGCCATGTAAGGTGGGAATAACTTCAAGTGCATCACCTATTTTATAATCGATTTTGTCTTTTAAGCCCGATTGATTGAAAAAACCTTGTACCAATTCTTCCAATTCTTCATTGATATCAATCGTAGTCAATTTGCCATCATCGGTTAACCCTCGGGCGAGAAAAATGGAGGCATAACCAGTGTAGGTGCCGATTTCCAAAATATTTTTAGCCCCACTCATTTTTACTAGTAATTCTAATATTTTCCCTTGTAAGTGGCCAGATAGCATTCTCGGCCTTAGCACCTTCAGATTTGTTTGTCTCCGTATCATTTGTAGCAGCGGGTCTTCACTACCACTATATTGATCACAATAGTTTAAAAGGTCTTCGTCAATCATAATTATTTTGGCAGATAGGTTAAAAAACTAAATTTATCTACATCATATATTTCATTGGCTAGCTCCATAAGCTCTTCTGCTGTAGCAGAACGAATGCTGGAGAAAATATCTTCAAGCCTTTCAATTTTCCCTTTGTCAAGAAGTGTTTTACCATAGACCAACATTAGTCCTGCGTAGTTTTCCTCTGCCATGGCCATTTGACCTATGGCTTGCTCTTTGCCCATGTGCAGTTGCATACTTCCAAGTTTTTTAGTGCAAATGCGGTGAATTTCTTTTAAGACGATTTTACGGGCTTTTTCAGCAGCCTTTTCTTCTGTTCCGTAATATATTCCAATAAAACCTGTGTCAGTAAATGCCTGATAAACGGATTCAATGCTGTAAACCAACCCATGCTTTTCTCTCAAAGCCATATTTAGCCTTGAGTTCATGCTGGGCCCTCCCAATATATTGTTTAGCAAATGGAGTTTAAACCTTCTTGGATCATCTATCGAAAATGCAGGCTTGCCCAATGCGCAATTGGCCTGGGTGATTTCTTTATTAAAAGTGTTGGATTGTGGTGTATAGGTTAAGGAAGGTGTCCTCATAAGCGAACTTCTGCTAGTAGGAATATTGCTTAGTAAAGGGGTCAACCTGTTGAGTGCTTTCTTAAAGCTTATATTACCTACTACAGAGACCACGATTCGGGAGGTGTCCATGTGCTTGGCAATAAAGTTAATGAAGTGTTGCTGCGTAAAACTTCTCACAGAATCCTCTGTACCGAGAATATTGTAACCAAGGGAATGATTGGGGAATAGCAAACTGTCAAATTCATCCTGCAGGGCATCGTCAGGAGAATCTCTATACATGGCCATTTCTTCCAATATTACCTGCCGCTCTTTTTCTATTTGTTTGGGTGGGAAAGTACTGTTGAAGGTGATGTCACAAAGTAAATCAGCAGCCTTGTTCCAATGCTCCTGAAGCACAGTAGCGTAGAAACATATTTTTTCTTTGGTTGTGTAGGCATTCAACTCACCACCGACAGAGTCAAGTCTGTTAAGGATATGGAATGCCTTTCTTTTTTGGGTGCCTTTAAAAGCCATGTGTTCCCAGAAATGCGCCAATCCCACCTGCTCTTCCGTTTCATCCCTGCTGCCGATATCGAGTATAAACCCACAGTGAACCAATCGGGTACTGTTTACTTCCTGGTGTACAACTCTGATTCCGTTTTCAAACGCTTTGATTTGATATGTCATGCCTCTTTTTCCAAAGAACAAAAATAGCATCAATTATCGGGAAAGAAACCAGGTAGTGGAAAAATTGGGACACTAAAACAGATTTTTACATGAATTAATCATTAGTATTACTAATAGGTAATTCTACACCTAATGGAATGATTGATATGTCATTCGAGAAGGAGAATCTTTAAAACAAAAATCTTCGCTGTAAGAAAAATTGTAGCAATTTTAAGCATAGATGACCGGTAGTTGGAGCTACCAGAAAAATAAATCAATTTTTTTTCAAAAAGTTTTTTTGAGGTGAAATACAATTTAAGTAAAACGATTTGCAATTAAGGTTTTTCGTAATGTTAAAAATTGTAAAACATTGATTTACAAAGGTGTTAAGTACAGTTTGGTGATTTGTTATTTCGAAATAAATGCCCCAGATTTGTCATGTAGTCAAGTGTAAATAACTGCACAAATCATTTATAATAGCTCTAATAACGTAAAATTTAAGATCATGAAAAGTCAAAAAAAATTAATGGTGGCCCATCTTTTTGCTTTGGTATCTCTAGTGATGATACTTGCTGTCGCCAGTCTTTTTAAATTGAATATTTCTCTTAGTGGAGGTGTAACTTTTATTCATGTATTGTTAGTAATAATACCGCAATTAGGTTTTGGTTATTTGTTTTGGAACAATGTAAAGACCGAAAAGAAAGTGTTGAGTTGATTTTTTAATATAAGATTCCAGCATTATGGGTTTAGTGCTGGAATCTTTTTAAATTTTTTGTAGCATTTTTTGAGGCTTACTAATACCTGTTTTTTATATACATTTTTTTAATTTTTTTTACCTTACCCACCAGGTTACAATTTAAAGGATTTAATTATTCCAAAGCTTATCCTGTTCTTATGCAGGATTTGGTTCCCATTTAAACTTTGAGACAGTGGGGTCTGCCAGACCAAGCTTAAAGTCCAATCTTTTATGTTGAGGTCTGTTCCGGCCTGTGCAAATACCACATCACCGCCTGTTAGGGCTTGTTTTTCACCCTCCCAAGTGTCATTCGCTGAATGTTCAAAATATCCACCTAGGTTGGGGACCAAAATCCAGTTGTTTTGAAAGGTAAATTGATGAAAGCCTACAGCAGATCCATTAAAACTGTTTCCTAATTGGTATTCTTGGCTCCCTTCAGTAGCTGTTTTATAGCTGAAGGAAAGGTTGGCTCCTGTTTTTGTATAAAACAACTGGTAATTCATCCTACCAATCAAACTCCAGGAACCTGTGCCGGGCTGGATAATCGGATCATAAAGTTGCTCAGCATTGGCTACCCTTCGGGATTGGCCGATAGGGGCTGTGAAAGCTATTCCCGGACGGAAAGTATGTCTGGCCTTGGAGTTGTAGATGTAATGGATATAATCAGCTGCTAATGTCAAGTCTCCCCAGCCTTTTACACTAATGCTGGTGTCCTGAACAGCATTGGGAAGGTCCAGTAATTTCTCATAATAAACCCTATTGGATTCATAAGGCAGGAGAAAGGTGAAGTTCCAGTTGTTTTTTAACATGAAATTCCCTCTCAACTCTACCGTTTCATAGGTTTCCCAATCCATTTTGGTTTTGTTGACATACAGTCCGGTGCCTTCCGGTTCGTGCATGACCACCTGGTCAGGACTAGTGGTTGTTAAGACCCTCGCATTGGGTGTGTAATTGTTTGCAGCGTTGTTTTCAAAAATGGTGTTTGATAAACCGGCAGTGGTTACTTGGGTGGAGGTAGTCCCGTAGTGGTTGTACTCCCCAAAACTACGGTGCCTGTAGAAAAGGCCGAAATAACTTCTGTTTTGCAAGAGACTGTATTCAAAAAAGTTACAGCTATCACAGGCTTTGGCCTCTTCAGGCATAAAGGAGAAGGACAAAAGGGTGATCGCTAAAATGGTGAGTCTTTTCATAGTTGTGAACCTATTTCTGGTAGGCGGTATTGGTAATAAAATTGTTATCGTTTAGGCTATTTAGGAAAGCCAATAGTTCTGTTCTTTCAGTGGCACTTAATACAATGCCTTTCTCAAGTTGTGGAGCCAAGGTTTTATTGGCCTTTATGCCAGTTTCATAATGATCCAATACTTCGTCCAAATTAGCAAACCTGCCATCATGCATATATGGAGCCGTAAAAGAAAGGTTTCTCAGAGAAGCAGTTTTATAAGCACCCATGTCCTCGTCTTTGTAGGTGATTCTGTACCTGCCTTGGTACAATCCTTCCAATTCGGGTGGATCGGGAGAGCTGCTGTCCAGACCATTGTTATGATAACTTAAATCCGTAAATAACCCTTCCTTATGGCAGCTACTGCAATGTTCTTGGTATACGCTGTAGCCTTTCAACTCTTCGGAATTGAGCTCGGTTTCGTCCCTTTTCCATTGGTCATATTTGCTTTCGTCGGATATCAGCGTCCGCATAAACTGAGCCAGGGACCTTGCGATGGTTGAACTTGTAATGCTGTCTGAAGAAAATGCCTCCTGAAATAACAGGGGGTAAGCTTCATGGGTGTTGATGTATTGAAGTACGTCATTTAGATCTGCTGCCATTTCATCGGGATGTGTTAGCGGGCCAAAAACCATGGATTCCAGGTCATTGGCTCCACCTTCCCAAAAGAGTCCATCATGCCAAGCCAGATTAAATAAGGCAGGTGAGTTCCTACGCAAGGCCGATCCGGATACTCCAATATTGGTTAATGCCAGCCCATCGCTGAAAGCTTTTTCCGGCAAGTGACAACCTGCACATGAAACTTTTCCATTGGCAGACAATTCAGGGTCAAAAAACAATGTTTTGCCCAGTTCCACTCCTTCTTTGCTGAGGTAATTCCGTTCCGGTTGGGGAAAGTCACCCTGTTGAAGCGAAGAAGAATACACCGGAACATAATATTCCGGTGCATTTTTTTCCACCTCTTCAAATGCAGGCATACAAGCATTCAAAAAGCCTGTGGCAAGCATTATCAATGACAAACTGGATTTTCGGAATTCCATTTACTTAAAGGTGTGCCAATGATTTATTTGATAGAGAAAAGGCTTTGCTGGTAATTGTTGGCAACGGAAATGGCCAATGGTCCTCCCATGATGCTTGTGCTTTCTAGCTCGTGTACCACTAGGTCACTCTCACCGGTGAACAAGCTGCTTATTTCTGCTTCAATGTCAAGGTCTACCATGGCTTCACTACCTAAGGTTAAGCCCTCTGAAGATAAGTCAAAAGAGAATTCTTTGAAATTAACTTCTGTCTCCGGATCGTTATTGCCAATATGAATGACCAGCCCTCTTCTGTCAGAACTTTCGTATTCCCATTCACCTTCCAATACCAAAAACTTGTACCCTGTTTTCCAGCTCCAGACCATGTCGTTGTTGGGGTCAAGATCTCCAACCTGATCTGTAGACAGGTTTCTTTCTTTGTCTATGCCCACATAATAAGACAGTTTGTCGTAGTTCCCCACCGGTACTTCAAAAGTGATTTCTTTTTTACCGGCTTCATCAATGAGATAGTAACCATCTGCTAAGGTGTAGGTGCTTCCGGATTGGCTGTCTTCAAATGTGATATTAGAAATGTAATATTTGAATTTACTTGGAGTGAAGGTTTCTCCTGATGGTAAGGTATAAGCTTTTCCGTCCAGTTCTAATGCTTCTCCATTGAGTACATGAGCGAATTCAAGGTTCACTTGAATTGAAGTAAACATTTCCTCTTCGTCATCTTTACAAGAGGTAAAGCCTAAAACGACCAATAGTATAATAGCTAAATTTTTCATCATATTTTAATTAAAAGGATCCGAAAATGCCGGATCGGTTATGAATGTTTCGTCTGTTAATGTGTGTAAAAAGGCGATAATGGCCTCTTTTTCTTGGCTAGTAAGGTGTAGTTTTACCGGCTCTCCAGGTGTAATGATTTCATTGCTGGCTTCCAGGATAAGGATATCCAAAGAAGCATTGCTTTCCACATGCTCATTGTAATGGTCCAAGACCTCTTCCAAAGTGTTAAACCTGCCATCATGCATATAGGGTGCGGTTAGTGCGATATTTCGTAGCGTTGGCGCTTTGAATTTCCCCTTGTCTTCTACTTTTCCCGTAACCGCTTCTAAGCCCGAATTTAAATTTTCATCTGAATCCAGTCCATTGTTATGAAATCCCAACAAATCGTTTCTGTCCCCGGAGGTCAAAAACCCCAGGTGGCAGTCGCCACAGTTTCCACCACGTAGTGATATAGAAGCTTCCGGATGCGTAAAGAAAAGCTCCATTCCCAATTGTTCGATATCAGTAAGGACAATTTCTTCCTTAATCCATTGGTCAAACCTTGAATTGCCGGAGACCAATGTTCGCAAAAACTGGGCAATGGCTTTACTGACCAGATCAGCACTAATTTGTTCCGTTCCAAAGGCAACTTTAAAGCGCGTTGGGTAGTCCGGATCATTTTGTAGCCTTTCTACCGCTTCCTCTATGGGTAAGTTCATTTCTGTAGGGTCCGAAATTGGCTGAAGGGCCTGATTTTCCAGATTTTCTGCACGGCCGTCCCAAAAGAACCTGGAGGTCCAATGCAAGTTGGCCAATGACATGGCGTTCTTTACACCGATGGTGCCATTTACACCGGCGCTGAACTGCTCACCATCCGTGAAAGCCTTGGACTGTTGATGACAGGAGGCACATGAAATGGACCCGTCCAATGACAGTTGTTTTTCATAGAAAAGCATGCGGCCTAGCTCAACACCTTTCTCTGTGAGTGGATTGTCGCTTGGTGAAGCAATATTGTTAGGGAAATAATCAGGATGTTGTAATTCAATTTCGGTGTTTTCGGGAAGAGGTTCTTCACCCACTTCCTCATTACAAGCCCAAATTGACGTACAAATCATGATTATCCCAATAGAATAAGTAATTGGGTATCGTGACATAACCTTTACCAGCCAATGTAGAATAATAGAAAATGTGACAGGTTGCCTTAAATAAACTTGAAAAAAGCAAGTTTGATTGTAATTTTGGTGTTAAAGCGACTAAGCTGGAAGCCTAATCTGCCTTTTAACCAAAATGTTGTACAATAGCTATTTTAACGCAGCCCACTGTCAAAGAAATTTAGGCAATTGCTTTGGGCGGGTGAAAAATATCTACGAGTTGGGAAACCCTGTAGGCTTCCTGATAGGAAGTTCCGTGATTTAGGGTTGTGGATGGAAGGGTTGTCATTGAAATAGAGGCTTCTTGTAAAATGAAAATACCAAAGTCTCTGTTAAACTCTATGCCTCCTGCTTGGTTTTCTTTTTGGTCTTGGGCCTTTTTTAATTTCTCTGCCAGGAAGCATTGCCCATCACAGTGCAGCATGGGCTTGTCTTTATTCACACAAAAATTCTCAATGATATAAGCGCGGTTAATGGTGAAGTCCATTTGTATGACAGAAAAAACCAAGCCGTTGAGCAAGATTATCAAGGAGAGCGATATGTGAATAAATGCTTTCGCCATTTGAATGCAAAAGTAAGGATTTATTTGTTTAAATGCACTTTGTTTGCAAAACTAAAATTGCTGCGTGGTCTTATGATTTTGATCATAATCGCAGCCCTTAAATTTGCCGAAGTGTATCAAAAGTAACAGCAATTCATTGGATAGGGTTCAAAGAGGTGAAGCGGAAAAGCTGATTTATCAGGTCATTCTGAGTATTTAGGGTAAAATTTGGTCCCTGTTCAGCCCCATTCAGGGTTGAAGTAATTCAAGTGGGTTTCCAACCACGGTTATTATTGATTAGGCCCTCCAGGCCTGTGGGGATGAAAGTAAGTGATATAGAATTCACTTACTGAAGTATTGAAAGAGATGCCCTTGACTGCATTGGATAATTTGACTGAGGTATATCTGATGCCTGCGGTGGTTTGGATGACTGATTGATTAAAAAGTTTAGCAAACTATCCTTTTTATTATCCTCAGTATTTTTTGAAGGATTTAGGTTGAGTTCCAGATATAGATAGATGATAAGCAATTTAGGCTAACTGCTAAACTTTCTTCAGGTTTAACATCTTTGATAAGGTAAAATAGTTAGGTAAGTTCAAGGCTATCCAAAGAAGCCTACAGGGCTTCAACAACAATAATCACGGGTGAGAACCCGTGGACAGTCAATCCCTAAACAAAGCCCAACCCCGAAGGGCGTTGAACAAGACAAAGGATTTACTTTTTACTAAGCAATAAGAACATTTATTATAGTAAGTCCTTTGGATTTATTCGTTCTCTCTTGTGTAATCGGCATTCCAAATGCCTCGTAATCTTTTAAAATGGATAAATGGTAGTAGTTCTAAACTACTCCCGGATCCCTGTTCAACCCCGTCCGGGGTTGCAGTGTTTGTTGTATGTGCCAAATCCGAGGGTTGTCACCCACGGCTATTATT
The DNA here is from genome assembly GCF_963977555.1 of uncultured Cyclobacterium sp. Lineage (GTDB taxonomy): Bacteria > Bacteroidota > Bacteroidia > Cytophagales > Cyclobacteriaceae > Cyclobacterium. Next base: position 308,885 of record NZ_CAXBPD010000003.1, on the reverse strand, counting down.
GTTCAGGCCCTCCAGGCCTGTGGGGCAAGAATCAAAGGTTCAGAATGTATTAATTAAAATAGTATTCGTTTACTGTATCGAGAATTATGGCTGTCCCTTATCTGGTGACTGCAATATCTCAGGTGGCTACGGTAGTTGTGGTGGCTGAGCTTGGCGAAGCCAGCCTGTCGAAGTCATCTAAGCCAGCTTATCGAAGTGTTCGGATTCGTCGGGATTAAAATTGCCGATCGTTTTTAGAATCACCAATATTGATGAAGTAATTTTGACTGACGAATAAGCTTTCAGGGTGTGAAGTTTTGTAATGAGAGCGGTTCAGGGGAAAGTTACCCTTCCCAATGATTTTTTAAGCCACGTAATAACTTGTCCGTAATCTAAACCCCGGCAGGGGTGATATTTTTGTAGCCAGTGGCGTCAGCCACTGGTTTAGTGAAATTATCCGTTAATATGATTTTGGCGGTATTGTTGCTTTTTTCTGCAATAATGCTGACAAAATCACAACGTCTATTTCTTATCAAAAACGGGCATGAGGTCAAATCAAATTACCCAGCCATAAATGCAAAATACATCAGCCCATGGTGTCAACCCTATATTAAAATGCAAAACCAAACCTCAGCCCTAAAAAGTGGAGCCGGCATTCCAAATGCCTCAATCTCTTTTAAATTGGATATATGGTAGTAGTTTAAAACTACTCCCAGAGGAGAGCGGTTCAGGGGAAAGTTACCCTTCCCAATGATTTTTTAAGCCACGTAATAACTTGTCCGTAATCTAAACCCCGGCAGGGGTGATATTTTTGTAGCCAGTGGCGTCAGCCACTGGTTTAGTAAAATCATCCTTTGAAATGATTTTGGCGGTATTGTTGCTTTTTTTCTGCAACAATGCTGACAAAATCACAACGTCTATTTCTTGTCAATAACGCGCATTAGGTCATTGTGTTAAAATGAGAAACCAAATCCCAGCCATGGCAAGGATGATATAATATTTTCTTCCCTTAACCTGTATTGGTCAAGCCGGAATTTCTCCACACGTTGCCATAAATTTATCCATCAAAGTTTAGAGAGAAATTTTAAACTTTGATATTAGTTGTTAAATGGTTAAGTTTAGTTCTCTTTCCTTTAAGTATTGATAAACTTTATAGGTGACCTTTGATAAGAAAAAACTCCATTTTGAATAGCTCTTCATATGCTAATTTTTACAAATAATTTATCAGAAAACAGGAATATTTTTATCATTTTCATTTTCCTATTTTGTTCATGTCAGGGAGAAGAAGAAAATAAATTGCTGGAAATAGTAAAGGTTAAGGAGATAAAAATTAAGCCTGATGTTATGATGTCATCTAACCCGGCTTATGTTTATTTGATAGAATCGGACTCCGGCCAATACCTTTTTTACCTGAACCATGTTTCAATGAATTTACAGTTTTTGAATTTGGAAAACGGAAAGGTAGCCAAGGAAATTGTATTGGAATACGATGGGCCAAATAGTATGAGCAGACTTTCTGGAATTGCAGGTTTGGAAGAGGATACGGTTTGGACAACATTTAGCCCGCATGCTATATCATTTTTGAATTATGATGGCGAAATCCTGTTTGAAAAGAAAATACCTGCAGGTAAGGTTGATATTACTTATGTAGGCTCCGACTTTCATAAGGAGCTTCATCGCTACAGTGATAAGGTTTTTGGCATGCAGCCGTATTTTATGAATCATCATGGGATGAATAAAGAAGACATTCAAAAACATTCTCTGGTCTATAGTTATGATATGGTTTCAGATCAGTCCAAATGGTATGATGTGTATTATGCTAAGGATTATTGGGACAAAGGAAAAAAAAGAGCCTATTTTTCATGGGCAAGAAGAAAGGACAAGCTTTATATATCACCATGGTATGATCATGAAATCCAGGTGTTTGATATGAGTAAGGAAAAGGTAATTGAAAAGATAGATGTTAAGTCAGATCATATCAATAGCTTTTATTTTTTAAATGAGATTCCGGGATCCCGTGAAGAGGGGAGGGTTAATACATTAATTCATGACCTTTATGGAATAATTCTTTATGACAAGTACAGGGATTGTTTTTATCGTTTTTTTTATCCGGGATATATGGATGAAAGAGAGTATTCTTTAAAGAAACTAAGTATGCTAAACCGCTCGAGGCCTTTTATAGGCGTGATGGTTTTGGACAAGGATTTGAATATTTTAGGTGAACATGTTTTTGATAAATTTCAAGTACATACTTCTTCTAATGTATTTGTAGGAGAAGAAGGCTTATACCTCTCGCTTAACAATGAAAACAGTCCCGATTATGATGAGGATCATTTAAGGTATATGGTGGTTCGGTTTGATGTGGGGAAATGAGCAGTAGAAACCTTTATCATAGTAATGTCTTTGGATTTATCTGTCCTTTTTAGTGGAGCCGGCATTCCAAATGCCTCAATTTCTTTTAAAATAGATAAATGGGAGTAGTTATACCTACTCCCAGAGGAGAAAAATAAAAATAATACTTGCATTAGTGATGGTTTTGACTTTTTTATCAGCCTGCCAGAATGATCAGGGCAAAGCCTATATGGAGCGAATGGGAATGGAAAGAGATCAATTTACCTCGTTTGTTATTGTGCTGGACTATGGTTGTCACACTTGTAAGGACCGGTTTTATGAATATGTCCTTGAAGCATTCCCCGAACATAGTGCGGTGATCTTTAAGCGCAAACCAGATCAAGCTACAGTTTTACCTTTGGTTGCTGAAAGAAGTCCCTGTTCAACCCTTCCAGGGTTGTGGTATTTCAGGTGGGTTTCCAACCCGTGGGTTGCCACCCACGGCTATTATTGTTCAGGCCCTTCAGGCCTGGGATGACGAGTATAATAAGTTCAGAAATAACTTAATTATGTAATATTCGGTGAGGGGATTGGCAATACTGGCTGAGATATATCCCGTGGTTACGGTTGCTGTGTTGCCTCAGGTGCCTTCGCTGGCTCCGGTAATTGCGATATCTAAGTTGACTCCGGTGGCTGAGCTTGCCGAAGCCAGCCTGTCGAAGTTGTCAAAGCCAGTTTATCGATGTCAACGGATCCGTCGGGGTAAAATTGCCGATCGCTTTTAGAATCGACAATATTGATGAAGTGATTTTGACTGAGGAATAAGCTATCAGGGTATGAAGTTTTGAAATGAGAGCAGTTCAGGGAAAAGTTACTCTTCCCAATGATTTTTTAAGCCACGAAATAACCTGTTCAAAACCAAAAACCCCGGCAGGGGTGATATTTTTGTAGCCAGTGGCCTCAGCCACTGGTTTAGTGAAATTATCCGTTGATATGATTTTGGCGGTATTGTTGCTCTTTTCTGCAACAATGCTGACAAAATCATACCGTTTATTTCTTATCAAAAACAGGCATTAGGGCAAATCATCCTACCTAGTCTTAAATAGCGAAACTCTTCAGCCCATGGTGTTATCCCTATGTTATAGTGCAAAGCCAAATCTCAGCCCTGAAAGGTGGAGCCGGCATTGCAAATGCCTCATTTTTTTTAAAATAGATAAAAGGGATTAGTTAAAAACTACTCCCAGAGGAGGTGTGAAGTCATAGTGATGGAATGAGAGCAGTACATGGAAAAGTGACCTGTTTTCCAGCCCTGAAGGGGCGAAATATCTCAGCCAAGGGTGTCAGCCCTTGGTGTGAAAATTATGTCCCCATCACGATTTTGGGGGTATTGTTGCTTTTTTCTGCAACAATGCTGACAAAATCACAACGTCTATTTCTTATCAAAAACAGGCATTAGGGCAAATCATTCTACCTAGTCTTAAATAGCGAATCTCTTCAGCCCATGGTGTTATCCCTATGTTATAGTGCAAAGCCAAATCTCAGCCCTGAAAGGTGGAGCCGGCATTGCAAATGCCTCATTTTTTTTTAAAATAGATAAAAGGGATTAATTAAAAACTACTCCCAGAGGAGTTAAAATTGCCCGGCCTTTTTAGAAATCTGTTATTGAAGTAATATTGACTTAAAAAAGTTACCCTGCTCATTGATTTTTAAGCTATGTAATAACCTATTCGAAACCTAAAACCCCGGCAGGGGTGATATTTTTGTAGCCAGTGGCGTCAGCCACTGGTTTAGTGAAATTATCCGTTAATATGATTTTGGCGGTATTGTTGCTCTTTTCTGCAACAATGCTGACAAAATCACAACGTCTATATTATATTAAAAACGGGCATGAGGTCAAATCAAATTACCCAACCCTGGAAAGGGTCAGCGAAACCACAGGTACTGAACCACTCCCTTACTATTTACTGGTTTTTTCAAGTTGTTTTACCATTACCGCAAAATCCTTGGGATAAGGTGCTTCAGCACTTATTTTTTCTCCGGAAAGGTCTGTAAATGATATGGCATAAGCATGTAGCGCAACCCGCTGCATAATGGGTCGCTCTTCAGTATCTTTTTTCAAGTTAAACTTGCGTTTAAGACTGGACAGGAACAGTGGCTTACCACCATAAAGTTCGTCACCACAAATGGGAGCACCCAGGTAAGCCAGATGGATCCGAATTTGATGAAGTCTTCCTGTTATAGGCTTACAGGCAATAAGTGTATGTGAAAAGTAAGTCCTAACAGTTTTAAAAATGGTTTGCGCAGATTTTCCATTGACCACTATTCGTGCGATCCCATTATTGCTGGCCGTGAGGTTTCTGTCTACCATTAGGCCATTAAAGTCATGGATGCCTTCAGCTACTGCATGGTATACTTTTTCCACCTTTCTGTCCTCAAACTGCATTGCAATATTACGGTAAGCTTCAGGGTTTTTGGCGAAAACCAGGCAGCCAGATGTTTCCTTGTCCAGTCGATGACAAACCTGAATATCCGAGAATTCTTGCTTGGCAAGGGCAAGCATGTTTTGCGCCTCATGCCTGTCTTCTAGTGTAGAAAAGTAAGGAGGCTTATTGACTATTAGGTAATCATCAGTTTCTTTAACTACCAATGATTTAAAATCGATCTTTTTCATACCGTTGTGTTTCGATACAAAGTTCCGAAATTAGCCAATAAAAAAAAGCCTTATTGCAAACACTTGGTTTTATTTTTTTGATTTGCTCCCCTGCACCTCCAATGCTTTCCTTGCATGAGGCAGCTCAAAACTAAAAACAGAGCCCTTGCCAGGAGTAGAACTTACGGATATTTTGGACTGATGTCCCTCTAAAATATGCTTGACAATGGCCAAGCCAAGCCCAGTACCTCCATTTTCTCTGGACCGGCTTTTTTCAACCCTGTAAAAGCGCTCAAAAATTCTTTTTAGATCTTCCGGTTGAATACCAATACCCTGGTCTTTTACCTTTACGGTCAGGTGATTTTTATGCGCATTTAATTGGATCGTAACAGAACCAGCCTCTTTATTGTATTTGATGGCGTTGGAAACGAGATTTTGTAAAACCCTGAATATTTTGTCTTTGTCAGCATAGGACAGATAGCTTGCTTCTTTGTCATATCGGAAGGTCATGCTGATGCCCTTCTTCTGGGCTTTTCCTTCCAGTTGTTCCATGACCTCAAGGATGGATTCTTTAAGGTCAAAATTTATAGGATGAAACCTGATGAACCCACTTTCTATCTGGTTGAGTGTGATCAAGTCTTGCACAAGATCTTCAAGATTATTAAGACTCTTGGCCGCTCTATTCAAGAATTTGTCCCTTACTGCATGGTCTTCAACTGCACCATCCATTAAGGTGTGAATATAACCTTGAGCAGCAAAAATGGGAGTTTTCAACTCATGAGATATGTCTGCAATAAACTCCCTTCGGAAGGTTTCATTTTTTTGGAGAGTTTCAATTTCCCTGTTTTTAGCTGCAGCATAATTATGAATGTTAGCCTGAATATTTTTTAAGGGTGGGAGCGAGGTCTTTATTTTATTGGTGGCATTAAAAGTGGTGTCCTTTTTTTGGATTTTCTCCAGCACACTGTAAATATTACCAATTTCTCTAAAAATAAGGTATTCAAGACTAAGGTGGATCAAAAGATAGGAAATAGAAAAAGCTAAGGTACCCGCAGCCAAAAGTATTATAGAATTAGAGGCCTCTAAGAGGGATAGAAAGGCCACCAATAGCAAAGCTATAGATATGGCGAGCCCAAATGCAATACCTTTGGAGGTGTTAATCATGAATTGAATTTATAGCCCACTCCTTTAACGGTGAAGATATAATCATCACCTATTTTTTCCCTTATTTTACGGATGTGAACGTCCACAGTTCTTGCCAAAACAAACACATCGGTTCCCCAGATGTTTTTCAGCAATTCATCCCGACTAAACACCGTATTGGGATTTTTTGCCAGAAAGTGGATCAATTCAAATTCTTTTTTGGGTAGTACGATCAATTCCCCATCCTTTAGCAAGGTAAAGCTTGTTCTGTCAATCACTAAGTCTTTTATGGTGATTTTAGTTGAGTCCCCTTCTTTTTTAATTTCACGACGAAACAAAGCTGCGATACGACTTACCAGGGCTCGAGGTTTGATAGGCTTGTGTATATAATCATCCGCCCCCACATCAAAGGCCGCTACTTCAGAGTACTCCTCTGACCTAGCAGTCAGGAAAATGATAAAAGTATTTTTAAGATCAGGATTTTCTCTTAGTTGCCTGCAAGTTTCCACCCCATCCTGATTGGGCATCATGATGTCCAAAAGGATAATGTCAGGTTTGAATATAGCAGCTTTTTTTACTGCATTTATTCCGTCGCCTGCTGAGTTAACCTCATAGCCTTCTTTTTCCAGGTTATAGGTTAAAATTTCAATGATATCTTCCTCATCATCTACTACCAATACCCTTTGCTTCTGATTGTTACCCATTGTTTGATTTCCTAAAAAAACAATTATTTTTTTAATTAAGCCACAAAGATAAGGATTATAAAAAAACAAATTAGGGTTTGGATACCCTATAGCTCAAATACTCATTAATGACAGAAAAAAACTACTGACTATGTGAAGGTAGTTTTAATTTTATGTTAATTAATTGTTTCTAAGCCCTTCTGCAGAGACAATCTCCATATTGATAGAACCTACCACCATGCTGGCCTTTATTTTTACAGGAATGCGATTCTCATCATCAGTAATCCATATTTTTATGGGTTTTTTGCCTCTGAAGAGTTTATTGCTAGGCATTTCTGGGCTAAAAATATGGGTGTCAAAATCACCGATATCTGTAGATATATCATCCTTACCCTCGTATGTTAACTTTAAGTTATAATTTTTTTCGTCAAAAAATCCTTTGATATTTATATTATCACCTTTTTTTAACCCTTTGAAATCCATTGTCCTCAATAAATAATAGCCACTGACTATGTCCTGTACTTGGGAAGGGATGTCATAGGAATTTCTTTCCTTGATTTTCTCATTTTCCCTGTCGAATAGTTTTCTACTGGCCACCTGGTCTTGATGATTAAAATCAATTATTTCATGCTTTCTATAATTGCCTTCCTCGATATGTCTATAGGATCGATAAGGGATTATTTGGGCCGTGTCTATATAACTTCCCCAATTGTCTTTTACATAAAATAGCTTGAAAATATTCAGTGTTTTTCCGTAAACATCGACTTTGTAGGTAGGCTTTCCATTGATATAATGGATGTTGTCATCAATCACCATCTTGGCTTCTGCAGCGTTAAAGAGGAAGTAGCTTACATTAAATGTGAGCGTTTCGCCTTTGGTAAACGCTTCATTGTTTTTGACGAGTGATTGACTTGTTGAGGCTGTTTGAAATAGCAGCAACAGCACTATTACAAGGGATTGAAGGTACATGATCATTCCTTTTTTATTTGTTTTACTTCAAAGTTCATACCATTGTGGATTTCAAGCACTGATGTTAGGTTATCCAAATGTACTACAATGTCATGCGCTAACAATGGTTATTCAATAGTTGTTAATGACCTGCCTAATGTTTACTTTCACATTAGGAATGAACATTAGCGAATATCTGAAGAGAGAATATGAGTGTAAATACTGAAAAATTAAAAGCCTTACAGCTTACGCTAGATAAGTTGGAGAAAACTTACGGCAAAGGGACTGTAATGAAATTAAGCGATAATGTGGTACTGGATGTACCTGCTATTTCTACAGGATCCTTAGGTTTGGACATGGCGCTAGGCATTGGGGGAGTACCCAGAGGTAGAGTAATAGAGATATATGGACCGGAATCTTCCGGAAAAACGACGCTGTCTATGCATTGCATTGCAGAGGCGCAAAAAGCGGGTGGTTTGGCAGCTTTTATAGATGCAGAGCATGCATTTGACAAGGCCTATGCTGAAAAATTGGGGATTGACATTGAAAATCTGCTGATCTCACAGCCGGATAGTGGTGAGCAAGCCTTGGAAATTGCTGAGCACCTTATCAGATCAGGGGCAATAGATATTATAGTCATTGATTCGGTGGCTGCTTTGGTGCCTAAAGGTGAGCTTGAGGGCGAAATGGGAGATTCCAAAATGGGACTCCAGGCAAGGTTGATGTCTCAAGCGCTAAGAAAGCTAACTGGGGCCATCAATAAAACGGGTTGTGCTTGTATCTTTATCAATCAACTGAGAGAGAAGATCGGTGTGATGTTTGGAAATCCTGAAACCACTACCGGTGGTAATGCCCTTAAGTTTTATGCCTCTGTTCGACTAGATATTCGGAGGATAGGTCAAATTAAAGACGGTCCGGACAATATCCTAGGGAACAGGACCAAAGTGAAAGTGGTAAAGAACAAGGTTTCGCCTCCATTTAAAGTGGTGGAATTTGACATCATGTATGGTGAGGGTATCTCCAAGGTAGGTGAAATAATTGACCTGGGGGTGGAGTTTGAAATTGTTAAGAAAGCAGGATCATGGTTTTCCTATGAGGGGAATAAATTGGGGCAGGGAAGAGATGCTGTAAAAAATCTTCTTCTAGACAATCCTGAACTTATGGATGAAATAGAACTTAAGATCAAAGAGAAGGCAGGAATACTTAAATTGGACAAGGAAAAAGCCAAGTCTGCTAAGAAACCTAAGGCTGAAAAATAAATTCATTAACAAAAAAATCTGGTAGTTGTACTCACATTCTGATCGCAACTACCGGATCCATTTTTGCTGCCAACGAAGCTGGTATAATGCCAGAAATAATACCAATAGCAGAGGACAATACCAATCCAAGGACAATATTTTTAAAAGTAAGTATAATCTCCAAGTTGCCTAAAGAGACAAAAGTGGCAGCATAAACGATCAGTAGTCCTGCAAATCCTCCAATCAGACTTAAAACGGTGGCTTCAAATAGAAACTGTAGCAAAATAAAATAATTTTTAGCGCCAAGTGACTTTTGGATACCAATAATTCCGGTACGTTCTTTTACCGACACGAACATGATATTGGCGATTCCAAAACCACCTATTAAGATAGAGAATCCGCCTATTACTCCACCAGCTATTGAGATTACAGCGAAGATTGAGCCTACGGTATCTTGAATAAACTCAGATTTGTTTAGAGCAAAATTATTTTCAGTAGTTGGTTTCAGGCCTCTTTTTGCCCTTAAAAGTCCTGCCATTTCATTTTCCAACATTACCAGTCCAGGGTCATCGTCCATTCCTTTGGCAGCAATAATTGGTTCTCGCCCATTTTTCCCAACATAAAATAGCTTGGTGAAAGCACCATATGGAACCAATAAGGCTTCATCTTTTGAGGGAGTGTCGAATAGTCCTTCACCTTCTTCTACGAAAAGGCCCACGACAGTGAATTTCAAGCCTTTGATTTTAAAAGACTTCCCTAAAGGGTTCTCTCCTGGAAACAAGGCATCTCCTATCTTAACACCTATAATAGCAACATTTCTAGCTGCGTTGATTTCCATTTCAGTAAAGAACCTGCCTTGGTCAATAGGGACATCGTAAACATCCTTGTGGTTAAAAACCACCCCGTCCAAGTTGGCCATCTCGAAAGAGTTGCTATTTGCTTTTACAGTTGTTCTAGTGTTCGCTGAAATAGTGACGGCTGCAGCGCTTTTTAATCGCTCTTCTAAGAAAGTGAATTCAGCATAAGTACCAGGTGGCCTTCTGAAGTACCTCCACCAAGGGTAATCCTGTCCTCCAGCTGCAAAAGGAAATCGGTCGACCCGTACCACATTGCTTCCTAAGAAAGTAAGACTGTCTTTGATGTTTTTTTCTAGTGAATCCACCAAGGTAAAAACAGCAATGATAGCAAAGATACCTACAGTAACGCCTAATAGTGATAGGATAGTCCTAGTCAGATTTGACTTCAATGCATCCATTGCAAAGCGAAAGCTTTCCCAAATAAGTCTAAATACGATCAAATTATAATATTATTTAAAACAATTTGACAATATAAATAGAATCTGGCTTAATTCTTATTAACTTTGCATTTTTTACGATAATTACGTTTAATAGGTATTTCCTAAATATATACATATATGAAGTTATCAGATTTCAAGTTTGAAATTCCAAAAAAACTTATTGCCCTACATCCCCCAGAAAACAGGGATGAGTCCAGATTGATGGTCATTCATAAGGATACAGGTAAAATAGAACATAAAGTTTTCAAAGATGTTATCGATTATTTTGATGCAGGAGATGTATTTGTAACCAACAATACAAAGGTATTTCCAGCCAGGCTTTATGGAAATAAAGAGAAAACTGGAGCAAAGATCGAAGTCTTTTTATTAAGGGAACTCAATCAGGATCTTAGGCTATGGGATGTATTAGTAGATCCGGCTAGAAAAATCAGGGTAGGCAACAAGCTTTATTTTGGAGACAGTGACTTGGTAGCAGAAGTCATTGACAATACTACTTCAAGGGGCAGAACGATCCGTTTCCTATTTGATGGAACAGACGAAGAGTTTTACAAAACGATTGATACCCTTGGTGAGACCCCTATATTAAAGGATTTCATTGAGCGAGATGTTGTAGATGCGGACAGAGAAAGATACCAAACGATCTTTGCAAAGCATGTTGGTGCTGTAGCGGCCCCTACTGCAGGTCTTCATTTTACCCCTCATTTGATGAAACGCCTTGAGATTAAAGGTGTTGAGGTTAGTCCCATTACTTTACACATAGGCTTGGGAACTTTCAGACAAGTAGATGTGGAAGACCTTACGAAGCACAAGATGGATTCGGAGAACTATGACATTCCTCAAGAAACGGTTGATCTTGTCAATAGGGCCCTTGACCAAAAGAAAAGGGTGGTTTCTGTAGGTACAACTCCTTTGAAAACCATTGAGTCTTCTGTGACAGCCAATGGTCGATTAAAATCCAGTAGTGGATGGACTGACAAGTTTATTATTCCTCCTTACGAATTCAAAATTGCCAATGCAATGATCACTAATTTTCATTTGCCTGAGTCAACTTTATTGATGACAGCATCGGCATTTGGAGGATATGACCTTATCATGAAGGCCTACCAAGAAGGGATTAAAGAGAACTACAAATTTTTCAGTTATGGTGATGCCATGCTGATTATCTAGCAGTAACTTTTGTTATTATATGAAAAAGCCCTGTCAATTTAATTGACAGGGCTTTTTTGATGCTGACCCTATTTATGGGTCAGTTAATTCCGACTTCTTCTTCAAAATGTTCTATAGCTTCTGGTTTTCCGACCACATAAACGATGTCTCCGAGCTTGATTTTTGTGTTGCCGGTTATTTCTGTTACTGTTTTGCCATCTCGTTTGATTGCTACCAAATTGATACCAGTATTTTCTCTCAAATTACTCTCCTTAATTGACTTGCCGATAAATGGTCCGTGGTCTTTATCAATTTTAATTCCAGAAAAGTTAATTTCCGGGATGTCCAATGTTGGAACAGTTCTGTCATTAGAAGGGGTACGGAATACCTCATAATTATGGTACCTGACATCTTCTGTAAATTCATCAATTTCACCTTTTGGAACGAGGTATTTATACAAAACCCTTGTGAAAATTTCTATAGAGGTTTCAAATTCTTCAGGAATGACCTCGTCTGCTCCTTGGTTGAGCATGGATTCAATCTCATTTACATATCTTGTTCTTACAATTATAAAGACACTTTGTGACGCCATTCTGATATTTTCAATTATGCCACTTGTTGCGGGTTGATTGGAAATGGCAATTACAGCCACCCTGGCCTTGTGAATTTGAACGTGCTCAAGAACAACCCCATTGGCGGCGTCGCCGTAGATAATAGGCTCTCCTTTTGCTGCTTCCACCCTTACCGTCTCAGGGTTCATTTCAATGATTACATAAGGGATTTTAGCTCTTTTTGCTGCTCTTGAGAGATTCCTTCCATTCAATCCATACCCTATAATGACCAAATGATCATTTAACAAATCTTTTTCAAGTTCCAATTCTGGAACCTGTGCTCGTTCCTCAAGTTTGGCTTTAAATTTTTGAGGCATTGGAATGTTCAATACCCTACAAGCAAGGTTTTCTCGCTGCTTAAGTACGAAGGGTGTAACGATCATCGTCAAAATAGAGATGGCAAGGAAATACTGATAAGTAGTATTGTCCAACAGCTCATATTTCAGCCCTTCTTTGGCAAGAAGAAGTGAAAATTCACCTACTTGAAAGATGGAAAAGGCAACAATAAAAGATTCCTTATAACTGGTGCCCAATGACTTTACCGCAATCGAGGTAACTATAAATTTCACAATGAAAGTAAGGGCTACCAAAGCCAGAATGAGTAAGAAATTTTCTGCCAGGAAGCCAATGTCAAAAAGCATTCCTACCGAAACGAAAAAGAAACTCAGAAAGATTTCCCTGAAAGGAAGAATCTTACCTGTAGCGTGGTGACTGTACTCTGATTCGCTGATAATCAGGCCTGCCAGGAATGCTCCCAAGCCTAAAGAAAGTCCAAGTAATGAGGTGACATAAGCAACAGCAAAGCAGGTGACAATAATACTTAGCAAGAAGAGTTCCTCGTTTTTAGTTTTTGCTACCCTGTACAATAATTGAGGAATAAGATACTTGGCGCTGATGATGGTGAGAACAATCACTAATCCTCCCTTTAACGCAAGATAGAAGAGAGAAAGGAGTATATTATCCGACTCTCCAGCAAGCATAGGAGTAAATAGTACAAGGGGTACAATGATTATGTCCTGAAAGATAAGTATTGCCAATGTGGTACGTCCAGAAATGGTGTTGACCTGCCCTGATTCCTGCAATAATTTTAAAACAATTGCGGTACTACTCAAGGCAAAAAGAAAACCAAAAAATACCGCTATATTCCAACTGAAGCCAAAGAAATAACTGATCAATGCAGTGACAGCTATGGTAAGCGTTACCTGCAAACTTCCACCAATAAATACAGCTTTTTTAATCGCCATCAAGCTTTTGAGCGAAAACTCTAAGCCAATTACAAATAGTAATAAAATCACCCCTATTTCAGAGAGGACCTCCACGGCAGTGGAGGCATATACGAGCGAGAGCCCATAGGGACCAGCAATGGCCCCAGTGAGTAAATACCCGATAATGGTCGGTAACTTAAGTCGCATAAAGAGCAGAATCACCAAAGTAGCTAACCCAAAGATTACTACGATGTCGGATAATAAAGGTATTTCTGCTACTGCTAATATAAAAGGATTCATAGTTAGGGCAATTGAAAAGAAATGGGTTAGAAAGATACTATAATAAATAGAATTCTAAGCTAAGTTGGCAAATCGAAAATAGTTTACGTTTGACACGTTCCGCTAGGGGTGCGATTAATAAATTAACGCCAATCGCTTATAAATGAAATGCATCAACCATGCCGGGCCAATTAATAAGAATTGAACATCTTTAAAAAAAGATGGTTTCTTTCCTTCAATTTTATGGCCATAAAATTGAAAAATCCAGGCTATAATAAAAAGGACTGTACAAAAAAGCCAAAGCGGAAACGGTAGATAATAGGTTAATAAATTGGCTAGCGCCAGGCATATGGCTGAAAATAAGAACATCCCCAAGGCCAAGGACGGTGAAAGGGTGTAATAATAAATCAAGATAACCATTAGAACAATTGTTGCCCAGTTGGTAAAGTTGCTTAATAGAAAGTCTAGAGAAGCTAAAGGGCCAGGGGGAATGCTGTAAATCAACCCTACAATGCTAAAAAAAATAGCAGGAACACAAAACCAATGAATGGCCTTATTGGTAGGGTTTTGGTGACTAATACCGTATTCTTCTAAAAGGCCATCTATTTTCCTCATACTAGCGTGTTTATTGAATAAAGTCTCTATAAGTTAAAAATAATTCGGTAAAATTCATAAAATTTTACCGAGTGAAATTTTATCCCTGGACCTATAATTCAGCATTAATTTTCAAAGTGTACCTGGACTTGAAGACGAAAACACATAAATTTTTATAACTTTAAACTGTATTAGGTGCTGGGCTCAATTAAAATAGTAGCAAACAAAGGTAGTCGTAGACGCTTATGGTTGCAGGCTGTGAACCTTGTGCTTAATTATCGTTTTACTTATTTGATGAATATACAGAATATACATGGGTAACCCCTCAAAAAGACCTTCCATTTGGGAGGCATTATTTCCTATCGTTTTCTTGATGGTTCTCCTCGTAATCAATATCAAAGTATTTGGTACGGAGGGTTTGTCTGGCTCAAATCAATTGGTGCTCATTATTTCAGCTGCAGTCGCTGGTCTCATCGCTGCTTTTAGGTTGAATGTAAAATGGGAAGTATTACAGGATGGGATGATCAATAGTATTTCTTCTGCCATGTCATCAATCCTTATATTATTGTTGATAGGTGCACTGGCCGGAACCTGGATGTTGAGTGGGATTGTTCCAGCTATGATTTATTACGGGCTGAAAGTCCTAAATCCTACGGTGTTTTTGGTGGCGGCATGTATCGTATGTGGTGTAGTATCTATCGCCACTGGCAGTAGTTGGACTACTGTGGCTACAGTAGGTGTTGCTTTACTGGGTATAGGTAAAGCTTTAGGGTTTAGTGAAGGATTGATAGGAGGGGCGATAATTTCCGGTGCTTATTTTGGGGATAAAATGTCACCCCTTTCTGACACCACAAACCTCGCTCCAGCGATGGCAGGCACAGATTTATTTACCCATATTAAGCATATGATGAAAACTACTATTCCTTCAATTCTCATCACCCTAGTTATTTTTGCGGTGATAGGGGTAATGGGGAATCCTGAGGGAACGATAGGGCAGGTAGAAGAAATCTCAACGGTGATCTCTGATACATTCGCCATCAATGGTTGGCTGTTTATTGTTCCCGTGGTTGTAATTCTGCTTATCATTAAGAAAGTACCTGCTATTCCTGTTCTGTTATCAGGGGCTATTCTTGGTGCCATTTTCGCCTTGATTTTCCAGCAGGAAGTGATCCATAACCTTGCAGTTATCTTGGATATAGAAGGGGGGGTATCGCTTCAATCTTTTAAGATCATGATGATAGCTCTGTATGGAGAGACATCTATAATTACCTCTAATGAAATAGTAAATGAATTACTAATTACCGGTGGAATGTCGGGCATGCTGTATACCGTGTGGTTGATATTATGCGCTATGGCTTTTGGTGGAATTATGGAGGTAAGCGGTATGTTGAGGGTAATAGCAGAGGCCGTTATCCGCAAAGTGAATTCTGTAGGATCTCTAATTGCAGCTACTGCAGGTACAGGCTTGTTTTTTAATGTCACCACCTCAGATCAATACCTGGCCATTTTGGTGCCAGGCAGGATGTATGCGGATGTATATCGCAAACGCGGGCTGAAAGGTGAAAACCTGAGCAGGACATTAGAAGACAGCGCAACAGTTACCTCTGTATTGATACCATGGAATACCTGTGGTGCAACGCAGGCATCGGTCCTTGGAGTGGCCACACTTACCTATGCTCCTTTTTGTTTTTTCAATATTATTAGTCCAATAATGACGATATTGTTTGGCTACATGAATTGGGGAATCAACTACTACTCCAAAAAGGAAATGAAATTAATAAACGAAGAAGAAATTGTGGCATGATACCATTTAAAATAAGTAAAGAAGAAGTGAATGCATTGGAACTGGGGGCTTTTCCAGGTAATATTATTTTGATTGAAGATGAAACGGGGCTTCGCGAAATGGAGCAAGATTTAAAGGCCAGTCAAATCATTGGGTTTGACACCGAAACCAGACCAGCATTCAGAAAAGGAGTAAGTTATGAGGTAGCACTTCTTCAGTTATCTACAACAGAGAATGCCTACTTGATCAGACTTAACCATACAGGTTTTCCTCCTGGTGCTAAAGCAATTTTGGAAAATCCGAACATTGTCAAAGTAGGGGCTGCGGTGAGGGATGATTTAAAAGCATTGAAAAAAATTGCTCCCAACTTTGAGCCAGATTCCTTTTTTGATTTGAATGAAGAATTAAAGAGGGTAGGTTTCTTGAATGTCGGTGTAAGAAATCTTAGCGCCATGGTGTTGGGAATTAGGATTTCAAAATCGGAGCAGGTCTCAAACTGGGAAGCACCTGTATTGACAGCCAAGCAAATGCTTTATGCGGCTACGGACGCCTGGGCCTGTCTGGAGATTTTTCTTAGATTACAGGAGGAGGGGCTTTTGGATGAGATTTTTTCTACTTGAGGAGATTGGCTGTCGGGATATCCGATAACACGGCTAGGACTTCTTTTACCAAGCTTTCCCTGCATTCCAGTTTTATGAGGCAATCATTGTCAAATTCTTGTGCGATTATCTTTAGGTCGTATCGTTTAATGGTTCTCATTATATCATCCATCGAAAGGTAGCCAAAAGTAAATGCAAGAGGGATCATAACGGTTTTTGAAATGATTTCTGCGGATAATAATGCCTCAGCAGCAGCTGTTTTGTAAGCGCGTATTAGTCCGCCAACGCCTAATTTGGTCCCCCCAAAATACCGTACCACAACAACCAATACTTGCGTCAATTCCTGAGACCTGATTTGACCCAATATAGGGTCACCTGCGCTATGATTCGGTTCACCATCATCATTTGCCCGATAGGTTTCCATGTCCTTTCCGAGTACATAAGCATAGCAATGGTGACGGGCATCATAATATTGCTTTTTGAGTTGTTGTATCAATTCTTGTATTTCTTCTTCGTCCCCTACCGGGTAGGCAAATGATAAAAACTTACTTCCCTTTTCCTTATAAATACCTGTCGATGGTTTTTCAATACTGCGATAAGTATCCTCCATTATTATTGCCTTTGTTTAATAATCTCCATTTTCATTTGCTAATTTAGTCATTAGAATTAATCTGATGAAGGAATTAAGCCAATGGTCTGCCAAGGGAGAAAAAGTAAAGCCTATTGTGACTGTGATCTGCACCTGTTACAATCAAGGTGATTATGTGGCTCAGGCATTGGATAGTGTCCTGGCGCAGACTTATAGGCCACTATCACTTACTATTATCGACAATGGCAGTAGTGACCATTCAAAACTTGAAATTAAGCTATGGTTGGATAGAAATTCGCATAAAATCCCTGTAAAATCAATTTATCATAAAACACCCATAAACTATTGTAAATCCTTTAATCAGGCCCTTGCCAATTCAAATGGGGATTTTCTGGTGGATTTGGCCGCAGATGATTTTTTTAATGCCAGGCATTTAGAATTTGCAGTCAAGCAACTATTACAGAGTGAAGCGAAAGTGTATTTTTGCAATGCCTTAGAGCATTTACCCAATGGTGAAACGCAACCTTTTTACCCTACAGATAATGCTGGAAAAGCAAATGTTCCAGTTGTGGAAGGGAATGTTTTTGCTGAGGTGATCAAAAGATATGTTATTTCTTCCCCTACATTGGTCATGGATCAAAAGGCATTTAAGGATATCGGGTGTTATGATGAGCATTTGAGTTATGAAGACTTCGATATTCTTGTAAGAATGGCTGCCAGGTATTCATTTGTTTATGGAGATTTTTTGGGCGTAAATAAGCGAATCCTTAAAGAATCACTGTCTCAACAGCAATACAGATCAAAAAAATCTCAATTACTGCCTTCTACTTTTATTGTTTGTGAAAAAATAGCAGAGATGCTTAGCACAGAGCAAGAAAAGGAAGCGCTCAGACAGAGATTAATCCATGAAATAAAACACGCTACTGTTTCTGCTAATTTCGATGTTGCTTTGAAGATGTTAAAACTTTATAAAAAGGGCTATCCTGCGAATTTCACCTTCTTGTTTTTTTATGTGTGGGCCAAAGTGAAATGTGACCTTTCCCCTTTGTATGAAAAATGGCGGAGAAGATCATTTAATTAAGTTCGTTTTGTTATCCTGCACCAACGATGACTTCAAGCATGTCTTTTTGATCGAAATATTTGTTTGCCATATTCATGATGTCTCTACCGTCAAAATGCGTGATGTACTCAAGAAGCTGCGTGTAGTAATCAAAATTTAACCCCTGGAAATGCACCTGTTGAAAATGATTCATTTGATCAAAGGGGCTACTGAAATTTGACAAAAGACTTCCTGCCAAATAATTTTTGATAATTTCTAGTTCAACTGCAGCTACCGGTTCTGTTTTTAAGCGTTCGATTTCTTTGTAAACTTCTTGAATTACTGCTTCACCATAGCCCCCCTTTACATCAGCAACAGTCATCCAGTATTCATTTCCATTCAATTCCCCAAGAAAGCTGTTGATACCATAAGTGTAGCCTTTTTCTTCCCTGATATTTTTAATTAGCCTACTGCCAAAATACCCACCAAGAAGGGTGTTTAGTACGTATAAGGCAGGGTAATCTGGATGAGATTTAGGTACCATCCATTTGGCAATTCTTATGCTTGACTGTAAAGCCTCCGCTTTGTTCTCTACTTTTTTTGAGGAAAGGATTTCACCAGTAGGGAGGTGAATAGGGAGTTCAGCGGACAAAGGTAAATCGCTGAATGAACTTTCAATTTGATTTAATTCCTCCCTAGTGAGGTGACCAGTTAAGAAAATCTGGGGTGCAATTAAAAATTCCTTGTGGTAATATTGGCTAAGGTCATCCTTATTGATAGCATCCACATCTTTTTCACTAACCTGAAAGCCGAAGGGATGGTCTTTGTGAAAAAGACTTCCTCGGATCAACTGATTAGCGCGAGCCGAGGTTTGTTCATTTTTAATGCTGATGCTTAATTTTTTCTGTGATTTTCGCTTGTTGAGCTCTTTTTCCGGGAAGGTAGCATCAGTGAACAGGGACCTAAAAACAGGCAATACTTCTAGGAGGTGTTTCTTGGTAGTAAGAAGGCTCAGTCCCTGCTTTTCATAACTGGATATAATGTCAACTTCAGAAGCATGAAAATCAAAAAAATCATCTAGTTTTTCAGCATCCATTGTATTTGTTCCCTCCAGCAGCATGTGGAGCATAAAGAAAGGTAACAAAGGCTTATAAGGTTCTTTCTCTGTGTTTTTAAGAGAAAAAACGATCTCAATTTTTACTGCCTCTATGTTTGGAAATGGGATGTAGTACAGTGGTGTTCCATTGATCAAAACCCTCCCTTGAGGTGGGTTAAGGTGAATTTTTTCAGGAAAACTAAAAGGAGGGGCCTGACTTCGGTCTATGCTCATTTCTGGACGTTGTATTGCAGGCTAAATCTAAGCGTTTCTGCCAAAGGATGGTTTTGAACCGAAGGGACGAGGTAGGAAAAATCAAATCCAAGACGGTTGTATTTAAAGCCTACACCCATAGTAAAGTACCTTCGGCCTCCTTTATTTGGGTTTTCGTAAAAGTAACCAGCCCTGAGTGCAAATTTATCATCATAGGAATATTCAGTACCAAATGAAATCATCACTTCTTGTAATTCCTCACTGAATCCATCCGGAGCATCCACAAAGGAACCAAACATACCACTAATTAAAGGCCTTGAAGGGTCTTTACCAGCTTCAATTTCAGCATTTCCCGTGTTTGGGTCGATGACCAATTGTCCATTTTCATCTACTTTATAAATTGGGGGACTTGGCACCATTAATTTGTTTAGGTCAAGGGCAAAGGTGATTTTGTTCATTTCATCCATCGGAATCGTTAATGCTGTACCGATTCTGAAATTAGTGGGAAGGTAATCCAGGTCATCCGCACTGTTATAGGTGATTTTGGGTCCAATATTGGAAAGATTTATTCCCCACGAAAGGGTTCCTTCTTTATCCGAAATCAATATTTCTGAAGTATGGTAAACCCCTACATCTGTACCTACTGATACACCTGGTCTGCCTTCGTTGCCTCCTGATGAACTAATATTTCCCGAAAGGTTGGAATGTATAAATCTTGCACTAATCCCTAAAGATAAATTTTGAGAGAGTTTTCTGGAATAAGTACCGCCAATTGCTATGTCTCTAGGGCTAAATGCTCCCAGAGAATTTCCGCGACCATCTGTTAATTCAATATCGCCCATATTAAAATACCTGAGGTCAATACCGAAAGCAGAAACATCATCAATTTTTTTGTATCCGGTAAGGTAGTTTAAAGACATGTCTGGAACCAATCTGCCCAACCAGGGTGAATAGGACAATGAAAATCCCATGTCATCTTCTATAAACGCGAGTTTAGCAGCATTCCACTGAGCCGAATTGGCGTCAGGCGAAGTAGCTACCCCTACATCACCCATTGCTGAATGCCTACTATCAGGTGCGAAATTCAAGAATGGGACTGCAGTAATTAGGACCCTTCGGCCTCCGTCTTGTCTTGAAAGTACGACAGAATTCTGAGCTAAGGTAGCGACCTGAAAGGAGCCGAATACCAACAAAAAAGTAAAAATTGGGAGACTGTTTTTAATTGCTTTCATTGAATAATGATTTTACCTGCTAGTACATCCGAAGTTGCATCCTCTTCAGAATATAGATTTAAATTGTAAAGATAAGTTCCTTTTATTAGATTTTTGGACTTACTGTTCAAAAATATCCATTGGATATCTAATATTGACCGTTCAGCTTTTGGAAAACGTCCTTGGTAAGAAAATATTTCAGTTCCTTGCAAAGAAAATATACTTAAGTTTAGATTTAAGGTTTCTCCCGGACGATTGTGAGCTATTTTAAAGTTGAATTGATCAATTGAAGGATTTGGGTATACCAAAAGGTTTTCTATTTTGAGTTGGTTGCTGCCTATTACTTCCACATTTTCAATGTGATGGGTTGTATTTCCCAACTGATCTGTAGCAGAAAAAATAAGCTTGTTTGTTCCTTCTTTTAAGCCATTTACCCAAGCGTTGATTCTGCCTGATTTGTAACTCCCGTTTACGGCAGTATATTCACTGGTTAGGGATAGGATTTTGGCATCATTTACCTGAAGTGATATGTCCATGGGATGCTGTGTGCTAATGCCTGAGTCATCAGATAATTCCACCCAAATAGGGGTGTTTTTAAATGAGATTATCGGCTTACTTAAAAGGCTATCCGCTATCCAAACCTCTATCCCAGGCCCAATATCTTCCTGTAAAATGTCAGCATGCTTTTGTTTAGCAACGATTTTAGTAGCCCCAAA
The DNA here is from genome assembly GCF_963977555.1 of uncultured Cyclobacterium sp. Classification (GTDB taxonomy): domain Bacteria; phylum Bacteroidota; class Bacteroidia; order Cytophagales; family Cyclobacteriaceae; genus Cyclobacterium. The sequence goes on along the minus strand of NZ_CAXBPD010000003.1, from coordinate 287,535 downwards.
TGCTTCCATACTTAAGTCATTATGGCTTGCAAATAAACTCACCTGAAGTTCACCCTCAGAATAATCATCCAATTCAGGAAGTAAAACTTCTCCAGTAAAAAGGCCTTTATTTACTGTTCCTATTCCGTGAAACAGGGGTTGATTGTAATCCGTATAGCTGGTTTCAGGGCTTTCGTCACCAAGGGTTTCTTTTTGCTTAGGAGGTGCAATGATGGATATTTCATAAGTACCGTCAAATTGCGTGACATTGGCGCTGGTCAGTGGGTCTTCTACCTTACCATTATATTCAAGTCTATTCAGACCAGATAGGCTATCGATATTAAATTGTGTGTTCACCTCCATCCATTCCTTTGCGGTTGCTTCGTATAGTGGGAGGTCCAATTTCAACGAAGGATCACCTAGTAAAGAGAAATTTCTATTCAATGGTCCATTGAGACTATTGTTCTTTGTCTTTTTGAATATTTCCCCCAATGACAATCCTTCTCCTTGTTTGAAGGCGGCTTCTATAAAGGCTTTGTTTAACGCATAATTAATGCTACTAAAAACAGGCCGGCCGGTAGTCAACATCGCTATAACCCCTTTCTGCTCCGCGAGTAAAAGCTCTTCGGCCCCAGAGCGAATAAAAGGACTATCATGCCTCCCAAATTCGCAAGTAGCGGTAACCATCACAGGGAATCGATTGGTAATAGGCCAGTCTTCAATGTCACTTACAGTGAACAGTCCTTCAGCGGTTAGGTTCAATTCATTGCCATGTCCAATATAGTTAAGGAGCAAAAGCCCCTCTTTTATTTCAGTGATAAAAGCTTCTTTGGCTTTTATCACTGTTTGTAGATTGGCTGTCATTTCCTGAGGAAAATCGTCAAGGTATAATTTTTTTAATTTAAATGCAGGAGATTGGTCATGCAGGTAGGCGGTATGTTTTTCTGAATCCTTGAGGTGAATATTATTGTCTCCATCATCCGCCACAAATAAGAGATTTCGCTTCCAATTCCCATCATTTCCCGTTTGGTAAGTGATGATTTTGTCTACTGCTATTTTAGCTTCTCTGGCATTAATGGCGGGGATTCGCCCGATGCCTATTTGTAGTATATGATCTCCTTCCGGACTTTCCAACCAATCCCCATTCCCTATTTCTAAAAAACCAAAATAATCGTCTGACCCATAGGTGGTTAGTGGGTTTAGGCTGACCCTGGAACTGTAGGTGGGTACTAAGTTGGGCCTTCCACCTAATTTATGTTTATAATCGAAACTGCCTTTCCCAAAGAACAAAACATTTTTTAAAATGCCGCTTGTTTGCCAGTAGTCTGCCAAGAAATTTCTAATACTGGTTATATCTGGATTGCCATAGCCATAACTGTCATAAATGGCATTGGTCAAGACCACTTCGGTGGACAATCCCAAGGCATTTTTAAATTCAGAAAGCCTTTTTGCCTGTCCGTAAAGAAGTTCAGAAGTGATAATGATGAATTCGGGTTGTCCAGATAAAAGGTTCTGTCTTTCTTTTACTTTTTCGGGACTTGCTATTTCAGGTGTGTTTTCAGGATTAAATACGACTATTTTTCGGGAATCAATTACTTGAGCATTACTTGTTTTTAGGTCCTTAACTTGATAAAAATCACTTACATCCCATAATCCTGAAAAGGTAGTTTGCAGTGGATAGGGTTTGTCGTCAGGATTGTAATAAACCCCTTCAGGGAGCAGGGAAGAAGAAAAAGGGTATCCCAAAAGGATGTTTTTCACATATCCTGTGCCATTGGGGTGGTTAGAAGAATAGGTGAGGACTATGTCCTGGGGTTTATTGCCTTGAGGTTTAGGGAAATTGGCATCAAAACTTACTTCCCTTCCTTTGATGGCATACCTGCTGTCAGGGATGGAAGGGATGCTGGCTTCACCGAGGACCTGGTTATTAGCGGCGAAGGTGAATTTGCTTTCTGAAAAGGATTGAGCCATCAATTGCGCCCAAATAGTTACAGGTCCTTCAGAGTTAGCTGAGGGTTGAGCGATGGAGATTATGTGGCTACCACTGTTAAACGTTCGGTATCCATACCAATTTCGTCCTGAGCTCAAAATATTGTCTTCTTCTTCTTTATGGAGGGAAATCTGATACAGCGGTTTTGGTGAGTACAGTCCCTCTTCAATTTCTATGGCGTCACCTACTTGTGTAACCTTTCTAGTGGATGGGTTTCCCGTCTGAAGTAGGTAGTAAAGGGTGTCTGTATAATGGTGCTCTTTTATTTTGGCTTTTCCCTTATCGAAATAGACTTGGTCAGGTCCTTCAAGAAAAAAATACAATTTATCAGCTATTTTAAGCTGTGGAATTTCCTCTTGAGCAAAGAGGCTACTGTCAATTTTTTGATCCAGCATTCCCGGGTGTCCTAAAATCCTGATTTGATCCAGATTTCCCAGTCCCCAGTCAGTGGCCTGTCCTTGACTTAGTTGATAGACACCTTCATGCAAAATCGGGAATTTGTAAATTTGTTGACCTTGCAAGGGAATGAAGTAGTACATACTACTTAATGTCCACATCAAGAATTTGAAAACAAATTTACAGCTTAACCTCATGACCGTCTATCGAGTTATTGACCAATGATAGACAAATATAAGAAAGAACAGCAACTGGAATTCCTGCAAAGCCTAGAATAAGGATGCTCAGCCCTGATATGATAAGCACGAGGTACCTCCATTGATTTCCTTTCCATTTAAAATGTTTGAATTTCAAGGCCAATAGTGGCAATTCGGCAGTAAGCAGATAGGAAAAGAGTAAGGTAACGCCAGCGAGTATCCAAGGGTTTTCGAGTCCATTTCCAATCCAAAGCACTGAAGTTCCCAATAGGGGCAATGTGGAGAAAAACAAAGCGTTGGCAGGAGTGGGTACGCCGATGAAGCTATCCGCTTGTCTTTCATCAATATTGAACTTGGCCAGCCTAAGAGCGGACTGGATTCCTATGGCAAAACCAATATAGGGTAGCCATTCAGAGGTGCTGACAGATTCCAAAAGCAAGAAAACGATAAAAGAAGGCAAGACCCCGAAGGTAACAAGGTCTGCTAGTGAGTCTAATTCTTTGCCAATGGGGCTTTGAACTTTCAGCATTCTAGCAGCAAAGCCATCAAAGAAATCAAAGATGGCTGCTGCTATAATAAAGTAGAAACCATAATAGGGACCATTTACCATTACGAAATGAATTCCTATCATGCCTGAAAGTAAATTCAAGCTGGTTATAGCGTTTGGGATATGTTTTTTTATGGTCAATTTACTGCGTTTTTTCCCACAAAGGGATTGTTTAACTTTTCGAAACCAATTGTTGTTGTTGGCCCATGTCCTGGATAAATGACCACATCATCAGGAAGGTTGAAAAGTTTCTCCTTAATGGCATTTATAAGGGTGTTGTGGTCTCCACCAGGAAGATCTGTTCTGCCAATACTTCCCTGAAACAAAGTATCACCTGCTATACATGTTTTAGATGCTTGATGATACAATACCAGATGTCCAGGTGAATGGCCTGGTACCCAAATTGGCATCAACTCCGTATTTCCGAATTTCACTATTTCACCTTCCTGTAACAAGTGATCCACACTACTTTCTTGGTATTGGGCGAATCCGTAATTGGAAGAATAGGAACTCACAGCCTTTAATATAGGCTCTTCCTCTGCGTGAAACCACAAGGGGATATTATACGTTTTTTTCATAAACGCATTCCCTAAAACGTGGTCTATATGGCAATGGGTATTAATAATTTTTACCGGTTTTAACTGTTCTTTGGTAATAAAATCATACAATATTCCTTTTTCCTGTTTTTCATAACAGCCAGGATCAATGATTAATGCTTCCTTGGTTTCATCAAATAAGATATAAGTATTTTCCGAGAAAGGGTTGAATGTAAATGATTTAATCTGCAGCATTTTAAATTGATTTGAATTCCTGCATCAAAATAACAAAGAATGATTTAATTTTAGGCATGGAAGTGGATTTTTTACTTATTGGTCAGGGATTAGCAGGAACCGTTTTGTCTCATCGACTTATTCAAAAAGGTTTTAGTGTTCATTTGATAGATGATGGTGATCCTAACAGCAGCTCTAAGATCGCTGCTGGACTTTATAACCCTGTAACGGGTAGGAATTTGGTAAAAACCTGGCAAGCTGATGCTCTTTTTAAAGAAATAGAGGTGTTTTATCGCGAGATGGAGGTCTTACTTAATAAAAAATTCGTACATCCAGTAGGAATATACCGCCCTTTTGTTTCTTATGAAGAACAAAATGAATGGGTTGCTAAAAGTGCTGATCCTCAGTTTAATGATTATATAGATCAGGTCTTTTCCCAAACGCGAAATCAAGGAGTAAAGGATCCATTTGGGGGATTGTTGCTCAAGTCTACTGGCTATATTGATACTCGGGAATTGGTCAATGGTTATGAGGAATGGTTAAAAGAGCGAAACTTACTGACTAATTATGTGATGTCAGAAAATGATCTAGTACAAACTCAAGAAGGGCATTGGCAATTTAAAGATATTCTAGCTAAGAAGGTTGTGTTTGCTAACGGCATCCAAGCGAGGAACAATTCTTTTTTTGACTGGATACCTTTTATCCCAGTGAAAGGTGAAATATTGACGGTGAAGCAAGATTTCTTTTCTTCCGAAATAGTTAATAGAGGCGTGTTTAGAATAGATCTGGGTGGAGGAATTGGTAAGGTTGGGTCTACCTACAATAATTCTGAAGTCAATTTGTGCCCTACAGATGCAGGAAAAATGGAAATTCTTGATAAATTAGGACAGTTAATCGATCGTGAAGTGGTAGAAATCCTGGACCACCAAGTAGGAATCAGGCCTGGGATAAGAGATAGATTACCCGTTCTTGGAAAACATCCTAGCAAAGATAACGTTTACTTGTTCGGTGGCTTTGGAGCTAAGGGAGTATCGTTTATGCCATATTTGAGTGATCAGATGGTAAAACTTATGGTTTGGGGTGAGGAACCTCATAAAGAAGTGAACATAAATAGATTTTTTAAGTATATTTAAAACATTGGCTAATAATTCTAAGGCACGTAAATGAGACTTAAATATTTATTATTAATATGGATCCTTAGCTCTTGCTTCACTAGCGGTGAGTTAATGGCGCAGTTCAACAAGGAGAAATTTGGAAAGAACAGGGTTCAGCATAAAAATAAAGAATGGTATTTTTTTACATCCAATAATTTTGAGGTGTACTATTATGATGGTGGACAAACAAATGCACGTAGGGCTATAGAATTTTTAGAAAGTGAATTTGATAACTTAACGCAGTCCATAGGTTATGTAGCTTATACCAAGCCCAAGGTTTTTATTTACAACTCCAAACAAGAGCTGCTTGAAAGTAATTTAAATCTCAACTCGAATAATTTTACTGTAGATGGGCAAACTTTTTTTAGTAAACTCCTTGCCGAAGCAGCCTATTCGGGATCATGGGAATCTTTTAAGAAAGAATTATTATACAAAACTTCTAAAGTAATCATTGAGGAGATGCTGTATGGGTCAAGCATTTCTGATGCTTTCCAGGCCAACCTTGTGAATAATTTCCCGGACTGGTTTATAGATGGAGCGGCTAATTACTTGGCCTATGGTTGGAGCCGAGAAATGGATGACTTTGTCCGTCACTACCTAAGAGACAATGATAATCCGAAATTATTTAAGCTTCAAAATGAAGAGGCTGGCCTAGTAGGGCAGTCTATTTGGAATTATGTGGTTGAAAAATATGGAAGAAGGTACATTTCCAGCATTCTTAACCTAAGTAGGATTAATCGAAACGAAGGAACCAGTATAGCGAACACCCTAGGTCGTCGCTTCAAAGATTTTACTACTGAGTGGAGCAAATTTTACAAAGACATCAATACAGGCGTATTTGAGAACTTTAAAGACATCAATGAGGAAAATGTAATCAACGTTACTTCAAAGAATCGCTTTGGTGAGATTACAGGTATCAGATTTAGCCCTGACGGCAAGAACCTTGCCTATGTAGAAAATGTTGAAGGGAAATTTAAAGTGAAAGTCAGGGAGGTTTCTTCGGGCAGAGAAAAGGTGATCTATAAAGGAGGTTATGTTTCTTTTGAACAGGAGGCAGATTACAGTACGCCTACTATTGCTTGGAGAGATACCCTGAATTTAGTGATAGGCACATTCAAAAGGGGAGTAACGACCTTGAGAATGAGAGCAATCGACGGAAGTAGTCAAGATAAAATATTTCTAAGAAACATTACCCAAATTTTAGACCTTGATTTTTCTCCCGATGGGCGTACCATGATTTTGTCCGCTATAAACAATGGCAATACAGATGTGTATACTTTAAATTTGAAAGGTCAGGGGAGAAGAATTACTAATGATGTCTTTGACAACCGAACACCTATTTACCTGAATGATACTACTATTATTTATGCCTCCAATAAAGTCGACCTGGCAGACAGTTTGTTAAAAGGAGTAATAGATGTTAAAAATTTCCCTGATTACTATAATATATATCAGTTGGATTTGGGAGATTCGGTAATAGAAACCAAATTAACCAATGTAAATCACATCAACCTGCATCCAAAGAAGCTTAACAATGCTACTATTTTATTCCTTAGTGAGCAGAGCGGAATTACTAATTTGATGCGATTAGGTCTAGGGAGTAATGTTTCAAGTCAGGTTTCTGCATTTAATAAGAGCATAGAGTCCTTTGATTATGATTTAGAAAACAACAAATGGGCCTATTCCATTAAGGATGGGAGTCAGAGTAAACTTATTTTGGAAAACTTCCCCAATATGGACCAGTTTACCCCAAGCACGCCTCGGATCCAATTGGAGCAGGCTAAAATTGTAAACGAAAGGATATCCAACAGAAGAATACAAAGACAAGAAGAGGAAAGATCGGTTGAAAATTCCAGTGAAGATCCTATAAGCAGTGGGGAAGAGGATAGCGGCGTTCTATTAACTCCTGCAGATACCAGTGTATCTGGAGTGGATCTGGAAGAGCTTTTATCAGGAGGTGATCCTCAACTTGCAGGGGCCAACCTACCTGATAGGTCCACATCCCTTACTGATAGCGTCCCTTCTCAAAATCAACCCATAACGGCTGCTATCAATGTGGACAGGTTAAGGTTTGAGACAGAGGGTGGTCTTGATACCGACAATTACAGCTTTGATACCATACCAAACCTTTATGGACAAGAGTCCTCTAAGCCATTGGAAGATCCCTCAGGTCTCGCAGACAGAAGGAGCAATATTCTGGATGCCTTTAGGAAGCAGAATATGGTGAAGAAGGTACAAGGTCCAAGAGATTATGTGCCACAATTTATAACAAGTAGTCTCAATACATCCTTCGTAGTTGACCCATTGAGGGGTTTTGGATTAAATATTAGTGGTCAAATGACTGACTTGCTAGACAACCACGCCATTAAAGGAGGGGTTTTAACTGCTTTGGATTTCAAGTCTGGAAGTGACCTTTATTTTGAATACGAATATAGAAAATACAAGCTGGACTTTAGTGGGCGATTTGATCGTCGCTCAATATTGAGAAATGAAGGCGATCTTACCTTCCAAAAATATATCCTTAGCAAAACAGAGATTGGTATTTCATACCCTTTGTCAACAGGAGCTAGGGTGAGTTTGTCTCCTTTTATTGCCAAAACCCAATATTTTAACTTAAACCCAGACTCAATTATTAGAGGGACTGACCCAACCCAAAATCGGTTGGATGTCAATTATGCCGGTGGTCGAGCAGAATTGGTCATAGACAAAACAAGGCTTTTGGGCTTGTACATGGAGCAAGGGTTTAAAGGCAAAATAGGTATGCTACACTACCAAGGGCTAAACCGAAGCGAAAGATCTTTTAGTAATGTCTTCCTGGATTTAAGGAATTATCAGAAAATCCATAAAAACATCACCCTTGCCACCAGACTGTATGCAGGTGGTTATTTCGGGCGCAATCCTCAAAAATATTTAGTTGGAGGGATGCAGAATTGGTTATTTAATAAGTTTTACCAACCACCTTCCAATAGACCAGAGGTTTCGCCTATCAGAAATGAGGACGGAGTCGAAAATTCTAACTTGCTCTTTGCTGAATTTGTAGATCTTCGCGGTTTCGATTATGATGAAATCAGAGGTAATAATGTCATTACTTTTAGTTCAGAGTTAAGGATTCCATTGTTTTCTTACTTGTCTAGGGGCAACATCACTTCAAACTTCATTAGGAATTTTCAGTTGGTTGGCTTTTATGACACTGGTTCTTCCTGGTCAGATTCTGCTCCTTGGGAGCGTGTAAATGATCAAAACACAGAAGTAATCAATACCGAAGGTTCACCATTTGTCATTACGCTAAATAATTTCAACAACCCATGGCTACAGAGTTATGGCGCAGGGGTAAGGACGGTATTGTTAAATTATTACGTGAAGTTTGATGCAGCAAGACCAATAAGGAATTATACGGTTGAGAAAACGAGATTTTATGTAACTTTGGGTTATAATTTTTAGATACAAAATCTTTTGAAATGATAAAATCAATGACAGGCTTTGGCCTGGCAGTATATGAGGACGCTAATTTTACAGTTCAAGTAGAAGTTAAAACCTTAAATTCCAAGTTTTTAGACCTGAATTTCAGAGCTCCAAAACAGTTTTCAGAAAAGGAAACAGAAGTAAAAAGCATTGTTTCTAGCATTCTTGAAAGAGGGAAAGTCAATGTTTCCATTGATTTTAGTGCCAAAAAAGAAGACGACCTTCCTATAATAATACAAGAGGAGCTCTTTCAAAGGTATTACGAGAAATATGCAGGAATGGCCGAAATGGTCAAAGGTTCGACCACAGATATATTCAAATTGGCCCTACAGTCTCCAGGAGTCACTACTGTGAATGTAGAGAAGTCTAATTACAATGAAGCCTGGAAAATTATTTTACCAGTTCTTGCAGAAGCTTTGAAAGACTGCGACCAATTTAGAATCGATGAAGGCGCTGTGCTAATGGAGAAATTTCAAGAAAGCCTTGCTGTCATTACAGAAAGCCTAAACAGTATTAATTCCTTGGTTCCTGTTCGTAAAAACAGGCTTATAGAGAAGATTAGAGATAATTTTTCTGAATGGGTAAAGGATCAGGATTTTGATAAAAACCGATTTGAGCAAGAACTTATCTATTATTTTGAGAAGTTAGACATCACGGAAGAGGTTGTTAGGTTAGAGGCTCATTTGAACCTTTTTGCAGAGGTGTTAAGGTCAAATAAATCTGAAGGGAAGAAGATGGGTTTCGTAAGTCAAGAAATGGGTAGAGAAATCAATACCATAGGGTCCAAGGCAAACGATTCCTCCATACAACACTATGTAATCAATATGAAAGATGAATTGGAGAAGATCAAAGAACAGGCTTTGAACATCATTTAGTGAGGGTAGCAGATGCTTTCCTACAAGAATGCAATTTTTTTATGTTTAAAAGGTAAGTGGTGATGTTCTACTTACCTTTTATTGTTTAATTCATCCCTTAAAAAATTTGCTATTTGTTCGCTTAGGTTTTTATATCCTTGATTGGTATAATGTACATCATCTGGCCCTTTACCATATTGTTTGTGGATAGGGATGGTTTGCCTGTAAATATCATTTACGACAATCGAATGTTTTTTCATGACTTTTTTTGCAGCAGCATTATAGCGGATGGCATCCTTGCTATAGCGTCCAGCTTCCTCTTTAGGGACATAGGAGGTAGTTACAAAGATTAATTTAGCGTCAGAGATTGCCTTTAATTTGGAGACAATTGAATCAAGATTTACAACATATTCTTCCAGGGAAAAAGTGATTTGCCCATTTATTTTATCTCTATTACCTTGGACTTTTGAATCTGGATGGCGGTAGCATAAGTCCCATAATCCCCAATTGAATTGTACAATGTCCCATTGCTCATCTCCAATCCATTCAGCGATTTTCTCCAGACCTGTTCCAGTATGCTGGGCATTTCCTGGATTATGAAAAACAATTGCCTCGTTTTCTAATTTATCCCTCACATAAGGAGTATATCCAATGGAAATTGAATCTCCAATAATAAGGATTTTAGGTTTATTTTGATGAAAACTCGTTATGGGAATTATTAGAATAAGGATAATTAAGGATTTGATTTTGCATGTTCTCATATTAAAATATTGGAATATATACATTATATGATCCTCTATTATAGTTAACCTCGTTATTCCTCATTGTACAAGCGTTTATCACTCTTGGAAAGGGATAACTTCAAATTCGATGGCAAGGGAGTATTCTCATTCTCCTTAAATCTTAAATTTCTGAAGTAGCTTTTCTTTAGAAGGGAAAATCTTTTCCCTGATCTATGTTTGCCAAGTACCTAAACTAGGATTATTTTTTTAATTGAGCAATTTTATCTCTTTGGATGACTATCAAGTACTGATATTTCTATGTTAGAGCTTGCTATAATTCAAGGGAACAAAATTTAGAAAATTATTTGGGCACTGACTTTGACAGCAAATGGTTTGGTTGCAGGGTCATCCAGATAGGTCATCCGGTGAAAGAAATCCACTCTAAAAAATTTAAAAATATTCTCAACACCATATCCTAGTTCCAGGTAGGGCTGCGTAGGGTCAAGGCTTCCAAAAGGTTGTAAAGCAAAGCCTTCAGGATCCATCACCGGTGCATGAGACTTATTGGCCTCACTAGCCGAACCAAAAAGCACATTGGCATTGGCTACAGCTCTCCATTTTAATTTTCTAATCAATGGAATCTTATTCAAAAGAAAACCTTCAAAAAAGTGCCTATATCGAATACTAAAGTATTGATCGGAAGCAAATTCATTGAAATTCATCGTGTTGAATGCTGCGGAAGTATAAAACAAAGTTTCATTTCCTAAGTGGTTTTCCATTATAGGATAGGGCACTTCCCCGAAAACCTTACCTGCTTCCGCTTCATATCTGGAAATACCTAACATGCCCATGTTTAGTTTTTGAGAAATGGTCAGATTCAATTTGGAGTAATCGTATTCGCCTTTTAGCCATTTAAAACCCTGAGAATAATTAAGTGCGAAAATTGGCCAACGGGAAGGTCCTAAAGAAATCCTTTCATTGTCATTAATGATGAAGGTTTCGTCTCTTCCATACCGAATGCCTACTTTAGCTTCAGTGGTTCTGTATTCTGTTATAAGCTCAGAATCTCCCTCATTGTCCATGTGGTAGAAATTGAACAAAGGGTCAAAATGATTTGATTTAAGTCCTCCTGAAAGGGTTAGCCCTTTGAATAATTCTCTTTTAATGTCGAGTCGATGGTTGGTAGATATAAAAGGTTTTCTTAGTGTGCCAAATCTACTTGCGGCCAAGAAAACACTATTCCCATCCAAATTTTCCATCTCCAGTCCAACCTGGTCTATTTCTTTTTGAGTTGATAATTTTACAGTAGTCCACCTCTCCCTGTCCAAAATTCTGGTTACTGCTCCTTCATATTTCCAGCGTTGGTCCAGTAGACCATAAGCAACATAGCCCATAAGTGACCATTTATTACTGAATTTCGAATTGGTTCGTAAACCTGCACCTAACCTTATTCCTTCTACATTATTGTAATTAAAGAAACCGGGCCAAGGCCCCAGATCAAACTTGCCAATTGGTAAATAACCAGTAGCGAGAAATTTCAAGCCTTCTGAGTAAAACCTGATTACAGGTATTTTTTTTAAAGTGTCTACCATTTGTAGAACTGCCAGCTCTTCGTTGGTTAGCGGATCCTTTCTGTTTTGGTTCCAAAATTCCTCCCCCTCGGTATCAAAATCGGGTTTAAGAACAACGGCCTGATTAAAAAAGGAAGTAGGCTTTGGGTTCCCAGTATTCACACTGTCAACAGCAGTATAAAATTTGGCCAATAAGCCTGCCGTTTTGGGTGTTATCTGCCCTATTTTTACTTGAACACGAGTCTTTGAAGGGATTAGTGCACCTTCCTGAGTAGGTGATAACTCCTGTTGGATTTTAATTCTTTCAATAAAATTAAGGTTGGCCTCCTTTGGGATCGTAAGGTCTACCTGTTTCAATGCATAGGTATTCTTATTGATCCAAATGGTACCGGAAAATGCCAAGTCCTGTTCTCTTAATGGATAAACTTGCAGGGCATAAACGGAGTCCTCACCAATTTTGACAGAATCCATTAGATCGTAGTCATAAAAACCACGCCATCCATCTGCAATTGGGGAGACGAATTCTTTTTCTAAAATAATCAGCCAGTTTCTGTAAAAATTGTATTCCTGGAAAGCGGAACCGGTGATTTGGGAAGCAGTGGATCCATCTGTAATACCCACACCTGTAACTTTAGATTTTTCTACTACTTCTTTTTTTAGTTCAGGGTTGTTTCTAAAGTAAAAGGAGGAAAGTGTTTCAGAGAAAAATACTGGCAAAATCTTTTCGCCCTCATCATTGGTCAACTGCTTTATAGAGTCTAGAACTGCTGTTACTTTTTGAACAGCTTTTCTTTTTGTAAAGGATTCGGAGACATGGTCAATGTCAATCTCTATTTTGGTGTAGTTTTTTGTTTCGTAAGAATCGAGACTTCTTTTATCAAATTGTTTTTTCTTTTCGACCGCTTTTCTGATAATCTCGAATGCTGGATTCTCTCCTGCCTCAAAAACAAATGCTTCCATTTGAAAGTCAGAAGGTCGGAGTTGAAAATTAATGGTAAGGGCGTTTCCGCTGCCAATGGCTTTTGTTTGAGGGGTATACCCTATATAAGTGGCCTCAACACTGTCTGCGCTACTGTTGCTTGTTATACTGTAGTTGCCCTCAAAATCAGTTGAGTTACCTGTGCTAGTGCCTTTCAATATAACTGAAGCAAAAGGAATAGGGTCCCCTGTCTCAGCATCTGTAACTTTTCCATTAATGACTACCTGTCCATAAGTAGACATGGAGAATAAAATAGAAAAAATTAAAAGTAAAGATTTTGTTTTCAATTTTCAGTCGTTAATTATTTTCTTTGGCAAAAAGTAATTTACCATAGGTTGTTAATCGAAATAAGTAGGCAAAAGTTCTATTTGGAAGAATAAAATTGTTAAAAAATATTATTATTTTAAACTATAATGAAGCCATCCTAAGATTTAACTAAAAGGTTTTCATAGGTCTTTGCTCCTTTGGAACAGGTAATAAGTGTAGTAATTGTGGGGAAATGCACTAAAAAATGGAAATGATTTTGGTAAAATACCTTGTCAAGGTGTTTCCGATTTTTTTGATTAATTGGTTAAGTCCGAGTTAATATCATTTTAAAATAGACATGACCTAAACTGTTAACCTTTTAAAGAACGATTATTTTTGGCGAAAATGTTATACCTAGGTTTATATAGCTGGGTGAATTATAAAAAAATCTTGCCTGTTTGTCAAAGGTATTTGGCTTACTGAGATGGGGATTTGACTGATTTTTTGCTTTTTAATTCCAAATAGATGTATTCAGACAGTGGGAGGTCTGATACGTACTTCGGATAATTTATACCAAGTCAAAGGCAAAACCATATTGGATTAAATCCCAGGTGTCGTTGGTTTCCAGCAGTTCTTTGATTCTTTTTTTATGGGAGTTTACGGTATTCGTTCCTATAAATAACCTGTCTCCAATTTCCTCCGCTTTTAGACAACGCCCCATAAGGGTAAGGACCTCTTTGTTTCTATCTGTTAGCTGCGAAAACTTTTTCTGATTTTTCTTACGGAAAGTCACTTCTTTAGCTATCCTTTTAGCCTTTGGAATAACCCAGGGTTGAAAACCTAAAGGTAGAATTTGGGTAAAGGAATACTGAGTGTTTCCATCACTATCAGGTAAGAAATGATACATTATTATTAATTCTATCTCTTGGTTTTCCTGATGCTGAGCATACCGAATATACAGCTCTTTAGCAGAGATGTCGCTACTACATGAATTTGTCCTTTCAAGAAGACAAGTGTTAGACCCTTTAGGATTGAAAATAAGCTTTCTGTATTCATGGAGTGGAAGGTGGCGAAAAAATTTTTCTGTTAGACCGTATTTTTTCAAGCCAAGATTACAGATAAATAAATTTTGAATAGGCTGAGTGCTTTGGACAATTTTGATGCCCGGTATCCATTCTCCAGCAATTTTTAGCCCATTTATTTTTGTTTCGATAAATTCCTGTTCAGGTGTTAGTATAGGTTCCATTGTATATAGCCTTTAGTGGTTGACTACAATTAAGGAACTGTTTTAAATGGATGGAAATTTTGTTCGTGAGCGTGGCTAGGTAATTCTTGAAGCTTCTATTTTTGGGAGTGAGCAATAAAAGTAGGGAATGGAATTTATCTAATTTCCAGAAGGAATTATCTCCTAAATGCAATAAATTTCCAAGGTCTTATACTTTTTACTATTATTTGTTTACTCTTTTTCTTTTCCTACCAGCTAATGTTTTTGAATTCTCCTTCTGTTACATTAACTGTTACGTTATTGTCTGGATCAATTGCCGTAAATTCAAAGGTGCCTGACATACGTCTGGCTGTAGTGTCAAAAGCCGTTATGATTACCTCGATATCACCAAAGTCGTCGGTATCCGCTACATAGGCATTCTCTTCATTAAGCAGTTTCTTAGTCGTACCGCCTGCAGCCATTAAAGAGGTGTAGGGTGGTTCGGAATCAGTACCTCTTGAATTGATAACGGTGCCTGGTTTTAACCCAGCCAATTCAGGTCCTATCAATATCAGTCTAATGTCTGCAACGGCAGCATCTTCAAGGCTGAAATCTGCTCCTGCAATGGCTAAAACAAAGCCTAGTCCGCTTGAAAAAGTAACTTGATTTGTGACGATTTCTTCAAAATCCTTTGGGTCATTCGGATCTAAAGAGGCCTTAAAATCAATACCATCAATTTTTGCAGTGATAGTCTGAACGTTGTCCTGCGGATTTATTTGTTCAGGTTCGCAAGCGAATAATAAAATTAGGTAAATGAAGCTTAGGTTAATTTTCATAGGGCTAAATTTTTAGGTGGAAGATTTTAATTGTTAAAGCCTAACTAGAATTTTATTTTCAAATAAAATTAGTTGGTTTATTGGTAATGTTTCTCACCATTAATGGTGGTTTTTAATAATCTTCTGTCCTTCAAAAGTGTGCCCCTTGTTTTTAGAAGAGATGGTCTTTGAAATATTCTCTTCACTGATTCCACTTCTAGATCTCATAAATTCTAATTTAAGCCTGATACGCTCTCTACTTTTTATTTAAATAACAGCTATCAGCTACTTGGGAGGATAGGATTAAGCCTTATACATTACGTTACAATCTTCAGCCTAATGTTCTATTATTGCCATTTTTTCTTCCAGCAGAAATAAAGTTACCTGTGGTTTTTGCATAAAACCACCATTATTGGTGATTGAAAACGCATCTTGAAATTTTACCTTGGTTAATAGAACTGAAGTCCTAAGCTAATTTGTATTGACATGAGAAATGTATGTATTGTTATCCTGGTAGGTATTTGTTTTTCAATAGGTAATTCCTGCGTCAGTAAAAAACCTACCGTAGTAGAAAAGTTGGATACTAAGAGAGGGGCCATCTTGGTCGAACCTCAATGGAAAGTGAAAAAGAACGGTGTATGGCTTATTGCCCCCCTTTTGGGTGTCGCAGCAGGTGGTGCGTATGGGTATTATTCTGATGTGTTTATAGGGCTGGAAAGTCAAGAACAAAATGCGGCAGCCTATGGAGGGGCAGGTTTATTGGGGGGGCTTTTGATAGCAGGAGGTATCAGCAAAAATACAATGAAAGTTAAAAGCGTACCTGTGAAAACTAATGATCAGAATCAATGGGTACGTAAATACAACCGGGTAGTAAACGAAAACTATCACTTGTTAAATCCTAGAGATGATGGGAGGCTTCTGCTGGCACCAGCAAAATTGGCGAAAGATTTAAGTAAGGTAAAAAAAGATTACGATTCCATGATTTTAAAAATGGAATCCAATGAATCAATGGGCTGGGAAGAATTGCTTTCCTATCGGGATTTTATGAGACATGATTATTTTTATTTCTACCCGGAAGAAAAAAAAACGTTTGACGACCTTGTTGTCAGTAGAGAAAAGAATGCAGCTTTTGCGATGCTTCATGAAAAAATGGAACAAATCGTTCAACAACCACTCAATATGGTACATGTAGACCAAATAGCAGCTTTCTCTAACAATCATAGGGAACTATACAGTAAAATCTCTTCTGACCAAAAAGAAAAACTTAAAAAGATGGGCGATGCTTATGTGTCCTCGGTCTTTGCCTCAGTATTTGAAGTGATAAGGGAGAAGGAACTTAACAATATAGCAATGGATGATTTTACTTCCTTGGTTAAGGTAGAGTTACTCTACCAAATGATTGTTAAGGATGCAGGGGAGTTTGGTAGGTTACCTATAGTTGGCGGTATGTTTTTGTACATGAAAAAATTGAAAACAGAGATAGTAGAGAACAATGAAAGTGAGCTAGGAGAATATTTCAGGTCTTTAACAGACAGAAATCATTTAATTGAGAAAAGAGCTTTGTTTTTATCAAACCTTGAAAGTCAACCTGCTGTAAAAAGATTGGAAAGCCTGACTTCCAGATTGGAACAGAAACTAATTGCTGAAGAAAAAAGAAAGGAAGAAGAAATGGAGCGGATGGCAAGACTGCAAGCGCAAAAAAAAATCGATGACATGATGCGTGAAACTACTGCTTCCGGGGAGCCTACAGAGGCTCAAATGAGGTTTGCAATTCAAAGTCAGGTTGATTTAAAAAACAAAAAAATAGAACAAATAAGCAACACGAAACTGAACAAACAGAATTCAATGAATCTACCCTTAGTGTTAGGGGGAATGTTCCTAAAAGATGCCGAGGTGGTTTTGGAGTATTTTAGAAAAATCACCTGTGAAAAGTCTGCCAACCGGGGAGGATTTGTATGTGACTATTCAATCAAAAAAAGTATTAAAGGAGGCGTGTCTGGAAATATGATAAACTCTATGATGGGGGACATAGGTGCTGGAATGGCCGATATCGAAACGGGGCGCTTTGTTAAAACCGATGAGGGATGGATGTTGGTAGAAATTATGGAATAGGTCAATGTTCAAGATGGCATTCTGAATAAGTCAGCATTTCACCCAATGTATTAAGCAGTTCCGGACCATTCCGAATTTCACGTTTCAAGTCCGTTTATTAATAATATCAAATATTTTATTCGATAAAATCAGTTCAAATCATAACTCTTTTTATGGTTTGAACGGATTTAGATGTCCCTCGATTTGCTCTATCTTAAATATTTTTTATAAATGGAATGATTGATTTCCCTACCAATATTTAGTTATTTTGTTTACAATTTTAAGGTTTGAGTGAAAAAGCCTATTTTAATGGTGTTTTTTGTGTTATTTTGTGGTCATTTTGTAAACTTAACATGCTGTAAATGAAAAATGATTCACTTTCCTTCAAGGTCTATTCAGAACTAAGAAGGAAAATATTGTCCAATCATTTGGTTTCAGGCATCCGCTTGAAAGAAGATTATTGGGCAACCTATTTAAATGTAAATAGGATGGCCGTAAGGGAAGCATTGAATCGTTTGCTTGGTGAAAACCTTGTGGTTTTTGGCGAAAAGGGAGGTTTCTTTGTTAAAAGTTTGACACCTGGAGATGTTAAGGAGATACGTGAGGTCAGGGAAATTATCGAGCTCGGTGCGTTGAGGTTGGTCTTTCAAAAGCAGAACCAAAATGACATCTCCCTTCTGGAGGAAATATGCGATGATTTTACTACCATGTTTAAGCGTGAGTACTTTGAAGGAGCCTGTGAAGCAGATGTAAGGTTCCATGAGAAAATGATTGAGCTTTCTGGAAATGAAAAGTTGATGCAAATTTATCAATTGAGTAATATCCCGCTTTTCCACCAAAAATTGGGGCATACTCAGGTGCATATGAGTGATTACGAACATACTGACCAAGAGCACAGGGAGATCGTGGACGCTATTAAAAATAAAGACTTAACTAAGGCTGAAGAAATGCTAAAGAAGCATTTGCTTAGGGGGGAAATGGCTTCTCTTGACTTGTAATGTCAGAATTCAAGGTTTTCATCTAAGTTGCTGAATTTATAGATTGCACTTAATTATTATTTTGAGTGCTATAGTGTTTTTTTTATTGTAGTTCTTAAATGTAAACTTAACTCAAGTTATTTTTATTAGATTCTCTCAGGGTTAAGTATTAACCTATTGAATATAAGTGCCATATGTATTGTTTTCATTTTTTTTATCTAGTATAATCGGGTTTTTATCGATATGTTTTTTCTTTTGTAAACAAAAAAATATATTTTTGGTAAACAAAATGTAATTAAAACCTATGTTAATTATTACAAGTCTTTATACCGCATAGCTTTCTGGTATTATTCAAAACTTTATAATATCAAAATCTGAATTACAAATGTGAGCGAAGTGGTAGAGGAAAGGGCTTTTTATTTAATCTATTGTTCTTACTTCACAAAAGGTAAAAATGAGATATATCCCATCCCGCAGGCGCAAATTGACCTTAGTGAAACCAATGATGGGCCTACGTTAATTCAAAACCCAAACTATTAACCCGGGTTTGTAGCTATCAGGCCCTATTCAATGGTCTATTTAGGTATTATTAATTTAAAAACTCAAAACTTAATTTAATATAATTATGAAACCAGAATCATTATCAGGAAAGCAACGAAGGGATTTTTTGAAAACAGCAGGTATACTGGGAGCATCTTTAGTGATGAGTCCTAGGTTCGCCTTTGCCGGCCCACCTAAAAGTGATCGAAAACTAAGAATGGCAGTGGTAGGTGGGAGATTTGGCGCTAGCTTTTTCTTTCATGAGCATCCTAATTGCGTAGTGGAGGCGGTTAGTGATTTACGAAAAGACCGGAGAGAAAAGTTGATGGAGGTGTATAACTGTTCCAAAAGTTATGAATCTCTGGAACAACTAATTAAAGACCCAAAAGTAGAAGCGGTATTCGTGGCTACTCCAGTACCCGATCATGCTGAGCATGTACTTGCTTGCTTGAATGCGGGCAAGCATGTGCTATGTGCAGTTCCGGCTGCGATGACTCTAGAAGATTGTGAAAGACTTAGGAATGCTGTTAATAAAACAGGTCTGACCTATATGATGGCTGAAACAAGTGCTTTCCATCAAGTGGTGATTTCTGCGCGGAAATACTATAATGAAGGTAAATTTGGAAATATATTTAGGGTAGAGGCCGATTATCATCACCCAGGTCTTGAAGTGCTTTTTTATGAAGATGGAAAGCCTACCTGGAGACATGGTATGGCCCCAATGATGTATCCAACGCACTGTACGGCTTACCATATTTCGGTTACTGGAGAGCGATTTACCGATGTGAGTTGTCTTGGTTGGGGAGATGATAGTGAAGCTTTGAAAGGTAACCCTTATAACAATCCCTTCTGGAATGAAACGGCACTTTTTAAAACCAATAAAGGCAATGCCAGCAGGATGTCTGTATGTTGGAGAGGAGCCTTGATGGGTACAGAAAGGGGAGAATGGCATGGTGATAAAATGAGTTTGTATGCCAGGGATCCGCATGGGCTCGATGAAGTGAAAATCAACGCGTCTGAAGAATTGGGAAGAGATGATGCAGGGTTTTTGTTTAAGCGAGCAGAGAAAGAAGATTACCATCAGCAGGAATGGTGGGATACGGATGCTTTGCCTAAATTAATGAGGCACAATAGTGGACATGATGGTTCACATACCTTTATCACCCATGAATTTGTGGAGGCAGTAATAAATGAGCGAGATCCTTTGGTGAATATTCATGAAGCATTAGCTTATACCGCTCCTGGTATCGTTGCCCATCAGTCAGCACTAAGGGGAGGGGAAAACATGAAGATCCCATCATTTGACATATAATTGGCATCCTTAGTGGGTGTTTTAAATACAATTCAATTTAGTACTATGAATAATTGGCCAAAATCAAAAGCATTACTTAATAAAAACGAGAAATGGATACCTGGTGGTGTTGTTTCTTTAAATCGAAAATCAGATCCAAATATTGCGTTTACCAAGGGCAAAGGAAGTAGGATATGGGACATTGATGGGAATGAATACATCGATTATCAAGCGGGCTTTGCTTCAGCTTTTCTAGGACACAATGATTCAGACGTCAATGGAGCAGTAAGGGAATCCATGCAAAATCATGAGCTGCTAATGGGGGCTGGGCCTACCACCCATGAAGGAGAATTAGCAGCCTTATTTTGTGCCTGCGTGCCTACTGTGGAGAGCATACAGGTGACTTGTACCGGTTCGGAGGCCACCTATCATGCCATTCGAATATCAAGAGCAGTTACTGAAAAAGACCATGTTATTATCATTCAGGGAGGTTATAATGGCTGGCACAACGATGTCTCGGCAAATGTGATGAGCAGTATGGAAGACATAGGCCCTAGGGTTTCACCGGGAGAGTATCCTTATGATTCTTTGTCAGCAGGGATTCCACAAGGCCATAAAGACCTGATTCACGTGGTTAATTTCAATGATCTGGAATCAATAGCTTATGTGGTTGAAAAATACCCAGTAGCCTGTATAATTCTCGAGCCGATTTTACAAAACATTGGAATTGTAAAACCAAACGAGAATTACCTCAAGGGGCTTCGTGAAATGGCAGATGAGAAAGGGTTTCTTTTGATTTTTGATGAAGTGAAAACAGGTTTTCGCCATGCTTTAGGTGGTTATCAAAGCATTTGTGGGATAACCCCAGATTTAAGTTCCTTTGGTAAGGCTGTGGCCAATGGTTACCCAATAGGTGTGATTGGAGGAAAGAAGAAGTACATGGATTACTTTAATCACCCAGAGAAAGGAAAGAGAGTATTGATTGCTGGGACTTTTAACGCCCATCCGTTCACTGATGCTGCTGCTATTGCTACTTTGAAAAAGTTGTCTTCACCAGAATTTGGGGTATATGAACATCTGGAAGCGATGGGAGGAATGTTGGAAAATGGATTGACAAACATTTTCAACCAATATGATAAGCCATTTAAGGTGGCACGTATAAAATCGGCCTATTGTGTTTACTTTATGGATCATGCTCCGGTAGATTTTCATGACATTGTGTTGAATCATGATTTTGAGTGGGATAAAGCTTATAGAAATGAACTTATTAATGAAGGGGTCTATAATTTTCCTTTGCCCATCAAACAAGGCAGTATTTCCTTTGCCCACACCGAAAAAGACATCACTGAAACACTGGATAAAACTGAAAAAGTTGTGAAAAAACTTATGAATAAATAGGTCTGGATGCAGACTTATTTATTCATGTGTACTGAGGAATGTTTTATCTAAAAATATAAAATAATATGCCTAGACCATTTAATAACCATAGTGTGATCATTAGCGGTGCTCTTGGAGATATTGGTAGGTCAATAGTTAAAGCTTTTGTTCTGAAGGGAGCGAATGTGGCTTTGGGAGATGTGAAACAAATCGATGAAGCACAAGCGTTTTTGGCTAGCCTAAATCTTTTAAATCCTGAAGTGAAGGTTTTGTATGACACTGTAGATGTACGAGATCCATCCCAAGTGAAACAATGGGTCGATCGGGCTACTAATGAGCTGGGAAGTTTGGATATAATCGTACCTAACGCCGCTACAGTTACCATAAAAGGGATCATGGAAATTAGCCCTCAAGAATGGGCAAACGAATTGAAAGTGAATCTTGACGGAGCATTTTACCTTTCTAGATTTGCCAGTGAAAAGCTGCTCCAAGAAAAGGTCTCAGGAAGGTTGGTTTTCGTAGGAAGTTGGGCTGCAGAAACGGTTCACCAAAATCTACCTACCTACAGTGTGTCCAAAGCAGGTCTAAGAATGCTATCAAAATGCATGGCATTGGAACTTGCTCCTAACGATATTCTGGTAAATGAAATTGCTCCCGGCTATGTGGATGCTGGTTTAAGTAAGCAGGTTTTAGATGGCGATGCATCAGCTAAGCTAAAGGCGACAGAAAAAGTACCTGTCAAAAGAATTATGCACCCAGATGAAGTTGCCAATAGTGTGCTCTGGTTGTGTGACTTTGAGAATAAACACATGACAGGCAGCACCCTGCTTATGGATGGGGGATTGTCATTACTGTCCTAAACTATTTCCAATATGAGCTCTGGTAATACTTATAGAAAACAAGGGAATAGACCATTTGAAGGAGAATTTGGGATAGGACAAAGGGATATTACGCCACCTATTGGCATCAATAATAAAAACTGGGGAGCTTCTTCTCAGGACACGGCCACTGGCATTCACCAGGCATTATTGGTGACCTGTATAAGTATAGAGACGAAAAGCAATCCCTCTCCTAAGGTTATTTTGTCAGCGGATCTGGGCTGGTGGAAAAACATGCAGGATGAAGCCTATGTTAGGGATTTTATCCTGGAAAACACAGGGCTGGAGGAGGCTTCTCTTTTGTTTTGTTTTTCTCATACCCACGCCGGCCCCAACCTTAATAGAGGAGACAAGGACAAACCAGGAGGAGAGATGATAGCTCCTTACCTGGATGCCTTAAGGAAAACATGTGCTGAATTAATTAAAGATTGTCTGAAGAACAAAGTTTCAGGTGTACTCACTTGGGAATATGGTAGTTGTAGGCTGGCCAAAAACCGGGATTATTATTCCCCAGAGGGCAATCAATATTTTGTTGGTTACAATTCCAGTAAACCTGCCGATGATACCTTGCTTGTTGGGAGAATTACGGATACTGCTGGAGAAATAATGGGGACAATTGTGAATTATGCTTGTCACCCAACAACTTTAGCCTGGGGCAATCTTAAAATTTCTCCGGATTTCCCAGGTACTTTCAAAAAGATAATGAAAGAAAATACCGGTGCTCCAAGTTTGTTCATTCAGGGAGCATCGGGAGACCTTGCGCCAGCGGAGCAATATTCAGGCAATGTGGCGCTCGCGGAAAAACACGGTAGACAATTGGCATTTTCTGCTTTAGCGGTACTCGAAAGCATGTCCGCTCCAGGCAAAACACTTGTTTTTAAGAAAACAGTTGCCTCTGGGGCCCCTTTGGCTATTTGGGAACCGGAGTCAGTTCCTACCGAAAGTAAGGTGTCAGCTGAAATAATCAGGATCGAATTGCCATTAAAGCCTTGGCCATCCATCAAGAAACTTAAGCAGTCCATCAATGAATGTGAGGATCCTGTGCTAAAGGAAAGGCTTATCCGTAAACTGGGCGTGAGAAGTTCAATTGGTGATGGGGCTAAAGTCACAGTCAAGGTTTGGTATTGGCGACTGGGAGATTGTCGGATCGTAGTGCAGCCCAATGAAGCCTATGCTGTTTTTCAGCAAACGCTACGGGAAAAATTTCCTTCTTCTGCTGTGGTCGTAGGAAATATCGTCAATGGGCATGTAGGGTACTTACCACCTGAGGAACTTTATGACAAGGACATGTATACCGTTTGGCAAACACCCTTTAAAGCAGGCGCATATGAGGTTTTGGCCAAAAAGGTTTTAAATAAAATGAAAAGCAAACCCTGATTAGCTTTAAAATAATATGGAATCCAATTTTACGAATTTAGATCTAGGGATATTCATCCTCTACATTGTGGGAATAATAGGTCTAGGGCTATATGCCTCCAGGAAAAGTACCGGTGAAAGTAAACGTGATTATTTTCTTGCAGGTGACAAACTTCCGTGGTGGATGATAGGAGGAAGTATTATTGCTGCCAATATCAGTAGCCATCATTTAGTAGGGGTCATGGGAGTGGCATATGAAAGAGGCTTTGTGGCGATTGTAATAGAGTGGGGGGCAATACTGGTAGGTTTTAATGTATTGCTATGGGTGTTTTTACCCTTTTACATTAGGAATGGGTTTTACACCATGCCGGAGTTTCTTCAGAAGAGATTTGGTGGAGGAGCCAGGACAGCCTATTCGATATTGGTACTTTTGACCTATATTTTTGTGGAAATCAGTGCGGTACTCTATTTAGGAGCTATTTCTCTACAATCCTTGCTGGGAATTCCTATGTTGGCGAGTATCCTATTTTTGGCGATTTTTACAGGGGTTTATACTGTATTGGGAGGATTAAGAGCAGTTGTATGGACCGAAATGTTGCAGCTTGCCGTGCTTGTTTTGGGTATGGTTGCTTTGTCGTATTATACCATTGATGCATCTGGTGGATTTGAGGCCATTGTAGCATCTTCTAAGGATTGGGAACTAATGTTGCCAGCCAATGATCCTGATTTCCCCTGGACCATGTATTTGGGAGGATTACTTTGTATTAGTATCTTTTACAATGCAACCAATCAGTTTATTGTGCAGAGAACCCTTGCGGCAAAGAACGAATGGCATGCGCGGATGGGGGTGATTTTCGCCGATTACCTGAAGTTTTTAATTCCCCTATTGATCATCATACCTGCCATCGTGGCACCAAAAATCTTCCCTGACCTTGAAAAGCCAGACTTGCTCTTTTCCATGCTGGTTGAGCACTTGCTTCCTACAGGTTTGGTAGGATTGGTGATGGCTGGGCTTATAGCAGCGATCATGTCGCACTTGTCAGGAGCCATTAATTCTTGTACTACCATCTTGACGATAGATGTTTATTTGCCCTATTTTCGTCCCAATGCTTCTGAAGCCGCCTCTATACGGTTTGGAAGAATAACTGGGATACTTGTGATCCTTATCGGTATTTTGTGTACCGGGGTTCTAGTTTTTTATTCCGAAAAACCCATATTTATTTACCTGTTAAATGCTTATGGCTTGTTTACACCTGGTATTGCCACCATGTTTTTAATGGGGATTTTCTGGAAGGGAACGACCCATGCGGGGGCATTAACGGCAGGTTTACTGACCATCCCTTTGTCTCTATTGGTGGAGTATTTCTTTCCAGAAATGCCATTTTTTAACAGGACGGGAATTGTTTTCTGGACCTGTATGCTACTGTGCGTCCTCGTCAGTTTGGTGAGCCAGAGAAAAAGTGATGAAGAATTGGAAGGGTTGATTTGGACCAAAGAAAGCCTGTCTCTCCCCAAAAGTGAAAGAGAGCAACAAAAAGGCTGGCGACATCCATTTATTTGGTGGGCCATTGTAATGGTCATGGTTTTATATTTCTACATTAGGTATGCTTAACCCATAATTGGTTGGGATTAGAACACCCCGGTTGCTAGCATAGATGGCTAGTAACTGGGGTCTTTCATATAAGAATAACCGCTGCTGTAGATAATTGTCATTCAGGAAAAAAACTTCCCTTCCGCTTTGGTTAAACCATACTGGGTGATTTTCTGATCCCAAAATTGGTGAGACAGAAATTGAAGGTTTTAATAGGGTTGAGAATAGTAGAAATGGTTCTATTGCGTGGTTTGGGTAAGGGATTATTGGTATTAGTTTTTAGTCCTCTACTCAACTATGGAGTATGGGCATCGTTTTCAACCTAAAGCAAGAGGTGTAGGTTAAAATAATGGTTAATCTTTGGTTACATGTGGTTATGCAAGGGTAGATTTTGTGCCCTAATGTTTTCTTAAAATTTCTATTGATATAAATCTATTTTGTAAATAGTAAATTCTTTGATAGATTTATCAAAGTCCACCGATCACCTATATAATTAATTCTGCTCATGTCTGCTCAGTTTTATTGATTGCAAAAATAATTGGGCTTTTGTGACACAAAATAGTTAGATGTATTCAAGAGGCTGAAATATATTTTTAATACACCTCTTTGGTGGGATGTAGATTGAACAAATTAGAATTAACATGCTAAAAAGGAATTTGTGTTTACCTGCGATGAAAGACCTATTTTACACGCTTCGCACACCCCTCTATGCATTGGTCCTTGGACCAATGCTTTATGCTTGCCAGCCTAAGTCATCCACCCAAGATAGAACGCTTGAAAATGCTTTGTCTACTTTTGTTCTTGAGGATGACTTTCAGATAGAGCTTATTGCAGGAGAACCGCTGGTTGCAGATCCAGTGGATATGGTAATAGATGAACATGGTAGTCTATACGTAGTAGAAATGCATGGTTATCCATTGGACCTCAGTGGATCCGGTAAGGTGAAACGCCTTTCAGATACTGATGGGGATGGCATTATGGATAAAAGTGTTGTTTTTGCAGATAATCTGGTGGTACCAACTGGGATTATGCGTTGGAAACAAGGCCTTATCGTAACAGATCCGCCCAATGTATATTACCTGGAAGACAGCGATGGAGATGGAAGAGCAGATATCAAGCAAACCCTGTTAACGGGGTTTGCACTTTCCAACCCTCAACACAATGTCAACAGCCCTAAACTGGCGCTGGACAACTGGATTTATATAGGTCACGAACCAGCAGTGACGACAACCATTTATGAAGACTTACTTGGCGATAAGGGGACAGATGTCTATTACCCTGAAAAACCAAATGTGAACAGGTTGTCCCAAAATGCAGGAGGTAGAAGTGTCCGATTTAAACCTGATACCTACGACTTGGAATTGCTAAGTAGTCGTACCCAATTTGGTCATACTGCAGATGCTTTTGGTCATAGGTTTTTAGTGAACAATAGCAATCATATAATACAGGAGGTATTAACCGCAGATTACTTAGATAGAAATCCTCATTTGGTAATTACTGAGGTTACCCAGTCTTCTTCTGACCACGGAAATGGTGCTGAAGTTTTTCCAATAACCATTAATCCACAGCATCAGTTATTGACAGATTTAGGCGTAATAACCTCAGCCTGTGGATTGACGGCCTATTTGGGGGCGTCTTTCCCTGAGCGGTACAATCAAGCCACCTTCGTTTCAGAGCCGGTCAGCAATTTGGTTCATGTGGATTTTGTGAAAGATGATGGTTCAGGTTTTAAAGCTTCAAGGGAGCATGAAGACAAGGAATTCTTGGCTTCTACAGATGCTTGGTTTCGGCCGGTAAATGCCTATGTTGGACCTGATGGGGCATTGTATATAATTGATTATTATCGCCAAATTATAGAGCATCCTGAATGGATGGCCGAGGAAGTGGTGCAATCAGGGGCATTGTACAATGGAACAGACCAAGGGAGGATATATAGGATCACTCCTAAAGGGACTTCCCCTATTGATTGGTCAGATAAATTGTCTTTGGGAACAGCTTATCCTGATGAGTTGCTTAGCAAACTCTCGCATAAAAATGCATGGTGGAGGATGAATGCGCAACGAATGATAGTGGATCAGCATCCGGAAACTTTGATACCTGCTTTAAAAGAGCTTGCCATGTCTGGGGAAAGCCCAATGGGTAGGCTTCATGCACTGTGGACTTTGCAGGGAATTGGAGCACTTGATGAGATAACGGTAGCCAATTCCTTAAAAGATCCTGTTGCAGGCATTCGCGAAAATGCAGTGAAATTGTCAGAGTTATTCTTATCCCAATCAACAGTACTTGCGCCAAAATTATTGGCATTAAAAGATGACTCAGATCCGAAAGTGAGGTTTCAGCTAATGCAAACGCTGGGCTCCATTGAAAGTGAAAGTGCTTTTCAAGTTCGAAAAGAACTTTTGTTTAAGGATATTGACGACAAGTGGGTACAATTGGCAGCACTTTCAGCACCTTTTTCTGAAAGTAGTCGGCTTATTGATCCTGTACTGAATCGGTATAAGGCCACCCCAGCTTATAATGGATTGGTGCAGAAACTTGCTTCCATGGTAGGTGCAAGCATGGATGAGAATGCCATTCTTACCATGGTGCAAAGCGCCATAAGAAAAAATGCTAAAAATGAATACAATTGGCAGCCGGCGCTTTTGAGAGGTCTAGCGCAGGGAATCAAAAGTAAAAAACTGTCTGGATCACATGGATCAAGCGCAGGCTTATTGGCCACCACTGTTTTTGAGCATCCTTCCCCAGAAGTGAAAGGAGCAGCCATCCAGGTATTAGAAGGGATTGGCTTGGATAACGTTGCTGGTAAAAGCCAGTCTTTAGCAAAAGCAGAAGCCATAGCCATGGATAAAGCATTGACTGGCGATGAACGAAGTATGGGAATTCGGTTTTTGGCCATGGCCAATATCGCTGAATACCAAAAAATGCTTATTGGTCTAGTGGAGCCCAGTGAGCCACTACCTGTTCAGTTGGCCGCATTCCGTACTTTAAGCAGATCTGAGGACAATTCCTTTTCCCAAATGGTTATTGATCGCTGGGATAGATTTACTCCTGAATTGAGGGATGCGGGGATTAGTGCCATGATGATGAATGGAGAGCGAATCGCTGTTTTATTAGAAGCACTTGAAAATGGTTTGGTTCAAAAGGCAACAATTGGATGGAGAAGAAGTGTTGGTTTAATGGCGAATAAGGATGAAGCACTTAGACTTAGGGCGAGGGCTATTTTGACTCGACCTGAAGGAGAGAGTGAGAAAATTATAGCCAACTATCAACCTGCTTTGGAGCTTAATGGTACCATTGATCGAGGGGCCACTGTTTTTCAGAAAAACTGTGCGATATGTCATCAAATGGGAGAGGATCAAGGGATTGCCTTTGGTCCAGATCTTTCTTCCCTCAAAAACAGACGAGCGGCAAGCATCATGAGCGATATTCTCAATCCCAATTTGTCCATCGCTGATGGTTATGATCTTTGGGAAGTGGAATTGCAAAATGGTGAGCACTATCAAGGGTTAATTTCTTCAGAAACACCTACGGCAATCAACCTTAGAAATGCAGGAGGTATAGACAATAGTATTTCCAGAACGAATATTAAGTCCTTGAAATTAATAGAAATGTCGGCCATGCCTACAGGTCTTGAGCAAAGCATTTCACTACAGGAAATGGCCGATTTGTTGGCTTATATTCGAAAAGCCGAATAAAGGTTTTTTTAGAGCTCATTATTTTCAAACCTAATCAATAGGATTAATACCAACTATAGCTAAACATTCCCATAAATCAGGATTAGTATAACACTCAAATAATAAAAGAAAATGAAATTTATAGATTTTAAACGGTTGGTTCTATTGATGTTGGCTCTTGCATTCTTTCAGTTAACGGTTTATGGAGCTGCTCCAAAACCCTTGAATGTAGGTTTGGCACGTGTAGTTATTACCCCAGAAATCCCGGTTCGGTTAACAGGCTATTCCAGTAGAGATATCCCGTTTGAAGGTGTTGAGCATGAATTATGGGCCAAAGCGATGGCATTCGGAGAGGAGGAAAAAGGATACCGAATAATAATTACCGTTGACTTGCTGGGTATACCTCATCAGGTCACTGAAAGGGTAAGAGATGCGCTTGCAAAAGAAATAGGTATTTCAGCTGCCAATCTATCCATTTGTGCTTCCCACACACACAGTGGTCCACAAATTGGAAACATTGTATCGCATTTCAATAAGCCCCTTGACCCGGACGAACTAGCAGAAATATCACTTTTTGCCATGGGACTAGTGCCAAAGTTAAAAGGTGTGGCTTTGGAAGCCATAGCAAACGCTGCCCCATCCTTGGTTTCTCATGCCAAAGGAGAGGTGAATTTTGCAGTCAACAGGAGGACATCCATTAATCCAAATGGAGTGTCAGACCATTCTTTGCCAGTAATGCGTATTACAAATCTTGAAGGCAAGACAAAAGCAGTGATGCTTAATTATGCTTGTCATGCAGTAACTTTAGGACCAAAAAACAATGTGGCCCACGGTGATTGGGTAGGAGAAGCACAGATTCAGGTGGAGGAAAACTTGCCTGAAGGTGCCATGGCATTGGTAGTCATAGGGTGTGGAGCAGATCAGAATTCTTCCCCACGCATGAACAATAAAAATCCTGAAATGGATTTGGTGTATGCCAAAGATCAAGGGAAACAAATTGCTGCTGAAGTTAATCGCTTGCTAGGAGAAGGCAATTGGAAAAGTATCCGTCAATTGCCTGAAGGTAAATTGAAATATGTGGAACTTACTTTTGCAGAAATGCCTGACCCTAGAAAATTAGCGGAAGATGCCAAGGGAGCCGGAAGGACAAGCAATTACTCTCTGCTTTTGCTTGGGCGAATGGCCAGAAGTGGCGATGTTCCAGAGAAAATCAATTATCCTATTCAGGTTTGGGATTTTGGTAAAGACCTGGTCATGATATTTTTGGCAGGCGAAGTAGTGGTAGATTATGCGCTCCGGCTAAAGCAGGAATTAGGTGAAGACCGCGTATGGGTAAATGCTTATGCCAGCGACATGCCTTGTTATATTCCATCGCTAAGGATATTGAAAGAAGGGGGATACGAAGCAGAATCGGCGATGATCGGTTATGAGAAACCTTCTAAATTTACTGAGGATGTGGAAGAAATAATTATGAATGGCATTTATTCTATTTTACCTAAATCAAGCAAGTAATGTATTTATTAAAACACATGCGTCCAAAAGCCAATAGAAAGCTTCCAATAAGTAGGTCCTTAGCTTACTTTACGGCACTTGTCTTCGGTCTTCTAATGTCAGTGCAATCTTCTTTTGCCGGTGATTTTAGGGCTGCTGTGGTCACGGAAAATATTACACCGAAAGTTCCCAAACAATTATTAGGCTATGGGGCCAGGCTATCCGAAGGGATTCTGGATAGTATTTACCATCAAATTTTAATATTAGAGGATGGTGAGTCCACCTTTGCACTTGTCTCCACAGATATCTGTGTGCTCTCACCAGCCACCTATGATCAAGTGGCGAAATTGGTTGAAAAGAAGTTTGGAATAGCACGCAGTAATTTTTGGTGGTCAGTAACCCATACCCATTCAGCACCTGAAGTAGGTGCTCCCGGACTTCCGGAGGCATTTATGGGAGAGCGATATACCCATCCTATTGATTCCAACTATACTGATTTGGTGACTGCCAAATTATTGGCTGGGATCGAAAGAGGCATCAAAGAATTGGCACCTGCAAGTTTGGGAGTTGGCTGGGGACATTCCTCCGCCAATATAAATCGAAGGGCCAAGGACATTGATGACAAAGCTTTTTTAGGGATGGATCCTGATGGTCCGGTGGATAGGAAAATAGGCGTTTTAAAAATTGTACATAAAGAAGACCATCGATTGATGGTTACTGTGGCCAATTATGCCATTCACGGTACCGTATTGGGTGGGCAGAATTTACTGATTAGCGGTGATGTTCAAGGAGTAGTGTCAAAATATGTCGAGGAAAAATCCGGAGCCCCTATGCTATTTATTAATGGTGCGGCAGGAAATATCGCTCCGATTTACAGCGTATACCCTAATGCCACCGCTGGAAGGATGAATCAATTCAGAAGGCTACTGGGTGATAAGATTTTGAAGGCCAATGATGATATTTTGAAATACGAAGACCAGGTTTCTTTCTCTGCTTCTGAGATGGAGTTTTTGACTCCTATGAAAGAAGGATTAAAATGGCCTGAAGCTTTGAATGACTATATTGTAGATGAAAAGAGAGCTGCTAAAACGATCAAATTGCCTGTTCGTTTTCTCAATATCAATGATAAGATTGCCATTTGGGCCAGTCCTTTGGAGTTGTTTTGTGAAATTTCCAATGAAGTAAGAGAACGCTCACCATTTCCTTATACCTTCTATTATGGTTATACCAATGGTTGGCTAGGCTACATGCTGACAGAAGAAGAATGGAAATACAAAGGCTATGAACCAACGGTTTCCCCATATGTACCAAGTGCAGGCACAAAATTCGGTGAGGCAGTTTTGTCTTATCTGGAAAGTGAATTAAAAAGTAAATAATAAACCAATCCTGAGATGAAGTCAATATTTTCAGTAAGCGCAATTATAGTAGTATTAGTTTTTGGAGGACTGAGTGCAAGCGCACAGAATCCAGATTTTCCTTGGCCGGAGGGAAAAAAGATGGCCATAAGTTTAAGCTTTGATGATGCCAGGGCAAGTAATCCAGACCCTGGTGCTACCTTATTAAATGAATATGGGGTAAAAGCCACCTTTTATGTGGTTCCTGCAAGTATGGAGCAGGATATTGAGGGATGGAAGATGGTAGTAGCAACAGGACATGAGATTGGTAACCACTCCCTATACCACCCCTGTAGCGGTAATTTTGCATGGTCTAGAGATAGGGCATTAGAAGATTATACCCTCGCGCGTATGCGGAAAGAATTGTCTGATACAAACGATGAAATCGAGCGACTATTAGGAGTGAGACCAGAAGTATTTGCTTATCCTTGTGGTCTTTCGTTTGTAGGCAAGGGAGAAGAAACCCAAAGTTATGTGCCTTTGATTTCTGAAATGTTCCTATCGGGAAGAGGATGGCTGGATGAGGCCCCAGTAGATCCTTATTATGCGGACATGGCACAGCTGACTGGAATGAAAATGGACAATATGTCTTTTGAAGAAATCTTACCCATAATTCAAGCAGCATCGGAAAATAGACAGTGGCTAGTGCTTGCTGGACATGAAAATGGCACAGAAGGGAATCAAACTACTTACCTGAGTATGTTGAGGAAGTTAAGTGAATATGCCAATGATCCTGCCAATGGCATTTGGATCGCACCAGTAGGGACAGTAGCCAAATATGTGAAAGAACAACGAAAAGCAATGGAAGGGAACTTGAATATCCCTGGAATTTCCAAACCTGCAGCTAATGGTAATATTTACCTTACTTCTGAGAAAGGAAGAGGAATAGGTCCAGACATTCAATACATGCCCGAGTGGAATGCTTTCGGTTGGTTTATGGCTAAGGATAGGGTAGAATGGGACATGAACCTTCCCAGAGAAGGTACTTACGAAGTTTGGATGGAGTGGTCTGTTTCAGATGAGGAAGCCGGTAAACCTTTTATGCTGACTTCTGGTAGCCAGACTTTAAAAGGAGTGATAAAACCTTCAGGTTCTTGGGAGACTTTTCAAAAAATAAAGATTGGCGAACTGTCACTCGAAGAAGATTTCAACAGGATAATTGTAGCAACAGGAGAGGGGTTTGATAAGGGTGCCCTAATGGATTTAAAAGCTTTAACTTTAGTTCCGGTCAAAAAATAAACGAAATTTTGGCAGTGTTTTTCATTTATTAAGCACGATTACACAATTGGGATTACCAATGGACTGCAACCTACTTCTTGCCATTTACACTAGTGACAGGTTGCATTCTTTTGGTGAAATAGTTGAGATAAAATGCTTGTTCCATATCGGCGTATCAGCAAATGTGTTTTAGCGCAAAATAAAAATCGTAAAAAAAATTTCATTAAGATTGTCCAAAATCTTGAAGCTATAAAAGCGCTATTCTAAACATTAGCTTAAATAAAAAGTTCTTTCTTTAAGTAGACGCGAACCATTTTAGCGCTGTTATATGAAAATTATCCTTTATAGCATAATCTTATATGTTTCAATGAACTCGATATTAATTTACGATTTTAACAAAAAGTCAGACATACAGGGCTGGACAATTGTAGATGATGTGGTGATGGGAGGTGAATCCTCAGGGTCCTTTACTTTGAATGATGATGGACACGGTGTATTCAAGGGGCGTATTTCTTTAGCTAATAATGGAGGGTTTTCGTCTGTTCGCTACAGATTTCAAAAATTGGATGTAAAGGAATTTTCTAAAGTTACTGTTAAACTTCGTGGAGATGGCAAGAATTATCAATTTAGGGTAAAAGCTAACTCTCAGGATTACTATTCGTACATCGCACCTTTTTCAACCACAGGAGAATGGCAGGAAATTGCCTTTACTCTTGATGAGATGTATCCATCTTTTCGAGGACGAAAACTTGATCAGGCAAATTTTCACGAGAATTTTTTAGAACAGATTACTTTTTTAATAGGAAATAAGAAGGAAGAAAATTTCAATCTTGAGATAGACAGTATTGTGTTGAAATAAGATTTGACAAGGAGACAATAACGCGTGCCAGGTTACGCACAAATAAGGGCTTTTCAATATTAATTATTCAAAAAGAATAGGTGTAGGGCGAGGTAGATTTTCTGCCAGGTCGTTTTAGCTAAAATCATTCTGGGGTTTGTTTGATGATGGTCTCGCTTTTTTTCATAACTTAAAATGGCTAAACCAAAGAAAAATGCTCAATAAGCCTAATTGCTGTCATTGCTCTTATTGGGATGCTAAGCATTGGCTAACTTGTGGTGTATTTATAAATGCATATTTAGAAAATTGGAATTAATTACCCTATGAAAAAAACATTTAAAAGTCAGCTATTCTTTCTAGCCATTATTTTAGTTTATGTAACCCCCTCTTTTGGGCAAAATGTCAAATCCTCTACTGGGCCTGTTTTCGATGATTATGGACCTGTTTATTCCATAGATAATGTGGATTTCCCGCTAGACAGTACCCAACAATACAAGGCGGTATTTGATGTGGACAGAGATCAAGCAGACCCAGGTCAGCACAACGCTATTATATCAAGCTTGCACCGTTATTACAATATGCATGTTCGTTCCGGAATACCAAAAGAAAATTTACACCTGGCATTTGTTGTACATGGTGGATCTACAAAAGATGTTTTGTCATCCGAAGCCTATAAGGCGAAGTATAATGTGGAAAACCCCAATAAAGAATTGATCAAAACCCTTTCAGAAATGGGGGTAGGCATTTATATCTGTGGGCAATCAATGATGTCTAGGGGATACAATAAAGAAGATTTGCTGCCTGAGGTAAAAGTTGGTTTATCGGCTATGACCGTGTTGACCGTATACCAAAGGAATAATTATGGTCTCATCAAATTCTAATTCTTATTCTTATTGAATAATCAAGGTGCTAAAAGTTGGTTTTCTGGTTTGATCCTAGTGGATGGCAATCGAATGATTGCTTTTGATAGTTATAAGTCTGGAAGATTATTGCCTGACTGTATTTTTAGTACATGACTTAACGAATACAAATTAATATTCGATATGGAGCTTCTCAGGTACTCTCATTGTCTTTCAATCCCCACCTGTCTAGGCTTCTTAAAATATCCTCGAGGGATTTTCCTCTTTCACTAAGGTAATATTCAACCTTCGGAGGAACCTCAGGAAAAACTTTTCTGACAAGAAGACCATCTTTTTCTAACCCCCTTACTGTTTGGGTAAACATTTTATTAGAAATATCAGGTACCTTTTTCTGTAATATTCCAGAGCGTAAAGGTCCATCCAATAAATGAAACAATACCAATGGTTTCCATTTCGTGCCTATTAAATCCATCGTATAGTTAAGTGGGCAATAACTTTTATTTTTCATTTTAATTTTAAATCACTTATAATCAGAATAGTACCCTTTTTTGTAAGTAGGTTACCATAAAGTGTGTTCTTGCAATTAAAGCAAATATAACCCAATTTTGAAAAAAAAATTAAGATATGACTGCAAATAAAAATTATCCAAAATCCTTTTCGCACATTGGAATTACCGTACCCAAAATTAAAGAGGCAGTACGATTTTATTCAGAAGTAATGGGTTGGTATGTCATCATGGAGCCATCTATAGTAAAAAAAGAAAACCATACGGCCATTGGGCAAATGTGCATAGACGTTTTTGGAGAAAACTGGGAGGAATTTGAAATTGCCCATATGTCAACTTCTGATGGGATAGGAATAGAGCTTTTCTCATTTCCCCACGGAGTTAAGGAAGCGCCCGAATTTAACCCTTTCAATACGGGATTATTTCATTTTTGCATTCAAGATCCTAATATTGAAACATTAATAGATAAGATTTTATCCTATGGAGGCAAGCAAAGAATGCCTATTAGAGAATATTATCCCAATGACAAACCTTATAAAATGTGTTACGTGGAAGATCCTTTTGGAATTGTCTTTGAAATTTATACCCATAGTTACGAGCTCACCTATTCCTCAGGCGCTTACCAAAAATAGAACTTTGAAGCCTCAGGCACCATAAACGCTAAGCAAAGAAGACAAAGGTTTTGCATTATTAGGCAATAAGGCTTAGAATGTGGGTAATCAAAAGTAAACTTTTTTATCTCTCTGTTGTTTTGATGTGGAATACAGTAACTGCTTGAAATTATCTCTTGGAAAAATCAGCCATTGGTAAGACAATTACCACTAAATTTAGCCTTTATTATTTATTAATAAGTTTAATATATTTATTGAGTTGAGGTTAATTTATTTTAAGAATTAAACGAGCTTTTAAATTTCTTTTTAGAAGGTATTTTTTTAAGGCTAGAATAATTTGTGTAAAATGGTAATTTCTACTGACTTCCTGTATTATTGGGATTGGTTTGATATTTAAATAAGTCTCGTAGTTTTATAAAATTGAGAGATAATGGCGAATGATTTAGGTAATAGCGCATTAAATGATCTTAAATCATTGCAGATTTTGGACACCTTGCCTGAAAAAGAATATGATGAAATCACCGGTCTGGCGGCCTTAATCTGTAACACGCCTGTCTCTCTGGTATCGCTTGTGACAGATACCCGACAATTTTTCAAATCAAATCATGGATTGACTGATATTGAAACACCAATAACGTGGTCATTTTGCGCGCATGCCGTTAAATCTCCTGAACAAATCTTCCTAGTGAAAGATGCCAGAAAAGATGAGCGTTTTAAAGATAATCCTATGGTTACTGGCAAACCTCATATCGTCTTTTATGCAGGCATGCCTTTGGTAAGTAAGGATGGAAATGCACTTGGTACGCTTTGTGTTTTAGACAAGCAACCTCGATCCCTTGAAAAAAAACAGTTAGAAGCCTTGAAATCTCTAGCCAATCAGGTGGTTCAGCTTTTTGAGTTACGCAAAAATCGGATAGAGATCAAGGAAATAGGGGACAATCTTTCTTTAGAAACAATCCGTCTAAACAATATCATCAATGCTACCCGTGCTGGTATTTGGGAATGGAATATTGTAAATGGAAAAGTTACCGTGAATGAGCGCTGGGCGGAAATGTTAGGTTACACGTTAAAAGAACTTGAACCATTTAACTTTGAATCTTTTCAAAAGCTTATCTATCCTGGAGATGCAATGGCCCTTAATGAAAAGGTTAAAGCTTGTGTTGAAAGAAAATCCGAATTCTATGAAGGTGAATTTCGCTTTTTACACAAAAAGGGTTTTATCGTGTGGGTTCATGACTTAGGTAAAGTTGTTAGTTGGGCAGCAGATGGACAACCGCTTCTTATGGCGGGAACCCATACCGATATTACCGAGCGGAAAAACACAGAAATACAATTTCAGACAATCACTAACAATATACCCGGTGCAGTTTTTCGCTATAAGCGCTACCCAAATGGTGAAGGTGAGGTGCAGCTATTAAGCAATGGAGCCAAAAACCTTTGGGGCTTCTCTGCCGAGGAGATTATGCAAAACAATAATTTAATTTGGCAAAGATTTAAAAAGAACGATTTAGATGCATTTCTTTTAACAATTCAAAAATCTGCTGAAGACTTAAGCTTTTGGGAGCATGAATGGCCCTATTATCATCCTAATGGTACAACACAATGGCACAAGGGATCAGGAAGCCCTTCCCGTTTGGAGGATGGTAGTACTATTTGGGACGCTATTATTCTTGATTTCACTCATCAAAAAGAAATTGAACTTGAAATTGAGCAAAGTGAAAAAAGATTTAAAGCCTTGGTTCAAAATGGCTCTGATTTAATTGCCATCCTTGATATTGAAGGTAATTATTTATACGTAAGCCCTACTTCTACTTTAGTGCTCGGCACTCCGCCAGAGAAATATATTGGAAAAAATGCCTTTGAATTAATTCATCCTGATTTTAAGAAAACTGTTTATGAAAGTCTCTTGTGCTTGAAACAATTGAAACATCTCGCTATCAAGCCATTTAGGTTTAAACACGGGGATGGTTCATGGAGATGGATTGAAACCATTTTTACTAACCTCATGGATGATTCAGCAGTTGGAGGCATAGTGGCCAATTCAAGAGATGTTACTGAACGAATTCTCACCGAAGAAAAATTAAAAAAGAGTGAGGCGTATTTCAGGGGTTTATACGAATCACAAACCAACTATGTGGTCCGTACCGATATGAATGGTGATTACACCTATGTAAATAAAAAATTTATTGAAGAATTTGGCTGGGTATATGCCGATGGGAAGATATTGGGTGAAAATTGTATGTCATCCATTATGGAATACCATCATCAGAAAGTACAAGGTACAGTTGAAGAATGCATCGCAGAACCTGGGAAAGTTTTTAAAATTGAATTAGACAAACCTTCTACCAATGGAAGAATCATCACTACTCTTTGGGATTTTATTTGTGTTTTAGATGCAAATGGAGCACCTTCAGAAATGCAGGCTTTAGGTCTGGATATTTCAGACCGAATTCAACATGAAAAAGCCCTTAAAGAATCCGAACAACGTTATGCTAACTTATTCCATCTTAGTCCACAGCCAATGTGGGTTTATGATTTGGCTACCTTAAAATTTCTGGATGTCAATAAAGCAGCTATTAAGCATTATGGGTATTCCTATGATGAGTTTTTGAACATGACTTTAAGAGAGATAAGGCCCAAGTCTGAAATCCCTAAATTGGAAGCGGCTGTCCTACAAATAATACAAAATGAAGGAGGCTATAACAGAGATGAATATTTGCATAAAAAAAGAAATGGGCAAGAGATTATTGTTGAAATACAAAGCAATGCATTGACCTATCAAGGCAAGGACGCGGAAGTAATATTGGCAACAGACATTACCGAACGTTATAAACATATTCAGGCCATTGAAGGCCAAAACCAGAAATTCAAAAAAATTGCATGGATGCAATCTCATGGAGTGCGCGCCCCTCTGGCACGAATAATGGGCTTGGTTGAGTTACTTAGGGCCGATTCAGAATCTTTAAGTGAGGATGAAAAGGAACAAGTTCTTAAGTTTATCATGACATCAGCTACTGAACTAGATGAAGTCATTAGAAAGATTGTGCAAACCAGCCATGAAGCTTTATAAAGCTTCACTAAAGCTAGAATTTGGACAATTAGAAGGTATTCATTTATCCACTAAACTACCGCTGGTTCTTGTTGACTTAAGCAATGAAATGAACCTAATCCCCAAATAATATCTAGTGAATCAACCCCAACAACCTGCCGATCAGCAAAGCAACCTGAAATGATATCAATGGCTTTCTGGTCATTTTTATCTTTAAATGTAGGGACTATTACAGCTTCATTTGCGATATAAAAATTAGCATAGGACGCTGGCAACCTTTGGTCTTCATAAAATTTAGCTCCCGGCATTGGCAATTCCACAATGTTCAATTGCTTGCCGTCTTCTAAACGCATATCTCTAAGCAATTGTAGGTTCTCCTTCAGAATTAAATGGTTTTCGTCTAGCCTATTTTCTTCTACCACAGTAAGTACCGTGTCTTGGTTTACAAAACGCGTAATGTCATCGATATGTCCATCGGTGTCATCTCCTAAAATCCCATCACCTACCCAAAGAATATTGCTTACCCCGTAGTAATCACACAGATATTTTTCGATCTGAGCCTGATTTAAATTCGGGTTTCTATTTTTGTTTAATAGACAGGCCTTTGAAGTAAGAAGTGTTCCTGCTCCATTAAATTCCACAGAACCACCTTCCATTACAATGTTAGGCGTGAAACATGGCACTCCTAAATGGTCAGCAATTTTATGAGGAATTAAGTTGTCTAGGTCATAAGGAGGGTATTTATCTCCCCAAGCATTGTAATTCCATTTCACCACTGCCTTGGCTTCAGCAGCGTTAGGGTTGATCAAAAATGCAGGGCCATGATCTCTACACCAAGCATCATTGGTTGGGAAGAAGTGAAATTTTATCTGGCTTAGATCCACTCCCGCGTTTTCTAAGTGAGTCAAGGCAAAGGCTTTCATGGCCTCATTGCTCACATTGATATTTACCATTTCTCCTTGGGCTACAATTTTGATAAAGGCAGCATAAGCAGGGTAAACTGTTTCAATTTTCCCTGGCCAAGATTCTTCTTTATGCGGCCAACTTAGCCAGGTAGCGGTATGTGGAGCAAATTCAGCAGGGAAATAATACCCCAATTCTGCCGGAGTAACTTCCCCTGAATTAGCTAGATCAAAAATACTTTTCATGATTGCTTATTCTTCGTCAAGAAATCTTTTGGTAATTGGTTGATAAGAATCAATTCTCCGATCCCTTAGGAATGGCCAGTGTGTTCTATATCGGTCGGAACTCTCAAAATCAAGTTCTTCTACGTGAATTTCCTCCTCTTCGTGAGAGGCTTTAAAAATCACCCTTCCAAATGGATTGGAAACAAAAGAGCCACCCCAGAATTTCATGTCGCCTTCTATCCCGCATCGGTTTACCGAAACAACAGGTATGCCATTGGCTACGGCATGTGAACGCTGAATGGTCTGCCATGCACCGTATTGTTCTTCATTGGTTAGGCCATCTTGATCTTTGTGCCAGCCAATCGCTGTAGGGTAAACCAAAAAGTCGGCACCTTTCAAAGCGGTAATTCTCGCAGCCTCAGGATACCATTGATCCCAGCAGATCAAAACACCGATGTTCCCGAATTTGGTTGGAAAAACTTTATAACCCAAGTCGCCTGGAGTGAAGTAAAACTTCTCAAAATAACCAGGATCATCAGGGATATGCATTTTCCTGTATTTGCCGAGGTAAGTACCATCAGCATCTAAAACTGCCGTGGTATTGTGATACAATCCTTCCGCCCTTTTTTCAAAAAGAGAAGCAACGATCACAACGCCTAGTTCTTTAGCCAAGTTGCTAAAGAGGTCTGTGGACGGGCCTGGTATAGCCTCGGCCAATTTAAAGTTTTCATAATCTTCTACATCGCAGAAATATAGAGATCGAAAAAGCTCCTGAAGCACAACTACCTGAGCTCCTTGTGCAGCAGAACTACGTATGCCTGCAATGGTTTTCTCAAGATTTGCTGCCACATCAGCACTGCAACTCAATTGAACCAAGCCTATTTTTACAGTTTTATTTGCCAAAATTAATTCTTTTTTAATGCGTGAACAAAGATACCACCTAATGCTGCAATCCCAAAACGATATGCTTAAATTCCTTTTCTAGCATTTTTAATTTTTGGTAAGCGATTAAATAGAAAGGCTATAACTATGCGATTGGTTTAATATTTTTAACGTTTTATCCAATTTCATTCATCGTAACGAATAGTAGATGCTTTGAGTTTGTTTTTGATATAGATATAAATGGGGAGTAGGTGTAAATGACAAGAAAGGGGAGAAAAAAGACAATTATTACCATCAAATCACAGTCTGATATTAAGTGGAAAAAATAAGCTTTACTACATACCAATTATTACAACATCATTTCTAAAAGTCGAGATTTGTCTTAGTCCCAAAGTATTTAAACAGGCGATGAAATGTTCGGAATATTTAGTTTTGGCCAAAATCCGCTATTCCTAGCATCTCAATTAAGCAGTCAATTGTAATAC
This sequence comes from uncultured Cyclobacterium sp., assembly GCF_963977555.1. Classification (GTDB taxonomy): domain Bacteria; phylum Bacteroidota; class Bacteroidia; order Cytophagales; family Cyclobacteriaceae; genus Cyclobacterium. Next base: position 246,414 of record NZ_CAXBPD010000003.1, on the reverse strand, counting down.
ATTCTTGGTTACCTTTCAAATCAAATTTGTGTTCTAATGGATCTAAAAATCAGGATTCAATCAGTCGATTATGGCTACTTGAAAGTTTGACAAAAGTTTGAATGAACATTTGTCTCCAAATTCTTCAATTACATTACCTATAAAATTCCTGATTTTCCTTTGTAACAATGTCAATGGGCATATAATAAAGTTTTTCAACAGAGAGGTTTAATGCAAGGGAATGGTACAAACTCATGATACCTTTATAACCTTGTTCTTCAGGTTTATGGCATATTAGAAAATTAATGGTGCCTTTCTCTAAGTGTTTTTGGTTTTCTTTAAGAAAATCATAACCCACTAACATGATATCCGTCCGCCCTCGCTTTTCCAGGTATTCAGCAACTGCAAAAACCCTTGAATTTGTAACGAAAATAGCCTCAATATCTGGGTTTTTTATAAAGGTTTTGTGAAGGAAGAGCTCTACTGATTCCTGATCTATGTCCTGAATGTTTAAATTAATGCAAGTGGCCTGGTTTGGAGGCTCTGAGAAAAACTTTTTAAACCCTGCTTCAATTTGAGTTAAATTGAAGCTTTTCTTTTGCTTTGCAATGTTTACAATTAGGACTTTAGGTGTTTTGGAAATCCCAAGTTTACATAGACTAGCTCCTACATAGCCACTTTCTAATAAAGGGGGGCCGATGTAAGACAGACTCCCTTCAGCTTCAATATTACTGTCTATGCATACCACAGGGATTTTATTGGCTTGGCAATAAAGAAAGAATTCATCAGCCTCTTTAACAAAGGAAGGGGACATCAAAACCCCATCTATATTTTTATCCTTGATTTCTTCTGTAACCTGAACGAAGGAAGCTTTATTTGTCAGGTCAAAAAGATAGTTTTCGACCGTAACTCCGTATTGTCTGATTTCAGATTCTGCTTTGGCAATGCCTTTTAATGGCGCTTCCCAGAAATCGGAATGTATGGAAGTTTTGGGTATAATAACTGCTAAATGAAAAACCTTTCCTGAGGACAATCTGCTAGCTAATACATTGGGCTGGTAGTTCAATTCTTTAATGATAGCCTCTATTTTTGCTTTGGTTTTGGCTGAAACTCCCGGGCGATTATGAATCACTCGGTCTACAGTTGCTATGGATACATTTCCTCGTTTTGCTATTTCTTTGACTCCCGTTTGACTGCTTGGTTTTTTCATATGCATTCCATCCTTATAAAGCTTCATTATAGTAAACAATCAATAGATGATAATGTAAAGAATTATTAAACTTATCCGTAGCTGATTGAATTGACCTTCAAAATTAAAAGAATAATTCGTTTTACCCCTACTTTTTCCAAATTGCTTCATTGCTCTCTCATCTAAGTGTAGTTGCTACCCCTAATTTGACCAAATTAAAGACAATCTGTTATTGTATTTTAGAAATCTGCTACTTCTTAATTAATTATAATTTCTGTTCTTATCTCTTCATTTCAACGCGTTTAAAACATTTACCAATTATTGAATGATTCATCCAATTAATCTGGTATCAACCAAATAGATTAACGGGCTTTTTTCATTACATCTGCTAATTTTATAGATTTGCCACCTTTGTTTTTGCTTTCATCAGCAGCCGTCATAAAGGCCAATATTTCTAATGTCTCTTCCGGCTGAACAGGAACCACTCCTGTTTCAAAGAAATTGGTAATCTCTTTTAATAAAGGTTCATATCCTCCATAAGGGCCAAGCACAATTGCACCCTTGTCAGTAAATACTGTGCCCCCAAAACCAGAATCTCCAGACCTTGTACCTCTGAAAGTACCAACCTTTCCATCCTCCCAAATGCCTGTTACAATATCAGTAAATGGGGTGTGGGTACGCGTTACGGATATACAGCCTGGGCCTAAAGCTGTAAATAAAGTTTCTACTCCATGGATTCCATACCAGTATAAATCAGGATGGGTAGCTTCCAGGCTTGCTGGGCTGTAAGTGTCTGCACCGACAATTATTTTACCTTCTAGTTTTTCTATTCCTTTTATGTATCGAAGAGAGGAAGCAGAAAATACCGGAACATCGTATTTTTTTGCTGCATCAAATATTGCTATTGCATCCTTTAATGATGCTGCCACAGGTTTGTCAATGAATACTCGTTTCCCAGATTTGAATACGTCCATGGCTTGCTCTAAGTGAAGTCGACCGTCATTGGTCTCTAGCAAGACTACATCTACTTTATCTAATAATTCCTGAATAGAACTGGTAATGGTGACATTGTATTCCTTAATTTTATTTATGTAGTCTGGTATTCTATCGGCACTTGAGGGTATCGTTTTGCTGCCATACGGGTAAGCAGCTACTACCTGGTATCCATGGTAACTTGCATTGTCTTTATTTCCATTTAAAACTTTAGTAAAAGCAAGACTATGAGAGGTGTCTAAGCCGATAATGCCCACATTTTTCCCTTCTATCAGGGAATTCCCGTAGGAGGGGAGCCCAATTGTCAAACCCAGGCCAGCAACTACTGAGCTTTTTAAAAAGATTCTGCGTTTTAATTGTTCGAGATTTTTCATGTCTTGTATTGAGTTGAAGTGGATAAAGGACAGATGGTTTATATTGAACGATTTTGGAACTTTAGGCTATATTCCCAGTTCTTTCAAGCATTCTTAAAGTTGTGCTTACAATTTAAAATCAAGATCTTTTAAAAATAAGGTTCAATGGGTTAGATTATTCGTTAACGTACACATCATTACTGGTAAATCTAGTGTTTTACATAATAAAAACAAATAAATATTGGTAATTGAATGCTTGTGTAGTTAATTAAATTACATTATTTTAAAATCAATGTGTTTTAGTTTATTATAAGGCAGTTCATTAGAATAATATATCCTAATAGGATTTTTTAGCTTAAATGGCTAGTTTTAAACTATTGGATAATTTGATTTTTAATAAGGGGTTTCAAAAACTTTTACTTCCTTATTAAAGTAAGATTATTTCTAATAATCAAGTTTGTGATACATGCCTTATTTAAAGGTGTTTATTGGGATTTATTTGTGTTTTCTTTATCTAACTTCCTTGTCTATTAGATAGGTAGAGCAGGATTTTTATTTAATCCGGTAACGTAAACATGTCACCAGTAAATTCCGATTTTAGTCCTTTTAATCTGGAAATCGATTGTAAAACTCTTGCTGAAAAATTGATGGATTATTTTACTCGGATGATTAAAAAAATGAAGTCCCCTATATGATTCAAATGATGATAAATGCCAAAGTTGAAAACAGTTTATTTCCGTTTATATATTAAACTAATTTGAAACTTTGTTCTTACAATATTCAAAATCCAGGCCATTAATTATGCATTAAATTAAATTTTATGAAAAAGGTAAAAGATTCGAGAAGAACATTTTTGAAGCAATCACTCGTAAGTGCCACAGCATTGTCTGTAGGGGGGATGCTTCCTGCTTTTTCTGCCAAAAGTTATGGAAACATCCTTGGTGCCAATGACCGAATTAAGGTATCCGTAATGGGGGTAAACAGCAGAGGTAAAGCTTTGGCAGGAAATTTTGCCAAACAGGACAATTGTGACGTTATCCATATTTGTGATGTAGATACGAGGGCTGCTGAGAAATGCATTGCACATGTGAATGAAGCACAAGGGTTTAGTCCAAAGGCTGTTCCTGACTTTAGGAAGAGCCTAGAGGACAAGGATGTGGACGTATTGGTAGTGGCAGCCCCAGACCACTGGCATGCCCCAGCAGCAATTCTTGCTTGCCAGGCAGGTAAAGAGGTGTACCTGGAAAAACCTGCCAGTCACAATCCAAATGAAGGAGAAATTTTAGTGAAAGTAGCCGAAAAATACAATCGAATACTTCAAATGGGCAATCAACGTCGGTCTTGGCCAAATGTCATCGCAGGGATTAATGAATTGAAGGCTGGGGTAATCGGTAGACCCTATTATGCCAAAACCTGGTACACAAATAATAGGCCCTCTATAGGTATTGGTAAAATTGCATCCGTTCCGGATTGGTTGAATTATGACTTGTGGCAAGGTCCTGCGCCAAGAACTGCATATAAAGATAATTACCTACATTATAACTGGCATTGGTTCTGGAACTGGGGGACTGGTGAAGCCCTGAACAATGGTACACATATGATAGATCTTGCCCGATGGGGCTTAGGTGTTGATTATCCTGTAAAAGTGAATTCTTCTGGTGGAAGATACAGGTATGCTGATGATTGGGAGACCCCAGACACGCAGACGATCAGTATGGAGTTTGACAACAATACCCAGATTACCTGGGAAGGCAGGAGTTGCAATGGACATACCATAGAAGGAGCAAGTGTTGGCGTAATGTTTTTTGGAGAAACAGGTGTACTGAAAATTGAAGGTGGAAATGCCTATACCATCTTTGACCTGAACAACAACATTGTCAAAGAGGTTAAAAATGACACCAAAATTGATCCAAGAAATCTGGCAAATCCTGCCCAGGCCCTCGACAGTGTACACATTCAAAATTTATTTTCCAACATCAGAGAAGGTGTACCTTTAAATTCAGATATTGTAAGTGGACATATCAGTACTTTATTGTGTCAACTTGGTAATATTGCCCAGTTGAGTGGAGAAACTTTAAATGTCGATCCAAGCAATGGACATATACTTAAAAACAAAGCTGCTAATAAATTTTGGAGCAGAGCGTATGAAAAAGGCTGGGAGCCAAAAGTCTGATGCCACTTTAAGTTAATTGACACGGCTTAAATGAGATTTACAAAAAGCAATTTCAACTTAGAAAATCTATGGTGAAGTTGCTTTTTTTTGCGTAAACTGGGTATTTAAACTCAAATGGGGTATAGGTTCCTATTGAATATAAGATACAATCATTGATTTTCCTTTGTGTACCAATTAAAGTTCAGAAAGGAAATACTTTGGGTTATTTAGATTTTTTAAAAAAAATTCGTTTATTTAAAAATTAATTCGGTAACGTTAACGAAAATTACTTGCTCAATGAACACAAGAAGAAAATTTATACTTACCAGTGCTATGGCTGCTTCAGGGTTAAGCCTCTCTGCTTTTTCTCCATTTTCTTATAGTAAAGATAAGGAAGAACCATTGAAAGTAGGACTGATAGGATGTGGAAGCAGAGGGCAAGGTTTGGCTTCCCTTATGAGAAATCTGCCCATGATATCCTTGGTAGCCTGTTGCGATCCGATTAAAGAACACCTTGATAAAGGCCTTGCCTATGCAGACAAAGGAGCAAAAGGATTTTCTGACTACCGGGAGCTACTAGAGAAAGGCAATGTTGATGCCGTTATTATTGCCACACCATTGTACCTTCATTTTCCAATGGCAATGGATGCCATTGATGCAGGAAAGCACATATACGTAGAAAAAACAATTACCTACTCAATAGAGGAAGCAGAAAAGCTGGCGCAAAGAGTGAATGGCTCTTCTACCATTTTGCAGGTTGGGCACCAATATAGGTATTATGCCCTGTACCATAAGGTTAAAGAAATCATTGACAAAGGCTGGTGTGGTCAAGTCACACAATTTGAATGTCAATATCACAGCAACCAAGACTGGAGAAAACCAGTGAAAGATCCTGCCATGGAGAGACATATTAACTGGAGGATGTACAAAGAATATTCTGGCGGATTGATGACAGAACTTTGCGCACACCAGATAGATATTGTCAATTGGTTTGTTGGTACTTCTCCTCAGAAAGTAACAGGTATGGGTTCCTTGGATTATTGGAAAGATGGACGAGAAAATTTTGACCACGTTCGAGCTACCTATTATTACCCGGAAGGCATCATGTCCAGTGTTAGTTCTGTATTGACCAATGCGTACAAAGGCTATTCTATGAATATTTTAGGTACTGAGGGAACGGTAGAGATCTTGAGGGACAAAGCATTTATTTATGCAGAACCCAAATATTTGGAGCTAGGGACGGTAGATGGTGTTTCAGGAGCAACAGTTAAAAATGGGTCAGGGGATAAAGGAGAACCAATTCCATTTGGAAAAAATGATGGTAAAGACTTAGACCCAACTTCCTATGCATTAATTGATTTTGTTGGTTGCGTAAGGGAAGGTCGACAACCTTTTTGCGATGTAAACAAAGGAAAAGACACAGCAGTGGCCGTTCACCTTGGCAATAAGGCCATGGAAGAAGAAAAATTCCAGTATTGGTCTAAAAGTTAGAATTGTTTTCCTTTCCCTCATTATAGCAAGGAGTAGAAAAACTGAAATCTGAAGGAGTTCAGTTTTTCTTACTTTTCCTAATTGGTCCAATGCATTAACCCTCAGTTCCTATTATTTCTCCATGCCAACCAAATATTTATTCTATTGGAGTAAGTAGTTAATGTGCGTATTTAACTTAGAGATTGAATATCTCTTAAACTTTAAACAAAGATATTGCAATGAAATTGAATGAATTAGACTTGGTGGTCATTGGCCTTTTTTTCTTGCTCATGCTCGTCATAGGTGTATATGCTTATTTTAGAAACAATGACGCTGATGACTATTTTGTTGCTGGCGGCAATTTACCATGGTGGCTTTCAGGAATCTCTCACCATGTGTCTGGATACAGTGGCGCCGTTTTTGTCGCTTATGCCGCATTGGCCTATACACATGGATTTGCTATATATACTTGGTGGGCATTAACCATTGGTCTATCGATATTAATAAGTGCACATGTTTTTCCAGTGTACTGGGTTAGACTAAGGAAAAGGTACCAGATACAGTCTCCGTTGGAGTTTTTGGAACGCCGCTACAATTTATGGACACAACAAGTGATGGCGTGGAGTGGCGTTATCCTCAAACTATTCGATGTAGGCGCAAAATGGGCTGCTATAGCACTTCTACTCAATGTTTTTACTGGGGTTAGTCTTCCAGTTGGAATATTAATATCAGGTGGGATTTCTTTATTGTACATAACTTTTGGAGGCTTATGGGCAGTTGTTATCACTGATTTTGCTCAATTTATTGTCCAACTACTGGCTGGCTTGGTCATGTTTGTAGTGGTCTTACAGCACCTAGGAGGAATTGAAGGGATATTTACATTGTGGGATAAACTTCCGCAACAAAATGGGCAACTATTCAATGAACCTTACGGAGTAGGTTTCGCCTTGGCTTTCTTATTTATCAACTTTCTTGCCTATAATGGAGGGCAATGGAACCTGGCTACCCGGTTCATTTCTTCTCCAAATGAAAAAGCAGCCACTAAAGCGGCACGTCTTTCCGGAATATTATATCTAATATGGCCACTAATACTGTTTTTCCCAATGTGGGCTGCTCCGATTTTATTGCCAGATTTGGCTGACCCAAGCAAATCCTACGGAGAACTCACCCTATTGTTATTGCCATCAGGTTTGGTTGGATTGGTCATTGCCTCTCTTTTTGCCAATACCATGTCCATGACCTCTTCAGATATTAACACTATATCAGCAGTAATTACCCGAGATATTTTACCGAATGTTTTCAAGAAAATCAAAAAAGGAAAGTCCTCTTTGTTTGTGGCGAGATTGACGACCTTCGTTTTTACGATGTTCACTATATTAATAGCCTTTCAATACGAATATTTTGGAGGCATTTTAGGCCTTATTATTTCTTGGTTTGGCGCTTTAGTGGGACCGATCGCTATTCCGATGCTTTTTGGTTTACTTCCGGTATTTAAGAAAAGTGGTCCTATTGCCGCAATAGGTTCTATAGTGGCTGGATTGATTACCTTTGTGGTAACAAAAAACATAGACGCATTAAGTTTGGCATTAGAAATTAGTTTACCCTTAATAGTCTCTACCCTTACGTACATTGTTGTTGGATTTTTTGAAGCCAACAGGAATGTAGAAAAAATAGCTGATTTACTTCAGTCCATTGAGAAAGAATAATTTACCTAATATGAATTTACATTTACACCAATCCCGAAATGAGATGGGGATCGCGGCTGCAAAAGCTGTTGAGGATAGAATTGAAGAACTTTTAAAAGAGAAAGAATATATAAGAATAATCTTTGCTGCAGCACCTTCCCAGACGGAGATGCTGAACTACCTTACTTCTAGCAAAAAAATCCAATGGGACCGTATAATTGGCTTCCACATGGATGAATATATTGGTTTGTCCAAGGATTCACCAGCGCTTTTTTCAAACTTCCTTAAGAGGCATCTTTTCGATTGCGTACCTTTTCATCAAGTTCATTTACTTGACGGTGAAGTAAACCCTGATATTGAAGTACAGAGGTATTCAAAATTACTCAATGAAGCGCCTATTGACATCGTTTGCTTAGGCATAGGTGAAAATGGTCATATTGCCTTTAATGATCCTCCTGTGGCTGATTTTAACGATTCTTTTACTGTTAAAAAGGTGACATTGGATACGCTTTGCAGGCAACAACAGGTCAATGATGGCTGCTTTGGCCAATTCTCTGAAGTTCCTGAAACTGCATTGACATTGACGATTCCTGCATTAACCAATGGAAATTACCTGTTTTGTGTGGTACCAGGAACTGCCAAAAAAGCTGCCGTATACCAATCCTTATTTGGTGAAATTTCTACCAGTTGTCCAGGTTCCATTCTTCGACAATTAGAAAATTGCGAATTGTTTCTTGACACAGGTTCAAATCCTTTTCCTATCCAAAAAGAAGAGAAAACCTTTAATATAACGGCTATTGATGTCCTGAGCAACCGACCCGTACTATTGAATACAATAAGCAATACCCGTGTACTATTGCCAGCAGATTTTGAGGTAGATGAGTATGTAGGAGAAGGTTTGGTAGACATTCAGATCAATGGCATCAAGGGAGTAGATTTTAATACGACCTTAACAAAGCCTGAAGCGATCTTGGAATGTACCAAGTATTTGCTATCTAAAGGCGTTACCACTTATTACCCGACGATTGTCACCAATGGCTTTGATACCATTTTACAACTGGTAGAGACCATCAATAAGGCTTGCCAAGCCTATCCTTTGGTAAATTCTTGCGTGGCTGGTCTTCACATAGAAGGACCCTTTATTTCATCAGAGCCCGGCGCTAAGGGCGCTCATCCCGAAGAATTTACTAGAAATCCTTCTATAGCATTTTTGGATCAGCTTCAAGAGATCTCTTTGAAACCAATTGCTTTAATTACCCTTGCTCCCGAGTTAGAAGGAAGTGAAGAATTTATAAGAATTTGTACTAAAAGAGGGGTCAAGGTGTCTATTGGACATTCATTGGCCACCGGAGCACATGTACAAATGGCAAAAGATGCAGGTGCATCCCTGGCCACGCATTTAGGCAATGGTGTCCCTTTGAATTTGCAACGCCATCCTAATATAATATGGGAACTCATGGCTCAAGAAGGAATTTATGCCAGTTTGATAGCTGATGGCTTTCATTTACCACCTTCCTTTTTAAAGGTTGTTTTCCGTGCAAAAGGTGATGAGTGCTTGCTTGTAAGTGATGCCACGTGCTTTGCTGGTATGGCTCCGGGAGAATATGATTCACCCATTGGTGGAAAGGTTGTTTTGGAAGCAAGTGGAAGGTTGTCTATGAAAGGTGCCAATGGATTATTGGCAGGGGCAGGTAAGGACCTGTTGGAAAATATAGATTACTTGCTTGAAAGTCAACTATTGTCTTTGTCTGAAGCTTGGAAAAAAGCCTCAGTGCTGCCATTAAAATACATGGCAGGTGATAAGGTGTCGAATAAGGATTGGGTACTGTTTAAAGTCAAAGACAAGGTAGTAAACATACAGAAAGTCTATAAAGATGGGGAATTGGTCTCCGACCAAACACTAGAAAAATAATATTTTTTATACTTTCCTAATGTGTTCATATGGGGGTGGGAGTGTTATCAAGTTAATAGCTTTGGTAAACTTTCCATCCCTGTTTTTTTTACTGTTGTTGCTCAAAAACTAATACAGCTAACCTTTTGTAGTGTTTATTCGTTTGGGAAATTGCGATTAGGAAAATAGCGCTGCTTGTAGTTTACCTTAATGAGGGTTGGTTTTAATAAGTTTGTCAGATATTTGTTGGGGAATTAACTAAAAATAAAATGCCATACACGTATGATTATCCAAGACCCGCCTTTACAGCTGATGCTGTGGTATATTGTGCTGAAGCCTACAAAATCTTATTGATTAATAGAAAAAATCCTCCTTTTGAAGAAAAATGGGCATTACCAGGTGGTTTTGTTGAGAAGAATGAACTGCCTATAAACGGATGCTTAAGGGAATTGCATGAAGAAACAGGCCTTCAACTCACAGGAGGCCATCTATTAGGTGTTTTTGGGGAAGAGGGGAGAGATCCCAGGGGATGGACTGTAAGTGTGGCTTATCTGTTTGAAGTCGATAAGGCCTTATTGGAGAAGGTAAAGGCTGGATCAGACAGTCAGGAGGTCGCTTGGTTTTCTATTTCCGAACTTCCTGCCCTAGCATTTGACCACCTGGATATTATTAAAAGCGCTGGCTTATAAGGCTGCGCTACATTTCAGGATTTAGTTTTAAGCTTTTTAGTTACAGTGCTCAAATCTGTAATGTGACAGATTGAACAATAGAATTTCTTTAGTAGATCGGTTGTCTTAATTTTTCACCGCATATTTAATCAGTTCTTCAAGCGGAATGAGTTCGAGGGTTTTTTCATGTGTTGCCTCAAGAATTACACCCGGTGCCTTTTTTTCTTGATAAGCGTGGAGCCATCTGGTAAGGCAAACGCACCACTTGTCACCCGGTTTAAGCCCAGGGAAGTCGTATTCTGGTCTTGGAGTGGATAAGTCATTGCCTGTTGCAAGGCTGAAATTTAGAAAGTCTTCAGTCATCACGGCACACACGGTATGTTTTGCGGTATCAAGTGCATCCGTTTGGCAGTATCCATCCCTGTAGAAACCTGTTATTGGGGAAAGGCAACAGGGGATAAGTGGTTCGCCAAATACATTATTAGCCATATTTTTAGGGGAAGTAAAATTAAAAAAGTGCCATGAAATTTTCATTCATGGCACTTTATATCTATTTGTTTACCTAGATTTTAATAAAGCGATTAGCTCAATTTAAACCTGATAGGCAATCTCATTTTTACCCTAACTGGTCGACCTCTTTGTCTCCCTGGTTCCCAAGCTGGAGCATTTTTCACAACTCTTACGGCTTCTTCATCACATCCTCCGCCAACACCCCTAAGGATACCAACATCTTGGATAGATCCATCCGTATTTACTACGAATACTACGTAAACAGTTCCTTCAATTCCCATTCTTCTTGCTTGAGTGGGGTATTTTAGGTTTTTAGAAAGATACTTGTTCCATCCTTCCATTCCACCCGGAGGGGTTGGCATGTTTTCCACAACATCAAAGATCTCATCTGCTTTTTCAACAACAGGAGCTTCTTCGATTACCACTTCCTTGATTACTGTTTCTTCCTGAACATCTACGTCGAAGTTAACTTCAATTTTTTCTTCGATTTCCACTTCATCAGGAATTTCTTTAATCTCCGGCTGCTCTACTGGTGGCGGCGGTGGAGGTGGTTGTTCCGTAATCGGAATGTCTAATAATTCCTCAAAGTCATCATCGATCGATCCAAGGTCTTTAAGTAAACCATCGTCAAATGATTTGTACTCAAAGGCAAAGAGGACCAGACCAACACTGACCATTAACCCAAGATTTAGGAACATTCCCGTCTTTTTGGTTAAGTCAGCTTTTGGTGTTTTTTTGGCTTCCATGGTTATAACTCTTTTTTAATTTTTGTTGATTCAGTTTAATAATTCCAATTAACAATCATAACAAATAATTTTTATTTATACAAGGACGCTGCCCCTCTTATTCAAATAAATAAAAATACCTGCACCTATAATTACGCCTACAATATTCGTGATAATATCAAAATAGTCAAATGACCTTCCTGGTACCAATCTTTGTAAATACTCTGTCAATATAGCAATAAAAATCCATAAAACTAAATAATTAGTAAATAATTTCGTGCTATTCTTCCTATTTATGTTTACGTTATGACGCACCACTCGGTTCCACAAGAAAGCCATACCCACAAACATCCCAAAATGAATGACCTTATCTGATCCATAGAATTTTGGTATATCCGGTACATTGCTAGCTGGGCTAAATAGAGCATAAGCCATGCCAAATGACCAGAGTAGTGCAAGAGTGACTTTTTCTCTCAAATGAATTACTGTCCTATAAGGTTTTTGTATTCTTCTTGCGTCAGTAAATCTGTATCATTTTTCTGATCCCATTTCACCTTGATCATCCAACCCTCTCCATAGGGGTCTTCATTTACCAATTCAGGAGAGTCCTCCAGAAGACTGTTCAGTTCAAGAATCTCACCATTGATAGGCATGAATAAATCAGAAACAGTTTTTACTGCTTCTACGGTTCCGAAAACCTCTCCGGAATCCATGGAATCACCTACTGTTTCTACTTCTACAAAAACAATGTCCCCCAATTCTTTCTGGGCGAAATCAGTTATTCCTATAGTAACAGTTTCACCGTCTATTTTGACCCATTCGTGGTCTTTGGTGTATTTTAAATCTTCTGGAAATTTCATGCTAAATGTTTTAACTGTTCAAAAATACGATGTTTCTAGATAGTACAAAAAATTATTGACTTAAATTAAATGTTAATTGTCCACCAAATGCTGTGGAACTAGTTCTATAGGCAGTAGAAACCTTTGGATCATTAATGGTTCTGTCAAAATAGAATTGAATATTAAGTTTTTGATTGACCACATATCCTACACTAGGCCTTATTTGAACGTTAAGATTACCGTTCGTAAGTGTATGCTCTCCTTCTATTTTTCTCTGGATCGTGTTGGTGTCTACAATTCTGGTAGACACTCGAATCGTAAGGTCATTGTTAAGTACTTCTTGCCTTCCCTGTATCTTGAAAGGAACTTTCACACCTGCTTTGGTATATCCAAGGTCAAACCTAAAATCCTGACTGCCTTGTTCGGTAACTTGTGCATTGGAAAAGTTCAAACCAATGTTTCTCTCGGTGTTGTATTCAAAGCTAATATTCATTCGGTCTTTGGTAAGCAAGTCCACACCTATCAGAGGTGCAAACCTTTCCGATATCACTACTTGATTCAGGATCATTATCGGAATATAAGAACCAAATTCATCTGTCATACTCGCCATAGGAAGGCGCTGTAAAGTGTTGTACAACTCTAATCCTTCTTGGTAAATAAGCGCATTAGAAAAATTACTTACTTCATAAGATGAAGTGTAATTATGAGTCAAATTTATTGATGAAAAGTATTCATTCAATGCGGGTAATCTTGCCAATCCTCTGTATTCCACTCTCCAATTAGGTAAAGGCATTTTAGGGAATGGATTCAGGGCAATGTCAGTAGCTGCCTGACCTGAGTAAGCTGCTAGAAATGCAGGAATTAATACATCTTGTCCATTCACATTATAGCTTCCTCCAGGGTTTTCAATTTCAAGCCGAGATTGAATGACAGCTCTGTAGCTTTCGAATTCTGCAAATAATGGAGAGTTATTTTGAGCGTCCTGTTTGCTGAAAACGGTTTTAAGTACATTATAGGAAATACTATAGCTTCCTAGCCTGTTAGGATTAATGGATGCAAAGTCGTCTTCCCCAGGGCCATTTCTCCTGAATATTTCACTGTAGTTTCCGTTTTCTCGCTTCCTAAACTCAAGCGTGATTTTAAAGTCTTTAATGGGTTCTATCAATGAGCTAAGCTGAAGGTTTCTGGATTCGTTCTGACTAAAAGCTTGCGTCAATGAAGAACTGGAAGCCAATGCACCTCTATTGGCCATATTGTACCTAATGCTACTATTCTGTTCACCGAAAATAAAACCTAGGCCCGGATTGATAAAACTTCTATCCATGCCAAATAGCCCTGTATTGGGCATATAGCCAGGGAGGTAAGTACCTTGCGTGATCTGGTACCTAAAGTTTACATCCTTTAACATCATCATGAACCTTAATAAATTTGATCCAAATCCGTCAGTTGAAAGTACTTTTTCTTTTTCACCATCTTCTGGTTCATCTGCATTTGGAGTAGGTCTACCTGGAATTGTAGGTCTCTTAGGTGAATTTAGCGCATTGAGCCTTTTATTTTTATTGTACAATTGAACCAAGTCAAGCTTGCCTGAAATCGACCTGTCTCTAGAATTCTGAATTACATTGCCCAGCGTATCCCTTTGACCTAGGGCCCCGGTGATCCAGCCATAGGTAGCTTCATACCTTAGGTCAGCACTTATCCAGTCGGTAAGCGGAAACTTGTCTAGTGGGACTTTATAATTGACGACAGCTTGCTGGTTGTAATTGGTCGTCCTTCCTAGTTTTTTTATATTGTTTCTCAAAGAATCTAGTTTTGCCTCCGTGTCTAAATCTCCTTCTGGTTCATCTACTACAGCATTTACACTTGAGCTTAGATCAAAGGATAGATTTTCGGTCAAGTCCCAATTGAGGCTATAAAAACGATTTAAATAGAAGCTTTTCTGGAAAAGTGGATCAACGCCTGCAGTAGTCAATAGATCATTCCTATTTTGAGTTCGCATAAAACGCCTGTCCACATCCAATCTTGCCGAAATGAGACTTGGTGAAAAGTTTAAATTGAAGTCTTTAAACAGTTGCAAATAACGGCTATTAAATATCCCCCATCCTTTGAAAGGAGTGACTATTAGCGGGTCAGGTTGATAATTATAAGCAATGCTTCCACGTGTGGTTTCATAATTGTAGCTCTCTAGCTGAATATTACTTTGTGTAACGGAGCCGTAAGCATAGGAAAAGGAGAAGTTCTCTAATGCATAGATGCGGTTGGTTTCTTTCTCAGGGTTTTTTAACTTTCTTACGTTATTAAGACTAAAATTCCTGCTTTTGGATTGATCCATCACCAGGTTCTGATATTCTTCTTTTTCAGTATCTGACCTGAATTTCTGAAGTGCAATTTCGAAAGGTACATCTGGATTGAGTGGGTCAAACTCTGGTTTGGTAGAAGAGTTTTCAATACTTGCATACAGCGGTATACTTACCCCAAGTCCTTTTGGTAACAGTTTATCTACGTTGACATTGGCAGAAACGTCATATTGAGTGGTCGACTCTCTTGCTCTTTCAGAAAGGCGGGTTTCTAAACCTCCAAAGCCGAAGGTATTGTGTCGGATGGAAGAAGAAATGGTAGCTACATCTGCAATTTGAGCATTTAGACGCGCATTGGCTGCCCATCCAGAAGACTTATTGAAGTCTGTAGCCCTCAATTCATTGGCCCAAAGACAGATAGATTTACTAGCGCCACCGATTCCAGGGTTTCGAACACCTATCATCATTCCTTGAATATAACTTAATTCAGGCCTACCAACAACGGTGATCTTATATTGCCTCACCATGACAGAGTAGGGGAGGTTTTGAGGTTGCTGGTTATTGTCTCTTTCTGCTTTGACGCCTACTATTTCATCAAATGCCACATCTATTTCATTTTCCGAAGGCCAGATTTGGCTCGGGTCCCTAGTGCCTGTTGGAGTGATATTTAGGGGTACCTCTATTTCATAGTAGTTGTCGGTGTAATCTGTACCCAATCTTAAAAAGGCCGATAACTCCCCGTCTTGTGCATCCTGACTATCGGCGTGCAAAAACATCTTTAGCCGACCATATTGTACGAGGTCTTGATTTACATTTTTAAAGACTGCCCTTGAGTCTCTGCTTTGAAGGTTGTCGATGCACAAGCGAAGGGATTGTTCGTTTAGTTGTCTTTCTACGGTTGAGGTATTGTCCCTGTCTCTATTGATGCCTGGAGGCAATACATAAGGGCTTTGATTGTCGCTGCCTTGTCCGTTTTCTTCAATATTTACCACACCAACGGTCAGATTGGAATTGTCTGGCTCAGGTATTTCAGAAAAGCCTTTTTCAAACAATGATTCTTGAAAGGTTCTCCATTGGCTACCTACCAACCTAAACTGAGCCATTCTTAGGACCACTGGTTGTTGGAAATCTGTTAGATAGGTCCTAATGAATCGAATGGATTTATAACCCGAAATATTGCCGTAAGTGGCGCTTGGCTGACGGATGGGTATGCGGAAAAGATACCAATCGACTTCTTCGCCATTTTCTATAGAGGAAACCTTGTCTACGATATTGTTTTCACCGACTTCTAAACCAGTTGGGCGTAAATCTATCTCATATTCATAATAACTCTCTACCTCGTTGATGGTGTTGTCATTGTTGAGGTCTTCATTGTCAGGGATGTTAGAGCCAGATGGAGTGTATGGCAAATTACTATTGGCTGTAATAGGTGTATTGCCTTCCAGGCCGTTAAATTTCTTGTATCGTTCTAGAATTTTTATATCGTTGTTATCAAATGCTGGATCAAGGTAATATTGGAAATCATCAGCCGCGGGGTCAGCCTGTATTTTCTGCAATGCTTGTGAATTCACATTAAGTCTATTGATATACCTGGCGCCATAAAATTCAACCTCTTCTTCGCTACTCAGACCATTTAGCCCTACATCCTGGTTTTCTCTAGCCTCCGGGGAGTTGTCAAAAGCAGGGGTCAAAAATTGCTGACTGGTTACTTTTCCCCATTCGTTGGTTGAGGTACTTGTTTCGGATCCATCTGCCGGAAGTCCGTTTTCAAATGCATGTCTGCCGTCCACAATCACATCTTCAGATACTTCTCCAAGATTGAAAACCAACTTACCACCAGTGGTATTGTTCTCATTGAAAACACCATCCAATACCCTGCCGTTTTCACCTGTAATAAAGGGATCCATCATCCAGAATTCTATGTATTCAATGTTCGTCCTGTCAAAATCTACTTCCGATGTAATGGCTCTGGTGATTCCTCCGTAATTTTCTCTAGGATTGGGCAGTAGGCCGTCACTGTTGAGACTCGAATTGAAATTATACATGCCACGCTCATGTGGGAAATAGGCCAAATCAAAAAGAGGTTCATTTGTAATCATATAGTCTCGATACCTTCCTTGGAAAATTTCTTGCGGAAGTACCCTTCTTACATAATGATTTCTTCTGTCCTCTGTGGATATATTCGAAGGGACTCCTGTACCTGAAGACCTATAAAAGACATTGTCCACTGTATACCAGGATAACCGAGCTCTTCTATAAGCACTACCTAATCTGTCTTCTGTCAACTGACTAAGGTCAAATTTATTTTCTGCGGTGGCAGGGGTAGAAGAAATCTTCCAGTTTTGAGTGCCTGTTCCTAGGTTAAAAGGAATGATAGCCGTTTCAAAATCATCAATATAAGATGCACCTTCTCCATCCACCTGGTTGGAAGTCCCTGGAATAAGGTGAGCGAATTCCCCACTAAACTGAATTAAAGATTTTTCTTTGGTTTCGGTAAAGGGGAGTGCATCGGCCAGTTTGGTAAGGAACAGGGATTCATCATTGTAATTGACATCGAGACCCCAGAGGCTATTTCTTAAGGTTTCATTTCCTGTAGCAATTCTGGAAATATTGGGTCTTTCATTCAGGTACAAAAAGGTACCACCAATATTAAAATTTTCATTGACCATATAATCCAGCCGGGTTCCAAGTAAACTTCTTGTTTGAAAGGAAACTAAATCAGCTTTTTCAAAGCTAACACTAATCGTTTTACCGGATTGAAGGATACCTTCATTGATAATTACGACCCTGCCTATATTATAATCCACTGTATAATCCACCCCTTCTGTAAGTGGGATGTTTCCTGCTGTTATGATGACCGAGCCTTCACTGATGTTGAGGCCAGGCAACATGATTTCTGAAGCCGAACCTGAGCTAAAACTGCCTTTTAGGTAGTACTTGTTCAATAGGGTGACTAATTCTGCATCTGCCTGTGTGGTTCGGTACAATGTGTCGTATACGTATTTGTCTTTAAGGTTTACTTCTGCAGGGGAAAAATAACTTTCAAGGGTTTTACCAAAGGGCTCAATGACGGGAAAAATGACTAAACCTAATTGAGGTTTGATTGTCAATCCATTGACAAAGTCAAAATTGCCATCAGGTTGAGGGTCATTTTGTGGGTTTAAGTTGTCTAAATTTAACAATCTTATTAAAGGAATGTCTTTCACATTCGCGCCTTCCAAAAGGCTGGGGTTGTCCAAACCTGTTCGGTCATCTCTATAAATGATTTGCAATTGAAAACCTTCTTTTTCGATCTGATTGGCATTCAGATTGTATATATTTTTCATCATTAGGTCCCAAGTAGGGATCTTGGTATTGATCCTTGCCGGACGAAGCATTTTCAGAAAGATGACATTTTCTTCAGACAAATTTTGGTAATCCTCAGATAGCTCTCCTACTTTAAAACTTTGTCCATTATAAGTGTACTCGTAGGATACCGCAATTACTTCATCATTTTGAAGTTTTCTGGAAAGACTAAAGTACCCCAACTGTCTGTCAAAAGTGTATTCATTCTCAGCTAGTTTTCTTGCGCCGTTTATTTGCTCAAATTCTACCCCTCTTTCAATCCCTAGATCGTTACTTATAGCTGTAGCAGCAGTTTCAAAATTCCGGAATGATGGATTACCTTTTAGATTGCTAAATAGTTCGTTCGCTGTATTGGAGGCTGGCGCTTGTGGATTACCTCCTCCAATATTGGGATTATTGGGATTGTATATTGTTTGCCCTTCTCCCAAATCCATGAATGCAGCAAAATTCCGAAGGGTTTCGGTATTGTTGGCTCTGTTCATGATGTATACTTCCAATCGGGTAATCTGTACACCAGAAAGTACCTGAGGCAAACCTCTCAACCAGTTTTCGTAATTATTTCTAAAGAAATGACCAAGGAAAAAATGTCTGTTTTCATCATAATCGGAAGCCCTTATTTCAAAAGGTCTGCCTTGATTTCCTCCTTCAATCACGATTTCATCTCTTCTACCTCTTTGCGTTGACGCAACAGTTGTCATAAAGAGTTTCCCAAACTGCATTTGGGTCTTTACGCCAAATAGGTTTTGAGCACCTTGGATCAAACTATTCTGAACAGGCATACTTACATTACCTATTTCTATGGATTTTAAAATATCCTCCTCAAATCCAGCATATTCTACTTTTAACTGGTTTTCGAAGTCAAAGGAATTATTACTGTCAAAGTTGGCTCCGATGCGTACTTTTTGGCCCAGCATTCCATTGACACTCATTTGGATTTGCTGATTGAAATTGAAATTGCCTGTCTTTTGTTGACGTATTGGTATTGATGGATTGTCTATTCTTCTGAAAATACCCCCAAAATCCAGATTCACATTACCAGTGGGCACGATTGTGATCTCACTACCTCCGAATAGCCGATCAAAAGTTGGACTCATTGTAATAGGAGGTATGAGGCCTCTGCCGCCAACTGCACTTTCTCCATCTAAGCCTCTTGAGCGGTCTCTCCAGTATTGTTGTCTTATCCGGTATTCTTGCATACGTGAATAATCGTCAAAATCCAAAGAATAACCTGGGTCTAAAGAAGTCGAATCCAAATTTGAATAGATTTGAAAATTAACGGCAGTATCCACTTCCACTTCTACCCTTTGGTTTTTTTCGGGCTTTAAAAGAAAGGGTGAATCTCTCCTTATAAAGGGGTTTTGATAAGGATATAGTGGCTTTGTATTGAGGTTGTCCCACAATAAAAAAGAGGGTAGAGACCTTCTTTTGTTTAAAGTGTCCATCAGACTTGGTAAGCTGTCAGATGGAATAGTGGCAGGCACTTGTTGGGCATATGTACCCGATAAAGACATCATGAACACTAAAAATAACACTCCTGTACGGAAAATGTGATCGTGTTGTAATGACTTTTTTCTCCAAAAAATATTTGAGAAGGTAAAGGCCAACGTTGTTAAATTATGATGATGACTTTAAAGATGCTTTAATTAATGTTTCTAAGGAAACATCGGGGCCACTTTTTTTCAAAACTGTCATGATATTTTTTTCAGCCTGAGCTTTAGTGAAGCCTAACGTAATCAAAGCTTGTAACGCCTCTTGTTTTAATTTATTGCTGTTTTGTACAAAGCCATGACCGGCTCCCTCAGGGACGGAAATACCTGACTTGGTTATTTTATCTTTAAGTTCCAATACAATTCTTTGTGCTGTTTTGGCTCCAATCCCCTTTACCCGTTGAATAGTAGGGTGATCGCCTTCACTTATGGCTTGTTGGAGCTCAGGTACGGACATGCTTGACAATATCATTAGTCCTGTATTGGCCCCTACACCTGAAATTGAGATCAAGTCTAAAAATGCCTTTTTTTCTGAGGCTTCAATAAAGCCATATAAGGTATGCGCATCTTCCTTGATATGGAGATAAGTATGAAGCATGACCTCTTCCTTATCGGCTATTTTACCATAAGTGTTTAATGATATTTTAACTTCATACCCAATTCCGTGTATGTCTATAATTACATGCGTGGGATCTTTAAACGCTAGTTTTCCTTTTAGGTAAGTAATCATTCAGTTTCTATGGTTTGAGCATCTACTACCGCAATGGCTATCATATTGACTATTTCTCTGATGGAACTACCCAACTGTAATATGTGAACAGATTTATTCATGCCCAAAAGTATAGGGCCTATGGCTTCAGCGTTACCAATTTCAGCGACCAATTTGTAAGCGATATTTCCAGAGGCAAGATCTGGGAAAATCAAGGTGTTTGCCTTGTTATTTATTAAGGCACTAAAAGGGTAATTTTCCTTTTGAATGCTTTCATCTAAAGCTACATTGGCTTGCATTTCTCCTTCGATGACTAAATCAGGATATTGCACTTTGGCTTTTTCGGTGGCCAATGCTGTTTTTAGTGGTACCGTTCCTTTGGCTGATCCAAAGTTGGAGTATGACAAAATTGCAATTTTTGGTTCTATATCAAAAAAGCGTACCCCGTTGGCAGTTTGCCCGATTATTTCAACCAGTTCGTCCGCACTTGGGTTTTCATTTACCGTGGTGTCTGCAAAAAAGAGCGGGCCTTTATCAGAGTTCATGATGTACATTCCTGCTACTTTGTTCACACCTTTTTTAACGCCAATTATTTGCAGCGAGGGGAGGATGGTTCGTGGGTAATCCTTGGTCAAGCCTGAAATTAGGGCGTCACCTTCACCTACTTCTACCATCATTGCGCCAAAGTAGTTTCGATCTTTCATGAGTTTTTTAGCCTCATACAAGGTCAAGCCTTTTCGCTTTCTTTTGTCATACAGTAATTGACCGTAATGCCTTAATTTTATTTTTTCTTCGTTAGGATCAATTACTATTATGTCTTCCAAATCAAGGGAGTTGGCCTGGATAAGTTTTTTGATTTTGCTCTTATTGCCAAGTAATATTGGGATACCTATTTTTTCATCCCGCATAATTTGAGCTGCCTTTAAAATTTTAGGGTTATCGGCTTCTGCAAATACCACTCGTTTAGGATCTTTTTTGGCTCTGGCAACTACGCGTGACATCAAGCGTTGGTCTATGCCAATTCTTTCCTGAAGGTCTAATTCATAAGCTTCCCAATCTTCAATATGGCTTTTGGCTACACCTGATTCCATGGCTGCTTTGGCTACAGCAGGAGCAATTGTGGTAATTAACCTTGGGTCCAATGGTTTGGGTATTAGGTAGGTTTTGCCAAACGCTAATTTAGCTTCTCCATATGCTTTGTTCACAATGTCAGGGACTGGTTCTTTAGCGAGGTTAGCGATTGCCAAAGCCGCAGCTAGCTTCATTTCTTCATTAATCCCTGTGGCCCTGACATCCAAAGCTCCTCTGAATATATAGGGAAAGCCAATCACATTGTTCACCTGGTTGGGATAATCTGAACGGCCGGTGGCCATAATGATATCCTTTCTTGCGGCCATTGCCTCTTCGTAACTGATTTCAGGAGTTGGATTGGCAAGTGCAAAAACTATGGGGTTTTTAGACATAGCTCTTATTTGGTCCTGATTAATAATGTTTCCAGCAGATAATCCTAAAAATACATCCGCTCCCTGAAGGGCTTCTGTGATAGTATAAATGTCTCTGTCTGTGGCGAACATTCCATGAATATCCGTAAGGTTTTCTCTATCTTTTCTTATAACCCCGTCAATGTCACACATGACCACGTTTTCTAACTTAACGCCAAGTTTGATATAGAACCTTGCGCAGGAAATAGCTGCTGCGCCTGCACCACTTACCACTAATTTAATGTTGCATATTTTTTTCCGGATCATTTCCAGCGCATTCAGTAAGGCCGCGCCTGATATTATGGCTGTACCATGTTGATCATCGTGCATAACCGGAATCTTCATTAATTCCTTAAGCCTTTTTTCGATGATAAAACATTCAGGTGCTTTGATGTCTTCTAGATTGATGCCTCCAAATGTAGGCTCTAAAGAGCGAATGGTTTGAATTAGCTTTTCAGGGTCATTCTCGTCTATTTCTAAATCAAAAACATCTATTCCAGCGAATTTTTTAAACAAAACGCCCTTACCTTCCATTACAGGCTTTGAAGCTGCTGGGCCAATGTTTCCTAGTCCTAAAACAGCTGTTCCATTTGAAATTACAGCCACTAAGTTTCCCTTAGCAGTATACTTGTAGACGTCTTCAGGATTGTGTTGTATCGCAGTACATGGTTCTGCAACCCCAGGGGAATAGGCCAGGGCCAAGTCCAGTTGGCTGGAAAGAGGTTTTGTAGGTACTACCTCTATTTTCCCTGGTTTCTTAAATTCATGATAATTTAATGCATCCTCTTTTCTTATCTTCATTGCGTAAGGGAAAATAATTAGCTGTTTTTATGAAATTTATTCTTCTGCCAATTTGAATTTGGTAGCTTGAAGAATGGTCTCAATCTCTCTTAATGAAGCTCTATGTGCCTCGTTTGGGTAATAGACGAATCCTTCCATATAGAAAATCATTCCTTTCTCTTCATCTACCACTGTATAGGATAAAAATGAGCCACCCATTGACAAGTTGTTCGTTTTCCAAGATCCACGCATTTCGGTGGAATATTGACCGTCAATTCTGATGTTTCTGAAAATTGGTGGTATCTGTTTTTCAGTAACTATGAAGGATTCAGGTTTTTCAGGATCTCCAAAAATGGTATTTCTTGTGATTTCGTCCCTTAACTTAATAATGTTTTCTGGAAAAACCTGAGATTCGTCTTCATATGCAGTTTGATAAAAGAACACACTGATATCGGGTTTGTCTATTCTAGGAGTAGGTTGTCTGCACCAAATAAAGTTTTCCTCCTCCTTAACGAATTGATAAGAGGCGGGGAGACTGAGCTCTACACCGAATTTACCCTTTGCCAACTCAGATACTTCGCCATTTTTACGATTAAAAAGTGCAGCACTTAATATTTCTTTCTCTTTATTGGAAAAGAGGTTTTGCAACAATTGTTTGTTGGCTTCTATATTTTTGATAAGTTCTGTCTCATTTTCGCCAAATAAATACAGGACTTCCTGACCTACAGCAAACTCGTTTTGGTTTCTGAGCATAAACATCGAAGAATCTGCCTTACTTTTTTCAATGGACTCAGGTGTAAATTGATTGGCGATACTTCTGCTTCCGCCACTTCTATCATCAAATGTGGTGACAAATATAATATTAGAAGCCATCTTTAATATTCTTGTCATTTTTCTAGGATCCACCTTTCTCATGTAAAACATGGATTCCTCACGAATGATACCTTCGATATTGGATTCGAAAACATCCTTAAGGGCATCTCCTACTGGACCAGCATATTTTGTTGAATCAATTACTAATATGATTTCTCCTAGAGTACCCCTTGCTTTAGGCTTGTTGCTATCTGAATTTGCTCCAGTATTGCTTTCACAACCGGCAAAAATCAGAGCTGAAAATAAGGCTATAATGCAAAATCTTAAACTCATAATGGTTCGTTTATTTTTGTTCAAGCCTAATTTAGGGATATTTATTGCAACTTAAAAAACAATTAACAAATTAGTTTGAAAATTATCCGATGATCAATTTTTGACCAGGTTTAATTTGATTATTGTTCAGATTATTTAGTTTTTTAAGCTGATCAATGGTCACACCTTCTAGTTTTTTTGAAATTAGCCATAGCGAGTCCCCAGGTTGGACTGTGTACAATTTGCCGCCGTTGTTATTTGTAGAGATGGATTGAGTTGAGGCGAGATTTTTCTCGAAGTTGTCCTGGTCTTGGTGGATATGAAGTACCTGACCTATTTTGATCGTATTAGAATACAAACCATTCCAAGATTTAAGTTGATTTACTGAAACGCCATATTTCGCGGCAATTTTACCTAGTACATCGCCACTTCTCACCCTGTAGGTAGCGCTATGAAGTGGTTTCACAGGTTCTCTTTCGGGTAATTCAGCCAAGAACCTTTCAGTTTCGATTTTCAAAGAATCTTTAATCCATCCCTGATTTTCAGTGATGAATTTGTGTCCTGACTTTGGTACATTAATACTTATCGCTTTGCCGAAATCAGGGATTTTACTTTTCAACAAGGATGGATTTAAATATTCCAAGTCCTCAATGCAAAGCCCTGTATGTTTGGCCAGATTTTCTAGTGTATATTCTTTTCCCATATCCACTTTCTCATAGGCAACAGGATAGGAGGGCTCTTCCAATATTAGATTATGTTCTTCAGCATACCTCAAAACATACATGATGGCTTGAAATTGCGGGATATAGCTTCTGGTTTCGCGAGGCAAATACCTGTAAATTTCCCAAAATGTTCTTTTTCCTCCGGAGCGACGAATGGCCTTGTTCACATTTCCAGGACCACAATTATAAGCAGCTAATGCCAATTCCCAATTGTCGTACCTTCGGTTAAGGGCTTTGAGATAACGAATGGCTGCTTCAGTTGAAAGTTCTGGATCAAGTCTGTCATCCACATGACTGTTGTAGTAAAGCTTGAATTCTTTACCTGTTGCAGGCATAAATTGCCACAGTCCCATAGCTCCTACTCGAGATTTGGCCTTAGGATTCAGACCAGATTCAATTATGGATAGGTACTTAATGTCTTCAGGCATATTGTGTGCCGAAAGATAGGTATCAAACATAGGGAAGTACATGTCCTGTCTTTCAAGCACCATGCGGGTGTAATCTCTATTTCTTACCGTGAAATAATCAATGAAGGCAAAAATAGTTTCATTTAATTCAAAAGGCATATCGGTATCCATTTCTGCGATACGCTTTTCTACCTCCTCATAGGTAAAATCCGGTATATGCTCGTAGTCATAAAAAGGCATGACTGTCTCTTCCCCCATGGGGTTGACTGATACATTCAATGCTTTTTCCTGAGCTATTGCCACATGCCAAGTCGGTATGTACAATAGTAAAGTCACTACTAGAATATAGAATGATTTTAACCTCATAATTTATTTATTAAATGCTGCTGCAGTTAGATAATTGGCAAAAGCATATAACTCAGCTTCTTTAAAAGAATTGGCCATGATTTGAAGTCCTATAGGCAATCCATTATTGTCCTTTCCATTGGGTATTGAAATGGATGGGACACCGGAAACAGATGCTTGTACCGTAAACATATCCTCAAGATACATGGCTACCGGATCATTGGAATGTTCTCCAAATTTAAACGCCGTACTTGGGGTTGTTGGAAGTACAATATAATCATACTTGGTCAACAAGTCTTCCGTAAAGTCCTTTATTAACCGCCTTACCCTTTGGGCTTTAGTGAAATAAGCATCATAATAACTTGCACTCAAAACGAAAGTACCAAGCATTATCCTTCTTTTCACCTCATCTCCAAAGCCTTCTGACCTAGTCAGCTTGTACATGCTTTCTAAATTGTGGGCATTTGGCGTTCTATAACCATACTTGACACCGTCAAATCTTGAAAGGTTTGAACTTGCTTCAGCTGTAGTTAGGATATAATAAGTGGGAAGTACATAGTCCAGCAGTGGGAAGTTAACTTCTTCCACAGCATGTCCTTCTTCTTTTAACTTCTCTAAAACATTAAGCGTATTGGCTTTAATCTCAGGTTGCAAGGCTTCTGAGTCGACTGTTTCCTTTAGGTAAGCAATTTTTGCAGGTTTGTCAAAATGCAAAAGTTTACTGTAAGAGGGAACGGGCTTCCTTGAAGAAGTGCTATCATAATCATCAGGTCCAGCCATTGTCTCTAACACCAAGGCATTGTCTGTGATATTGTTTGAGAAAACGCCTATTGTGTCAAATGACGACGCATATGCGATAAGCCCAAATCTAGAAATCCTGGAATAGGTAGGTTTAAGACCGATTACTCCAGTGAAAGCTGCTGGTTGCCTGACAGATCCCCCTGTGTCAGTTCCTAAAGAAACAGTACAAAGATTTGCCTGTACAGCTACGGCAGATCCACCGGATGATCCACCTGGCACCCTGCTTTCGTCAATGGCATTAAGCACCTTCCCGTGAACAGAGTTCTCATTGGAAGATCCCATACCAAATTCATCGCAGTTAAGCCTTCCAATAATGATGGCATCCTGATCTATTAAACGCTGAACAGCAGTACCGGTAAATTGGGATTCAAAACCTTCCAGAATTTTACTGGAGGCGTTTGCTTCATGCTCATTGTAGCACAAAACATCCTTAATGCCTATTACCATCCCTGCCAGTTTTCCAGCCTTTCCAGAAGCTATTTTTTCATCTATTGCTGCTGCCTGCTCTAAAGCGGATTGGCTATAAACTTCAACGAAGGCGTTTAATTGCGCCTTCGTTTCAATGTTGCTTAAGTAGTATTTGACTATCGCTTTACAATCTGTTTCCTTTTTTTCCAGCGATTTTCTTATCTCATCGAATGAACGAAATTTTTCCAACGTATTATTTTTTTGCTTTCTTGTTGTCGTCTTTTAGCCCTTCTTCCAAATCGTCCTGAATCTCTTTGGTAGCGTCTTTAAATTCTCTGATACCTCTGCCCAGTCCTCTTGCCAATTCAGGTATTCTTTTTGCTCCAAAAAGAAGGATAACTACCAGTACGATGACCACTAATGATCCTCCTCCGATATTTTGTATAAAACCCAATGTATTCATGATTCGATTATTTTGATTTTGAAATTATTACAAATATATGATAGTGCTTTATTAACGCAAAGGAATTAAAGCATGTTGTATTTAATTTTTTGTAAATATATTAAAATTTAGTGATTATTTACTAGAAAGCCAAATGCTTGGGTTCATTACTTCCAGGCCTTTCCAGGTTTGAAAATGGAGTTCAGAATATCCATCCTCATCTGAATATACGTGGCCAATGAC
Organism: uncultured Cyclobacterium sp.; assembly: GCF_963977555.1. GTDB lineage: Bacteria > Bacteroidota > Bacteroidia > Cytophagales > Cyclobacteriaceae > Cyclobacterium. The sequence goes on along the minus strand of NZ_CAXBPD010000003.1, from coordinate 219,368 downwards.
TGTTTCGGATTGAACCTCTTCACCAGATTTTACATCAATGGTTTTTAGCCTGCTATACATGGTATAAAAATCACCATGCTTAATGATAATAGTGCCCCCCATTCCTGGTACAGTGGTGATTTTGGTTACAATGCCAGGAAAGACAGATTTGACTGGTGCGTTATTAGTGGTTTGAATGTCTATGCCGTCATTGGTTTCAGAAATGCCCTTTAAGGTAGGGTGGGGGTAGGTGCCATATTTTTTTGAGATGAATCCACTCTCAACAGGCCAAGGTATATTTCCTTTATTACTGGCAAATGAAGCAGATAGTTTTTTTACCTGCGGCGTATTTGGCAGTTTTTTGGTTTTTGGACTTTCATTTCTTGGTGTCTCAGTAGTTTTTTCTGCGGCTTTAGCAAGTCTGATTTCTTCAGCAATTACATTTTTAATCAACTTATTGAGTTCTGCCTGTTGTTTTTTCGTAGCCGCTATTTCTTTTTTAACTTCCTCTTCCTTTTGGCTTAATGTATTCACCATTCTTTGTTGCTCTGTTTTGAGCTGGTCCAATTCTTTTTTCTGTTCTTGCTCTTGGGTGAGCACTGTTATTTGCTCCTGCTTTTGTAACTCTAACGCTTCTTGTTTGCCAGCCAGTTCTATGCTAACCTTTTCCATTTGTTCCACTTGCTTTTTTCGTGCATCACTGTACTGCTTTAGGTATTTTAGTCGCATGTAGAACTGCTTAAAGGTCGCAGAAGAAAAAATGAAAGTGATTAGATTTACACCCTGATTTAATTTGTACGAAGTGTATACCATTTGGGCATATTCCTCCTTGAGTAAATCTAGTTCATCCCTTAACTTTTTTATTTGGGTGGAGGTTTCTTTTATCTCGTTATTTACAAGTTTGAGCTCCTTGTTGATGGTTGCAATGAATTTTTCTCGTTCCTCGAGTTTTTGATTTACTGCCCTTAACTCACTTACAGAAACTTTCTTTTCATCCGTAGTTTTTCTCAAAACAAGATCGAATTCCCTAAGCCTTTTTTGAATGGCTGATTTTTCCTTCTCTAACTTAGCTCTGTCTGCCGTAATTTGTGCTGTCAGAAAAGAAGTTGTGCTTAATCCTAAAGTTAAAAATAGGATTAGCCCTAAAACCCTAGCTTGGCTTAATTGATTAAAAATTGTATGGGAAATTAAGTGGGTCATCCGTCAGTTCTACTTTGATCATCTCTACATTTAAGAAAAAATTACTTTTTGGCCGCTCTGGCAAGCTCAGCACCATTTTAATAATGGCTTGATAAGGGAAAGGCTGGTTGGATACATCTCTGAAGTCCATATAGGAAGCTTCCAAACTACCACTTCTGGTTTGTGAAGCGATACTCTTCAGTTGGGTTACTTTTCCATGTCCCGCATCGATGGAGGTTTCATAAGTGATATTTTCTCGCTCCTGCTTTAATACAAAAGTTTTACCGACCCTAATTAACCTGTCTCTATAACTGAATTCGTGGGGGAGGTTAGCGAAAAGCAAATTCTGAAATAAGGAAAAGGACAAAGGCACTCCATATTTTTTCTGAAACTCAGCGTAATCCATGTCGATCTTTTGACCGTTTATTCGGTCTCGAATCTTAATTCTATCTGTACTGATATACCCCCTAAGCGCTTCTATTCCTAACCCGGGAGACATGTTAAACCATATAACACTGTCTTTTTTTGCTCTTAAGTTGAGTACCCCTTTTGTGATTTTCCCATCTTGTTCTTCTAAGGTTATTCTACCTTTTGCAGACAAGTAGTTAAAATCGAGGTAATTAGGTTGAAACTCATCCATCGCCTTATCGGTAGTGTAAGACATGGGTTTTCTTGCACAAGACCAAAGCATCACTACTCCAAGGAGGTAGGTAAATAATTTAGCTTTACTCATAGTATGTTTTATTTTTGATTTTAAGTGTCAAAAATTCTGATGTATCCTCCAAAGCCATGGCCTTTTTCCAATAGTCCATGGCCACCTTTTTCTCCCCGATTTTAAACATGATGTCTCCATAATGCTCAAACATCACTCCGCTAGGTTTTGTCTCTATTTCTAAAGCTTTTTCCATAAATGGCCGAGCTTCCTCGAATTTATTCTGCTGAAACAAAACCCAGGCATGTGTGTCTAGATAAGTCGCATTGTTGGGGAATTTTTTCACCAATTTAAGCGACATGTTATATGCTTTTTCAAGGTCTTTTTTTTCTAAAGAAAGAAAGTAGGCATAATTATTCAGTATATGTTCATTATTGGCATTTTGAGCCAAAACTTCGTCGTATATTTCAAATGCCCTTTCCTTTTCCTCCAAGCCAAAAAGCACATCTCCTAGTTGAGAATTGGCCATTAGGGTCAATTGCGGATTTGCATCATTATTGAGCTTTAAAGATGCTTCAAGGGATTTTTTGGCAGCTTCATTTTCTTTGTTTGCAGATTGAGCAGTACCCAGGTAAAACCAAAACTCAGCTGTTTCTTGAAAATTCTCAGTTGCCATGAGCGCCATTTCAGCTATTTCATCAAAAGGTACCTGGTTTTCAAACATCAAAGGTATCAATTGCTGGAATAATTTTTCGTTTGTAGGAGCAATTTTAGCGGCCCTTGTATAAAAATCAATGGCTTCATTGAATTCTTTTAACTGTAATTTCCAGTCTCCTAAAGCGATTAGGCTATTCGGATTGTTAAGATGGAAAGCTTCCATTGGTTTGGAAAGACTATCTAGTAATTGGTCTCTTGCAGAATTTTGGATTTGTGACAAGATAGCTGAAAATGCTTCGGCCTTCACCTCTCCTTCTAAATCAGGATTCGAAAAGGCCTCTTTTAGGTATTCGTTTGCTTGTTCAAATTCATTTCTTTCCTTGTAAAGTTTATATGCCGCCATTTTTACATCTGGCTGGTTGGGGTATGAAGACAAGGTGGTTAGTACCAGTTCCAAGGCCTGATTGGCTTTGTTATTGTTGAAAAGTACATCTACCAGAGAAAGTACAAATCTTGAATTACCAGGGTGGGCTTCAATAAGTTTTTCACCTTCCTTTATGGCCATTTCCAAGTTGTTCTCCTTCAGGTAAATCCGCTGTTTTTGCGCTGTAAGTTGCTCTACTACACCAAAATATTCCTCTGCTTTGTTTAGCGCTTCCAGTGCTTTATCGAAATCTTGAAGCTTTAAATACATGGAAGCCAGGTCTAAAATATATTGCCTGTTATTCTCATCTTTAGCCATCAGATTTTCTAGAACTCCTGCTGCTTCTAATGTTTTATTTTGGCTATTGTATATTTCAGCTATCTGTAAATGGTAGTATTTATTGTCAGCATCTAACTCAAGAGCCCTTTGGCCGTAGCTCAATGCTTTGTCATATTGCTTGGCACGAACCATCATTTGTGAGAGTTTGAAATGAATAGCGCTTTCTTCTTCATCGTATTCCAAAGCCTTGATAAAATAAAAATAGGCTTTTTCATAATCTTCCAGCATGAGGTTTTTTTGCCCCTCAATAAATAGCCTGCTGGCCATTAGCTCCTTTTCTTTGGCTTTTCGTTCTTTTCTGCTCATTTTGCTTTGAGCAAAAGCATCCTCGTGGGAAATCCCCATTAGGAGTATTAAACTGAAAAACCAGATAAAAAAATTAATATTCAATTTATTCATGTTCATGCATGCTATAGGTTTATAGCTATTTAATAACCTAAACCTTCATTTTGACTAACGTGTAACGTGCTATACTTACCCAAGAGGATTGCGGACATCCGTCAGGGATAATGATTTATAGCTTATTTTCAAATATACAATTAACCCGTGCTTTTGGTTCATCTGATAGCTAACGCAAATAAAAAAGTTTGGGGCTTATTTTTTTAAATTATTTACCAGTGCTTCCGTAGCCACCAGCCCCCCTTTCGGTTTCAGAAAGTGATTCTTGCGGATTCCATTCTATTTGTTCATATCTGGCGATTACCATCTGTGCAATTCGTTCACCATCTTGAACAGTAAAGGTAGTGTCAGAATTATTAACCAACAAAACTTTTATTTCTCCTCGGTAATCTGCATCTATCGTGCCAGGGCTGTTGAGTACTGTAATGCCATGCTTGTATGCCAACCCACTTCTAGGTCTTATTTGTGCCTCAAAACCATCTGGTAATTCTATATATAGGCCGGTTCCAATTAGTTTCCTCTCCAGAGGATTTAATTGTATAGGCGCTGTTATTTCTGCGGTAAGGTCCAATCCTGCTGATAGTTTGGTTTGATAGGCAGGTAATGGATGCTTTGATTTATTGATGACGTTAATTTTCATGCTACTTTTTGAAAATAGTTTTTAATAAAGAAGATAGTTCCTTTTTTTCCATCAGGAAAATGAATCCACCATACAATAGGATGATAGAGAAGTGCAGAGTAAAATTCACAATCAGGGACCCTGTATCTAAAAGGAATCCTGCATAACTTAATACAAATGCAATCAACAGGTAGCTAATGTCTTTTTTTGTCTGATAGGGGATGGGGTAATATTTTTGTCCTATGAAATAGCAAAGCAAAACCATGACCAAATAACTCCCAAAAGTACTCAATGCCCCACCTATATAACCCAAAACGGGTACAAGTGTTAAAATGATGACTAAGGTAACAATGGCTCCTACCAATGTGATATAAAAACTATAACGTGTTTGGTCAGTAATTTTAAACCAGATACTTAAATTATAATATATCCCCAGTAGTAAATACCCCATCAGTAGGAGAGGCACCATTGGGAGCGCGGGTGCATAACCCTCATCCTGGAAAAACAATGCGCCAATCAATTTTAAATTAACTGCCACTGCCACCATCAGGAAGGTGCAAAAGATAATGAACCAGTGCATTACCCTTGCAAATATTAATGGGTTGTTTTTATTTTCAGATTGTTGAAAAAAAATGGGTTCCGCTGCATATTTGAAAGCCTGAATGATTAGACTCATAAGAATTGCCAACTTAAAATTGGCACCAAAAACTCCTCCGGCCTCTCTGGAAGTTAACTCAGGGTAAAATCCTTCAGGAAGCGCATATTCAAATAGCCCTCTGGAAAAAACTTCATTGATAACGCCTGCCAGTCCCATGAATAGCAGCGGAAGTGCATAATGCCACATCGGTTTTAGGATGGTGCGCTTTAATTGGAATTTCCATTGGCCTGCCAGTTTCCACAAGATTGGTAAAATCAGCAAGTTAGCCAGTAGGTTAGCCAATAAGATATAATCTACCCCCCAATCTGGATTGTACCATTCAGAAACCACGGGACGAAGCGCTTGCAAAATTTCTCCCTCAGCTATATGGTAGGCCACTACGATAAAGAGAATGTTAAAACCTACATTCAAAACGATATTAACCAACTTAAGAAGGGCGAAAGTCAAGGACTTGCCGTCCAGTCGCAAACGTGCAAATGGGAGGGCCATCAAAGCATCTATTGTCAAAATCATGGCTGCCCACTGAAACAAATGAGCCTTCCCATCATATTCAAATAGTAAACTTAGATTCTCTGCAAAAAGAAATAAAATTGCACCTAAGGATAGACCTACCACGGCAACCAACGATTGTGCATTTTGAAAGACAACCTTCGGGTCCAATCCCTTACCTGTAGAAAATCTAAAATAGGTAGTCTCCATGCCGAATGTAAAGATGACATTCAAAAATGCAATCATTGCATAAAGCATGGTAAATGAACCCAATTCTTCTTTTGGAAGATATCCCGTGTACAGTGGGACAAGTAAAAAATTAATCGATTTACCGAGAATACTACTTATGCCGTAGATGGCAGATTGCCCGGCTAATTTTTTTAACAGGCCCATAAATAAAGGGGCTTACTCCCCTTTAAAATTAGGTTTCCTTTTTTCGAGAAAGGCATTGGTTCCTTCCCTGTAGTCTTCGGATTTTACGCATCTGGCGAAGCTATTGGCTTCGATTTGATAACCGTTTTCATCGCTGGCATAAACAGCATTGACACAGTCGACTATCATACCGATGGACAATGGTGCTTTGCTCATTATTTTCTTTAAAATCTCTTCAGCTTTGGCTATTGCATCTTCTTTTGAAGCTTCTACATGGTTTAGTAGCCCTAAGGATTTTGCCTCATTGACGTCTAGCATGTCCCCAGTCATCAGGATTTCAGTGGCCTTCGTTCTTCCGATAAGGTTGGTAAGTCTTTGAGTGCCTCCATATCCAGGGATAATCCCTAAATTCACCTCCGGTTGCCCAAATTTGGCATTCGACGTTGCGATTCTCATGTGGCAGGCAATAGCCAATTCACATCCCCCTCCCAGTGCATAACCATTGACTACGGCTATTACAGGTTTATGACAAGATTCAATATTATCAAAAACTTCCTGACCAAATTCAGCAAACTTTCTTGCATTGAGTTCGTTGAGCTCTGAAATTTCATTGATATCAGCACCAGCAACAAAGGCCTTTTCTCCTGCTCCCGTAATGATCACACCTCTTATTGATTTGTTATCATTCACCTCGTTGAAAATGTTTTTCAATTCTTCTAAGGTGCTGAAATTTAAGGCGTTGAGCTTGGTCTCTCTGCTGATGGTAAGATAAAGTATTCCGTCTTTAGTCTCTGAAAGAATATTTTTTTGTTCAGCCATTCCAATTCTTCAATGTTAAGGCCCAAATATACGAGGTGCCTGATCAATCACAAAAGATTCGGTTAAAAAACATACATTCGCGAAAAAGCCACCTTTCATAATCAAGCTATAAAATTGTATTTTAAATAATTATAAAATCATTTAATAATTGAAAAGGTGTTTTAAATATTTTGTATAAAAGGATTTTCGGGACCTTTTCTAAAAGTGATATCAGAACCCGTCTTATGGTTTTAAGTCCTTTCAAGGAGAGCACTTTTTTGTATAGGGATTGGTATTGACTGAATAAACCCTTTTTTAGATTCAAAATGGCTATTAATTCTCAGGTTAAATCGATTGTATGTCAATATTTTCTATTTTTGTATTGAAGGTAAAAACATATTTAAAATTCAATCACTTACCACATGACCGAAAAAAAGAAAATTACAGTAGCATTTGGGGACGGCATTGGTCCGGAGATAATGAATGCAACCTTGTCAATTTTGGAAGCAGCAGGAGCAGCTATCGAACCGGATATTATAGAAATAGGTGAACAGGTATATTTAAAGGGGATAAGTTCGGGGATAGCATCAAGTGCATGGGACTCACTTAGAGAGACCAAAGTGTTCTTAAAATCCCCTATCACTACTCCTCAAGGAGGAGGGTTTAAGAGTCTGAATGTAACCACACGCAAGACTTTAGGCCTTTACGCTAATGTAAGGCCTTGTAAAGCCTACTCTCCCTTTATTCATACGCATTTCCCTAAAACAGATTTGGTAATTATCAGGGAAAATGAAGAAGATCTTTATGCTGGTATAGAACACAGACAAACGGATGAGGTTTTTCAATGTTTAAAACTGATTTCGAGACCGGGTAGTGAGAAGATCGTCAGGTATGCTTTTGAATATGCCCGCATGAACAAGCGGAAGAAAGTCACTTGCATGACCAAGGACAACATCATGAAAATGACAGATGGTATTTTTCATCAGGTGTTTAATGAGGTGGCCAAGGAGTATCCAGACATTGAAACAGATCATAAAATTATAGATATAGCAACGGCACTTATTGCTGACAGTCCTGAAATATTTGATGTGATTGTTACCCTGAACCTTTATGGTGACATAATTTCAGACGTAGCTGCACAAGTAACAGGTTCCGTTGGTCTTGGAGGATCAGCCAATGTGGGAGAAGACGTGGCCATGTTTGAAGCCATACATGGATCTGCACCTGATATTGCAGGTATGGACATTGCGAACCCTTCTGGTTTGTTAAATGGAGCGATCATGATGCTGGTGCATATCGGTCAGCCAGAGGTGGCTCAAAAGATCAGTAATGCATGGATGGCTACCCTAGAAGATGGCCTTCATACTGGAGATATTTTTCAAGACGGGATAAGTACCAAAAGAGTAGGTACTCAGGAATTTGCTGAGGCAGTGATCGCTAGATTGGGAAAAGAACCTAAAAGTATGAAAAAAGCGGTTTTTGCTAAGGCTGAGCGAAGTGAAGCCGAGATAAAGAAGGCATTGGCCATCAAACCAAGAAAAGCTGCTGATAAAGTATTGATAGGGCTGGATGTATTTATTGACTGGAAAGAAGGAAATAGAGATCCAAATGTCATGGGAGATAAACTTAGAACAGTTAATGCTGATGGATTGAAGATGCAACTCGTCACCAATAGAGGTGTGCGCGTGTACCCTGATGGAATGAAAGAGACATTTTGTTCTGATCACTGGAGAGTGAGGTTCCTTGATGCTGATGATAAAAGCATTACTCATGGTCAAACCATTGAAGTGCTGAAACAAGTGGAAGCTCTTGGTTTTGACTTTATCAAAACAGAGCACCTTTACACCTTCGATGGTGAAAGAGGTTTCTCACTGGCGCAGGGCGAATAATTAATTTTTATCATTCAAGCAGGATTGTCATTTCCTGCTTGATTTTTTTTGCTGTATGAAAAGGGTTTTGATCATTACCTATTACTGGCCACCAAGTGCTGGATCCGGAGTTCAACGCTGGCTGAAGTTTTCCAAGTACCTTCCTGATTTTGACTGGCAACCGGTAATTTTCACCCCTGAAAACCCAGATTTTGCTTTACTAGATAGCTCACTTGAGAAAGAAATAGATAAGCACACTGAGGTTTTAAAGTTCCCTATCTGGGAGCCTTATCAGTTATTTAGGTCCCTTAAAAAGCAACAGCCAAAGGATACCGCCAGCATCCTTGAGTACAAGGATCCAGGGACACTGGACCAACTTGCCGTGTGGCTCAGAGGGAATTTATTAATTCCAGATCCACGACTATTTTGGATCAAACCAGCGGTTAATTTTTTGTCGGAAATCTGTGAACAAAATGATTTTAAAGCCATCATCACCACCGGACCTCCCCACAGCATGCATTTGATAGGGAGAAACCTGAAAAGAAAAACAGGTATTCCCTGGCTTGCAGATTTTCGTGATCCTTGGTCTAATTGGGAGTTTTTGGATACGCTTAAATTAAGCCAGTTTGCCAGAAAAAAACACCAAAAGCTTGAAGCCAGCGTATTTAAAGAAGCGGACAGCCTGGTTACCATTTCCCCTACTTTCAAGAAAGAGATGCAGGAGATAGGAGCCAAAAATGTGCAGGTAGTGTTAAATGGTTATGATCCGGCAGATATTCCTGATTCGCTTGTTCCTCCGGATCAGCAAACGTCAGTTTTAGAAATTGTTTATTCCGGGGTGATTGACGGTATTAGAGATCCCTTTCCATTTTTAATGGCACTAAAAACTGTTTTTGGAGAGACCTCTGGCAAGGTTAGGCTTACTTTTGTCGGAAGGGTGAATGAGAATATAAAATCTTTGGTAGCTCAAGATAAATGGTTCAACGCACATATTGAATTGTCAGGTTATGTTTCTCACAGTGAAGTGTTTTCTTTTTATGAAAAAGCCCAGCTATTGCTTTTGATCCTTACCAATACCAAAAATGCCAAAGGCAATATCCCAGGGAAATTATTTGAATACATGGCTACTGGCCGAGAAGTATTGGCACTAGGGGACCCTTTGGGAGATTCAGCTTCTATTATTGAAGCGTCGGGGGCAGGTAAAGTTTTTGCTCACCAGGATGAAGAGGGGTTGGTTCAATTTCTTCGTAATTTTGACAAAGGGAAAAAAATAGGTATAGCAAAGGAAAACATTCAAAAATACAGTAGAAAAAACATTACTCAGCAGTTGGCAATTTTACTTGACGGCATTTCAAAAATGTAATTAGTGAAAATTCTTCAATTTTTATCGGGCATGTAGGTAGATTTCCTGAGCACTCCAATTATAAAATAATTTGCTTTAAGTTGATCTTCACCGGTTTACTATGATTGATAACACTCCCTTAACTTTTTGAATTACCAAAGCCTCAGTTTCGGTAGCTGCTTTAAAAAGATGAACCAGCGAGAGGTAAACAGCCGTAACAATACCACTTCTGATTAAAATATCAGGGATGACGGCTTCAAAAGTAGGTATCAAATAATACGAAACCGCCCAGCTAAGGCCACCGGCAATAAGTATGAAAAACACACCGGGTGTGAAAGGATTAAAGCCCAATCTTATTTTTATGTAGATAAATTTCACCAGGTTATAAAAAAACATGGCAATCAAAGAGGCCAATGCAGCACCTTCAATTCCGTATAGTGGAATCAAAGCAAGGTTGAAAATGATTACCGCAGCACTCATTAAAAGTGTAGCCGTGATATTAAAGGTATAAAACTTTGAAAAGACGATTATTTCTCCGTTGACAGAAAAAATAACGTCCGTTAGTTTACCCAAACCTATCAATAAAACCACCCATTTTCCTTGTTCATAAATGGCCCTATTGGGAACAAAATGGTAAAGGTTTTCGATATTGATCCAGATCATCAAGAAGATTAGCAAGCAAATTAATAGCTGGTTGATTGCAATTTTTTTGTAGAGCGCATTGATCCCTGCGAGTTGATTTTTCGCAAACTTCTCGGAAATAACAGGCATGGCTACCTGAGATATGGCCCTTCTTGGCATTTCTATGACTACCGCTATGGAGAAACCAATGGTATAGATCGCATTGGCGTCGAGTCCTATCATGGAGCTCACCATAATGCTGTCAATTTTCATGATGAGCAGGGCTCCAGCAGTGCCCAAGAGGGTGATCAAACTGTATCGTAAATATTCTTTCTTAAATGGCCGTGTAATTCCTTCCCAATTAAAGTCAAATTTAAATATCCTTTCCCTTTTCATGTATATCACGATAGAAATCATGGCCAATATATACACCACTCCCAGGCCCCAAATCATGTTATCAAAGGAATAAATGGACAAGGAGTACCCGATGATCAGCATTGCCATAAAGACTCTAAGGAATACATCCCGGATCAAAGAGGGAATGGCAACCTTTAAAAATGACCTGCAAAATGCTTCCAAAAGTGAATTGATGAGTGAGAAGAAGGTAATTAGCAGGGCCACAACAAGGTAGTTGATAACCTCTGGGGCTTTCTCCGCAAAAGCATTAATAATTGGGTTTTTGAAAACAAAAAACATGGAGGCCACCATAATAAAGCCAATCGTAGCGATGACCAGACTGAAACTAAAGAAGGCAAATTCATTGCCCCTTAATCTAGGGAAATAGCGGGTTATGCCATGACCGATACCCAATTGAGCAAATGGAACTAAAAGCAAAGCAATGTCCTGAACAGTCTTAAATAATCCGATCTGAGATGGACTAAGTACGTAAGGAAACAACCACAACAAGTTGACATAACCCACCAGGACGCCCAGGTAGGAAAAAATGGTCGTAAGTACACTTTGCTTAACACCTGCCATCAATGGTCGATTTTATTCCTTGAATATTTCATTCAAAACTGGAGATTTTTTTTATGCAAGCGTCAAAATTATTTTAAAATAGCAATCAGCTTTTCTTTTCTCAAGGTATAATTGAAATTTTCTTTTACTCTTAGCACCGCATTAATTCGGAGGATTTCCAAATCGATTTGATGTAATTTCGAAACCAAGCTATGTAGAAGGCTGAAATCTTTTTTTGGCAAGATAAAGCCAGTCTCACCAATTATCTTAGCAATTTCACCGACATCACTCCCTATCGGAACACATCCACATAGCATAGCTTCAGCGAGGGCATTAGGAAAACCTTCCGAATAGGAAAGCTGTAAGTAAAATTGGCTAACCCTATACACCTCTCGAATTTTTTTTTGGCTAAGTGATTGCATTACGGTGACATTTGGAAGTGTGGTTTGAAAATTTTCATCACCAATTATCGTAAATGAATAGCTTGGGAAAACTTTTGCCAGTTCAAGAACCAAGTCTATGCCCTTTACCAAAGCCCGGTTTTTTTTTGAAATACCCGTGGCTACTGTTACAAAGGAAAATGGTGATTTTTTCCTTTGATCATCAGTCCAAAATTGGTCATCAAAGCCATTGTAAACAACTTGTATTTCTGTCTTTAGGTCAGGTATCAAATGTAACAAACCCTGTAGTCTCGGGGATTCTGCATCGTAGGTATAAGTTGATTTTACCAATGAATGAGATACCGGAAGGATTAGAGAGCAATTTTTAAAACTATATACCGTGGCTTTTTTAAGCCATTCTTTTCTGTAGTTACCATAATCTATTTTAGGTAGGTGCATGGCGTCTGTACCTCCGCATTCAATAATGACCTCTTTGTTAAATAACCTTCCTAGAAAAACAGGAATAATGGTATGGTATCCAGCAAAAAAACAAAGGTATTTCTTCGTGAATGGAAGCAATATCATTAGCTGAAGAAATTGAATTACGAAAAAAAATGGCAATAAATAGGGATTCGCTGTGAAATTGAGGTGAACAATGCGAAATGTAGGGCTTAGCATTTCTATATCCCTTTGGATAAAAGCAGTAGGAATAGGAGAGATATAGAGGATCATTTATTGGTCGATTGAAGTTTAAAAAGCAGGTAATTTTTGTTTTAATTTGATCAATAACCTTTCCTTTAAAATAGACCATTTGTCCCTATGATTGGTACTTTGTATGGACTGTTTCACTTTAAATACGAAATATTGGTAATCTTTCTCCTTATAAAAAAGACTGTAGGTGTCCATTTTATCAAGGTAAAAATCATTTGCCGACAATTTACTAACCAGTTCTCCGGTATCTAGAGGTTGATCAATTACCTGAAGTTTTTCTGGTTCATTTGCGATCATCCATTCCAAAAACCTAGGAGAAGGAATATGAATAAAAATAAAAGTGTCTGAATGACTGTGCTTTTTTATGGTCTCAAATAACGCAAAATGATCTTCCACTGGAATATGCTCCAGTACGTCGGGGAAAACGATGGCATCAAATAAGGTGTCTGCTTTATGAAAACCCTTCATGTCAGATACTTCAAAGTGAAGGTTATCAAAGCCTTTCCTTATTGATTTTGCTTGCGCGATACTTTCTGGGCTTATGTCCACGGCCAAGACTTCTCCCTTGGTAGTATTTTTAGCAATGAGTTGACTGACCGTACCTATTCCGCAACCCACTTCTAAAACCTTATGGTGTGGTTTTAAACCTGCACTTTTTAATTTAGAAATAATGCTGAGGTGTCTTGAATTTACACCAGTTTTGATTTGCTGGTTGGCAAATTTGTCATAAAATTGGGCAACGTCTTTTGTCATTTTTAAGCAGTCGGATCTTGTTGAGTATTTAAATTTTTGAAAACAGCAAATAGTAAGGACAAGACTACTAAGTATTGAACAATTACAGAAAGTAACTCCCAACGATAGTAAGCAGTTGGTTCAAAGCGCATTTCTACCTGATGGTCTCCTTCTGGTAGCACAAGCCCTCTCAATAGGTAGTTCACGCGTAGTATAGGTGTCTCTTGCCCATCTACAAAAGCTTTCCAGCCTTTAGGGTAATAGATTTCGGAAAAAACAGCCAGGCCAGATTTCTCTACCGATGCTTTATAGGTCAATACATCAGGTGAGTAAGAGCTCAGAGAAATATCACCTTTACCAGGACTTATGCTTTGATTTTCATTGTCTGGAGCATTGTAGGTAGCCGTCAATTTGGTGTTTACTTTTGTCAAGGCCTCAATCTCTTCCTCATTTGTTTTTGTGCCTTCTATGCTTTCTGGAAACCAAGCGGGTCCATTTGCCTCAGGGTTTAGGAAAACAGCATTTTCAGCCCTTCCTGCCATAAGGTATTTGGTGTTCAGCATGTTAAGTGTCTGAATGCCTTTGTAATCAAAATCTCCTTCCTGAGCTTTTTTCACGAAGTTGTTGATTTCGGTACCCAGGATTCTATCTATCAGGTCATTGTACCTGCTCATTTTGGCTCCATGGTAGCCCCCTATGCTGTTGAATCGATAGCTCGTTCGGGCATCATTGAAGGGGTTTTGGATATTCAATACACGGAAATAGTCTTTGTCAGCACTTATTTTATTGTCAGCAGGAGTAGCTGCGAAATGTTGTTCGCTAGGGTTATCAGTAAAGCTATCCTTATCCAGGTAACGGCTATTGATTCCCCAAAGGTCTATCAGTAATAGTATACCAATGCCCAAAGCAGCATAATTGGTTTTTAATTTATTGAAAAGGACTAACCCTAGTAGGACTGCTGAAATCAAAATAAAGACCCCAGACCTCATCGCATCAGACATAAGCATGCTTTTTCGATCGGCTTTGAGTGCAGCCATCAGCCAATCAGGATATCCTGAATTAGGAGCAGAGGATTGGTAACCCGCCCAGGATGCGAATATGATTCCTAACACTATTAGACCCAAGGTAATCCCAACTCCTATAAGAAAAGATTTTTTGGTTTCTTTTTCACCTGATTTGCCTAGAACATTTTCAAGTCCTATGGCACCAAACAATGGGATTACAAATAGAGTCATTCCCAATGCCATGGAAACAGCCCTAAACTTATTGTAACCAGGGAAATAATCAAAAAGCAAGTAATTAAACCAAGCTAGATTTTTCCCCCATGAAAGCATAAGCGTTAACAAAGTCATGGACAGAAAAACATTTCTATACAAAGGAGGAGCAAAGATAATCCCTAAAACAAACAAGAATATCATAACTGCTCCACCATATATCGGGCCACCCGTAAATGGTTGGTCACCCCAATAGGTGGGAGCGCCATTGATAAATTGATTGACCTGCGGATTGTCAACTCCATTGGCTCTAAGTGCTTTCTCAGAAGCTGAATTTTTGGGAACGGCTTCCTGCGAAGCACCGCCAAAATAATTGGGGATTAATAGAGTGAAAGTTTCAAGCTTTCCATTGGACCAATTGAAAGCATAGTCCTTGTCAAGTCCAGTATCGTTTTGATTGACAGCAGGAAGATTACGCTCCCCTCGAATAGAATACGTTCCATATTCCAATACCGAACTTAATCTGGCGGCATGTCCCATTACTCCTATCAAAGCTGCCAATAACAACATGCCGGTAACTTTGGCGAAAGCTGGCAACTGTTGTTGCTTGTAAGCAAGGACCAAT
The DNA here is from genome assembly GCF_963977555.1 of uncultured Cyclobacterium sp. Taxonomy (GTDB): domain Bacteria; phylum Bacteroidota; class Bacteroidia; order Cytophagales; family Cyclobacteriaceae; genus Cyclobacterium. The sequence goes on along the minus strand of NZ_CAXBPD010000003.1, from coordinate 204,353 downwards.
TGACCTACTCCATATACAATAACCAATAATAGGGTGTAATAGGTGATTTGGAGGTGATTGAATTTTAATTGAAGCAACACCGCTAATCCGGTAAGTACTACACCCAGAAGTTTTTTATTAGTGAAAGCTAAGTGTACACCTGCCAATAGTAGAGGGACAATACATACCGCCCAAATTTTCGCATTGTGCCCGGCTTCCAGACTAAGAAAATTAAAGGTGTTAAAAGAAAATGCCCAAGCACCTAAGAGTGCAATTACAGAACGAACCTTAAAACAGAGCAGTAATAGGTACATGGAGACCATCCCAAAGAAAAGGGCACTAATGGGGTGGGGAAGTCCCAGGGTTAATACTTTAATAATTGTGTTAGTAATGTCCCCTTTAGGTGCCAAATGAATCAGATAGGCGGGCATTCCGCCAAACATTCGGTTGGTCCACAGGGCTTCTTCGCCTGTGCTTTCTCTATGGTCTAAAAGCTCTTTGGCAGAACCTTCCCATTGGAGAATGTCTGACTGGAACATCATTTTTCCTTCAAATACAATTGGGGAAAAATAGAGAACCACGATTAGGTAAAAGGAAGAAATCGCTAAGAAATGGGGTAATACATCTGCTTTCAAATCAAACTTCATGGTCTAATCGTCTTGAATTAGGTTAGGTTTAAAATTCAATCTGCAAATTAGTAAAAAAGGCCGGATTATCGCAGATGGCTTGGACGCTGGGCGTCTGTTGAATGCAATTATTATCAATAATGTTCCGTGGATGTTTCTGATGGTGATTCTTTTCGATTTCAAGGTAGAAAATCTTGATCAATCAAATAAAAATAAAGAAGTGTTTTTTCTACCTTCAATCTAGTATAGCCCCATCCTTTGTGTTAGTGTTGGCGAGACCAAGTTTTATAATAGAAAGTCCTTTGGGTTTTATGTTAATTATTAAGCCCATTGCTTTTCTGACTACAGGCGGGACCTTTGTAGGGTTTTAGTCATTTTGTTTAAAAACCGTATAAAACTGATCCCATTGTAAAATTTCGTAGCCTTCACCTTTGATAAAAATATTTTTTGCCATTGCCTGCCCTAACACTTCCACTGGAATGCCTCGGTATTTCCTTAGGCTTCCCAATAAAAAGGGCTTCAAAAGTGGCCAAACTTTTAAGGTAATGGCTTGCGATAGCCCATAACGGTTTGAGGGAGTTAAAATCATAGAGGGCTGAAATATACTTAATCGATCAAAATTCAAGTCTTTTAAAGCTTCCACCAATTCCCCTTTTGCTCTTAAATAGAAATACCTTGATGCTGGGTGTATCCCTACTGAAGCCAATAACTCAAAATGTTTAATTCCAGCTCTTTTGCATGCTATGGCGAAATCTAACACCGCTATTTTATCAATTTTTATAAATTCTTCTTTGCTTATTTTTGAAGGTTCACCTACACCTAAAGTGCAAATGGCACTGCTGTGACCAGTCAAAAATGCCTCATAAGAACCGTTGTCACTAACGCTAATTTTATGTTGATTTACAAAATCAGCTTCAATACCTGAAATGGTTTTTCTTCCAAGTAAGGTTAATTTCGAAATATTTCTGCAAGAAAGAAGAGTGTTTAAAGTGGCTGTGCCAACGGCACCACTGGCACCAAGCATTACAATCGATTGTTGGTTGGGTTTTGTCATCGTCTCTCGTGATTAGGAATTGCTTTTTAGCATGACAATTTTTTATTTAATGCAATTATAATGATTAAGTCCTTGATAAAGCTGTTTCAAGTAAAATATGAGCATTAAACCATTTATTAATGGAAATAATCAATGTTTATTATTCAATTTAAAAAATCTCAATGGTTGAAAGATAACAACATAATACCGCCTACCTTTATTTTAGAATCTTCTCTGATCGCGTTGTTTGAGCCATTTATTGTTGAGGTAGTAGCCAAGAGAAATTTCATGACTGTTATTGGTATAATTGCTCTTACTGTTCAAATTGAAATCGTACCCATAACCCATCCGGAGTTCCTCGGTAATAAAAATGTCAAAAAGCAAAGCAAGTGCAGTCCTGTTTCCCGAAATTTCGGAAATAGTGGTCTGGTTTTTAGTTAATCCCGACCGGAAAGAAGTGCCAATCCAATAGTTTTCTTGCAATAAAAACATGGCATTGATATCGTAACTCGTGGGACCATTTAGGTCTTCACGGACTAGTATGGATGGTTTAAAATATACCTCATTCGTTAAAGGAAGTAATGCTCCCATTTGGAAATAAAAGTGGGGATTGTGGGTTGCTACAGCTAGGTTTTTATTCTCTAAAATGTTTTGTCCTACTAAATTATAAGCGCTCAAACCTGTGAAAAAGACTGGGGTGTAAAAATAGATGCCCAAATTTAAATTGGGGGTTATGGCATTGATACTTCCTTGAGGGATGCCAGGGTCAGTAGGGTCGTCTGCCTGAAATTTACTGGCATCAAGGCCATAGGAAGTGAAACCCGAACTGACACCTAATGCTAAAAAACTTTCATATGAAATCTGGACATTGTAAGAGTAGGTTAGCAAGAAGGATTGAATTTCGCTGGCCCCAAACCGGTCAGCGTTTATGTTTATCCCAAAACCCATAGTCTCATCCAAATTTCCCATATCTGCAGCCAATGAAAATGTCTGGGGAGCTCCCTCAAAACCACTAAACTGACTTCTGTACGTAGCTTGTACAAAGGGCTCTACTTTATAACCGGCATAGGCAGGGTTGACATGCACGCCATTAAATACATACTGACTGTATTGTGGCAGCTGTTGGGAACGAACGTTTGTCAGTGTGAGGAATACACCTAAAATAATAAGAATGCTATTTAAATTTTTTGGCTTCATATTTTACTTAATCACCTGGATCCAGCCTTTGTACTTTTTTTCTATTTTGTTAAAATCTACCCCAATCACCTGATAGTAATAAGTACCTGCCAATAAACCTTCGGCAGACCATTCGTTCTCGTAATCTTTGGAAGCGTACACAATGTCTCCCCACCTATTATATATTATTAACTCCAAGCGTTCAAATCTATGCGATGCCCTGATAACAAGGGTTTCATTTTTTCCATCCCCATCTGGCTTGATGACATTTGGAATAAACAGTGGTAAGATGGTTTTTACCTCAATGGAAGTATTATTTTCTGGTTTTACATCTATTCCATCAGCACTCACTTCAGCCCTGTTACTGATTCTCCCATCATCAACAGCAATTACTGTTAAGGTGATTTGAAAGGTTGCTCCAACTGCAAATTGCGGTATTTCCCAAATCAATAAATCTCCTTCCTGTGAGAAAATTGGGGCAGAAAATAGCCCGTTAGAGGTTAGGGAAGCATCGACATATTTTAATTGAGGAGGTAGGAAATCTATTATTTTAATATTATCAGCTTGATCTGGACCATTGTTGTTTACGATTATTTGGTAGTCGTATGAACCTCCATCGTTTACTGAAGTGCTGGAGGAGGATTTTTGAATGCTCATGTCAATCATTTTCGGCCTTACCTGCAATTCATCACTGCTTATCGTTTGGTTATAATTCTCAACATCTATGTTTAATTTATTGGTGAAGTTCCCGGCTTCAGTTGGCATTATGGATAAAATGAAATCCATAGATTCTTCAGAAGCAAGGGTAGCAATTTCCCAGGTATTGGATGGACTTAAATCAGGGCTGGATGACAAGACCATCAACTCTTCAGGAAGAATCTCAGTAAGGACAATGTTTTCTAAAGTGAAAGTGCTGGTGTTTTTGATGGTGATCGCATAGTTAACAATTTCTCCAGGCAAGGCTTGGGTTCTGTCAATGTTCTTCACTGCTTCTACTGAAATACCTATAACCTCAAGGGTTATATTTGCTTCACTGCAATTTTCAGGAACTTCGTTTTGACATATACTGTAGCGAATGTTATAGCTCTCAGGGTAGATGTCTTCAGGTAGGGATATATTACCGTTTTCATCGATTTGGAAATCTAATTCGATTACATTTCCCTCTTTATCTGTAATGTCCAGGATGCTAATGACAATGCTACCAGGTAGAATTGATTCGCCTTTAAAGAAGTCATTCTGTAAAATCGATGGCAAATCATGTGATTCGTAATTTTTTAGGGGGCCATATGAATCATCATTTGCTATAATAGGTGCAACCTCGACTGTAATTGTGACTGTATTACTTACGAAATCGCCACAAACCATATCAGATGTCGTTCTTCTATAGCTAGTCGTTTCTAATAAGGGTGATGGGGTGTAATTTTGCCCTTCTGCTCCAGTGATAAGCTCCCATTCGGAAGTACTTGTTTTTTCCTCCCATACATAGGTGAAATTTCCGGATCCACCCTGAGGTGAAGTACCAATAATTTCTTCTGGGGTTTCCATTTGAAATAAGGTTTGTTCCCCAGAAATGGTGTTGTCCTCAATTTCCGAATAGATGAGTACTTTTACGCCTAGCCTTTCATCAGAAAGACAGGTGCCATTTGACTGGGTAGCATAATAGGTCACCTCATTTGCAAGAATAGTTTCGGGAGGCAGTATGGCCTCTCCAAGAGGAGACAAGTGCCATTGAATATTTGTCCCTTCTACTTGCAAGTCAGCCAAAGTATAGCTTCCTGGGTTACAAAACTCTTGGATAGGGTTTCCTTGAGGAGCGTCAGGAACTTCAGCTAGGTTAATGGTTACGGTTGTGCTTCTCTCTCCCGAACAGATGCCTGTAATGAAGTAGTTAAATGTATAGGTGCCAGGTTCCACATCGGAAGATGACCAGGTATTGTCAATTAGCCCGCCGCTATTACTTGTTTCACTCCATGTTCCATAATTGTCATAAGGTCCCTCTAAAAAATCAAATAAGTTAACAATTTCTCCTTTGCAGAGTGCTACTTCCTGACCTTCCCCGGGCTTAGGGTTTAAACTCGATGCATCGAGGTTGAATTCGAGCGTTTTGTTGACACAAGATTCAGGATTATTATCACTAATCCTTACATAATACGTCCCCGATTGGGAATTCAAATTGAAGGGTGAAAATTCAAGGCGTGGACCAGTGCTTAAAATAACATCTGGGGCCCCACCTTTGTACCATTCAAATTGAAGGAAGTCCAGGTTCCTAATTAACAAAGCACCATCTTCTCCCTCACAGAGGTTTTCAGGGATGATTTTAGGTAAATTTTCACCCCTTACCTGCACAGAAGTATTGGTCAGGTTGCCGCAAGCATCCTCTAATTGTAGTTTGTATCTACCAGATTCCAAACCTTTAAATAAGGGGTCTTCACCATTGTCTATCTCAAATGGTAAGCCGTCTTTTTCCACAATTTTAAAGGTGATAGGAAGATACCCATCAGCGGTCACAGATAGCTCATAATTGTCACCACTGCATTTGAAAGTGTTGATGTTATTGAAAGTACTTTTTTCTTTTATTTCAAATGTTTCTAAGGTTTCAAGGCAATAGCTAGTTTGTGGCCTGTTTAGGACCATGTCTTCTCCATTTTTCCAGATTCGCATTGATTTAACCAATCTCAACTTTCCAAAATAGTTTTGATTGATATTAGAAGCACCGTTGACCATCAGGACAGCATTTTCATTACTTAATTCGTTGGAATCTGTATAAACTTGTCCTGTTACCGGATGAGTCCAATTACTTGTTACAGGATCAAATTTTTGGATGCCGAAAAGAGGCGTTTGATTGCTATTTAAATTGTCTTCATGCTTTAGGTAGAGGTTAAAAGCCCCACAGTTTTTAGTGATGTCAATTTTATTCTCACTCACATTGACCCCTTCTATGGTTACCTTGGTAATATGAGTCGTTTTACAACTGGTTGAAGAGGTAAATTCATATTCGCCTGCAGGGAGGTTATTCATGAAAAATCTCCTAGGGTCGATGCTAAAACTTATATTTTGACTTACATCTGCTGGCACTGTGCCGGTATAGGAAGCGGGTGCCTTTGTCAATTCCACTTTGGTAAATTCAAAATCAAAACTGTTTAGTTGGAGTGAACCCATGTCTGGACCACAACCTTTGTAAACCGTGGCTCCTGGACCACTTAGTACATCTAGTAACTCTTTTGAAACACTTGCTGAATTACCGCAGGCATCTATTAAGGTGAAAGCATAAGTCCCAGAAGGGATTGGCATTTCAGTTGAACCGAAAAAAACATTTTCTTCATTAAATGGGCCCGGATACCCAGAATTGAAAGTTAAAGGGTCGAACCCGTCTGGGAAGTCAGTAAAATTAATAGTGAATGGAGCAGTAAAATTGTAAGGTTTAATAGAAAGGCGCCTTTTTCCACACGATCCAGCACCCCATAGCAAATCATCGGAAATGGTCAATTTTCGATTTATCTCATTTCCTTCCAAGATGGAGGTTTGTCCGCAATTATCTGTTATTGTAATGTCATAGGTATAGGCTTGGTCGTAAAAAAATGGGAGGTCCCCATAAATTATATTTTCTAAGGGGTCACCACTTACTATCTCTGTGATAACCTCTTCAACTGCTCCCCCAGGAGTATAGACCGAATAGTTAACCTGAAGGGGGTAGGCGATAGCTGTTCCGATGGATTTTACAAGATGACCTACACTAATTACGTCACAACTGTTTAAAGCATTCTCAAATTGTTGATAATCCGGGTCAATTAATATTTCTGCTTTCTGAATTTCAAAAGATTGAGAAAGTCTGTCGCCACAGTCGTCAGTAACAATGATCGTATAATTCCCAGCCTCAAGGTCTTCGAATACCGAGCTATCTTGTGGTGGCTTTTGTGAGGGGCCTAGTAACTGAAAACTGGCTGGTGAACCTGTTTGAGTCACCACTTCGATTCTTCCTAAGTCACTTTCGCACAGTCCGGTTGAAAGTACAGTGAAAGACAAGGGTTGAAAATCAGCATTTAGTGTTATTTCTGATGAAGTTTCTTGTGGAACATCATCAACGGTATAATTTGCCGTTACCCTATACTTTCCATCTTCTAAACCTTCAAAAACACCGTTTTGAGTGGTGTTTATAAGGGTCTCTCCAGGCAGGGAAAATAGGTTGTAGGACAAATTCCCCGAATTGTTTACGTTTTCGAGCAAAGCAGTTATAGCACCATTTCCAGAGCAGGAAGGATCCACTTTTTCAAGCTTTACTGAAGGGGTTGATTGTGCTGATAAGCTGAACTGAAAACCAATTCCTATCAGGAACAAAAATATGGTAATCACATTCTTTTGATGTGAATGGATTGATTTTTGGATTATCATTAACACTTGTTTAACCTATAGACCCAGATTGATTATTAAAATCAATCTGGGTTCCTAATTACTCTTTAACTCGAAATTTGCAATTACTGTTACGTTTTCTGATGTAACCAATTTAAAATCAGTTGTTTCAATTCCTCCTTTAGCCTCCTTGTTAATTTGATAGGTAGAAGAAGGGGAATAACGTGGTTTTCATCTCAATGCACCAATCCTAAGATGGTCTAGGATTTGGGATTTCAAGTTCTGTTACAAACTCAGAAAGTTACGTAAATAAAATGTATTTGGATTACCCCGCATATAGATTGGGCGGTGATAAGTTCATCTTAATTTAAAGCTTTTCGCATTCCGTAATAAATAATTTAACATTAGTGTGAATTACTAATGCAATTTTAAGGCCAAATAAAGAAAAAAATAGAGGGTGTTAAGCATAAAAAATTGTGTGCTATATTGAGTAATATAATACCTGTGACTTGTTATTCTGGATTAATCAACTATATCAGTATTTAAATAACCTGAAATACTAGATTGATCTAAAGAATGAACGATGGCTTTAAGTAGGGTAAGTACAAATCTGTCTTTAATCTTGGATTCAAGAAATGAAGGGCCATAAATAGTTTGAGATCTAAGCAATACTGTCATGACTTTTCCAAGCGTAACAGTATCTGAACCAATTAGCAAAGAAGGGTCTTGATAGTACCTTTCGGCTTCAGTTTTCCAAGATAGCCAATCGAAAAGAGGTACTAATCTTAATTTTAATACGGCGTCTAATAATTTAACATGAATTCCATTTAAACCAATTGCATTAAGTGTTATACCACTCAAATCATGGATTCCGAGAAATTTCTCTGTTTTATAAAACCTCAATTCCATTTCTTGGATAAGGTGAATCAATGGCAATAATTTTCTTCCATCAAGGCTGTTACAATGGTCAGAAAAATTTCCAATAGGAATAAAAAGCGGGATCTGGTCTTTTATCATTATTTAAGTTATTTGGATGAACAAATGATAATTTAAATTGTAATTGTTTGATACTGTTTAATTTGAATTTGTAAGTAACGACATTTTTTTGATCAATAAAATACCCTGATCAGGGTATTTTTGTATATTAAATGCAACAATTCGTCTTTTTATTAAACCTCCAAACTGATTTATGTTGACATATGTCATTATAATCAATTTTATAAAATGTACGCATTCTTTTGCAGTTTTAGACCGACTTGCTTAAAAAAAATGGCTATTTTTGTTGATTCAAAACAAAAATGACATGTTCGATAATCTCAGTTTTAAATTAGACAGAGCCTTTAAAACCTTAAAAGGCACGGGGAAGATTACAGAAATAAATGTAGCTACCACAGTAAAAGAAATTAGGAGAGCTCTGATCGACGCTGACGTGAATTATAAGGTAGCCAAAGAGGTTACTGACAAGATTAAGGAGGAAGCCTTGGGAAGGGACGTTTTGATAGCCGTTTCTCCCGGTCAGTTGCTAGTTAAAATCACGCAGGAAGAGTTGACCCAGTTAATGGGGGGCGCAAAAGAAGAAATTAGCTTAAAAGGAGATCCTTCAATTATTTTGATTTCAGGGTTACAAGGCTCTGGTAAAACTACCTTTTCAGGAAAATTAGGGACCTATTTGAAAAAACAAGGTCGTCAGGTTTTACTTGTTGCTTGTGATATTTATCGCCCTGCAGCCATTGAACAACTTAAGACACTTGGTGAACAAATCGGAATTGAAGTATATGCAGAACCTGGCAACCAAAACGCACTGGAGATAGCTACCAATGCTGTGGAATATGCCAAAAAGACGGGAAAAAAGACTGTCATTGTGGATACTGCGGGTCGACTTGCTGTTGATGAAGTCATGATGAATGAAATTTCAGCTTTAAAAGAAAGCTTGAAACCTTCAGAAACCCTGTTTGTGGTCGATTCGATGACCGGTCAAGATGCAGTCAATACCGCAAAAACTTTTGACGAAAGGTTGGATTTTGATGGAGTTGTACTTACCAAGTTAGATGGAGACAGTAGAGGTGGTGCGGCAATTTCAATTCGTCACGTAGTAAATAAACCTATCAAGTTTATTTCAACAGGTGAAAAGATGGAAAATCTTGACCTGTTTTATCCTGATCGTATGGCCCAGAGGATTTTGGGTATGGGGGACGTGGTTTCCTTGGTAGAGAAAGCACAGCAATCATTTGATGAAGATGAGGCAAAACGCCTGAATGCGAAAATAAGGAAAAACCAATTTGATTTTGATGATTTCCTTTCTCAACTGGATCAGATCAAAAAGATGGGTAATATCAAGGACCTATTGGGAATGATCCCAGGAATGGGCAAAGCTATAAAAGGTCTGGATATAGATGATGAGTCTTTCATTCCTATAGAAGCAATCATCAGAAGTATGACGCCCCAGGAAAGAGGAAACCCATCCCTTATTGACGGTAGCCGAAGAAAAAGAATTGCAAATGGAAGCGGAAGAACCATTCAAGAGGTAAATAACCTGATGAAGCAGTTTTCTGATATGAGGAAAATGATGAAGCAAATGAATAAAATGGGTGGTGCTCAAAAAGCTTTGGGTGCACTTGGAGGAAATATGAAAAGGCGGTAATGGTTAAAACAATACCGGAAATCGGAATAAGAAATGGCTGCGAAACAAATGATTTTGCAGCCATTTTTTTTATATATAGGGTTGCATAAATAACCAGCGAAATGGAGCTGGGTTTAATCATTTAATCTACTGGTGTTTCCCTTATTAGAACACCTCCATTTTCGCGTTAAAATAGAAGAATATTGGTGAAAGTATTTTTGCCTGGATTGGAAGATATTGTTAAGTGACTTAGGGTAAATAACTTGGATTTACTTAAATTTCTTTTCCGGCCTTATGGAAATTAGTAAAATGGATTGCTCAATGGCGTAAAGAATAAAAAAACTGTTTGACGCCTTTTCGGCCGAGTTTTTTTTTGTTTAGCCAGTGAGTATTCATTTTGCGTTAAGATTTACCTACAGCCTTGATTTGGAAATACCCTCATTCCAAAGGTTGAATCCCTTTGGAATTGATTTTACAGTGCTTTAAACTATTATTTATTTAAAGAATTAGATGGAATAATAAAAAAAAGCAGTGCCATTGGCACTGCTTGAATTTAATCATGTGATTGAGTATTGTAATTACTTCTTATTATAAGTAACTGACTTTACTGCATCAATTGTCCTTTTTACATTCGGTAAAGTAACCTCAATGTATGTTGGGGAATAACTTAATGGAATATCCATGGAATTTACCCTTATTACTGGCGCATCAAGGTAATCAAAAGCTTGTTTTTGGATGTTATAAGCAATGTCAGCAGATATGGCCGCTACTGGATTAGCTTCCTCAACGATTACACATCTATTGGTCTTTTTTACCGATGCGATGATGGTTGGGTAGTCAATAGGTTTTACCGTTCTAAGGTCAATTACCTCTGCATGAATATTGTCTTTGGCCAATTCGTCGGCAGCTTCATAAGCTACTTTCATCATTTTTCCAAAAGAGACTATGGTTACATCATCTCCTTTTCTTTTGATTTCTGCAATGCCTAAAGGAAGTAAGTATTCACCCTCAGGCACTTCTCCTTTATCGCTATACATCACCTCTGACTCCATGAAAATAACAGGGTTGTTATCTCTAATAGAAGCCTTTAGTAATCCTTTGGCATCGTATGGATTTGACGGAATCACTACCTTTAATCCAGGAGTGTTGGCAAACCAGTTTTCAAAATTTGAAGAGTGAGTGGCTCCTAATTGTCCTGCATTCCCTGTTGGTCCCCGAAAAACGATGGGAACACTGTATTGGCCTCCGGACATGGCCAGCATTTTAGCTGCTGAATTCACCAATTGATCCATTGCTACCAATGAGAAGTTAAATGTCATAAACTCTATTATGGGCCTCAGACCATTCATAGCAGCACCTACACCAAGACCTGAAAATCCAAGTTCCGAAATAGGAGTATCAAACACACGGTTAGGTCCAAATTCGTCCAGCATTCCCTGGCTAGCTTTGTACGCACCGTTGTATTCAGCAACTTCTTCTCCCATAAGAAACACATTTTTATCGCGTCTCATTTCTTCGGTCATAGCATCCCGAATGGCATCTCTGAATTGTATTTCTTTCATTTATATACAAAATTTTCTATCCTCGTAAAAATAGAAAGGAATCTTTCAATTACCAAGTTTGCCCACTTTTTAAGGTCGTTTTCTTACGATTTTAAATTTAGATCAGAAAATTTAAGTGCTGAAATGAGGACTTGGGCTGCAATGAAAAGGGTTTTGGCGCTTTTTAATAAAAGTAAAGGTTTTAAATTGAAAAATACTTTTAACTACCTCGCTTTCCGATGAAATTTATTTAAAATCAGCGGTTTATTATTTCATGGTTTGCCTATACCGGGTGAGTAGCATTCTTGTTTTTTAAAAAATGGCAGTAAACGCCTGAGATAGTTGCTAAATTTTATATTTATTCCATTCCCCTAGATGGCTATTCTTGTTTTTCAAGGGCATTTGGATTTGTTTTGTACTGAAACAAATCAATCTTTTATTTCTATGGTGAAAGTTGCCCTCATAAGTGATACACATAGTAGTCTTCCCGAAAATGCAATCAATACTTTAGAGCAGGTAGATGAAATATGGCATGCGGGAGATGTTGGGGATCCAGAGGTTCTGGAATTGTTGCCAAAGAAGCCTTTGCTCAGGGTTGTATATGGTAATATTGATGACCATGAGCTTCAAAGGGAAATTCCCGAAGAACTTGTCTTTGAAAGTGGGGGCGTGAAAGTATTTATGATACATATTGGTGGTACGCCACCAAGGTATGCGAAAGGTGTGAAGGCTAAATTAAGATTACATCAACCAAACCTATTTATTTGTGGGCATTCACATATTTGCAAGGTATTGCACGACAAAGAGTTGAACGTCTTGTATATGAATCCTGGGGCTGTTGGGAATCATGGCTTTCATCAAATTAAAACCATGTTGACTTTTGATTTGGATAAAACCATCAAAAATCTAAAAGTTATAGAGCTAGGAAAAAGAGGGAGGATATAAAAAAACCCGATTATAATCGGGTTCCTTTATTATTTATTTACTTTTAGCAAATCCTTTTTTAATTTCTTCAACATCTACATTTTTGAGGACAGGCTGAGCACTCAATAATTTGATAGTTTGTACCCTGGCATTCTGTGCCTGTCTTTTTCTTCTTAATTTCCTTTTTAAAGTAGTAACAGCCATTGTATTGTTTGTTTTATTGTTCTCGCTTGAAATGATGGGCAAAGGTAAGTAAAATATTAAATAATCACATAAAATAATTAAAGAAGTTAAATTTGGCTTTCAAATTGCCTTGTGAATATCCTCCATATACTTTTAAATTTTTTAACTTTGGCCAAAATTCCAGAGAATGAGCAAACAAAAACCAGGTATACCTAAAGGAATGCGTGACTTCGGTCCAAAAGAAATGGCGCGCAGAAATTATATTTTTAATACCATTCAGGATACCTTCAAGTTGTATGGGTACCAACAGTTAGAGACCCCCACCATGGAGAATCTCAGTACTTTGACTGGTAAGTACGGCGATGAGGGAGATCAACTCTTGTTTAAGGTTCTTAACAGTGGTGAATTTCTAAAGAAAGTAGATGCCGATACTTTTAAAGCTGGTGAAAGTAAGGTGCTGCCCAGAATATCAGAAAAAGGATTGCGTTATGACCTAACTGTACCCTTTGCACGGTACGTGGTCATGAACCAAAACGAAATAACTTATCCTTTTAAACGTTTTCAAATGCAACCAGTTTGGAGAGCTGACCGTCCCCAAAAGGGCAGGTACAGAGAGTTCTACCAATGCGATGCAGACGTTGTGGGTACAGACAGTCTTATCTGTGAAACGGAAATTCTTTGTATGATAAAGCGGGTTTTTTCCCATTTTAAGCTTAATGACTATGACATTAAGATCAACAATAGGAAAATCCTTACAGGAATTGCTGAAGTAATTGGTGCTTCGGGCAAAGAGTCCGATCTATGTGTAGCGATTGATAAACTGGATAAGATCGGTTGGGAGAAGGTGAAAATTGAATTGCAAGAAAGGGGTTTTTCTGAAGATGCAATTGAAACCCTGTCGCCCATTATTGCTCAAAATGAGAACAAAAACGCCGATTGGCTATTGTTTTTAAAGAATTACCTGGCGAAAAGTGAAGTAGGATTAAAAGGAATTGCTGAACTTGAAGAGGTATTTGCCAATTTGAATAAGTTGGATGAAAACCAAAACCATGTAGTGTTTGATCCTGTTTTGGCCAGAGGCCTGTCTTATTATACAGGAGCCATATTCGAAGTAAAGGTAAATGGTGTAGGCATTGGTTCTGTTAGTGGAGGGGGAAGGTATGATGACTTAACAGGAGTTTTTGGACTTCCTGGCGTTTCAGGTGTTGGTTTTTCCTTCGGAGTCGATAGGCTTTATGATGTTTTGGAAGAGTTAAATAGGTTCCCTGATGATGAAGTTGAGCGGACGAAAATCATGTTGGCCTATTTTGGTGCTGAAGAAAAGGATGCTTGTTTGGGCATTTTAGCTGCTTTAAGAAGAGAGGGGATAGCTGCTGAAATTTATCCTGATTTAGTAAAAATTAAAAAACAATTCAACTATGCTGGCAAAAAGGGAATTCCTTTTGTAGGTGTTCTTGGATCGGATGAATTGAAAAACAAAACCATTAGTCTGAAAGACATGACAAGTGGAGAACAAGAAAGCCTGACATTGGAAAAGCTTATTGAAAAGATAAAGTAACCGTTAGGATAAAGGTGTCGTTAAAATGAGTCATAAGAAACGAGGTTGGTTTGATAATTGCGCCAGTGCCTTTAAAAGGATGGTACTTCGATTTTCAATTCCATGACTAAATTAAATTAATGAAAACAAATAATAGCGAAGGATATGTTTGACATGATGAATATAATGAACAAGGTGAAGGATGCTCAAGCCAAAATCAAAGCCACTCAAGCTGAACTGGTGCACCTACGTGCTGAAGGAGAAGTTGGCGCCGGTATGGTAAAAGTGGTCGTTAATGGAGAGCGTAGGGTGTTGGACATGGAGATAGACCCTAGTTTGATCAATGAGAAAGACAAGGATATGATGAAGGACCTAATCGTGGGTGCTACAAATAAGGCCCTTGAAAACATAGATGTCAAGATCAAAGAGAAAATGGGTAATGCAACTGCCGGAATGATGCCCAATATTCCAGGTATGGATTTTGGCAATATGGTTTAATGAAAGAGGCTGCTATTGTTATTTTAAATTACAATGGGGAAACCATGCTTCGGCAATACCTGCCCCAAGTGATCAACAATAGCATATTTGATATTGTAATCGTGGACAATGGGAGCAATGATGCTTCCCTGTCCTTTCTTAGAACTAATTTTCCTGAGATCAGGTTGGTTCTATTAAGTGAAAATCATGGTTATAGTAAAGGGTATAATCTTGGATTAGAAGCGTTAATAGGGGAGTATTCGTATTACTTACTGCTAAACTCTGATGTTGAAGTTACTGCCAATTGGGACCGGACTTTGGTCTCCTTTCTGACTGATAAACCCGATGTGGCGGCATGTCAACCCAAGGTTCTTTCTCTCGTTAAAAAAGGGTATTTTGACTACGCTGGAGCTGGGGGAGGCTTTCTGGATCATTTGGGATATCCCTATTGCAGGGGAAGAGTACTTCATGTATTAGAAGAAGATCAGGGGCAATACAATGATTCAATCGAATTGGATTGGGCTTCAGGCGCTTGTTTTTGCGTAAATGCATCAATTTTTCATCAGTTAGGTGGATTTAACCCTTATTATTTTTCGCACATGGAGGAAATAGACCTTTGTTGGCGAATGAGGAACGAAGGATACAAAATTCAATATTGTGGAGAATCAAGTGTTTTCCATTTAGGTGGTGGTACATTGAATCAAGTCAACCCATTTAAAACCTACCTCAATTTCAGAAATAGTCTTTACATGCTAAAAAGCAATCTGGAATTTAATAGTTTTATAAAAGTCTTCTGTATTAGGCTGGGAATGGATTTTGGCGCTTTGATGCATTTGTTGTTTACAAAAGGCTTTTCGCACAGTTGGGCTGTTGTCAGGGCTTATTCGGACTTTCTTTCTAAAAGAGAGGCCTTGCGCTACCGTAAGTTTAAAAAAGTAAAAGGTTTTAAATCAGCCAAACCGAGTCCCATTTATTCCATAATACTGTCCTATTATTTGAAAGGAAAGAAAAAATACAGGCAGTTAAATTAATCGAATAAAACTGGGTTATTCATTCTTCTTAAGTAAGTTCTTATTTTCATTAGCATCCCAAGACTTACATAAACAATAATGGGGGACCCCAATGTAATAAATGAACTGTATATAAAAAACAATCGAATGCTGTCAATAGGGAAATGAAGTTTTTCCCCTAATTTTGAGCAAACACCGAAGGCTCTTTCTTGGAAGAATAATTTTATATTTTCCATTGTTTTGACCATTTTAATGTTCTAAAATTCAAACATACAACAACTTATTGATAATAAATTGGTTAACCTATGAATGTGGTGAAAAAAATTATTGCTTTTTTTGTTTTAAGTACTACACTAGCAAGCTATTCATGCAACGTTGTACAAGTTAAAAAAAAAGCAGATAACCAAAAAATTTATTTGGAACCAAATGCACTAGAACGCCTTGGCGATTCAGTGAGATTTAATTTGATTGTAGCTTTACCAAATGCAATGCTTTTAAAGAATGAGACATACGTTTTGTCTCCCTATTTCAAATATGGCAATGAGACGTATACCTTTGAGAAAAAGATGCAGGTTAAAGGAGATACACTGGATGTTTATTCGGGAGTAAAACTGAAAAAAAGTTTCACTATGCCATTTGTAGCCGGCATGGAAAAAGGAGCCTTGTTTGCTCGAGGAGAGATCTTAAACAATCAATCTGTTTCTCAGCAGGAAACGGATGAAGTGCTAATTTCCCAAGGTATCATTACCACTGCTTCCCTTTCTCAAATCGGGCAGTACCGGGGGCAGGAGCAATACCCTGTATTAGGCTTGTGGGCAGAACCAAGCGAGCCAGAAACCATGGGTATGCTTTATGAAAATGATTGGGAGGATTTGGCGAAAATATTCACCACCTACAGCGGTATTCCCTTTACTGCAAAAGCACCATTTCTAGAAACCATTGAAGGGCCTGGTGACGGGACCTATAAAATGAATAAGATGAAAACACTTGCGCATTTTGCTCAGGTGGATCGAGATGTCTTTAAACGTTTCGAACGCTTAAATGCCCAATCCATGGAGGGCTTTGATGAGGTCTCTAATCTCCAACTTTCCATATTGGCGAGAAGTGTTCGCGCTGGTACAGTTCCCGCAGATACATTATCGGAGAAAGATTATATACGGGCATTAAATAGGGAGCCTGGCTGGACCGAAAAAGAAGCGCTTTTGAGGGCAATGGTGGAAGTCTATCCTAGTGCTTATGCCTATAATAACCTCGGGGTTGTTTTTACCAATAGAGCCAATAGGACTCAGAACACCAAAGATAGAAATCATTTGCTGGAAAATGCCCTCTTTGCTTTTAATAGGTCTAATGGGGTTTTTGAAAATCCGTATGCGACTTATAATCTAGGAATTGTCTTTTGGTTGTGGGAGGATAAATTCAGTGCCTATACCAGCTTCTATAGAGCCAATTCCCTTACCAATTCAGATAAGCTTACCAAGATCCACCAAGCAGCTCTTGGTGCTGTGTCCATTTTCAATGGGGATTATAGATTGGCAGTAATCCATCTAAATAAAGCTGAGCCAAACCCAACCAACCTTTTTAATCAGGGGCTAGCTAATGTTTTATCAGGTGATCATTATAATGCAACGATTCAATTCGAAAAAAGTGCCATACAAAACATGGGGAATGGCTTTCCTTTTTATGGATTGGCACTTATAGCGGCAAGAAATGGAGAAGAGGGCAAACTTTATGAAAACCTCAAAAAGGCAATTACACGAAACGACTTTTTGAGAGAGAGAGCTGTCAATGATTTTGAATTTGCAGCATTTCATAAAAAAGAAGGCTTCAAAGAGGTCATTAGATAAAAGAAATTAGTATAAAATGAAACAAATAATAGGTGTAGACATCGGAGGATCCCATATTAGTGCTGGGCTTCTGGACAACCAAAGCCTAAATATTCTGGATGAAAAGGTATCAAGGTTTCCTGTAGATTCTCATGGTTCCAAGGAGGAGATTCTGAATGCCTGGACAGAATGTATTAAATCTTTGGGACTAACTGAAGATACCTGCTTGGGGATCGCCATGCCCGCTCCGTTTAACTATGAGGAAGGCATTTCCTTGATTCTTGACCAAGGCAAATACCGTTCTCTTTATGAACTTAACCTCAAGGAAGAACTTTCCCCCCTTTTAGCTATACCCGTCGGTAATATTAAATTTATCAATGATGCTGCCGCTTTTTTACAAGGAGAAGCCTTTGTAGCAGGCTGGTCAAAGTCCGAAAGGTTAATGGGCGTAACTTTAGGCACTGGCTTGGGAGGCTCTTATAAGTTTGGAGAAATGGCAGAAGATGGTGCCTTTTGGTCAGTTCCTTTTAAAGGCGGCATTGCGGAAGACTTGATTAGCACCTCTTTTTTTGTAAAATGGGCCAAAGCCACACATGGCCTTGATGTAGATGGTTTGAAAACACTACTTTCCTATTCCGAATTGAGACCAGCAACTTTGAATGTATTGAAGGAGTTTGGCCAAAACCTGGCAGCGTTAATGCTAATGCAGATGGAAGGAAAAGCCATTGGTAAAGTCGTGATAGGTGGCAATATGGTGAAAGCGGCTGATTTGTTTTTACCCGAAGTAAAAAAGGTATTGCAGGACCATTCATCAAATCCAGAGATTTTTATAAGTAAGTTGGGCGAAAAGGCTGCGATGATAGGGGCAGCAAGTTTATTTGAAGGAAACTGAAAAATTATTTATTATCTTATAAGCGTTTTTAGAAAAGCAGGAGTTTTTAATACTTTGTTTAATTTATAGAATAGAATGAAAATAGAGAAAGATTTATCCAAAGCAGCTATTTTTAAGACGGTCGAAGAATGGTTGGCCGCCAGCGGATTGCAAATTGTAAATAAGGATGAAAGCCGACCTTGGGGAGGTTTTTTCGTTATCAATGAGAATCAAATAAGTGAATTTCGGGAAAAGTTTTTCCCTGAGGTCGACTTGTCTCCGGAGCAGCTGAAAAATAAATTAAGTCCTAAAATATTACTGGTTGGCCCAGACAAAAGATTGTCATGGCAATACCACCACAGAAGAGCTGAAATCTGGAAATTGGTAGCAGGTGAAGGTGGTCTAATTACCAGCGAGGATGATACCGAAGGCGAATTGAAAGCGATGAAAATAGGAGAGGTACAGCGTTTGAAACAAGGTGAGCGACATCGTTTGGTTGGAATGGGTAATTGGGGAGTTGTTGCGGAGATATGGATGCACACCGATCCCACCAAGCCTTCAGATGAAGAGGACATTGTCCGTGTTCAGGACGACTTTTCTAGAAAATAAAAATAAATAGTTTGGTCAATGAAGTGAAAACCAAGCCTCGAAACAATAGCAAAGCTATTTTGAAGGCTGAGACCATTCTTCTCATGATTTATGTCAATGACTTTTGGACGGGATAGCCCTTTCACAAAGGCTTTTATTTAATGCTGACAAATGTAGGGAGGCTGGGATTATCCGATGGGATTTTCCCAGCCTTTTTATTTTGCACTTGTCCTATTATTTCGTCGTACAATCTTAAAGCTTAAGGAAACAATATTGTCTGGTTTTTTGAGATTTGCCTGGATAGGAATTGTTAAGTCATTAATTTATCTTATAATTATTGTTCAAATTACTGGCTGGCTGGAACAAAGAGGGCCTTCGCCTAAAAATTTGACCCTTACTAATTGGCAAAAACATGAGAAATTTCAAGAGAACGGCATTGCTATTGGACATGTTATTTTTGTTTCAATCCGCATATCCACAGGAAATTGAGAAGGGTGATTTACCGGTAAGAGGTTTTGCCATAGCGGCTCCTCAATCGGCTGATGTCAATCGCTTTGTTGCTTTTATGGAGGAGGTATTGGTTCCAAGAGGTGTGAATGTGTTGATCCTAAGAGTGGATTATAATTATGCATTTAAAAGTCATCCAGAACTGAGAAATGAAGTGACTTTGTCTGAAGCAGATGTAAAGAAAATGGTGGCTGTTGCAAGGAAGCATGGGATTCAATTGGTGCCACAGATCAATCTTCTAGGACACCAATCCTGGGCTGGGTCTCTTGAGAATTTACTAAAGGTTTATCCTGAATTTGATGAGACACCGCACGTAGAAATACCCACAGACTACAAATGGCCAAATGAGGATGGCTTGTATTGTAAAAGCTATTGTCCCTTACATCCTGATGTGCATGCCGTTGTTTTTGACTTAGTGGATGAGATTGTGGAGGTATTCGAGACGGATGCTTTTCATGCTGGCATGGATGAGGTGTTTTATATTGCGGATGATAAATGCCCCAGATGCAGTGGTAGGGATGCCGCAGCGCTATTTGCTGGTGAGGTGAGTAAAATAAGAAACCACCTCTATGCACAAGGGAAAAGGCTTTGGATCTGGGGGGATAGGTTGATCGATGGTAAAACGACAGGCATAGGCATGTGGGAAGCAAGCATGAACAACACCCACAGGGCCATTGACATGATTCCAAAAGATGTGGTGATTTGTGATTGGCATTATGAAAGGCCTGATCAAACGCCGGTAATGTTTGCTATGAAGGGCTTCGATGTGATGAGTTGTGCCTGGAGGACTCCTGAGGTGGGGGTTCAGCAAGTCAAGGACATGTATAAGTGGAGGGCAACCCAAACTGAAGCCATGAAAGATCGATTTCAGGGCGTGATATTAACAGTATGGTCAGGTGCAGATGGATTTATCGATGGACTGGAAAATTACCTGGCTGCTGAAGACAAGGCTAAGGAAGAACAATCCCAACCCTGGGTGACATTTGTCCATATGTTTGATACAATAGAAAAGATTTCAACAAAGTAATGATATGACGAATACATTGGATTACGCTACTCAATCAAAAAGATACCAATCTTTGGATGTGCTAAGAGGTTTGACATTGGCATTGATGGTGATCGTAAATACCCCCGGAGATGGCAGCACTAGTTTTGGCCCTTTAACCCATGCCTCTTGGCACGGTTTAACGCTTACGGATTTGGTGTTTCCTTCCTTTTTATTTGTAGTCGGCAATGCCATGAGCTTCAGTCTCGGTAAATTTAAATTGAAGGAGCCTAAAGAATATTTCGGCAAAGTGTTTAAAAGAACCGCCTTGATTTTTATTATAGGTTTGTTGCTTACTGCCTTTCCTTATTTTAGAATTAATGATACGGGATTTGTTCTTTATGATTTCAGCAGTATAAGGATCCTAGGCGTATTGCAAAGAATAGCTTTGTGTTATGGTCTTGCGGCAACCCTGATCTATTTCCTAAGCCCGAAAAAAATTCTTATTACAAGTGGGGCAGTGTTGCTCCTGTATTGGCTTGTGATGTATTTTCTCGGTATCCCGGGTATGGATCCTTTTTCACTAGAAGGCAATGCGAGTGGCAGACTGGATTTGTGGCTGTTCTCTCCTGATAACCTTTACAAAATGGATGGCGTTGCCTTTGATCCAGAAGGCTTGTTAAGCACCTTTCCTGCCATGGTCAATGTATTATTAGGCTATTGGGTAGGCTTTCAAATCCAAAAAAGAGGAGGGAATATCGAAACCGTACTTTGGTTGGCCATGTTTTCTATAATAATACTTGTTGGCGGTTACTTATGGGATTATGGTTTCCCAATCAATAAAAAAATCTGGACCAGTTCCTTTACGCTTGTGACGGTAGGTTATTCCACCCTCACCTTAGCCCTGCTGATGTTTGTATTGGAAGTGCGATCCATTAAAGGCTGGGCTTATTTCTTTGAAGTCTTTGGCAAAAACCCCTTGGCCTTGTACATTCTTTCCGGCGTACTGGTAAGAACCTTGGGAATGATAAAAATCGAAGGCCAATCCATCCGTAACCTGGCCTATAAAACCCTTTTTGAACCAGTCTTCCCCGAAGGCTGGGCAAGTTTGTTGTTCTCCATCTCCTTTATGCTGCTTATATGGCTAATAGGTTGGTGGATGGATAAGAACCGCTGGTATGTGAAGGTTTAGGGGAATGGATGAGACCAGATGGGTGAATTCCTGACGTCCAGATTTGCGGATTCTTATAAGCCTTTAATTTCTCAATCCGGATAAATCAACCCTATCAAGGTCAAATACTCCTTGCCGCAAATCCCCCTTGGTCAAGGGGGTTGGGGGATTTTAATGAGAACAAAAAGCTATTGTAAATTGGTGTTTGCTTACCACGATCTGGTCCAAGTTTAGCGAAGCGTAACTTGGAGCCATAATGCTGAAAGTTTTCAACTTTCGATTATTAGCGTACAAGCTGCTATTATCGCCTAAATTGAAGGAGAACATCTCGTGTTAATGATTGGGCTAAAGCCCCAGATACGAGTAAATTACCGACATCCCCCAGCTAAAGCTGGAGGCTATTGAAAAATGGTTAACAAACGATTAAATATTTGATTCAATTTAACTTTTTAGGAATATTTTTGATTTTGTTGGTGTAGAAACAATTCAATAGGAATGGGCTTTAGCCCATTTAATGAGAACAATATCATTTCACCCGGTTTTAGCCAAAATTTGGAAGGAGAAAGAGTCATTAAAAACCAAACCTGGAAACCTTCCGGACCTGGTTTAAGTTTAGCGAAGCGTAACTTGGAGCCATAATGCTGAAAGTTTTCAACTTTCGATTATTAGCGTACAAGCTGCTATTATCGCCTAAATTGAAGGAGAACATCTCGTGTTAATGATTGGGCTAAAGCCCCAGATACGAGTAAATTACCGACATCCCCCAGCTAAAGCTGGAGGCTATTGAAAAATGGTTAACAAACGATTAAATATTTGATTCAATTTAACTTTTTAGGAATATTTTTGATTTTGTTGGTGTAGAAACAATTCAATAGGAATGGGCTTTAGCCCATTTAATGAGAACAATATCATTTCACCCGGTTTTAGCCAAAATTTGGAAGGAGAAAGAGTCATTAAAAACCAAACCTGGAAACCTTCCCGACCTGGTTTAAGTTTAGCTAAGCGTAACTTGGACCCACAGAAATTAGAGTTAGGAAGGTATAAGGGTAGGGTTCGAGGTACCCTCTGAAAGTATTATGATCCGGTCATCGTACCTTTTGTTTTTCGATCACATTAAAAAATCCCAGAGAAAAGGAAGTTATAATAAATATTAATATATAAAATTTAAATTTAACGGATCAACATTCTCCATACTATTTAATATGGACAATCATCCTTTAAAAAATTGATGAATGAATTTGCCAACTCTGAAGGTGACACTTAATTTTGTTAAACATCAGGAATGTGTAATAGATAATTATAGGCGAGTTTGTTCATTTGTTAGGTTTCACTGTGGCTATGAATTCTTTAATTTCATCTATATATTCAGGAATAGGAATTTTTTCAGTTTCTACTTTAGCAAATTTTTCAGCAATATGCTCGCCATATTTAGGATAATATTTGGCATAATTAGTTTCGAAGAGCTGGGTGTTGAAATCTAGAAAGTCGTACCAGATTTTTAAAGGACTCCCAATTTTCCTAAGTCCAACAGTTTCAATAAACCAGGCCCACACACACTCTACTATTACCTCAGGTTCATCATTATGATTTTTAATGTCTAATCCATTAATATCTGAAATTGCTTTCATATAATCAAATGGCTTGGTTTCCAGTATTAAAAATTCTTTACCAGCAAGATTTTTACTATAAGTTTTGGAGCCATAATCTAAACCAAGCTCAAATGGCATGTTCAGCCTGTAAAATTCATTGGACTTCGTAGATTGAAGCCTTGATAAATCATGAATACTGTATTTTGATTTCTTTATAAGCTCTAGAATTTTTTCAAGTCTTGGTTTGCCAGAATCAGATTTTTCTAAAGCAATTCTTGGGTTAAAATCAAAATAAGAAACAGTAAAAATCAGCGGTTTAAGGAGAGAAAAATATGCTTTATCAAATGGACAATTAATAAATACGTTTTTTGAAAACATTTGTTGATCCATTACCCTACTTTATCTTTAGGCGGAAACGGATCATTCCCATATGAATTTCTATTTTGTATTGTACCATCCTTTTTATGAATATACAGTTCTGTCTTTTCACTACGGCTTATTGACCTTCCATATTGGACTGCTTCGCTTTTTGTGTCAAAACTTTTAGAAGCTCTTGATGCCCCCGTTTTTTTAACAGCCCATCCATGACTTTTGGAAGGGACTACATGGTTTGATTTTCTGCTCATAAGGTTTGATGTCTATTCTTAACAAGTATACGAATAAAATTGCTTTTCGTTTGTGAATAAAATGTAAAATATATATCCGAAAGTACACGTTCAATATGATCTACTTATTAATTTTCTGACTCATATCTTCTGATTATTAATATCCACAACCCTACCTGTAGGGTTGTGTCTAGATTTCTTAGGTACGCTCAGCCACCGGTGTCGAATGTCTCAATTCCCCAGCTGAAGCTGAGGGCTATTTCTAATTCACGTTCTACTGCTCTGCGCAAAAGTTTATTCTATTCATATGCATTGAAATTTCGCTTATTACCAAGATATTCATGAATTGAATCTATGGGAGTAGAAATATCCAGCAAATACATTTTAATTTTATGCAGCATATAGCAATTTCTTAGTTGCTTCAACGCTTTGAATAAAATAAGGATTTGAGAGAGAACGTTCAGTTAATAAATCTACTTTCCGTCCAAACATTTTTTCAAGTTCCCCATGAAGTTCAAAATAGTTATCTGTGTATTTGGCAAACGGAATGTCTTTGAATGAAATCAATATATCAATGTCGCTCAAGTCATTGAATTCATCTGTCGTTGCTGATCCAAAAACATGCATGGTTTTAATATCATACTTTTCACAAAGCGAAACTAATGCTTGTTTTTTGCTTGAAATTAAATTTAACATAATGATTGTTTATTCAAAGATACAAAATTAATGATTTGCTTCTTATTATAGGTTGATTTCTAAGTTGTTTTATCTAGCTCTTTACCTTTCCAATGCTTTTCGGTCCCAGCCCGAAGTATTGGCGGCAGCCTCGTAGGTGGTCTGTAGAAAATTTATTAGTGTTTTTTCCGGATCTGAGGAGGATTGGACGTCTTCATATTTGAGAAAAAACTCTCCCATTTCAGGGCTGTAAAATGCCTGTTCTGGCAAAACTTTTTGCTTTGCATACGCTTCATTTCCGGGATAGGCATAGGCATAATAGACGGCCATGGGCGAATCTTTGGATCCGGGCCAGAATCCCGCGCTACTCACCTCATGCGAATAAGCTTCCTGCATGACGTCTAGTGGCATGTTCGGTGCTCCTCCCTGATGTAGAGGCGCAGGTCTTCCGGAAAAGCGGGTAACGGCCAAATCAAAGGCTCCCCAAAAAAGGTGTACTGGACTTGATTTACCAATAAATCCACTACGGAATGTATTGAATACACCATTGGATTTTAGCATGGCTTTCCATAGTAGGTTGGCGGCCTCAGGAGCATAAGCACTGCTTGCAGTATTTTTGGCAAAAGGAATAGCTGGTTCCATTTCGTTTGGACTGCCATGAATTTCAACATCAATTCCTGAAGCAGCTAGTTTTTCAAAAAGTGAATTGTAAAAGTCAGCTACACTCATAGTTTGGAGAGGTAGGTGTTGCGTTTCAGCATTTGAACATTTGAGGTGCAATTGATGGTGGACAAAATCCAGCTCTATTTCAAAAATCCCCCCTCCAAAACAAATGGCATTGGTGGTGTAACCCACTGGGGATAAATACAAGGTGCAGTGCCAGGAATGGTTTTGCCAAGGCATGGTTTTTAAACGGATTTTTCCGATTATCTGAATCCATTGATGCATTGTTTCAATGGTACCTTGCATCGCTGCAAAATCAAGAACAGGCCATTCGGTACTTAGGGATTTATTCTGCTTCATTTTTGGGTTTGTTATTAGATTAATAAGTAAAGCAACTAAAAGGGTCTTTTTTACAGGCTCTTTCAATTGCTAAACTAACCTTGTGCCAACGAAAAGTCATCGACCAACTAAACAGAATCAAAATACGAAAAAATCCTTGAATTCCATGGATTTTGAACTACTCATGAAGACTTATTGGGCAGCTCGTTTACATTCTAAAATGATCCATTTCTTTTAGATCCGAAACAAAACGCGTGCTATTTAATGCCTTTATTATTTGTTAGGAAAGATTATAGAAGCGGATAATCCAAGGGAACTGGCAGAATAATTGACTTTTGCGAGGTCTTTGTACTTCAAGTTGGTATAGGTCAATGCTATCGCTTTATAACCAAATTCAAATCTAGAACCTAAACCACTTGTAAAAGCTACATCCGGAATAAAACCATCTCCTTTTAATTTAACATTAAAATGAGAGGTACCACCAATTCCTAATCGGAAGTCATTGGCGATTCTATAATATCCAATGAGGTTAAGAGGTAATCTTGTTAACCTTATATTTGCATTTTCAGCAGCAGTAGTGTTATATTTAATGCCTATTAAAGTACGGAAAAATATTTTATCAGTCTTGAAAGGGTTAAACTGACCCCCTAAACCAATGTAAGCACCTTGACCCAATCTCATGGTTTGGGTTTCACCATTGGTAAAATAAACTTCCAGGATTTCATCTCCTCCATATTCAATACCTCCTTCTACTAATAAATGCGCAACCAATGGTTTCTGGTCACTTTGTGCAAATCCTACAAAGCAGATTGTTGATATTGATAACCAAATAAACAAAATTTTATTTTTCATTTTTCCTTTTGTATGTGTTTATAATTTTTATTTATACTCTATTTCTGCGAATGTAATACAATTCCGAATATTTTTTAAAAAAGTGAGTTTTTTATTTTTTAGGCCAATAATTTAACTGCGGGAGGCATGAAAAACTAGTGCTTACATTGAATCTACATCCTATTTATTCTCGACCTGGTCCAAGTTTAGCGAAGCGTAACTTGGACCCATAATGCCGAAAGTTTTCAACTTTCGATTTTTAGTGACCAATTTTTTACCACCGCTATAATCTGTAGAGAATTCTAAGGATTCAATAGGAAGCCAACAACAATGTTAATTTATAAAATCTAAATTCAAGTCATTAATACTCTCAGTAATATCAAATGTTGACAATCATCATTTAAAAAGTTGATAAATCATCTTCCGCCTTGTAGCTTTTCGGCGTTAAAAAATTTAAGCAGGGAGGGCAAGTACACAGGCATTGTTTGACGAAGTTTTTGGTTCAGGTAAACTCCAATAAGCAAGGTAAACAGTAAAACCAAAAACAAAGGAGTTTGCCTGTGCGTGGGTAGCCTTAAATTTTAGCCAAAAAGATACTTAGCGGCGGGGTTTTTTGGTTACTTTTTTGACCTGTAGCAAAAAAGTTACAATGTTTATGATAAATGACTCGATCAGGCCGAAGTTTAGCAAAGCGTTAATAGCTTAAAGTTGCCAAGATCACTTAAATAAGTGGTGGAGTTCCTCAAACTGACTTCGCCACCTGTGGCTTCGACAGGCTCAGCCAACGGTTGGATTTTTTCGTTTGGGCTAAAGCCCATTATCTAGATGTTTTATTTCATTCCCCCAGCTGAAGCTGGGGACTATTGAAAAGAGGTGTGCATTAATTCATTTTTTGAATTATACTCGAATCCATTGTTTGACGGATACCATACAATAGGAAGGGGCTTCAGCCCATTTATAAAGGACATTGGCATTTTACCCGGCTTTAGCCAAAAAATGAGAGGGCTACAGGGCGATTTTTCGTAAAAGCCTTTCCTATATTTAATCAAAATTTCCGATCAATATATTGGTATTTTGACATGGGTTTTTACTGTGGAATATGAAAAGGTCTATTCAGCCTGTGTTAGTTGGTGAACTCTTGACTATGTAGTGCTATTATTAGATA
The DNA here is from genome assembly GCF_963977555.1 of uncultured Cyclobacterium sp. GTDB lineage: Bacteria > Bacteroidota > Bacteroidia > Cytophagales > Cyclobacteriaceae > Cyclobacterium. Next base: position 177,088 of record NZ_CAXBPD010000003.1, on the reverse strand, counting down.
ATATCAGCATTATGGAATATATTATAGGTGCTTTAAGTTTAAAAACCATATTTTTATCGTTCAGTTAAATGTTCGAAACAAGTTTAAACGCATAGCATGGAAATCTTTACAATTTCACCTCAAAGGAGCAAAGTGCATTGCCTTACCATTTATTTTGCTTGTTTTTTCTTATTGTTCATGAGCTATGCTCAGCTTAATGCTAAAGTGTTAAAAGCAGGGTCGAGGAACAATCTCACAGACTTGGAACAAATCTATACTTTAAAAAAGACACCTAACTTTATTATAATATTCTGTGACAATCTGGGTTATGGCGACATTGAGCCATTTGGCTCTAAGGTGATCCGTACTCCGGAATTAAATCGGATGGCCAAAGAAGGTCGGAAATTCACCCATTTTTTAGTTACAGCAGGGGTTTGCACACCATCCAGGGCATCCATTATGACTGGGAGTTATTCTCAACGAGTAGGCATGCATGTCAATCCCAGAGATGGACTGGTTTTGCGCCCCATTTCTCCTTATGGATTGAATCCTGAAGAAATCACGATTGCAGAGGTGCTCAAAGGGGTTGGTTACAAAACAGGGATTATTGGAAAATGGCATTTGGGTGATCAGCCTGAATTTTTACCGAACAATCAGGGCTTTGATTATTTTTATGGCATACCTTATAGTGATGACATGACCCAAGAGGTCGGTCAACGAATTGGGACTAGGTTTAATGGAACGAATTGGCCGCCTTTACCAGTAATGGAAAACGAGAAAGTTGTTCGGGCAGGAGTGGATAGGAATTTGTTGACCAAAGATTACACCGAAAAGGCTTTAGACTTCATAACTGAAAACCAAAGCAAACCTTTTTTTCTTTACCTGCCACACGCCATGCCGGGTAGCACTACAAAACCTTTTGCAAGTGAAGCTTTCAAGGGAAAAAGCAAAGGAGGACCTTGGGGAGACAGTGTGGAGGAATTGGATTGGTCAGTAGGGCAAATAATGGACAAGCTGGAAGAGCTGGGGATAGAAAAAAATACGGTGGTGGTATTTACGTCAGACAATGGAGCACCTATGACTGATGATCCAACGAGCACAGTTAGGGGGACAAATAGTCCCTTATCAGGTCGTGGTTATACTACTGCTGAGGGAGCCTTTAGAGTGCCTACCATTTTTTGGTGGCCAGGTACTGTTCCTGCAGGGACAGTGACTGAGGAAATGGCCACCATTATGGATTTTCTGCCAACCTTTGCCTTGCTTTCAGGAGCCAAAGTTCCTCAGGATCGGATAATTGATGGAAAAAATATTCTCCCCTTGATTTTGGGAGACAAAGGTGCTAAAACGCCGCACGATGTTTTTTATTATTACTATATGGATCAACTTCAAGCGATAAGGGCAGGGCAATGGAAATTGTTTTTACCCCTAAAAGAGTTTGTGGTCCATCCCTATTTTAAACCTGGAGAGGACAATCAGCCACTTTTGTTTAATGTCGTCAATGACATTTCCTCCTCTCATAATTTGGCTGCCGAAAGGCCTGAGATAGTAAAGAGACTTTCCAAATTGGCAGCCATTGCCAAAAATGATTTGGGAAATAGTGGTCAGCCGGGAGCCAATCAAAGAAACCCTGGTAAAATGGAAAACCCAGTGCCAGTACGCAGGAAGTGATTTTTGGTATATCAGGCAAGTCTTTATGTAACCTTCTGATTTTCATCTTTTTTAAATAGTCTTATTCAAGGCTTTGGGGAAGGTATGCTTGAATCCAATTCTTTTTTCTACTTAAAGGGATATATAATAGCTTAATAATTACAAAACAAAGGTATAGGGTGATTAATAGCGTATTTATTGTCTTTTCCTTTAAAATTCTACAATTATATAAGATAGTACCTTAGATCTAGGAAAAAGTATAGGATTGTCGGAAATGGAATAATTAAATTTGGTAAGAAGATTATCGTAGTGCTAATAGCTATTGTCTTTGCTACAGATAATAAAATAAAAATACAAAAGCCGAAGATCATTGGGGTGATCTTCGGCCAATTAATGATCCTGTTCATTTGTATCGATTTGCAATCATAAAATAAACAGGAAATGCAGAAAAACTAAGTTTAATCTACGACCACAAAAGTATGAAAAAATTCATTTACAGACCACTTACCAGATTATTAAGTTTCTTGTTTCTGGGTATTTTGGCACCACTGGTTATCAATGGTTCCGGATTTGCCTATGGGCTGGAAACTCCCATAATAAATAGGTATGAGGCGAAGCTTAATGTTGCGAAAAAGGCCATTGCTATAACAGGGAAAGTAACTTCCCAGACGGATGGCATTGGTTTACCAGGGGTAAATATCCTGGTTAAAGGTACCTCTTCGGGTACTGTCACAGATGTCGATGGCAATTACAAACTTACCGTGCCGGATGGGGCAGAAGTCCTGATTTTTTCTTCGATAGGATTTATTACCCAGGAAGTCCCTATAATAGGACGGAGCCTTATTGATCTCGCTTTGGAAGAAGATCTTAAAGGATTGGAAGAAGTGGTGGTGGTCGGCTATGGTACCAAGAAAAAAGTGAATTTGACAGGTTCTGTAGCTACAGTAACCAATGAAGCATTGGAGAAAAGATCGGTGCCCAAGTCTTCCCTTGCCTTACAAGGGCAGATGAGCGGGATTTCTGTACGGCAAAGTTCAGGTAATCCTGGGAAAAACAGTGCTTCTCTCTTAATAAGAGGTCAGGGTACTTTTAGTTCTGCTGGGAATAGTCCTTTGGTGCTTGTAGACATGATTGAGTCCTCACTGGATGATGTAGATCCCAATGATATTGAAAGTATTTCTGTGCTAAAGGATGCTGCCTCCGCTGCTATTTTTGGTTCTAAAGCAGCAAATGGGGTAATTCTAATTGAAACAAAGAAAGGAAAGTCAGGGACCCCAGTATTCAGGTACAATGCCTATGTAAGCAGTCAAACCCCTACGATGATTCCTGAAATGTTGAATTCATGGGAATATGGATTGGCCGTCAACGAAAACAACCTGAATTTAGGCCAACAAAGAAGGTATACGGATGATGAAATTGAGTTGTTCAGGTCTGGAAACAATCCCGATTATCCAAATTTTGATCATATCGGACATTTATTTGGATCAGGTCAAGGTACTGAAACCAAGCATGACCTATCGGTAAGTGGAGGGACAGCGGAAACGCAATACATGTTCTCTTTAGGCTATTATGACCAACAGGGGATCATCCAAAAGAACAATGCGGATCGGGTAAATTTACGGCTTAACCTGGACAGTAAGCTTAGCGATAAATTAAGCATCAGTGTCAAATTAGCGGGAAACAAGACCAATAGTAATGAACCATCCGCCCCATATGGTAGTGGAGGCATTGGGAATATCATTGCTGGGGCCATGAGAAATTCAAATGCCATACAAGGCTTTACGGCTGATGGCTTGTATGGTCGAAATGAGACCTCTCATCCGGAGGCAGATTTAAATAGCCAATCCTTTGTTTCTGGGGAAGAATCCAATATCTATACCAATGGTAGTATGATTTACCAAATCACAAAGGATCTGAAGATTACAGGTCAGGCAGGTTACACCCAGGGCCTTACTGAAAGTAAAACCTTTATTTCGACCTATCCAATCACTTCTACATATGCCATTCAAAGAAACAGTTTAAGGACAGGATGGTACCAAAATTCAGCTTTGACCCTTCAAGCTTTTCTAGAGTACAATAAGGACATTGAGGACCACTCTTTTCAAGTGCTATTGGGAAGGTCTGCCCAAGCTTATAGCTCAAAATACCTGGGAGCTTTTAGAGATGATTTCCCCAACAATGAAATTTATGAAATCGATGCGGGAGCAACCGTTCGTGCAACCAACAATGGAGGCGCGTCCAAGAATACCCTTTCCTCCTATTTTGGTAGGATAAATTATGATTTTCAAGACAAATATTTATTGGAGGCGAATTTCCGCTATGATGGTTCGTCAAGATTTCCAGAGGAAAGTAGATGGGGATTGTTTCCTTCTTTTTCTGCAGGCTGGAGGGTAGCTCAAGAAGGCTTTTTTCAAGATGCATTTCCTTGGGTGGCTGATTTTAAGATCAGAGGTTCATGGGGGAAATTGGGCAATCAATCCATTGCCAACTATCCCTATCAGGACCTCATAGCTTTAGGACAGAATTACCCATTTGGCGGCTCGCTTTCTGCAGGTGGTGCAGTGACGACCATAGCCAACAAGCAAATCACTTGGGAGACCACAACAATGACCAATATAGGGGTTGATTTAGCCTTATTTGAAAACAGGTTGTACTTTTCAGGAGAGTATTTTGTGAAAATCACAAATGACATTCTTTATCCAGTGTCAGTGTCCAGGTTATTAGGGGCTACACCATCTGAGTCCAATGCAGCGAAAGTCGAAAACAAGGGTTGGGATTTTGACCTGAGCTACAGGAATTCCATTGGTGAATTCAACTTCGGTGCTTCGGCCATTTTCTCAATAGTTAAGAACCAGGTATTAGAAATTGCCAACCTGGAAAGAGATATTTCAAGGGGCTTGTTTTTAGGTCAACCGATCGGGAGCAGGTATGGATTTATGAGTGATGGACTATTTGTAAGTGAAGCGGATGTTTCGAATTATGCTACCCAGCCCTTTTCAAATCTGGCCATTCCTGGAGGAATCAAGTACATGGATATCAGTGGACCGGATGGTGTGCCTGATGGCGTAGTTAACGCTACTTATGACAGAACTGTAATAGGCAAACCTTTACCGCTTAGTACCTATGCCCTTATATTGAATGGGGATTACAAGAATTTTGACTTCAACATCATGTTTCAAGGCGAAGGAGGTAGGGATGCCTTTGTAACCCTCGGTCAATTCTTCTTTCCATTGGAAAACAATAGCAATGTGCAAAGGGACTTTTATGAAAACCGATGGACGCCTGAAAATCCTGATCCCAAGGCGGCCTACCCAACAATCATCGCTACCGCGTCAGGTTTTTACAATTCCAATCCAGTAGATTTCTGGAACCGTGATGCCACATTCGTGAGGTTGAAAAACGTGCAACTCGGCTATACGCTACCAGAGGGTCTTATTGGGGACACTTTCCTGGACAATGTGCGCCTATACGTCACCGGTGAAAACCTCTTCACGATCACCAAATTTTATAAAGGTTGGGATCCTGAAATGCAGACAGGAGGAGCGGATTGGTTTTATCCGCTTATCAGGTCCTATGTGGTGGGTGTAAATGTTAGGTTTTAATAAAAGATATTCAGATTATGAAAACATATAAAAAATTAGGCTTAGTTAGTGTTTGGTCTATTCTGATCTTGATCGGTCAAACCGGTTGCCAGGATTGGTTGGATGAACAGCCCTTGGTACAGTTGTCAGAAGGATCCTTCTGGAACAGTCAAAGTGATGCCATGCTTGCGCTCACAGGTGTTTATAACGGAAGTAATGTCGGTAATAATTCCTATACAAATGAATTACTGATTCTTTCTAGTGCTACAGATGACTCCAGCTATAAATTTGGATCTGTAGGAAATATTTACAGTGGTTACTTAAGAGCGGCAGATACACAAGTGGTTTTGGCCATATGGCAAAGGGCTTACAGGACGATCTTCAAAGCCAATTATTTCCTTGAGAACATTGAGCGGGTTGAAATGGATCAAACCCTAAAGGATGAGTGGATTGCTGAGGTCAAATTCTTAAGGGCTTACGAATATTTCTACATGTCATTGCTTTACGGAGGTGTTCCGTTGATCACCAATGTAATGACAATTGAAGAAGCCAATACGCAAACCCGAAATTCAAAGACTGAAGTTGTGAATTTCGCCATTCAGGAACTTACCGCAGCCGCTGCAGATCTTCCTTCCAGCAGGCCAGAGAATGAAAAAGGTAGAATAGTTAAAGCTGCCTCACTGGGTATAAAAGGTAGGCTGCTGATGATGGATGAAAAATGGGCTGAGGCCATTGCTGTTTACGAAGAGATTATTGCCCTTCAGGTGCATGAAATAGATCCCATGTACAAGACGATTTTTGAGGAAGCAGGTGAGGGGAGTAGTGAGATTATTCTATCCACCAATTGCATTGCTGGTCTTTATGGGAACACGCATAACCAAAGGAACCATCATCCTGAATTTTATGGTGGTTATTCAGAAGTCAACCCTTATCAGGGCATGGTTGATGCATTTTTAATGAATGATGGTCTTCCTATAGAAGAGTCTCCATTGTATGATTCTGAAAACCCATTTGACAATAGGGATCCAAGGCTTTATGCCAGCATATTCCTTCCAGAGTATACCGAGTTCAGGGGAAGGCTGTTTTTGGCACATCCGGAGAATGCAGGGAATAACATTGCTGCCTTACCGGGAGCAACAGGTTATGGTTGGAAGAAATATGTTACCGAAGAGTATGCAGGGGATTTTGGAAATTCTGGAGATGATATCATTTTGTTGAGGTACGCAGAAGTGCTATTGAGTTATCTGGAGGCTAAAATTGAAAATGGAGACCTGATTGACCAAGCCCTTCTTGACCAAACGATCAATCAGGTCAGAGGAAGAGAAGCTGTGATGATGCCTATGGTTACAGAAACAGATCCTGCAATGCTTACAGAAATTTTAAGAAGAGAAAGAAGGGTTGAATTCTGTATAGAACGAACCATCAGGTACATGGATATTCGTAGGTGGGGCATATATGAAGAGGTGATGAACAGACAATTTTATGGCATGAAGTTGACAGATGACCCGGCCAATTATACCGATTATTCTGTGGAAACGTCAGGACCTATGAGTGGCCATTATAAAGTAATAGATAAAACAGGAAGCATAACGGCAGCCATGGAATTAATTCCAATCCCTTTGTCAGAAATTGATATCAATTCGGGATTGGAGCAGAATCCAGGATATTGATAAAATGAGTGCTGAATACCAGTAACAAACCACTAGCAAGCGGGAGACGGGTAATAGGTCTAGTACCAATAGCATGGAACAGGTTTTACCGTCTCCCAATGGGGTGCTTTTTAAGACAGGAACTGAAAAAAGTAATATAAAATCAATAGAGTAAATGGTCGAAAATAAAATAGTACGCAGGAATTTTGTTAAAAAACTGTCCTTCGGGGGAGTTGGGTTAAGCATTTTGGGGCAGCCCATATTTTCTATAGCCAAAGAACTACCAAGGCAAGACCTAAGGGTAGGCTTGGTGGGCTTATCTGTCCATAGTGCGGCATTTTCAAAAATACTAAACGACCCAAATAAAAAGAAAGACTTGGCCGGATGTAAGATGGAGGCATTGTACCACCCCCCAGGAAATCCTGATGTTGACTTCACCCCAGAACAGCTTAGCAGCTATCAGAAAGATGTGGAGGAGATGGGTGTTGTCATGGTTGATTCCATGGAGCAATTAATTGAAATGGTAGATGTGGTGATGATAGAGACCAATGACGGCAGACCCCATATGAAAGAAGTTCTCCCAGCGCTGAAAGCAGGAAAACCCGTATTTGTGGACAAGCCTGTTGCTGAGGATTTGCAAGGAGTGGTGGACATCTACAAAGAGGCAGAAAAATATGGGGTGCCCATTTTTTCTTCTTCAGCCTTAAGATACATGGAAAGCGCTCAAAACATCAACCCCTCTGAGGTAATAAGTGCCCATACTTTTAGCCCAGCGGCTTTGGAAAAGAGCCATACAGACTTGTTTTGGTATGGGATTCATGGCATTGAATACTTATTTACAGTAATGGGGCCAGGCTGTGTGGAAGTGCAGCAAGTACAACATTCAGAAGCGGAAGACCTGGTTATTGGCTACTGGAAAGATGGGAGGGTAGGCGTCTTTAGAGGTATCAGGGAAGGTAAAAGAGATTTTGGAGGGACGGTATTCAAAGAAAATGAAATCGTGGATTTAGGTTCCTTTAAAGGGTACCGATCACTGGTTGTCAAAGTTGTCGAGTTCTTCCTTCAAAATAAAGCTCCGGTGTCTGCTGAAGAAACCTTTGAAATCTATGCATTTATGGAAGCGGCTCAGGAAAGTAAAAACAAAGGAGGGAAAAAGATTTCCCTAGATAAAATATTACAAAAGGCCTTAAAATAATCAATTACTATTAACTATTTAATAAAGAGATAATTATGAAAAAATTGAATGTTGGAATTATTGGATTTGGTTGGGTAGCTACAGCACACATTAATGCGATTAACGCAGGTGAGTTTGCTCAAGTTTCGGCTATTTTTTCATCCAGAAAACATGACGATGCCGAATTAAGCAAAACATGGGGGTCAGCTATTAAATCTTATACAGACCTCGATGAAATGCTAAAAGATAAAAGTATAGATGCTGTATCCATATGTAGCTATACTTATCAACATACAGAACATGCATTGGCCGCGGCAAAGGCGGGTAAACATATTATTTTGGAAAAGCCTATGGCATTGTCCTGGGAGGATTGTCAGGAAATAGAAAAGGCTGTGAAAGAGGCAAATGTTAAATTTTGTATTTGCTTTGAATGCAGGTGGTCCAACCAGTTTATATCCACCAAAGAAGTAGTAGACCAAGGATTGATTGGAGACATTCATTATGGGGAAATTGATTACCTGCATGGTATAGGTCCCTGGTATGGGCAATTTGAATGGAATGCGAAAAAAACTGGTGGAGGAAGCTCATTACTAACAGCGGGATGTCATGCTTTAGATTCTCTTCTGATGTTTATGGGGTCTGATGTTGAAGAGGTTACCAGTTATGATACCAAGACCAAAAGTGAGATTTTCAAGCCTTATGAATACACCACTACTAGTGTAACCATTCTGAAATTCAAAAGTGGAAAAATAGCCAAGTGTGCAGCTAGTGTAGATTGTTTGCAGCCTTATTATTTCCATACCCATTTGTTTGGGAGTGAAGGATCGATTTTGGACAATAAATTTCATTCCAATAAACTAAAATCCGACAAAACAAGATGGAGTGATTTGTCCATGAAAATGTTGGATTCCGGGGATGTGGCGGATCACCCTTATCAATTGCAGTTTGATACCTTTTTCCAATCCATATTAAATGGTACAGATATGCCATTGACTGGATTGAAAGAGGCCATGAAAACACATGAAGTTATTTTTGCTGCTGATAAATCTGCCGCAACAGGGAAAAGTGTAAAGCTATAATTGATGGATAAAATAGCTATGGCAATTGCAGCCCATCCTGATGATATTGAGTTTTTGATGGCTGGTACATTGGTATTGTTAAAAAATGCGGGATATGAAATTCATTACATGAATTTATCATCAGGAAACTGTGGGAGTACTGAAATGGATGCTGCGACAACAGCCAAGGTAAGATTGCTTGAAGCGCAAAATTCAGCCAAGCTATTGGGAGCAGTATTTCATCCTCCTATTTGTGATGATTTTGAAATTTTCTATGAGGCCAAAGCGCTGAAAGCCTTGACGGGAATTATTCGCCAAGTTAAACCAAGTGTCATTCTCACGCATTCACCCACCGATTATATGGAGGATCACATGAATGCCTGCCGTTTGGCAGTTACAGCAGCCTTTGTTAGGGGAGTCCCCAATTTTAAGGCTTCGTTTCCAGCCGTTTCCAATTACAACTGCGCAATCTATCACGCACTACCACACGGTCTCCTTGACCCCCTTGGGCAAAAAGTATTGCCGAGGGTATTTATCGATACGCAATCAGTCCAACCACTCAAAAGAGAGGCCTTGGATGCCCATAAAAGCCAAAAGAACTGGTTGGAAGTCAGTCAGAAAATGGACTCTTACATTGCGGCCATGGAAGATTTCTCGATAAAGGTGGGGGCAATGTCCGAATGCTTTGTACATGCAGAAGGGTGGAGAAAAAGGGTTCACTTTGGATTTTCAGAGTCGGAATTTGATCCCCTTAAGGAGTTAGGAGAAGTATATTCCTTATGCAAAGAAAGCATTGGAGTAAAAGAATAAAACTTAAAAATAATGAATAAAGATATGAGAAAGATAAGTTCAATAGCTCCTGATTGGTGGGATTATACCACCTTGGATTTGGGAAGCAAGATTACCGACCAAATTGCCAGGATGACGCCTGCAGATATGATAAAATTATCCAGGCCTGGTTTTGAAGTAGTCTTTTACGATACCATCGAGGAATTTTACCTTGCCGAAGCGCTGGAATACATTACCACCTGGAAACAAGCAACAGCTGATAATCCTGTAGGGATTTGTGGCCCCATTGGACCAACAGAACAGTTGCCCCTTGTGGCAAGATTGGTCAATGAATTGAAAATTTCCCTAAAACATGCCCATTTCTGGTCTATGGACGAGTGGGTGGTTGATGGCAAGGAAGTTTCTGCCAATCATTCCTTATCCTTCAAAAAAGCATTTAATGACTTATGTCATAACAGAATAGACAAGAAACTGGCCATGCCAGAGGAGAACATACATTTTCCGCAGGCCGATACGGCCAAGTTTATAGAAAGCTGGAAACAGGCAAAATGTTTAATCATGCAAGGTGGGCAAGGCGATGTGAAGCATTGGGCCTTTAATGAACCACCAAAAAGAGAAGGTGCCTATAAGGACAATCCTCAAACGGTGGAAGAATACAAAAATCTTCCTACCAGGGTTTTGGATTTGCACCCTATCACTATTCAACAAAATTCCAGGCTACACTGTGGAGGAAATGTTCCTTTGATACCTACACAAGCTGTGACGGTAGGGCCTAAGGAAACCTGGGAGACGGATCAGGTCTCTATTTGGCATGCTGGAGCCCATGACAATCCTTTTGGTCAAAGATTGACCACCTATATGATATCCAATAATATTCCAGATACTTCTGTGCCTATGTCGGTTTTGGCAGATCATCCCAATGTAAAGTTTAATTTCTATGCACCAGGCTTAGGTACTTGTTCTGTAGAAATGCATTAAGGCGACAATTATCCAGTAGGTTGGAAAATTAACATTTATTTAAATTAAATTCTAAATGAGATTATTGACAAATTCGAAAAACCCCATCAGGGTGGCCCGTTCCCTTATCCTCCTGTTTAGCCTAATATATTTAGGAGCTTGTTCCAGCGAGGCTGATTATGCTTTCAATGAAGGGGACAGAATTGCCATTGTTGGGAATTCATTGGCTGAGCGATTTCAACATGATGGATGGATGGAAACTTATCTCCAAGCCGCTAACCCTGACAAAAAGCTGGTTTTCAGAAATCTGGGTTATTCAGGGGATCAGGTGCATTACCGGCCTAGGGCCCATGAAGGATTTGGGGACAGTGATAGCCATTTGTCAAAGGTTAAAGCCAATGTGATTTTCTCATTTTTTGGGTACAATGAATCTTTTGACAACCAGCCAGAGACGTTTAAAAAACAACTTTCCCTTTGGGTCGATCATTTGCGTAGGCAAAAATACGATTCTGTGAATGTGCTCAAAATCGTGTTGTTTTCTCCTATTGCACATGAAGACCTAGGTTCTCCCAACCTTCCTGATGGCTCCGAAAACAATCCTCGCCTGCAGGCTTACACCAAGGCAATGGAAAAAGTCGCCGAAGAGAAAGGGGTGGTCTTCGTTGATCTGTTTAATGCAACGCAACAAATGTATCAAACCCAAGAGGAGCCTTTGACGATAAATGGCATTCATTTAAATGAAAAAGGCAATCAGGAAGTCGGCAAATTCATTGCTGAAACCTTAATGGGTGGAGGCTTAAGTGAAGATAAAGTGGCATTGGATTCCATAAGGTCGACTGTTAAGGACAAAAACCTCTATTGGTTTCACAAGTACAGAGCCATTAGTGGCAATGATGTTTGGGGAACACGCTCCATTCAAGACGGCAATTATAAAACATTGCAGCGGGAATTAGAAATGTTGGATGTGATGACAGCCAATAGAGATGAGAAAATATGGGCCAGAGCCAACGGGGATGATATCGAAATAGATGACAGCAATATGCCTGACGCACTAATGGTGGGAACGCACATTGTTAGAGATTTGACTTATATAGATCCAGAGGAAGCCATTGACAGGATGACGGTGCCAGACGATCTGGAAGTTAACCTGTTTGCTGCAGAGGATGAGTTCCCAGAAATCATCAACCCTGTTGCTTTACAGGTGGATACCAAGGGTAACATCTGGGTAGCCTCCTGGTCTACCTATCCAAAATGGGAGCCTGGAAGAGAGATGAGTGACCGGTTGGTTTATCTCAGTGATGATGATGGCGATGGCAAGGCAGACAAGGTGACGACTTTCGCCTATGTGCCACATCCTACAGGTTTTGAGTTCTGGAATGGAGGGGTGATCGTGATATCTGCTCCTGATGTGTGGTTTCTTAAAGATACAGATGGGGACGGTGTAGCCGATTATAAAGAACGCCTTTTTGGAGGTTTGGGATCGGATGATTCCCATCACACAGCGAACAACCTTATCTATTCTCCCGATGGCAATATCTATTACCAAAGAGGGATTTTCATTCTTGAAAACATAGAAACACCTTATCGAAAAAGTGAAGAATCAGGATCTCCGGGTCTTTATCGTTTCAATCCCCGCACATCAGATTTCTCATTTATGGTGGAGAATACGCCTAATGCACACGGTATCAGTATTGATAGATGGGGCAATCCATTAATAACAGATGGTACGACCGGAAAAGCTTTTCAGGTGTATTATAAAAGAACGGTGACATCCACGACAGACACCAACGAATTTGACAAAAGGCCTCTTTTCAAGCAGACCATTCGACCAATTACCTCCAATCAAATTTTATCAAGCCAGCATTTCCCTGAGAAATACGAAAACAATTTTCTGATATACAATGTGATTGGATTTCAGGGGATTAAAAGGTATCAGTTGGAGTACAAAGATTTGGGAGTAGTGGAAGGGGTTGAAGCAGGAGACCTTGTATTTACTGGAAACGACCCAACCTTCCGTCCCTCTTCTGAAGCCCAGCCTAGGGTAGTTCCTGAAGGGTATACCGGAGATCCCAACTTCCGTCCATCAGATGGGGTAATAGGGAAAGATGGGGCTTTGTATTTTGGGGATTGGCACAATGCTATCATTACCCATTCACCTTATAACCTAAGGGACATCAACCGAGACCAGGCACACGGTAGGATTTACCGCATGTCTGCAAAAAACAGACCGTTTCAGGAGCCGGTAGCCATTTATGGAGAGCCGATAGAAAAGCTTTTAGAATTATTTAGAAGTCCGGTGGATGGTATTAGGCATTCAGTTAGAATTGAATTGAGTGGAAGGGAGTCTAAGGAAGTGATAGAAAAAGCACAGAATTATGCGAAAACGCTTGATCCTCAGAGCAAAGAAGATGCGCTTCCTATGTTGGAGATTTTATGGCTTCACCAGCAACACAATGTGAAAAACAATGACTTGCTCAAAACGGTATTGAGGTCTCCAGAGGAAAAAGCCAGAATAGCTGCACAAAAAGTTGCCTGGTTTTGGAGCGATAGGGATTCTCATAGACGTGGTGGAACTACAGCTGATATTTCAGGAATGCAGTTTAGAACATTCTATGAGAAATTCTGGGAAGAGGCAGATTCCACAAAGGTGAAGGCTAAGCATGAAGACATGAAAGGCCATGCCAAAATGGCCCCTGCCAAGAAAGCGGATGTAAGTGGGAAACGAAAACTAGAACTACAGAAAGATCCCATAGCAAAGCTGACCATAGTGGCTGAGTTGCTTGCTTTCGACGTTTCGGAATTCTCTGTTAAAGCAGGTCAGCAAATAGAGTTGACAGTGGATAACAAAGATTTGATGGAACACAACATTGTCTTTGTAGAACCTGGCGCTGCAGATGAAGTAGCTTCATTGGCCATAGCCTTGGGAGATGATGGTCCTGCCAAGGAATACCTTCCAAAAAGTCCCAAAATAATAGCCGCTTCTAAATTGCTAAATGGCAAAACAATGGAAACAATGAAGTTTAAAGCACCAAATAAACCAGGTGATTACCAGTTTGTTTGCACTTTTCCTGGGCATGCACCGGTGATGAGAGGTATTATGAGGGTATTGCCTTAATAGTAGTAGGTCTGTTTCAATCGATTACTTTCATTTCTAATGCAGAATAGGAAAAACAATGGTTAAGCCGAAAATTAGTGTAGGTATTATTGGCCTTTCTGTACACAGTGCAGACTTTACTGAGATTCTAAATGCAGTGGATACCGAAGCTGAAGGGTACAATAGTAAAGTAGTGGCGATATACCATCCAAAGGGAAATCCCGATGTGGAATTCTCAGAAGATCAGTTGCAAAACTTTGCTGATAGGATTAGTAAGCAAGGGGTGTCCATGGTTAATTCAATTGAGGAAGTGATTGAAATGTCGGATGCTGTAATGCTATTGACCAATGATGGGAGGCCACATTTAGAGCAGGTCTTACCTGTGTTAAAAGCTGACAAACCTGTTTATATCGACAAGCCGTTGGCCGAGAACTTGGAAAATGTGATGAAGCTATTTCATGAAGCCAATCGTTACGGCGTCAAAGTATTTAGCTCTTCTGCCTTACGCTATGGAAGCCAAAACACTGCAATTAAAGCAGGGGAATATGTGGGGGAATTGTTGGGTGCGCAGACCTATGGTCCTGCGCCCCTCCAAAAATCCCATGTGGACATGTACTGGGATGGCATTCATGGGATAGAGTCTCTCTACAGTGTGATGGGAACAGGTTGTCAAACGGTCTCAAGGACTTCAGCCAAAGGAACTGACTTGATAGTAGGGAAATGGCCTGGTGATAAGTTGGGTTATTTCAGAGGCATACGAATGGGTAAAGTTGGTTTCGGAGGTACCGTATTTGGTACGAACGGAATTAATTCAATAGGTAAATTTGAAGGGTATCAAAGGTTGGTTAGGGCCATAGATGACTTTTTTCTGACGGGTAACTTACCGGTTGCCCAAGAAGAAACCATTGAAATTTATGCATTTATGGAAGCAGCTGATGAAAGTAAAAGACAAGGTGGGAAACCCATAAATATTAGCGATACAATTAATAGAATTAAAATTTAATTCAATCAAACGAAATAACCTTAGTAAATAAAATAGTATGAAATTAAGTAGAATCAACAGGCTTTTTAACGAGAAATCTGGTAAATGTTTTGATGTTGCCATTGACCATGGCTTTTTCAGTGAATATACATTTTTGAGTGGAATAGAGAATATTTCAGCCTCTGTCAAAGTATTGATCGATGCCGATCCAGATGCTATCCAGTTGACAGTAGGGCAGGCGCATCATTTACAGTCAGTTCCAGGTAAGCGAAAGCCAGCACTTGTTTTAAGAACTGATGTTGCCAATGTTTATGGCCTTGAATTACAAAAAGTATTGTACAGTAGGATGATTGAAGACCCAGTTTTACAAGCGGTAAGATTGGACGCGGCTTGTGTGGTCGTCAATTTGTTTAATATTCCTGGAGCGCCAGAAGTTACAGATCATTGTATTCAGAATATACTAAAGTTAAAACCTTTGTGTGATTATTATGGCATGCCTCTAATGATAGAGCCATTGGTTTTTCAGCCCAATAATAAAGCAGGAGGCTATATGGTAGACGGCAATATAAAACTGATAACACCCATGGTAAGACAGGCAGCTGAATTGGGTGCTGATCTTATCAAAGCAGATCCAACAGATGATGTGGAGGAATATCATAAAGTAATTGAAGTGGCTGGTGATATACCTGTCTTGGTAAGAGGTGGAGGACGAGCCAGTGATGAAGAAATATTGGACAGAACCCATCGCTTAATGAAGCAAGGAGCAAAAGGCATAGTCTATGGCAGAAATGTGGTGCAACATGCCAATCCAGGAGGGATGACCAGAGCCCTTATGGCTATAGTTCACAATGATGCCAGTCCGGATGAAGTGAGGGGTTTATTAAAGTCGAACTAGGAAATGAAAACCATTAACGTAGGAATAATTGGAGGAGGCCTGATGGGCAGGGAGGTAGCCAGTGCGCTAGGTCGGTGGTTTGTCCTCAATGATTATCCCGTAAAAGTAGTTTTAAAGGCCGTTTGCGACATCAATGAGGAGGCCTTAAAATGGTACGAACAAATTCCTACCATTGATTTATTGACCACCGAATACAAAGCTTTGCTG
The DNA here is from genome assembly GCF_963977555.1 of uncultured Cyclobacterium sp. Taxonomy (GTDB): domain Bacteria; phylum Bacteroidota; class Bacteroidia; order Cytophagales; family Cyclobacteriaceae; genus Cyclobacterium. The sequence continues at coordinate 161,076 of NZ_CAXBPD010000003.1, read as the reverse complement.
AATTCGCCAAATGTGGATGTGGTCTACGTGGCCCTTCCGCATCACCTGCACGAGGAGTATTACCTGAAGGTATTGGAAGCTGGGAAAGATTTGTTTGCGGAGAAGCCTTTCGGAATTGACCTTGAAGCAGCCGAAATCATTAAAAATAAAATTGATGCCACAGGTAGATTCGTAAGGTGTAGTTCTGAAATGCCCTATTTCCCTGGAGGTCAACGGGTAATCAAAGAGATTTTATCTGGAAGACTTGGTAAAATCATTGAGGTCAAAGCAGGGTTTTGCCATTCAAGTGATATGGACCCCCTAAAGCCGATCAACTGGAAAAGGCAATCTAAGTTTTGTGGAGCTATTGGTGTAATGGGGGATTTGGGGATGCATATAATGCATATTCCATTGAGGATGGGTTGGAAGCCCAGCAGGGTTTATGCCCAGCTTCAGAAAATCGTCACAAAAAGGTCTGATGGAAAAGGGGGATGGAGTGAATGTGATACCTGGAACAATGCCCATCTTTCTTCTACCATATCCATCGAAGGGGAAGATGTACCAATGATGTTGGAAATGAAGCGGCTGGCCCCTGGTGAAACAAACTCTTGGTACATAGAGGTGCTGGGGACAGAAGGTGGTGTAAAGTACAGTACCAAAGATACCAAAGTGTTTTGGAAATTCACTAGAGAAAAGGAACAGGTGTGGCAGCGAGTTGACCTGGGTTTTCAAGTTCCCTTTTCCACCATTACAGGTGGGATATTTGAACCTGGGTTCACTGATTGTTTCATGCAGATGTTGGCAGCCTATTTTGCGGAAAGAGAGGGCTTCTTAGACGGCCGATTGGGATGTGTAACGCCCGAAGAGGCGGTGATGAGCCATCAGGTATTTGCTGCCGCCTTAGCGTCTCACAAAACAAAAGCAGCCGTTGTTATTCCTTAAATTTGTTAAATGATAAATTTATTAAATTATTATTCTATAAAGAATTCCTTTTACAGATTTTACTGTATGAAATAATGGTAGAAAACAGTAGGATAGGTATATTGGCTGGGGGCAATTGGATTTTGGATTTCATCAAGATGATTGATGTGTACCCAAATGAAAATGCCCTGGCCAATATTATAAGTCAAAATTCCGGAAACGGAGGTGCTCCTTTCAATGTGCTAAAAGCCATTCGTAAAATGGACTTTTCTATTCCTCTTGAAGGGGTAGGTGTCTTGGGAGACGATGAATTTGGTGATGATATTTTAGATCAGTGTGAAAGGTTGGGCCTGGAAACCAGACAAATGAAGCGTTTGAAAGGGGTTGAAACTTCTTTTACTGATGTAATGACCGTTTGTTCTACAGGTAAGCGCACGTTTTTTCATCACCGTGGGGCCAATGCGTTATTGGAGGAAAGTGATTTTGATTTTGAGGTTTCTAAAGCAAAATTTTTCCATCTAGGCTATTTGCTTTTATTGGATAATTTGGACAGAATTCATGCGGATGGGCTTTCTGGAGCTGCGAAAGTTTTACAAAGAGCCAAGGAGGCTGGGATGCATACTTCTGCTGATATTGTAAGTGAACAATCAGATCGGTATACGGAGGTAATTCCTTCCTCACTGCCTTTTATTGATTTCCTTTTTATTAATGAGCTGGAAGCACACAAGCTTACCGGGATTCAATTATTAGATGCTGACAACGTCTTTTTAATTTCAAATGGTTTCAAAGCCGCACAAAAACTCCTTGACATGGGAGTGCTTAGCTGGGTGGTAATACACTTTCCTAATGGAGCTCTGGCAATGAATAAAGAGGGGCATCAAATTCTCCAGCCATGTATCAAAATGCCAAAGGATTTGGTAAAAGGGACAGTTGGTGCCGGGGATGCCTTTGCTGCCGGCGTTTTGGCTGGAATGCATGAAGGTTGGCAGATGGAAGCCTCATTGCAGTTAGGTGTCAATGTGGCGGCATCAAGTCTTATGGACAATACCGCCTCAGAGGCCATATTGCCTTGGATGGAATGTCTTCAACTGGGAAATAAATTTGGTTACAGAAAATTATGATTTTGTTTATATGTTAATGTAAAAATTAAAACCTCCATGAAAGAAACAACTATTGAAAATGAATTAGAAAGAGGAGATGAAGTAAGGTCCAGGTTGCCTGCTTCCAAACGCCTGGGTTTTTGGAGCAATACCTTTATCCTCTGGGGTCTAGTTCTTACTGTTACCAGTTTGCTGGTTGGGGGACTTGTAGGGTCACAGCTGGCATTCAAAGATGCGGTCATCGTAATAGCCATGGCAGGTGTTTTTAACAGTTTGGTAGCCATTTTAATCGGAATAATTGGGGCAAGAACCGGGTATACCAGTGCGATGATTTTCAGGTATTCCTATGGAGTCAAAGGGGTTTTGCTCCCCAATTTTATTATAGCCATTACCACGGTCATTTGGTTTGCCGTGATATTAAACCTTACCAGGGATTCTTTTGTAGGGATAATTGGGGTTAGCACTGAGTCTTCGGTGCTTTTTTATGGAATTACGCTTTTAATGGCCATTCTATTTCTTATTCCTGCTTACAAAACCATGAAATGGATCGCCTATGTGAATTATTTGGCTGTGCCTGCCATTGTATTTATTTTGATAGTTACCGTATGGGGAGCATTGGATGCTGGGGGCGGTTTAATGGCGATCATTGACAAGTCACCAGTGGCTTCAGCTTCTTCATTTGTTGTTTTCACCGCTGCAGCTGGTGGATGGTTGCATGCGAATACTGTAATATCCGATTTCACGAGGTTTTATAAAACTGGGAAACAGGCAGCATTGGGGTTGTTCTTGACCTATGGTGTGATGATGGTCTTTCAATACATTGGAGCTACACTAGGAGCGCTTGCTACTGGAGAGTGGAATATTTTCTTGATTATGGACCAATTCGGTCTTTTGGAAATTTCTTTCCTTGCCATATTTCTGGGTTCATGGTCTACTGCCATGGCAGCGATTTATTTTGGTGCCAATATGATGTCGACACCACCTATGCCTAAATACAAAACCGAGGAGAAAAACAGGAAGCTGGTGTTGCTTATTTCTTGGGGTATTGCGCTGTTTTTTGCTTGGTATGGACCTGATCAAATATTCAATTTCTTCCTTCAGTTCTTGTCCTGGGTGATTGGCCCCATTGCCATGACAGTGATTATAGATTATTGGCTTTTTCCAGAAAAAAGGGGACTTTACGAACGTGCCGATGGTAGTCCGGATATGGTAATCAATCCCGCAGCTTTTTTGGCTTGGGTTGTAGGGTTTCTAATCGGTTATTTTAGCCAGGAATTTTTCATTTCCTTGATAAATGGAATGTTAACAACTGGAGTAATTTATTACGCATGGATGCGCATTGCGCTTAATCAGGGTCTTACTCCTGAAACCCAATTGAAAAAATGGTTTTCTTCATCTAAACCAGAGAAATAATAGGATTGAGCCTTGTTCGTGTCAAGATCAAATTTAGCAGCCTTTTGCTAAAGGCATAATAGCATCATAGATGGTCTTGTAGTTAAAGTTGCAAGACCATTTTTTTCTAAAGTAATCGAGGACTGAAAATAATAACCTTATGAAAAGTTTGCTTGTATTGTCATTGTTGGGAATAGGCGTCTTATTAGGCCCTTTGCTTTATTCTTCTCCAATAAAACTGGTAACCCAACCCAGTCTTCCTATTAAGAGTTTTGATCAAACCCCTGTGGATCCAAAATCCAAGATGGTTAATCTGGGAAATGCCGTTTCTCTTGAAATTGTATATTTACCTGCTGGTAAATTTCTCATGGGAAGCAGTGCAGAAGAAAAAGCCTGGGCTACAGGACCTGAAGGGGGCGCAACTGCAGGTACAGAAAGGGAGTCTTATGAAGGTGAATATCCCCGACTGATGGAAGTGAAGAATGGGTTTTGGATGGGCAGGACGGAAGTTTCTGTTGAACAATTTCGGCAATTCGTGGAGGAAAGTGGGTACATTACTGATGCAGAAAAACCAGGAGGCATGACCCAGGTTTTTGATCCTGAATGGAAAATATCGGGATTAGCACCTCCCCATCCATGGATCAAAGCTTCTGATAAAAGTTGGAGAGACCCTAATTTTGGTTTCCCGCTTAGAGACGACTATCCAGTAGTTTGTATCAGTTGGAATGATGGAAATGCCTTTGGGGTCTGGTTGACAGAAAAGGAAAGAGCAGCAGGAAGACTTCCGGAGGGTATGGAATACCGATTGCCCACTGAGGCGGAATGGGCATATGCCTGTCGTGGAGGAAATGAAGAAAGTACCTATTATTGGTGGGGAAATGACCTCAGAGATGGAGAAGGACGTTTAAACATTTCAAGTGTGGATTTTTTACCGGGAAGAAATAAGACATGGCCATTGGCAAAAGTGCCATGGAGTGATGGTTTTTCTTTTGTGTCTCCGGTGGATCAATATGGTGAGAAAGGAAGAAATGGGTTTGGCTTGGCAGATATGTTAGGGAATGTATGGGAAATTGTTTTGGACCACTTTGACCCAAAAGGGGGACATGAAGCATTTTATAGCGTTGAAGAAAATTACAAACCTGTTTGTCGTGGTGGGAATTACTTTGACGTGCCAGGCAATGCCCGATCTGCGGTCAGGTTAGGCCTACATAGTACCTCTTATTCGGATTCACGTGATGGCTTCCGGATTTGCCTCGGTAAGGTTGTAGAGAAATAATTAAAACGGATTCTCAGAAATTAAATAAATAGGGTTACTTCATTTTGTATAGGTGACCTTAGAAGCATGTTTTATTTTTGGCCTTCGTTAGGGCGTAAAAACATTTCTCTGCGACTCCGTGTCTCTGCGTGCAATATTTGAAAGTTGTTTCCAGGTATATGATTCTCGCAAAGGCGCTAAGACGCAAAGGGGATAGGGAATGCCCCTATTTGAATGCCTTACTTATGTTTTAATTTTTTCTATTCTTAAAATTCTCTGCGACTCCGCGTCTCTGTGTGCGATATTTAAAAGTTGTTTCCAGGTATATGATTCTCGCAAAGGCGCTAAGACGCGAAGGGGATAGGAAATACCTCTATTTGAATTACTTACCCATGTTTTATTTTTTTTTTATATTCTTGAATTTCTCTGCGACTCTGCGTCTCTGCGAGCAATATTTTAAGCAATTTTAAGGTTATTGATTCTCGCAAAGGCGCTAAGACGCAAAGGGGGTAGGAAATGCCTTACTTATGTTTTAATTTTTTCTATTCTCAAAATTCTCTGCGACTCCGCGTCTCTGCGTGCAATATTTTAAAGTTGTTTCCAGGTTATTGATTCTCGCAAAGGCGCTAAGACGCAAAGGGGATAGGAAATGCCTCTATTTGAATACCTTACACATGTTTTAATTTGTTTTTTTTTGACTTCCTAAGGTAGTAAAGGTCATATCTCTGCGACTCCGCGTCTCTGCGTGCAATATTTTAAGCAATTTTCATGTATATGATTCTCGCAAAGGCGCTAAGACGCAAAGGGGATAGGGAATGCCTTACTTATGTTTTAATTTTTTCTATTCTCGAAATTCTCTGAGACTCCGCGTCTCTGTGTGCAATATTTGAAAGTTGTTTCCGGGTTTATGATTCTCGCAAAGGCGCTAAGACGCAAAGGGGATAGGAAATGCCTCTATTTGAATACCTTACACATGTTTTAATTTGTTTTTTTTTGACTTCCTAAGGTAGTAAAGGTCATATCTCTGCGACTCCGCGTCTCTGCGTGCAATATTTGAAAGTTTTTTTCAGGTATATGATTCTCGCAAAGGCGCTAAGACGCAAAGGGGATAGGGAATACCTTACTTATGTTTTAATTTTTTCTATTCTCGAAATTCTCTGCGACTCCGCGTCTCTGCGTGCAATATTTTTAGCAATTTTCAGGTTATTGATTCTCGCAAAGGCGCTAAGACGCAAAGGGGATAGGGAATGCCTCTATTTGAATACCTTAATTATGTTTTTTTTTTTATTGAATTCCTCTGCGACTCCGCGTCTCTGTGAGCAATATTTATTTGTAAACTATTTAAGAGGCCATTTCAGTCTCATTTAGGATTTTCTTGAATTGCGTAGGAGTCATCGCTTTAAATTTCTTGAATTGTCGGTTAAAATTGGCCAGGTTATTAAAGCCGCTTTTGTAAGCCACTTCCAAAATACTATCGTTTTGCTCCATCAATAATTTGCAGGCGTGTCCTACTCTTACAGAATTTAAATACTCCACAAAGGTGATCCTGTATTGGTCCTTAAAGAAAATGCAGAAAGTGGAAACGGCCATGTTTGCAATTGAGGCAACTTCTGCGAGGCTTATGTCTCGGTTAAAATTGTTCAGAATATAATTTTTAACTTTTGATACCCTGTCAGTATTTGGGGGATCCAATTGGGCTACATAAACTGGGCTGGCTAGTAATTCATATTCTTCCGTATGGGCAAGGATGTCAAATATAGACAGCAGATTCGATAACCTTTGGATCCCATTCATGTGGATCATTTCTATTATTAATGGATTGATTTGTTCTTTTGTTTTACCATAAAAAGACATTCCTCTTCTGGAGAGTTTTTGGAAGTTTCTGAATGGTTCCATTTCAGGGAGGTTGAGAAATTCACCACCCAAAAAATCTTCTTTAAATTGAATGACCAATGCATCCGCTTCTTCTGTTGCCTGTCCATTTACATAAATGGAGTCATTGGACCAAACATGAGGCAAATAAGGCCCGACCAAAACCAAATCTCCGGTTTGAAACTTGCCAATATGGTCACCTACCATTCTCTTGCCAGTACTTTTTAAAACCAATACCAACTCGTATTCAGGGTGAAAATGCCATGGGCATGGAATATATTGTCCTCTCTCCCTAAAAACAATAAAGGATTTATCAAAGTCCTGAGGTAATCTGATTTCTTTGCATTTCATGGTTTGAGGGTTAAGGTAATAGCCTATAATTTAGAAAATTACCTTTAAATAAAAAAGGTTCTTTATATGGAAAGGGTAAATCGGTTTTGGGAGAATTGCATTTGGTATTATTGGTTTTAAAAGGGTTTCAAACGGAGACTTAATGTATTGTCAGTACTGGGTTTTGCAAAATGAACGATAGGCTTATTGTGTACTTGAAATTACCTATGGGTTTTTTTACAGTTGAATAGCTGAAATAGAGGGACAGCTCACCATTAACTTTACTTTAGATGTAAGTTAATTCCAAGGTTTAATATTATAGCTGTTCAGGTAAAAAAAGCCTCGGGAACTAAATTAGATTCTTTGAACAGAAGAGCCTTCGATAGGGATTGGTCTTTGAGATTGAACATGGATATGAAACTGACGGGAAGAGGAAGTTAAAATATAGAGTGACAAATGCCTTTCATATAACCCACTTCCGAAGTGGTTAAACCGTATTGAATCAGTAATTTAGTAAGGCGTTTTTATAACCAATAATATGAGAAAAATAAAAATTTCTTAAATAGGATCAACATTTCGTTGGGGAGTTATTTCGATTACATTGCGAATGGACAAGGTTTATTAACTGATTTGGGTAAATTCATTTTTTCCAATCAAAAAGGATTGAAATTGTGCGGTTTATGGTTTTCTGCTACTAATATTCCTATAATTGCGCGATCTATTATTCCATAAGTGTAAAAAAAGCTTTATTTCCTTACAAAAAATACAATACTCGACCCACTATATACTTGATTTATTAACCATCTGTGTAAAATAATACAAACTTATTTTTTTAGTTTTATTAGTATTAAAAATAATTGTAATAACTTTTAAGCGTATTTCAATACCACGAAATAGTGTATTGTCAAAATATGGTCAATAATTTAATGAAAAAATAACCTGCTTAATCCACTTTGTTCCTCTAAGTCCTGATTATTGGTTTAAACTCAGTAAAAGGATTTAAAGGTAATTCACAAACCAAAATTCAATGTTATGATAAAAATTCTTACCAAATTTAAAAAGCAAGTAGATGCTTTTTCAAAACCTTATAGCCTGCCTAGCAAAGGGAAATTGCGCGGATTGGCTTTTAGTTTTTGGGTACTGATGGGAATCTCTTTTGTAGGGGTTTCAGGTGTACAAGCACAGAACGAAGTTACTGTTACAGGGGTGGTCATGGATGCTTCAAACAGTGAGACATTACCAGGTGTTAATATTCTTTTGAAAGGTTCCGGTATCGGTACCATAACTGATATTGACGGAAGTTATTCCTTAAGTGTACCGAGTAGTGAAGCTACATTGGTGTATTCATTTATTGGTTTCTTAAACCAAGAAATCAAAGTAGGTAACCAAACTACCATAGATGTTCGTATGGCCTCAAGTGCCACAGATCTGAACGAGGTTGTTGTAGTAGGTTATGGTACACAAAAGAAAAGTGATCTGACAGGAGCTGTTACCAGAGTAAACGCTTCTACCTTTAAAAACCAACCTTTGACTCAGGTATCTGATATGTTAGCAGGTACGGTTGCTGGTTTTTATGGTAACCAAGGTACTTCTGCTTCTGGTGGTAGTTCTCTAGAAGTTAGGGGACCTACGTCCCTAAATGGTGGAACATCTCCTCTTATTGTGGTGGATGGCGTGATTTTCTACGGTAGCCTTTCCGACATCAATCCAAATGATATTGAATCTATTGATATCTTAAAAGACGCAAGCTCTGCGGCAGTTTTTGGATCCAAAGCGGCTTCAGGTGTAGTAATGATTACGACCATCAAAGGGGAATCAGGAGCGCCTAAAATCAATTTCTCAGCAAAGACTGGTATCAATACCTTTACAAATAAAAATTTCAGACCAAAGAATGCTGGCGAGTATGAGGATTTCAGAAGAGATTTCTTTAGGACTTTAGGTGTTGCTGATCGTCCTGATTATTACTGGGACGATCCTGCTAATTTATCAAGTGGTGTGACTCTTGAGCAATGGAGAAGTTCAAATGCCAATTCTAATCCTGACAATACATTGGAGTACTTGAACCGACTTAATTTCTTTGATACTGAAATTGACCAATATCTTGCTGGAAACACTACAGACTGGGTTGATCAAACAACTCGTCAAGGTGTAAGGCAGGATTATGATTTAAGTATTAGTGGGGGAGATGATAAATTTCAGTATTACTGGTCTTTGGGTTATGTAGACAACCAAAATTTCATGGTAGGTGATGACTTTAGCGCCATTCGTTCTAGATTAAACCTTGACTTTAAAGTAACCGATTGGTTAAATGTAGGGACCAACACGCAATTTTCCAATACTGACAATAGTTCAGTCCCAGCCAGTACCAATTATGCGGCTATTAGTCCTTATAGTACTACTTACGATGCAGATGGAAGCCTAAGTTGGTATCCTCACGGTTATCCTATTATTTCAAATCCATTGATTAATAATACTTATCAGGAAAGACTTAATAAATCGACAAGTGTTTTTGCTTCTATTTATGCAAATGTAAAATTGCCTTTTGGTATCCAGTATAAATTGTCCTACCAGCCAAGATTTACTTTCCAGAAAGATTACAACTTCTGGGGTCCTGAAACACTTGTGGGTGGAAGAGATAGATTGGATGGATATGGTACAAGAACCGACTATTCTTTGAATGCTTGGATGGTTGATAATATTTTATCTTGGAACAAGGAATTTGGTGCGCATAATTTTAATGTAACACTTCTTTACAATGCAGAGCAAACAAAGACCTTTGATTCTTATGGAGAAAATCAAACCTTTAAACCAAATCAGGCATTAGGTTATAATGGACTTCAGTTTGGCGCTAGACCGTTCGTTGAAAATGAAGATACGGAGGCTGGTGGAAATGCTTACATGGCAAGACTTAACTATACCTATTTAGATAGGTATTTGTTGACAACCTCTGTTAGAAGAGATGGTTATTCAGCATTTGGTGCAGACAATAATGTTGCGACTTTCCCAGCAGTAGCTTTAGGATGGATCGTTTCTGAAGAAGCATTCTTCCCTCAAAATACTGCAATCAGTTTATTGAAAATTAGAGGGTCTTGGGGTGTTAATGGTAACAGAGATATCGGAATCTATTCTTCTTTGGCGCAAATCGACACCGATTTGTACTATGATGGAACCAGTGTACAACTTGGATTGTACAACAATACCTTGGCAAACCAAGGTCTGAGATGGGAAAAAACAGAGTCTTATAATATTGGATTGGACTTGGGACTGTTGGAAAATAGAATTGATATTTCGGCAGAATACTATGACATGACAACAACTGATTTGTTGATGAACCGTCAATTACCTGAAATAACTGGTTTTTCAAGCATTACCGCCAATTTGGGCGAGTTGAGAAACAAGGGATTTGATGTAACAGTCAATACCGTCAATGTAAATCGTCCAGACATTTTATGGAAATCTAACTTTGTGTTCTCCTTGAACCGAAACGAAATTGTAGAATTATTTGGTGATACTGAAGAAGTGATCATAGGTGGTGAAACTGTTACCAGACAAGTACCAGATTACACCAACCAATGGTTCCCAGGTCAAGCCATTGATGTAGTTTGGGATTATAATGTAGAAGGGGTTTGGCAATTGGATGAAGCTGATGAAGCAGCTGTCTATAACATGCAACCTGGTGATTATAAATCTGAAGACGTAAATGGTGATGGTGTTTATGATGCCTTGGTAGACAAACAATTTATTGGACATACTAGACCAAGATATCGTTTAGGATTAAGAAATGATTTTACCTTTCTTAAGGATTTTTCCGCGTCTATCTTCTTAAGGGCTGATTTGGGTCATATTGGAGAATTTACTTATGCGACGCATGAGTCCTCAACTTATGATAGGATCAATATCATGAACATTCCTTACTGGACTCCTACCAATGGAGAAACTGAATACGCACGTACTTCTGAAGTCCACGGTGCATATGGAGGAGGATTAAGGGTATTTAAATCTTTAGGATTCCTTAGGGTTCAGGATGTATCCTTGTCCTATAACTTGCCTTCCTACATTGCAGAAAAGTTGCAAACAAAAAGTATCAGGGTGTTTGTTTCCGCAAGAAACCTTATGACGTTTACCAAATGGCCAGGTTGGGATCCTGAATCTACAAGTACTCCTGATGAACCAGGTGATCGACCGGTTGTTGGAAATGCACCGATGCCAAAATCGTTTTCTGCAGGAATCAACCTATCGCTTTAATGTTTAGTACCAAAAAGATTTAAATATTATGAAATATATAAAACAATATTTGTTCCTTTTTCTGGTAAGTTGCTTGGCATTTTCCTGCTCAGAAGACTTATTAGAGCAAAAACCAAAATCGTTTTTTGCACCAGAGAATGTATTTATAGATGCAGCAGGGTATGAAGCTGGTTTGGTGACCATGAGAAAAGCCCTTACTGAGGGTGTAACAGGTAGTAGAAGACATTATATGGTGGGGGAATGGTCTGCTTCTGAAGGAGGAACTCCTACTTTCCAAATGGACTGGTTTCAAACCACTCCATTCTTTGATCGGTATTATACCTTCGTCCCACTTTTTACAGAATCTTTCGAATTCATTAAAAACTCCAATGTTATAATTGGAAGAATTGATGACATTGAGTGGGATGATGATGCTACTAGAAATGCCATTTTGGCTGAAAGTTTATGGCACAGGGCATTTTGGTATTACTGGTTGGTCAATTCTTATGGTGATGTTCCATTTGTGGGTGAAGAAGTAAAAGGCGTAAGATTGGATTACCAAACGCATAGCCGTTGGGCGATTCTTGATAAAATTCAAGCAGATTTAGAATACGCAGTACAATGGTTGCCTGAAACAGCAGTTCCAGGTGCAATTACCAAAGGTGCTGGTAATCATTTGTTGACCAAGGTTTACCTTGCCAATATGGAATATGACAAAGCAATCGCGTCTTCTTCAGCTGTTATCAATGGCAATTATGCATTGGTTGAAGATAGATTTGGCTCCGAAGCAGATATCGCTGAGAAAAATGTGATCTGGGATCTTCATCGTCCAGAAAACAAAAATATCGGTGCAAATACAGAAAACATTCTGTCTATGGTAGATCGATTTGAAGCCCCTTCAGGTGCTCAAACTGCTGGATTGTATACAATGAGGCATTTTCATGGCTCATGGTGGCATTCATCAATAAGAGACAGTCAAGGTCTTAGAGGTACTTTTGATAGCGGTCCTAGATACGATTCTTTAGGAAGAGGAAACCCAGATATGATTTCTACTCCTTACAGTTTTTATGACATTTGGGAAGAGCAAGGATTTGATTATATGACTACCCCAGATCTAAGAAGAAGTGATGTTAACTGGATCGATAAGCATGAATTGGTATATACTAATCCTGAGTCTGTTGACTTTGGAAAACCTATTAATCCCATGTTCATGACTGCTCCTCAGGATTCAGTTTACAAACATTTCCCATTGATTTTCTATAAAACTTACCAGCCTCAACAATCCCCGACGGCAGTACCTATGGGTGGCAATGGTGATTGGTATATCTATAGACTTGCAGAAACTTATCTTTTACGTGCGGAAGCTTATTATTGGAAAGGCCAAATGGCGGAAGCCGCGACGGATATCAATAGAATCAGAACAAGAGCTAATGCCTTGCCTATTAGTGCATCTGATGTAACCATCGAATACATCTTTGACGAAAGAGCAAGAGAATTATTCTTAGAAACGCCTCGTCATTCTGAAATGGTAAGGGTGTCTTATATCATGGCTTCTCAAAACTTAGGTGGCTATAGTCTAGCAAGTTTTGCAGACAATAACTGGTGGTACGATCGAATCATGGAAAAGAACATCATGTATACGATCAAACCTATAGTAATAGGCAATACGCCTGCAATAGCGCCTTTCCATGTGTTATGGCCTATTGACAATAATGTAATTACAGCAAACTCCTTGGGGACCATTAACCAAAATGAAGGTTATGTGGGTGCTGAGAACAATGTTCCTCCATTAGAAACGATTGAATAGTTAATTAAATCCCTCTGTTAAATTTTTAGCAGGGGGATTTTTTTACCCAAATCCCTTTTATACGGCATCAATTCCTGATTCAAGTCCTTGAATGTGGGGAAAAAGACCAATAATTTTTTGCTGACTAATATTATCTGAAGTAATTTGATGCGATTATACCTTTATGCAATTTAAACCCAAAACATCTTAAAACCATCCTATTAGGTAATGATCCGCCATGGCGGACAATATCAGACTAACCTAGCCAACTCAACCTTAAAAAAGCAGTGCAGCTTTCCAAAACAAAATACCGGTCTTCCTTTTGTTAACCTTCCAGAAAGGGATTATAGCCCGTTGTTTAGTAGGTTTTAAAGCGATTTAATACGTCTCATTAATTATTGACTCATGAAAATAATCCTCCCAAGCTCATGTCACCTTATTTTTTTCGCACTAACGATTTTGCTGTTGGGCCAAGAGGTACATGCTCAACAAAATAATTCCTTTTGGAAAGCAGGTGTAGGTAGGGTTGAAATTACCCCAAAGGAATCCATTTGGATGGGAGGTTATGCAGCCAGAGACCACCCTTCTAAGGGGGTTAGGCATTCGGTATGGGCTAAAGCCCTCGCAATAGAAGATCCCAACGGTAAACTTGCTGTGGTAGTGACGACAGATTTGTTGGCCTTTAGGAAGTTTTTGTCCGACAGGATAAGGGACCAATTGAAGGACAAATATGGACTTTCAAGGGATCAGATAATCTTAAACAGTTCACATACCCATACCGGCCCAGAGACAGATTATCCAAGATATGAATTCCAACTTAGTAAAATTGAATACACTAAAATCAAGCAATTTTCTGGCAGAGTAGAAAAAGAAATAGTGGAGTTGGTAGGCAAAGTCATCGAATCACTTGAGCCAGTAACTTTATCTTCTGAAAATGGAGTGACCAGGTTCCAAGTCAATAGAAGGAAAAACAAAGAAGCCCAAATAAACGCACAAACTGAATTAAAAGGCCCAAACGACTATGCTGTTCCAGTAATAAGAGTGGAAGATAAAAAAGGTAATATTAAAGCAATACTTTTTGGCTATGCCTGCCACCCTACTGTTATGTCTGATTATCAAATATCAGGAGACTATGCAGGTTTCGCTCAGATAGAATTGGAGAAGCTTTATCCTGGTGCTACCGCCTTGTTTTTTCAAGGAGCAGGAGCAGATCAAAACCCATTGCCAAGAAGATCTGCACCACTGGCCCAGCAGTATGGCAAAGAGTTGGCGGCCGCTGTAGAGCGGATTATAAATGAAGACATGAACATTTTGGAAGGGACCTTATCAACTGCTTACTCAGAAATTGACTTGACCTTTGCCAAAGCCGTTCCCACCAAATCTGAATTGGAGGATATAATAAGTGGGGTGATTCCCGGTTATCCGGATTACCTCAAAGAATATGCAAAAATCTGGATTGCCAGATTAGACAAAGGGGAAGAAATAAAGGATACCTATCCTTACCCTGTGCAAGCATGGAAAATAGGTGATCAACCCCTTTTTGCCTTAGGGGGGGAGCTACTTGTTGGTTATTCTCTGGAACTGAAAAAGATTTTTGGCCCGGATATAATTGTGATGGGCTACTCCAATGATGTAATGGGCTATATTCCCACCAAAGTAGTGCTTGCAGAAGGGGGCTATGAGGCCAATAGGTCTCCGCTTTTTACCACCCAATGGGCGACTTCTATCGAAGACAAAATTCTCTCAGAGGCAGTGAACCTTGCGGAAAGTGTAGGTATCAAAACCGTTGAATATCCCTTAGTAAATCCATGAAGAATACAAAAAAAGATATAGACGGCATTAAGTACCTACCGGTTTTGGTACTGATAGTTTGCAGCTTTTTTAGCGCATCGCTATTATTTGCTCAAGGGGACTCCCACCAATGGGAGGCCAATGTGGCCAAAGTTGACATTACGCCTAAAGTCTCCATGTGGATGGCGGGGTTTGCTTCTAGAACAGGGCCTTCTGAAGGGACCATTCACCCTATATGGGCTAAAGCACTTGCCATTCAGGATGCGAATAAAAATACTGCTGTTCTGATTACAAGTGATCTTTCTGGCATGCCTCGTGACATGTCTAGAAGGATAAAGGATGAAATAAAGAAGCGGTACTCACTCCCTGATGCCGCCGTTTTGTTGAATTTCTCTCATTCCCATTCTGGTCCTGTACTCAAAGATTATCTGTATCATGTGTATCCTTTGAGTGAAAACGAGGTCCAAAAAGTCATCGATTATTCGGCATGGTTAGAAGAACAAATGGTGGCCCTGGTAGGGGAAGTACTGAAAGGATTGGCACCGGCAAAGATTTATTCAGAAAATGGAGTGGCCAGGTTTCAGGTTAACCGAAGAAATAATACAGAATCAGCCATTGATATTATAACAGACATGGTTGGGCCCAATGATTATGCGGTTCCGGTACTGAAAGTTACCGACATGGAAGACAATATCAAGGTCATAACCTTTGGTTATGCTTGTCATGCGACGGTTTTATCTGATAGCCAGTGGTCAGGAGATTACCCTGGATTTGCACAGATTGAATTGGAGGATAAGTACCCTGGGGCAACTGCAATGTTTTTTCAAGGGGCTGGAGCAGATCAAAATCCATTGCCCAGAAGAACCATTCCTTTGGCTAGAAAATATGGGAAAGAACTGGCAGCCGCCGTGGAAGGTGTTTTGGAAGCAAAAATGAGGCCTTTGGAAGCACAATTACTGACAGCCTATTCAGAAGTAGAGCTAGGATTAAATGCGCCACCTTCCAATGAAGTCTTGGAAAAGATGATCAAAGAAAGCAGCGGACATTATCAGCGCTGGGCCAAAATGATGTATGAAAAGGTGAAGAATAAGGAGGTGAATACTAGCTATCCCTATCCCATACAGATTTGGAAATTGGGTAATCAATTTATGATTGCATTGGGTGGGGAGCCAGTCGTTGATTACTCCGTGAAATTGAAAACCCAGTATGGGAAAAACTTGTTTGTTCTTGGTTATTCAAATGATGTGATGGCTTATATCCCTACCCGAACAGTGTTGAACGAAGGTGGTTACGAAGGAGCTACTTCACAAATTGCTTTTGGTCATCCAGGCACATGGAAACCAACGCTGGAATCAAAAATATTTAGCCGCATTAATCAAATGATGGCTGATTTTTAAGATTTCTTAAATATACCTAATCCAATAAAAGGAAATTTTACACTGTAGTGATGGACAATAAAACAGGGAATAGAAGGGACTTTATAAAACAAAGTACGCTTTTGGGCTTAAGTATGTATTTAAGCCCAATTACCTTCTCTTCTACCCCGTGTAAACTCTTTGAATGTCCTGATACCGAACAGTTGCTTGACTGGTCCGATTGGGAAAAGTACCGAGACTCAGTTAATCATCCTTGCATGACAATCAAGGAAGAGAACCTGAAAACTGCTAAAGAAAACATCAATAATTACGACTGGGCAAAAGTTCATTTTGATCGGATTGATGCGATCATAAAGCAGCATATTGGCAAGATCACACCAGACTTTTTAAATAGTATGGTGGAAGAAACAACACCAGGGGATCCGTTATGGACGCCATGTCCTTCTTGCAGAGACAAAGGTTTGCCCGTTCATCCACATGGGTTGTGGCGTTGGGACGTAGAAAATCCAGAGGAAATCCAGTGTACTGAGTGTGATGCGGTATTCCCTAACAGTGACTATCCGGAGGACATCGTCTTAACGACGAGTTGGGGAAAACCTCAAAAATTAACTTATTGTGGAGGAGATCCTTTTGTGATCTTTGGTTACAAAGAAGGCAGGCCTAGCTTTACAGCCAATATCAGGTCCAGAAAAGTACAATGGATCGCAGGATTTTGCAAAACCCTGGCAGAAGGATATCTACTTACAGGAAACATCACCTATGCAGCCACCTGTAGAGAGATCTTGCTTCGGCTTGCCAAATGCTATCCTGGCTGGTTGATTCATGTTGGTTATGGTGAATATGCGGATATGAATCCAAAAACAGCAGCACTCAATATGATGAAATTGCCCGAGCCAGAACTTTGTCCTCCGCCAAATGTTCCGGACAATAACCTTTGGACAGGATTTTGGAGCGCTGGAAGAGCAAGTGGGGTGGGCTTGGAATCTGATTTTGTAAGAAAAGTAGTGACGGCTTATGATCTCACTTGTCAAGCAAAAAAAACTGATGGAACTGCTCTTTTTACTGAAAAAGACAAAGGCACTATAGAAAAAGACCTGCTTCTAGAAAGTACCATTTTGTTGGTTTGCGACAAAAAGTTAAACAATAAATCGGTGAGTAATCGTACCGCTGTAGCCTTGGTTGGGCTCTGTGTAGGGCATCCTGGTTTGGTCAGGTTTGGACTTGAAGGATTTGACATGACTGTCGATGGCTGGTATTTGCCTGATGGGACTACAAGTGAATCCCCTTTTTATGGCTTGATGACTTTGGGAGGAATTTGGGACATGGCCCAAGCTGCTAATGGATACTCGGATCCCTCTGGATATAAGGACAAGGCAGGGCGACGAATAGATGATTTAGACCTTTACCATGACACCAATTACAAATTGGTTTGGGAGGCTTTTTACAATGGCCTGCAAGGGGATTTAAAATACCCACCCTATGCAGATTCCTTTGAAAGCACCAAATTGGATGTAGCTTATGTTGAATTAATGGTAGCCAATTATCCGGAAAACAAGGAATACCTTGCCTTGCTAAAAGAACTTTGTGGCAATGAACTGCATTTGCACAGTGGATCACCAGGCTTTAACAGTGAATTTACAGACACTGAGGTAGAGCCGGTTCTTCGGCTTCCCTATGACCTAACCAAGCCCAATGGTTCTCTGTCTTTCTCCATGTATTACAGAAAACCAAACCTGGAAAAGAAAAAAGATACGGTCTTAACGCTAATAGACTGGTGTCCTCCAAGTTTGCAAATTGGCCACCTTCGAACAGGTATTGATGGCAGGGAAAGCTTATTGTTATTGAGTGCAAGCCCTTGGGGTGTTCACCATGAAAATGACAGCCTCAACCTTTACTATTGGAAAAAAGGAACTGCCTTGCTTTCAGACCTGGGGTATTTATGGGATCATCCATTGAAGCCCAATAATATCAGAGCCCTTGCGCACAATACATTGCTTTTAGATGAGGACAATCAAATTAGCAAAGGTAGAGGTGGAGAAGTATTGCTTTTCAAAAGCTTTTCTAAGGTGAAAGTAATGGAAATGGCCTCTACTGCTTATTCCCAGGCTACGGTTTACAAGCGAACCTCTGTTTTGGTCGATCATGGAAACGGTAACAGCTATGTGGTAGATTTCTTTAGAGCACAGGGCGGAGAAATTCAAGATTATGTGTTCCATGCTTCGAGTAACCAGCTAACAATAAACGGAATCACTCCACTGGCCAAGGCTGGATTGACTTTGTACGATTTTGAGAACATCAAAACCAGCGATAGCAATGCAACCTGGAGCAGTGAATGGAAAAATGAGAATGGATTGACTACCAGGGCATGGTCACTTGGACAAGATGGAGAGGAGATGTTTGTAGGCGTTGGCTGGGGACAAAAGGATTGGAAGAATGCCGACATTGGTGCTACTTTGCCGTATTTCGTAAGGCGGAAAAGAGGAGACAAACTTCAGACTTTTGTCTCGGTATTTGAAGGATTTGAAGGAGACAAGCGATTTATTCAAAAGGTAACGCTTATGGATAATTCAGGGATAGTAATGGTGGATACATCTTATGGAAAAGATTATATCATGTCCATGCATGACAAAGGAGTAATGTCCATTGAATGGCCAGATGGGAAGGAGATGTTAAGGGGGCATTTTGCAGCTGCCTCCGTTCAAAATGAGAAAATAGCATGGATGGAAGTAATAAATTGATCATACAAGGACTATAAAATTTAGCGTTTAAGTATTTGTAGTTGCTTATAATAGAATCCAAATGTCAATTCAGTATTGATGGTTCAACTTTCAAAAAACAGAAAGGTATTATGAATAGAAGAAAGTTTTTTTCCACTGGAGCAGCTTCTGTCTCAGGGTTAGCATTGGGGGTAAATTTAGCAGGGTTTACCAGTAAGGAAAAGCCTGTCGAAGAGAATGACCTTATGAAGGAGGTTATGAAATACAGGAAAATTGATTCCCATGCCCATGTTTACCCTACAGCCGACAGCCCGGAAACTCAAATTGGTTTTGCGGATCGATTGGGGATAGAAAAACTAGTGATCTCAAGGCCGATGGCTCCAGGAAGTAAGGGGCTCCCGGAAGAATTTATTGCCTGCAATGATTTGATCATTAAATCCATGGCCAAATATCCCGATAGGTTTATTGGTCAGCCTACGATTAATCCAGCGTTTCCAAAAGAGGCCATGGATGAGATAAAAAGATGCATGGACCATGGCATGACTGGTTTAAAACTTTACAACCATGTTAAAATAAGCGACCCTTTGTTCTATCCCATTATTGAGAAATACATCGACATGAAAATGATCATTTTGATGCATATGGGTATAGGCAAGTCCAGGGTTGTATTCGATGCGAGAGAGCCTGAGAATGTGTCTACACCAGAGGATTTTGTGATTGCTGCAAAACGGTATCCGGAGGCCATGTTTCAATTGGCTCACCTTGCTGGGGGAGGCGATTGGCTGGATGCCTGTAAGGCAGTTAAGCCCTATCCCAATGTGTTTGTGGATGTCTCGGGAAGTAATAATGAAGCAGATATCATACCTTTTGCCATGGAATATTTAGGAGAAGATAGAATATTTTTTGGTTGTGACAATAGCTTTTTTCAAGGAGTAGGGCATATGATGGCTGCAGACCTATCAGAGAGTCAGCGGAAGAAGCTCTTTTTTGATAATTATAACAATGTACTTAAAAAATCAGGCAACCATGTGGATAGATAGTAATGCATATATAGGCCACTGGCCCTTTAGGCAGGTAAGAAACAGTTCTTGTAAGGATTTAATAGAAAGAATGGATTGCAATGGTATTTCGGCCTCGGTATTGACAAATTTCAATGGGATTTTTTATAAAGATACCCAAGCTGCCAACCGTGAGACCTTTGATGAACTCAAAATCAACCGCAAATGGAAAGATCGCCTGATCCCATTTGCAGTTATCAATCCGGTTTATTCAGGTTGGGAGAGAGATTTGGAGGAAAGTACGACCAAGTTGGGAATGAAAGGGGTAAGAATTTTTCCAAAATACCACCGCTATGACCTGGAACATCCTGCATGTATAGCATTGGTTAAAAAGTGTAGGGACATGGGTTTACCCGTTGGTCTAACATTGAGAATGGTAGATAGCCGCCCAAGTTCTTGGTTGGATATCAGCAATGAATGGAGACTTAGCGACATTATTTCCATTGTCAAGGCTGTTCCTGATGCCAAATTTATGGTGCTGAATTTGTCCGGCAGCACGCATTTGGAAAAAGAGGATTTGGACTTAATTAAAAAGTCGGATGTGTTTATGGATACTTCCGGCAGAAATGTCCTTGACTTGGGGGGATTGATGGAAACCTTTGGCAAGGAAAAGTTTGGCTTCGGTACGCATTCGCCTATTTTGGACTATAAAACAGGTGCACTGAGAATAGCTTCTTTAAGAGAAGATGAAGTAGATGCCAAAACAAGGGAGGACTTGCAGTCGGCAAATATTAAAAGGTTTTTGGGGCTATGAGTTTAACGGATTATCGGATACTGTAAACGTATTAATCTACTCAGCCCAATGGATGAATACAAAAGGCGCCAAAACCTTAATTCGCGTTACTCCACCTTATGAGAAAAGGGGGTAGAACCTGTCCGGGCACAGTTGGGAGGAATTTTAAAATCATCGAGTTAGGTCGATCACGTCAATATGATTTTGTCAGCATTGTTGCAAAAAAAATGGCAACAATACCGCCAAAATCAAAATCGTGTAGATTTCCTGTACCACGGGCTTCACCCGTGGCTATTATGGTTGAAGCCTTTCAGTCTTCTCCGTTACCATTGGAGATTGCCAAGACTACCTATAATAAACGGGTTGAAATCAAATAACATTCACCAACCCAAAGGCCGTTCCAAACCCCATTTCTCGTGACTCCCCCTTTCTCTTATGGTTAGGGGGGTTTTTTGAAGACCTTCAAATTCTATCGAGAAAAGTAATGAGCAGTAAATTAAAGGTCTAGTCAGGTTAGGTCGATCACGTCAATATGATTTTGTCAGCATTGTTGCAAAAAAAATGGCAAAAATACCGCCAAAATCAAGGTCGTGTAGATTTCCTGTACCAAGGGCTTCACCCGTGGCTATTATGGTTGAAGCCTTTCAGGCTTTTTCGTTTCTTTAGAGCAGGACTTAATCGAAATCCGATAATAAAAATATAATACACTTGATAAATACGTCTAAAAAGGCACAACAACCGAAACACATTCACCAACCCAAAACACCATTTTCAGCAAATATACTTTAATCAAAGGATATAATGCCTGTCCTGTTCCTGTCTTGGCTTGCTCGAGAGGGATATGTTGAAGTACTGGAATTCATTTAAAAAAAGCTTCCCCTAATTACCCTTCAAAGTATACCTGAACCAAAAAAATTGCGAACTATTGCATAAAATCGCTAGGTTTTGGCATGATTATTAAACGGTAATAAGAATAAAAAAACTTCTAATATCATGAAAAAACAAAACAAAGGGTATTTGCAATCATTGGTAATTACCGGAGGAACCATTCTTGGAGCTTATTTGGTGCGAAAAGGGCTGGAAGAATTGTATGAAAAAAAGACAGGTGAGGAAGCCCCCAAAAATCCTTATCCGGAAAACAATTCTCTAAAAGAGGCCTTACTATGGACAGTAGCTACAGGTGTGGTGGCAAGCGTAATAAAAGTTTTGCTTCGCTATACTTTTACTGCTGGTACCGAAGAGGCAATTGAAAATTAAATTTGTTAACTTGTGGGCCATCCGAAAATCGGTAAGCCCTTTCTTTTTTCGATTTTTACCTAGAAACGAAATAGCACCAATTCCCTTACCTTGTTAAATTTGCGATCAAGGTATATTTTTTACCTTTGTCAAAACCCAATGTTTTATGAGATACGAACCTGCAAAAGCATCACTATACATTAAAAACAGGGCTAAAGTTGCTGATAAGTTGCCTTCAAATTCTTTAGCAGTTGTTAACTCCAACGACTACATGCCCACCAATGCGGATGGAACCATGAAGTTCAGGCAAAACAATGACCTGTTGTACCTCTGCGGAATCGATCAGGAAGAGACAATTCTAGTGATTTGTCCGGACTTTCCGGATCCAGCCCTTAGAGAAGTGCTTTTTATCAAGCGGACCAGTGAACATATCGCCATTTGGGAAGGACATAAATTTACCATGGAAGAGGCGACTGCGCTTTCCGGAGTTAAAACCGTAAAATGGAATACCGACTTCGATACGGTGTTCAATACCTTGATGGGCTTAAGCAAACATGTTTTTTTAAACACTAATGAACACCTTAGGGCGGTGGTAGAAGTAGAGACTAGGGATGCACGATTCATCAAGGAGTGCAAGGCGAAATACCCACTGCACCAGTACCATCGTTTGGCGCCTATGATGCATAAATTCCGGGCAGTTAAAGAACCGGAAGAAATCGTACAACTTCAGAAGGCCTGTAACATTACAGATGCGGCATTTCGCAGGGTTTTGAAATTTGTCAACCCCGGAGTACTCGAATATGAAATTGAAGCAGAATTTCTGCATGAATTTATAAAAAGTGGCAGCAGGGGTTTTGCCTATGAACCTATCATCGGCTCAGGAAGAAATGCTTGCGTCCTGCATTACTTGGACAACAGCGTTACCTGTGCGGATGGAGAGCTAATCCTGATGGATGTGGGAGCAGAATACGGTAATTACAATGCGGACATGACCAGAACCATTCCAGTCAACGGTCGATTTACCAAGAGACAAAGGCAAATTTATGATGCTGTGTTACGCGTACAGCAACAGGCCATGAACATGCTTAGGCCGGGGGTAACCATTCAAGATTACCACAAAGAGATCGGTTTGGTCATGGAAGCGGAGTTGGTCAGTTTGGGATTGATCGACCAAACGGACATCAAAAATCAAGATCCTTCCAACCCAGCTTTTAAAAAGTACTTTATGCATGGAACTTCCCATCATTTAGGGTTGGATGTGCATGATGTAGGTACCATGTATGAGCCAATTCATGCCGGTATGGTATTTACCGTGGAGCCGGGAATTTATGTCTTGGAAGAAAACATTGGCATCAGGCTGGAAAACAACATTGTGATCAATGACAATGGCTACACTGATCTTATGGGAAATATCCCTATAGACCCTGAAGAAATAGAAACACTTATGAATGAGAAATAATTTTTTACCAACACAACATAGCAATATTTTTCATTGATGGACAGTACATTTAAAACAGGCTTGAAGAAGGCCGTTCTGGATTTGATTTCAGAAAAAAAGGCAGACTTGGAATCCCAATTACTGGCCTTACAGGATGCCTCCAATGCCGACACCAAAAGCAGTATGGGAGACAAGTATGAAACGGGCAGAGAAAGCATCAACCAAAGCAGGGGTTTGGTGGAAAAGCAAAAAGTGCTGTTGGATAGAGATGAAAAAATGATTGAGCAAACATCCGTGGGCCCTTCCACTACCGTAAGCACCGGAGCCTTGGTTAAAATTCCCCTTAGCTGGCTATGGATTGCCGCTTCGATAGGCAAAATGGTGCACCAAGATCAAGAAATTCAAGTCGTTTCAGCTGATTCTCCGCTAGTAGTTGCGCTAAAAGGAAAAAGGGTAGGGGATAGTGTGGATTTTAGAGGCGGTTCTACGGAGATCCTGGAAATAGTCTGACGATACCGTAAACGTTTAAACCTTATAGGTTTTAAAACCTATAAGGTTTGTTACGTAGGGGTTATTAATCTCCCCGTTTCTCGTTGGTTCTTATGTGCACATCCATTTGAGGGAAAGGAATTGAAATATTGTTTTCGATAAATTTCCGGTTGATGATTCTTCGGATATCACTTTTCATGCGGTCCGATCCAAATATGGTGCTGCTATAAAAAAGTACTTGAAAGTCCAGAGAGGAATTCCCGAAATTCACCAGTCTGGCTTCTACTAGTTTTTCCGCATTTACTTCAGGATGTTCTCTGGCGCTTTCCTCCAGGATCTTGATGACAAACTCCACATCCGTTCCATAAGCTACACCAACCTCAATCCTAAAGCGATTTTGTTTTCTTTGGTGACTCCAGTTGATGACTTTATTGGTTGTGATCAGTGAATTGGGGATAATTATGGAAATGTCATCGGTATTTAGCCCTTTGGAGGTGCGCAAGCCGATTTCCTGTATTTTTAAAATGCCCCCATCAATTTCCAAAATATCGGCTACCCTGATTGAACGTTCCGAAAGTAAAATGATGCCAGAAACAATATCGTTGAAGGTCTGCTGCAAACCCAGGCCTATGCCTACCAGTAGGGCTGCGGAACCAGCAATCAGTAGGGAGACCTTTATGCCAAGGGTTTCCAGAATCAGGCCAAAGGCGATTACCCAGACGATATAAGTTAAAATCTGATACAAGGAATAAATATTCCCTTCGTTGAATTTGCTAATTCTTTTTTTGCGGAAAATGGATTTTTTTATTCCCCATAAAATCAACTTCGTCAAACCGATATTGATCAGCACCAGCACTAAAGTCCCAACCCTCAGGCTGTACTCCCCAATAGAAAGTAGCTCAAATCCCAAAAATCTATTTAACAAATCCATATGTGTTCTTTTATTGTAGTTAATGTCCAAGTGCTATTTAAAGGTGCTGGCCTCGCACAAAGCCATTGAGATAAAACAGGTGTAGGGTATTGAATATAAGTTAAAATAATGACTGATACAATGGAGGTGGTTTTTGGATGTGTGGGATGGGTTGTGTATTACCTTAGAAAGCAGGCGCCTAGAACAAGTTCGATAAAAAATGTTTCTAATTTTGGAAACTTACATTATCTTTGATACGTTGAACAAGGCGACTTTAAATGAGATATTTTGAGACGAAATTTTTAGAAGAAGTGGATAAGTTCATTTCTGGATTTGACCGAAAAACTGTCAAGAAAATCTTTTATAATATTGATGTTGCCGAGCAGACTAATGACCCAAAACTATTTAAGAAACTTCAAAACGAAATTAGGGAGTTTCGGACAAAATATGGAAGACTTCAAATTAGAATTCTTGCATTTTGGGACAAGACGGATAACAAAGAAACTTTGGTTTTGGCCACTCACGGTTTCATTAAGAAAGTGGACAAGATTCCTGTAAAGGAAATTGACAGAGCAGTACGACTTAGAGAAAAATATTTTAAGAATAAACAAAAGCTGTAATCCTATGGCAACTAAAGAATTAAAGACTGATTCACTTGCCGAAATGAAAGACAAGTATATCGGGGAGGTGGGAACGCAAGAACGTGACGAATATGAATACGAACTTCGTATGGACGTTTTGGGTAAGATGATTAAAACAGCAAGACAAGGAAGAAACTTGACACAAGAAGAGCTTGGTAGACTTGTTGGAGTTCAGAAAGCCCAAATCTCTAAACTTGAAAGCAGTGCCAACAGTGCGACCATTGACACAATATTAAAAGTGTTCAAAGCATTAAAAGCAGAAATCAATTTTAATGTAAAACTTGAAGACAAATTCATTAAACTTGGCTGAGAAAAAAGCCGAATGCACAGTGTCGTCTTTTCAGAATGACCTGAGGGAATTTGTCTAGCTAAAACGGTATGTAAGTGTGAAACTATGAGCAAACCAAAAAAACATCATTTCTTACCAAGGTTTTATGTTAATTATTGGAGCAATTCAAAAGGACTTGTAACAATATTTTTGAAAGATGGGACTTCTAGAGTTATTGAGGTTTCAAGTAAAGATATCTGCTTTGAAAAAAATCTTTATACAAGAAGAGAGGGCCGTGTTGATGTAGAAACCATTTTTTTTGGAGAAATAGACGGAAACGCCTCACGGGCATTAAGAACTTTAAATAAAAGTGGAATTGGAAATTTTCCACCGAAAGAGAAGGGGTATTTTTCTCGTTTCATAAGTACTTTGCATTCAAGAAGTCCTGAATTTATTCAGGAAATCAGAAACTTCAATGAACAGGGGCGATTACGAGGAGAAAAATGGGCGGAAAAAGTATTTAGTGAAACAGGAGAGGATATAAGGGGTAAATTTAAAAAGGAAATATATTGTGACTCTCCAGCTGTTATGGCTTATCATTCAGGAGGAAAGGATTACGAAATAATTTTGAACTCTCATTGGGAAATCATAGAAAACTCTTCTAACAAAGACTTTATTACATGCGATTTTCCGTTACAAATAATTGCTTTAGATGGCTCTGATACATTCGGATATGAATTACCAAGAGAGTTTATAATGACTCTACCTATCTCTCCATTAAAAATATTATTAATAACCAGTAATAAAAATATGGTAAAACGATTTGTAGGCAATTTGAAGGGTTTCGTGGTAAGAATAAATAAAGAAACTATAGATTCAGCTAATGATTTAGTCATAGCTAAAGACAAGGAGGCCGAAAAATTTATTAAAAAAAATATACCCTTAAATAACAGGGTGTAAACATCATCTTTCGGCCGACGGCCTCGAACGTTGATTGTGCAAGACGTTAGTGTGACACGAAGCTATAGTAATTCAGTAGGTTAAAACTCTACCTAAATGATATACTGTTCATTTAGAAGTACTACTGAAAATAATCCCCTACGAATTTTTTTTGATACCTGGCAATCATTAATTAATAGCACTATAAAGGACTCTACCGGTAACCCTACGAGGGTGCTCTGATAATATACATATTTGAGTATTAATTGGGGTAAGCTATCAGGCTGTACACTACTAAAATGTTTGAAAAGTGAACAAATATTTACAATTAACGAAACTTTATATATATTTGAATCGTAATAAGATTTTGAAAGGAATGATCAATCGTTTTGAAACCAGGCTTTTAGAGGATGCGTTTAAATTTGTCCAACAACAAGACTTAAAGGTTAGAAAGAAGATTTTTCAAAACATCAGGCGGGCCGAACAGCATTCTGACCCGAAATTTTTTAAAAAACTCACCAGTGATATTTGGGAATTTCGTATTTTATATTCAGGAATACAATACAGGTTATTGGCATTTTGGGACAAAGAAGATAAAACTGAAACACTTGTTTTCGCCACTCACGGAATCATCAAGAAAACGAGCAAAGTGGATAAAAAAGAGATAGAGAAGGCTGAAAATATTAGAGTTAATTATCTAAAAAGCAAATAGCAATGAAAAGTTACAAACTAGAGGAAGCGGAAGACCTGTTAATTGGGAAAAAAGGAACTCAAGAAAGAGATGAATATGAATTTGAGCTTAAACTTGAACTCATAGGAGATATGATTAAAACTGCTCGAAAAAAGAAAAATTTGACACAAGAACAATTAGGGGAATTGGTTGGCGTTAAAAAAGCCCAAATATCAAGATTGGAAAATAGTACCGGAAATTTGACATTTGAAACAGTAATGCGGATTTTCAATGCATTGGGAGCAAAAGTAAATATTAACTTACAGTTCTAAAAAAACATTTGCCCAATAAATGAATTGGAATGATGCGATTAAAGTATAGGCTCCTTTGATTCTGAGCCATCAGGACCTCCGGTAGCTATTCGCTGTAGGGGTGGATGTTGTTTGTTGTGCCACTCAAGGGATTATTTACAAAAGAATTGAATAAGTAAATTTGGGGCGTGTTGCATTCTTAGTTTTATCACCAATTAGACATTCCTACCTCATAAAGATGGTAGAAATGGCAAAGACCGCCGGCTTCCTTAGTAGAATGCGATCAACAACGAGTAAAGATCCATACTTAATTAAATCAATTGACAGGAATAAAGCATTGATTTATGGATAAGGTATTTGGACAATTATCATCAATCCTTTACCCAGATTATAGATAGAGGTAAATTCTCTTCTAAACAAGCCATTCTGATTGCTCGAACCCTTCGCGCCTCTACTTCAAATGCCTATCGATCTACTGAGCCTTTTGAGCAGTATATCAAGGTCAACTACATTTTTATAGTCTTTTTCACTGAATGATTGCTTTTTTTTCATAGCTTATAATGTTGAAAATTATGGATAGGTCTAAAGTTGGAAGAAATGGCAATAATTGCGGGCTTCCTGTCTTGGCAGGATTCGTTCAATACCTGTTAGAATGCATGCGGGTTTCAGGTTTTAGTAAGCTTGTAATTCGTAAAAAAATTGGTAAAAACTGTTATGAAATTCCTTCATGATCCCGCATAACACCATATCATAAACCGTAGGCATTAATTGAAACGTTACTTCATATTAAATCATTAATAAATTTGAAAAAATGAGAATCCTACTACTTATACTATTTTCATCATTTAGCATTTGCTCCTTTGGACAAAATAACTTTAATGAAAGAATAGATTCCATTTTGTCAGCGCAGGTTGTTACCGAATTAGGCCCTGGTTTAACAGTTGGTGTTGTTAAAGATGGGGAGCTTGTTTATATGAACAGTAATGGGTTAATGAATTTGGAATACAATATCCCATTTAATGACGCTACGACATTTGAACTTGCTTCAGTTACCAAGCAATTTACTTCTGCCTGTATAGCCAAACTCGAAAAACAAGGCAAAATCTCGGTAAATGATGATGTAAGAAAAATTGTTCCTGAATTGTATTTTTCTGGAGACACGATAAGAATTAAGCACCTAATAAATCACACAAGTGGAATACGGAATCACAATGTTTTATTGGACTTGTCTGGGTTTGATTATGAACACCAGGGTTATACAAATAAAAGCATTCAGCAACTGATGTTCCGTCAAAAAGGAATGAACAATAAACCAGGAGACAAGTTTCTTTATTCAAATACAAACTATGTTTTGCTGGCACTTATAATTGAAAGAGTGTCAGGAATGCCAATTCATCAATTTGCTGAAAAGGAATTGTTCGAGCCTCTTGGGATGTCGAATACTTTCTATAACAGCGATTTAAGGAGCATTGTTAAGAATCGTGCTTATCCTTATTATCAAGTAAAAAATGAATTTAAACAGCCAAAGTCGTTAACTCTTTGTGTTGGAGCTGGCGGAATGAGTAGTTCGATTTCAGACTTAATAACCTGGTCTCAGGTTTTTCTAGACAGCAAGCACCCTTTCTCCTATGTTGCAGATTTTGTCACAAAACTTGATACACTGAACAATGGTGAAGAAATGCAACATGCTCGTGGAATGTTTGTGACAGCTTATAAGGGCTATAATACTCTTAATCATAGCGGCAGAGACTTAGGATTGCGGTCCCAATTCATCTGTATTCCTGATTTAAATCTAGGAGTAGTCGTTTTTGCTAATTCTGAGGAGATCAATGCTGTGGATGTATCCTACAAAATCCTGGACCTTTATATTCAAGATCTTCCTCAAAACGATTACAATCAGACAAAGTACAATCATAAGAAAGAGGAGTTGAATCAATTTATAGGGCATTATCAAGAATTAAATAGTGATTTGAGAATGCACCTATTTATAAATAATGATACCCTTAATGTACAGAGCAGTTATGGAAGAAATCCTGTGCAACTCAATTCAGTATCTGGCAGTTCTTTTACTAGAATTGACAATGCTTCTGTGAAATATACTTTTATTTCAGAAAAAAAATCAGAGGCAGATTTACTCGTAGATTTTGGAGGAGCGGTGTTTTACTTTGAAAAGATTGAATTAGCAAGTGACCCAAATCCAAATGTCTCTGAATATGCTGGTAGCTATTTTTCTGAAGAGCTAAATATTGGTTACGAGTTAATTGTTTCTGATCAAGAATTGATTTTGAATTACCCAAATAATGAAGGGTTGGTATTGAAAGAAGGGGAAAAAGATGTTTTTGGAGCAAATAGAAGAACCAAATATGCTTTTATACGAGATGATAAAAATAAGGTGACTTCATTTTATGTAGCCTCAGAAGGAACAGTAAAAGATATTTTATTTGAAAAAGTAAACCAATGAGCTGTGGTAATGCAGTAGGTGAGAGTCCTGCCTAAAGTATTTGTTGTTCATTTAGAAGAGCTCTCGAAAGTTAAACCTGTGAGTGTTTCGCTATAGCTCGGCAACACTTTGATATAAAGCTCTATGATGAACGCTATCGGTAAGCCGTATGAGGATGTGTTGATAGTATACTTATTTAAAGGCATTAATTGGGGTAAGCTATCAGGCAGTACACTACGGCAATGTTTGAATAGCAAACAAATGTTTACAATTAACGAAACTTTCTATATCTTTGAATTGTAATAAGATTTTGAAAGGAATGATCAAACGTTTTGAAACCAGGCTTTTAGAGGATGCGTTTAAATTTGTCCAACAACAAGACTTAAAGGTTAGAAAGAAGATTTTTCAAAACATCAGGCGGGCCGAACAGCATTCTGACCCGAAATTTTTTAAAAAACTCACCAGTGATATTTGGGAATTTCGTATTTTATATTCAGGAATACAATACAGGTTATTGGCATTTTGGGACAAAGAAGATAAAACTGAAACACTTGTTTTCGCCACTCACGGAATCATCAAGAAAACGAGCAAAGTGGATAAAAAAGAGATAGAGAAGGCTGAAAATATTAGAGTTAATTATCTAAAAAGCAAATAGCAATGAAAAGTTACAAACTAGAGGAAGCGGAAGACCTGTTAATTGGGAAAAAAGGAACTCAAGAAAGAGATGAATATGAATTTGAGCTTAAACTTGAACTCATAGGAGATATGATTAAAACTGCTCGAAAAAAGAAAAATTTGACACAAGAACAATTAGGGGAATTGGTTGGCGTTAAAAAAGCCCAAATATCAAGATTGGAAAATAGTACCGGAAATTTGACATTTGAAACAGTAATGCGGATTTTCAATGCATTGGGAGCAAAAGTAAATATTAACTTACAATTTTAGATTGTATGTATGTTTTCAAAACAAAAAATTGCAAATGGCTGCTTTTTTGATACTAATCAATCCATTTTAATAAAGTAAAGAAAGTGGTGATTTAACCTGTTTAAAATGAGGGTGATATAGCTAGTTTGATTTACCAATAAAGGGGCATGAAAATGGTTTTAAAACTTAAGGTTTTCTTATCCAAGGCACTTGTGCAATATTATGAAACCTTGAGAAATTCCCCGAAATTGTAAGGGAAATTGAACGCGTTTATGACAACAGTGGATAGAATAAGTAGCGGATTGATTGATGAAATTTTGACTATAAAAAACAAGGATTTCTTATTGGCGCTTGACAAACTGGTTTCTTTAACTGCTACGGATAAGGAGTTTGTTTGGCTTACTGAAGAGCAAAAAGAAATGCTTAAAATGAGTGAAGAGGATATAAAAGATGTTCGATTGATTTCAGAAGAGGCGATGGATAAACGAAACCATTCATTTTTGAAAAAGCAGATTTCATAAATATACGCGTTTCTTTTCCAAAAGCCTATATATGGCAACATAGATAGGTGGAAGGGCTGGGAAACAAGATAATTTTTACGCGCCTCTTTATCAAAACACGAATATACAATTGATGGGCTTCATTTAAAAATATCGTCCTTCCATCAGAAATTTAGGCTTAAATGGTTGTTTTTGATTATAAAACAAAACACTATGGACATTCAAGCTGAAAAAATCAGACTTGTTAAAATGCTTTTGGATACTGAAAATCCAAAAATAATTGAATCCATTAAAAAAATTTTCAAAAAAGAAGCAGCTGATTTTCAGGATGATTTATCTATTGAGCAACGTAAAGAAATTGAAAAGGCTTCACTTGAAATTAAAAATGGAGAAGTAATGGATTACGATACTTTTATGCAAAAACACAGGTAAATTGAGCAGAAAAGTTTTTCTTTCAAAAACAGCCGAAAAGAAATTAGATAAACTTTTTGAGTATTTAATTACAGACTGGTCTATTCATTTTTCTTCCATCCGTTTTATTCAATTTTTTGGCCAAAAATTCAAACGTTTTAAATATATTTGATTAAAAATCTTAAAAAATAACTCAAATTCTATAGGTATGTTAAGGAGAGGCGATTTTGTAAAGGTCAAACAAAATACAAGACTTGAATCAGGAGAAATAGTAAATGAATGGGTGGGAGAAGTGGAAGAAATTTACAAAAAAGAGAACTGTTGTCTGATTACTTTGGATACACAAACTTTAAATGCGCTTGATGATTCCTACCTACAAGCATGTATAGAAGAAGGCGCCGAACCTTAGGAATCTGTCTTTAGTATTGATGATCTAGAAAAAACATCAAGAAGAGATACTGAGCAGCAAGTTATGGAAGCCATAGAGAATTTAGAAACGCGTATGGACAAATTGTTGGGAGGTGGTGATACTGACATTGAAGAATTAAAGGAGAAATGGCTTAATGAATTTCATCAAGATCAATATTTTTTAGATCAGACTGAGTATCAAAAAGAGAATTCAAGTTTTATTATTGAGTTATTCATGGAACTCATGTATAATTATGAATATGCGACTCCAGACCAATGGACAGCTAGTAATGTAAAAGAAGTTTGCTTACATGTAGTGCCAAGAAAAATAACGGCAGAAATTGAATTATTTGAAAATTATGGGCTTGTACTACAAAGTTTTATAAAGTTCCTTAAGGCTAACGATTACCTGCAAAATGCAGATTCAATCTTAAAATCTATAACAAAAGTAACTCCTGAAATTGCCAAACAAGCAAATAATTCAGATAATTGGGGAATGGCAAAGTCCTTAATGATGGGTGCTCAGAATTCAGGAGTTGATTTCACCAATGAAGATGAGCTACAAAAGTTTATAATCGATAAAAATTTGGAAATCGATGAAAGGAACAAACAATCCCAACCTAGAAATGAGGATGCTTTTAAAGGAATTGAAAGGAATCAAAAGATATCTGTAAAGTATGAAGATGGGGAAATAGTAAAGGGTATTAAATTCAAAAAAGTTGAGCAAGATTTAATAACTGGTAAATGCGTAATTTTTGAAAATTAAATCAAAGATAGTAATATTTAAGTGTGCTTAAAACTCGAATAGCTTAACCTGAAAACCCTTTTGAGGTTAGGGTTATGGAAAAAATTGGAATTGAGAATTGATTATTTCACCAAATCATTTTTTATCTTTTCGATTAGATGGCCAACATTGGTCTTAAATACTATTTTGTTAGTTTATGTATTAATGATAGCTGTCGGTAAAGTTGAAACTCAGAATTTCCTTGTTGATTCAAGTAGTTGTGGGTAATTGCTTAAAAGAGTTTCAAGAATGATTTTAATTTAGACATTGCCTTCAATCGAAAATTACCCTATATGAATAGTCAATGGTTATGTCTTGACTTATTCAGTTCTCGTTTAACTTTCTCCATGTGGTGCTTCCATGCTGGTAATAATGGAAACGCTCGATGGAACCAAATTTGTCTTTTTCAAAATAAAATACCGCATCGGCATTCGGCCTGAAAAAGGTCATGGCATGAGCGTATTTGACCTCATAAGAAGCGCCATTCCATGATTGTTCAAAGTAGTATTTACCGTCCTCTATGGTCACCTTGATTCGGATGTCATTCCCTAACGCCAGCCCTTCAGCTTGCTGGTAAGTCCCTTCCAGTGACAGAGGTAAAGTAGCATGGGAAAAGTCTTCTATCCGGTCTTCAGGGAAGATTACTTTTCTTTTTTGCAAGTCATATTCTAGGTTGGCAGCCAACAAATAGAATTGTTCCACATCTGCTGGTAGCGCATAAATGGTATCGCGTTCCGCTGACCACCGCGTGCCATCGTAAATACTGACGTATCCGGCTCCTACCACCTTAAAGTGATCCTGATTAACGATGATTCCCGTATTTTCTTCAATGCCAATTCCAAGTAAGTGGGGATGTGCTCTTTTTATCTCAAACATGTCAAACTGCCTGTTTCTTGCCAGATGGTGTTGGTCTATGGCAATGGACTTCATCAGACCAAAACCCTGATGGTAATCTCCTAACATTACTGTAGGGTCTAACGAGTCTCCCCTAACAAGCAGAGAACCCATAATAGAGGCTCCGGCAGAGGTGCCTGCTATGGTTTTCCCTGCTTTGTAGATTGTCTTCAAAGAATTGACGACTTGAGTGTCCTTGTAGGATTTGGCCAATCTCCACTGTCTACCGCCGGTAATCCAAACGCCATCCGCTTTAAGAAGGATGGCATTTAAAGAATCGCCATTGGCAATAGCCCTAGTTCTGGTATGTACAATTTCAATGTTTTTAAAGCCATGATCCACAAAAGGTTTTTTAATCCTATTGAGGTCAAATTCAGTGTCAAGCAACTTGTCCTCCATAGCCGTAGGAATGATTACAATCTTACTACCAAGTCCACCTGTTAGCCCCGAAAACTGTGTCAAAAAGTAATCATTGGTACAGTCACCTCCCATAATTAACAAAGTGCCACTCTTATTCTCTATTTGTTGGGATTGCCCAAAGGATGACATCGAAAGGGAGATAGAAAGCAATAAGGTGATATATTTATTTGTATTCAATGGATAGTAGCGTTTTATGAAGCGATAGCCTATTGGGATGCATCAACTGTGCGTTTATAAGCCATTCTGATTCCAAAAAGGTTTTCACCTGTTCGGTTTTAAGCGGATACTAATAATTCAGAGTGGGTGTGTTTCCCAATTCAGCTGGATTGGAGGAAATGTGAGGGGTCCTTTTAAAATGCAATTCAGGTAAGACCACTTTGAATTCCTTTTCTGTTTCTTCATCTTTCCAATATACGATAAAGTTTACTTTTACTGAGGAAAGTTGATAACCCCGTTTGATTAACTCACCCATTTGACTACAAAATTTCTTAGAAAATTTCAATATGGGTTCTTCCTCTTTATTAAAGCAGACACCATTATTGGTATGCAGTTCATCCCCGCTTTTTAGTTCTGATGTCCTATATTGAGTGGATTTAAAATAACCAAGCCAAACATCTTTATAGCTTAGTTGCATCACCATAATATCTGGTTCAGGCCAAAGGGCATGGTCATCTATTTTCAACAAGTCAGCTACAATGATTTTATCCAGAAAATCCTCATTTAAATGAATACTCAGCTTCTGCTTGGCCCTAGTCATGGCTACATACAATAGTCTTATTTCCTGGCTATTCAAATGATTAAGGTTTTGAAGAAGTAGAAAAACATTATCAAATTCTTTTCCTTTGGCTTTATGTATGGTTGAAACATAGATAGTGTCACCTTTTTCAGTGATAAAATCTTCCAGCTTTGACTCACGAATAAATAAGACAAAGTCAGTTTTATACCTTTTTTTCGGATTGGAAGCTTCAAATTCCTTAATAAGATTGATGCAAATTTCGATCTTTGAACTCCCTCGGTACTTTTTCCACAAAGCCCGTTTGGCTTCCTTCCAAACGTCTTCATTGATCACATAAACATCCTCTTCAAGTTCTAATTGATTTAAAAAGAACCGAACCTCCAAAAGATTGTATAAATTAAAGCTCTCATTACTCTGAATTAATTTGGCGGGAATATTATTCTTGAGCAACATACCAGTAATTTGCAAAGCTTCATCATTTGATCTGGTTAATACACAGGTGGTTCCCCGGATTTCAGCGTTAATGATATCATTTACAAAGGGAGAAATCAGATGCTGGCCTTTGTGTTTTACCAGTCTCACTTCTCCATTTTTAGTTGAAACTGCTTTTATTGGACTGCTTTTTAATCGGTTTTGAAGTCTTTCAATAAATTGATTGGTGAACTCAACCAAGTTGTTTTGGCTTCTGTAATTCTCTATCAATTCATGTTTGATCGCCTGTTTTTCATGAATGAATTGCTGCAAGTATTTGGAACTCGCACCCCTAAATTCATATATGTTTTGGTCATCATCGCCAACAGCAATCACCCTCATGTCCTCATTTCGCTTCATTAAAGCATTTACTAAGGCAAATTCATCAGCATCCATGTCTTGGGCCTCATCTATCACCAAAACGGTCTTTGTTATTCTGTTGGTTTCTACTTCCCCACTAGTTATCTTTTCAACTGTTCTTTTGATGATGTCCAACGACTTGTCTAAGTTTCCAATTTTCCCAAGCAAGTCGAAACAGTAAGAATGGAAGGTTTTGATCTCGATGAAATTGGCGGCGTTGCCAATTAATTTGAGTAACCTTTGTTTAAATTCCGAAGCCGCTGCTCTTGAAAAAGTGACCATGAGCAATTGTTCATGTTTTACATCTTCCATAAGAAGTAAGGAAGCTAATTTATGGACCAAAACCCTGGTTTTACCACTTCCTGGGCCTGCAGCAACCACTATGTTTTTTGAATGGTTGTCTTTTATTATTTTCAATTGACGAGGTGAAAGTTCACCAAAAAGTTGTCTAAATTTAGTAGGAGTAATGTTTCTTTTAATTTCATTCTGTCGACTACCCTTGAAATATTTATTCAGAAAAACACTGTAATTCAATTGAAAATAATCTTCTACAAATTGTAAGGCTTCCGTATAGTCGCTGATCATCCGTTTGGCATATTCACCTACAATATGGATCTGTTGCACCTTGTTTTCATAGAATTGATCTAATTTCTGATAATCCTCGACTTTGTACCGGATTTTATTGTCTTTTTCAATCCTCTCAATCGTCATTGAGTTATAAACAACCAAAAAGCCACCTTCAATTTTTATTGCTTCTATTCTTGATAAATAAAAAAGTGTGTCTTCAATGTCTTCAATTGTGACTTTAAACTTAAAGAGCAGTGAAGAATCTTCATAGGCCTTTTTAAGTTCGTGGACCGAAAATTCAATCAATACTTGTTCTTTGAATGGTGCCTCCTGTGGGGTTTTATCGAAGCTCCTTGCATAGAGAAAATCTACAAGAAAAATAGCCAATTCATGCCGCTTTTTTAATTTTACTTTTAGGTTTTCCTTAGGCTGAATACATACCACTGCCAAGTGGGTTTTGGAATACCCTTGGGTTTTCCGTTTTATCCAATTTTTGATTACCCAGAAATTTATAATGGTCTTAATCTTATTTGGGCTTACTTCCTCACAGCCGTTTTCTTCCGCTTTTTCATTTAATTCTTTAATTTGAAATGATTTTTCTTCTTCCTGGAAGATTGATAGAAGAAAATTTTCGATTTTCCCATAGGCTTCAACAGTGGCAAGTGACTTGTTTTTGTTTTCTCCCTTTTTTATAAAAGCAGTTAAATCTTTGGCGTCAGCTAAAATGTTTTCTTCCCGAAGGAGGCGGATAATATTAATAACTTCTTCCTTAACAATCCCTAGGTGATCTGATAGGTAATCTACCCGTGATTCTGCTTCTTCATTGCTCGAGTGACTTTTGCTTTTGCTGGAAAATAGCTTTTTAATGATTCGAACGCCATGTTGTTTTTGCTTAGGCTGAAATTTTCCCGAGGCGTTAATTTTATCAATGGCTTCCTGTGCATTTTTTGTTAAAATACTGTTGGCATAAATTCTAGGCATATTCTGCCCTCTTTTCAAGTAGCCAGCTTCTTCCAATGCTGAAATGGCTGTTTTTACTCTTGATTCAATTTGATCAATACTGTCATTCCAACCAGCTTTACGGGCTATTTCCAATGCGGAATTTGATACCGAAGAGCGAAAGCGGGTGAGGTATTTTATTGCATTCCAAACTTGCT
This sequence comes from uncultured Cyclobacterium sp., assembly GCF_963977555.1. GTDB lineage: Bacteria > Bacteroidota > Bacteroidia > Cytophagales > Cyclobacteriaceae > Cyclobacterium. The sequence continues at coordinate 123,568 of NZ_CAXBPD010000003.1, read as the reverse complement.
GGATTTCTTTTATACTCAATTTGGTCTGATTGAGTAATATAAAATGTTTACTAAGGTCCTCTTCGTTAAATAATACAAAACAATCTGCAGTAATGTTTTCATCTCTACCTGCGCGGCCGGCCTCCTGAACGTAGTTTTCAAGAGAGTCTGAAATTTCGTAATGAACTACCATTCCAACATCCTTCTTGTCTACGCCCATCCCAAAGGCAGATGTCGCCACCATTATTTGAACATCACCATTAATAAAAGCATCTTGGTTTTCAGTTTTTTCCTGCTTTTCCATTTTCCCATGGTAGGGTTTTGCCTGAAATCCGTCGTCAGATAAGCGTTCTGCTAGCTTATAAGCCTTATAGGTTCTTGATACATATACGATTGTTGGGCAGTTTTTTTCTTCAATTAAATTCCTTACAGTATTGTATTTTTGTTCTTCATCATATTTAGGGTAGACTTTATATTGTAAATTTGTTCTTGAAGTGTTTGAACTAAAAATCTTCAATTCAAGGGAGAGCTTTTCTCTAAAATAATCACAAATATCTTCAATGACTTTTTGCTTTGCCGTGGCTGTAAAGCAGGATACGGGAATGCCTTCAGTCCTGTTTTTTTTCACTTGTAAAGCTTGAATGAAATCTCCAATATATAAATAATCTACCCTGAAATCTTGGCCCCAAGAAGAGAAGCAATGGGCTTCATCAATTACAAATCGGATAATATTTCTGCCAAGAAGTAAATGTTCTATGGTTTTTGACCGCAAAGATTCCGGCGAAATGTAAAGAATAGAAGCCGCTCCGCTTTGTACCCTTTCAAATGAATTTGCTCTTTCGATCGGGTCTAATAAACCATTAATAGTTACAGCATCCGTTATTCCGATTTTCTCCAAATTATCCACCTGATCCTTCATTAAGGATTGCAGTGGGGAAATTACAACGGTTAGCCCCTTGGCATTTTCTCCAGCCATCAAAGCAGGAACCTGAAAGGTAATGGACTTACCCCCTCCGGTAGGGAAAACCGCTAATATTGACTTGTTATCAATTGCTGCTTTTACAGCTTTTTCTTGTAAAGGTTCCCTTCCATAAGTTCTGTAAGCATCAAAACCAAAAAATCTTTTTAATCCATTGTGTATATCTAGTGCCTGTTTGCAATAACCGCATCCAGTGAGACAAGCTTTGTTTCTTAGCAAATACATTATTTGTTCCACTTCAGGGTAGTTTTTCAATACCCAAGGCGGTGTGATAGATAAACGACTTCTGGCATATATCAATGAAAGGCAATATGCCAACTCACTTGGGTAACTTGCTATGAGGATACCAAGGTTAGCACCACTACATATATCGGAATGGAATTTTTCACGAATTAATTGTTCAACATTAGTTTCTCTACACTCAAATCCAATAAAATCGAAAAATGCGCTAAACTCTCTTTTATCTCGAAGCAATAGAAAATAAATTCGGCGCAATGACACTTCTGTATTTTGGAAGGCTGCAAGCTCATCATAAAATAAGTCTCTGGCTTTTATGGAGTCATTTAAGGGATTGTTTCTTTCTTCTGTTTGTAACTTGTCATCTTTTAGTAAAGCGTGATAAGGTTTTCTAGGAAAAAATAGTGGGGATAAATATAAGGTGTCAATCATGTGAGCAACCTCTATTTTTACCTCGTTGAGACTTTTTTGAATGTACTTTATATCATGATTAAAAATGTTGTGGCCGCATACAAATTGGGAACCTGCAATAAAATTTGTGAAAGCAGTTATTGAAGGAGAATGAAATACCGCACCATTGCTTTTAATACTTCCTAAATCCAAAACCCTTTTGGTTTTTGGATCTATTTCAGTATCTATGAAAGCAATTGATTTCATGATAGGTTTCCCGCTGAATTTATAGAGGGGCTAGTTTAGGTAAATTGAATAATAAAAGTTTAGCTAAGATAGGAAAAATTCATGGATTTGGCATAAATGCCTATCTATATAATTAATCCTTGTTTATTTCTCTTTTTTTAGTCAAATATTCTGTTTTATGATGTTTATTTACAAAGATGTTTAAATAAAAATAAGTAAATTTGGATTCTGACCAAGGTTTGTCAATTCCCTAAATGTGGAAGTTTCTCTTACAGTTTTTCAATAACGGAATTGATTAAATCTGTTGTAGTATTGTAATCTTCATCATTTTCTTTGGCAATTTCTATGGCCTCTTTAGCTACTTTTAATGATTTAGTGTATTCTCCGGTCTTGAAAAGTAAAGCCGCATAAGTATCTGTATTGGAATAGTTTTTATCCAGGTCGATAGAGCGAATAACCCATTCTTTTGCCTGCTCTAATTTATCTTGGTCTTCTTCCTCATTGTAAAAACCCCAGGCAAGAGCGTTTAAGTCCTTTGAACTGTTCCATAAAAAGCTGATATCCTTGATTCGATCTGTTTGCAACAAACGGTAAGGGTAAAGGGAATAACTAACTACAGCATCTGAGATCATCCCGTCAACTAAATACAGCACCAGTGGGGCCGAGGTAACATTGAAAACATTGTCAAAGCCCTTCTCATCCTCCCCTAAGTTTGCGTGGAGGTTTATTGCATCGTCCCATTCGCGGTGATGTCCATCGTCTAATATACCGGCTAAGTTTTCTTCAGCATCCACATTAATGGTTATTAAATTAAGCATCGATAAGTCGCAATCAATGTATCGGTTGATTAAATTGATGCAGGGAAAACACCATTTTCCACTCCAGGTAATGACCATTGTGGGAAGTGATTTGTCCAAATCGTAAATGTCGTAAACCTCATTAAATGAAAAAGTTTCCTCACTTTTAATATCGGTAACATTGACATCTATTTGGCTAAATGATTGATTATAAGAGATGAATAATAAAAAAAACACAGGGATTGAAATTGATTTTTTCATGGGGCAATTGGTTTATAGTATATGGTGATGTGTTTCAAAAATTGTATTAACGTTTAGCGTTATTGCCAACATCTTAAGGGCGTAGGGGTAAAAATTATTATCATATAAAAATCTTTTCCTAAATCTAGATCAAGCCAATGGTCTTTTCAAAACAGGAAAACTTCAGCCAGTTAAAAAAACGCTGCTATTTATTTAACAGTCCAAAATACTATTTTTCTATGATTTGTTAAAGTAATGGGTAAAAAAATACGTCCATGTAGAATTTGGCTATCAGAACAGGTGATTTCTTGATTCAAGTTAAATGAACAAATTTTTGACAACATAACAATCACATAAGTTCTTGTATTTTTCATTGCTGCCCTATAGGCATAAGGTAAAATATTAGAGGCAAAAGTTTATCTGTAGTTCCCAGGGGATGATGGCATTCTGCAATTTTAAAAAAAGTCTATTTTCATTATATAGCTGAATCGTAATCATTTCTGAGTAAAACGAATTTGACTTTTTCTTTGCCCTCTTTTAATTCGCTAAGGATCCAGGAATCTTCGTTTTCTCCCTGCTCCAGGGTCCAATTCCGTTTGGGGTCAACCAATAGTTTTTTGATGTTAGGCGGAAAGGCATTGGCCGAACGTGCTTTTTCCCAAGTGCTTATGGTATTAAATATTTCGTATTTCTGAGGACAACTTTCTACCTCTTTTTGGTTCAATTCCAAACTATAGGTAGTACCAAGACCTATAGATATGGCTTGAATATGTGAATATTGTTCAACCGTTGCGTTGGCATTGATCGCAAAATTACGGCCCATGCCGACAGGGAAGAAATTGGCATAAGTCACATCCCTAAGGTCTTTGCCTTGGCTGGTAGTACTTCCCCATTCCCTTGTCTCCACGTCATATAGATTCTTCCCTCCTCCAACATTCCATATACTCTGGTAATGCCATGAACCTTCCGATAAGGTGGCACCCGTAAATCTAATAGGAGGAATACCATGTGCCGCTGCTCTTGCAAACATTTTCTTAAAAAACCGTTTTGCAGAATAGTAGCCATGACCATTGTTAAACAAAAACTCCTGTCCATCAAAATCATAGTAACCCAGCCCATTGATCAAACACACGTCTGCATAATACTCTGCAATTTTGTCCTGAAGTTCCATGTTAGGAATCAGACCATCATAGCCGTAATTTAAGGTGACCTGCAACTTGTAAATCGTGTCATTTTTAGCATGATGGAGAGGTGTTGTGTTCCAATATCCACGCTTTACATTTAAAAGTCGGTAGGGTTTGCTTTCGGAAACCCCCAGATAATAAATCAGTTCCTTGCCGATTTTTATCATGTTCAAATTGGCGGCATGGCCTTCCCAACTTGCGATTTCATCCATATACGTTGGATCATTTACCATAATTAGCGTATCCTCGGGATTAATGGCGTTTACTAACAATCGCTTCTGCTGATAACAAAGACTATCGCTTGGGATGGGGCTGGCATCCTTGGTGCCTGGAGCCAGTGCAGTTGTAATGGTGGTCCTGCCAATGGTAATCCCATATTCGGCTGCCATTTTAGCAAATTCTTTGTGTGATTTATTTCCAGAAGTAAGCTGTATAGGCTTAAGCTCAAAATCTTTCCCGTCAATATAACCTTCATTTCCTCTGTCAGGTCTTACAAAACCCTGGTCATATAAGCTTATTGCTTTAAATCCCAATTGAGAGGTGTAGGAGATGATGCTGTCATTTAATCCGCCGTGGGTGAGGGCATCAGGCACAAAGGCTGAGGGATCTTTCACCCATTTCCCATTGATGGTAGGGTAGGGCAAATCTTCTGACAATACAATGTCCTGAATTACATCCATCAAAGCAAGGCTGTCTGGGCTGCCATAAAATGCAATTGAGGAACCGATATAATCAATTTCAGGTAATGGCTGAACTTCCAAATGATTGGGTGTATTCACTGCCATATTGGGAATCAAAGAATAGTATACTTCTCTTTTTTTGCTCCTATCTCTAGCGTGGTAATTAATGGAAATCCTCCCATTTTCGTCAAATTTAGCCGCATTGCCGTACATTATCCTATAATAAGGTTCCTTGTGTGCATAAAAAGCCACATCGTTGATGCCATCTCCACCAAGCGTAAAAATCTGTCCTTCGTGCAAGGAGTCAGGTAATGTGTAAAGAGAAGAATCTGGCGAGTGGATAATGTATTGAAAAGGAGCAGCATCTGCTATTGTTTCTGAAGTGCCTCCCAGCGTGTTGTCATCCAGAGCAAGCATCCCAATGGCATAATTAACCAGCTCGCTCGTATCCCTGGCAACCCCGATTATCTCTCCAAAAAGATTGGTGATATTCGTATGGTAAGGGCCCCATTGGATGCCCTCAATTCCATCAGATTGGCTAAGGGATTCAAGGGTGAATTTGAAGTATTTGTTTTTTGTTTCCAAGCTAATTTTTGCTACAGACCCATTGGAGAAATCAAGTTTTATTGTCTCTGCCGCTTCATTAAAGGTTGCCTTTATTGGCTCATAATAGGTTTGATTTTCACCTTCATAAAGGGACAATAAAGGAGAAGGTTTATCCGCTGGACTGAATTCCCGATTTGGGGACACTTTTCTGTTTTTCATGCTGGTGATAAAACCTTTGTTATCAATCTTGATTTTAAAATACAAGGTACTGTAGTTACCCTCTTCCTTATTGGAGCAACTACTTATTAGAAGGATTAAAAGTAGCCATCCAGAAAAGTGTCTAAGCTTGATTTTGCTGAAAATAATACCAGTCATAATAAAATACGTAATTAATTGGGTTACTTGGTGGGCAAGTGGTTGCTCCCAGCATTGGTGGATTTAAATCCGCTGTAACCAATTACAGGAGATGCCTTAAGGTGTGAATATAGATCAAAAAAATGGGCGTTCCAATGCCCAAAAAAGTAAAGGTAACTTTCTATATTGAATTGCTTAAAATCAAGTCTTAAACTTGGCAAAATGAGATTAGATTATAAAGAATTAAATATACCAAACGTAGGTAGAAATGGTTTCTTAATAAGCTTATGCATATTCCTACCAGCCTCTGGCTTTCTCAAGTTTTCTTTTTAAAAATAGTTTGTCATTATCGCTTTTTGCTAGTTTTATGGCCAATTCCAAATGGTAAATGTGGTTGGCCGGATCTATTCCGGAGTAAAGATCAGCTAGAAGGGATTGATAAAGATGATTTTGTTTCAAGTCGATTTTTAAGGCTTCTTTCAGAGCCATTTCCTTACTTTCAGCCATTGCCAAGGCATAAGTTCTGTTTAAAGCCGCGATAGGGGAGTATTCGATTTGCAGGAGGCGGTTGTACAATTGGAGAATATTATTCCATTTGTTCTTTTCGGCCACTTTTATTCTTGTGTGCCAGAAAGCTATACCGGCCTCTAAATGATATTTTGATATTGGCTTGCCTTTAGCTGAAATGTTGAGATAGTATTCGCCTTTTTCAATTAGTTCATAATCCCACTTTGATTTGGCTTGTTCTTCATAGATCACCTGTTGTCCGGATTGATCAAACCTGGCTTCAAATCGTGAGGAATGGAAACAAAATAAGGCCATAAGTGCATTGGCTCTCGGGACATTGGTTTTCTCGTTCTCTGTCAGAATATAGAGTAGCCGCATGGCCTCAAGGGATAATTCTTTACTGATAGTATTTGAAGCAGTGCTTGAATAATAGCCCTCATTAAAAAGGAGATACAAAATTGAAAGCACATTGTCCAATCTTATTTCTAGCACTGCGCTGGAAGGAAATGATAGATCAATATTGTTTTCTCTTAAGGTCGATTTTGCTCTGTAAAGCCTTTTATTAATGGTGTCCTTTGAACTTAAAAGGGCATTGGCAATTTCTTCTATGCCAAAACCGCAAAGTATTCTTAAGGCAAGTGCAATTTGTGATTCATTGCTATTGACAGGGTTGCAAACAGCAAACAACATTTTCAGTTGACTGTCATTGATGTTTTCCTCGGAAAAGTCAAGTTTCAATTCATATGATGGTGTTTGTGTATCTTTAAGCGCCACTGATACCTTTTGAGTAAAGATTTTTTTCCTTTTGAAATGGTCTTTCGTTTTGTTTTTGGCAACTGTATAAAGCCAAGCGGTGGGATCTTCAGGGATTCCCTTGAGCCCCCAGGTTTCGGCAGCTAGAAGAAAAGTGTCGTTTGCAATGTCTTCTGCAATTGCTATGTTAACTATTCCAAATAATTTACAGAGTACAGAAATAATTTTTCTGTACTCTGTTTTGAATAATTGAGGAATAAGTTCCCTTTCTTGCATAGCCAATTATACCCCAAACTGAGTTAAGTGATGGTCCAAGTGTTTGTAAAACAGGTTGTTCCATTCATTAACATCTAATTTGCCAAATGAATGAGAATCTTTCTTGTCAAATCTTCTTTCGCCTAGTTCTTGGGTTCTGTTGATGTATTCAATTAAGCGCTTTTTCTCTGTTTTAAAATCTCTAGATCCCTTAATAATGAAAGCAGGGGCCGTTTGGGAATTGCGTTTATAAGGTATTTCACTTGTTACAATTTTTTTCACGAAAGATTTCATTATTGCTTTCATAAGGAAATTCGGTTTGGGATGCTTATTGTCATAAACCATCTCATACGCAACATTGCAATGGGCCAGCATTTCCGAAATGTTCATTTTTCCCCAACCGGGTTGTGTTTCTGGCTTGAGATTGTTAATTCGCTGAATTATCTCTTCTGAAATATCCTTTCTAAATATATTAGGTAGTGCCATTATATAAATATTAATTAATAACCATAACATCCCGAATTTCCACTTTTCCGCCCATTAGGAAGGTTGGACAACCTTCGGAAAGTTTCACTGCATCAGCGAGGTTATCGGCTTTTACGATAATATAGCCACCAACAATTTCTTTTACTTCGGCATAGGGGCCATCACTCACTACTCCATTTGCGTTTACTGTTTGGCCTTCATAACCCAATGCATTGGTGCTAACAAATTTTCCTTGTGCGGCAATTCCTCCAATCCAATCCTGCCATTGATTGACCATTGCCTGCATTTGTTCTGGCGACGGTTTTGGCTGATCAGCTTTCTCGGTTCTGAAAATCATCATAAATTCTTTCATAATCTTTATGGTTTTTAGTTTATATCTCTACGACGATTAGGCTTTTTAAAATAGGACATAGCCGATGGTGTTTTTTAATTTTTTTTTCGAGGCGGAGCAAATGAGTTTTCTTTTTCGGCATATCCTTGCTATTCTATTTATTCAATTAATTGTATTTTCCATTTGAGTTAATGGCATTTTTTATTTGAGCCAAATGGTGGTTACAATGCCAGGCATAATTTCCAATAGATTCTGCCAAATTAAATTTCTCACCATGTTCGGGGTGAATAAATTCCAGTTCCAATTGTTCTTCAGTTAGGCTTTTAAGAAGAATCACCCATTTTTTATGCAGTCCATTTAATAGGCTGAGTGAATAGCTGATGTCGTTGTCTTGGGAATCTATCAATTCAGCCCATTTGTCTTCAGAATAGGGTTTTATTGTTGGATTTTCTTCTGTTAGCGTCAGTTTAAATCGAATAAGGCTGTTCATATGACTGTCACTGCAATGGTGTACTACCTGTTTCACTGTCCAACCGTTTGGCCTGTATCTCCAGTTAAGTGTTTCAACCGAAATATTCTTGGTTAAATTTTCTATATGGGCTGGGAAAGCTTCGATTTGCTTGATCCAAAGTGCGATTAAATCACTATTTGGATTTTTATTGGGTGTATATTCTCCAATGGGGAATTTGAGTTTTTGGATGTCCATGGCGCTTCTTTTGTGGTGGTCAGAGATTGCAAATTAAAGAATGATCTTCTGATAAGAACTTAAGCTTTGAAAATAAACAGTCTAAAGGCGCAATGAAATGAAGGTAAAATAAAAATTTAACTGATCCTATGTACGAAATCATTGTTCAGGCTATAGCTCAGCCATAATCCTTTTCAACACCTCAATCTTTGGGTGGTAGCTTTCTTTCTAATAGTTCCAGGATCTGTTCTTTGAGTACAATATTAATTCCAAGGCTTTCAGTAGACACGCCATCCTTCAATTTATAAGTGTATTTTGGTTCCCTGTTTACTAAACTGGTTTCAAAGCACTTGAAGAAAACGTTACGGTTGACTTTCAATTCCTCTGCTATTTCTAAGATGTGGGAAGATATAATGTAGGTATTTCCTTCGAGATTTGCTAATGCATTAATAATTAGGGAGGATGCGCTGGCTGCATCTTTCACATTGGTTCCTCTAAACAATTCATCAAAAATAACAACCAGCCTTTTGTTGTTTTTTAATTGCTTTGCAACTTCCTTTACTCTCATGACTTCACTGTAAAAATGACTCAAACCAAGATTTAAATCATCCGACAGATTTATTGTCGTAAATAAGCCATCAAATTGAGATATTTTCATTTTTGATGCTGGTACTGGAAAACCCAAATGAGCCAGATATATAGCTATTCCAAAGGCCTTGAGAAAGCTGGATTTTCCTGCCATGTTTGCACCAGTAAGAAAACATACATTTTCTTTTTCAGAAAGGTAAAAATTGTTAGGAACTGCATTTTGGATTTTAGGGTGAATTAATCCGTCTAATTCAATATGCGTTTTGGTACCGTTTGTATACTCTGGGAAATTGAAATTTAATTGCTTATTTTCTTTCCCTACCGTATAAAAGGCCTCTAATTGATAAAAAACTTCAAGAAGCATGGTTATATCTTGTTTCAGCGTTTTCCGAAGAAGAAAATCATAAGAAGATACAGGTAAGAAATAGGAATAATGTTCAAACCCATCAACAAACTCACGAACGTTTTTCTTATTTAATGCTCTTTGAATACCATATGCAATTGAGGTAAGGTAGGGTGGAGGTTTTAATTTTTGTATTTCATTTGAGAGCTTATCCATCTCTTTCAAGAAAGCGTGGACAAATCGAACTCCTGTTTCCTTAATATAGTAATCATTGGAATCGCGCCATTTGTTTTTGAGAAACGAGATAAAAGAGTCAATAAGGGTCGCTGAAGAAATGATAACATTTGATTCATAATAAAAACTGATAAAATCTAACTGCTTCTTATCAACGGTAAGTATTTTAGCATGTTCTTGAAAAAACCTTATGGTCTGCTGTCTGTTTTTCAACGTCAGTGTGTGGCATGTTGGAGAATGAAACAACTTTTCAAGTTGTGCTTTTCCGCCTTTTGTTTCAGGATTTCCGAATATTGAAAAGAAGCTATTGTGGCCTTGAACATCATTAAGATCAAGGTCTTTCAAGGTTTGTTTATCAGCTAGGAAGGGTTCAATCTCTTCCTCATTTCCAGAAGGTTTTTCAGTTGGCAGATAATTGTATTCTATTAGTTGAGTCTTGTCTTTAATGTGCCTGCACACGCCTTGATCAATTAGCAATATTTGATCGCTTACTTCCAGTAAATTTTTGTAATCATGATCAGTTAGAATTATGCCCTTCTCTTTTCTGTACGTATTGATTAGGACTTTAATCTCAGTTTTATAGAGTGGCTCCAGTGCCGAAAATGGTTCGTCTAGTAAAATAAAGGGTACAGGTAAATTCAGTATTAATAGTGCTTCAAAATACCGTCTTTCACCGCTAGATAATGTTATTACTTTTTTAGTTAAAAGGGATTTGATTTTATTATTTGAGAAGATCCTTTTGCGAATCTCACTGTCGAAAAAATAAATTCTGATTATTTGAGTTACTGTTTGATACTTAGGAAGGAACTGATTTTGGGGTAGGTAAGCAACCAGATTTCCCACTTTAAAGGGGGTTTCAACAACCTTATTATCAAACCTTATGCTTTTATTATCGGCATGAGTAGATCCAAAGATAATTTTTAACAAAGTTGATTTTCCTGTTCCATTTCGTCCCAAAATACCTATAACCTCGTTTGTTTTACACTTTAAATAAACATCGGAAAGTAGATGGTTAAAACCATAGGTCTTGATTATGCTGTCTACTTCTAAGGTTCGTTCGGTCACAATCAAAAGAGTAGAAAATAAAAGAATGAAAGTAGTATATTGATAACGAAAGAACTGCCAATTAATTTCAATCTTGATAAACCAAGGTTGTAATAAAATCCCCATTGATTTGCATTGTGCAGTTGAAAGGAATAAACGGATAGCACTAGGCCGGCAGTTGGTAGGCAGATAAAAAAACCTTTGAAAAAATTCATTCCATTACTGTAATACCATAAACCTATTAAGCCTGAGAACAGGATATTGATGCTGCTTATTTGCTTATAGAAGAATAAAAATGCTTTCATTATAGGTTCAAATTTTAAACAACCTTCATGGCTATAAGCAGTGGCATTCCTTAAAATACTAAAATTGTTAAGGATTTGTGAGTATTTTGAATAATGAATATAAATCAAATAATTGACCGTTCCAATAGGAGGTGTTTCTTTACCGGCTTTTTTCGTTATATTTTATGTTCTTAACAATCTCACTTGAGAATGCAATTGCCGATTTTGCTCTTTATACGTAACCAGTATGCAAATAGGTAGTCTGTTGGCTAATTTGAGTTTAGCCTAAAGGCATATTTTAGGTATAAATAGGAGAAAAAGGTTTTTATCTTTATTTTTGGTTCAATGACAGATGAAAAAGAAAAACAGCCAAATAATCCCTTGCACGGAGTCCGGCTAGTGGACGTCTTGGATTATTTAGTACAGAAGTACGGTTTTAAAGAATTGGGGGAGCGGATTAAAATTCGTTGCTTTACAAACAATCCAACACTCAAATCTTCTTTGACTTTTTTAAGGAAAACGCCTTGGGCGAGAGAAAAGGTGGAGGAGCTTTATATAAAGACTAAGAATAGAGAATAAGGGCAATATTTCCTTCATTTTAAAAAAGGAATATTTTGTTTTTATCACTGGCATTGACCAATTATGGAAATAATTGCTGGTAAAGTGGTCAAATACCATTAAAAATCAGTATACTATGAAAGTCTTTTACCTCTTTATTAATAGTGAAGTTCAAAATTTTAAACCTAAAATAGATCAATTCATAAAAGATGACCATGAAATCACCAAAAAATGAAAATCAGGAAAATTCCAGACGTTCTTTTATAAAGAATGCTGCGATAGTTTCCTCCATAGCATTCGTTCCCAGGCATGTTTTGGGTGGCGTAGGATTTACGGCTCCAAGTGACCAGTTGAATATAGCCGCTATTGGCGCTGGAGGAAAAGGTGCCAGCGATATTAAAAATGCTTCCGTAAATGGTAGAGAGCGGATAATTGCCTTATGTGATGTGGACTTCAATGGATCTGCAAAACGCTCCGTAGAAAATTTTCCTAAAGCCAAGCTGTATGCTGATTATAGAGAAATGCTCGACAAAGAAAAAGACATTGATGCGGTGACCATTTCTACGCCTGATCATGTTCATGGTCCAGCTGCTTCTTATGCCATGCACAGAGGAGTACATGTATATGTACAAAAGCCCATGACCCATAATATTCAGGAGGCTAGATTGCTTACTGAAATGGCAAGGGACAAGAAGATTGTCACCCAAATGGGTAATCAGGGAGGTTCCAACCCACTATTGAACATGGTTCAGGGATGGATAGATAGTGATAAAATCGGTAAGGTGTCTAAGGTTCAAGTTTGGACCAATAGACCTGTTTGGCCTCAGGGAATTCCTTTCCCTAAACCAGAACCTTCAAAAAAACCAGATGATTTAAATTGGGACCTATGGCTAGGTCCAGCAGAGCATATTCCTTTTACCCCAAATCTTCACCCATTCAATTGGAGAGGTTGGTGGGATTATGGGACAGGTGCACTTGGAGATGTAGGCTGTCATTTGATTGATATACCATTTAGGACTTTAGGATTAAAGTATCCGACTGATGCTGAAGCAAGTGTGGCTTCGATCTATACCGATATGTGGACTGCGGATTATTATCCAAAAAGTTGTCCTCCAGCTTCATTCATAACCCTTCATTTTGATGAAACTACCAAGAGTAGGTCACCTATAGAAATGACATGGAGTGATGGAGGTATTAAACCTTCTCATCCAGATATCATTCCTGCGGACAGTGACATCGGAGGAAGAGACAGTGCCAATGGTGTACTGATCATAGGAGAAAAAGGAATCATCTCTACCAATATTAATGATAGCTCTCCTTTGATGCCTAAATTGTACTTAAATGATGGTACAACTGACTTCGGTCCTGAAGTTGAAAAATCTGATGAGCCAGAATATGGTCACCAAAGGAAATGGGTAGATGCTTGTAAAGCAGGTTTCAATAGCGCAGAGCACAAGGCTTTGACCTCCTCTTTTGACTATGCAGGTCCAATGACCGAAACGGTTTTGATGGGGAACCTTGCCACCAGAAGTTATATGTTGCAAAGAGAAAATAGCGCAGGAAAAGCTGAATTCTTCGGTAGGAAAAAACTATTGTGGGATGGTGAAAACATGCGAATCACTAATCTAGAAGAAGCCAACCAATTTGTAGGCAGAAACCACAGAGAAGGATTTAAAATTTGATTTAGGTAATTAGTTAATAATAAAAAAAAACTCCGCCCTTTTTACAAAAAGGCGGAGTTTTTTTTGTGGGTGAATGTTAGATTTATTCTTCTTGAACCTAGGAAAAAAAGGGCTGGCTAAATTCTTTGTGTTTTACCGATTCAATAGCCAGTAATATCCTTTAATAAATTAAAAAAAGCTTTTTTTCTATCCGAAGAGATGGACCAATCTACCGGAACACTCTGGTAACCCACTTCAAATGCTTCTCCCTTTTTACGGAAATCAAAATATCCCCAGGACGCGTAAGCAGCAACTGATGCGGTCAGGTTATTAATGTCTTTGTCGAAATCAAAATGATCGTCTTCATTAAATAGGATAGGCATTTTATGGTAGCCCTTGACCTTCTTTGTTTCCGCCACCATTTCACCGATTTTTTCAGGTTCGGATACGCCATTCCCATGTAATAAAATGAAATCGGCAACCGCTACCACATTAGGTAAAGGGATAAACCCTCCGCCATAACTGGTACTGATATAATACCTGAACCCATCTCTTTCTATTGCTTTTGCTTTAGAAATCAATTCGTGCACCCTTTCAGGTTTAAGGATTTCATGGCTGTACCTCACATTGCATTCATTGTTGATTTCTATGAGCACGTTTTTATAATTGTGATCATGAAGCCAATTGATTGCAAGGTCAACTGCTCTTATCACTGCGGCCTCGTCTTCAAGTCTCTGGTCTTGTCCGAAATAAAACAAGCCTAAAATCGGTACCATATCCAACCTATTTGCCTCATCAAGAATTTTCTTCAATCGATTCATGTAAGCGGGTCTCAGTTCACCTTGGGCTGTGAAAGCAGAATTGTGCCAGGGTTGGTTTTTACTGTATCCTTCCGGACTTCCCCCCTGAAGGTTGATTGTGAAAGATAGCAAACCATGGGCTTTCCAATCAGCCATGTTTTTCACAAATTCAGCCGTATTCCTGTCTGCATCCCATTTGCCTGTGTCTGGATACTCCCACTTTTCAATGGTTTCTGAATTTAGGTCATCGAAAACGCCTTGAACCATTCTTGAATTCATAAGTAGGCCTTCAATTTTATGGCCTTTCCACTTTTGTCCTGAATAGGTAACTTTACCATTGATATAGAATTTCTCTCCCTTAATTTTAACCTTGGTTTGCCCAAAACTTGGGGTAATGGATAATATAATTACCATGGCCACCAAAGTGCTTGTTATTTTTAACCAAAAGGTAAAAAACATGTTATTTATCATACCTCATTTGGGTTTGGATGTATATATGGAGCCCTGTATTTTCTAGTCAATAGGCTGGTAGCTTCCTCATCATCAATAACGATGCGCTTCACAGGATCATAAGCCAATGGTCTGCCTAATTTCATTGACATATTGGCCATGATACAGCTGGCTGTAGAAATGTGCCCTTCTTCAATATCTGCCACAGGCCTTCCTCCTTTTTCTATGGCTTGAATAAAGTCCTTCATGTGGGCCCTGGTAGCAGGGGCTGCCTGTAGTTCAATGTCCTTTTCTGTAAGGTCTTCTGGGTATTCCTCTTTTTCAAAAACGACATCCCTTTTTATGGTTTCGCCTTTGCCTTGTGGAATAAACTCATATTTCATGACAGAAGCTTTAAGAGTGCCCTTGTCTCCATAAATGGTATAGGCCCAAGGATATTCTGGGTCTTGAGGCGTACCCCAAGAACGATGGTTCCAGACACAGTCTAGGTCATCATAATGAAAGGTGGCCGTTTGGGTATCTGCAATGGTGGATTTACTACCCTTTTGAACGTATATTCCTCCGGTAGCAAATACACTTTTTGGCCAACCCAATCCCAGCGACCATCGGACCGCGTCAAACATGTGTACACACATGTCACCCGTGATGCCATTGCTGTATTCCATCATGGTGCGCCACCATCTTCTGTGAGGAAGGCCATCAAAAGGCCTCATAGGACCAGGGCCTACCCATAAGTCATAATCGAAAAAATCCGGAACTGGCTGAATTTCTGGACTGCCATTGGCCCTCATATGGTAATAGCAGCACATTTCAACATGAGCTATTTTGCCCAATAAACCCTTGTCTATTATGTTCTTTTTCGCTTCTACTAAGTGAGGCGTACTTCTTCTCTGGGTACCTATCTGCACAACTTTTTTGTGCTTTCTAGCCGCAGCTAAAATTGCTTCACCTTCCATAACATCCACGCTGATGGGTTTTTGGAGGTATACATTTGCGCCAGATTGGATGGCGTCGATCGCCTGAAGGGCGTGCCAATGATCAGGACTTCCTATCAGTACGATGTCAAGCTTGTTTTCGTCCAGCATTTGACGGTAATGGGCGTACTTTTTAGGTACTTTTCCAGATTTTTGCCTTTGGCTTATTAATTCACCCGCTTCATCCAATTGGTGAGCATCTGGATCCGCTATGCCTATTACTTCAATGTCTGCTACCTGAATGAGTCTGAATAAATCACTTTTTCCGTACCATCCTGTACCAATTAAGCCAACTTTATATTTTTTGTCTTTGGAAGGAAAGGCCATTGTGGGCACTCCGACACTCGCCAAGGTGGCCAAAGCAGTGCTTCCTTTTATAAATTTTCTACGGTCTAATTTTATTGGGCTCATTTAGGTATATGGAGTTTGTCTACATTAAAAATTCAATATATAAAAATTATCCATGAGGGAGTGGCTTTCGTACTTGAAAAATGAAATTTTAGTAAATTTTCTTTTATAGGGCACTTACTTGTGGTAATTTCAGGATTAACAGTATAAACTCCAATAAAACCAGGTTTTAATGAAACAAAAAACAATTGTTTTTCTTGCTATTGTGAAATTTTCTTTGCTTTCACAATCCGTATACAGTCAGGGAAATATCTCTTTTATGGACTCCCCAAAAGTTGTTAAATTTGCTGAATATGAACCAAGCCACAAGATAGAAAATCGAAAATTTTCGGGAATTTCCAGTTTGGCAATAGACGAGAAAAATGAGGAGTTTTGGGCGGTGTGGTATGCCGGCATCAGTCCCCATGAAGATGAAAACAATTATGTCGTACTTTCTTCCAGTCCAGATAAAGGGGAGACGTGGAATGAGACGTTGGTGATTGACCCTGACGGGGGCGGTATGGTGAGGGCTTTTGACCCTGAGGTTTGGGTTGATCCTTTAGGAAAGGTTTGGGTTTTTTGGGCCCAAGCGGTTGATAAAGATGCAAAAATTGGAGGGGTCTGGGCCATTATTGGAGAAAAATCAGCCAATGGAACCACCACATGGTCTGCACCAAGACGATTAACGAACGGTGTAATGATGTGTAAGCCCCTTGTGTTAAACAATGGGGATTGGGTGCTGCCTGCCTCAACTTGGCGAGAAACTGATTATAGCGCCAAAATGGTGGTCTCAAGTGACAAAGGGAGGACCTGGGAAGTCAGAGGTGGGGTACACGTTCCTAAAGCATTGAGGTCTTTTGATGAACATCACTTTGTTGAAAAAAATGATGGTAAATTATGGGCATTATTAAGGACCAAAGATGGGATTGGAGAAAGTTTTTCCAGTGATTCAGGGAAAACTTGGTCAGACTTAGAAGAATCCACAATTGCACACCCTAGTGCAAGATTTTTTATTCGTCGCTTACAATCAGGAAATTTACTTTTGGTAAAGCATGGCCCTATAGCTATCAAGACAGGCAGAAGTCACTTGATGGCCTTTATCTCTAAAGATGATGGGGTAACTTGGTCAAGAGGACTATTGCTAGATCAAAGAAATAGTGTCTCTTATCCGGATGGACAACAAACTTCAGATGGCACCAATTATATCACCTATGATCGCAATCGAACCGGGGATCAAGAAATATTGATGACCCACTTTACTGAAGATGACATACTGTATGCTTCCTATGATGAGCAAATGGTAAAAGTTTTCAATAATAGAAAAATCATTAGTAAGAAGGTTGATTAATTGATCAATGGATATTTGTAAATGTTTATTGCTAGGTGTATTTTCTTTGGTGTTTTTAGAACCTCATATAGGTTGGGGACAAGAAAGCTTTAAGTCGTACACGGATTCTCCTTGGAATCGACATACAATAGATGACTCTTCTTTGGGCTCAGATGGGACTAAGTTTTCGGATGTCAATAATGACGGAAAGTTTGATCTGATCACAGGGTGGGAAGAAGGGGGCGTTTCCCGTATCTATTTGCAGCCAGACAATCCCAAAGAAAAATGGCCATTTATAGAGTTGCCTTCCCCTGATGTTGAGGATGCATTTGTAGCAGATTTGAATGGGGATGGGTTCATGGATTTGATCACCTTCTCTGAAGGGCATCACCAAAGGATAACCATTCACTGGGCACCTGCGAATGCAGCGGATTATTTGGATGCCCAAAATTGGATATCGAAAGACATTCCAGTTACTGTAGGGAAAACGAAATGGATGTTTGGACGACCCTATAATTTGGATGGAAAAAATGGCCTGGATTTAATTGTGGGATCGAAGGATCCGAATGGAACTTTGGGTTGGCTTGAGGCGCCTGAAAATCCCCTAATAATGGAAGATTGGAAATACCATGAAATTTGTAACCTTGGTTGGGTAATGTCTATAGAGCTGTTAGACATGAATGCTGATGGTGAGGTTGATGTCGTAATTACAGATCGAAAAGGAGATTTACGTGGATTGAGATGGCTGGAAAATCCAGGGAAAAAATCTTTAACCAAAGTCTGGGAAAATCATTTTTTGGGTATCAGAGATGGAGAACCCATGTTCATGGATTACTTCGAAACGGGTAAGGGGAAAAAAGAGATTGATTTCATTGTGCCGGTTTTTCAGGATGGATGGAAGCACTTTACCAAAAAGGAAGGCATTTGGGAAAGCCAAACCATTCAATTTCCAACTTTTGTTGGTGACAGAGCTAAATCTGTAAAGGTAGGAGACATTGACAATGATGGTATTCCAGATTTGACCGCCACTTTTTCAGAATCTTTAGGCAAGTCCGGAGTAATTGCGATGATGGGTTTCCAAACGGACACTCCTTATTTTATAGATATCAGCGGTAAGGAAGGTGTTAAATATGACTTTATTCTATTGAAGGATGTAGATTCAGATGGTGATTTGGATATTATAACATCAGAGGAGACCGCAGCTGACGGATCGAAGAAAGGACTGGGAGTGATTTGGTACGAAAATCCGATCAAATAAAATGTTTAACAATCCTGTTTTTTTTTGAGTAATATAGGCCTGATTATAGGAGATTCGAGTAATACTCCCAATAGTTAGTTTAATGTAATGAAATATAAAAAACCAAATAACTAAAATACTGACTGAGAATGAGCAAAGAAATATACCTGATTGCAAGTGGCGATTTAAGACTTCCAGCCAATCAAACCTGTTGGCAAGCACAAAAAGATATGGAAGACGGCCTCCAGGGAGTTTTTAATGACTTGGGTGTTAAGGTCATCAGGGCACATAAATATGATGAGAAAAAAGGGCATGGATTTATAGATTCCCAGAAAATGGGAATGGATGTATTTAGAGATATAGATCCTGAGAAGCCTTTGATCGTTGCGGAAAGTGTATGGCAGTTTTCTCACCATGTATTGGCAGGATTGACCACGCATAAAGGACCTATTTTGACCATCGCCAATTGGAGTGGCCAATGGCCTGGGTTGGTAGGGATGCTAAACCTTAATGGCTCTTTGACCAAAGCAGGTGTGCCTTATTCTACACTTTGGAGCCAGGATTTTAAGGACAGCTTCTTTTTAAAAGGTTTTAAAGAGTGGTTGGAATCAGGGAAAATCACTCATGATTTAAGCCATGTAAAGGCCTTTGATTCAAGCAGTATCCCTGCTAAAGCTTTAGAAACGGGGACTGAGCTTGCCAAAGAATTCAGGAAAAATAAAGCCATAATGGGCGTGTTTGATGAAGGATGTATGGGTATGTTTAATGCCATTATTCCTGATCATTTATTGCACAAAACGGGTCTGTTTAAAGAAAGATTAAGTCAATCCACCTTGTATGCGGCCATGCGAAATGTTTCTTCAGAAGAAGCTGAAGAAGTTTTGCAATGGTTATTGGATAGAGGATTGACTTTTAACTGGGGAACTAAACCAGAAACAGAACTAACCAGAGAGCAAACCCTAGAGCAGTGTAAAATGTATGTGGCTGCCTTAAGGTTAGCTAATAAATTTGGCTGTGATACCATTGGTATTCAGTACCAGCAAGGGCTGAATGAACTATGTCCCGCAAGTGATTTGGTGGAAGGTCTGTTAAACAATACAGAGAGACCGCCTGTGGTTGATGAACAAGGGGACGAAATTATGCCAGGCAAGGCCTTGCCTCACTTCAATGAAGTGGATGAATGTGCCGGCTTAGATAGCTTGATTACCTATAAGCTTTGGGACAAGTTAGGATTGGTTGGTGACAATACGCTTCATGATTTAAGGTACGGTGAAAATTTCACCATTGAGGGTAAAGAAGAATTTGTATGGGTTTTCTTAATTTCTGGAGCAGCTCCTCCCTCTCATTTTATTGGTGGATTCAAAGGAGCCACAAGTGACAGACAGCCCCCAATGTATTTTCCTCAGGGTGGTGGAAGTTTGAAAGGAGTTAGCAAACCAGGACATATTGTATGGAGTCGGGTGTTTGTGATGGATGACCAGTTACATTGTGATTTAGGTACTGGGAAAGTGGTTGAATTACCTGAAGAGGAAACTAAAAGAAGATGGGAAATGACAACACCTGAATGGCCAATCATGCACGGGGTTTTGGATGGTGTTAATCGCGATCAAATGATGGCTAGACACAAGGCAAACCATATTCACGTGGTATATGCTGAAGATAAAGCAAGTGCCTTGGAAGCTTGTCATGCCAAAGCTGCAGCAATGAATGAACTCGGAATTAAAACGTCACTTTGTGGTCTTTAAAATGAAAAAAACAACACTTACAATACTCGCAATTACTGCCGGATTGATGCTTAATTCCTGTGGCGGAGGAGCCAATGAAAATAAGGCAGAAGCGGAAGAAAATGTTCAATTAGCATCCAATGACATTACCGGTAATTTTCATTTACCTGAAAAACAAAAGGTAGGAGAAGGAGCTTTGGTACATGCGGAGTTGATTTATTCTTTGGACGATCGTCCTACTCCTCAAGTACACGCTTCCACTTTAGTAGAAACTCCTTCGGGAATCGTAGCAGCCTTTTTTGCTGGAACTCACGAGAAAAACCCTGATGTAGGTATTTGGGTAAGTCATCTGGGAGATGGTGAGTGGACTAGGCCTGTAGAAGTGGTCAATGGGGTTCAGAATGATGAGTTGAGGTACCCAACATGGAATCCGGTTCTTTTCCAACCGAAAGATGGTCCCTTAATGCTTTTTTATAAGGTAGGTCCAGACCCTAGAACCTGGTGGGGCATGTTGATTACTTCGGATGATGATGGTAAAACTTGGTCTGAGCCTAAAAAACTTGGAGAAGACCCAGCCATTGGTCCACTTTTAGGCCCAGTTAAAAACAAGGCTGTTCAACTTGAAGATGGAACTATAATCGCTCCAACAAGTACAGAAGTCAAGAAAGATGACGATACCTTTTGGATGGTTCATTTTGAAATCAGTAAAGACAATGGAAAGACTTGGGAAGTTGTAGGTCCTATCAATGACGGAGTTGAGTTTGATGCGATTCAGCCTAGTATTTTATTCCATAAAGATGGTTCACTTCAGATTTTATGCCGTACCCGTCAGGGTGTAATTTCAGAAAGCTGGTCTATAGACAATGGTCAAACCTGGTCACCTATGGTAGCTACCTCACTGCCTAACCCAAATTCAGGTACAGATGCTGTGACTTTGGCGGATGGTAGACAACTATTGATTTATAATCATAGCACCAAAGAAGGAGAGGAACCAAAAGGAAGGAACATTCTTAACCTTGCGATTTCTGAAGATGGCAAAACCTGGAACCCTTTTATGACCCTTGAAAACGAGCCCAATGAATCAGGATATAGTTATCCTGCGATCATTCAAAGCAAAGATGGATTGGTTCATATGACCTACACCTATGACAGGAAAACGGTTAAATATGCAGTAGTAGATCCGAGTAAAATTAAATAAAGACAATTATAACCAGATTATTGTAGGTGTTTACAATGCCTATTTATACGAATAAGAAATGCATAGAGATTTAAAAAAAGAACCGTTAAAAGGTATAATACCTCCTATGGCTACCCTTTTGTTGGACGATGATCATCTTGACAAAGAAGGAACTGGCCAACTTATTGAACACCTGATAGCTGGGGGGGTACATGGTATTTTCATTCTTGGTACTACTGGAGAATGTACCAATATTTCCTATAAATTAAGGAAAGAGCTTATTACATTGTCTTGCAAACTAGTCAATGGAAGAGTCCCTGTGTTGGTTGGTATCACGGATACCTCTCTAGAGGAAAGCTTGGCTTTAAGTCGTTTGTCAAAGGAAGCCGGAGCTACTGCAGTAGTGGCAGCACCACCTTATTATTATGGTTTAGGGGAAAGTGAATTGATCACCTATTTCAATAAACTTGCGGATAACTTGACCTTGCCATTGTATTTGTACAACATGCCTTCGCATACAAAAACAATGATGACACAAAAAGCTGTTTTGGAATTGTCTAATCATCCAAATGTTTATGGGCTCAAGGACAGCTCAGGACAAGCCGTATTTTTCAATGCCATGATTTATGCTTTCAGGAATAGACCTGATTTCACCTTGCTTGTAGGCCCTGAAGAAATGATGGCTGCTACTGTCCTTCTGGGCGGGCATGGAGGTGTAAGTGGAGGGGCCAATGTTTTCCCTAAGCTTTTTGTGGATCTTTACAACGCTGCTGATAAAGGTGATTTGAAAGAGGTTGGAAGACTTCAGGAAATGGCGATGGAATTGGCGGATGAAATTTATGCCATGGGATCTTATGGATCAAGTTTCCTAAAAGGATTGAAAGCGTCTATGTTTATCTTGGGTATAGGCACAGGTTATTTGGCTACGCCGCTATCTGCTTTTGAAAAAGAGGAAATTGAAGTAATTAGAAAAAAATTGATTGGGCTTGCAGCTTATAAACAATACGTATAGCCCAAATATGCCATAGTGATTTAATCTTTTGGTGAAAATTGATATCGATCAATGGTTTAAGAATGATTTCTTTAACTTTTTATTCTCCGATCAATTTACCAATAAGTGCAAATCCTATGGCATAATCAATGTATACCCCAAAAATAATCATAAAAAAGTTTGAAGAATGGATTTACCCCTTATTGATCTCGTTGTATTTTTGTCATATATGTTGGCCATTATCCTTTTTGGAGCCTCCTTTTACTTTAAAAAGCGATCTGCAGATGATTATATAACTGGAGGGGGACGATTGCCTTCTTGGGCTATAGGGATGTCTATTTTTGCCACCTTCGTCAGTAGTATTAGTTTTTTGGCCCTTCCAGGGAATGCCTATTTGTCCAATTGGAGTGGATTTGTATTTAGTTTGTCCATACCAATCGCGGCAGTTTTAGCAGTCAAGTTTTTTGTCCCCCTTTATAGAGGAATCAAAAACCCTTCGGCATACTATTACCTAGAAACTAAATTTGGGCCATGGGCAAGGACCTATGCCTCTATCTGTTACTTGTTAACACAATTGGCCAGGATGGGTGCCATTATGTATTTGTTGGCTTTGCCGATGAATGTCATGTTCGGATGGAGCATTCCTGTTATTATCATAATTACGGGGATAAGTGTATTGATTTATTCAATTATGGGTGGGTTTGAGGCCGTTATCTGGACGGATGCCATTCAAGGCATTGTTCTGATCACTGGTGCGCTGGCTTGTCTGCTGATCATTATGTTTTCAATGCCAGAAGGCCCTGGACAGGTATTTACCATAGGAGCTGAGTACGATAAGTTTAGCTTAGGGAGTTTTGGATTCAGCTTGTCTGAGGGTACTTTTTGGGTAATATTGATATATGGACTTTTTATTAACCTTCAGAATTTCGGGGTAGATCAAAACTATGTGCAACGCTATTTAAGTGCCAAATCAGATAAAGAAGCTGTTAAATCTACCTTATTGGGTAGTCTTTTGTACGTGCCTGTATCACTACTGTTTTTCTTTATTGGTACAGCCCTTTTTGCTTATTATCAGGCAATGCCTGAATTGTTGCCGGAAGCATTTCAAGGTGTAGATCAGGCAGACAAAGTTTTCCCTTATTTTATAGTCAGTGGATTGCCTGTGGGAATGACAGGGTTGCTTATCGCTTCCATTTTCGCTGCAGGCATGAGTACGATTTCTACTAGCATCAATAGCTCTGCTACAATTATTCTTACTGATCATTACAAGAAGTATATTTCCCCGGATATTAGTGGGAAAGGAGAGATGAGGGTATTGCTTTCTTCTTCTTTTGTAATGGGGTTATTGGCCATTGTAGTAGCCATAGCATTCAATGGTGTTCAAAGTGCATTGGAAGCATGGTGGGCCTTATCTGCTATATTTAGTGGTGGTATTTTGGGTTTATTTTTGCTTGGTTTCATTGGGAAAAACATCAAACAGAAATATGCCGCCATTGGCGTTGCCCTTGGCGTATTGGTCATTGGCTGGATGAGTTTGTCTCCGGTAATTCTAGAAGAAGGTATGCGTTTTAGAAGTACTTTTCATGCTAACCTAACCATTGTATTTGGTACTGTTGTCATCTTTTTAGTAGGGTTTTTGCTTTCAGCTATTGCCAATAAAAAAAGCAAGTGACCTAGTAATATTGGACGGTTCCATATTTGAAAAAATTGTATTACTAATATTTATTTGGCGGTATTGTTGCAGAAATAAAGCAGCAATGCCGCCATTTTATTTATGTTGTCCTACTTTTCTAAGGACTGATCGCTATTTTTTACCAATGCTAAGAGTAAAAAAGGAATCAGGTCATTTGACAATAAATTAAGCTAAATTTTTAATTATGATATGTTTTTAATCCATAATTAAGGAATTAGTTTCATAGCGGTATGCCGCCTAAAAGGAAGACAATCAACTTCCTTGACTCAAAAATTTATCTAGGTCTCTATTTTGTGATTAAGACTTAATTTTATCTCCATCATTTGCTCCCCTTGAGGAATAAATAAGCATGCTAATGATTATTAGTAAAATAAAAAGTACCGCATACTCAAATTGTAACCATATATCAGATCTTGCCTTGATTCTATAACTTAGATTGGCAAGTTTTTTACCTTCCAATAATTGGATTTTAGACAATTCCCGCAAATCGTTGAATACCCGCTCAAAATCCGAATTGAACCTTAGGACACTGTTTTCATAGTTTTTTTCAGAGGTCTCCAAATTGCTGAAATAACTTTGAATTTCAAGCTTTTCTGAAACCAAATGCTTAAAATCGTTGAGGTATTGCTCCTCTTTAGGCGTAAGGTAGGTTCGTTCAAAACCTGTAATAATGGCTAAAATTTGTTCATGATAGTCTATCACTTGATTTTTGACAGCCAAATACTGTTCTATGGATTCGGTATTGGCCACCAACAATCGCATTCTAAAAAGAAGTTCTGTGATATTGAAAATATAGTCTTGAACGACCAACCTGTCTTCATACACTGTTACAAAAGAAGCTTCTAACTCGTCCACGTTGCTTTTATCTACGAGGCTTTT
Source organism: uncultured Cyclobacterium sp. (assembly GCF_963977555.1). Taxonomy (GTDB): domain Bacteria; phylum Bacteroidota; class Bacteroidia; order Cytophagales; family Cyclobacteriaceae; genus Cyclobacterium. The sequence continues at coordinate 98,568 of NZ_CAXBPD010000003.1, read as the reverse complement.
CGCAAATATGAGAAACAAAATGAGAATTAAGGCTATGGCTATTTTTGTTTTGAACGAGAAGAAGGTTTTTCCTTTCATATTTCCTTAAATAAATTTCACATTAAACAATGACCAAATTTTTTATTTTTTAAGTTGACAAGTAAACCTACTTTATCAATTAAAGTTTAGACTATTAAATAAGGTATTAAATTCTAATTAACCAACCAAAGAGAAAATTATTATTGTCCTTTAGAAATAAGCGGAAGGGAGCGTGAAGCTGACATCTGTGCCTTTCCCAAAGGCACTAAAAACCTTTATTTCTCCTCCGTTTTTAGTGATAAAATCTTTTGAAAGTTGAAGCCCCAAACCTGTCCCTTTCTCTCCTTCTGTACCATATTGTCGCTTCCCACCAAGATCATTGGTGAAAAGGTTGTTTAGTGCTTCATCAGTCATGCCAATGCCGTTGTCTATAATAGAAATTTTCCAAAAATCAGGATTACTTTTCCTACTTGAGACGATAATTTCTCCACCTTTTGGGGTAAACTTCAAGGCGTTATTCAGTATATTTCTCATTACGAGATTGATTTGATCCTTGTCTGCAAAACACACGGTGTTCTCTTCCAATCGATCAATTATTTTTATGTTTTTGCCTTCAGAAATAGGAAGGTTTAAGTTGATGTTCTCTTTTAATAACTTATGCATTGAAAATGCGATAGGATCAGTTACTATCCCTCTCATTTGTCCTTTTGCCCAGTTCAATAAATTGGTGAGGGTGAAATGAACTTGCTCCACCTCATTTCTCAATTGAGTAGAGACCAATAGGAACTCCTCTTGATTTAGCTTTTCATCAACTACATATTGCATGAGCCCCTTTAAACTATTTATTGGGCTTTTCAGGTCGTGACCAACAATACTAAATAACTTGTCTTTGGTTTCATTGACTTGAAATAGCTGATTTGTTATTTTTTCATTTTCACTTTTTTGCTGTAATAATTTTTTGTTTAAGTTCTCAAATTCATTTTTCTGTCGGGTCACAAGTGCCTTTGCTTTAATTTGGGTTTTAACAGACCTTATAGCCAGTAAAAATGCAATCAATAAAATAACAAGAATGACGGTAACTCCATTTCGGATGTTACGCTCCATCTTTTTTTCGTTAAAAAGTTCTTTTTCCTTTTGACTTTGAAGTAGTTCTGCTTCTTTTTTGTCAAATTCATACTTTGAGCTAATCTCTTGAATTTGTTTTTCAGTTTCCAAATTGATTACACTGTCCTGGTATAATTTGTGCAATTTGAAATGGAGCAGCGCCTTCATGCCATTGTTTTCCATTTCATAAGCTTTGCTCAATAGTAAATGACTTTTATCTATGTTGCTCTTGATGTCGCTTTCTACAAAGATATTTAGGCTTTCAATGATGTTTTTCTTTGCCTGCCTTGGGCTATTTAAATTCAATTGGGCTTCTCCGATTCCAAGTAAGTCAAATCCTATACCAACACGGTCTCCTCTTTCTTTGTCGACGACCAATGCTTTTTCAAAATATTCAAGGGCTTCTTTAAAACTTTTTTTAGTCAATAAGATTTCTCCGATATTGAAATAACTTACGGAAATAAGTTGCCGATTATTAAGGTCAAGCCCTAACTTGAGCGCTGCATTGAATTGATTAAAGGCCTCATCCAATTGCCCTCTTTCTTTATTGACAAGCGCGATGTTAATCCTTGAAGAGGCGATGCCTGTTTTATCATTGAATTCTTCCCGGATTTTCAATGCCCTACTATGGTATTTTAAAGCCTTGTCCAAATCACCAAAGTCCATGTACACCAAGCCAAGATTGTTGAGTGTTTTACTTTGGTCTAGTTTAGAAAGATGTTTTTCTTTTATGTCAAGAGCCTTCAAGTAATAATTGACAGCATTTGTGTAATCCCCCCTTTCGTAGGCATTTAATCCCATGCTGTTGTGTATGTTTGCTAGCCCTAACCAGTATTGCTCTTTCTCCGCAATAGTTAAGCCTTCTCTAAAAAAGCTCATTGCCTGAGAGTATTCACTTTTGATATTGTGATAAGCACCAATATTCCTGTAGGAATCTACCAAGCCTTTTTTATAGTCTATTTGCTCACTTGCTTCTAGACTTTTCATTGCCAATAAAAAGGTGCTGTCTGGATTCCGGTTGTAATACCGTTCGCCTAATCGGTTAAGTTGATCAATGTATTCAAAAGTAGGTATGAAATTCTCTTGGTTTTCAATGGCCTGTAATTGCTCAATCTGGCTTTGTATGGTATCTGATTGAGCCAACAAAATATGCGTAGCAAACACTACTGTAAAAGTGACAGAAGTAGAAAAAAATAATTTTAAATTTAAAAACGCAGTCAAAGGTTTTTGGTAGTTTTAATGTTTAATAGTCTCGATATGACTCGGTGTAATCTTTAGAATCAATACGGTAAAGGATATTGCTTTTTTTAAATTATTCTTTTTCAATGTCAATTGGGAAAGAAAAGACCCATTAAACCAATTGTATTAATATAACAGATTTATACTTAAATTAATGGTTTTCAGTTCTTTTATTCTCTCTCTCTCTCAATAATTTCAATAACGGAAAAGGTGAACTGCCTTGCTCAGTACCTAACCCATTCAATATTTTACATTTAAATAATTATAACGTTCTGATTACGTTTATCGGATAGAATTCACATGAACTATTCCAGTTATTTTTGTGAAGTGTTGGAATCTCCAATTCGAGCTATTGTTGACTACTTGATTAATGATTGCTTCGAGTAGTAAAATAGCAATTGCATATTTCGACTTTATCTGTTTTTAGTATAAATATCCCCTTCAAATCTTATGTTTTCCTTCCGTAGGTTAAGAGGGTTTTCAGATCTTTAGAAGAATTACAAAGTTATCGCTTAAATGTTAATTATCGAATAATATTTGATGGATTTTGTAGGGGCTAAACTAGTGGGGTTATAAACCGTTCTAATTTTGAATCAAAGCTAAATATTTCAATATCATAAAACGAAAGAGTTAGAAAGAAGTGTTGTTTTTCTAGTAAGTAGTAACACATTTGAAATTGTAACCTTGATCAATTGATCCAAGATTGATTTTTTCCCCTCAAGTGAAATAATCCTAGCAGGGTATAAAAGGAAGGTAGGATTTTTTAGAATTAAGCATCTATTTAATAAATCCTGCAAAATGGCCGAATTTTTCTACGAAATTAAAAGTAGGTAAGTGAATTACTTTTTTAAATGCTTGAAATTTATTTTTAGCTTTAAGGTTCAAAATTGAATTTATAAGCACAATGAAAAATACCAACCCCACATCGACTGAAGCCTGGAAAAAGCTATCCGCCATCGACGCAAATTCTTTGGAAATGAAAACCTTGTTTGAAGAGGACCCTCTTAGATTTGAAAAATTCAGTGTTCGTTTCAAAGATATTTTGCTTGATTTTTCTAAAAACAGAATAGATGATAATATCCTTACTTCTCTCCTGGATTTGGCAAATCAGACCCACCTGAATGAAGCGATTGAAGACATGTTTGTAGGGAAACCTATCAATGGAACAGAAGGTAGATCAGTATTGCATACCGCATTGAGAAACAGGTCCAATGACCCTGTTTATGTAGAAGGCAAAGATGTGATGCCAGAGGTCAATGAAGTGTTGGATAAAATGAAGGTTTTTTCTGAGAAAGTTTCCAAAGGTGTTTGGAAAGGTTATACAGGTAAACCTATAAAATCACTTGTGAATATAGGTATTGGAGGGAGTGATCTTGGACCCGTTATGGTGACAGAAGCACTTAAGCCTTACCAACATTCGCATATAACCACACATTTTGTTTCCAATGTAGATGGATCTCATATTACCGAAGTACTAAAACAAGTAAATCCGGAGACTACCTTGTTTTTTATTGCGTCTAAGACTTTCACTACTCAGGAAACCATGACCAATGCACACACCGCAAGAGATTGGTTTTTAGAACATGCCCATAATGAAGTGGAAGTAGCCAAACATTTTGTTGCCCTTTCAACGAATGGAAATGCCGTCAGTGAATTTGGTATTGACCTGGACAATATGTTTGGATTCTGGGATTGGGTAGGAGGAAGGTATTCCTTATGGTCTGCTATAGGCTTGACTATCGCTTGCGCTGTAGGATTTGATAATTTCAAAAAACTGCTTGAAGGTGCGCACGACATGGACAAGCATTTTAGAACGGAAGCATATGATAAAAATTTACCTGTACTGCTTGCCTTAATTGGAATTTGGAACACCAATTTTCTAGGTGCTACTTCGGAAACTATTCTTCCTTACGATCAATACATGCATAGATTCCCAGCCTATTTTCAGCAAGGGAATATGGAAAGTAATGGAAAGTATACAGACAGAGAAGGAAACAAAGTCAACTATTCAACAGGTCCTGTCATTTGGGGAGAGCCTGGAACCAATGGACAACATGCCTTTTACCAATTGATCCATCAAGGAACTCAATTGATACCTTGCGACTTTATTGCCCCTGCTCAAACACATAACCCAGTAGGTGATCATCATTCCAAATTAATGTCAAACTTTTTTGCACAAACAGAAGCTTTAATGAATGGTAAGTCCCTTGAAGAGGTAAAAGACGAAATGAAAAAGGAAGGGAAATCTCCTGAAATCATAGAAAAAATCGCACCACATAGAGTGTTTGAAGGGAATAGACCTACTAATTCTATTTTGGTGAAAAAGATTAATCCTTCTACTTTAGGTGCCTTGATTGCCATGTACGAACATAAGATATTTGTGCAAGGTGTGATATGGAACATTTTTAGTTTTGACCAATGGGGAGTAGAGTTGGGAAAAGTCATGGCAAAATCAATTTTGCCTGAGTTGAATTCTGAAGAGGTGATAGCCTCTCATGATTCTTCTACAAATGGATTGATCAATGCTTTTAAAGGTTTACGAAAAGATTAACCTAGACAATTAATAGGGTGCTATTGACTATTCAATGCTAAATTCATTGCCAATTCCTGCCTGAACTGTTCACCAGTGAGGCAGGAATTGGTTTTTAAATTCGCTTGTATGAAATTTTTTCGAAATAGAAGGGCATTGGTTTGGGCTTTAAAACAGGGTTGTTACTTTCCGTTCCAATTGTTGATGGTATCGATAATGTATTTAATTTCTGCTTTCGTTAAGATAGGGTTAAGAGGGATGCTTAACGTTTCGTTATGAATTTTCTCTGTTATTGGCAAGGGGCCAAAATTCGTATGGCTATAAACGGGCTGAAGATGCGGTGGGATGGGGTAATGAATGGTTGTTTCAATCCCCATTTTGGAGAGGTGTCGAATTAGGTTTTCCCTTCTTGAAACCAATATGGTAAACAAATGCCAGGTATGAGACAAAGATTGGTTTTGCTCAGGAGTCTTAGGTAGCGTCAGGTAAATGGAGTCAATCTCAGTGAGGTAAGTCCTAGCTATTTCATTTCTTAAGCGATTGCTTTCATCCAAATAGGGAAGCTTTACATTAAGCACCCCTGCCTGAATTTCATCCATTTTTGAATGCGTACCCAAGCACTCGAAAACATATTTCTCTTTGCCTCCATAATTTCCCAAGGCCCTGACGGTGGTGGCCAGCTCAAGGTCATTTGTGGTGACCGCTCCTGCATCCCCTAAAGCCCCCAGGTTTTTTGTAGGATAAAAACTATGTGCGGCTGCATGTCCTAGTGCTCCAGTTCTAGTTTCATTGTAAATGCTTCCTACTGCTTGCGCATTGTCCTCAATTAGTTTGAGGCCATGCTTTTCTACAAGATGTTTAATTTTGTCGCTATAAGCATTTCTGCCAAAAAGATGAACCAACAAAAGTCCTCGGGTTTTTTTATTGATCTTTTGTTCTAGAGAAGAGACGCAGATGTTGAAAGTGGAAGGGTCTGGTTCAACAGGAACTGGAACCAAACCTTGATTGGAAATGGCTAAAAAAGTAGCGAAAAAAGTATTGGCGGGGACGAGAATTTCATCCTTTTTTCCCAAAATCCCCATTACCATATAGGCCTTTAGAATCAGCTCAAGCGCATTGGTACCATTCCCTAAACTGATACAGTGTTCCGTGCCAATATAATTCGCAAAGTTCTTTTCAAATTTCTCAGAAATTTCCCCATTGACAAATTGACCGCTCTGACTGATCTTTAAAAGCATTCTAGTGAGTTCAGGTTCAAATCCCTGATTTATAGCTTTTAAATCCAGAAACTTTATAGCAGGATATTCCTTCATTTATTTACAACTTGAATTTGAACACGAAAATAATTAACTAGAAAGGATTGATACTAATTATTCAAATAAACTAACCAAAAAAACAATTCATATTTGCTTTTTGGAATTTAATAGAATGGTCTGCATTGGAAGATTTCACGTATATTAGGTTAAAAGTGTACTAAAATGCGAATACTTGTTTACGGTTTCCTCTTGTTTTTGTGTGGGTCCTGTTCATTGAGAGGGATTACTGTTTCGGAGAACATTACTTATATGGAAGATGGCTTTTTGGGCGAAATGCCTGAAAAAAGGTTAAATATTTTTAGACCTAAAAAAATTAAAGAAGCCCTTCCAGTATTGGTGTTCATACATGGGGGTAGCTGGCGGTCAGGATCCAAAGAAAAATACAGCCTTATAGCGCGAAGGTGGGCCAGAAGAAATATCGTAACGGTCATAATAGATTATCCCTTAAGCCCTGAGTATAAAATTCATAGCATGGCCAAAGCTTCTGCTAAGGCATTGAATTGGGTGGATGAAAATATTGCTGACTATGGTGGAGATCCTTCAAGAATAGTGGTGTCAGGACATTCTGCAGGAGGTCATTTGGCGAGCCTCGTTGCGATTCGGGGTGAGTATTTCGACAGCTTGGGAGTTGAAAATCCAATTGCAGCGGCCGTTTTAATCGATGCTGCTGGCTTAGACATGTACCATTACCTTAAAGAGAAAAACAATGCACCAGGGACTTCTCATTTGAAGACTTTTACCAATTCACCTGAGGTTTGGAAAGATACCTCTCCAATTTATTTTCTACATGACAATATGCCACCAATGCTTTTCATGATGGGAGGGAAAACTTACGAAAGTATTCTTGAAGGCACCGATCGGTTTATGAAAGAGTACAAAAGATTTGAGCCGGAACCCAATTTTAAAGTGCAGAAGAACAAAAGGCATATTCCTATGATACTGCAAATGGTATACACACCTGGTAGAGGATTTAGATGGGTTACTAATTTTGTCAAATCAGTTGGGGAATAATTTAGCGGTTAAACTTAGCAGCAACCACTTTCTTGTCAGCCCTATTTATTCCAATAAGCCCACCAGTCCATGGGTCCAAAGCAATTCCCTGGCCTGTAAATGGTGCTTCATATTGTTTTATAAAGTTTAAATTATCACCGGTTTCAGGTAGTTTAATATAGTACAATAATTTTTCATCATGACCTGTTACCAAAAAGCCCTTGTCCCAAGCCACACCACCGGAAATACTCATTTTTCCCATCTCTTTAATTAATGAATCCGGAAAGGTCCATTTTTGTAAAACCTCCCAATTCTCATTCATCCTAGCCAAATAGCTGAGGTGATTGTCTTCACCATAATAAGCGAAAAGGGCATACCAAAATCCGTTGGATTTGACTATCCAGGTAAGACTGCCTTCACTCTTTCTCAGATTTATCGTTTGTGTTAAAGCGAGTGTTTTGGGGTCAATTAGGCGAATACTACTGCTGTCTGGTTGATTTGGATAGTTTGAATGGGCACAATAGAGTAGCCCTTCGCTCAAAAATCCACTGTTCAAATGTTTGGTGTTTGGATAGTCTTTCGAAGCAATAAAACTTCCTGATTTCCTGTCGTATTTACTAATAGAATGGTTGTTAATTGCAAAAATATGCTGTTTCGTGGCAGCAGCAGCTTGTCGGGCATCGGAAGATGGCCATTCTTTTATTGTTTTCCACCCTGGTTCCTTTTTAGTGTTGTTTGTAAATAAATTGATGGGGGTATTCTGTTCCAATTGGTAGGGGGCTGCTACCACTATCAGATCACCTGTACTTGAAATATTAACTCCTGCTGCCGCTTTAAAGTCTACCGAGGTGCTGGTATCAAATTTTTTAGAATTTAGTTTTGTGATTTTGGCTGAGGAGGATGCCAGTTGTAGGTGAAATAAATCAGCTACTTGTTCTCCTGCATCATTCCTTGCGGTGCCAACCATGTAGAGCTGGTCTTTCTGGTCAGAAAATAAATTTAGGTTTTGATAAGATAACCAATTGGGATCGGACCATTTATTTCTAATTTGTCCCTTTACTTCTATAGCACTTTTGAAAACAAATTTTCCTTTTCCAGCATAAAATTCATGCCTAGGACAGGAATAAAAGTCCAGTATTCGGCTGTCCCAATTGGCAACCAAAATCAATATTTCACCTCGGAAAGCGGTAATGCCTACTGCTCCAGCAGTGACCCGCTCAAAATCCCCTTTTCGTTCTATGGTGTAGATGGGTTTGCCAAATGGCTTATTAGCTTCTAAATTATAGACCTGAAGGTAGGCAAGGTTCCTTTCCTTATTGTCTTCAATGCCAACAGCCAGGTACTGATCAAAAATTTGGAATCCACCAGCGTGGCGGAGTGGCGCATGCATCAATGTATCGATTGTTACTACCCTGGATTGATCTCCCAAATCCATTTTTACCATATAACTCAGGCCTTCTGAACTTCCGCTTAGGTATGCAGTATGGTCTTTATACAATTGAATGCCTTGAAGGTGACCTCCTTCTGAATTAAAAGTAATGTCATTGGTTACCAAAAAGGATGCTGGAAGGGTATTTAATTCTTCAAATGCTTTTGTGAAATCTGAAATTTTAAAGACATCGATCGGGGCCTTTGAAACAAGCACGGACAGAACCATAAAGCAATGTAGAAGAGAGGGGAACAAAAGGGTCATTTGAGATTTTTATTTTGGTTTAAACCCGGATTTTGCAATAGGATTCGTAGTACCTGATGACCTTCTCAGGGGGTGATGTAATCACAATAACAACAGGCTATCTGAAGACTGAGTCATAGCATCGCTATGGTGAAGTAGAAAATAGCAACGAAGTGATTGATTTTGTCCGCCGCGATGGATCATCACCTAATAGAAGGTTTATTGGATATTTCGGGTTAAAGTAAGGGCTAGAAAAGACAATCACAATCAATACTTTAAGAATATTTTAAAAAATTTAATTTAAAGACTATTTTATCAATCCGTAAAGGAATAACGGTTCGTATATAGTTTGAACTTAAAATGAGATAGAAAGGTAAACCAGTTCTTTGGGGTCAATTTTTAAGAAAAATTGGAATGAAATTCAACAAGGTTAAATTTTAGGAATCATGAATTGGAAAAAATGCTGGCTTCTCCCATTTGTATATTTGCTTTTGGTAAACGATTTGACCACTCAGGATTTCACTTTTCAAGAGGCGGAAAGAGGGGTCGAGCCATTCGAATTTCAGCCTTTCTCAGCACAGCAAAAGGAGGTTGCAAAAGACCCTAATTTAGAAGGGTTAAAGGAATTTTTTGCTTTTAAGTCCGGAGCAGATGCCATAGAATTGTATGATTTAAATTATTAAAGCATTAGGTTGAATAATTAAATAAAGCTAATTTTTAATAAAATTAATGCAAAAATAGATTCTGGATTAATGTTTGTGGTAACAGTATAGTTTTTAAACCATAAAACCTAAATTCCTATGGAGCCTTATCAATTAAGAATTTTAGATAAAAGTATAGTTACACATGACACCTTTGCTTTCAAAATAGAAAAACCCAAAGGTTATTCTTTTGTACCTGGACAAGCAACAGAATTGAGTTTGTTAAAAGAAGGTTGGGAGGATGTAAAAAGGCCATTTTCATTTACAAGCCTTCCCAAAGATGATTTTTTAGAGTTTACCATTAAAACTTACGATGACCACGAAGGAGTAACTAAAAGGTTAGGAAATGCTCAGGTGGGAGATAAAGTGGAAATAGGGGATGCTTGGGGTGCTATTTCTTTCAAAGGCGACGGAGTATTTTTGGCTGGGGGTGCAGGAATTACTCCATTTATTTCCATTTTTAGAGACTTACGACAAAAAAATGAGATTGGGAAAAGCCAATTGATATTTGCCAATAAAACCAATGATGATATTATTCTTTTTGAAGAATTGAAGTCCATTCTAGGGCATAAATTTCAAAATATTATCGAGAATCAGAAAGATACTGCATATGATCGCGGAAGAATCGATAAGGAATACCTTAAAGAAAATATCAACGATTTCAAGCATCAGAACTTCTACGTATGTGGTCCTGAAGGATTTATAAAAGCCGTCAATGGGGCCCTAAAAGAATTAGGAGCAAGTCCCGAAGCTTTGGTTTTTGAAAAGTAAATGACCGTATATAGAGAAAGAGAAGGAGATTTCTAATAATAGAAATCTCCTTTATTTTTATTTTATAGCTTCAATCGCTTTAGCCAGTTTTTCTTTTACTTCTTTTGCCAAGGGTTTGATTTCCTCTTTTCCTACTGGCACCATAGCGGCCTCAGGATCGATGGCGGAAACTTCTATTTTACCGTTTTCAAGTTCCCTTATTGTTACGTTACAAGGCAACATGGCCGACATATTTGGGTCTATGGTCAACACCTTGTCTGCAAAACCAGGGTTGCAAGCGCCCAATATTACTGTCGGTAAATAATCCTTGTCCAATTTCTTTTTCATGGTGGCCTGAATATCAATTTCCGTAAGGACACCAAACCCTTGCTCTTTTAAGGCTGCAGTAACCTTGTCTTTTACACCTGAAAAAGATTGTGTTTCGAGTGTTTTATTCATATAATATTTCATAGCTGTTTTATTTATTGGTTCAACTATAAAGCTACACATAGATTGGGCCAAAGACAGTGACCTTTGTTACACATTCAGGTTATTATCTATACTGAATAACAAGCTACGATGGGAAGTGATTACTTTTGCCCAGTAATTGTCTTGAAATTGGGAGGGTTTAGTTGGCTGCTGAAGGCATTTAGGTTATCAAAAACAGTATGGCAATAAAATGTAAAACCGTCCCAGCTAGGACAAAAACATGCCAAATCGCATGGGCGTAAAGCATTTTTTTATTGGCATAAAAAACAGTGCCTATGGTATAGGCCAAACCCCCTGCTGCAATCAGGTAAATGATTTCCGCGCTCAGGTTGGCCACCAATGGCTTAATAAGTAGAAGGGCCATCCAACCCATTCCCAGGTACAGAATAAGCGATAATTTTTCAAACCTGCCGATAAAGAATATTTTAAAAACCAAACCCAATAGAGTGATGGTCCAAACGATTCCGAAATAGACCCATCCCAAGGTGCCACCCAAGCCTATTAATAGAAAAGGCGTATAGGTACCGGAAATCAAAAAGTAAATACTTATATGATCAATGCTACGCAATAGGGGTTTTAGTTCGTTTGATTGTATGGCATGATAGAGGGTAGAGGAGGTATAAAGCAATAACATGGTGGCGCCAAAGATGCAGCAACTTACTACATGCAAGGCAGTGCCATTTAAAACAGAAAAAACGACCAAAAGAGATAGGGCAACTATGCTAAACAGTATGCCAATTAGATGGGTGACCGTGTTGGCAAACTCTTCCCTTAATGTTTGTTTTCTTTCTACCTGTCCAGCCATTGTATTCGATTAATAGTAATCCAGTAAATATCGGGCATTTAAATCAATATCTTGGATGGATTGTACCAAAAATCCCCATCCTCTTTCTTTAAACAATTGGTTCTTGTCGAAATAAAACCTTCCAGGTAACATTCGACTTATTTTAACATCAGTCTCTTGTTATCTTCAAAACCTGGAAGGTATCCGGGTTTTAGTAAATTGGTTTTCTTGGCCGACCAATAGGCACAAAAAGAAAAAGGCCTCGATATGGATCGTGGCCTTTTCAAAAAATACAAGGAGTAATAAAAAAATTGTCGCTGTATTACTTATTCAAATGTAGGTTATTCCCGTTTTAATTGAGCCGAAAAGAGGTTAAGGATTCTTTACATAATATTTCAGTCTTTAATAATTCAATAACATTGCGCTAAAGGCGAGATGTATAGAATGGTTGTCAGCGTAATTTTGTACTTTTGCAGGAAGATATGAAAGCACGAACCTTAAAAAAAGATAAAGTCAATATCATCACCATGGGTTGTTCCAAAAACCTTGTGGATTCTGAAGTGTTGCTTAGCCAACTAAAAGGAAATGGTATTGATGCCCGGCATGAATCAAATGCTGAGGACAATAATATAGTAATTATCAATACTTGTGGCTTTATAGACAATGCCAAGCAGGAATCTATCAATACCATTTTAGAGTATGCTACCGCAAAGGACCAAGGCTTGGTGGACAAAGTTTATGTCACAGGATGCCTTTCCCAAAGGTATAAGGATGATTTGGAAGTTGAAATTCCTCAGGTGGATGCCTTTTTTGGGACTAGAGAGCTTCCCGCGCTATTGAAGAAATTTAAGGCGGATTACAAACATGAGCTGGTAGGTGAACGTCTATTAAGCCATGCCTCCCATTATGCCTACATGAAGATCTCAGAAGGTTGCGATAGACCTTGTGCTTTTTGCGCCATTCCGCTAATGAGAGGCGGACACGTTTCCCGTCCAATAGAGGAATTGGTGAAAGAGGCCAAGCACAAAGTGGCTGGAGGAACCAAAGAAATACTATTGATTGCACAGGATTCTACCTATTATGGTTTGGATCTTTACAAAAAAAGAAGACTTGCAGATCTTTTGCGCGCACTTTCTGATGTAGAGGGTTTAGAGTGGATAAGGTTGCATTATGCTTATCCTACAGGGTTTCCAATGGATGTGCTGGAAGTGATGGCGGAAAGGGATAATATTTGCAATTACCTGGATATTCCTTTGCAACACGGTTCTTCAGAGGTATTGAAAACCATGAAAAGAGGCACCACCCGTGAAAAACAAGAGGCTCTTATCAACGAAATCAGAAACAAAATTCCTGACATTGCGATAAGGACAACGCTTATTACTGGGCATCCTGGCGAAGGAGAAGCGGAGTTTGAAGAAATGGTGGATTTCGTAGAGCGCATGCGTTTTGAACGTTTAGGTGTTTTTACCTATTCTCATGAAGAGGATACCCATGCCTACGGATTGGAGGACAGTGTTCCTCAAGAAGTAAAGCAGGAGAGAGCCAATCGCTTGATGGAGATACAAGAACAGATTTCTTTTGAACTCAACCAAGAGAAAATAGGGAAGGAATACAAGGTGCTAATTGATAAGAAAGAAAATGGCAAGTTTGTAGGACGTACAGCTTATGATTCTGTAGAAGTGGATAATGAAGTGTTAATAGATGCAAGTAAGCATTACTGCAGACTAGGAGACTTTGTAAATGTGAGGATTACTGAAGCGACAGAGTTTGACCTTTACGGAGAAGTCATTTAGAGCTTAATGTTTTAATACCATTCTATTTATTTATAAAAAACAGCAGATTTTATACCCATGTATTTACAGGAAGTCACCACCTCAGCACACCAAAAAGAATTTTTTCAAATGGCAGTGAGGCTCTACCAGCATGAGAAAAACTGGATCAGACCCCTGGACAAAGATATAGAGGATCTTTTTCATCCTGAGACCAATAAACTGTATAAAAGTGGTGGGAAAGCCATTCGTTGGTTATTGATAGATGATCAGGGAAAAACCATTGGCAGAAATGCTGCCTTTATCAATCCCAAATGGAAAGAAAAAATCCCAACCGGAGGGATGGGTTTTTTTGAATGTATCAATGACCAAAAAGCAGCTTTTAAGTTATTTGATGTAGCGCGAGAATGGCTGGAAGCTCAGGGCATGGAAGCAATGGATGGACCGGTCAATTTTGGTGAAAGAGACAAATGGTGGGGTTTATTGGTAGATGGGTTTTATCCGGCCAATTACAACATGTATTGGAATTTCGCTTATTATCAAGCGCTTTTTGAAGCCTATGGCTTTCAAATTTATTTCAAACAATTCACCTATAGTAGAAACGTAAGAGGGGTGGTTGTGGACCCAAGAATCAGGGAACGGTCATTGAAAATACTACAAAACAAGGACTTTGAATTCAGGTGTCTAAAAGGTGATGAGCTATGGGAGAAATTTCCCGAATACTTTATGACTGTTTATAACAAAGCTTGGGCGGGACATTTGGGGAAAACAATTTCCGTTAGAGAAGCGAAATTAATGCTTACTAAAATGAAGCCAATCATTGATCCTTATCTCATCTATTTTGGGTTTTATAAAGGAGAACCGATTTGTTTCTTTATTAGTATCCCTGAAATCAACCAGCTTTTTAAATATGTCAATGGTAAGATGGATTTGATAGGTAAACTAAAATTCCTTTGGCACAAGACTTTCAATCCACCTAATAAAATGTTGGGCTTGGTGTTTGGTGTAGTGCCAGAGTTTCAAGGTAAAGGAGTGGAAAGTGCTATGGCTACTGATTATAGAGACAATATAGCGGAGAAAAAACTGCCTTATAAGACCATAGAAATGAACTGGGTAGGGGACTTCAATCCTAAGATGATGCGGGTCTGTGAGCAGTTAAACGCAACGATCTTTAAGACACACCATACTTACCGTTATATATTTGACAGAACTGTTCCTTTCGAGAAACATAAGGTGATGTAAAGGTTCATTTTCCCCTATTTGTGGGCAGATGATACAGTTGTACATTAAAAGGGCTGGGAGTTTAAAAACTGACCAGCCCTTTTTTGCTTTAGCTATTTTTACTATCGGCCCCATTACAATCAATCCTATTTATTTCGCCTTAACTGCTGTCCAATAGGGTTCGAAGTTCCGAAATAGTGTTATACGCTTATTGCTTAATGAATTTTTGTTGCCCTTTGAAGTTCGAGTTTTCTAATCGAATTAAATAAGTACCATTCTTTAATCCACTTAAATCCAGGTCTTCGGTAGAAGAATATGCAGGTAGAATAAAGCTTCTAATTGGCAAGCCGTCTAATCGGATGATAGTTAATTTTGTGACTTCTGTAAATTCTTGAATTAACCTTAAGGTACTTTTACCCTGTGTTGGATTTGGTGACAGCATAAATCTATCAGGGATGTCCATCGACACCCTATTTGTCTGTACTTTATTGGCACCTAATTCAGCTCGCGTATGGTAAGTTCCAGGGTCAAGGGTGGATAAATCGGCTTCCCATAGTAGTGCTGACGCCTGAGTCCATTTGATGGAAGGATCCATTAGGGGTGTTTGTTCATTTATAAGTGTAATTTCCTCAGGGCTTTTTAAAGGGATATTTGTGGTTAGCCTTAATTCAAATTTGGCATCATTCTCTATAACTTTTAAGTTCCCTTCCATAGGAATGGTTGCCCCATTTTGAAGGGAATCCCCCAATTGTATCAATAAAGGTTTAGATGAAAGGGGTAAAGTAAGTTTTCCATTGGCATAGGAAAGTGTTACATTTTCTCCATTTGGAGAAATGCCCGATAAATACCAGGCATCCTGGGCTGGAAAATCAACTGGAAGCTGATAATTAACCGCCAAAGAATCATCTCCTGAGACAGGCCTCCAAGCTACAAGATGTGTCAATTCACCTTCTTCATTTCGCAATTGATAAATATATGCCTGTTCATCTTCTTTGATCACGTCCTCAAAATAAAGATTACCCATCCTGTTTTGCATCGCTTCAGCTGCTGTAAATGCCCGCTTTTCCCGGAAACCAAAGTGTCCTGATTCGGTCAATCCAGATCGCTGATAGTTTATAGGATCTATACCTGCAAGGGTGTCCACATTGGAGAAAAAGTACCAATGGGCTTTGTCTACTCCCATTCTGCTTAACCAGAACAAGCCACGTAAAGCATAAACAGCTTGTGATATAGGACTTACTGCTTCTGAATTTATAGCGGTTTCATTTTTACTTGAGGCGTCCCATCCCCATTCAGTTACATGCACTTCTTTGCCAGGCATATTGGCATCTCTAAAGCGCAACCCTGAAAACAAGGCCCTCATCTCTGATGCTGGATGTTCTGGATGAACAGCTATTCTTTCTCCTTCAGTATTTCTATAATAACTGTAGAGGTGTAAATTGACACCATCAAGGTAGGGTGCCGCTGCTTCATTCAACTTGCTGCCCATGTAATTCTTCTGTCCCTCATTGGTTGTAGGGTGTGAGGCCTGAAGAGCAGCCGGCAATACTTTTATCATAGGATCTGCAGTCTTTAATCCCTGCGCTGTTCCTTCCAAAATTTTACGGTAAGTGGAGTCACTGTAATCCCAAGGCTCATTCCCTACTTCCACTGTACGGATAAGGTTTTCGTGACTTGGTCCAAATGTGCTGGCAAAAGCATGTCCAAGTCCATAACCTGAAGCAAAGGGTTGGTCCCAGACAGATTCTAAAAACCTATCAAAAGTAAAAGTGGCATCCACTTCAAATCCTTTGTCCATCCAGTCTTTGTATTCCCTCGTCCATTGTGTCCAAGGGCGCAATACTACTGGGTTTTCTCCTCCATAAGTGGGTGTAATGTCAGGATCAGCAGTGTCCCAATGAATGTTATGGTAATTTCGTGCTTGGTTGGCGGCACGGATAAATTTCTGAGCCCCTTCATCTGGACCCTGTAAGTTGGGAACCTTCTTAGTTCCCCAAGCCCATACCGTATTTACGCCAAAGAGCTTCCCAAAACTTGACGATTGGGGTTTTGGCGCAGGGGGTGGGCCATAGCTTCCGAATTCGTCATATACAGTTAACTCTTGAACAGTGGCTTTTTTATAATTAATGTCTACCAATTGCTGTTCTAAGCGAATGAACCTGGTTCGGTTTCCTTCTGGAAGTTCTATATTATGAATGTCCAATGAATTGGGATTAAGCTCTGCTAGCAAGGACAAGCTATCAAGCGTTGGTCCAACCCATAGTTTAGAAGATATGGCAGTATTGTTGCCATTCCATTGCTTTGCAGCTATTCGTGAAACTGGCTTGACCTCATTCAGATCTAAGGTCACAAATTCTGACAATGGGGCTGAATAAGCAGCGATTTCCTGAATGGCAAAAGGTGCACTTGAAGTTAAGGAAACGTAGCTTACTTCTTCCATCTCTATTGGGAACCTCACATGGCCTACTGTAGTGTTGGTATAGGTTGTTCTTAAGGTGTCGCCCTGCAGGTTGGTTACCAGAATGTTTACCAGCTCAGGATGATTGTTGACCAATCGTAACCCTAATCTATGTACCGAGATTGGGGTTAAATTTAGTGTGAAGGTTGCCTCTCCATTTACTAATGTAAGAGAAGGTGTACTGTTGCCTAGATTGCCATCAGTAGCGTTGACCATGTTTGCCCCATTGTTGGCTATACCGCTTTCATTAAGTAAAATATTTTGGCGGGCATTACTCACATAAGCATCTGGAAGGGGATTGGAAGAAAGCCAAGCGGTAGCATTGTTTTCGTCCATTATTGCCTCAGGCCTATTTTGAGAATTGCTGGCTGATGAACTTGCATTTACTGTTGCCGCTTTAGACAAGGCAGGATACAATCCTGCATCTGGATCCCAGGAAGTTGGTGCTGGTTCAGGGATTACCGGGTCTGGTGCTGCGATACTGTCTCCATAGGCTTCCATCTCAAATACAGTTACTTTTTTGTAATCCTGAGGAATTACCGTATGTTCAATTCGAAAATACCTGGCTACAATAGGCTCAACGAAGGAGGTACTGATAAAGGCAATCTCATTTGGTTGAAGGGCTGCTAGAAAATTGAGACTGTCTGGATGGTTTCCAGCAAGTAGCTGTGTAGCAATAGCGTTATTGTTTCCAGCCCAATGTTTGGTTCTAAGTTCACTCACCGCGAAGTTGTCACCTAAGTCGAGAGTGATAAATTCCTTGGGTAGGTCCTCTAATATGGCAATATTCACTAGGGTAAAAGCAGTAATGCTGCTGAGTTTTATTTTCTCAATATTAACCAGGTCAACCACAAACCGAATATTGTTGTAATTCTGAGAAGGTAAAAATTCTTCGCTACTCACGATTCCCAAACTATCGTAAAAAGATATAGTAACTTTTTCCTGAAGCCCATTGATTTTTAGTCCTAGCAAATAAATGTCTTCAGGAGAGGAAAAATTAATAAAGGCTTCGGCAGGTAATGTGATGGTAGGTGAGTAGGAGTTGGTGGCCTCTGGGTAAATATTACTTAGTTCAATACGGCTTGGCTGAAGTAATAAATTCTGGTAAGCATTTCTATAATAATTTGTTGGTAAAGGATTGTTAGACACCCATGAGGTGTTTTGTAACCCATCGATTGCATTGTTTATATCAGATTGGGGAGCTATAGAGCTTGCTGTGATGTTTCCAATTAGCTGGTGGATTTCATCTTGCGCACGTAAGGCAAGCGTGGTGCAAAAGAAAACTATAATTAGAATGAACTGGTATTTAAGATAAGAAGGCATGATCTTTCATTTAAATTTCCAATAAAAAACAGGAGTCTCAAAAAATATTACCATTGGAATGAGAAATATTTTAGATTTAAAAAGAGTACTACATCAAATAGCTGATAACAACAAAATTGATGCGTTTGTATCCATACGTAAATATGGTGGAATATCTTGTAATAATTATATAAGGCTTGAAAAAGTTCCAAAAATAAAAAAAAATAGGTTCACAACTGAGGTCGTAAACCTATTGTGGAGGATAACGGATTCGAACCGATGACCTCTACACTGCCAGTGTAGCGCTCTAGCCAACTGAGCTAATCCCCCAAAACGGAGTGCAAATATAGGTAGGTATTTTAATTCATCAAATTATTCCGCAGAATATTTTATGCGTGTTAAAATACTTCTTCCAAGTGTAATCTCATCAGTATATTCCAATTCACTTCCTACGGGTATTCCCCGGGCAATTGAACTAATGTTTAATCCCTTGTCTTTCAATTTTCTAGTGATAAAAAAGGACGTAGTGTCACCTTCCATAGTGGCTGGTAAGGCTAGTATGATTTCTTTTACCTCTACCTCATTGGAAGGAGAATTTATCCGATTAAACAAAGTTTCTATTTTTAATTCGTCCGGTCCAATTCCTTGAATAGGGGATATCACGCCTCCCAATACATGGTAAAGCCCTGAATACTGATTGGTGTTTTCTATTGCCAATACATCAGGGAGGTCCTCGACAACGCAAATAACACTTCTATCTCGTTTATGACTTTCACAAATACTGCAAACTGGTTTGTCTGAAATATTATGACATATCACACAATATTGAATGTTTTTCCGAAGGTTTATAAGTGCATCTGTAAGCGCTATTGTTACTGGCTCTTTTTGTTTGAGCAGATGCAAAGTAAGTCTTAATGCTGTTTTTTTTCCTATACCTGGAAGTCGGCTTATCTCCGATACAGCATCTTCGATTAATTTGGAAGGGAAATTCAATTAAGGTTTTTTTTATAAAATTGAAGCCTGTATGCCAGCATCGAGTATGGACTCACACATAGGTTTAAGTTTACTAACACTGCCCTTTTTTACAGAGCACTTGCCTTTATAATGAATGATCATCGTGCATTGTTCTGCTTGTTCTTGAGAATGTTTGCAAACCTTAATTAAAACCTTGGATACATGATCAAACGTGTTGACGTCGTCATTAAAAACCACCAAATCATGCTCTTCCTGGTCAACCAGTTCTTCTACTAATAATTCTTCTTCGGATTCAAATAAATGTTCTAAAGGTTTCATTTTGCAAAGTTAATAATTTATCCCAATTTTAATGCCCTTTAGCCAAAAGCATTATGAACTCAAATCTTGTATTAATTGTCATAACATCTTATTTTTTATTGTTGTTCCTAATTTCATGGTTTACTTCAAGAAATTTAAAATCTGATACGTTTTTCACAGGGGATAGGCAATCTCCTTGGTTTTTAGTGGCATTCGGGATGATTGGAGCATCCCTTTCGGGGGTGACTTTTATTTCAGTCCCTGGTGAAGTAGGTAACAGTAGTTTCTATTATTTTCAATTGGTACTGGGTTACACAGTAGGTTATGCTGTGATTGCAAAGGTTTTACTCCCGCTCTATTATAGGCTAAATTTGGTGTCAATTTATTCTTATCTGGAAGGAAGGTTTGGGTTTTGGTCGTATAAGACTGGAGCCTTTTTTTTTATACTTTCTCGGGTACTGGGATCTTCAATAAGGGTGTTTTTAGTGGCCGGTGTGTTACAAGTAATCTTGTTTGACAAATGGGGAGTTCCTTTCTGGGTTTCCGTCTTGATCACTGTTTCTTTAATTTGGCTTTACACTTTCAGAGGAGGTATTAAGACAGTCGTTTGGACGGATACTTTGCAAACGTTTTTTATGCTTTTAGCAGTATTTGTCAGCATCTTTCTGGTTTCCAGAGAACTTGGCATCTCAGGGATTGGGGATTTAATGGTCAAAGTCTCCGATCAACCCTATTCAAAAATATTCAATTGGGATTGGAAGAGTGGAACTAATTTTTTTAAACAATTTTTCTCAGGGATGTTTATAGTCATTGTAATGACGGGGTTGGATCAGGACATGATGCAGAAAAACCTGACTTGTAGAAATCTAAAAGATGCACAGAAAAACATGTTTTGGTTTACCAATATCCTGGTAACCGTCAATTTAATTTTCTTAGCCTTGGGCGTTCTACTATACATGTATGCTGAAACAAATCAAATTGCCCTTCCTGAACGTTCTGATGATTTATACCCATTATTGGCAACCTCTTATTTTTCCACTTTTACTGGAATTGTTTTTGTTTTGGGAATTACGGCGGCAGCTTACAGTAGCGCTGATTCCACCCTCACTGCTTTAACTACTTCTTTTTGTTATGATTTTTTGAAAATTGATAAAAACCCAGATAAAGTAAAGGCACTTTCCACCCGAAAAATGGTTCATCTTGGCTTTACCTTTTTGATTTTTCTAGTCATCCTTACCTTTCGATGGTTAAACGATCAGAGTGTAATTAATGCTGTGTTTCTTATTGCTGGATACACGTACGGCCCATTACTTGGACTCTATTCCTTTGGGTTATTTACCAAACATAAAATCAAGGACAAGTGGGTCCCACTTTTAGCTGTATTGGCACCATTGATCACTTTTTTCGTTTCATCGAATTCAGAGACATGGTTCTGGGGATATAAATTCGGCTTTGAGTTGCTGATACTGAATGGTTTGCTAATGTTCTTCGGATTATGGTTGGTAAGGAAAAAATTACAGAATACTGAATATAGCCCCTTTGTTTCTTCAACGTAACCAATTAAGGAATTCTGGTTAAGCAATACTTAAGAAATTGTATACTGAGGTGTCTCTTAGCCCATTCTATGTTGAATTGCCGGGGGTTGTTAATAAGCTTTGCCTTTATCCAATAGCATGGAAAAAACTGTCCATACTATGATTTTAATGTCTAGCATAGGGGACCAGTTGTTTACATAGAAGATATCTAGTTTGCATCTTGAATAGATGTCGTAAAAGTCTTTGGTCTCGCCTCTAAAACCCTTGGCTTGGGCCAAGCCTGTAATTCCGGGTTTGACGGTGTGCCTAAACATAAAGTTGTCAATTTCAGCAGAGAATTTATAGTTCATTGGCATTGCATGCGGTCGGGGACCAACAATTGACATTTCACCTTTAATAACGTTCAAAAACTGAGGCAATTCATCCATACTAGATTTTCTCAAGAATTTTCCAATCCAGGTAATTCTTGGATCATCTTTAGTGGCTTGTTTGGTGTCTGCCTGATCATTGATATACATGGTCCGAAACTTGTAACAAAAAAAAGGTACATTGTCTTTACCATGCCTAAGTTGTTGGAAAAATACTGGTCCCGTTGACGTTAATTTTATTATGATGCCAATTAAAGGGAATAGCCATGAGAAAACGAATACCGTAAGACCTAAGCTCAGCGTTACATCAAAAATTCTTTTGATCATTTGTTGAGATTCATCAAACATCGCTACAGGAAAGATCTTGAGATATTTCTCTTTCGTATTGATTGATTTGACGACTTGTTTTCGCTCGGTAATAGTGGAGGGCATATTAGTGATTTTGTTTAAATCATTCCAAAGGTTAGGCATCAATTAACCAATATCGTGCCACAATAGTAGTTGATTAAATTTTGTCTTCTTAAAAATGAAGTTCAAATCTAAAATAAAGGACTTTAATTTCCTAATTTAATTCTTATCGATTTTGTTTTAAGCGGGTTAATTAATTATTTATTAACCTTTTCATAATTTTTAGGCTAAAAAATTATGAAAAATGAATTTAATTGAATCAATATCTGTATTTATAGCGGTTGTTTGGCATGAGCGGGTTGATTATGTTCAAAATAAGGAGGGGATACGTTATTTTTCAGTGCTTTTAAAGGTCCAATGTTACTTCTGGATCCCAGAATATTTTGTCAAAATCTCTGATTGAATCGTCTATGACACTCACCCCTTCTTTTTCAAGAAGCTGTTGCATTAAATCAGGTGTTGGGAAATGATTCTTACCCGTTAGTTGTCCCATTCGATTGACAACTCTATGTGCTGGAACATCTTCCAACCCATGTGCAGCATTCATTGCCCAGCCAACCATTCTCGCGCTTCCTTTGCTTCCCAGGTAAGAAGCAATGGCCCCATAGGTAGTTACTCTGCCATCGGGAATGAGTTTTACTACTTGGTAAACTTTCGAAAAGAAGTTTTCATTTGTTTTCTTCACCTGTAAGGTTAATTATTGATTGGTTAATTATTCGTTGAATTTTCTTTTCGGACGCTCGTGATTGGCTGTTAAGTTGAACTTGAAGTTTCATCCGTACTAGGTCTTTTCGAATATCAAGGGCTTTTAAAGAAAGGCTATCACTGTGGACTTCCTCTTTATAAGGTGCGATAATTTTCCTTAATTTATTCTCCATTTCATCCACATTTAATCGTGAGTGATTGGTGGTTTCAAAGTCAAAAGTAAGTTTTCTAATGTTTTGCCGACTGTAATTTACCACATTGGCGGTGAGAATCAGACTGTTGGGAACCATCACCAGGTCATAGTCATCATTTAAAAGTACGATGTTAAGTAAAGTGATATCCTGTATTTTCCCTTGATGCTCTGCAACTTTAATATAATCACCAAGCGTAATTTGATCTGAAAACATAATGATCAGTCCATTGAGCATATTGATGATGTAATCTCTGGACAGGAGTGCAATGGCAGCAGCTACAATAGTTATACTGGAAAGAAATTCTTTTGGGTCAATGTCGAAGAAAACCATTATAGCGATTAAAAAAATAATCACATTCAATAAACTCGCAATTCTATTGATCCCCAATACAAAATTACTGTGGAGAGAGTTGATTTTCTTTTTTCTCAAATAAAACCTGACTAAAAATATTCTTCCGAGAGAAACCAGGATATTTCCTGAAAGAAGGAATGCCAATGCATCTACGATGTTGTATAGCTTAGAAAATAATATGTTTTTATCTGGCTCTATGGTTTCTTGAAGCACAAGAAAAGTAAAATAGGCAAGCACCTTTAAGACAAAGACTATTCGTTTTCTTCGCTCATTAACCTCAATATTGCTTTTCCGCGTTTCCATTACTATTTTAAAAATAAAGCTTACTTTTATGTTTTGTCTGTTCAGCTGACAAAAATACCGCATAATAACCAAACAAAATAATAGCATGAATAGAAATATTATCATCACAGGAAGTGCAGGGAATTTGGGAAGTGCAGTTGTTAGTAAATTTAAGAGGGAAGGTTTCAAGGTGATTGCCGTTATTTCTCCGGGAAGTGATCATGAAGTGGAAGAAGCTGATGATGTCTACCAATTCGATGTTACAGACGAGCAATCTGTAATGGATTTTAGTAAGGAATACCAAATACAATATGGGAGCCTTGAATGCATGGCTTTATTGGTAGGTGGCTTTGCAATGGGAGGTATTGACGACACATCTAGCAAAGACATAGAAAAAATGATTCGGTTGAATTTTTTCAGTGCTTTCAATATGGTAAAACACTTTATACCCTTAATGAGAAAAGCGAATAATGGTACTTTCCTCTTCGTAGGTGCGAAACCAGCTTTGGATCCTAATGAAGGGAAAAATGTGTTGGCATATGCTTTGAGTAAAAGCATGGTGATAGACCTTGCTGAATTTATTGCCAGTGAAACAGTGAACCTAAAAGTAAGGTCTCACGTATTTGTTCCCAGTATCATCGATACTCCTCCAAACAGAGCGTCTATGCCGGATGCTGACTTTGGTGATTGGGTCAAAACAGATGAAATAGCTGAGGCAATGCATTATGCTGCCACCAATGCAGCCTTAAGGAACATGACATTCAAATTGTACGGTGGCGTGAAGTGAATTATTAATCATTTAGAATTATGAAAAACACTATTTTAACCCTATTCATGTTGCTATTGGTTGTTGCTGTTAAAGCACAAACCACTACCGAAACAAGAGCATTAAATGCTTTTGATCAAATAGCTGTGAGTGATGACATAGAGGTAGAACTTATAAAAGGAGAAAATCACGAAATCACCATTACTGCCTCTGGAATTGATATCAGTCAGTTATCAACCAAAATTAACAAAAGAGAATTAGAAATTGAGGTGTCAGGAAATAACCCTAAGTCTAGTTCTATTAAAGCAGTCATTACTTATGTCCAATTAAACGAAATTGAAGTTTCTTCCGGTGCTAAAGTTTTTGTTAAGGATCTAATTGAAAACAAGACCATTGATTTGAAAGTTGCTAGCAATGCATACCTGGAAGTAGAAGTGAAGGCTGAGAGATTAGTGTTAGCAGCAGAAACCAATGCGAAGATGTTTATTAAAGGATCTGCTGACCACCTGGATTACAATGCATTTACCAATGCGGAAATTGATGGAGAAGGCTTGGTGGTGAAAAATGTTGAAATCAGAACCAATACCAATGCAAGTGGAAGTTTTGAAGTTTTAGAATCACTTAAAGGAACTGCAGCGACGAGAGGAAGAGTGAGGTATAAGGGTAATCCTAATATTATAGACGTAAAAGAAAATATTGGCGGGACGATAGAGCAATTTTAATTTTTGCGATAGCAGTTTTCAAAACAGGTTGGCTTAAACTCCAACCTGTTTTTGAAAAGTTCAATTGAAGTTTACTTGACTTGCTTTGTGGATTAATTAATAAAAAACGGTGTTTTACGGCTTTGAGCCGTTTAAAATTTCACTTAAAAAGTAGCATTAAACACAATGGCCAACCTTGTGCGGACATCCTAGAGTAGGAGCTATGATTGGTTTAGCTATAAACGAAAAGGAAGCTGTGTTCATTTTAAGGAAGTTCTTTTATCAAGGCCGCAAAAATTAGATATACCTCTTTATAACAGTAGCCAAATTTCGCATTAGGTTACCTTTGAAAAGTGATAAGGAACTTGTTTGGCAGGCATTCAGTTTTTTAATCTTAAGGTAATAAGGGATTTCTAATCTAAAAAACTTGTGATATATAAAATTTGTCATTAGAATTGTCCCTTCAAACGATCAATCATGGTTTTCGCAGTAAAAAAAATTCTAGAAATTTCAATAACCGAATCTTTTCGGACATTCAACTGCAGTCTATTTTTTAGTGGCAATACCACCACAATTACAGGTATTACGGGGTAATCCCGTGCTTTCCTACATATAGCCCCTGACTCAAAAGGTCTTTTACCGCCTTTTGTTAACCTTATTAACTGATAAAGAATAGCAATGAAAATATTAAAATTTGGAGGTTCATCCATCGCTGATTTGGAAAGAATTAATAATGTTCTTTCCATTGTCAAGAAAGCATCCTTAACAGATCGAATAGCAGTAGTGTTTTCAGCATTTGGTGGAGTAACCGAGGATTTGTTAAAATGTGCCCATCTCGCCAAGCAAAACGATATGGAATACCAAGCACTTTTACTCTCCATGGAAAAGCGCCATCTCCAGCTTGTAAAACAACTAATCCCCGTAAGAAAGCAATCCTCTGTTTTGACTTATGTTAAGGTCAGATTCAATGAGCTTGAGGATTTGTATCATGGCATTTTTTTAATAAAAGAATTTTCGCCTAGAACTTCTGATTATGTGGTGAGTTTTGGTGAACGAATTTCCACTTACATTATGGCGGAAGGGATGCGAGAAAATGAAATGGATACCCATTTCGTAGATGCCAGAGACCTTGTCCGAACAAACGATCGCTTTGGCAATGCCAAAGTCAACTTCCCAACAACAAATCAATTGATCAGTGATTATTATTCCAAAAATGCAGGGGTTCTTGTCATTACTGGTTTTGTAGCCTCTACCGAGAAGGGAGAAACAACTACTATAGGAAGAAGTGGATCTGATTACACTGCCGCCATTTTTGCTGCTGCTTTGAAAGCAGATAGCCTGGAGATATGGACAGATGTGACCGGAGTGATGACGGCAGATCCTAGGTTGGTCTATTCTGCGATCACTATCCCTCAATTAAGTTATAATGAGGCGATGGAGCTGTCTCATTTTGGTGCCAAGGTAGTTTTTCCAGCTACCATGCAACCGGCTATGAAGCGGAAGATTCCTGTTTATATAAAAAATACTTTTAAACCTGAAGAGGAAGGAACCCTCATTTGTGAGAAGCCAGAGAACAATAAATTAATTAAAGGCATATCCTCTTTAAATCACATTACCCTTTTAAACGTTCAGGGTTCTGGTTTAGTGGAAGTAGTAGGAGTGAGCAGCAGGGTATTTGGCACCCTAGCGAAAGCAGATGTCAATGTGGTACTCATAAGCCAAGCATCTTCCGAACATAGTATCTGTATTGCCATCAAAAGTGAAAATGCTACCCTTGCCCGTGAGGCGCTGGAAGATGAATTTCATTATGAAATTCTTGCTGGGGAGATGGACAAGATTCAGGTTATGCCCAACATGTCTGTTATCGCTGTTGTGGGTGAAAATATGAAGCATCATCCCGGAGCAAGTGGAAGGCTCTTCCAGGCGCTTGGCAGAAACAATATAAATGTATCTGCAGTTGCTCAGGGCAGCTCAGAATTGAATATATCTGCTGTTATCAAACAGTCAGACCTTCAAAAGGGATTGAATGCTCTGCATGAAGCGTTTTTCCTTTCTGATAACAAAGTGTTGCACGTATTCCTTATTGGAGTTGGCCTGATTGGTAAAACTTTGGTTTCAATGATTCAAAACCAGTTGAATAAGTTGCAGGAGGATTATATGCTGGATATCAAAATTCATGGCCTTGCGAATTCTCGCTACATGGCATTTGATGAGGATGGGTTCGACCTTTCTTCTGTTCCTGTGCCATCTAAATCAGATTTGCCTATGGATCTCAGCGTATTTTTAAATACGATGAACAGTATGAATTTCTCCAATTCAGTATTGGTAGATTGTACAGCAAGTCAGGAAGTTGCAGATACTTATGAGAGAATACTTTCATCTAAAGTGGCGATTGTAACCCCTAATAAGAAGGCCAATTCAAGCTCTTTGGAAAATTATAAATCTTTGAAAAAACTTTCAGGTCAAAGAAATATTAAATTCCTCTACGAAACCAATGTAGCGGCAGGTTTGCCTGTGATAAGCACACTACAGGATTTGATTTTGAGTGGTGACAAGGTGTTAAAAGTAGAAGGAGTATTGAGTGGTTCTATGAATTTTATATTCAGTGAATTGAGTAAAGGCATACCCTTCAGTAAAGTAGTAGAGCAAGCAAAAGAGAAAGGATTTACAGAACCGGACCCAAGGGATGACCTAAGTGGAATGGATGTCGCTAGAAAAATCTTAATTTTAGGTAGGGAGGCAGAGCAGGATTTGCACTTTGAAGATGTCTCTATTCAAACTATGGTTCCTGATGACTGCAAAGACATAGACTCAGTAGATGCATTTCTTGAAAAGTTAAAAGAACACGACGCTTATTTTAAAGGCTTGGTAGATGAAGCCAACGAAAGGGAAGAAACGCTTAGGTTTATGGCTGTTTTAGAAAATGGCAAAGCCACTGTAGGATTAAAATCTGTGGACAAAAAGCATCCGTTTTATTCTTTAGAAGGGAGTGATAATATGATTTTGTTTACTACCGAAAGGTACCATGAGTTCCCTATGATCATAAGAGGTCCGGGAGCTGGAGCGGATGTGACTGCTGCAGGAGTATTCGCAGACATAATCAGGTTAGGAAATTATTCAAGGTAATATGGAGAAGCAAAAAGTTACCGCATTTGCGCCCGCCACTGTAGCCAATGTTTCATGTGGCTTTGATATTTTGGGTTTTGCGATAGAAGACTTAG
Organism: uncultured Cyclobacterium sp.; assembly: GCF_963977555.1. Lineage (GTDB taxonomy): Bacteria > Bacteroidota > Bacteroidia > Cytophagales > Cyclobacteriaceae > Cyclobacterium. Next base: position 70,422 of record NZ_CAXBPD010000003.1, on the reverse strand, counting down.
GGGACAAAGTAAGTGTATCCCTTTCCGAAACGCCGGGAGTTAGGGTAGTGAAAATTGAAGGAGACAAAGGAAAGTTGCCCTATGAGACTGACAAAAACACGTGTAGCGTAGCTGTTAAAGCTATGGTAGACGATCTTGGTTATACTGGAGGCTTGGAGATAGAGCTATACAAAGGTCTTCCTTTAGGGAGTGGTATGGGATCAAGCGCTGCAAGTGCAGTGGCTGCCCTTATGGCGACAAATGCCCTGTTGGGTAATCCATACGAAAAAAAGGATTTGCTTCCCTTTGGAATTGAATCTGAAAGAATTGCTTGTGGTGCGGGTCATGCAGACAATATCTCCCCTTCATTGCTTGGAGGATTTGTATTGATTCGTGAATACCAACCTTTAGACGTAATTCCATTGCACGTGCCAAGGGGACTGTATTGTACCTTGGTTCACCCTCATTTGGAATTGAATACTTCAGACTCCAGAAGTGTATTGAGAAGAAATGTGACTTTACAGGATGCCACCACACAATCAGGAAACATTGCCGGTTTGGTAGCAGGTTTGTTTCAAGAGGACATGGCTTTAATCAGTCGGTCTCTAAATGATGTAATTGCGGAACCTTCAAGGTCTATTTTGATCCCAGGATATGATGAAGTAAAAGCAGGTATTGTACCTGCAGGGGCTCTAGGTTGTGGTATCTCAGGTTCTGGACCAACCATGTTCATATTGTCTCCTACTGAGGAGATCGCTTGGGAAGTAAGTAGAATTTCCCAACAGGTATTTGATAAGATCCAATTGCCTATAGATTTATATGTATCGGCCATAAACACCCGAGGAGCATACATCATTGAAGAAGAAATTTAATTCGCTGACAAATCTGTCACTTTCTAATGAAATACTACAGTACCAACAATCCGAATCATAAAGTAGGTTTAAAAGAGGCCGTTATAAAGGGGCTTGCACCTGATCAAGGGCTTTACATGCCTGAAAAAATCCCGGTTTTCCCTGAGGAATTTTATACTACTTTACACACGCTTACATTTAAGAAAATTGGTTATAAGGTAATAGGTGCTTTGTTCTCAGAAGATTTATCTCCTGAGCAAATCAAAACCCTTGTAGACCATACCTTGGATTTTGATGCGCCGCTGGTGCCTGTAGAAAAGGATGTTTTTGCTCTTGAGCTATTTCATGGTCCTACATTGGCTTTTAAAGATTTTGGGGCGAGGTTCTGTTCCAAACTGATGAGCATGCTTCAAGATAAACATGGGATTAAGGTTTTGGTTGCAACCTCGGGAGATACTGGAAGTGCAGTAGCGAATGGCTTTTTGGGTGTAGAAGGTGTGGAAGTTGTAATCTTATATCCATCTGGAAAAGTAAGCGAACTTCAAGAGAAACAGTTTACTACCCTTGGTGAAAATATTCAGGCCATAGAGATAAATGGTGTATTTGATGATTGCCAGAAATTGGTGAAAGAAGCATTTTTGGATCCTGAATTAAACAGTAAATTGTTACTTACTTCAGCCAATTCAATTAATATTGCGCGATGGATTCCCCAGTGTTTGTATTATTTTTACGCTTATTCTAGACTGCCAAAAGTAAATAAAAAATTGGCATTCGCTGTTCCTAGTGGGAACTTTGGTAACCTTGCTGCAGGTATTCTGGCAGAAAGAATGGGCCTACCAATTGACATGTTCATCGCTGCCACCAATGTCAATAAAGTGGTTCCTGACTTTTTAAATGGATCCGCATTCCTAGCGAAACCTTCTAAGCAAACCATAAGTAATAGCATGGACGTTGGGAATCCAAGTAATTTTTTCCGATTGCTAGCTTTGTTCGGGGGGGATGAAGAGAAACTTAAAGAAAAAGTAAAAGGCTGTTACTATTCAGATGAAAGCACAAAGGATGCGATGATAGCAGTTAAAAAAGAAACAGGATATACAATGGACCCCCATGGGGCTGTGGCTTATCTGGGTTTAAAAGCTTTTATGGAAGAGGATCCTTCGGCCTACCAAGGCATATTTTTGGAAACAGCCCATCCAGGTAAATTTAGAAGTACAGTGGAAGAAGTGCTTGGAGAGAAATTAGTACTGCCGGAAAGGCTAGCTGCTTTTATGCAAGGAAACAAGCAAGTGGATACCATGGAAAACGATTACCTTCAGTTCAGAGAGTATTTGTTAAAGTAAATAATTGATCATTCGAAGTACTTTTGAATTGACCCTTTTTTACGCATATAAGGATACAAAGGAAGTGGGTTCGCATTTAAAACCTTCCCTTTTGCGGGAAGACTACGCCTTTTTTTCAACTTCCTGATTAATCCAAGTATACCCATTGAAGGGTTGCTGGAAAATAGTACAGCTGAGCCATTATCGCTCAAGCTAGACAGGAGTTTGTCATAGCTATTCATGTCGTATTGATAGCCCAAATGATGAATATTCTTTATAAAATTCAGGTTGCTCTTTAGTAGCTCCTGCTGTAGGTGGTTAGCAGGGGTGGCTGAGATAATTTGCTGTTTAAAGGTTTGCTCATCTGGTAAAGTACTAACCACCACTTCCTCCAGTTCAACAGATGAAGGTATAAGTGTGATCGTTACCATTTGGTCTGTATCACTTTCGCTTAGGAAGGTTTTTTTATTGTATCCAATATGTGAAATCTGGATAAGTGTTCCTTTTTTTACCCAAATTGAAAACGCACCTTTTTCATTACTTATCGTTTTGTTTTCAGACCAATATAGGTGTGCATTTGCTATGGGTAGCATGGTACTTGCGTCTAATAGCTTGCCCCGAAGTTCAAAATATTCATTTTGTGCCTTTTCGGAAATGGATGGGTTTGATGTGAAAAGCATGGAGACAAGGTAAATTATAGACATGACTAACTTTAGGTTATCAGGGAAAGATCTGATGAATATAGTGCTGTAAATTCAATGAAAACAGTAATTAACACTTGTTAACCTGTTTTTTAACAATATATAAGGTTGTACAAATTTGTTAATTGTGTTGATTGTTTGCTTTGTGTGATCACGACAGCTCTTTTTCTTAGTCCTCAGGATTATTTTTTATAGAATTACAATAGGCTAATTTAAATTTGTAATTTTAGGTACCGAATAAATTCATGAAAACAAACCTTTAAACCTGAATAAAACAGTTATGGCAAAGATATTTTTAACATTCGTACTAGCCATTTTTGGGGCTGGTATCCAAGCCCAAACCTGGGAAACGCTAGCTCCTCAGACGAGTTGTACAAACCGACATGAATGTTCCGGTGCAGCTGTCAACGGTAAATTTTATTTAATGGGTGGTAGGGGCGAAAAGCCTGTTGAAGTATTTGATCCTGTCAGTGGAAACTGGACAAAATTAGGAAATGCCCCTTTTGAAATGCACCATTTTCAAGCCGTAACCTATAAAAATAATATTTATGTGATAGGAGCATTCACCGGAGGGTATCCTCACGAAATCCCTGTTTCAAATGTTTATATATACAATCCTTTAAGAGATTCCTGGACGCAAAGCCATGAAATCCCAGAGGATAGAAGAAGAGGGGCTGCTGGGTTGGTAGTTCACAACGATAAATTTTACCTCTTGGGAGGTGCTCAAGATGGACATTGGGCAGACAATAGGGATTATTTAGATGAGTATGATCCTTTGACAGGTGAATGGAAAACACTGGCTTCTATGCCTAGGCTGAGGGATCATTTTCAAGCTGTAGTGGTCGATGATAAGTTGTATGCAGTTGGGGGCAGGCGTTCTTTTGCCAAAGAAGGACACGGTTTTGAGTTGACCTATCCAGAATTGGATGTTTATGATTTTAAGACGGATTCCTGGAATACATTATCAGAACATCCTCTACCTACTGAAAGGGCAGGCAGCACCACTGTTCCATACAAAGGAGGTTTCTTGGTCATAGGAGGTGAAAGTGATGTTCAAGTAAAAGCTCACAGTGAGGTAGAATACTACCATCCGGTAAAGGGGTGGAGTTTACTGAATCACTTAAACAGAGGGAGGCATGGATTTCCTGCTGTGTTTATCAAAGACGCCCTATACCTTGCAGCAGGTTGTGGTAATAGAGGAGGCAACCCTGAGTTGGATAGCATAGAAAAACTTGTCATTAAATAACTAGCGGTCTTTGTTGTTGTCAATAAGTACTCAAGATAAACCGGTCAATCTAAAATACGCCCAATGGTAAAAGGAACACATCAGGCATTACATGATGCCAGGAATGAAACTGTCAAAATCTTCATCAATGGTGTTTTTTTTGTTCGGGAGGAAGCGAAATTATCCGTCTTTGATAGTGGCTATTTAGTTGGCGATGGTGTTTGGGAGGCTTTCAGGGTACACAACGGAAAACTGATATTTATAGATCAGCACCTGGACCGACTGTGGCAATCTGCAAAAGTAATAGGAATTAAGCTTCCATTTTCTCGCGATGAGCTGATAGCCAATGTTTACAATACCCTTGAAATTAACGGCATGAAAGACCATATTCATGTTCGGGTCATGATTACCAGGGGTATTAAGAAAACACCTTCTCAAGACCCAAGACTCACCATTTCAGGACCAAATCTTGTGATCATTGCAGAATACAAACAAGCAGACGGAGAAAGCAAAGATCAAGGGATTAGTCTTTACACTAGTGCCATTCGAAGAGGATCTCCAGATTACCTTGATCCAAGGCTAAATTGCCACAGTAAGCTTCATGAGGTGCAAGCGTTGATTCAGGCCATTGAGGCAGGTGCCGATGAAGCACTTATGCTGGATATCAATGGATTTGTCTCTACCTGCAATGCAACGAACTTTTTTATGGTTAAAGGGGATGAAGTATGGACTTCAACAGGGGCCTACTGTATGAATGGAATTACCCGAGGAAATGTGATAAAAGTTTGTGCTCAAAATGGAATAGTTTGCCATCAAAAAAACTTCTCCTTATTTGATGTTTATGGTGCCGATGAAGCCTTTGTAACCGGGACTTTTGGTGGGCTCACGCCAGTGGTCAAAATAGATGGGAAACCTATAGGTTCAGGTGGAGGTTGTGGGCCTGTTACTGCCAATTTACGTCAATTGTACGAAAACCTTGTGGCGCAACAATTACAATAGTGATGGCAAAAGAGAATAATAAAAAGATTTTTCTGTGGTCAGGACCCCGAAATATATCCACCGCTTTAATGTACAGTTTTGCCCAGCGAAGCGATACTTTTGTAGTCGATGAACCGCTGTATGGACATTATCTTAGCCATTCCTCTGCCAAGCCATTTCACCCAGGTGCTGAAGAAATTCTCTCAAAAATGGAAACAGATGGAAAGAAGGTCGTTGAAGGAATGATAGGGCCACAGCAAAAACCTGTTGCTTTCTTTAAGAACATGAGTCACCATTTAATACAGCTTGACTGGCAATTCATGACGGCTGGAGCCAACATTATATTGACTAGGAATCCTGAAGAAATGCTGCTGTCATTTTCTAAAGTTATTGGCCAGCCAGGCATGGATGATGTAGGCTATGCCATGCAATGGAAGTTGATGGAATATTTACAAACCATGCAATTGCCTTTTGTGGTAATTGATGCCAAAAAGGTTTTACTTAATCCTGAAGGTCAGTTACGGAAATTATGTGATTTTTTAAGTCTCCCTTTTAAGGAAGATATGCTGAATTGGGATAAAGGCCCAATACCCGAAGATGGAGTTTGGGCAAAATACTGGTACAATAATGTCCATCTTTCGACTGGATTTCAGCGGTATGAAAAGAAAGAAATGGTCTTTCCTAAGCAATTACTTCCATTATTGCGTGAGTGCCAACCCATTTATGATAGACTGGTAAAGCATGCACTTTAGCATTTTCTGCTGCTTAATACATAGCGAATCCATTCGAAACAATGTATTTATTGAAGAGAGGATTAACCTTCTTATTTAACAATAAATCCTTCAACATTTTGATATTAGATGAATGTTTCCTGAGGTATTAATTATTTGATAATGGAATTTTTAGAACAAAGCATACTGGAGGAAGGTGTTTAAAAATTTGATTTTTTTAAGGGGAGTTGATTATGGATAATTTGGAGATTTATTTAAAAGATTCTTTAAAATACCGAAAAATAAACTGTGCTAAATAAGAATATTTTAGAAACGTTGGGTTGCTTTCTTGCTTTGTCGTGTATTAAAACATAATTTTGATACTTATTCCTTCCGCCTGGGATTTTGAGTGATAAATAAAATTCTCCGGGCTAGCATATCAATAGTTTATACAAATTAGGTACATCTTACAAAATTGAAATAAGTATACAAATGGAAAACGACCAGCCTGTAGAAGTAAATATTACGCCCAAGGGGTTAATCTATTTGCCAGAGACTGCAAAAGGGTTAAAATTTGTCTCAGAAAGTGAAGTTGAAACCTTGTTCTATACTCCTGACGATAGCCCTATTGAAAATCTTAATTATAAGTTTTTATTACCGGCATTAGATAAAATCAAGGGGCAAGATTATGATTATGTCCTAGGTTTCGACCCAGATCTTAGCAGAACAGTAATCGGCTACCCAAATGCTGAAGGTAGATTTTTGGTCTTTAATGCACATCAACAAGCTGCGATTTTCACCCACACGTTCTTGGCAGGGAATTCCTTCCCATCGATGGACGAAGAAAAGACCAAATTGGTGATTAAAGGTGTGGTCCTCTCACAGCAAATTGACAAAATAGTTACAAAAAACAATGGTGCCTATAAGGAATCGCATGCTGGTTATGAAGACTTGAAAGAAAGAATTCTAAGCATGGAAGAAGGATTTGAAGCTTACTTGGCTTTTGATGAGCGAAATCATGTTATCCTTGATCTTGAGAAAGAAAAAAACATTCAATTGCAGCTTTCATTGCTTGAAGAGTTGGTGAAAGATTTGAAAGGTAAAGAAAAAGGCCTTTACGATTTCCATGTTGATTTACAGATCAGGTATAAATTATATGGAGAGAAAACCTTCAATATCACCTCAGAAGGAGAAAATAAAAAAATCTTTGACAGGTTCCGAAACAAACCACCATCCGATGCCATGCATGAGGAGTTGGTAAGTGTTTCTGACTATAAAAAACAACTGTTTTTCAACAAGCTTACAGGACGAAAAAGCGAGCCAGAATTAAGACAAATGGACATGGTTCAGTTGGATTACAGCAGTGGTCTTAAGATTAGCGCTGAGCTTACAGAAGGGGGAACTAAACTCTTTTTGCACCTAAGTGACTATACAGATTGTTACAATAAAGATTCATTCGCATCTGCTAGAAAAGGAATCAATGACCGCCTTTTGAAAATAGTGGTTTCTTTAGGTAAGATGGTGATTGACGTTAATTAAATTCTAATTTTACCTATACTGGTAAAGTCTCCAACATATTCCAGTAATTTCTCTGGGGAAGCTTGGGAAATAGGGTTTAATCCATCCGGATTTAAGAATCGTCCTTAGGTATTTATATAGATAGAAAAAAAGAGCACAAAAGCTGAAGTATTACTAAGCTCTTGTGCTCTTTTTTGACCTATTCCTCAGTGTTTTCCTCTTTTTTAATTCTATCGTCCTCATCGTCAGGGTATTCATCTTTTCTCGGTGGGCGAGGGCCATCACCAGAAGTTCCTGGTGTAGATCGATTAGTACCTTTATCTACGTCATCTCTTTTTTTCCCAAATAAGAGATGGGTTGGTATGCTTGATATTAATGACTGGCTTAAATTCATGGTTTTGCTGTTAAGTTTAATAAATGATTTTGCTAAAATCATGCCATTTTATTGCGGATGTTCCGAAGAAAAAGATGGGGAACCTTCCACAGCCATCTTCAGTTAGGGTAAATTGTTTGTAATTCATTTGCTTTCCCAATTAATTATAGCCAAAAATGGGAAGGATTGATTATTAATGAATAATTTGAGGTTTCAAATGGAAGGGATGAAAATTAAAGCGAGGCATTGCCTCTTTTTAATAAATTGAGAGGATAGCAGCTATTTATTAAATAAAGCAAACAATTAAACAAAAAGCCACATCATTTATGGTAAATATTGAAGGACGCGAATTCAATTGGATGAACCCACCTCATGTCTGGTCAGAAGACAGTGGGAAGCTGCACTTAAAGACAGATGCAGAAACAGATTTCTGGAGAAAGACCCATTATGGTTTTATTAGTGAAAGCGGCCATTTTTTACATACTGTCCAATCTGGAGATTTTGAATTTTTACTACAATTTTCAGGGAAATATACAGACTTGTATGATCAGGCGGGGCTTATGCTTTTTCTAGACAAAGAGAACTGGATTAAAGCAGGGGTTGAATATGTAGAGGGCGTCCAGAATGCAAGTGCCGTCGTAACAAGAGATTGTTCCGACTGGTCCGTCGCAGCAATTGAGGGGATGCCTGAGACCTTTTATATCAAAGCCAAACGTGGCAAAGATTATGTAGAGGTGAGTTACAGTTTGGATGGTTCCTCCTTTCAGTTATTAAGACAAGCATATTTCACACCTTCACCTTCCCTACAAGTTGGCTTTATGGCTGCTTCGCCTAAAGGAGCAGGATTTGAGGTCAATTTTGATCATTTTAAGATAAAAGAAATCATCCAGGAATAGGCTATTTTACAGTCTTTGAGGAAGTTCCAATTAGGTGGTTTTGATGCGTATTTGTTCTTTCCAAAATATAATTGGCGATTTTTTCGCCTTGTTGCATCCCTACCTCTATGGCATCTCTGAAATGTATGCCGCCATATAATCTTGATATTGCCGCCTCACTTGATGCCTCGAGAAAAGAATCGAATGCTCGCTCCGGAAGGCCAAAGAACACCTCTGAAGTATCTATGAATTTAAAATTTTCCCCAAAATAGGAAGTCAGCAAAACGGCAGAGGTTTTTGATATCACACTATGTCCACTTGTATATTCAGGAAAAGGAGGTGTTTGAAGTATAGGGCGCCATGTATCGTCTATGAGCTGGTTGATAGCTGTTAGGGGTCTTATGCGGTCACTCCTATACTTCTCGTCCCAGCAGCTGATAAAGGCATCATGTAGTCCCATGGCTACCAGGGTGTGGATGTATAGGCTTTCCTCAAAGCCCAGTCCTGCTTTCTGACTTGCTATCCCAGTAATTCCCATCCAATGACCCCCTGGTGAAATTTTCTTAAGCCCTATGGCCATGTGTCCACTATAAGAGACATTAAAAGGGTTGCAGTCCCAAAAATTTGCGATAAGTTTTTGTTCCTCGGTCAATTGTGTAGTGACTTCATAAACTTCCGTCAATTGGGTAAAAAAAGAACTGTTTTTGTCTTCTGAATATTCAGCAGGTGCCGGTGGGCTGAAAGAAGGTAGGTTTTCCAAAAAGAAAGGGCGGATTGTACGCCAGTCCGGATCTATAGCCGCCAAGTAAGCGGGAGGGGTTGGATACCACTTGCCTTGTCCTTTAGTAGGGCTGTAGCGCTTGAGAGTACTAAGTTGTAGGTAACCGTCCTCTTTAGCATAATTCAATACTACTGTCGCAATATTTTCGGCATAAATGATGCTCCGTTTTATCTCTTTCTTTTTAATAAGCTTTTCTTTCGAATATTGACTTATCAGGGTTTCTTGAGCACTAGTTAGTTTTTTTCCAGAAGGCATTATGTTTTTGCCTACCTCTAGCATCGCATAAGTGCTCGCAAAGGCTAAATTTATATTTTCTTTTTCAAGTTTTAAAGTAGGTTCTAGGTTAGCAATTGGGCTTTGGAGGTGTTTGATTAGCGTGGCATTGTTAAGATTTTCAGTATCATGGTACACAAGATAGGCTGCCAGAAGAGAATAGCCATAAAACCTGGCAGCTCCAGGAGGGCTTGTGACGTCTGTGACCATGACATCTGTAATGGAAAAAAGATGTTCAATCATTTTGTCCCTAGCAAAAAAATCCTTTTCAGTAGTGGATATTTGCGCAAAAAGGGGGGTGGTTAATACTAGGAATAGAAAAGTTAGAATATATGGGTTTTTGCCTTTTGACATATTTGTTACAGTTGTGTTTTTAAATATATTCAAAAAATGAATAAAGCTCAACATCGAAAGGCCCAATAGGAGGATAAAAGCCACCTATGGATTTTAATTGATATGTTTTCCAAGTGTAGGTTGATCAACACCTTCCAATCAATGGGGATTTGCAATTCCCTCTAAGAAAGCAGATTGAAGGGTATTTGGATAAAGGTTACCAGGAAATAATTCTTTTATATCAGCCTAGCTTTAGCCTTTTTTAAACCAGTGGATTTGGAATATTTAAATTTTCTTCGCTGTTGATCAGGTACTTATTCTCCTCTACAAGGGATATGGCACCTAAAATAGCTGAATCATTTGTTGAGGAAACATAGATTTTTAAGTTTCCAGAAATAGGTAGGTAAGGAAATGCACCGATGACTTCCTGAACCCCTTTTTCAAAGTAGGGGAAGGCTTTTCTAATAGAGCCCCCAATCACAATGGCCTCGGGTGCAAAAGTTAATAATAAACGGTAAATTAGAGCCCCGATATGTTTTCCGAATTCGTAAAAGATAGCAATGGCCTCATCGTCCCCAGCGCTTGCTTTTATGGAGAGTTTTTTAGCACTTATTTTATACCTTTCTTTAAAAAATTTACTTCCACAATAGTCTTCAAAGGTACCGTCGAGGTATGGTATTGCTCCCCATTCTCCAGCCCCGCATAGCCTTCCTGTGTACAGGTGACCATTGGCAATTATTCCAGTTCCGATACCAGTTCCGAGCGTGATACCAATAACATGTTTGTGTATTTTGGCTTCTCCGAATTTATACTCTCCCAAGGCAAAGCAATTGGCATCATTATTAATGGCAACGGGAATTCCGAATCTTTCCTCTAAATATTCCTTAAGGTTAACATAGTCGAAAGAAGGGATATTGGCTAAATTATATATTATTCCATGAATGGGATCAACCAATCCGGGGATACCTATTCCAATGGCTTTTAGGTCGAAATGTTTGTATGCAGCAATCTGTTGAGAAATGGTTTCCAAGATTTCCTCTTTAGGAGCATTTGCAGGCGTTTTTACTTCTAAGCTTTCTATTAAGCCTCCATTGCTAAATAATCCTGAACTAATTTTTGTACCCCCTATATCCAATCCAAGAACCATATTGTTACCTTTCATTTTACTCCCAAATCCCAGGTTTACCCTGATTAATTTTAATGTATCCTGTCCAAATACTTGGATAGGACTTTTCAGGCGATCAGCCTGCCTGAGGCATATTGAAATATCAAGCACACCTGTGATGAATTTATCACAGGTGTACTTGATAAATATTTATTTAATTAAAGCATACCTTCCGTAGACTTCTCTAACTCTCTTGCCTCAATCAAGAAATCTTCAACTTCCATTTCTCTGAAAAAGATCAGGCCATGGCTTGATCTTACTTTGGCAGATTGATGCTGGTAGAAATAATTTTTACCTAGTAGAAGTTGAACATCACTAAGCTGGTCTACCCAAGTATTTTTGGCTAGCGTACTAAATTTCCCATTATGGGCGTAGCTTGGGAATGAAGCATTTACCTGGCTCATGTAACAGTTTGAGAACGAATCTTCCATTACTGACATGTCTCCTAAAGAAACAGGTACAATTACATTTGATTCAGCAGCATCAAATTTAAACCATACATTTCTGTAGCCTATTACCTTGAAATTACTCAAGTCTTCTTCCAAGCTCCACTGCCTTATAGCTTCTGCTGTTGCTTGTAATACTTTATAATGCGTATCAGGGCCACTGCCTTCAGGGTCTAATGTCAAACTAAGTTTCGTAGGCTTAATTTCTCTTAGCATATTTAGTATAGGTTCTACGTCCCTTTTCTTGTCCGGCTGCTCTGTGAAAATATCACCTGTGTAGAATCCTAGTCTGAGGTGGTGGACATTTTTTACCTGTACACCGAAATGGGCCCATACCAATTCTTCTTCAAACTCCCTGATCATTCCTTTCAAAGTTTGAATGTTCTTAGGGTTTTTTTCACCATCATAAGAATTCTTAAGAACGGTGATGATTTCATTAATTTGCTCCCTAAGCTGTAAGGTAGACTTGATACCGAAGGTGAAGACGATGGCTCTGACCAACCTATGGCAAAGTCCTCTCAGCCTTTCTTCAGCATTGTCAGAAGCGACATTTGTTAAATAATGATACACATCTTTGTCCATCTTTAACTTGTAGCCTGAGGAATAGAAATCTTCAAATTTAACCATTTGAATCCTTCCATTGTCCAGAAATTTTTTGGTGCTCCTAAGTGTCTCTATTACAAAAGTATTTGTTACAGCGGTGAATCCAGAGGTGAGGACTGCAAAATGGGCTTCATTGCTGTTTTCGTGTAGCTGTTTGGTAATTTGAGGCAATATTCCCAAAGAAATATCATCATGATGAGGTCCTGTATGAAGGAATACTTCATTTTTCTCCTCACTCATTCCCCTGTCTATTTTCTCACTAATACTTTTAATTACATTTTTTACAGTATGCTCGTTAAGTCCAGGGATTTGACTGGTGTATTTGTCCTCTTTGAGATCCTCAAGAGTGATTCTATGACCATACCGCTGTAGTTTCTTGCATAGGTCTAAAACCGCACGTTCTGTTTTTGTATCGTTCCATTCACCAGTAAAGTAATATTGGTCTGTACTGTCTGTTAATTTTGATGCAGCCCCTTTAGTGATAAAAAATCTTCCGTTTTTTAATTTCTGCAATACAGTGGCAGGGTACACATTGGTCATTGATAATTCCAATGATTGCTTCACTATTCCAGCCTTGGCTTCTCCTGCGGCTATGATAATGGCAACAGCATCCGGGTTATGGACAATTGTATCTAAGCCTATTGTAATGACTAGACGATTGGCAGATATTTCTATACCACCTAAATCACCTGCTGCTACAGCTTGAGTTTCAAAGTTTGTTTCTGTAAGTCTGGTGGTAGAAAAGATGTCAGAGCCACGTGTATTGAATGCAATATGGCCATCAGGACCTATTCCTCCTACGAAGAAACCAATTCCACCTTTTTCACGAATTTTCGCTTCATACTGTCCACACCATTGATCAATTAGATAGATAGAATCTTGCTGTAATTTTTCTTGTGGCGATTTATACTCTCTAAACCTTAAAGACAAATCAACTTTAGAATCAGGGAAGACCTCCTTGTAGCTTTTCCCTTCTGAAAGAATTATCTCATCACAATTGATAAGTAGTGCTTTTTTAGGGTCCAGACCAAAACCTTCAATATAAAACTTGTTTACATAATGATGGAAACTGTTGTTTTGCGAAGATGAAATCGGATAAAATTCATCTATTTGAACAAAATGAAGGCCTTTTAATACCGGCTTATTGCAATCAATTAAGCCATATTTTTTTCTAATTTCAAGTCCTTTCTTGTCCTCCCAGTTCTCCAGAAGAAATTTTGTCCATTTGATAAAATACTCAGGCGTTTTGCCAGTGGGCAAACTGATTACTCCTTCAGGGTTTGTAGAAACCCATTCTAAGAAGCGGCAGGCTGTAAGTAAGCCTAGCTTAGGGAAATTGTCAACCGCCAAGTAAGGAATTTTGGTGGTGATCTTTTCAATATCAGAATCTTTAAAAAAAGCCTCTTCAGTCTTCGAAAGTGGATAATTCGCTAACATATGCTTGTATCTAATTTGTTTAATCTATTGTGAATTTATGGTGTCCTCAAAAATATGCTCATTAACTATGGCGATGGCCCCTCTAAGCCCTACTTCCATACCTAATTGAGAAAGTTCTATTGAAGTTTTTTCTCTTAATTTGGCCATACTATAAATATTCAAAGCCTGCTGAATAGGTGTAGTGATGTATTGTTTGGCTTCTGCAATTGCTCCGCCTAAAATTATCAATTCGGGGTTTAACAACTGAATTAAAATGGCTATTCCCCTTCCTAAATCTAAACCCACATCAGATAAAATACTTATCGCCCTTTGATCTCCAGCAATCGCTGCCTCCACCACAGTGGATGGTTCAAGGTTCTCTCCTTTACCGTCAGCCAGCTTAGCAAGAATAGAGTCCTTGTCCAGTAGAATTGCTTCTTTGGCCAGTCTTACTACTGCACCACCTGAAGCTACAGATTCTAAACAGCCTCTTTTGCCACAAGTGCAACTTATTTCCTTTGCATCAAATAAAGGTGAATGGCTAAATTCACCAGCAAAACCAGAATAACCTCTATACAGTTTTTCATCTATAATGATTCCAAGACCGATACCCCAATCAACAAAGATGCCCATCACATTTTTATTGATTCCTTTATTGGCAAACTTAAACTCAGCAAGCGTTTTTGCCCTAGCGTCGTTTTCAATAAATACTTTTCGCCCAAATTTATCTTCCAATTGTTCCCTTAAGGTCTTTTTGCCAGACTTCAAGTAAGTATGATTTACCCCAGAAACACTGTCTACTAATCCTGGCATACTTATGCCAACGGCTATTACTTTTTCTTCAGGAATTCCTGATGAATTTATGATTTTCATTGAAAAATCATAAATGGCATCTAAAGTTTCTAATTCATTGTTAAGCGATAACTTAATACTGCTTATTTTGCTAACTTTTTCATTTTTAGTGTTATAAATGGCAGCCTTTGCTCCAAATCTATTCAAATCTATGCCCAAAATATAAAAGGAATCTGGTGCAAGTCCGTACAGGTCAGGTTTTCTTCCTCCCTGGGATTGGCCTCTCCCTTCTTTAATAATTATCTGCTCATCTAATAAGTCAGTCAATAAAAGATTAACTGTAGGTAAACTAATTCCCACTAATTGGCATATATTGCTCGCAGTATTATTGCCTAGAGTATATAACTCCTTAACAATTTTAAGTTTATTGATATAGTTCTTAATTTCAACTACACCTTCCTTCTTATCCAGTACTATTTTCGGGTCTATTAAATTCATGGGATAAAATTTGATGCAAAATAATAAAAATTTTAATTAATTAAGGCAACTTATTTAAAAAAATCTACATTTTCAAATAAGATCGTAATAATGTTAGCGGTTACTCTCTGTCAATATTTCTCAATATAAAGTGAGGAATAGACATTTAACCATTTTTTAATAGTTTTTTTGAAATTCAAATTATTTATAAATTAACTAAAGCCAAGCTATTTTTCGAAAAAAAATAATCATGTTTGTTTCCTTGCTTTATAATCCTGATTATGCAACAAGGTTCAGTTTTGCCTGAGAAGTTTCTTTTGAGGAAAATAATTCCCACCTATTGGCATTGCTGTATTCGATTTAGTTGCGAGTTAAAATAAGAAATAAAAAGTTGTATGAAAAGTAGAAGGAGTTTTATTCAAAAATCATTGCTCTCCTCCCTGATGCTTGCCCCATTTTCAAGGAAGGTAACAGGTATGGGTATTAGTAGCGAATCTTTCATTGAAAAGCCTATTTCTAAACCTCAGGTAATTTCAACATGGAACCATGGTATTGCTGCAAATGACAAGGCCTGGGAAATTTTATCTACCAATGGAAATATTCTGGATGCAGTAGAGGAAGGGGTGAAAGTGACAGAAATTGACAAAAGTGTATTTTCAGTAGGGCTTAATGGTATTCCAGATAGAGAAGGTATTGTAACTCTTGATGCTTCAATAATGAAAGGAGATGGTTCCTGTGGTGCTGTGGCTTTCGTAAGGCAAGTTAAACATCCCATAACGCTTGCTAGGAAAGTGATGGAGAAAACGCCTCATGTACTATTGGTGGGAGAAGGCGCTAGACAGTTTGCATTGCAAGAAGGAATGCCTCTTGAGGAAGAAGTGTTAAGCTTAAAAGCAAGAAAGGCTTATAACGAATGGAAAATTAAAGCAAAATATCAACCGATTATAAATGTTGAAAACCATGACACAATCGGAATGATTGGAATAGATGCTGCTGGTGAAATGGCCGGATCTTGTACCACAAGCGGGTTGGGGTATAAAATGCATGGAAGGGTTGGAGACAGCCCAATAATAGGGGCAGGCCTTTTCGTTGATGGAGAAGTTGGCGCTGCTACTGCTACGGGCTTGGGAGAGGATGTGATTCGTATATGCGGGGCATTTCTTATCGTAGAATTAATGCGACAAGGTAGAACACCGCAAGAGGCCTGTGAGGAAGCCGTGAAACGTGCGGTAGCGAAAAGTAAGGATGTGAACAATATCCAAATAGGCTTCTTGGCATTAAATAAGGAGGGAGCGTTCGGCGCATTCTCCATCCAACCTGGATTTAACTATGCTCATCACAATAGCAATAGGCAAGCGCTTGTTGATTCAAAAAGTTGGTTTTAACAATCACTGTTATGAATAAAAAAAATATTTTGCTAGAATCTCCAGTTTACACCTTAGAGGCAGCGATGCTTGCTGCTGAAAATGGTGCAGATCGCCTGGAACTTTGTTCGGATTTTGGGGAAGGGGGTACTACTCCAAGTTTAGGTTTATTTAAAGTAATAAAAAGGAAAGTCACAGTACCTGTGGTTGTGATGATCAGACCCAGGGGTGGAGATTTTGTCTATAGTAAATCAGAAATCGAGGTCATGAAAGAAGACATCAAGGCTTTTTTGGAGCACGGTGCCGATGGTTTTGTTTTTGGAATCTTGGATAAACAGGGTAAAATAAATTCTTCCGAATGTCAAAATTTAATCCAAGTTGCAGGTGGCAAGCCATGTACTTTCCACAGGGCTTTCGATCTTGTTCAAGATAAAGTCACTGCCTTAGAGGAGATTGTAGCGTTGGGCTTTAAAAGAATACTGACATCAGGTGGAGAAAATAGGGTAAAGGAAGGATTGCCTGTATTGCTTGAGTTACTCGATAAGGCAAATGATAGGATAATTATACTTCCTGGTGGTGGTTTGATGTTGAACGATATTTCCCATTTAAGTAAGGAAGGGAGGCTGAAAGAAATTCATGTTTCTTGTAAGAAATTTCGTCCATCTTCCATGAAGAATGCGAATGGACATTTAAAACTTTCTCAAGTGGAAGAAACCGAAGGAATGGTGCTGACGGTGGATACTGAATTAATGAAAGAGGTTGTAGGCTTTCTTAGAAAGCTTTAATCTAAAGAAATGACTGATGCTTTTTAAATTCTATTCGATTTTGGAGCAATTTAGTTTTCTGGCGCTAATTTTTATCGTAGTTGAAGGGTGATTTTTATTGCTAAATCCAGCTAAATATCAACTCAAATAATCTACTGAGCCATTATTTCCGCTCTGATAGATTTCTCTGAAATGTTTTATCTGGTTAAATAAAGCGTCATAAGCGGCCCAATTATCTTGTACTAGATAATTCACATAACCATTGTTTTATTTTATTACTTGGGTTTTTAAAGGGCTAATAATTTGTTTTTTTGGGATTTAAATGATATATTAAACCCTCAATAAACCCTATAAAAACATGGTAAAAAGTTTCCAGGGGGTAAGAATGGCCCCAACAAAAATCAGTGACCAGCCATTTTTGGTACAGGATTTCATGACAGCGAATTTAATTACTTTCAGGCCGGAGGATACCATAGATCATGTGATCACTGTTCTCACCAGAAAAAGAATTTCAGGTGCTCCGGTGGTGGATGCCGATGGGAGGTTAGTGGGTATGATTTCAGAGGGTGATTGTCTTAAAGAAATAATTAAAGGTCAATACACCAATACCCCTAAATTTCCTGCCGCTGTATCTGAGCACATGACAACGCAAGTATTTACTCTACCTCCTGACATTTCAATATTTGATGCTGCAGATAGGTTTTTGACGATGAAAATAAGAAGATTTCCAGTAGTCAAAGACGATAAAATTATAGGTCAAATAAGTGTTAGTGATATTGTAAGGGCCATGCCCAAGTTAAAGGCTTCTACTTGGTAGAAGAAGCAGCAGTTTTGGAATTGAAAATATAACCTAACATAAATTAAAATTAATTAACCCTTCCTGAGGCACTGATTGTCTCAAGTTACGGAAGGGTTATTGCTTTTATTAGAGCTAAATATATCCAACCAGAGAATAGACCACTATTCCCACCCATTCTTTTGTCAATTTGTGCCATACCATAATGCCTTCCAGCCCAGGCTGAACAATCGATTTAAAATTGGCATTTGGTTTTTTTCCATAAAAATCTACTGGAAAAGTATCAGGATGAAGGCCTACCTTGTTAAAGCATGCTTCCGCCCTTTTCATGTGAAAAGCCGATGTTATTAGTAAAAATTGGTTGGTCTGGCCCAAATCAATTTCACCTGATGTAATTATTTCTTCACTAAATAATGCGTTTTCATAGGTATTGACCGCCTTAGTTTCTACGATTATATCCCTTGCTTCTACACCTGCCCAAATCATAAAATCCCTTAAGGATTCTGCTTCTGAAAGTGGATGAACCGGATTAAAACCAAGTCCTCCAGAAATCAAAATTTTCTTAATTTTTCCCATCTTGTACAGTTGTACTGTATGTGTAGCCCTATCAGCACCTCGTGAAAAATAAGTACGGTCCTTGGGTAGTTTATCTATATGTGTAACCCCAGTAAGGACTACCCCTAATTGATAATTAGGCAAGGATGCAAAATCCTTCACCTCTGGTTCCCAATTGTAAATTATCAGATTGGACAAATAGGAATTTGAAAAAAACAGAAGCAATACTATACCAGCTAGCATTGTATTCTTTCCCCAAGATTTTTTCATAAAAAAATAGCCTAATACAATAAGAATCAGACAGATGTTAAAGGGCATTATTAAAAAACTGAATAGCTGAGAAATATAAAAAAACATTTTATTTTCGATTTGGGTATGAAAAAGGGAACTTCACCTAGATTTCAAACCCAAAAATATTCATTATTTAGCTATAGTCTGAAACTTTTCTTCATAACTTCACTTAGCACGAAATGGTAAAGTGTCAATTTTGTGTCATAAATTCCTTAAAAGATTGAGTTAAATGATCACAGAAACGCCCTTACAAATCTATAAATCATCCGCTGGGTCGGGTAAAACCTATACCCTTACTACCTCCTACCTCAAATTAGCCCTTGAATCTCCAATGGCATTTAAGCGAATTCTGGCAGTCACTTTTACCAATAAGGCAACACAGGAGATGAAGGACCGAATCATCAATGAGCTGAAAAGACTTAAAAATGGTGTGGATGAGTCTGAGACTATGGACAAAGAGCTTTTGGAAAAGTGGCAGCTAAAACCTAATGAGTTGTCTAAGAGGGCTGGAGAAGTCCTTTCGGCAATCCTTCATGATTTCGGATCTTTTTCTGTGAGCACCATTGATAGTTTTTTCCAGAAAGTAATCAGGGCCTTTGCAAGAGAAATTGACCTTCAAGCCAAATTTGATGTAGAAATGGATCTTGATGGTGTAATGGCGCGAATGGTGGATAGGTTAATGCTTCGTGTGGCAGATGATCCTGAACTGCATAAATGGATGGTTGAATTTTCCATAAGTAAGATTACCGAAGGCAAGTCATGGGATGTAAGAAAATCTGTAGAAGATCTTGGGAAGAAGATCTTTCTGGAGGATTTTAAAATGGTTCAAAAGGAGGTCAATGTGTTTTTAGAGAATCCTGAAACGTTTAAAACTTTCAAGAACTTTATTTTTGAACAAAAGCAAGTGATTATTGACAAAACCTTAGAGTTAAAGTCATCTGCTCAAACGATTAGGAATAAAAACGGACTGGTATGGGAAGATTTTTCTGGAGGAACCAGATCATTTAGTAAAAAATTTGACCAATTAGGGGATCATAATGAGCCTGTGCCTACACTCACTGGTCCTCAAGAAAAACTGTTGCTTGGTCCAGAGGGATGGTATACCAAAACAAGCAAGTCGAAAGCCGCAATTGAGTCAGCTTATTATGAAGGTCTAGGGGAGATAATGCATCAATTTGAACCAATGAAAAAGCATTGGAACACCTTGGATGCGATCTCTAAGAACCTGTACACTTTTGGCCTATTTGGTTACCTTCTTCGGGAATTGAAAGAACTGAAGGAGGAAGAAAACATGCTTTTGATTTCAGAAACCAATGACTTTCTTAAGTCAATTACCAGTGACAATGATGCTCCTTTTATATATGAAAAAGTAGGCAATCGCTATCAACATTTTCTGCTGGATGAGTTTCAGGATACCTCTGGTTTTCAGTGGGCCAGTTTCCGTCCTCTTTTGCTCAATACCCTATCGATGGGTAAAACCAATTTGGTAGTAGGAGACGTAAAACAATCTATCTATCGCTGGAGAGGTGGAGAAATGCGCTTGCTTATGGAGCAGGTAGAAATGGATCTCGGGCATTTTGGGCTCAATGTGAAAAAGTTGGATACCAATTTCCGGAGTCTACCCAATATTGTTGCTTTTAACAATACATTATTTTTAAAACTGTCTAAATTTTTAAGTGAGCACCTAAAGTCAACACTGGGAGATCCAACAATGGAAATGATAGAGCAGGCCTATGCTGATATCTTACAAAACGTTGCGCCTAAACAAAAAGCGAAAGGGATCAATGGAAAAGTGATGTTGAAGTTTGTAGAGACAGATAAAGAAACCAAATATGAGGATGAAATACTGAGGCTGTTGCCTGGTCAGGTAGAACGCTTATTGGATCAAGGCTATCAATTGAAAGACATCGCTATTCTTGTAAGAAAAAATGGGCAGGCCGCTCAGATTGCGGATGCTTTTATGGCTTATGCGGAGAACAATAAAGGCAACAATTACAGTTATGATGTACTTTCAGATGAAGCATTGTTCCTTACCCGGGCGACGGTAGTGAAATGTCTTTTGGCCGCATTGCAAATAGTAAATGATGCAGAAGATTCTCTTGCTGAAAAAACCTTTTGGATCCAATTGGCAAGGATTAGAAATCTAGCTTTTAACCATGTTTTATTTAAGCAAGATAGCCTGCCAGAAGCCCTCCAAGGATTAAAAGAAAAGCTTTTTAGCGAACTTCCAGCCTTTAGGAAGTTACCTTTAATGGATCTTCTAGAAGCTTTAATTGACCTCATAGGATTGAATGAGGGTAATGGTGAACTTGCTTATTTGTCTGGGTTTAAGGAAGCTGTATTTGATTTTATTGCCAAAAATAGGGCTGATCTCGGCGGGTTTCTCAATTGGTGGGAGCAGCAAGGCTACAAAAGGACCGTGAAAATTCCTGAAGAGTTTAATGCTATTCGCATTCAAACGATCCACAAATCCAAAGGGCTTCAGTACAAGGTTGTTCTATTACCTTATCTGGATTGGAAGTTATTTGATACAGGTAAAGAAAATATCATTTGGACAAAATACGATTGGGATGAAACGTTGCCCCCTGCTATTATTCCCCTCACGTTAAGGTCGCAACTTCATGATTCGGCTTTCTCAAAAGCTTATTTGGAGGAAAATCTCCTGCATCATCTTGACTCACTTAATATGCTATATGTAGCATTCACTAGGGCAGAGGAGGTTCTTCTAGGGATGGTCCCTTTTAATAAACCTAGCAACACCAGAAAATTGACTACTGTAGCAGATCTATTGCGAGAAATCATGAATTTCGAGGTTCAAGGAGAAGGATTATTGAACTTTGAGACCTTTTACAGCAGTGAAAAATTGGAATTTGAACTAGGAGATTGGCATCCAAACATAGCAAAACAAGCTGCTGATACTCCTGCCCAAGCAATGGTATGGAAATATAGACCATGGGAGAAATCCTTGAAGGTCAAGCAAGTATTTGGTGAATTTGAATCCTCTGATATCGTTTCTAAGAGAGAATTTGGCGTATTGGTGCACCGGATAATTGAAAAATCCCAAACCAAAACGGACTTCTTACTTGAGCTTCAAACGATGTATTTTGATGGAGCTGTAACCGATGAGGAAAAGAAATCCTTAGAAATCCAGTTTGATAAACTTTGCCAAGATGCCACATTTAATTCTTGGTTTGATGGTTCAGGAAAAGTCCTTACCGAGCAGGGGATTTTTCTTTCAGGAGGAGAATTTAAGCGACCAGATAGGATTATTTACTATCCGCATGGTATTGAAGTGGTCGATTTCAAAACAGGTGAAGAAAGACCAACTCATAAAAAACAAGTATTGAATTATGTAGCGCTGGTGAAAAGTATTGAAAAGATGAAGGTCGTCAGAGGGTTTATCTGTTATATCGAAAGTGGTTCAATAGTAAAAGTTGTTTAAATGGATGGGTTCTTAAAGCGCACTGCCGCAGATTTATTGCAGAGGGGGATTGACCTTAAAAATATTCAAGTAATACTGCCAAACAGAAGGGCTGGTTTATTCTTTACAAAGTACCTGGGACAGCTGATTACCCAGCCGACTTATATGCCCAAGGTCATAACCATTGAAGACTTTTTCTATGATATTGCCGGTAAGCGGCCTGCTGATAAGCTGACGTTAATTTATGAGTTATATAAAGTCTTTAAATCACTTTCTGGTAGTAACGAAAGTTTTGACCGGTTTTATTTTTGGGGAGAAATGATTCTTAGGGACTTTAATGATCTTGATCAATTTATGGTTAACCCTGAGAAATTATTCATTAACCTCAGAGAACAAAAAATATTGGAGAGCGATTGGAGTTTTCTTTCAACAACTCAAATTGAATTAATACAGGCATTTTGGGCTTCTTTCGAAAGCAGGGATAGGTTTCATCAAGAGAAGTTTCTGAAGTTTTGGGATGTTTTATTTCCATTGTACAATCAGTTTAACAGCTCACTTAAGACTTTAGGATTGGCTTATGGTGGTGGTATTTACCGTGAAGTGGCAGAAAGTTTGGAAAAAGAAGAGTCATCGGAAATTAGGCATGTTTTCGTTGGTTTTAATGCGTTTACTGGAGCTGAGGAGAGGCTTATTAAGCACTATGTCAAAAATTATGGTGCTGAAGTTTTTTGGGACATTGATCAATATTACCTGGACACACTAAACCAAGAGGCGGGTATGTTTTTTAGAGATTACAGGAAAGACAAGATACTAGGACCAACATTTCCTGATACGACTCCAAAACGCATCGACGAAAATAAAAGGAAGGTTCAAACCTATGCTGTACCATTAAAAATTAACCAGGCAAACATGGTAGGTGCAATCCTAGAGGCCATTCCTGAAATAGAACAAAATTGGGAAGAAACAGTAGTTATTTTACCTGACGAACAGCTTCTTTTTCCTGTATTAAATCTTTTGCCAGACAAAGTAAGTAAGGTGAATGTTACCATGGGATATCCAGTAAAGCATACCCCTGTTTTTACCTTTCTGGAGGCCGTTGTGGACCTGCAGAGATTCTTACGGGTTGTAAACGAGGAGGTATTGTTCTATCACAAACCCGTCAAAGAACTTTTGTCCACGGTCTATTTATATGATGCTGCTCCTGAATTTTCAAAAAACCTAATAGAGGATTTTGCACGGACTAATACTTTGTACATTTCCACCTCAACTTTAGAAGCTGGCGGCCCCTTGTTTGCAAAAGTTTTCCAGCAAATGACCACTGAAAACTTAATGGATAACATGTTAGGACTAATCCAAATGCTGGCAGGGCCACTAGAGGAGAATAGTATGGAAAGGACCTATCTTTACCAGTGTTTCAAGCAAATGAACAGGCTCAAGGCAATTGTTGAAAAAGAAATTAAGGAAGAAGTCAATATTACATTCCTTCTTAGAATCTTTCGGCAGGTCTTTGGTGAGATAAAACTTCCCTTTAAGGGGGAGCCACTTGAGGGGCTTCAATTAATGGGAGTACTAGAGTCTAGAAATTTGGATTTCAAAAGAGTTATCATCTGCAATATGAATGAAGGAAGTTTTCCTCCTTCGAGTTCTATGAATTCAATGATTCCTTTTAATCTCCGGAAAGCGTTTGGAATGCCCATGCAAGAGCAAAATGATGCAATTTATGCTTACACTTTTTATAGGCTTTTGCATGAAGCAGAGGACGTTCATTTGCTGTATACTACTGCTGGTAACCAAGGCCAGGTAAGTGAAAAAAGTCGTTATATTCATCAGCTTCAAATAGAAATGAATCGTGAGGGTATTCAAAAGGAGGATAGCATTACCCATATCCCGGTAAATCTGACAGCAACCAGGGCCATCACCATAGAAAAGAATAGCGCTATTATGTCTCATTTAATGAGGTATACCAAGCCTACAAGCGGGGACCGAAAGCCAGTATCCTTTTCACCGTCTGCATTAAATGTATGGCTAGATTGCAGACTTAAATTTTACCTTAATTATATAGCTGGGATAGAAATTCCAGAGGAGGTTCAGGAAGAAGTAGATCCGGCGATTTTTGGAAATCTTGTTCACTTGTCTCTCGAAAACCTTTACATGGGTTTTATAGAAAGGAAAAAGCGTAAAGTTGTATCGGAATCGGATATTGAAGGGCTAAAGGACTTCGTCTACCCAGCGGTTATGAATGCGATCAAACAACAGTATTTTCTGGAAGATAAAGGAAGCCAAAAACTAACAGGTCAATTGGTGATTGCAAGAGATGTATTGCAAAAATATTTGCAAGGAGTTTTGATAAAAGACAAAGAGTCAGCCCCCTTTGAAATTATTTCATTGGAAGCTGGGAGAAAATACAAAGCTTTTGTACCAATAAATACCAATGAGGGAATGGTTAATGTTGCACTTGGAGGCATCATAGATAGGGTGGATCGTATCGGTAACACAATCCGCTTAATTGACTATAAATCTGGCATGGATAATAAAAATTTTAAAAGCATTGAGAGTTTGTTTGACAGAGATGATTCCGAGAGGAACAAAGCTGCAATGCAAACTTTTTTCTATGGTTTATTGTATGAAGCCAATTTCCCTGATAATAAACACTTATTGAAACCAGCTTTGTTTAATTTACGTGAGATTTTCAAAGAAGATTTCAATCCTTATCTGCAGGAAACAATCGGGTATAGGAAAAAGGAGGAAGTGACAAACTACTCAGTGTACAGAGATGATTATGTTGGGCAGCTTAAAAAAACCTTGGAAGAAATATTTGATAAAGACCAAGCTTTTGATCAAACCACTGACATAAAAAAATGTCAGTATTGTCCTTTCACGAATATCTGTTCACGATGATCGGTAATTTATGAAAAATGGTCTTATTTGATTTTGTTATTATTTAGAAAAATTACTCTTAAAGGGGTAAAATCTGTCTTTTTCCTTATTTTTGCGAAAGAACGCATCTATCAATGCAAGGTATGGCTGCTTCGAAGAGGTGTTTGCATTTAATAGGATTTACAAGAAGTTTTAATTCTATTACTGGCGTTTAATCTGTAAAAAGAAATAAAAAAAATTATTTTTCTGATTTACGCCAAAGATTGGCAAGATTTTTTCTGTAATGTAACCTAATAAATCAAGTTATTGGTTTTTTTATTAAAAACGACCCAATTAAAAATTTGCTTGAGTTATCTTTCTGAAAATTAAGGAACATCCAATCCAATATTGCGGTTTAATTGTAGGAATAATTTAAAATAAATTAGAAAATCAAATATTTTAGCATGGGAAAATAGGATTCAAATTTGAATAGGAACTTTCAATTGTTTTGCCCAATAGTGTTTTCCGATTTTTGGGAAAATGAATTTATTATTGAAAAATTCCAATATTGCCTATTTTAAATTAACCCAATTTGAACTTCAATTTCCTTTATTTTTATAAGTTATCATTGTGTTTAAAATGTAAAAAAAATATTCTTGATTTGAAATTATTGAGAGGTACAACGAATTAAATTTCAAGGGAATAAGAAATTAAAAGAACACAAATGTTAGAAAATCAGTTATAGGTGGAGCAAGACAAGATGACAATAGTATTTGTTGATGATGATAAAGTACAGCACATGATCAACAGGCGAATTTTAGAAAAAATGAATAGGGGCTTTAAAATGGTTTTTTTTGAAGATCCCTATGATGCATTAGAATGGTTAAGTATCAATTCCACAGATGTAATTCTTTTGGATATAAATATGCCCAAAATGGATGGGTGGGACTTTTTAAAGCGGATGGAAGACCAAGGCATTAATGGAGATGTTAAAATGCTTACTGCATCTATTGATCCAAATGATTTGGATAAAAGCAAAGAATTTAAGCAGATTAGTGGGTTCTTAATTAAACCAATACAAGAACAAAATTTTATGGAACTTTTGACCGATTAAAATTATTGGTTGATTTTGGAAGTCC
Organism: uncultured Cyclobacterium sp.; assembly: GCF_963977555.1. Taxonomy (GTDB): domain Bacteria; phylum Bacteroidota; class Bacteroidia; order Cytophagales; family Cyclobacteriaceae; genus Cyclobacterium. The sequence goes on along the minus strand of NZ_CAXBPD010000003.1, from coordinate 44,421 downwards.
TTTTAAGCATTTGAATTAAATTTATTAACAATATGGCTGAAAACCTCAAAGGAAATGAAAAAGTGTTTAGTACAAGAATAGATAAATTTTTTGTTGGATTAGAAAGAGCGTTTAATTTTCTAAAGAAATTCTTTGTTGAGGTATGGTTGCCACCTTACGAGTTTAAGGAAGTTATTCGTCAATGTTACCGTATCGGTTATAATTCCTTGCCATTGATTTCTCTGACAGGCTTTATCGTTGGGATAGTTTTCACCAATCAGTCCAGGCCATCACTGTCTGAGTTTGGTGCCACCTCATGGTTACCTGCCTTGATTTCAATTGCTGTTGTTAGGGCCATGGGACCTTTGGTTACAGCTCTTATAGCAGCAGGTAAGGTAGGTTCTAGCATTGGAGCAGAAATTGGGTCTATGAAGGTTACAGAGCAAATAGATGCTATGGAAGTTTCTGCTACTAACCCTTTTAAATTTCTTGTCGTTACCAGGGTTTTGGCAAGTACATTTATGATCCCGGTTTTAGTGCTTTATACCGATTTTTTAGCCCTCATGGGAGCATTTTTAAATGTGAATGTGAATGAGAAGGTTAGTATTAGCACATTCTTTGTACAGGTTTTTGACTCTATCTCATTTCTAGACATTTCATCCTCAATGGTGAAATCGCTGGTATTCGGATTTACTATTGGTATTGTGGGTTGCTACAAAGGGTACAATTCAACCAAAGGAACAGAGGGAGTTGGCAAAGCAGCAAATTCAGCTGTAGTTATGGCCATGTTTTTAATATTTATTGAAGAATTGTTGTCCTTACAGATCACCAATTTCTTTAGGCAGTTATAATATGAAAGATACAGTAATTGAAATAAAAAACCTCTCCAAGTCTTTTGGAGACATGCACGTACTTAAAAATGTCAATTTAGACCTGTACCGTGGTGAAAATTTGGTTGTTTTAGGTAAATCTGGAAGTGGTAAATCAGTTTTGATTAAGATAATGGTTGGTTTACTGACGCAAGACAGTGGTTCAGCCATTGTTTTGGGGCAAGAGGTGAGCCAATTAAAATCGAAAAGGCTCAACGAATTGAGACTGAAAATCGGGTTTTCCTTTCAGGCAAGTGCTTTGTACGACAGTATGACTGTGAGGGAGAATTTGGAGTTTCCACTGGTAAGGAATGTAAAAAACCTCAGCAAAACAGACAAAGATAAATTAGTGGAGGAAGTATTAGAAGGAGTCGGGCTTATCCAAGCCATAAATCAAATGCCTTCGGAATTATCAGGAGGGCAAAGAAAAAGGATAGGGATAGCCAGAACACTTATTCTTAAACCTGCCATTATGCTTTACGATGAACCAACTGCTGGCTTGGATCCGATTACCTGTATGGATATAAACAATCTGATAAATCAGGTTAATGAAGAATATAAAACTACCTCAATCATTATCACTCATGATTTGACATGTGCCAAGGTAACAGGAGACAGAATGGCTGTGCTTTTGGATGGGCATTTTGGTAACACAGGTAAATTTGAAGAGGTATTTGAACATGCCGTTGATGGCAGAGTAAAATCATTTTATGACTATAATTTCATCGAACAATGAGAAATGATAATAAAAGATCTGTAACAGTTGGCATATTTGTGCTAGTTGGGATCGCAATACTGATTGTAGGCATCCTTACCCTTGGAGCACAACAGAAAGCTTTCGTCAAAAGTATCAGGGTCACCTCGGTTTTTGATGATGTGGGAGGTTTACAAACTGGGAATAATGTTTGGTTCTCTGGCGTGAAAATTGGAACAGTAAAGAAAATTAATTTTTATGGAGATTCTCAAGTGGAAATTGAAATGAATATTGAATCTTCCTCTAAGGATTACATAAAGAAGAATTCCAAAGCTACCATTAGCTCTGATGGGCTTATTGGTAATAAAATCATCGTGATATATGGTGGAACAGGTCAAGGACCGTCTATCGAAGACGGTGACAAACTTACCGCTGAGATGCCCTTGGATACGGACAAAATGATGGAAACATTGCAAGTAAACAATAATAACCTCGTATCCATTACGGAGGACTTGAAGATTCTCACGCATAAAATTTCCAGCGGAGAAGGTATAGTTGGGGCTGTTTTGACAGACAGCATGCTGGTTAAAAACTTTAAGTCAATCATGGTAAACTTGGAAAGAACCGCTGTGAATAGCAATAGAATGACTGCTGAGTTGTCTAAATTCTCTAATGAGCTTAACCAAAAGGGAGGATTAGTTGACAATATGTTGAACGACACAACATTGTTTGCGAGTTTAAAAACTACTGCGAAAAGTCTCGAAAATACTTCGGCTGAAGCCAGTGATGCGGCTCAAAATTTCAGTAAAGTCAGCGAAAATCTAAATCAATCAGACAATGCCATCGGTATGCTTTTAAATGATGAGGCATTTGCAAACTACTTGAAAAGTACGATGAGTAGTTTGGATACAGGTGCTGTGCGAATGAACGAAACACTCGAGGCTTTGAGATACCATTGGTTCTTTAGGAGGTCTTTTAGAAAAAGTGATGAAGCACAGGCTGAATCAGAAAAATAATAGCATTTAAAAAAGCGGAACTTGTTTCCGCTTTTTTTATGGCCCCATAATTGATTGGAATACCTTATATTGCTATATTAGATTATATTTAAAATTCGCAATTAATATCCCTTTTATTAATAAACCTACTTATTTTATGACAAAAGATCCGTATAAAATCATAAAGAAACTTCCATCAGCTCAAGGTGATCTTAATTACTGGAGTTTGGAGGAATTACAGAAGCAAGGATATCAAATAAATAAACTCCCTTTTTCGATCAGGGTACTTTTAGAGAATACGCTGAGAAATTTTGATGATTTTGCGATTACAAAAGAAAACATTAAAACACTGCTCAATTGGAAACCGGAGCCTTCAGAAAAAGATATTCCATACAAACCAGCAAGGGTTTTAATGCAGGATTTTACAGGGGTACCTGCGGTGGTAGATATAGCATCTCTTCGCTCTGAAGCTGTTAGAAAAGGTAAAAATCCAGAAAAAATCAACCCTTTAATCCCCGTTGATTTAGTAGTGGATCATTCCGTACAAGTAGATTATTTTGGGACGGAATACGCTTACAAAAAAAATGTAGACGTAGAGTACAAAAGAAATGGTGAACGTTACGAATTTTTAAAGTGGGCTCAAAAATCGTTTGATAACTTCTCTGTAGTTCCTCCGGGAATGGGGATATGCCATCAAGTTAATTTAGAATACCTTGCCCAGGGAGTAATTGCAAGGGATGGAAATGTTTTTCCCGATACTTTGGTAGGAACAGATTCTCATACGCCTATGGTAAATGGGATCGGTGTAGTTGGTTGGGGTGTAGGAGGGATCGAAGCAGAAGCTGCCATATTGGGTCAGCCTATCTACTTCATAATGCCTGAGGTGGTTGGTTTAAGGCTTACTGGCACTTTGCCAATGGGTACTACTGCTACAGATATGGTTTTGACCATTACGGAGCTTCTGAGAAGGCAGAGTGTAGTGGGTAAATTTGTTGAGGTCTTTGGTCCGGGTCTAGATGGTTTATCCGTTCCAGACAGGGCGACCATTTCTAATATGTCTCCAGAGTTTGGTTGTACGGTTACTTATTTTCCTATAGATGATCGGACCCTCGATTATATGGGTAGGACCAATAGGGCTCCCGAGCAAATCAAACTTGTGGAAAATTACGCCAAAGCAAATATGCTTTGGAGAGAAAAAGAGGACGAAATCGATTATTCCTCGGTTGTAGAATTAGACCTTAGTACTGTTGAGCCTACTGTTTCAGGGCCAAAAAGACCACAGGATAAGATTCTTTTGAGAGAGTTTAAAAATAAATTTGGTTCCTTACTTAAGGAGGTCCATGGAAGAGAATACATCCCCATTGAAAAAAGAGAAGTAGGTAGATGGCTTGATGAAGGTGGAGGGAATCAGCCGGTGGAAAGTGGAAAAAAACAGCTAGATCGGGATCTTGAGATAGAAACAAAAGTAAAAAATGGTCTTAAAACCGTAGCTGTAAAATTGAATAATGAAGAGTTCGCACTTTATGATGGTTCGGTCGTTATTGCAGCCATTACTTCCTGTACGAATACTTCAAACCCAAGCGTAATGATAGGGGCAGGCCTTATTGCCCGGAAGGCGAGAGAAAGAGGTATAGATGTTAAGCCCTGGGTAAAGACATCTTTGGCTCCAGGCTCCAAGGTAGTGACGGACTATCTCCAACATGCTGGATTGCTAGAGGATTTAGAAGCCCTGCGCTTCCATGTGGTGGGTTATGGTTGCACAAGTTGTATAGGTAATTCAGGTCCTTTGCCATCCCATATCGCCAAAGCGGTTGAAGAAAATGACCTTATCGTAGCATCAGTATTGTCTGGTAACAGGAATTTTGAAGCAAGAGTACATCCCCAGGTGAAAATGAATTACTTAATGTCACCTATGCTAGTGGTTGCTTTTGCACTTGCTGGTAGGGTGGACGTTGATTTAAATAATGAGCCACTAGGGTATGACCCTAACCTGGAACCGGTTTATTTAAAAGATTTGTGGCCCACCAATGAGGAGATTTTCGAGGTGGCTAACCAGGTACTTTCTCCAGGTGATTATAAAAAAAGTTACGGGGAGATTTTTGAAGGAAATGATCAGTGGCGGGCTTTAAAGGCTCCTGAGGATAAAGTGTACCAATGGTCGGATAATTCTAGTTACATTAAAGAAGCACCGTTTTTTAATGGGATCTCCGAGCAAGTAGATAATCCTAGCGAAATCATTAATGCTCGCGTTTTGCTAAAACTTGGTGACTCAATCACGACAGACCATATTTCGCCAGCGGGTTCTTTTTCTGCCAAATCACCAGCGGGTAAATATTTGCTTGATAAAGGAGTGGAGCAGGTAATGTTTAACTCCTACGGGTCCAGAAGGGGCAATGACGAAGTAATGGTAAGAGGAACATTTGCCAATGTAAGAATTAAGAATCAATTGGCCACACAAGAGGGCGGGTATACTACCCATATGCCTTCCGGAGAAGAAATGACTGTGTTTGATGCCTCGCGTAAATACATCGGCGACAGCGTCCCTTTATTGGTCCTAGCGGGTAAAGAATACGGAAGTGGGTCTTCAAGGGATTGGGCTGCAAAAGGAACCACCCTGTTGGGGATTAAAGGAGTGATTGCCGAAAGTTATGAAAGGATACACAGGTCGAATCTTGTAGGTATGGGAGTTCTGCCTATGCAATTTTCGGAAGGGCAATCTGCCGCTTCATTGGGGCTTACTGGTAAAGAGCAAATTTCTATCGAAGGAATTGAGGAAGGCTTATCTCCTTTGAAGGTTTTGAAAGCCAAAGCTAAAACTGAAGATGGGAGCGAAATAAACTTTGAAGTTATTGCCCGTCTTGATTCTTTAATTGAAATTGAATACTATAAAAATGGAGGGATTCTTCATTATGTGCTTAGGCAATTTCTAAAAGCCTAAAACCTATAAACAAAAAAGGCCAGCGCAGAATTCAAGAATATTGAAAGCGTTGGCCTTTTTAAAAGCATAAAAAAAAGCCTGTTTAAAAAAACAGGCTTTTTTTTGGTGATCCCGCTGGGGTTCGAACCCAGGACCCTAACATTAAAAGTGTTATGCTCTACCAGCTGAGCTACAGAATCGGTAATTAACTCAAAAGTAACTTTTTACCCTTGATACTTTTGAAAATTTTAACATTGTGATCCTGTCAGGACTCGAACCTGAAACCTACTGCTTAGAAGGCAGTTGCTCTATCCAGTTGAGCTACAGGACCTTTTTTTGTTAAAAAGAAACAGGCTTTTCAGCCCGTTTCTCTGTGCTTTTTCAAAAGCTTGTGCAAATGTAAGGTAGTTTTTTCTAATTGCAAACAGTTATTCAAAAATACTTTTCTTTTCTTCAAAATGATTGGTGATCTTTGTAAAAAAAAACGCCCATGGTTCCGGAGCATCTGACGCCCATCGATGATTTTTATATTAAAACATTAAGTGAGATCACACTTAAAAAAGTGCTTTTCTGCAAGCCTGATACTCCAGTCTTCAGGGCAGCTCAAATCATGAGGGATGAGAAATCCAGCTGTTTGTTTGTGGGGAATAACTTAGAGGACATTCATGGAGTAATCACTGACATAACATTGCGTGACAATGTGATGGCAGTAGAAGGATCTTTAGAAAGTCCGATAAAAGAGATCATGGATACCAAATTGGTTTCCATCTCTAAAGATGCATTGGTATATGAAGCGCTATTGCTTATGTTCAGGACCAAAACCCGTTATTTACTGGTAGAAGATGCGGGACATTTTGTAGGGGTTACAAGTAGAAACAAAATATTAACTGTTCAGTCACTTTCGCCTTTCGTGTTTATTCAGTCCGTTAAACAAGCACTTGACGAAGCGGAATTAAAATTAAAATGGGAACAGGTACCTGGCATGGTGGAGCAGATGATCCAAAGGGGAGTAAGATCTGAGATCATAAACCAAGTTATCTCAGCGATAGCTGATATCATTGCCTTGAGGGTAATTGAGCAAGTCATAAAGAAAAAGGGAGAGCCACCTGCCCGCTTTGTTTTCTTTGTATTGGGGAGTGAAGGAAGAAAAGAACAAACCCTCAAAACGGACCAAGACAATGCCATCATTTATGAGGACAAAGCCAATGAGCAAAGGGAATTGGTGCGAAATTATTTTCTTGATTTTGCTAACACGGTTTCGGATCACTTGAATGAGATAGGATTTGATTATTGTAAGGGTGGATTCATGGCCAGCAATTCTAAATGGACCCATTCTTTGTCTCACTGGAAGAAAAATTATGAGACCTGGTTTCAGGAATCATCCATGGAAACTGTTTTGAGTTATGGTACTTTCTTTGATTGTAGGGCCATTTATGGTGATTTTTCTTTATTGGATAACTTGAAATCTTTTATGGACGAGCAATTACATTTTCCCCTTGAAAGGTTTTTCTTTAATATGGCCCAAAATGCACTTCAATATGATACACAGTTGACCTGGTTAAAGAACATTAAAACTTTTAAAGTAGATCAGGAGGAGGTGTTTGACATAAAGCGTGCAATGACGCCAATGGTAAATGCCATGAGACTTTATGCTTTAGCGAATAGGGTTTTTGAAACCAATACTGGAAAAAGGTTACAAATTTTAACTGAGCTTAAAGTTTTTAGCCCTAGAGAATCCAAAGAGTTGTACCAAGCCTATTATTACCTAATGGGGCTTCGCTTGGAAAAGCAGGCAGGAGCAATTATATATGAAGGAAATCCTCCCTTAAACTACATAAAAATAAGTCAACTTACCCAAGTTCAGCTGGTTACAATTAAAGAAATATTTAAAGTAATCAGGGACCTTCAACTAAAACTCAAAATAAAATTCACTAAGTCTTTTTAATTGGGTAATACCCTCCCTTTTTTAAGTAAGTAATTTTACATTCTATGAAATGAGTATTGCTTATTCCTTTCCGGTGAAAAAAACGATTAATTACCTTAGATTGAAGGGGTTTTAGTTTTTGAAAGGCCTAAATACTTTGCAAGTTTTGGCATGAAATACAAGATTTTTATCCTGTGGATTACATGGTTTTAAAAAAGTCATTCTAATGCTGCAGTTGAGATGGAATTATAATAATCAAAGTTAAGAAAGCTTATTTAGCTAAACATTTTGCCAATTGGGTCGTTCCTAGGGGTATCACATTTTTATGGAAAACAAAAACCATTCATTCGGTCAAGCCCCAATAGGTAAGTTATTACTTCAACAAGCACTCCCGGCAGCAGTAGGGATATTGGTTTTGTCTATTTACGGAATCGTAGATACTATTTTTGTGGGGCGATTTGTTAGTTCTCTAGGGATCGCTACTGTAACGGTGGTATTACCCATCTCTTTTCTAATCGCCAGCATAGGAATGTCTATAGGGGTAGGAGGAGCTTCTATTATTTCTCGGGCCTTTGGAGATGCGGATGATGAAAGAGCGTACCATACTTTTGGTAATCAAATCGGCATGACGCTTACTTTGGCACTCTTTTTTGTTGCCATTGGCTATGTTTTTTCTGAGGAAATACTGAAGTTATTTGGAGGTAAAGGGGATGTACTTGAACCGGCTAAAGACTACTTCAATATTATTTTAATTGGAATACCTTTTATGGCTTGGGCCATGATGTGTAACAATGTGATACGGGCGGAAGGCTATCCTAAAGTGGCCATGTATACGTTAATCGTTCCTGCTGTTTTTAATATTATATTGGATCCCATTCTAATCGTATGGTTTGACATGGGCTTAGAAGGGGCAGCTTGGGCCACTACAATCTCTTATATGGCCAGCGCTGGCTATTCTCTATGGTTTTTTATTTTTGGAAAGTCTTCCATGAAAATGAGTATTGGCAGGATCAAACCGAACTTAAAAATTACTAATGAGATTGCTTCCCTTGGTGCTGTTACATTTGCCAGACAGGGTACAGTTAGTGTCTTAGCAATAGTATTAAACAATGAGCTTTTCAAATATGGTGGGGAAATGGGACTGTCTATGTATGGGGTGATTAGTAGGGTGATGATGTTTGCTAATTTTCCTGTTTTGGGTATTACCCAAGGTTTTGTCCCTATAGCAGGCTATAACCACGGTGCTAAACTGCAAAATAGAGTGCACGCGACCATTAGATTGGCCCTTAGGTCATCTACACTTGTGGCTTTTATGATATTTATTCTGATTTTGATCTTTACGGGGCCTTTGGTTTCTGTTTTTACAGCGGATCAAAATTTAATTAGGGCTAGCATACCAGCCATGCGAAAATCCTTTTTAGCCACCCCATTGCTTGCCTTTAGCTTGATAGGGAGCGCCTATTTTCAAGCTGTAGGCAAGGCAAAACCCGCCTTGTTGTTGGCACTAAGCAAACAAGGCATATTCCTTATCCCACTGGTGATAATAATGCCAGCCTTTTTTGGACTAGAAGGTATTTGGTACTCATTTCCTTTAGCCGATACTGGAGCAGCAATCATCTCTTATTTCTATCTAAAAAAAGAAACCAAAGCGCTATAGAATTATTTGGCTGTTTTATGCAAAAAAGAAGCCAACACGGGGTAGTGATCCGAAAGGATGTCAGGGGTCCCTTGGTTCAGTATTTTAGCCTCTAGTAGGGCGGATTCTAGATTTGAACTTACTAAAATATAATCTATTCTGTTCCTGTATTTTTCAAAATCCGACTTAGAGATGTCTTGTCCTACCATTGGTGTTGGAAATGTTTTTTTCTCCCCAGCAGCAATTTTTTTCTGAATGGTGTCGATCAATGGGAGGGAAAGAAATCTTGAAATCACACTGTAATCTATTGTACCATCTCTTAACGTTTGGTATGCATTTGGTCCATTCTGAACCCTTCTTAAACTGTCTGAAAGCTGATTTCTTTTTAAGGAAAAAGGGTTTTCATTGTCGAATTTCCAATCAAAAGGGGAGTGGGAATTAAAGTCTCCGAGAATCATCAATTGTTTATTAGGAGTATTCAAAATGGCTTTTTCAGCATATTCGCAGATCATTTCAGCCTCTCTCCTTCTAAATTCCCAGTCATGTGGGCTTAAGTGGACTGCGATAAAATCAATTCCAAAAGTTTCTGCATGTAGCATTCCATGCCAAAGTCCACCTTGCATTTTTGTTTTTAAATGGATGGGTTCTTTTGAGGTAATGCCTATTGGGTAGCCATGTTCTTTTAGCAATACAGAATAGCCATGACCAAATTCATTTGCCCATATTTTTAAATCTTCAGCTGTAAAATCGTTGAGTTCTTGAAAACCAATAACATCTGGATTTACTTCTTTTAGCCATGCTGTCATTTTTTGTTTTCTCTCGAGGTCATTGCCCCAGTCAAAACCATTCCAGATATTGTAACTAAGGACTTTAAGCGTGTCAGATTGTGCGAAAAGCGAATGAGATAATAGGCAGAAAAATAATAAAGGGAGTAGCTTGAATATATTTTTGTGCATCTGAACTATATTTTTGTTATGAATTAAAAGCTTATTTTTTTAGAGAAAAGACTAATATTCAGGATGGAATTCAGGTTTAAATGGCGTTTTAAATTTAAGTAAAAAAACCATTTAATTTCCAATATCCAAATTTCCTATTTTAGCTTTCAATTTTGAGTTTTAAAGTTCTTTTTCTAGTATGGGTTTCAATTAGTAAAAATCAAGGTCAAAGTAATACGGATTAGCCATCCAATGGAAAACAAGCTATCACTTTATTTGGTAAAATATTTTTCTCTTAGATTCATAAAGTAGACATTTTTGTTTAGTAATTTGTGGACTTTTATAAATAACAATGTATTGCTGGCAAATTATGATTTTATATAGCACATATATATGATGGCAAGCTTTAAAATTACATTAATCTATGTTTTAGCAGGGATTATCTGGATTGTTTGGAGCAATGAATTTGCTGAATACTTTTTTGCTAATTATTCTAAGGATTCCATCGATTTTATTAAGTCCATAGATGGTGTAGTGTTTGTATTGATTACGGGGGCCTTGCTGTATTTTCTGATCCAAAGACAATACAAATACTTGGGAGATAAGGTACAGGAGCTTGAAAAAGTCAATCAAACCCTCGAAGAAGAGCGTGTACAATCTGACAATGCCAAAAAACAATTGGACCAATTTATTCTAGTTGCTTCATTTGATTTAGCTGATCCTGTCAGACAAAGCCATGGGTTTTTAGAGCTTTTTATTCGAAAAAATAAAGATAAGTTGCCCCAAAACTCCATAGACTTTCTGCAACTCACTTTGGATAATTTCTTGAAGATTAAGGCAGTTTTAAGTGACCTTGTGACATTTTCCCAACTCTCTGAAAATCCTCACAAACAGGAATTGGTAAACATGGAAGAGGTTTTTGAAAAAGTTGTTCACCTAAATTCCAAAAAGATAAAGGAAGGAAGTCTGGAATTAAAAATTGAACCATTACTTGAGGTGATGGGGGATTTCAAGCAGCTTATACAATTGTTTGACCAATTGATAGCTAACGCCATCAAGTTTAAAGACGCTACAAGACCTTTGAATATTGAAATATCTTCTACAGTATCGGATGAGTTTTGTACCTTAGAGGTGAAAGATAATGGCCGCGGAATACCCCCTGAAAATCTTGAAAGTGTTTTTTATATCCTCAAACGGTATGATTATGGATTTGTTAAACGCGGATCTGGCATGGGGCTGGCTATCTGCAAAAAGATAGTGGAGGGCTCAGGTGGGAAAATATGGGTTGAGTCTACATTGGGATCGGGTAGTGTGTTTTATGTGCAGCTGAAAAAGAAATAGTGTCTAGGTTTTTACAGCATTAAACTTACTTGTGTATTTGCATTATTTCACCAACATTTTTACTTCAAACCCAATTTTTATCTTTAAAGTCATTGCATTTCCTTGATATTAAAATTAATTTGTATTCTTATAAATAAAATGACAAAATTTATAAATATTCAATTGCCCTGTGTAAGGAGATAAAAAAAATGTACTTTTGATTTTGGTCCTAGAAAGGGTTTTTTCTAAATCAGAGGCTTTGCTTCAGGTTTGCTTTATTGATTTTTCTAAAGTGACCCATTAATTTTAGATATGGATAGGTTAAATATACTTTTGGTTGAAGACAATGAGGGAGATATCTTCTTGATTTCAGAAGCGCTGGAAGAATTGAACTTACCATTGCAAATTAGCTTCGCAAAGGACGGTAGAGCAGCAATAGAGTTTTTAAATACTTGTCAAAAGTTTGGTAGTAATCCAACGCCAGATTTGGTATTATTGGACATTAACCTGCCTTTTAAAAATGGATTGGAGGTGCTCAAATTTATAAAAGAGTCTGATAGTTTGCGGCGATTACCTGTAATTATGCTAACCACCTCCTCTAATCAAAAAGACATTAACGATTCATATACAAATCACGCCAATAGCTATATTGTAAAGCCATTTGGGTCTGGGGGTTATCATGAAATCCTCCATAGGGTCCAACTTTTTTGGCTATCACTTGTAGAATTGCCTTCCAAAATATAAATAAATGAGTGCTGAAGTTGAAGCGTTGAGAATTTTAATAATTGAAGACAATGAGGGAGACTTTGTTTTGGTCTCCGAATCTATTGATGAGAAATTTCCCTTTGCAACAATCGATTGGGCAAAATCGTACAAATCTGCCGTAGAAACCATTCCCAACGGTTACGATATCATTTTACTTGACCTAAGTTTAGGTGATATGAGTGGAGAAAGCCTAATAAAGGGTATTAAAAAGAAAGCTTCCAAGATTCCTATTGTGGTCTTGACAGGGTATTCTAATAAAGAATTTGCTGTGAAAACCATCGGGTTGGGCATGTCTGATTATTTAATCAAGGATGAATTGCAACCTGAAATTTTATTTAAAAGCATTACTTACAGTATTGAAAGGAAAAAGGTATTTAACAAACTAGAAGAATCAGAACTTAGGTACAAAGAACTTTTTCAATTTAATCCCATGCCGATGTGGGTGATGGATCAGAATAACAATACCTTTTTAAATGCAAATGATGCTGCAGTAATGAACTACGGTTTTTCTTTAGAAGAATTTCTGCAGATGACCATAACTGATGTTCAGATTGAAAATATTAATTCAATTGGTGAGTATTCAAAAGTAGAGAGCGGGGATTTTCAGAGCGAAGATGCTGCAGGTACCTTCCTCCATAAAAAGAAGAATGGAGAAATTATTACTGTAGAGACAAGTTTTAATACCATTAATTACAATGGAAAAAAAATGAAATTAATCTTGGCCATTGATGTGACCCACAAGCATGCCCATTTAAAAACCATAGAAAAGCAAAATGGGCGATTAAAAGAAATATCTTGGGTACAATCACACGTGGTACGTGCCCCTCTTGCAAGGCTTATGGGTCTGGTACACCTACTTGAGGTGATGATAGGGAAACTGACTGATGATCAGAGGGACGTATTAAACCATATTAACAATTCAGCAGTTGAACTGGATGATGTGATTAGAGATATCAATAACAAAGCTAAAAAAGTCGAAAATATTGACTCTTAACGCACTTTTTATATTTTTTTTGTGAACACATAGTCATCCATTATAAAGTCATTTCCTATGGGGATTATTTCAGCTTTGATTTTTGCAAAACCCCACTTTTCATAAAACTTTATAGCAGGAGAATTGTACTTGTTTACATTCAAGGTTAATGTTTCAAATCCATTGGACCTACCATAGTCTTCTAGATTATTTAGTAAACCTTTACCTACACCTTTGCCTTGAGCAGCAGGAAGAATATATAATTTATGGATTTTAATTTGGGGAAGATCAGGTAATTGGGATTCGTAAGCCATAAACCCTAAAGATTGCTTTTCAATTTGGGCAAGCCAGAAAACAATTTTACCTTTTTCTATTTGGGAGGTCAGTTCTTGGCTATTGTACATCAATCTCATCATGTAAGCCAACTGAGGTTGACTTAAAATACCATCAAATGCTACTGGCCAAGTAGTTTTGGCAATGCTTTGAATTTCTGGGACATCTTGAACAGTCGCTTTGTTGATTTTTAGCATTTTTATTTTTAGCTGATGAATGACTATTATAATCTGAGACCTAAATCTGCATTAATATTTATATATAACAAAAGATAAAGATACTAGCACCAAACGGCTGATGACTTGATCCTTTTTTAGAATAATAGCAGGGGCTTTGATAAGAAAATCCCTCCTGAAAATGTTTCAGGAGGGATTTCGTTCATTTGATATAGATATTTCTTTTAATAAGTTATAGGTTAAAGCCTCTCAATTTTACCTGTGTCAGCTTTCTTTTGGTATCAAGAGGGAAGTCGCCTTTCATCATCCAGTCATAATATCCTGGTTCTTCTTTAAGCACTTGTGCAATTGGTTTCCCTTTCTGTTTTCCAAAGTTAAAGCATTCTTCTCCTTTATCATTAAAAACAAACCGACCAGCTAAGTCGACCATTTTTTCATTGATCAGATTATGGATCTTTTTCATGTCATTCTCCATAATTCCAATCTTATTGCCTTGAAGATCTTCAAGTTCTTGGCCCATGTATCTTTCGATTTGAGACTTGAAAACTTCGTAAGTGGCAACGGTATCAGCCTCTGCACTGTGAGCATTTTCTAAAGTCTTCCCGCAGTAGAATTTATAAGCAGAAGAAAGGTTTCTTTTTTCCATCATAAAAAAGATTTTCTGGGCGTCTAAAAGATTCCTTTTTTCAATGTCAAAATCTATTCCTGCCCTTAAAAACTCCTCAACCAATAAGGGAATGTCATATTTTAAGACATTAAACCCAGCAAGGTCAGTACCCTCAAAAAACCGGAACAATTCCCTTGCCACATCTTTAAAGGTAGGAGCGTCTACCACATCCTTGTCATAAATACCGTGTATAAGTGATGTTTCTAAGGGGATCGGTACGGTAGGATTGATTTTTAAAGTTTTTAATTCCTGTGTTGAATCAGGAAGTATTTTTAAAATTGAAATTTCAACAATTCTATCCGTAGAAATGTTAATTCCTGTAGCTTCAAGATCAAAAAATGCAATGGGAGTTTTGATATTCAAATCCATTTTATTCGTTTAATTTAGTAACGTGAAAAATTATTTTAATTAAAAATTATCGGGAAAATCACTGCATTAGGCAGCAATCGAATGCAATCTAAATTTTAATTCTCCTTGGGTAATTATTAGGTGCAAATATAGTGATTTTTTAAGCATTTAGATTTCTAGATTTTAATTGTTGTTTATTTAGGCCTCCGTTTTTAAGTTGACCTAATTTTTATAAATAATTATTTTTAAGTGATCTAACGCTTTGACCGTCAAATCATCCAAGTATTTTTAAAGAAAAGCTCTTTTGTTTGTTCTTTTAGTGATCAGCCAGAAATCTATTCGGTTATTGCTTTTTTACAGGATTTCTATGAATAACGAAATCTTTGGAATTTAAGGTGTCTGTGAGCATTACTTTATGTGTTAATGGCCATAACCTGAATTATGCAATAGACATCTATAACTTGTTGATCCCTCGCGGCGGACAATATTCGCCACTTCGTTGCAGTTTCCAATCTCACCTTAGCCATGTTATTCTAAAATCTCCAAACAGCCTGATTTTCTTTCCATTGATGCACTTTACGGAAACACGGGACTGGTTTCACGGATCCCATTACATAATCTGAGTCAAAGATTTTTGTTTTTAATAGGGTGCTAAAACTTAAGTATGGCTGGAGGAATTCACGCATCTATTATAGATTGCTTGAGGATTCGATTGTGCATAGTGGGAGGAAGTCATTCGGGGTCAGTTGAACTTCATATCAAAAAACTTACTTATATCATTATAGAATAAGCATTAAGGTTTCTATGGAGCAGCTGATTAGCAAACTAGCAGCAATTAATTTTTGGGAATTTTGATAAAAAATAAATACCTATACGCTTAATTGCTTGTATAAGTAGGCTTTAGAGAAATGTGGATAAGTTAGTGTATAAAATGTTTAAAACCTTTGATTTTAATAGGGTACTTTTGTTTATATGTCAGACAATAATAGCAATAGATCAGAGCGCAAAGTAAGCAATAGAAGGCGACCAAATGAATCGTTTTCTGCTTTGGGGAAATTGCCACCTCAAGCCATTGATATGGAAGAGGCGGTATTAGGTGCCTTAATGCTTGAAAAGGATGCCCTGACTACTGTAGTTGACATATTGTCTCCGGGCAGTTTCTACAAGGATGCTCATAGTTTGATCTTTGAGGCAATTCTTGATCTTTTTAATGCTGGAGAACCGGTAGATTTACTTACTGTTGTCAACCAGCTTAGGAAAAATGGGAGTTTGGAGTTGGCTGGAGGTGTTATTTTCATCACTGAGCTCACCTCGAAAGTCTCTTCTGCTTCCAATATTGAATACCATGCCAGGGTCATCACTGAACAGGCGATGAAGCGTGATATGATTAAAATTTCTTCGGAAATTCAAAAAGAAGCCTTTGAAGACACGACTGATGTTTTCGAATTATTGGACAAGATGGAGCAGTCTCTTTTTGAGATCTCTGAAAGCAATATAAAGAAAAACTATGTCGATATGCGTTCAATTATGCGTGAAGCCATAGTGGAGTTGGAAGGTAAAAAGGGGCAAAAAGATGGGCTTACTGGTGTTCCTTCAGGATTTACGGCACTGGACAGGGTAACCTCAGGATGGCAAAAATCTGATCTGGTGATTATAGCCGCCAGACCTGCAATGGGTAAAACAGCCTTTGTGCTTTCAGTACTCCGTAATGCTGCGGTAGACCATGACAGACCAGTAGCCATATTCTCCCTTGAAATGTCGGCCATTCAGCTCGTCAATCGATTGATTAGTTCGGAAGCTGAATTGGATTCTGAAAAAATAAAGAAAGGAAATCTTGCCGATTATGAATGGCAACAATTAATACATAAAACAGGTAAGCTCACATCTGCACCATTTTTTGTGGATGATACACCCGCTTTATCCATTCTGGAATTAAGGGCCAAATGTCGTAGACTAAAGGCTCAGAATGACATTCAGATGATTGTAATTGATTATCTTCAATTGATGTCGGGTGACAGTAAAGGAGGAGGGGGAAACCGTGAGCAAGAAATTTCAAGTATTTCCAGGGCTTTGAAGCAGATTGCAAAAGAGTTGAGTGTTCCTGTAATTGCACTTTCCCAGTTGTCAAGGGCAGTAGAAACAAGGGGGGGCGATAAAAGGCCTCAATTATCCGATTTGAGGGAATCTGGAGCCATAGAGCAAGATGCCGATATTGTTATGTTCTTGTACCGTCCAGAATATTATGGCATTACAGAAGATGAAGATGGGAACAATACTGCAGGTGTTGGAGAGGTGATTATTGCCAAACATAGAAATGGCTCCCTTGAAAATGTTAAGCTGAGGTTTATTGGTAAATACACCAAATTCACTGATTTGGAGATGAATGTCCCTTACCAACAGCCTCAAGAAGCGCTTTATGGCAGCCGTTTTCCAAGCAATGCCACCGGAAAAGGTTTTGATGAAGAAGGAATGGTTAGGATGGGAAGCAAGGCAAATGGTGATCAGGGAGGAGAAAATCCTTTTCCAGGCGGAAATGAACCAGCACCATTTTAACTGATTGTGCCAAGGGAAATTCTTAAGGTGGATTTTATAGCGTTTAATGTAAAGTAAAAAGATTTAATCATTTTCAAATTGAAAATTTAGATAAGCATTTTCCAATTCCTTTTTAGCATGCAAATTGTTTTGAGTTTTGGCTAATGCTATGCCTTCAGTAAAGATTTTGTCCGTTTTTTGCAAATGTTCCTCATTTGCAAAAAACAAAGCAGCATGATAATAAGTAGGGAGATAGTCTTTATGTTCTATTAATAGTTTGTTAAAATAAAAAGAAGCCTTTTCTTTGTCTTGATTTTGGTATTCCAAAGCCAAAGCATAAAGGTTAAAAGGGTCATTGGGTTCTTTTTCTATGTAATTTAAGAGTTCTTTTACCCTGTCAAGATGTTTCATGCTCGTGGAATTAATTTGCTTAATCGTTTTATTTTAATGACAAATTTAAATAAAAATTCATGAAAATATTGGTTTGTATCACACATGTACCTGATACCACTTCAAAGATTCAATTTACAGATAACAATACCCAGTTTGATAAAAATGGAGTCCAATTCATTATAGGGCCATATGATGATTATGCCTTGGCGAGAGCTGTAGAATTGAAAGCAGAAAGCAATGGAAGTATCACTGTTCTTAATGTAGGAGAAGCGGAAACGGAGCCAACTCTTCGCAAAGCCTTGGCTATCGGAGCTGATGAGGCTGTTAGAATAAATGCATTTCCCAAGGATGCCCATTTTGTGGCCAAACAAATTGCCACTTTTTCAAAAGAAAATGGTTTTGATTTAATTCTTATGGGGAGAGAATCCATTGACTTTAATGGAGGAATGGTTCACGGTATGGTAGGTGAATTACTAGGTATTCCCTCCTTATCACCTGTTATGAAATTAGAGATCGAAGGAGGTAAAGGTAAACTTTCTAGGGAAATTGAGGGTGGAAAAGAATTTATCGAGGTAGATTTACCTTTCGTTGCTGGTTGTCAAGAGCCTATTGCGGAATGGAAAATTCCTAATATGCGTGGAATAATGTCAGCCAGGACAAAACCACTTACCGTAAAAGATCCTGTGGACGATTCGGCTACAACAGCTGTGAAATCCTATGAGCTGCCACCTGCAAAAGGAGCTGTTAAGCTTGTTGACAATGTGGATCAACTGGTAGATTTATTGAAAAACGACGCCAAAATTCTTTAAACCAAATTAGCATGTCAATATTAGTATATATAGAACAAGATCAAGGCAAAATTAAAACTTCCTCTTTGGAGGCTGTATCCTATGCTGCAGGACTTGCTCAATTACAAGAGGTAAAGGTCAATGTTATAGGGCTGGGGTCTATAGCAAGTGAAGGCTGGGATCAGGTTGGTCTTGCTGGAGCCAATGCCATCTTTCATTTAGAAGACAAACGTTTGGACCAAGGGGTAATTCAAGCCCATGCCGATGCTATCGCACAGGTGTTTGATAAAGTCGCCGCATCCACACTTGTTTTGGCTAAATCTTCCTTAGGAGATGCTGTTGCTGCAAGGTTGGCGATAAAACTTGATGCAGGACTTGTGTCCAACGTGGTCGGCTTACCTGATTTGAGCAATGGGTTTGTGGTAAAACGAAGTATTTTCACTGGGAAGGCTTTTGCAGAAACTACCATAAGCGCTGAAAAGAAGATCTTAGCTGTCAAAAAGAATATTCACCCAATCAAGACGGATGGTGAAGTGATAGATGTTGAACCCTTGGATTTGACCATTTCAGATGAAAAGTTTACAGCCAAAATAACCGGGGCGGAAAAAGCAGAAGGTGAAATTTTATTACCGGAAGCAGATATAGTTGTATCTGGAGGAAGAGGCCTTAAAGGATCTGAAAATTGGAATATGATTGAAGAACTTGCCGACAGTTTACATGCTGCGAAGGGATGCTCTAAACCCGTCTCTGATTTAGGCTGGCGCCCACATCATGAACATGTAGGACAAACCGGTGTAAAAGTGGCACCTACCTTGTATATTGCCATAGGGATATCAGGTGCTATACAACACCTTGCAGGAGTAAATGCTTCGAAGTATATTGTAGTCATAAATAATGATCCGGATGCACCTTTCTTTAAGGCAGCAGATTATGGGATTGTAGGTGATGCTTTTGATGTGGTCCCTAAATTGACACAAGCAATTAAAGCATTAAAATAATTAATCGTGGACAATACAGTTGAGTTAGAAATCTTAGGGCTATCTTCCAATAGCACACAGTCTGGTTCTTTTACCCTCGTTTTGGGTGAATCCGAAGGCAAGCGCAAGTTGCCTATAGTTATTGGTATGTTTGAGGCCCAAGCGATCGCTATTGAAATAGAGAAAATTATACCTAACAGGCCAATGACACATGACCTGTTTAAATCTTTTTCTTCTAATTTTGAATTTTCAATAGATCATATCCTGATATCAGATATGAGAGAAGGAGTGTTTTATGCCAAAATAATTTGTCAAAATTCTTTTAAAAAGGTAGAGATTGATGCAAGGCCATCAGATGCTATTGCTATCGCAGTAAGATTTGATGCGCCGATCTATTGTGCCAACTCGGTCATGTCAGAAGCAGCCATAGAATTTTCAGAGGAGGATGAGAAAAGAGAACAGGAAGCCTCTGGCATTTCTAAATCGGGTAAAGGTAAATCTTCTGAGCGTGGTAAATCACAAGAGGCATCACTCAAGGACTTTAGCTTAGACAAACTCAACCAAATGCTAGACAAGGCGATCGGAAATGAAGATTATGAAAAAGCTGCCAGATTAAGGGATGAAATAAACCGAAGAAATTAAAAAGGATATTTGATTTTTCATGGTCGTCTGAAATATTTTGATTTGTGCCTTAAAAATTAATTAGTAGTCTTACTAGGAGGTAATAGCTCTTTTAATAAGTACGGGTAGCTAAAACGAAAAATTCACTATTTATAATGAATAGTAGTAACATTCAAAATTATTCCTTTTAAAAAATCCAGGATATAAAAAACACATGCTTAGATGGACTACTTAAGGGGATTTTTTGGAATCTTAGTATTGGTAATTTTTGCCACTATTTTTTCTTCAAATAGGAAACAGATTGATTGGAGATTGGTAGGAATAGGTATTTTATTGCAAGCCATTTTTGGTGTTCTGATCACTAAAGTTAGTTTTGTTGCAGGTGTTTTTTCACAGATTAGCGCTGGATTTGTTAAGTTTCTGAGCTTTTCTGAGCAAGGAGCACAATTTATATTTGGAGATCTTGCAACCAACTCATTTGGTTTTATTTTCGCCTTTCAGGTGTTGCCGACAATTATCTTTTTTTCTACTGTTTCAGCAGGTTTATACTATTTGGGAGTTCTTCAAAAAGTTGTTTTTGGTATTGCTTGGATAATGTCTAGGACCATGAGGCTATCAGGTCCTGAAAGCTTGTCTGCTGCTGGTAATATTTTCTTGGGGCAGACCGAAGCACCGCTATTGGTAAAGCCGTTTATTCCTACAATGTCTAGGTCAGAACTAATGTGTCTGATGACAGGTGGAATGGCTACTATAGCTGGAGGGGTTTTAGCAGGATATGTAGCTTTTTTAGGAGGAGATGACCCTGTTGAAAAGACCCGATTTGCCACCTACCTTTTGGGGGCAAGCATAATGAATGCCCCTGCAGCAATAGTAATTTCGAAAATTATTATTCCGGAAGAAAAAGACCGAAAAATAGATGCTCATTTGGACATAAGTGGGGAAGTGCCAGATGTAAATCTAATAGATGCCATGTCACGAGGTGCATCTGAGGGACTAAGACTTGCCTTAAATGTAGGTGCTATGCTTTTGGCTTTTATTGCAGTAATCGCAGCTATAAATTATTTGTTGTCTGGTATTATCGGTGAATTTCTCGGCTTAAATGCCCTGGTAACAAGTAGTACCAACGACACTTTTTCAGGCTTTTCTTTAGAGTACCTGCTAGGCCAAGTCTTCAGGCTTTTTGCCTGGGTAATAGGAGTGGAATGGAAGGATACGCTTGCCGTAGGTTCTTTATTAGGCCAAAAAACTGTTATCAATGAGTTTGTAGCTTATTTGGGATTGGCAGACATGAAAGAAGCTGGTTCACTTTCACCAAAATCAATCGTAATTGCGACTTATGCGCTTTGCGGCTTTTCTAACTTTAGCTCAATCGCTATTCAAGTAGGAGGGATAGGAAGCATAGCGCCCGGGCAACAGGGAAATTTATCAAGACTAGGGATGCGTGCATTATTAGCAGCTACTATAGCCTGTTTAATGACAGCCACCATTGCCGGGGCACTATTTTAATTTTCTGAGTAAATCAAAAGTGGAATTAGTGAAAATTAATCGTTGATTACAACTTTGACGATTTTATCCCCTTGTTTGATCTGATCGACAAGATCTAATCCTTCAGTCACTTTACCAAAACAGGTGTGATTTCTATCTAGGTGTTGAGTGTTTTCTCTGTTGTGACAGATAAAAAACTGCGAGCCTCCGGTGTTTCTACCTGCATGTGCCATTGAAAGAACACCTTTGTCATGATACTGAAGTTCACCGTCTAACTCACAATCAATAGTGTATCCCGGGCCACCAGTTCCATTGCCTTTAGGACATCCACCCTGAATCATAAAGTTTGGTATTACACGGTGGAATCCAAGTCCATCGTAAAACCCTTTGTTAGCTAAATCAATAAAATTAGCTACTGCCTTAGGTGCATCCTGATCGTAAAATTCAACTTTCATAATGCCCTTATCTGTATGAATTTCTCCTGTTTTCATAAAGCTATAGTTTGTTTTTTTGCAATAATACAGAAATTATGGTAGTATCATGCAATATTTGGGCCCATAAGCCTTAAAAGGAATATAATTTTATTACCTATTTAAATGATTTGCTTTTGAAAAAAGAAGACCAATTTTTAGGCAAGCACAATGCTCCTAAAGGAAATTTGGAAATTACGGGTCCACAATTGTTTGGACATCCTAAAGGGTTAATGACTCTTTTTTTTACTGAAATGTGGGAAAGGTTTAGTTATTATGGAATGCGGGCATTGCTTATTCTATTTATGACAGCCCCTATAGCCACCGGCGGCCTTGGGTTTGACGATCAGACTTCGGGTGCCATTTATGGCTTATACTCCATGTTTGTATATCTTTTGGCACTTCCTGGAGGGTGGATTGCAGATCGAATTATAGGGCTTAAAAAGTCTGTTTGGTATGGCGGGATCATCATTACCCTAGGGCACTTTACCATGGCCTTGCCGGGATTATTGGCATTGATTTCAGGCAATCATGAACCTAAGGGCGAACTCTCAGGTGTGGATCTTTATTCCTTTTTCCTAGGGCTAATTTTAATCGTGTTAGGCACAGGGCTATTAAAGCCCAACATAAGTTCTATTGTGGGTCAATTGTACCCTGAAAATAGCTCGAAAAGAGATGCTGGTTTCTCCATTTTCTATATGGGTATCAATGTAGGTGCCTTCTTAGCCCCCATTGCCTGCAGTACGTTGGCCATCTATGATTGGCATTTGGGATTCGGTCTGGCCGGCTTTGGGATGCTAATGGGCTTAATTCAATATAAGTTGACAGGGAAATACTTGGAGGGAGTAGGAGATCCCGTTTTGCCTGCTAATGAAATGGAAAGGCAGCAACATGGGAAATTAATTAAAGGGTTATGGATAGCAATAGCATTAATCGGAGTAATTATTTCCCTCTTCTTTTTAGAGGTTTTTTCCATAGATCCAGTTGGAATTGCCGCTATTTCTAATACACTTATTGGAATTGTAGCTTTGTTATTCTTTTTGTATGTTTTGTTTTTAGGCGGATTAACGCCTGACGAAAAGAAAAAAGTTGTTGTGGTGATGATCTTGTTTGTTTTTTCATCCATTTTTTGGTCTGGATTTGAACAAGCAGGGTCCTCCCTAAATTTATTCGCAGATAGATTCACCGATAGAGAGGTTTTTGGATGGGAGATACCTGCAGGGTACTTTCAATCCATCAATAGTATATTTATTATTCTCCTGGCACCTTTTTTCGGGGCCATGTGGGTTGCCCTGGCAAAAAGAAACCTGGAACCAAGTTCACCACTTAAGTTTGCTTTTGGGTTAGTGTTGTTGGGTATGGGGTTTTTGGTCATGTATTTTGCGGCAAAGATCGCTGCTTCGGGTGATTTGGCAGCCCCATCTTGGTTGGTAATCACGTACCTCTTCCATACTTTCGGGGAGCTTAGCCTTAGTCCTGTTGGTTTAAGTTTAACAACCAAGCTGGCACCTAAGAAATTTGTTGGGCAAATGATGGGTATGTGGTTTTTGTCCATAGCCATGGGAAGTCTTATTGCAGGAAGGGTTGCTGGAGGCGTAAGTGGAGGCACTGCTGAAGCTTTGGCCCAAATGCCTAATCAGTACTTACTAATTGTTTATATAGTGGTAGGAGCAGGCGCTGTGTTGATGGTCTTGGCCAAGCCTATACGCAAGCTAATGGGTAATGTGCATTGATCTTTTTAAACTCCTGTCAGAGATTAGTATGCCTAATTTTCATTAAAAAATAAAAAGTATCATTTGGTTTGGGGTGAAGTCCAAGATTGAGCCAAAGAATTCGTGAAAAATTGAGGGATAATGTGAAAAATAAAAAAATGCTGGCAATTAATTGCCAGCATTTTTTTAGTCTTTTTTGCTATCTTTCTTAAAAACAGAGCTCCTAAAGTCAACAGCAGTAATTCCTGCTCCTAAACCTACCAAAATTGCAACGATCAACCAGAAAGTTTGAGCTCCAGATGCTATAGGGGCACTAAATATATCTAATAACATGATGTGATGGTTTTAAATGTCAAATTTGCTTGCAATTTAACATTCAAAATGGGGATTACAAAGTATAATTTTAAAAAGCCCCATTATCTAAAGCTCATTTTAAATGATGGGCCAATGACCAGCCTAATAATTAAATGGGCAGAGGGTAGGCTTAAACCAGATTAGTAGGGTATTTTCAACAAAGTTCGTCCTAGGGAATAGGTTTTTTGCTTCCAATTTATTAGCGCCTTTAAAAGCCAAAGCCTACGCTATTCCAAAACTTTCTTTTTCTGATAGCGGTTGTTTTGTTCAAACTATTAATCACAATTACAGTACGCTCATCCCATTCAGGTTCCTTCGTTCTAAAGTTGCATCATGGCCAAATCATCCGTATAAACGACTGAATTCTAATGAGTAGGTAGAGGCTAAGGCTGGAGTTTGTCACGAAAAGTTAATACTCTCAATCTAAATTCTCAATCCAAAAAAATATTGGAGAAGCTAAATGAACGATTTAATCAAAATCATCATCTTCATCAAAAAGGTCATCCATGAATTCATCTTCCTCCAGTTCATTTAGATTTAATTCGAAATCATTCTCCTCATCATCATCCAAAAACACATCATCTTCCATGTCGTATTTTTCATCATTGAATTCGTCTTCGAATTCATCTTCAAAATCCTCATTCATAATTATAAAGTTGAAATAAAACAGTAATAATTGATGCTAAATAATGAAAAAATCAGCAATTCTCAACACACTTAAAAAAATAAATTTTTACATTATTATACCGTTAAATTTCAAGGATGAAATCCTTTAAGTCAGGGTGGGAAATGAAGTATTTGGGGCAATTTTGGTAACTATTATACCTTAGGGTTGAATAACCTTGCTTAATTAAAGTAGCAATCAGAAGCTTGTAATGTAATTGAGGTCGTAATATGAAAGAGGCAGATTGACTAGCTTGGCTGATTACCTTGGGAGATTTGACTGCTGAATATCAACTTGATATATTGTTTTATCAATGGTTTAGTTAAATAATTTTTAACCTTTTTATATTGACCAGCTTTAGTAATATCCATTTCATCAATGGAACTACTCAAAATGTAGATTTCGGGATCCTTCTTAACGGGCTTAAATGTCTCCAAGAAATCCCACCCATTCATTTCTGGCATGTTAATATCTAGAAACAAATAATCAGGCCGGATTTTATATATGTCTTTTAATGCAGCAGCAGCGCTTCTGAAAGAAAATACCTTGAACGGCTCCAAAAGATTCCTTGAAATCAGTTTTTCTGTTACAAATATACTGATAGGGTCATCATCAATTAAGACTATCTTTATCATTTAATTACAAAAAACAGATGGTAAAACGCATTTATTATATTATAAAATTAGTAAAAATAATCTCATTAATAGAATAAATGTTGTTTTTTTTACATATTTCTTTTTAATTAATTATTTTTTTTAGGCTAATATTGTATTACTTTATTATGGAAATGGTCGCAGGATTGTATTGAAGCATTAAAAAACTACCTTTGTCAACTCTTCTAAAAGTCAGAAGAATTGATCTTAATTTTAAGAAAAATGGGAAATAATAATCCGATAGCATTATTAAAAATATAGCATCAAATTATTTATAGTCAGTTGCTTATGTTGTTTTTGTAGCAAATCTTAGTTTGTTTATCTATCCGTTCTAACTTGAGGCTTCAAAATGGACTAAGTTTCGAGTTAGATGGTCTAAGAATACTTTGGAGTTACTATAATTGAAAGGCAAGATATAGGCTTTAAAAAACGACTATTTAATTTCTTTAAAGAGGTAAGGTTTAGGAACTGGATATTGACTTTAAAATTAGAAACAATTAAGAATTGAAATGGCCCATTTAAAGTTTGAACGCAGAATTAATAGATTATAAAATGAACAAGCCTGATTTTGATGACATTTTTATGGAATTGGCGGTAAACTTGGCCCAACGTTCCCATTGTATAAAGAAACATGTGGGTGCAGTACTTACCAAAGACACCCGAATTATTTCTATAGGCTATAATGGCCCACCTCCTGGTACACACAATTGTGATGAAGAATTCCCTGTGGAGGGTTGTAGACGAGATAGCAAAGGGAGTTGTTCTTTAGCATTACACGCAGAACAAAATGCCATTTTATATGCAGTAAAAAATAAAGCTTCTGTAGAAGGATCTACTTTGTTTGTTACTTTAGCACCATGCTTGCCTTGTGCCAGAATTATTTATTCCATGGGAATAACCAAAGTAATTTTTCTCAATTCTTATGCGGAATACAAGGGAATTGGTGTGGATGAAGGGCTTGAGTTTTTGGAAAAATTTGGTGTGATAATATCCAAATACCCCAAGACGATAAAGAGTGGAGACGATTTAATCTAGAGTTGAATTAGATTTTTTGAATTAATGGCATTCACTTCTCTTTCTAATAAAATACCGAATTTCGCTTTTACCTCGGTCTGAATTTGGCGGCTCAATGCTAGAATTTCTTCTCCTTTTCCATTTCCATAATTCACCAAAACCAAGGGTTGTTTTTGATCCACCCCTACCTCTCCAATTCTTTTTCCTTTCCACCCGGCATTTTCGATTAACCACGCGGCCGGAACTTTAACATGAGTTGCATTTGGATAGCCTGGAAGGGTTGGGAATTTTTGCTTTAATTCATTAAATACATGAGCAGGAATTACTGGGTTTTTGAAAAAACTTCCTGCATTGCCAATTACTTTGGGATCGGGAAGCTTAGATTGGCGGATGCTGATTATCGCTTTGCTTATGTTTTTTGCAGTAGCTGTGGCCTGGTCCATTTGATCCAAGACAGTCTGGATGTCTCCATAGCTTATATTGGGTGAATGGACTTTTGAAAGATTGAAATAAACCTTGCAAATGATGTATTTTCCTTTCAGGGAAGTTTTAAACACACTCTCTCTGTAACCAAATTTCACCTCGGAGGCATGGAAAGTTTTTGTAAGGCCTGTACTGATTTCAATGGCTTCAAGGCTATGAAAAACAGCTTTTATTTCAACCCCATAGGCGCCAATATTTTGCATGGGTGCTGCCCCAACTGTGCCAGGTATCAAAGAAAGGTTTTCAATTCCACTGAGGCCTTTTTCAAGACTGTGAAGTACAAATTCATGCCAAATGACCCCTGAACCAACTTCTAGCAATACAGTTTTGTCACATGACTTTATCTCTTTAATGCCAGTGAGATTTATTTTTAACACCATCGCATTCAGCTCTTCAGTGAAAAGCACATTGCTTCCGCCCCCTAAGATGAGGATGGGTACCTTTTTTATTCTGGCAAAGTTAAGGGCTTCGAGAATGTCCTCCTTGCTTATTGCCTCTGCAAAGAAACTTGCCTTTACATCAATTCCAAACGTATTGTAGGCCTTTAAAGAAATATTTTCCTGTATCTTCATTGTCTAATTCAAATCACGAATTAAAAGATTATTTAATCAAATTGGAAAGTTTTTAAGAAATAAGCGCTTTATAATTAATAAGCATAAAAGATAATCGTGGCTAACCAAAAGGCTCTTGCTGCTGAAAATCCAAGCGATATTTCACTTAAAAGATTTAATTATGAAAGAAATGGTAATCAACGGGATCAGGGTTAGGCCTGGGCAATCCTTGAATATAGAAATTGCTATAGCCCGACTTCCTACACATACACTTATTGATTTACCTGTATTTATAAGGAGTTCCAATATTCCTGGCCCCACTGTACTTATTAGTGGAGGGGTTCATGGGGATGAGATTAACGGTATTGTTACGGTTAAAAGGATGTTGGAAGAAAATATTTTCGAACCCATAAAGGGGACCCTAATATTTATTCCCTTGGTAAATGTGTATGGCTTTTTGAGTAATTCCCGCACATTTCCAGATGGTAGAGACTTAAATAGAAGTTTTCCAGGGAATAACAAAGGTTCATTAGCATCCCAAATTGCTCAAATTCTTACCAGGGAAATTATTCCTCAAATAGATTATGGTATAGATTTTCATACTGGGGGTAGGATGTTGTCTAACCATCCTCAGATCCGCGTTGATTTCAAAGATAAAAAAGGCTTGAAACTCGCCGAAGTATTCGGCGCAAACTTCACTGTGAACTCGGGCCATATCGACAAATCCTTTCGTAAGGAGGCTTTCAAAAACAACAAGCATATTTTGGTTTTTGAAGGAGGAGAGTCCATGCGGTTGGATGACCACGTGATTCAGGAGGGGATTGCTGGAACCGGCAGGTTGTTGAAACACCTTGAGATGATTGAAGGGGATTATCCTAAGACCAAAACACATAAAATTGAAGAAAGTAGCTGGGTTCGTGCAAAGGTTTCAGGCATTTTTAATTCGTCCGTCTCTTTGGGAGAGGAAGTGAAAAAAGGGCAGATGCTTGCTAAAATCTCCGATCCATATGGTCAGGTGAAAGTGCCTGTAAAAGCATCAGCTTCAGGATACATAATAGGTATTAATAACTTGCCTGTAGTGAATGCAGGAGACGCACTTGTTCACATAGGAAAATCACAAATGGAAGAAAGTTTACCGAATTAGTAGGAGGAGGGTGAATCTTATCAATGCTCTAATACCCATTAGGCCGCCCTTTATTATGGATAAAAGAGGGCTAGCCTGATGGGAATTGGTAGGGCTAAGGTTGTTTGATCATGATTACTCCTTCGCTCAATTTAATAGTGGTTTTAGTGTCACATCCTTCAGCATTAGAGTAAGTGAGCAGATGAGTTACAGGGGATTCTCCAGTTCGCTGGATCGTCCAGCTTTCTTCACCAGAAACAGGTCTGAATTTCAATAAAGATAAACATTGAGTGTTTATGATTTTAGGTTTTGAAATCACCGCTTCCAATTGGTTTCCGCCCCAGTTTCTTCCTGTCATTGTTCCGGTGCTACTTATTTCAGTAAGTATTTGCGATTGGATTTTGGCCTGATGTTCTAAATCCATGACAAGTCTTGTGCTTGATTCATTTTCATCTATTAATAGAAGCGAGTCAGAAAATTCCTCTAAAAGTATACTAGAGCTAATTTTTTGCGCTACATAGAACAACCTATGTCCTTCAAATTTACTGTTATCGTATTGATAATTGTCATAAGAGATTTTTATTGAATCTTCGACGTTGCTGGAACTGCTGCTGTATTGGAGCATTAGTTTTCCCTTACGGTCAGTGGATGCTGCTTCGCATTTTGGGCTATCATAATCCAGGGTCACCGTAAGATTGTCCCCACCGACAGTAACTTTAGGACATCCAGGAAGGCTATCTGTAAAAGCAGCATTGGAAAAGACTGAAGCATTGTAGAATGCCAGGTAAAAATGTTCGTCTAAGGTCTTTGAAACCCAGTAAGCTTCCTCGCCTTCGAAAGATTGGTCAATCTGCAAATCCTTGTTAGTATCAAGGTTGCAGGAGAAAAGACAAATCAAAAAAACCAGTGGGATATATTGCTTCATTTTATGCGTTATTTACATTGTTCCCGTTAAATTAATCAAAGATAAATAAACTTTCTCCCAAACATTTCAATCCTTTGAAATTTATGTACTTTGAAATATATTAGATAACAATAACTGAAAAAAATGAAATATCAAGAAGGTATGCTCGTTGCTGATGCTTTAAAAGGTCATGTCGTTATGATATCTGGAGGTGGTACTGGCTTAGGAGCCGCCATGGGCAGGTACTTTTTAACCCTTGGTGCCAAATTGGTGATATGTAGCAGGAATTATTCGGTTTTGAAAAATGCTGCCAGCGAAATGGAGAAAGAAACTGGAGGAGAGGTTTTTCCTATAGCTTGTGATTTGAGGGACTATGATCAGGTGGAGAAAATGTATGAACAGGCTTTAGCTCACTTTGGTAGAATAGACGCTGTGGTCAACAACGCCGCAGCCAACTTTATCAGCCCTACAGACAGGTTATCGCCAAATGCTTTTCATACAATCCTAGACATTGTATTGAAAGGTACAGCCAACTTGACGCTAATTGCAGGGAAAAATTGGATCAAAGAAAAGACTGCTGGCACGTTTTTAAACATAGTTACTACATATGCTTTCACTGGATCTGCTTATGTAGTGCCAAGCGCTGCTGCCAAAGCAGGTGTATTAGCGATGACTCGGTCTTTAGCGGTAGAGTGGGCTCCTCATGGTATCCGATCCAATGCCATCGCACCGGGGCCTTTCCCAACTGCTGGGGCCTGGGAACGTTTGCTGCCTGGTGAATTGGCAGAAAAATTTGATCCATCCCGAAGAGTCCCTCTTGGAAGGGTCGGGGTGCACCAAGAACTGGCCAATCTGGCAGCATACCTGGTATCTCCTTTTTCTTCCTATATCAATGGGGAAATAATCACCATTGATGGCGGAGAGTGGTTGCAGGGGGCTGGACAGTTTAATGGCTTCAGGGCTATCAAACCAGAGTGGTGGGATGCTATGGAGGAAAAAAGAAAGAAAAAGTAATGCGCTGAATAAAAGGAATGAGGCCAAGTGCGCTTTCTCAAACTTAGAAATTAGATGGATTTGAAATGATTTATTGAAGTGGATCTTCTTTATAAACTGGCGGCTTTTTATAGGGCAATTCCAGACTATTGTCCCATGAAGGAAGTACTTTACTTATGTTTTCCTCATTAATGGAGGTGGTTTCAATGAAGTACCAATTGTCCCTGCTTTCCGTACCCACGGCTATGAGATTGCTCTCGGAGGTAATCGTTCCTCCAGGAACTTTTGTTACTGTAATGAAAGGCACTACAGCATGAACTTCTGTAGCATTGGTGGTGAATTGAATGTCATCTCCAAATTCCAAGGCTGTAAGCTTTTGCCCTTTGTTAATTTTAGTATCCTGAATTTGCTTGAGGATGTTTTTCATGGCGATACGGCCGCCAGCCCTTTCTATTAATTTGGGGTAGGTGAAATCCAAAAGGATTTCGTAATCTCCCTGAATTTGAGCGTAAGCATATATTTGCCCTGCTGTTTTAATTTCTCCTTTAACCTGTGCTTCTGCCGTCAAGGTAAATTGAGAAGCACATACAAAAAGATAGCATAAAAAATTCTTAACCATAACCTATTTTATTTAACAGCTAAAATAGGTTTTAGTACAGAAAATTCAAGTTAAATAGCCGGAAATTTTACTGTTCTATGTCGCTAGCCTCAAAGCTTTCCAATTCACCTTCTCGAATTTGATAGCTAATCTGTATGGGGTTGCAACAAACTTCGCAGTCTTCGATATAATTTTGCTCAGCTATACTAGGATCCAAAAGCATTGAGATCTCTGCCAGGCAATAGGGGCATTGGAAATAATGTTCTAATTCCATAGTGAATCAGTATTGGTTCTATCAGTTATAGCGAAATTGATTTCACAAAGTTGTGTTTTGAGGAATCTATTTAATTTGTTTGATTACAAGAGAGCACTTAAGGCTAAGTGCAAAAGCTTATTCATAGCAATAAGTAAAAAATGGCATTTTTTGATTAAAACGATCTTCTTTTGAAATGGAGTTTATACACAACGCCCTAAATCACTGTGATTCGTTCTGATTTCAAAGTAAAGATTAATGTTGTGGAATATAGAATGATGGTTATTGGTAGGCAAATCCTTTGAAGAAGCAATTAGAGAAGTATTGCACAAAAGTTGGGGTTTGACTTACAGGCCGCTTCCTGAAAGTGATATTGGCGCGTTTTTGCTATCCAAAACTTCCGCTTTTTCACATTTAAGAATGCGGTAAGGGTATTTCTTTAGCAGTTCATAATTATGTGTTGCCATCAGAATGGCTGTACCTCTTTTATTGATTTCCTGAAAAAGTTTGAAAATACCGTCTGAAACATCTGGGTCTAAATTTCCAGTAGGTTCATCTGCCAAAAGAATAGAGGGTTCGTTTAATAGTGCTCTGGCGATAACCACACGCTGTTGTTCACCACCTGAAAGTTGGTGAGGCATTTTAGTAGCTGCACCCCCAAGACCTACACCCATTAAAACCTCTATCATTCGGTTTTTCATTTTGAGTTTGTCCTTCCAGCCAGTGGCCCGCAATACAAAATAGAGGTTTTCGGCTACTGTTCTATCAGGGAAAAGTTGAAAATCCTGAAAAACGATACCCAATTTTCTTCTTAGGAACGGGATGTCTTTTTTATTGATGTCTTGGATAGGGTAGCCAGCAACTGAGGCTTTTCCCATAATCAATGGCAAATCTGCATAAAGTGTCTTCAACAGAGAACTTTTACCACTTCCAGTTCGCCCAATTAAAAATACAAATTCCCCTTTTTCAATGCCGAAGTTTACATTTTTCAAAATGGTATTGATGCCTTGAAAAATACAAGCGTCTTCTACCTTGACCACAGGCTCATTGGAAAAAACCATATCAGAGATCTAATTTTTTAAGTTTACCGAAAGGAAGTTCTTTGATGAGCTTTTCAAGGGCTTCTTCTTTACCGCCTAAGCCAAATTTTTCAATTTTTTTAAGTGGCCTGTCTGCCCTGAAATAAGCCACAAGTACAAAATTCTCATCCCTGATCTGTATATAATCAGGGATTTTTGCCTTTCCCTTCACTTTGATAATGTACATATCCGGTAGTTTTTAAATGAAAACCTTATAGCTGGGCAATAGTTTTCAAAACGGGGCAAGTATTCAAGCTTGCCCCATTGAAATTTATTTGCTAGCCTTGGCATGGTCTGCCAAAAATTGAGCCAATCCTTTGTCTGTAAGTGGGTGGTTCAATACACTTGTAATCACTTTAAGTGGACAAGTTACCACATCAGCACCAAGTTCAGCACATTTTATCAAGTGCATTGTGTGGCGAACAGAGGCCGCAAGGACTTCAGTTTCGTAGCCATAATTTTGATAAATATGTACGATTTGACCGATCAAGTCTAATCCGTCAAAACCTATGTCATCAAGTCTTCCAATAAAAGGGGAAAGGTATGACGCACCCGCTTTGGCCGCTAAAATCGCTTGCCCTGCAGAAAAGACCAAAGTACAATTGGTACGGATTCCTTCGCTTGAGAAATATTTAATGGCTTTGATTCCATCTTTGATCATTGGAACTTTTACAACGATTTTGTCGTCAAGCTTGGCCAGTTCCATACCTTCTTTAATGATTCCTTCAAAATCTGTAGCAATTACTTCTGCACTTACATTGGCATCTACTATGTTGCAGATCGCCTTATAATGGTTGATGACATTTTCGTCACCACTGATTCCCTCTTTAGCCATTAAAGAAGGATTAGTAGTAACCCCATCTAATACGCCCAGATCATAGGCCTCTTTTATTTCGTTGAGATTCGCAGTATCAATAAAGAATTTCATGCTTGTTTTTAGGTTTGTTGATTTGTACCGGTAAATTTAAGCCAAAATTAACAAAAAGTAGGGGCTTGTGTACGAAAAGGACAAAAAAATAAGCGGCATCGCACCGCTACGACCGCCTACCCTTGCTTCCTTCCGGACCTGGGGGATTGAGCGGGAGCTGGTCGTGCCGCTTGGAACAAAGGTAACTAATTTCGGTTCACGTACAAAATATTTTTTTCACTCTGCTCTAACCCCTTTATAATCAAAGAAAAAAATATCTGGCAATATTATTGATACCACTTTCTTAGAAATTAAGTTAAATTTTCGGTGCTTTGTAAGCATAATAGTTTTTAGATATGAAAAAGATATTAAGTATTTTAAGTTTGGTATTTATAATGAGTTCATGTGCACTCATCCAACCACGGATTCCATATCAGCTGGGTATGTCTGAAAGTAAGTTTCTTAGGCAGAATAAAGACGCAGTCATTAGTCAAATAAGTGCTGACAAAAAAGTGTATAGGGTCAATAATGGGGATCGATTTTACCTATTGGTGACTTTTGAAAACGATACCCTAACAAATCTTGAGGAAATGGAATTGACTCCTCAATGGCCCGCTCAGAGATATATGGATGAAAATAATCCAAATTACAACAACTCTAACGGAAATGGCAATAGGTATCCACAGCAAAACAACCCAAACTGATAGCGCATAGCTACAATGATCACAATCGCCAGAATCTAATGTACTTAAACATTTAATTATTCTGGAAGGAGTCCAAGGGCCACCTTAATTTTTAAGGATGGCCCTTATTTTTGATTATAAGGGTAGGTGTCTTTAGGTATTAAATAAAAAAATATATTAAGTTTATTGGGATGCTTAAAATTATGATTTAATATTTTCTTATATTTAATTCTTATTTAGCATATCAATTTAGAATAATAGGAAGAATAACAGGCGGAATTTTTAAACAAATTGGGGTGACGGAAATGTTAAAACAATTTCATCTTGAAGCATTTGCAGGGTCTGAGTGTAAGTTATTTGTCCTAATGAAAAGAACAGCAGAGGTTCTTGGGAATATGAAACTAGTATAATTAAATCTAATATTTAAAACCAATGATGAAAACACTTATTAAAACAAGCGCCTTAATGTTGGCCGCAGTCCTTGTTATGTCATGCGCTTCTG
Source organism: uncultured Cyclobacterium sp. (assembly GCF_963977555.1). GTDB lineage: Bacteria > Bacteroidota > Bacteroidia > Cytophagales > Cyclobacteriaceae > Cyclobacterium. The sequence continues at coordinate 10,151 of NZ_CAXBPD010000003.1, read as the reverse complement.
ATGGCACTGATTTGTTCAATGGTAAAGACCTTACTGGCTGGACGGTATATGGTACTGAAAAATGGTATGTTGAAGATGGTATTTTGGTATCTGAAAGCGGTCCTGACGGTGAATATGGTTATTTAGGCACAGAGAAAAACTACAAAAACTTTGAATTGACTGCTAAATTCAAGCAAGACGAAGACGGAAATAGTGGGATTTTCTTTCGTTCAAACTTTGAAGGTACCAAAGTTTCTGGTTGGCAGGTAGAAGTAGCACCTCCAGGCAATGATACAGGAGGGGTATATGAATCTTACGGAAGAGGATGGTTGATCAAGCCAGACCCAGAGAAAGACAAAAACCTTAAATTCGGTGAGTGGAATGACATTAAAATCGTTGTGGTTGATGATCATGTGACTACTTGGTTGAATGGTGTAGAAATGATTGATTATTCCGATCCTAAAATTGGTGAAGGCGAAGGTCAGTTGGCACTTCAGATACATAGTGGTGGTGGCCTTAAGATTTCGTGGAAAGATATTAAAGTTAAAGAATTATAAGCAGGCTGTTTAAAACAACTTGCATAAAAATTCGTACAATAAAACTGGATAAAAAGCCCCTTCAATGGGGCTTTTTTGTGTTCGGTTACTATTGTTTGACAAAAGGAACCAACCTTTGAGGCATTTTTAGTAATTTGCGCCCTAGAAAATAATAATATATGTCCAAATTTGATCCGATAAGACCTTTTTATGATAATGAAGTCAATCAGGCACTGAATGAATATGCCCAGCATCCTATGATGAAGGCCATAATGAATTTCACTTTTCCTGAAAGATCAGAGGCCGAATGGGAGAAAGTGTTTTCAGCTATTCATTCAATCAGAGACTTTCAAACAAAAATTATATATGATGCCGTACTTAGAGTTTTAGAATTAAGCTCTGATGGTCTGTCTACTTCTGGGTTTGAAAACTTGAAGCCAAATACTTCCTATTTATTTATTTCCAATCACAGGGATATTATTCTAGATACCTCTTTGCTGAATGCCACTTTGTTCGAAAATAACTTGGTGATGACTACTTCAGCTATAGGGGATAACTTGGTGAAAAAGCCATTTTTAAAAGCACTCTCTAGGCTGACACGTAATTTTGTCGTTTTTAGAGGGCTGAGTCCAAAGGCAATGTTTGAAAATTCCAAGCTGAATTCGGAGTATATAAGGAAAGCTATACTGACAGAAAATAGATCCGTTTGGATCGCTCAAAGAGAAGGCAGGACCAAGGATGGTATGGACCTTACCCAAAAGGGAATGTTAAAAATGCTGGCGTTGGCCAGTGAAGATACACCTTTGAAAGAATATTTTCAGCAATTAAAAATTGTTCCTGTTTCTATTTCTTACGAAAATGATCCCACGGATGTCCTCAAAATGCCTGAGTTATTGGCCAAGGCCAGGGAGGAAATTTATGTGAAGCAGAAAAATGAAGACTTTAAAACTTTAGTCAGTGGAATTATAGGGCAAAAAAAACGTATTCACATTTCGGTTGGAAAAGTGTTAGACGAAGAAATTGGAGAGATTCTTGGTGCTGATGGTTCCATAAACAAGCAATTGCAATTACTTGCTGAGGAATTGGATCGAGTAATTGTCCAGAATTATCAGTTATGGCCTACCAATTATATTGCCTTGGACCTAATGCATGATACCAATAAATATACTGCTCACTATTCCGTTGAGGAAAAAGAAGCCTTCAAGGAAAGAATGATTAAAGGTATAGACATGGACAATGAAGTGGCAGTACATAATTTTTTGGCAATGTATGCCAATCCAGTAACGCACAAACAAAACATTACAGAGACGGCCTCCTAAAGGCCTATTCATAATATTTCGACAATAACCTGTGTAAGCTTGCTTGAATAAGCTGCCATAGGTTATTGTCGTTTTTTAATAAAATATTGAGTACTGTTTAGTAAGTCTGATAGTGATCGATAACAATATTTTCAAGGATTCCTTCCTTAAAATTAAGTTTGACTACGTCCATTTTATTTGTCTCTATAGTATGGCCAAAGTACCATTGAGGTGATTTTTCCATTTGGGTGTCATATATTTTTGAAAGGTCTTTGGTAAGTAAATTAATGGCTTCAAACTTATTTTTATACTTTTCATTTTCGCTGATGGTTTTTAGCTTATCATACAAAACCCCAACGGCATCTCCTTTATTAATAGCAGATTGTGACAAATCTTTAGGCCATTTATCTAATTCCTCACCGCTACCTAAAAAAATGCTTGCAATGCGATCCTCTTTTATCCCTATTTGTACACCTGAAGAAGTTCCTGCTTTTTCATCCATAAAAATATAATGGTACAGTGGTAATTTGTTTTCTAGCGCTGCTACCCCTTCATAAATATTTGAAACGATATTTATGTATTCAAGCCCTATGTCACCCTTTAATAGATTGACTGCTTCATAGGTGGATTCAGAAGAGGAGCCTACAGAAAAAGTTTTGTAACCCCCAGAACTAATAGTATCTGTAGCTATTAAAGAACTATAGGGCGGTTCAGTAATGATTTCTGGCTCTAATTCATTGTCATTTAAACAGCCAAATAAGAGCAATGGAGATAGGAGTAGCGTCCAAAGGCGAGTCACATACTTTGCTTTTTTGATTGGAGACCTACTGGTTAAAAAGGAATTAAGTCTGTTTCTTGTCATGGTAAAGAAGAAGTTGGAGTAAATGATAGTTTCAAGATCAGTACGATATAAAAAGTGTATTTGTCCTGATAAAATTGATTTACACTTTAAAATAAATTTTTAAATCACTCCAGCGACTTTTTTTATTAGACAATGTCCCCCATTACCCATGTCAATGTAAAGGAAATTGAGGTAGGCTCATTGGATTAGCACCTTATCATGGTTTATTCGCTAATGCTTCTGCAAGAGAAGCCAGGCTAGGCAAAATAAAGTCTGGATGAGCGGTTTTTAGTTGCACTTCTTTTTGAGCTCCGGTCAATACGCCTATTGTCAATCCACAATTGGCATTTTTACCTTCTTCAATGTCAATGGTAGAATCTCCAGCTTTCAGCACCTCTTTTGGATCTGTAATGCCGCATAACTCCATGGCTTTGTGAATCATGTCCGGTTGTGGTCTGCCATTGGTGACGTCATCAGCAGTGACCAATCCATCAATGTCTTTGCCTGTTTCCCAACCTAATTTTAACAGTAGGGAAGAAGCTGTTTTTCTATCATAACCTGTATTAAGTACCACAAAAATACCTCGAGCCCTTAAACCCTCCATCATTTCTTTTACCCCCTCAAAGGACTTCACCTCAAGTTGTTCATAAGTGAGCTTGAGGGTAGGTTTAAAATTGGCGAATGCTTCAGAGGCTATGTTGACAATATCAGTAGAAGAGGTGCAGGCTTTCAAAACATCTGTAATGGCCTGATGCTTCTCCTTACCTGCTCCATGTGCCAATACCTCCTCCAAAGAAACGTTAAAACCTTTGTCATTGATTACTTTTTGAACGGTTTTGTAAACTACATTGTCTTCATCTACCGTAGTTCCAGCCATATCAAGTACCACTAGCTTAATGTTTTTCATTTTTATAAATTAAATAGTTTTTCAATGTTTTCTTTAGCATATGCAGGGCTTCCCGTCATTCCTTTTCCACCAATTCCGGTGACAATATGAATATTTTCATCGATTGTTTTTTTATACAATTCCCCATTTTTACATTGGGCATAGGTGCCGTACCAGCGATAGGCAATTTTATAGGTTGGAAGGTTAATGATCTCTTTGGCTTTTTGAAGCATAAATTGATCAATATCCATGTCTAGATCAAATCCCAATTCCTCACTATTTCTCGCGTCCGCATATTGATGAGAGTCTCCTATAATGACCGAACCGTCCATTGCTTGTTTGAAAAGAATATGGACACCCCATTTTTTCTCAAGCGTATCATTGGCCTCTTTCCTTTTTATAGGTCCATAGGAAGGACATTCCTGAAAAGCCTCATATCTTCGGATGGATCCTCCGGTCAATATAGAGCCAGGCAAATGATAGGACTTCGGCTGTGGTTTGGTTTGCATCATCTGCAATTTAGAAATTTCCATTCCACTTTTATTAAAAACTGAAGGATATAGGGTCTTAAATTCACTTCCATTACATAGGATGACTTTGTCAGACTTGAGGTTTTTCCCACAAGCAGAAGTTGTTGTTATAACAGATCCATTGTTTTCGCAAGCGATGACGGTTGTAGATGGATAATAAGTCAAGCTTAATTCATTTACCATATAATCCAATAGCCGATAAATCATGACGCGAGGTTCTACAGTGAGCTCCTCAGGAAAAAATAAACCACCTTCAATATAATCGGCCCTTAATCCTGAATACTTTTTTAAGCAGTTTTGTTTAGAAACCAAGTCAGCAGTATAGCCTCTGGACACGTTGATTGAATGTAATTCTTCTATCAGCTGCATTTCTTCAGCGTCAGAGGCCAGATAAACGGTTCCCTGCTTTCTTACCGTCAGGTCAATTTTACCCATAATATCATTATAAATCGCCAAACTTTCTCGTCCATAAGATTGCCACCTGGCATTCATTCCGGAGGGTATAACTTGACCAAAATTGCGAATAGTAGCGCCTTGGGGCCTGTTGCCTTTTTCCACCAAGGCTACTTTTAGTCCGCTATTTAGGGCATGATAGGCATGAAAAGCCCCTAAAACACCGCCTCCAATTATTGTTAGGTCAAACATGATTGGTTGTTAAATTTTAAGATTATCTAAAGTCTTTATGTTATTATGGATGAATACCTACCCTGTAATAATTCCCTTTATTTGCCATAGCAAAAGCCTCATCCAATGCTTCCAGATTGAAGGTGAGTCCTACAAGTTTTCCAAAGGGATACTTTTCATGAACTTTTTCCAAAAACTTTATTGCATTGGCCAAATCCTCAGGCTTGTAATTATGCAGCCCTTTTATGGAGAGTAGGTTCCTCACCATGTATTCGGCATTGATGGATAGGTCTCTTTGTGGAAATACAGCACCTACCATTACCAATGTGCCACCAATGGTAAGTTGTTTCAAACAATCCTCAATGGCATTTGGGTTTCCGGAAGTCTCGATTATAAGGTCAATTCCACCATCATTTTGGCTAATGTTTTTTAGGTCAGCATCGCCAAAAATAAATGCTTTCTCAGCACCGAATTTTAAAGCCTGTTCGGCTTTGGCTTTATCTATATCTCGGGCCCATACTTTTGAAGCGCCAAATTCTTTGGCCATAGCACAGGAAGAAAGACCAAGCATTCCTACCCCATTAACCAATACGTTTTTATCTTGGATGTTCCCCGCAAGTCTTAAAGCCCCTGCTATGGTAGCATGGGTACAGTTCAATGGAGCGGCTTCTGCTTGGTTTAGTTTTTCAGGTAATTTGAAAATGGTCGTGTTCTTCCTAAGGTGGCAGTGGCTTGCAAAACCTCCATTAAGCTGGTAAGCATCGTTCATTTGCTCGTGGCCATACTTATACAATCCTTCCGACTTTTGTGGATAGCCCTTTTTTGCATTCTCTGCATCAGGGTCATGTGCATATATGGTCCAAGTAATTCTATCGCCTATGCGGAGATTTTCACCATAATAATCCTTCATTTCAGTTGATGCCATTGCTTCAATGGTACCGACAATTTCATGGCCTAAAACACTAAGGCTACAAGAATGCCTTCGGCCATAGAAGGTGTGTAAGTCACTTGTACAAATGGTAGAAAAATTGTTTTTCACCAGAATTTCACCTTGGGCCAAGGTTGGGAAAGCAATAGTGGATGTAGAAAAAGGTGCCTCTGGCTCCATAAAAACCTTGGCTATAGCTTCTTTTGTCATTTTTTAAGGGTTTTATCTGATCTCTATGAAATAGATGACCAAAAGAATGGCATCTGTTTGCTGGATATTGATAGGGAGGTGAGGAATTCTACCATCGAATAAAAGAGAATCCCTTTGTTCCAGATCAAATGTATTTTCCCCCAATTCATATTTGATTTGTCCATTCAATACATAGAGGTATTCGTATCCATCCGTAGTTACAGGCTCCCTTTGTGCCTGACTTTGAATGGTCAACAAGGAAATTTCCATAGAGGACCTTTCTAGCTTGTGATTGAGTATCAATTGATAATCAAAACCAATGGCTTCCTCTTCTTTCTTTATGGAGGTATATTCGTTTTTCCTTTTTAAAAGATATCCAGGAAATTCTTTTTCACTTTGTAGGCCTGCAAAAAATTCATTTAAATCTACATTTAAGGTATTGAGTACTTGGATCAATGAGGGGAAGGTTGGGAATACCCTTCCGTTTTCTATTTTTGAAAGCATAGCGATGCTTATTCCGGATTTATCTGCTAAATCGCCTAATTTTAAATGTTTTGATTTTCTGATCTCCTTTATTTTGGAACCAATCCAAGTGTTGAGGTAGGCTGAATTATCCATTGATGGCAAGCTTTTTTTTTGGTGGCTTTAAACCTATATAGGTAAATGTAAGTAAGACGAAATTCAAAAAATTTTCTTTATAAGAAAAATTAATTTCTCTTAACGAAAAATTATTTTTTTATTAACATAAGAATTTCGCTTCGAATTCCTTTTAAAACCTACTTTTACAAGTGACTTGATAATTTCGTAAGCCCCTCAAACTGATTAAAATCACTCCTTTTTTATGTCCATATTCAATAGGGTTTCAATTACCAAAACTGATGTGTTACTGGTTTGTACAGCATTTATGGCTTATACAGGAATGTATGCGGTTAGAAAATCTTTTTTAGCAGGTCAATATGAAGATATGGAGCTGTTAAATGGTTTTCACTTTAAAACCTTATTGATAATAAGTCAGGTATTGGGTTACATGCTTTCGAAATTCATTGGAATAAAACTTGTACCGGAAATCCCGGTTTACAAGCGTTTTGGAGCTATAGTAGGTTTGGTAGGTTTTGGGCTATTAATGCTTTTGGCTTTTGCTTATGTACCCCTACCATTCAAACCTTTGGCCATGTTTTTGAACGGTTTGCCTTTAGGGATGATTTTTGGCCTTGTACTCGTTTATTTGGAAGGCAGAAAAAATTCTGAACTGTTGGTGGCAGGATTGAGTGCTACCTTTATTTTTTCGACGGGCCTGATAAAATCAACAGGTATATGGCTGATGCAGAATTTTTATGTAGGTGAATTGATGATGCCTTTTGTTACAGGATTAATTTTCTTTCCAATACTGGTGCTGGCTGCTTATGGCTTGAGTAAAAGCAATGGGCCCACAGTTATTGACAAAGAACTGCGTACAGAACGCCTTCCAATGGACAAGAAAGCTAGAATTGATTTTATGAAAAAACATGGGCTAGTATTTCTAGGTCTTGTACTGATCTATGTGGTGCTGACAGTGGTTAGAGATTTCAGAGATAATTTTATTGTGGAATTTTGGGCCGAGTTTAACCTGTCGGGAAAGCCGGAATTGATAACCCTTACAGAGGTTCCTATCGCTTTATTGGTTTTGGTTATTTGTTCTTTAGGTATTCTGATTCTGGACAATAAAAAAGCTTTCCTTTTAGGTATTTTCGCCACCATTGTCAGTGCGGTACTTATGATTCTTACCACTTTTCTATTTACCCAAGGGTCTATTGATCCAGTTTTTTGGATGATAAGTTCGGGTTTCAGTGTTTACCTGCCCTATATACTTTTTCATTGTCTTTTGTTTGAAAGGTTAATGGCCTTTTTGAAATACAAAGGGACGGTGGGATTTTTATTTTATGTGGCAGATGCGCTAGGCTATTTGGCCAGTGTGGGGATTCTGATCTATAAAGAATTTTTATATACTTCCTCTTCTTGGGTTGAATTTTTCACTTGGCTAAACCTTGGGAGCGGCGCTTTAATTGTTCTGCTGGTTTTTATTCTACTTTGGAATTTAAAAGAAACCTACCCTAAACCTAAACTTAAAAAATGGGCTTCGTTACAAAAGGTAAAATTCTTTTCTTGGTAAAACTCATAATTAAAAACTCAAGAAGCTGTTTAGATTCCCATTATAGCATGGATGTATATTTTTTATAAAAGTTAAAAAGAAACAATGCCACATTCCATATTATCATTTATTTCTGTTGTCTGGACCAAGTATAGCAAAGCGTAACTTGGACCAAACAATAGCGAAAGTTTTCAATTTTCAATCTAAGAATTATAAAATGAGATTATCCGCTTATTACCCATTTTGGTTTCAACAAAATATTTATATATCCTTAGTAAATCCTTGGAAATTCCTTTTTGGCTATCAATAGTTGCGACAACACCTAAATACCACTGGAAAAAAGCAGCCGCTTACGCAGAATTGAATCGCATCAATTTTTGTCACTAAATATGCCTGAAGGAACCTTACCAATCCAGGATTCTGGGGTGTCAGCAATTCCAAACAACCTGGCCACTACAGCGGAAGTGTTGGCATTTGAATTGGGAGATTCTAATTCAATCCCACTTTGAATTTCAGGACCTTTGATCATCCATGGGACAATCATTTCGTCAACTGATGTGCCACCATGACTTTTGCCAATACCACCGTGATCAGTGAAGAGCAAGAAATTGCTGTCTTCATACAAACCTTCGGCTTTAAGTTTTTTTACAAACTCACCCATTTTCACATCAATTTCCTCAATGGCAGTAATAAATTCCGGCGACATCCATTCGTGTCCATGCCCCGCATGGTCTACATGTACCGAATAAAGGAATGTTAAAGTCGGTACATTTTGATTCCTGATAAGAAAGTCTAGAGCGGCTTGGTAATTTTGATCGTAGCGATCGTCTTCTTCAAACCTATGTTCATCAAGGTATTTCTTATTGAAAGGTTTGATGAGACTTTTCCAGTTAAAATAAAAAGCGGTTTTAACGTTGGGCACATGGTCCTTTACGATTTTAAAGATAGAAGGATAATAGCCTTCTTCATCCATCTCTTGAGGAGGAATCGTGTGTTCTTCCTTTTCCCATCCATTGCCAAATACACCATGTTGCTCAGGTCCACCACTGGTGAGGTGACTGGTCCAGTTGGGCATGGTAACAGAGGGCATTACTGTTCTGGTACTGGTAGAAATCACCCCATCCGCAAATAACGCATCGATATTTGGCGTCTTTGCTTTTTGATACCCTTCCAAGCTAAATCCATCAATGCCCAGCATGATCACCCGTTTGGCCACAGGCGCTTTTTCCTTACAACTGAATGAAAACAACAGCGAAAATAAAAGGAGGAGCAGGGTTGACTTGGTTGTTCTCATGGGGCTTGGCTTTTTTGCGAAGATTCGTATTTTGAAAGGGTATTTCCCGATTGATAAATATATAAAAATCGGTTGAGTGGAAGGTTGTCTGCCCTTTGATAAAATGTTGTCTTTTTGTTAAATGGTTAATTATTATTGTATAAACAGGATTGAATACATTAAAAAGAAGTGTCCATTTGCTGATTTCGATATGATTTTGTCAGCATTGTTGCAGAAAAAAAGCAACAATACCGCCAAAATCAAGGACTAGCACGTCTAAAGTCCACGGGTTTCACCCGTGGTTATTGTTGTTGAAGCCCTCTAGGCTTCTGCATTTCCGTTCACTTATACCGTAAATTTCTTATTTGCTCGAATGCCATTCTTCTGCTAATTCGGCTTGTTGGAATGACTAAAATGGCCTCTAACTTATGCCTTAATGTTTAAATTTGTAATACAACCTTCAAAATCTAAATAGATTGGGATGATTTCAAAACATTAGTTGATTGCGATATGATTTTGTCAGCATTGTTGCAGAGAAAAGAGCAACAATACCGCCAAAATCAAGTAGAAGCATTCTTATAGCCCACGGGTTTCACCCATGTTTATTATTGTTGAAGACCTCTAGGCTTTTTCAGACAGTTAGAATTATACGTTTGCATTGACCGATTGCAAGCCTAGAAAATGGGGGAATATACAGCCATACTTAGTCTTTGAGACTAAATCCTGACTTTTCCAGTTCACTTTAGTGTCAGGCCCAGCCTGAACACTAAAGTGATTAAACAATTGGATTCTCGGTTAAAAATTCCAGTGACTTCGACAAGCTCAGGTACTGGCGCTTTAAAAAGCTTAAACGCCGGTAGTAGATTCTTGAAGTATAAACCTTAAAAAACAATTAACAATTAACAATTAACAATTAACAATTAACAATTAACAATTAAC